>JBAYGT010000001.1:0-446549 GCA_041666525.1 Negativicutes bacterium
CTGCTTGTAAGGCAGGCGCTCTCCCGGCTGAGCTAATCGCCCAGGAATGGTGACCCGTAGGGGATTCGAACCCCTGTAGCCGCCGTGAAAGGGCGGTGTCTTAGACCACTTGACCAACGGGCCGGAAATTGGCTCCTCGAGTAAGACTCGAACTTACAACCCCGCGGTTAACAGCCGCGTGCTCTACCATTGAGCTATCGAGGAATGACAACGCGTATTATATAACATATACCGGACTCGCGCAAGTAATTTTTGCACTTTTTTATCGATTCAAACCGATTTTTGAAAATTTCACTGCAATTGCGCAAAATATACGCTGAATTATGTTGAACGCTATAGAAAAAACAAATATAATCAACTTATTAATTTTCTTGGAGATAACTATGAAAAAAACATTATCTGAACTTCGCAAGCATCTTATGTTCGGGCTTGCTGCGACGATCCCGCTTATAACTACTGGTTGTGTGCTGATAGCCTTAAGTCTGCTTAGCGCAACCAGCCACCAATTCAACAGCGGATTATTAAACGAAATTTCCAACTTGGTCGCAAAACTTGCAGCTAATACTTTTACAATGACCTCTTCAGTATTATCAGCGGCAATAGCATATAGCATTGCCGGACGCAACGGAATTATCCCCGGACTTGTCACCGGCTTGTTGGCTGATGCCATCAGTACCGACAATAGCGGAATTGATGTCAATTTTATCGGCGGTATAATAACCGGTTTCATATCCGGTTATATTGCACACCATTTAGACAAACGAACATTCAAATCTAAATTGCTATCGATAAAAAATGTTGTTTTGATTCCGCTGCTAACCGTTATTGCAACCGGTTTTATAATGTTCTTCCTGATCGGTGATCCAACATCATATTTTGTCAGTTGGATAAGCCAATCTTTTACAATAGCAACGCCGTTTGTAAAAATATTAGTCGCAGTGATAATGGGCGGATTAATTGCTTATGACGCCGGCGGGCCAATAAGCAAATTTGTGTTTTTGACCGTAGCTATCCTGGTCATCCAGTTCAAAGTATATGCGGCAATGGGGCCTGTTGCCGTAGCTTTATCAATACCACCGCTGGCCGTAGGGATAACCAGCTTAATACGACCGACTCTATTTTGTTTTCAACCTAAGAGAACAGCAATGGCAGCTATTTTCACTGGCGTACTCGGACTAACCGAAGGTACAATACCTTTTCTTGCTCTCAATCCGCTTCGAGTAATATTCGCAGCTGTTATCGGTTCAGCGGTCGGCGCGGGCATTGCAGCATGGCTTAACCTCACTGTTTCAGCTCCGTTCGGCGGAATATTAATGCTGCCATTCATGAATAATATCCAAAACTATCTAATTGCGGTTGCTATTGGTTTACTGATATCAATCACATTGTTAATCGCTGGTGACAAAAGATAAATTTAAATATTCAGTTTCGATAATAAAACAACCGCTCAATTGAGCGGTTGTTTTATTATGCAATTCGAATTTCAGCAGCAAATTTTTCAGCTAACATTTTTACTGTTTGAGCTATCTCAGTTTCAATTTCACTATCAGTAAGCGTATGATCATCAGCGCAGTAATATAGCGAGAATCCCAGACTTTTTTTACCTTGCGGCATTCTGTCGCCACTATACAGATCAAACAAGCGAATTCCCGTCAATAATTCCCCTGATTCCTGTAATATCTCTTGCTGGACTGACATTGCCGGTACTTCACCAGGCAAAATTAGCGCTATATCTCGTTTTACTGCCTGGTATTTCGGTAAAGCAAAATATTTTTGGTTTAGACAAGCTAATTCGGCGAGCAATTGTAAATCCAATTCAAATATGTACACGGGAACACCGATATCATAGTTTTTACAAACGAACGGGTGCAATTCACCAATAAACCCGATATTCAAACCGTCGTGATTGATCGCACAACTTTTTCCGGGATGATACAGCGGATTGGTAGTACAAACCGCAAATTCGCAATTCAATATTTGCAAATCAGCCAATAACTCTTCCACCACCCCTTTTGCTGAGTAAAAGTCAATCGCTTCCCGACCAGAATACCAGGAAACCGACGCCATCCGTCCGCACAGCGCACCACAAACTTTCATTTTTTCCAACGGTAACTGCTCCAGCGGCAGATTTTCCGGCAAATAAACTGCACCGATTTCATAAATTTTCAGATCGTCATTTTTGTGAGCTAAATTGTATTTCAAAGAATTCAAAACCGAGTCAACCAGTGTAGTCCGCATGTTTGGGAGTTCAGCAACAATCGGATTCAAAATTGGTATTGCCAATCGCAACGAACTATTTTCAGGCAAATTTAATTTATCAAAGCTGTCCGGATGAATAAAGCTAAAGCTGATTGTTTCATCCATCCCGCAAGCTGATAAACTACTGCGAACCCGATCAGCAATAGATTGCAGATGCAATTGACCGCCGTGAGTGATCTCTGAACAAGGCATTTTTAGCGGAATATTGTCATAACCGAATATTCGACCAATCTCTTCGGCAATATCCTGCATTAGCGTGACATCACCGCGCCAACTAGGTGCCGTTGCAACCATTTTTTCGCCATCTGCCTCTGTTGCAATACCTAGATTGTTCAAAATTTCCAGCATTTTTTGTGCAGAAATTTTCGTACCTAATACCGCATTAACCTCCGCGGCTGAAAACCCGACAATTGCCGGTTTTGATTTTCGCGGATAACATTCAACCAATCCGCTACAAGCCGATACTGCGCCCATTTCCTGCAATAATTGTGCCGCGCGTTCTTGAGCGGCCGCAATTCGCTCTACGTCTATGCCCCGTTCAAAGCGTCCAGATGCTTCACTACGCAACCCTAATGCTCTCGCAGCACGACGAATAGATTTGGCATTAAAAGTTGCCGCCTCCATAACAATATTTTTGGTACTATCTGAAATTTCACTATCATAACCGCCCATAATTCCGGCAATACCAACCGCACGCTCGCCGTCGGCAATAACAATCATATCTTCAGTCAGTATCCGCTCTACTTCGTCAAGAGTAGTCAGCTTCTCACCAGCTACGGCAGCACGCACAACTAATTTGGCGCCCGACAATTTATCTAAATCATAGGCATGCATTGGTTGTCCCAATTCCAGCATTACAAAATTTGTAACATCGACAATATTATTTATTGGCCGCATTCCTGCCGAACGCAGAGCTTGTTTCAGCCATTCCGGAGAATCAGCAACTTTCACGTTTCGCAACACTTTTGCCGTGAAGCGGGCGCATTGCTCACTATCAACAATTTCAACAGAAATAGATTCTTCTGACAATTCGGTTAACTGTGGCAGACATTCACAAACTGGTGCATTTAATTCAACATTGCAGGCAACTGCCGCCTCTCTTGCTATCCCGACAATTGAAAAGCAATCAGCACGATTAGGGGTAGGTTCAAATTCGAGAACAGTATCTTTCAAACCCATTGCTTCCACAATCGGTGTTCCGGGAACAAATTGCTCATTTAATATGAAAATACCTTCGCGTTCTTCCGGCAATAATAACTTTGAATCAATAGCCAATTCTGCCGCCGAGCAAAGCATGCCACTAGAATCTATTCCGCGCAATTTCGCCGGTTTAATCTCCAAACCACCGGGTAATTTTGCGCCGACAAGCGCCACCGGCACATTTTGTCCGACACAAACATTTTGAGCACCGGTAACAATTTGCAGCGTATCAGCTCCAACAATTATTGAACATATCAGCAATTTATCCGCATCGGGATGTTTTTCAATAGTCTCGATTTTACCAACAACAATATTTTCCAAGTTATTTCCATGATATTCAATTCCGGCGACTTCAATACCGGCTGCGGTGATTTTGTCCGCCAATTCTCGTGCCGAACAATCAATTTTCACATAGCGTTTTAGCCAATTTAATGATGTTTTCATTTATTACCTCATATTTTGTTGAATGCATAAATTGTTAGAACTGTTTGATAAACCGGACATCGTTTTCATAAAATAACCGCAAATCATTTATTCCGTAATACAGCATCGCTATGCGTTCAATTCCCATCCCAAACGCGAAACCGCTGACTTTTTTAGGATCATAACCACTCATTTCCAAAACTCGCGGGTGAACCATTCCCGAACCGAGAATTTCCAACCATCCGGTCTGTTTACACACCCGGCATCCGCTTCCATCACACATTACACAAGAGATGTCTACTTCAGCACTAGGTTCGGTGAACGGAAAAAAGCTCGGTCGTAAACGCATTCGAACGTTTGCGCCAAATAATTCTTTCAAAAGCTTCATCAGTGTTCCTTTTAAGTCGGCAAAACAAATTCCTTCACCGATTACCAAACCCTCTACCTGATGAAACACTGGTGAATGGGTCGCATCATAATCGCAACGATACACTTTCCCAGGCGCAATAATTTTTATCGGCCCTTTTTCAACATTGTTCTGCATAACTCTCGCCTGCACTGGAGACGTATGAGTACGCAAAACAATATTCTCGTTAATGTAAAAAGTGTCCTGCATATCCCGAGCCGGATGATCTTTAGGTAAATTCATCAATTCAAAATTGAAATAATCAAACTCGATTTCCGGTCCCTCGGCAATCGAATAACCCATCTTCATAAAAATGTCTTTAATACGATTCAAGGTTTGCGTCAGCGGATGCAGCTTACCGATATTGGTTCTACGGCCAGGCAAGGTAATATCAATTTTCTCGCTGGCTATTTTTTTTTGCAACTCAAGCGCTGCCAATTCTTCAATTCGCAAATTAATCGCTGATTCTAGTTCATTACGAACTTCATTTACGATTTGTCCAACCACCGGACGCTCTTCAGCCGATAGTTTACCCATACCCCGCAAAATGCCGGTGAGTTCGCCTTTTTTTCCAAGATATTTTACACGCAATTCATTTGCCACACTTAACTCTTCAGCTGCCCGTAATTCTTCAAGCGCTTGTACGCGCAATTCGTTTAATTGCTGCTTCATGTTCCCTCCAATGCTTTATTAATAATAAAAGCTCCCGTCTCTGCGAATATATCAATTCACAGGGACGAGAGCTCAACTCACGCGGTACCACCCTATTTCGATATGCACCTTCAACCAAATAATCCAATAAAAACTAATTCCTATTCATTACTGACAAATACACATCAACTCAACGTTCAATAACGGGAACTCCCGTCTGACCTACTTTGTTTCAGCCAAAATGCTCCAAAGTGAACTTCAACAAATTTCCGGCAGCATCGCTCACAGTCATTGACAATGCTTCCCTGTAGCTTTCCATTTGCCTACTCTCTTTTTCCTAGCACCTGCATTATATCAACGTACACAAAAAATGACAAGGGGCAAATTTATATATCCTCTATTACAGGCTTATCTTCTACGAATTCTGAATGCAACCCGAGTTTTTTGAAATATCCACACAATGCCATACAAGCAAATTTTTCAGTAGAATAATGCGTTCCGCCAAGAATATTAATTCTGTGTTTTTCAGCAAAATGATGTGCTTCTCTTGAATAATCAATTTTTACAGAAATACCAGTAACAAATGTATTTACGTTGTTCTGAGCTATTTCTTCGATAGCTTCCTTTAATCCGCCACCTGCTACAACTGCGACAATCCCGTCTTTGATTTCATTATCGCCATAGTTATAAAGGCTTACCTCATGCGCGACAGCTTTCTCAAATACTTCTTTCAAATCGTGCACGGTTGTTAATTCAGTTTTCCCGAAAACCCCTGCCAATGCACCAAAATATTGGGCAAAAGGTTTCTCCGGTTTAATTCCCAAAGCGTTTGCAAGTGTTACGCTGGTTGAATATTCACCAAAATTATCTAAAGGCACATGAAAATTATAAATGGATATTCTTCTATCTCTAAATTGTTTCACCAAATCTCTGTCCATTTGATGAAAAATCTCTGGTGCTTTCCTGATATCCCATATTAATGGGTGATGAACAAAAAGCATGGCGTCTTTCGTTCCGCTGTTCAAAATTCTTTGCATAACATCTTTCGATGGAAAGACTGCTGTGTAAACTTTATTAATTTCGGTTGCAAAATCACAAACTAAACCCATTGATCTTTTCAAAAAATTATCACACAGAATATTTGCGACAGGATCCATATGCTCAGCCCAGTCTTCAATCATTTCAGGAGTAACAAAATCCGCTTCAAGATGTTGATATAATTGGGTTGCCTTCATAATAACATTTCCTTTTGTTACAAATGGCTTTGATTCGTCAATGCCGGATAGCAGTGCCTGTCAATAATTTTGCACAGCACTTCGGGAATATAGAGCGTGCGGTTGAAGTTCGCCCAGTTCAGCGCCAACAACTCCAACCGCCGCATCCCAGTGTACATTATCATCAAATCATTTTCTAATTTTCGCAATTTTGTATTTTCTTATATATGTTTTCCAGTGACTCTCATAAGCATTTTTGAGAAGAATTAGCCCGGCAAACGAGAACAGAATGATTCCAATAACGATAAATGCAATCACAATTAATCCATAAATGTTAGGCATAAAATTCCATTTTGAAGAAGACATTTCATACGCAATTGTTTTGGACATTGTACCTGCCGCAATTGACGATAGTGCCAAGTACAACGACCAAAATCCTAAAATCACCTCCGCCACAGGACGAAGCTTTTTCACGAAAAAAACGCCGACAACACTGAATAACGATAATACCGCCATAACAACAACTCTAATAGCTGAAACTTCATAATGGACTCCGGAAAATTCTCCCTGAGGTGCCGATAGCAAAATTTTACCAATAGCTCCAACTATATCAACAGGCCAAAGAACTGGAAAAATACTTTTAAAAGAGCCGTACCCTAATGTATTAATTAGCAAAAATAAGCAATTAGAAAAGGATATCAAGACCATCATCAGAATTATCATTGTAGATATTATTCGCAACACTGGTCTTTCAACTTTGTTATCAGCAATATACTCCTCGCTGCCATAATTATCTTTTGACACTGGAATCTCCCTATTTCAATCAATTTCTTTTTTATCGCTAAATTCTGCCAAAAGCGTTGACGACCCAAAAGAGACGGTAATTGAATAAATTCGTATACCTAAGAATGGTAATACATTGTATAAATAGTTACAGACACAACGATAACTGCTACAGCAATAGATAACCTATACCAAGTTACTGCTGCTCTTGAGAGCCAGAATAAATATTGTTGTTTTTTGACATAAGCTGATGTTTCAATGAACAATTCTAGTGAACTTACCATCAAAATTCCTGCAAATAAGAAATATGCTATCTGTTTTATAGGAATAATGAAAAGGTAGATAAGCAACGGTACCAACAGTGGCGGAAAAATAATGAAAATCCACCCATAAAAAGCTGAAGATGAATCGCCAGAATGAATCCATATAATAAATTCCCCATTCATCATGGAAACAAATGTGCCAATTAAGCAATACATCCCGAGTAGCAACAATATCCAAGCCACAATTTTTTTGCTGGCTATGCAATAAAACGTTATTACTACGATTACTATTGTACCCGTCTCAATAAGCGCAAAAACATTGTTTTCTAATGCGACCTTGGTTGTATACAAAAGAAAAATACAAGCAACAATTTTAATCAGGCCTATTATACCAACTATGCGATTTCCTCTCTTAGTGTTTGTACGCAAGATTTCATCATAGTTCTTAATAGCATTTTTTTCGATTTCATTTTCTTGTATACACCTATTAAGCTTATCATTATTCACAATCATTTCGCAATATATCGAAGCAGTGTGTAAGTAGCACGCTCTCAATAAAAACATCCAAATAATCATCACTATGATTATCTGAATTATCATTATTCCTGTTCTTAGCTGCAGTTGATGAAAAACACTTATCGTTTGAAGCACGGTTGACAATTTTATAATTAACACCGCAGCAACTATTTGAAAAGCAAGAGTAAGTCCTAAGAATGACAGCACTGTTTTCAACAGTTTCAGCTCATTGCCCTTAATTTTACGTGAACTCTCTTTGAGGCAGTCGGCAGCTTTCATATTTGGGTTTTCATTCATAACATAATATGCAAGTGAATATCGGGACATAGCAATAATACCAGGCACGATCAACAAAAGAGACCATAAAAACACTCTGACAGCTATCAACGCGGTTATCGTTAGTGAACGAAGTAATAGCTTCCAATTTAAGATCAAATCTGAATTCTCGGGTTTAATCCCGGAAACAGCATTCAAAGTAAATCGAGCAAAGCCTGGTGCAACAATAAATGAGGCGGCACAGTACGTTAGAAAATTCAAAACAAACATCCATATCACTTGTGTTAATGGGTTATAGTAATATATCGCTTGTACTAGTATTGACGGTAATTGCACAACAAATGATAATAACAGGAATGCTTTCCAGATTCTGCTACTAAACGGTTTGACAATATCAGTAACTTCATTCCTAATCGAAAATTTGTTATTTGGAAGCATATCTATCCTCACATGACATTCGATGTTCATAGAGAGCGTAATCTAGTTAAACATTTTCGACGAAATTTATTATTATCCTGCACAACAGATAAATGTTTTTTCAGAAACTGCAGTAATTCCATGATATCCGATTGAAAAAGCAGCGCTTACTTTGCTCAGCGTAGAACAGCCAATTCCAAATCATCAAGAAACCAAAATACTATTCACAAGCTCACAAGCTTTTTTGCGCCTAAGCACACATAATAAAAATGCTTGCACGGCAAAAAGCCGTACAAGCATTGATTATATTTGGTGGAGGTAAGCAGGATCGAACTGCTGGCCTCTTGAATGCCATTCACAGCTGATTGTAATTACAATTTGTAGTTTTACGGTTGCAAAGCCTTATACTTACTGGTTTCATTGCGTTTTTGCGTTTTCGGAATACAACCAAATGTCAGCAAGTTTCGGCTAGTTTTTGGGTGCCGTAGCAACTGCGTAGCAACTGGTTGTATTTTTGTTTTATTGTTTCTGCTGATAGTAACTCTGCTTTTCAAGATGCTTTAGGACTGTTTATCGCAGTATGTTCCAAAACGGAACCATCTGATACACTGCAAGATTTTCGATTTGAATGGTTGTCTCTTGAATCAGCTTATTTTTGCTTGATTATATATCTCGTTGAACGATTGCTTCCAATCTGCTCAATCGTGCCGGCATCAACCATGCTGGCCAACAATTCTGCCGTCCGCGATCTGCCCAAATTCAGCAGCGACTCGGCTTGTGCACGGGTTATTGAGCCAGCATCGCCAATGTATGCAAGTACTCTATGAGAGAACTCACTGATATTTTCGGCTGGTTTTGCGTCCGGTTTGCGTCCGGTTTGCGTCCGGTTTGCGTCCACTTTGCGTTCACTTTGCTCCAAATCCGGACGCAAAAATTTCACGCTGACACCGTAACCGCGCTCGATGATTTCCGGCGCCGGTAGTCCGGCTTCTGCGCACTCGCTCATTATCCGGCGCAGCCCGGTACCCCATCTGTCGAAAAACTCAGTTTCTTTCAGCACGCGTGCCAGAACGTTATTGCGGATTTCCGAGCGACCCTGCAGCGCTTCGCCGATAGTTGAACCGCCGGGAACATCGCCGGGCGAGGTGATTTCAACCGCCACATCGTTGACCGTTACCCGGACATCGGCGCCGAGTAAAGAATAATCGCGGTGAATTACGGCATTAACTAAAGCTTCGCGCAGCGCAGCGAACGGAATTTCCGGAATATCGATGCGACGGAAGCCTTCAATACGCGCACCAAGTCTAAGGTTGAAAGCCAGAAATTTCTCTGCCTGCTCGATTTGGCTAAACAGGTCGCCTTCGCAGTCTTTGCGGTCGAGAAAAGTCAGGCGCTCAGTTCCGGCAAAGCGCGCGCATTTGATGCTGGCATTCGGCAGCAGTCCGAGAATTATCGCTGCACCATTGGTGAAATAGGTCTTGTCGTACATTTCGCTAATCAACCGCAGGTTGTGTAAGTCCATGTCGGTGAGCGCTTTTGAGCGGTTGGTATATTTTTTTAGTAATGCTTTCAATTTGGCACAGCGTTCACTATCGGCAGGCTCCAGCACGCAGATTTCTTCGTCAAAAGTAATATTCTGCTGCTGCAGTTCGAGCATGCGGCGCATTTGCTTATCAGCGGCCTTGTTTGTTGAGCCGAGACGCACATAAGCGCTTTTTTCGATGCCCACGGAACGCAGGTAATGCGGCCGGGAATTACTCGGCGCCACCTGAATGACCATAAGCATCTTATCGTCCAGATTAAGAGAATATATTTCCGGGAACACATTCGGCGAAATGCTGTCGTGGATGATGTTTGCAACCTTATCCTTCAGCACAAAAAGCTGTGTCTCGTCAATACCTGTGATAGTTCCGTCATCGCGCACACCGATAAATATCCGTCCGCCGCCGGTATTGGCGAAGGCGATCACGCTTTTGGCAATTTTCTCGCCTTCCGGCAATATTTCTTTGAACTCAACCGTCTTGCTTTCGCCTTGCTTGATAATTTCTGCGTAATTCATCTAATCCTCGATTCGTCTTTTGGAGTTTGCCAGCCTAATTTCTACAAGAACAACTTGCTGATCACGTCGGCGGCGTGGATTTTGGCTTCCTGTTTCAGGTGGGCATAGGTGTTCATAGTTACCCGGTAATCGTTGTGACCCATTTGTTCCTGCACGATTTTCATATTGACATCGTTTTGCACCAGAAAGCTGGCGTAGAGGTGGCGCAGGTCGTGAACCCGGATATGAACACCGGCGCGGCGGCTGATCGCCTTGTTGAAACTGCCGGGATTGTATAATCTGCCGTCGTTGTGGATGATCTGCTTGTTAAGAACTGTCGAATTATCGCGGTAGTTCTCGATGATTTTGCAGAGTTCTTCGGGAATACAGATGGAGCGGTTGGATTTATTGGTTTTGGTGTCGCAAATAACCGGCTGGCTGTGTTCGCCGATGATCACTGCTTTATTAACCCGTAGTGTGCGTTTGGCACGGTTGAAGTCAGCCCAGGTCAACCCCAGCAGCTCTGACCGCCGCATTCCGGTATAGGACAGTATCATGAACGCCGTGTAATACATCGGATATGCCTGCAGCGCTTTGGTAATCTGTCCCAGCGGCAGGTCGATGCTCTCAATATCGCGGCCTTTGATTTGCGGGATGATAATATTCTTGATTGGATTGTTCTGAATAATGCCGTTGTCGGCGGCGTAACGGAATATTTGATGATAAATGTGCCGCACCTGTTTTTTCAGATGCGGTGAACCGGGGATGTCGTTCAACAGTTCCTGCAACTGGATCGCCCGGAACTTCCCCAGCCGCACCCGTCCGAGCGGATGTTCGACTATGTACTTCTTGGCGTTATAAAAATAGCCGGTGTAGGTGTTCGGACGCACTCGCGGTTTGATATAGGTTTCCAGGCATTTGGCCGCCCAGTCTTTGAGCAAAATCATGTCGTCAATATTCAGCGAGCAGCTGTAGGTGTCCTGCAACTCACGCATAACTTCACGGGCTTCGGCTGCGGTTGCAGCCACCCGCGATTTTTTGACTTGTTTGCCGGTTTCGTCGTAACCAATCGTGATTTGCACCAGATATTTGTCGCCGCGTTTGGTTACCGAACCTTCATTATTGCCGCGCTTGCGCATACTGCCACCTCGTTAAACTGATTGTTCCTCGTCATCCTTATTCAGCCGCGAAAATGCCACGATCATTTGCTGGATAGTCTGCTTCTGATCGGGCTGCAACGCAGCATAGAGTTCCCAAATATCACCCTTGCGTTCCGGAGCCGGGGCGATATTATACAGTGCGTCGGTCGAACAATTAAAAATCTGCGCCAGCTTCGCGATATTGTCGCGGGTCGGCTGCGAGTTGCCGCGTTCCCAGTTTGTGATCGCCGCCTGCGACACACCGAGCTGTTCCGCCAGTTCGACCTGACGAATACCGCTTTTTATGCGAAAAACTTTTATCCGGTCACCAATCATAAAACACCGCCTTTTATTAAACAACTTTAATTTTAGCTTAGGCTTTTGCAAACTTCAATACAATTTTTTACAAAAACCGATACTTTCCGAAACTTTTCTGTTGACGAAAATAAAACATGGGCTTAAAATACAACTACAGCTTTTATTTCGAGGAGGAGTTATGTTTGTATCAGTACAAGAATTCGCCAAAATCACCGGACTGAGCTGCGACTACGTGCGCCAGCTCTGCAAGCAGGATGGATTCCCGTCAATTAACACCGGACAGAAATATTTTATCTACCGTGATGAAGCGCTAAAGTACCTGAAAGACAAGGCGGTTTACCGGGATTATACCGACCGCCGGGTAAAACGCAACCGGGTGGTGTGAAATGAACGTTCCTGATGAACACAACTACATCAAGCTGGTGCCGCGGGTAATCGCCTTTGCCCGCGCCAATCAATTGTCGAATAATGCGGTAGTGCTGTATCTGTCGATTATGGATCGGCAGAACAAGAACTACTGGCGGCCGGCCTGTATTCCTGAACGGACGCTGTGCTATGCCGCCGGAGTGTCACATAATACTTTTATCAAACTGCGGCTGGAGCTGTTCAATCATCAGCTGATCAGCGTGCATGGCGACGGCGTGAATGCGCCGACTTATGAAATATTCTTGCCGCCGTTCATCGATCACACCGCCAATCGCGCCACGCCGGACTATATCAAACACATTCTCTACATCAATTCCGACGTTGCCCGCAAACGGTTGTCTGAACATGAAGCCAGGCAGCTGGAAATCAAACTGGCCGCCCAGGCTACCCAGCTTGAAGATCGTGAACGCGAACTAATGGAGCGCGAACGCAAGCTGCTGAACGACGAACGCGCCAAAGAGGAAGCCAATGCCGAGATATTCTACGCCCGCTATTTGGAAATGAAAAATAAGTCCAGCTGAATGCGTCTTTACGGCGCATTCTTTTTTATTGCCTGCTGTGGATAACTTTTTTTCGGAAAATTGGCAGCGCAAATTCTGCACTGTTCGCGGCGCAGTGGCTGCGTTGCCGTTTTGGGCAAATATATATACTCCGTGTTTAAAAAATAAAAATACTCACGCAATGGTTGGTTGCGCGGTATTCAGTGATTATTGCAAGTGTTATAATATAACTGCTGATTATATTGAAAGGAGTCGCTGCCATCGACCAACAGGACACCGCCAAGTACCTGCCGATCATCAAGAAGTTTACCCGCCGCTACCGCTATATCATCGAGGATGCAGAACAGGAAGCCTGGCTGGCTTACGCCGAAGCAGCCCGGACTTATGATCCTGCCAAGAACTGCGCTTTCACCACCTTTCTGTTCTGGAAATTGCGCTGGCATTTCAAACAGCTGACACGCGATTACCGTCGCCGCCAACAGCTGCAGTCCGGACTGCGTGAGCAGCGGTTGCTGGCACAGCAGAACATTCCGGCTGCCACACCGGAACTCGACATCGACAACCTGCCGCCGCGCACCCGCGAAGCCGTCCGGCATATCCTTGACGGCAAAACATTGACGCAGACCGCCCGGATAATGCGGATAACGCCGCAGGCGGTGCGGAATCTGCTGAACCGGGCGCGAAAGTTGATGTTGTTGGAAAAGTGAGTGGATAATGAAAAATCCCTGCGCAGTAAATTCCTTGCTGAGCAGGGATTTTTGGTTTTGTGTCGAATTAATGAGCTATATTAATTATTTTTATAAGGAGCGAAATTGTGCGAATATATAAACTAAAAGCTATCTCTGTGATTATTTGCTTACTAATTTTTTTCTGTAGTAGCGCTTCGGCATATTATCTGGATAAATTACCTGATAAGAACTATGAACTTGTTGGACGCGTTAGTGTTACTGTTGCCGCAAATAGTAATTATTGCCATTATGTTAACGACAGATACGGCTTTACCATTGATTTTCCAAGCTTCTTTAGCCTGGGATATTTATCAGGTAATAGTGATGGAATATTTGTTACAATTAAAAACGGAAATGCTTCCTTAAGTGCGTCTGGATGCCACAATTATGGTCAGAGTTTAAATGACTGCTACAGCGATTACATTGGCCACGTAAAAAGTGAATTTGGATTAAAACCTAGCTATATAGCCAAAGGCACAGATTGGTTTGTATTGTCTTGGAAAATCAACGGCACGATTTATTATAAAAAAGTATTCGTATGTGATGAGTACGTTAATTCTTTTATTCTGGAGTTTTTGTCTGAAGATAAAGACGCATACAATGATATTGTTACTAATATTGAGCAGAGCTTTGTTCCAGGATGGCGCTCAGGAAACAAAATATGTGATTAGCTGATTTACAGTTTACCGACGATTATCGATTTATAAATTTTAAGCGTCTAATATTATTGCTTTTGTAAATAGGAGATAATGTGAAAAGAATATTGTTGTTGACAATTATTTTATCGATTTTTTTGTTTTCAATTTGTTCAATGGTAACAGCTACAGAAATTGAATTCAAAAAAAACCAAAGTTATGAACTGGCTGATCTAATAAAGTCCTTTATACCCGATCAGGGTAAACAGGATTCTATTTTGAATTGGCAAATCAACGCCAGAAAAGACAACATCTATTGGTCAAGTGGTATGAAAGCCAGTACATATGATTATAATATGTATACTTGGGAAATTAGTGGAGTCGCTGGAGTATTGTTTAACGGAAAAGGAATGACTGTAGTAAAACAAGAATGGATTAACGGTCAGTTGGTCAAATCGAAAGAAGAAATTGGGGAATGTGTCGATGTCGGCGTGCATGGACCATCAAGCGGTCCTCTTATTGTGAACATTTTTATAATGATGTCCTCGCCACATATACAAAATTGCATAACTGGCGTACTGCCTTATAGTACATTTAAATTCGATGATTATATGATTGCGCAAGGAGCAAAGGTCAAATATCTTTGGCAACATGGATATAGTGGCTCAAAAGAGACGGGATGGCTTGTGAGTTATGATAAAAAACAAGATGTTTGGATAATAGTCAGAGAATCTTATGGTGCGAGCGGAGCAGTAGGATATACGAGTTTTTCGTTAGTTTATTCGGAAGAAGAAGCTAAGCGCAATTCCATATTGGCTGATTATCAAAAATATGATTCAAAATAATGTGTAGAGATTATTTTGATGACAGTAAAATGGAGACATATGAAAAAAATATTAATTATTGCAGCTCTCCTATTTGCTATTTCGTCAATAACGCAAGCAAATCCAATTATTAAAAGCACTATTCAGGAAGGTGTTTGGACGAATACTATCCTAGTGTTTTCTAGCAGTAAACTCGACGTATACATTCCTGAAGACATGATAAATATGAATTTATTTTTTACGAAATATCCAGAAAACGGCAACTTTGCTTTTGTTGTTTACATTGATATCAAGGATAAGGATATGCGCGAGAAGCTTGTCAATGATGTTAAAGCTGGAATTGATAGTAGGATAATAGGAACAATAGGAAAAACGTATCCGGATTTATTAAAATATGTTGCCGATGTCGCATCTTTTGATATGCAAAAAAAACAGGTTACTATTTCGAGGGAATATTATATCGACAAAGACGGGGAACTAATCGGAATAAGAGATATGCGCGAGATTAATCCATTGGACAAAGACCACTCTCTGTTTTCGAAAATATCTGAAAATTGTGAAGATATCTTGATTGAGGCAAAAAACAATCCGAAAAACGCCGATATCATCGCTCAACTCCAACAAAATAGAAAATAATAATTGTGAAATTGCCGAAAATATCGCTATTACATTGTTTGTTCATTGTAAAACCATATCCTGTGTCTTTGGAGGTTATTTTGAACTTTAAACCAATCGATGAGATGTCGTTACGTCAATTGTTCTCAACAGCATTTGCTCAAGAAATATTGAAAATGTCATATCTTGGTCCCGTTTTGAATGATTCCGGTTTAATCGAAACAAGCCCTGATGCTATGATACTTGATATGAATGAAAGCCCTTTTCGCCCGTTACGTTGTGAGTTCAAGTACAGCCCAAATAGTAAAAATGATTTTGCGCATAATGGGCGATTTGATGTTGCTATTGTATGGTCACTACAGCCAGGATGTACTATTGATAGACTGAAGAATGACTTGTTAATGCAAAACGAATGTTACAAAATCATTGTTTTGTCTGATCGTAAAGTTTTTAGAGACTTGCCACCATATTCAATGGACGCTTTATCCCGATTAGGAAATTCCGCCATAATACGAAATAAAGCACTTCAATTTACTTATCCGTCTGTGTGCGCGTTATATTTAGCTGCAAAGTTGTTTCCGGCGAAATTTCAAATGCCTAAAATGGTAGATTATCTAGCAAGACGATTTTCCGATGTCAAGAAAATGCAACCTCAAGGTCGTGCAAACATTGTGACAGTCTTCATTCAATCAAAGCCACAATTGATCACTAAAATGCACGGTAACTTTTATCGCTGGTCGAGTGAATTTGATAGCATAAGTGCGGTTAATGAGTTAGCAGAGATCATCGTGTCACGATTTGGCGAAGAAATACCATCCGATGTAGGACTAGAAGAAATTCAATAGTATCATTTTATATGGATAAAGAGACTTGCTTACGCCAGCCTCCGACGGACAAACCATCTAACTCCAGTAAACTGGGTTAACTACATTCTGTACCATTGTGGCGTTTTGTCAATTTCAACTGTTCTCTTTTTGTGTGACGATGTTGTTGGAGCGCCGCTCGGACTGGAATAGTCTGAGCGGCGTTTTTTTCTTGTGTACTATTTGTTCTGCGGCGGCGCTCCTTTCGGCGAATTGAGCGCCGAATCGATGTATTTGCCGCCGATAGCGGCGAGGGTGCCACTTCCGGCGGTTAGCGCGGCGAATTCGCTGTAGTATTGGAAAGTGCCGCCAGTTATGCAAAGATAAATCGAGACTGCCAGATAGGCACAATACCCGGTGACAGCGATCAGATGGGTGGCTGTGATGTTGGCGAGGCGGTGGATTATTTCGGTCATGGTATTTCCCTTTCGAAAATTTGTTGTATTTACAAAATTAGCCTGGCCATGTTGCCAGGCTAATTTTTTTTGCGGATGGCGTTGCGGATGCCGATGTAGCCGATGATTATTGATAATGTGCTCAACAGTATTGCGGCCGCGGCTTTGATGAAGTTGAGCAGCGACTGGATTTCGGTGTCGGCGCGGGCTTGAGCGCTGAGTTCTCGCGCGAGTGTGGCGATTTTGCCGTTGAAATATTTTTCCAGTGCAGTTATCCGGCTATCAAACCAGTTATCCAGCTCAGTGACTTTCTGCTCGTTGGTGCGGGATTTTTCTTCCTGGGTGGCGATGCGTTTCTCGTGGTCTTGCAGTATCCGGTCGAGGTTTTCCGGCGTGATCGCCTGGGCGGTGGCGAGCAGCAAAATGAGCGCAGCAACGATAATAGCAACTGGTTTCACGTTGGCAATAACAGCCCATCGGCGATGGCTTGGGCGATTGCCGCTTGGCCGATGATACCGAGCAAATAGCGTTCATCCTGCGGATTGGTGAGAAAGCCGCATTCCACGAGCACTGCCGGACAGTTGGTTTCGCGCAGTACCTGAAAGTTTGCGGTTTTTACACCGCGATTAATGAGCGGTGTTTGTTGCTGCAGACGATTGATAATTTTGTTGGCCAATAAATTGCCGCGGGCGCTGCCGTTGTAGAAATATACTTCAAAGCCTGAGGCGCTGGGCGTTGCCACAGCGTTGCAGTGAATACTGACAAAATAATCGCAACCAGCATTGTTGCAAATAGCCGCACGGCGCAAAAGGTCATCAACTTCCGGAGCATTGTATTTATCGCGTGTCATGATCACAATTCCCCGGCGTTGCTGTAGCTTTGTCCGGAGGATTTGCGCGATCCGCAAATTGATGTCGCTCTCGGCGGTACCGCGGGTACCGATGGCGCCAGGATCGCAATCCGGATTAGTTCCAGTGTGCCCGGCATCGATGCAAATTCTCATCGTACCCCGTCTTTCGGCTGCGGCAAGGATTGAACGGTATCACGCGACGGATTGGCATCAATCGAGTTGACGACTTCTTTGACGACTTGGAAAGTTTTGTTGTCTTTCAATTCGGTATCTTCGACCAAATGGAAAACCAGCTTGAGGATTTGGAAAATGTCGATGTTCATTTTTTTTGATCTCCTGAAAAATTATTTTTGTTGTTTGTGAAAAAGGAAAACGTCCCGCCCGTTCTGGTTGATATTCGCGACTACTCCGTGAGCCACCGCTGAGGCGGTGCGACTGCGGCGGCTATCTGGACGGGGTACGGCTGCCGAAATGAGCGACTGCTCGTCAGCTACGGCATCGCGACCGGCAACGATAGCCAGTCGAAATGCCTTGTGACAACCGCAGACGCATTGACTGTTCGGCAGCCTGCGACGACCGCCACCGCAGACATCCGCTCACTACCGGTTAGCCGCGAATATCTTTGACCGATACCCGCCTCAAAGTGCCGCTGGTGCAAATCACAGCTTATTGGCTGAAATTGTCATCATCTGCCATTGACATTGAGTTTAGGCAGTGCTGCGGCGGACAGCCTATCGGCTGATTGTAAGCCTCTGGCGTTCTTCGGTGCTTTGTGTGCTCCGGCGCATCAACGATAATATGCGTTATGTATAGTGCCTTGCAGGTTGCCTGCGGCAATCCGTAAACGGACACTCTACATAACGATACTATCGGACGCGTGGCATCTGTAGAGCCATTCCCTGCGCAGGCGGTGCTTGTGGCTGATGTTGCTTGCAGGACGGGATGAAACGCCGGAGAGCGTGAACGTTCACGCTGCTGCGTTGCACTCCGCAAGGCGGCTCACTCGTTCGCCGCGTGGAATAATTGACTGGATTTTGCGAAATTCGGGAGGTATAAACCTTCGCGTCCCCTTGTGGTGTAGCGTTCCAGGGGTATTTCTGCGAGTTGCTTTTTCCGGCATACTACGGAAAATTCCGAAAAGAGCTGAAAGATGAAGCGGCTACGCCGGAAAACTACTCCGCTCGCGAAGGGAGCGATTAAATGCTGCGCTCGCTGCGACTGCCGCCTGCGCCGGCCGGCTACGGCGGCAAGGATTTTTATTATAGAGTAAGACCTGTTGGGAATAAGTAAGTAGACTACTGGTGTGAGATGTGATTAGATTTGATTTTTCGTGTGTATGGTAGATAACTGACTGGATACTGCTGATTAATTTTCGGGATGGCTTTGACTGCCGTGAGAAGGTATTTGCCGGAAGTGGTTTTGATCAATTGCAAATCATCGACAATAACCATGACCAGCCGCTGGCGGCGGCGGATGGTATAAGCAAGAACGGCGCAGAGATTGGTAAGCGTGCCGTCATATTTGACAATATAGGTTTTGGCGGCTATGAATGGTTTGTTTTTCCGGCGCTGAATCCGGCGTGTCCAGAGGATTTGAACTTTGGCGGTCATGCGTTGCTCCTGATGTTCAGTAATTTTGTGCCTGATTGCGATTGCTTTGCTGGTTCTCGTCGTTTTCTGATAAAGATGAGTAGATTTGTATGCGTTCGAGATTTTGCGGCTGTTTTTTGCATTGTTTCATATTTCTCATTTGCGCGAAGCTTTCGCAGCTGGCTTTCGTCGGCGGTATCTCCGCCGCTTGGCGCAAAAACCGCTACGCTCGCCCGGCGGCCGCAGACAGAAAAAAGTTGCCGCCGTGCTTTGCTGCTAAACTTGCGCCTGACGCGTACGGGATAACCGCCGCCTGCGCCGCTACTCGAAGGTTTGCAGTACGCGGGATTTGATTACCTGACCGATGTGGATTCCGGCGAGTTCGCGGATTTTCATGTCAAAGGTGCGGAGTGAACCGTCGGGATTGACGAACTCGAGTACGGCATAATCTTCCTCGAAGCGGTCAATAGTGACCGGCACTTCATTTCCGGCTATGGTTGTGGTCAGCTGATCGCCCTCGCGCAGTTCGCAGAGGTCTAATAGGTTCATTGTCTGGGTTTGGTTGTTTTCGTCGCGCAGTATTACGGTCAAGCCGTCGAAGTCGGTGATTACGGATTTCATACAGATACTTCCTTAAATTTTTTGGTAGTTTGCGAAAAAAATCCGCCGGTCGCGGTGGCGCGTCAGCGGATTTTACAGGATTACGACGCGAAATCGGTTTTGGTAGTTTCGACCAATTGGGCTCCGGCGTAGCTGGCAAGGTTGCTACCATTGTTGGCAAAGATG
The DNA here is from genome assembly GCA_041666525.1 of Negativicutes bacterium. Classification (GTDB taxonomy): domain Bacteria; phylum Bacillota; class Negativicutes; order JBAXTZ01; family JBAXTZ01; genus JBAXTZ01. The sequence goes on from JBAYGT010000001.1 coordinate 20,115, forward strand.
TTGGCGGTTACAATTGCCTGCGCATTCGTCCGAATCGTTGCGGCATCCAGACCTTCTTTCGGCTGGCTGATACCAATTTTGTAATCGGCGCCAGCAGCGTCCTTGAAATTCATGTTCAGCTGTTTGGACATAGGTTCCTCCTTGTTTCAAATTTTAGCTGCAGGAATTAGGCGTTGACGATTTTGTTTTCGAGAACAGTTTGCATTTCGTACAGCGCTTCGCTTTTCAGGTTGAAGATCGCGAGTCCGGCATCCATAAGATTTTGTACCGGGCTATCGATTTTCACGTTGGAAAACGTGCTGTTACGGTGAACGACTTTGCCTTTGTCATTAGTGTACGAGGTGACGCAGACCAAAGACTTGGCTTGAGGGATTTCAGTTGCTGCCATAATTTTTTGCTCCTTTCGAAAAGTTTTCTTGGCGGAGATTGCTCTCTGTAAATAGATATTGCCAAGCAAAACGATTTTTAAACCTGACAAAAAAAAAACAGTCCGCTACTGCGAACTATTTAGCTTAATATATATTACGTCTGTAGTTTGTATCTTCAACGATAAATTGCTATACTTGCGTCTAATGATTTTGGCGCACGTCAAGCAAAGCAAGAGCATCAAAAATAAAATAAGTTGAGGAACAAATAAATTATGTTGCGAATTCTCCGTATAATCTCACTATACGCGCGCATTAATGCCAAAATCCTGACTTCACAAGATGCCGATATTCTCATCGATATAAACCAACTCATCAAAAAATATCGAACGCTCCGCCGTAAAGGAAATTGACAACCAACAAAGTCGCATAGCCTGACCAAACCGTAACCGGTTTGCTTGGCGTGCGCAAACCTTCGGCAAGCAGCTTGCTTTGCTCTGATCGTGAACCGTGTGCAGCTTTGTTACGTTATCCGGAAAAATCTGTTCATATTCCAAAAAATGACACTTGAAATTTCTCTTCCTGAACCCGAAACCTTGTCCAACTTTAGGCGATTTTAAGCAACTATTTCCCGCGCGTAGCAACTGCGTAGCAACTTAAAAGAAGGGGTTGTATCGCTTTTTGCGATACAACCCCTTATAATTACTTGGTGGAGATAAGGAGGATCGAACTCCTGACCTCTTGAATGCCATTCAAGCGCTCTCCCAGCTGAGCTATACCCCCATAAATCAGCTAGAGAACGAATAGCATATCAACACCGTACTCCAAACTGCTTCCATATTATATTTATTAAGCAGTTACTTGTCAATAAAAATGATAACTGTCCTTCGCAAGCCAACGCCTATGGTGATGGTGTTACCGTCAAGTTGGTCTGTCCACTCACACCGTTATATGTGGCGGTGACAGTAATAAGACTACTGCAACCAATTCCAAGATACAACTGACTAGTTCCAATCCACGACGTATGAGCGGGATCAGAATTGCTCCAAGTTGCGCTGCTGGTAACATCTCTCGTATTGCCGTTTCCAAGTGTTGCTGTCGCTGTGTACAGTACCGTACCATGTATCGCCGCAGTGCTATTCGCAGGAGTCACTGCAATCGACAGTATAGCGCTTTGCAGAGTCACAAAAGTAGTAGCACTTGCAACCGGAATGAATGGAGCCATAGATCCGGTAGTGTAGCCGGATTTAGCTACCGTGCCGCCAGTGTAGCCAGCGGCGTTCGCCGGTACATTGTTCATCCTATATGTACCAGTAGTGGCCGTTGCAACTATCGGTACATAAACTCCCGGTATCGCGATTGTCGCTCCCGGTAGCGGATTGGTAGTATCTGCATCACTAACAGCGATATAGCATACACTGACCGGATTAATCGGAGTGCAGGTTATATCATAGCTAACATAAGTAGTGTGATCAGCAGCACTGCCACTGATACAAGTATACCCGTAAGGAACAGTCACACCAATATAGCCGGTGTGCTTCTCGCTATATTGAAATCTTGCAATACCATTAGCATCCGTCGTTGCAGTAAAAGAAATTAAATTAGTCGCAGCCGCTGTTGCTGCCGCTGCCGTAGCAGCCGGGAACGTTACTGTTACCGGAGTATTGACAAGCGGTTGTCCGCTATTGTCAACCACTGCTAATACATAAGTGTAACTGGGTTGCGATTTCGTATACTGCTCTACCGTTATTGTGTTATTACGCTGCGGTTGCTGCATAACTTTGTAGCTCAAGTCTTTGGTTGCATTGGTATTGATTGTTTCGTCGCCCCACAACATTGCCGGTTGCGGTGCCGCCAACATGTTTAACGAAAAACCTACCGTCGTTGATTGATACCCAAAATCTCTGCCCAGATTCAAGGACAACTGCGGGGTTACTTGCCAACCCGCCTGGGCAATGATTCCACCAAAACTTCCACCGTTTGCCATTACGCTGTTTGTCATCGAGCCAAAATATTGATACCCCGTTACCATCAGACTCAGCCATGGCGCGTTGAAATAGTCCAAATTGGATTTTAGACTTAAATCTATTCCATTTGCCACGTTTTGCCATGTTTCGAGAGTGTTAGTATTATTGCTCCCCACTTTTACTGGTGCGCTTATGCCTAAATACCCGTTTACAGTCGCTTCCAACGAACCAGTGAAATATTCCAGACCTAGTCCTACACGTTGGAACATCGCATTGCCGGTATCCCCTCCGCCCAGGTCGCTTACTTTAAATTGATTGTCATAGAACAGGTTGGCTCCATACACACTACTATGTTTAGTGTTCATTTGCCGGTAACCTACTCCCAAGTTCATAGTACTGGTATTGGTAGCATAGTTTCCGCTACCATACCAAACTTTCTCCAAAGAAGCGTCGATATTATTAAACGGCTGCAATGTTGATATTGTCCACTGCGGCGATCCATAACCAAATTCTCCGGAAAACTGGGTTCGCCTTAACCAATCCCAGCTGTTTTCTTTCCAATAATTAACGTAATAGTTCGCCAAAGAGTTAGCTGCATTAATTGATGTCATTGAACCGGTATTTCCTGTCGTCCCTGACGACACCGCTGCAGCGGCATTATTTGGATCATTGTAAACACTGCTAGTGCTTATGGTTGTATTTGCTGCAGACAACACACCTGTAACTTGCGCGAATAAGAACACAACGGCAACCAACACTCTCAATAATCTTAAACGTTTCACAATTTCACCTCACTGAACTTGTATTTAACTTTTTTACTATTATATAGCATCTTATCACACTGAACAACATTTTTTTAACGAGATAGCCAGACTTCAAAACCACTTGTAAACACAACAACCACAGGCTTTTTATAGTCTGTGGTTGTTTTTTTACATTTCTACTTATCTTTTTTACTGAGCAATGCCTGAATTTTATCAATTACCGTTGGTAATAAGTCTAATAACTGTCCATGTACTGTATTGCCAGACACCGAGATAAAACGCACATTGCCGTCACCATTAGAAACCAAAAATCCAATCGGCTTAACACTTACACCGCCGCCGACACCGCCGCCGAACGCACCAGATTTGTCGTTGGCTGACGCATCGCCGCCGCCGCCACCGAATCCTACCGATATCCGTGAAACCGGAATAATCGTAGTACCGTCAGGAGTTTGCACAGGATTACCAACTACATTTTCAGTTGATATTAGATTCTTTAGGCTTTCTAAAGTAATTTGGACCAAGCCGCCAAGCGATTTTTCCGCCATAATAGAATACCCCTTTCAATACTGCACCGATAATAGCGCCGAATATTTTCAATAACGCCGTCGTAGCTTTTATTAAGATTATAGCATCTCCGTCAAATTCAAAACTCTCTTTTTCAAAGTCCGGCTTAAAATCAATTCTAATGTGCTTATGCTCACGGATATAGTTTATTGAGTAAACAGACGTGTAAACTATCGCTGCCACCTGCCCAGTATCAAAAGGGTCTTCTGCGCCGAATTTACACTTTATTGCAAGTTTTTTGATATTGAAGGCTCGAAAAGCTGTTTTAATTAAATAGCATATCAATTTCTTGATATCAAACAGCAATGCAATTAACAATAACACATTTCTACCCGGATTATTGTAAAGTTCTTCTTTAGCAATAGTAACAAATTTGCTGCTTTGCCGCGAAATACTCTGATCTGTTTTCGCCGTATTAATTCTAGGTTTATCGGAACGTGAACCATCACGTTTCTGTTCAATTTTCATGCTCTGTTGCAACTTAAAAGCAACTTCCGGCGGAGCAAGCCTGCCTCGAAAATCATCGACCGGTTTTTCAAAAGTTTTCTCACGGTCAATTGATGTTTTTTTCAGGTTGACTCTGTCAGCTGGAGTAATATGTTCGTTAAGAACTTCTGCTAACTGTGGTTGTTCTTTTTCAACGACGTCCTTTGCTACCGATTCAATTGTTATTTTGGCATCATCTTCGGTTAAACAACGTTGAAACAATTGCCAATACCGAAATAGCTTGGCAACGACGCGCAATGAGTAAACCGATCGTCCATGACTATAATCAGCATAAACGAACAATTCAACATTTATGACCAAAACCACAACAATTACCAGCAAAATCAATAACGCTAACAAGATGTAACCCAACACGGTCAATAACATTTTTCGTCCTTTATAATAAAGACTGTTGCTGAAAAGTCATCAATTCTAAATCATTCAAGCTATTCAAACCAAAACAATATAGAAAAGTCTCTGTCGTTCCATAAAGCATCGGTTTCCCTGGCGCTTCACGGCGGCCGACTTCTTCAATCAGCTTTTTTTCATGGAGGCCTACTACGATTTTATCACTATTAACTCCGCGGAACGCCTCGATTTCCTGACGCGTTATCGGCTGTTTGAAGGCAACAATTGCCAACACTTCAAGTGCTGCGTTACTCAATCGGCTTTCACGAACTTCAGTTAATTTAGCAACCAACTGTGAAAACTCCGGTTTGGTACAGAGCTGCACCCCGCCAGCAACTTTGCGCAACATTATTCCGCGGTTTTCCGTTAAATAATTGCGTTCCATGTCACTCAGCAACTCATTTATTTCATCTGTAGTTAACTCTAAAGCAGCCTCGAGTTTATCAACCGGAATCGCGCTGCCGGCGACAAATAACAACGCCTCGAGTTCCGCCATTAAACTATTTTTAAACATTCTCATTCCTCTTGATATGCAACAGTATTTCGCCGCTTAATACATCTTGCGTCACACAAATTCTGTCTACACGGATGAGTTCGAGCATCGCCAGAAAACAAGCAATTATCTCAACACGGCTATGTTTTTGCAATAGTTCGAGAAAATGTACGGCTCGGCCTGCATTCTTGATATAATGAAATATTTCGACAATCTTGCGCTTAACACTAATTTCTTCACGCTTAATTTCCGCCATTGGTTCAACTTGCTCATATTGAACATTATCAATGATTTTCTGAAAAGCCTCAAGCAATAACGAAAGATTGATTTTATCCGGAAGCTTTTCTACTTCCACAAAAAGGTCTTCACCGTTGCGTGTGTACACATCCGCCAAATCCCCTTGGCGACCATTCATAACTTCAGCACATTTTTTGAACTTCTGATACTCTAAAAGCTTGTCGATTAATTCTTGGCGCGGATCATCTTCTGTCTCAATTGGTACTGAACGCGGCAACAACATTCGCGCCTTTATCTGCAATAACGTTGCCGCCATAAGCAAAAATTCACTGGCAACTTCGATATTATAGAGTTCCCAAGAATTAATATATTCAAGATATTGGTCAGTAATTTCGGCGATTGGAATATCGCATATATCAATTTTTCGTTTTTCCAGCAAATGCATCAATAAATCAAGCGGTCCTTGAAATTTTTCCAGATGGAAAGTGTGTTTGTTCATAACAGTCCACTCAAAAAAACAAGCCGACTATTGATTGCATTATGCCCGAAATCAAATAAAATAGCGGCATTATTATTTTTCCAATTACACCGAGAAATATTAACGCCATTAGTATCCAAAAACCGTAAGGCTCAATGCGCTCATATTGGCGCATGGCTTTGTAAGGCAACAACATCATCACAACTTTTGATCCGTCTAACGGCGGAACCGGAATCAAGTTAAACAAAGCAAAGTAAATATTATAAATAAATACATATCGTGTCAGTTGTAAAGCGAAATCGTTATCGGTAAATAAAATCAGCACCCTAAAAACAATAAGCGCCAAAAAGCCTACCGCCAGATTCACCAACGCTCCGGCAAGCGACACCCAAAATATACCTTTACGAACATTGCGAAAATAACGCGGATCAAACATAACTGGTTTTGCCCAGCCGAATTTTGCCAGCACCATAACTATCAATCCCAGCGGATCAATATGAACCAAAGGGTTTAACGATAATCGCCCTTGCAGCCGCGGCGTCGGATCACCGAAATATACGGCCACTCGTGCATGTGCGTATTCATGAACTGTTAAGGCAATCAGCAATGCTAATATGACAAATATTGTATCTTGGTTAAAAAAATCGAACATATTCCCCCGTCAACTTTGAGTTGTTATATTTCCAACATTATAATACATTTAGACTCTGATATTTTCACACACGGCATCACTATTTGCAAGCCTTTGGTTGTTATTGAACGATAATTTATGTTATCATGTTGTAAATTATTTTTCGGAGGAGAGATGCATGCGCAAGGATAAATTTGCTCTTGAGGGCCTGACTTTTGACGATGTGCTGCTGATACCGGCAGCGTCAAATATAGTTCCACGCGATGTCAAAGTGAGTACTAGGTTGACAAAAACTATTTCTCTTAATATCCCATTAATGAGTTCAGGAATGGATACAGTGACCGAAGCGCGAATGGCGATTGCCATGGCACGGCAGGGCGGCCTCGGCGTAATTCACAAGAATATTTCTATTGCCGAACAAGCCAACGAGGTTGATAAAGTTAAACGTTCCGAGCACGGCATCATCGTTGATCCGATTTCTCTCGAACCTCAACATACCATTCGCGATGCCTACGATTTAATGGAAAAATATCGCATTTCCGGAATACCGATAACTGAAAACGAAAAACTCATCGGTATTGTCACCAACCGCGATTTATTGTTCGAAACCAATTTAGACAAGCCGTTGACTGAATGTATGACTCCGCTTGAAGCGCTGGTTATCGCACCAGTCAATACATCCCTGGACGAAGCCAAACATTTGCTTCATAAACATCGTATTGAAAAACTGCCATTAATTGATGAGCACGGTGTACTCAAAGGCTTAATCACGATAAAAGATATTGAAAAAACAATTAAATATCCAAACGCTGCCAAAGACCAGCGTGGCCGTTTATTAGCGGCAGCCGCCGTGGGCGTATCGGCTGATCTCACTGAACGGGTAGCGGCATTAATAAAAAGCAATGTCGACGTTATCGTAGTTGATTCGGCTCACGGTCATTCTGCCGGCGTTATTGATGCCGTCCGGCAAATCAAAACAAATTATCCTGCAATTCAGGTTATTGCCGGCAATGTCGCTACTCCCGAAGGAACGAGAGCGCTGATTGAAGCTGGTGCAGATGCGGTTAAAGTTGGCATCGGCCCCGGCTCAATATGCACCACCCGCGTTGTTGCAGGCGTCGGCGTTCCCCAAATTACTGCCATTTACAATTGTGCGGCTGTGGCTGATGAATACGATGTCCCGGTAATTGCTGATGGCGGTGTGAAATATTCCGGCGACATTGTTAAAGCAATCAGCGCTGGTGCAAAAGTGGTAATGCTTGGCAATCTGCTCGCCGGTACCGAAGAAAGCCCTGGTGAAACAGTGTTGTTTCAAGGTCGAAAATACAAAACTTATCGCGGCATGGGCTCACTGGGAGCAATGGTTCAAGGTTCAAGTGACCGCTATTTCCAAGAAAAAGCGGAAAAACTGGTTCCAGAAGGCATCGAAGGCCGTGTTCCTTACAAAGGCTTGGTCGCCGATTCGATTTATCAATTAATCGGCGGTTTACGCGCCGGTATGGGTTACTGCGGGGTTGCTGATATTGAATCACTGCGTTGCGATTCGCAATTTGTGCGAATAACTGCGGCCGGATTGAAAGAAAGCCATCCGCACCATGTAACAATCACCAAAGAGGCCCCTAATTACAGCATCTAACAAAAATGAGTTGGCAGAAACGCAGTGTTTCTGCCAACTCATTTTTTATTTAGCGGATATCCGTTCGATTTTAGCATCATTCCAGAGACCTTCAATGTCATAAAACTGACGGTCATCACTGTGAAACACATGGGCAACGCACGAACCAAAGTCTAGCAATATCCAACGGCCTTCGCGATAACCTTCAGTTCTTAGCGGAGCGTTGCCGGCCTCGGTCATTTTATCAGCAATATTATCGGCAATCGCTTGTATTTGCTTCTTGTTAGCAGCGTCACAAATAATGTGAAAATCTACAATCGGTGTTAGTTCCTGCATGTCCATGACAATTATCTCACGCGCTTTTTTTTCATTTGCTGCTTCAGCAATTACCTGGGCATCTTGAAATGGTTTCATTGTTTTTTCCCTTCCGGTTTTATTTCGTAATATGTACTGTTTACAAAAGCTCTAAATTTACTCTCGTCAATTGCGAATACATTGTTGTTTTTATCCATACTATATTGACCAGGAACTGTTAATGTAACCGCTGTCTTGGCATCGCTTTTCATCAATGCGTAAAACGTTGTTGCAAGTTGTGCAAGCGGCATATCAGTAGAAATGTCATTTTCAATAATTTGGCGGAGTTCAAACAGTTTCAGCAGCATTTTTATTGAAAACACGTTTCCCCAAAGCTCGCGTGTTATTCTGGTTTGACGTTTATTTCTCCCGTCCTCGCCTAGTTCATCTTTACAAAAACGCGCATAATCAACCGCCGATTTGCCGTCAAAATGTTGAAATCCTGGCTTAATATGGATTGAAGTAGCTGTTAGTTTATCATCATAATCATAGCTGCCTTCGACGAAAACATCTATTCCACCTGCTGCATCAACGATTCGCGCCACCGCCGAATAATCAAAAACTGCATAATCAGTAATTGGGATATCATAATGACTAATCAAAGCATTAGCAACCCCCAGCGGACCGCCATTGGCAAACAACTGCTGTAACGATATTTTATATTTGTAATTGCCATATAACAACATCGCTTTTACCGGAATTTGTAATACTACCGCTGGATAACCGCCTCGCGGCGCAACACTTAACACTGCCAAATAATCCGCGTTAGATTTGTTAGTTGTCTTGTCTAATCCAACAACAAGAATATTCCGATAAGGAATAATTCGATATTTGTCATTTATAGCCGGGGCATTTAAGTTACTGTCACGTTCGCAATTGTGTAATAAATTATCAACATGACGATACGAATATATTACTGCAAGTATCATTGCACCAAAAAGAGCAATAAATAAAACTACAACAAACACCAATCTGGTGACACTTAGCCTTCGCTTTCGGTTAATCGGATGTATTTTATTTTTTGGCTGCTGTTTCATCTTGCTTGCCTCGCATAATCAACAATTCGTTGCGTGCTGCAATAGTTTTCGGATGTAGCAGCTTTCCGGCTTTTATCACATATTTGATAGAAATATCAAAAGCTGACGACATCGCGACATCAAGCGCACCTTCGGCCAGTTTTCTTAACCGCTTGACACCATCAAATTTTCTGTCCGGTTCAATCATATCTGCCAGATAAATTATTTTCTCCAAAACGGACATTTCAGTATCAGCTATCGTATGATTGCGAATGGCGTTGAGAATGTCATTATCACTGACCGCAAAAACGTTCTTAGCAATGACCGCTCCATAACTAGCATGCAGCAGCACTGGCTGACGCATTTCAATTTCATCAAGCTGCCGCCCATCTGAATATACTTGAGTGAGCAGCTCATCATCACTCATTCCTCTGCCACAATCATGTAACAAGCCGGCAATATATGCCGTTTCAGCATCTACGCCGTGAAGTTCGGCAAGCTGTTGGGCACATTTCGCAACATTAATACTATGTTGGTAACGCTTTATGGTTAGTTTTTCCTGAAGATAATTACTCAAATCTTCAATCGTACAATTTATTATCATAAATATATTTTTCCACACTTGTTGGCATAAAGTATTTTATTGATTTTCCCTGTTGCAGACGCTCACGGATATCAGTTGCCGATATTTCGATTAGCGGCGAATCAAATATCGTTATTCTGGATCGCGCTAAATCACCATAGACGTCATAAACCGGTTGCAAAGATTTATTGCTTTTGCGCCTGGCAACCAAAAAATTACATCCGCAAAGCAGTTGCTCCGGATGGCGCCATGTCAACAAATCACAAATTGCATCCATACCAGTAATAAAGTATAATTCCGTGTCTTTCGGATAGTTTTTTTTCAATTCATTAATGGTATTAATTGTATATGATAAACCCTCTAACCGTCTTTCAATATCTGACACAACAAAACGCTCGTTACCAGCAATTGCTAAAACCGTCATGTTATAACGATCTTCAAAAACAGTCAAAGAATCTGCTGTTTTTTGTTTGTGCGGCGGAGAGTAAGCCGGAACGAAAACAACTTTATCTAACTGTGCCGATTCACAGGCTCGTTCTGCAACAATTAGATGCCCGTTATGAATCGGGTCAAAAGTGCCGCCAAATATTCCAATTTTTTGCATAACAAATTTGCTCCTTGTGAGCGCATTTTATCAAATCTAAATAACTATGGCAATTCGATCCGTGGCTTTTCTTCATTACGAAGATAAATCAAGCCGTTTCTGCCTATAATTTGCACTAATGCGCCGCCAGTCTCGTCAGCCAATTTAGCGATTATCGTTGAAGGCATTTCAGGACAGTTCTGCAACACACGGACTTTTATGAGTTCATGTACAACTATTGCAGCAAGTGCGCTCTTTGTTATTGCATCAGTTAATGCTGCTTTACCGACGAAAACTATCGGATCCAAAGTTGCTCCCAACGAACGAAGATATCGTTTTTGTTTTCCTGTTAACATTCTAGCTCCTATATTCAAACACCATATCTGAAACTTTTACAGTATCACCGTCTTTTATACCACGTTCAACCAATTTTTCGTCAACATCGAAATTCTTCCAGAGTTTTTGAAATCTGTGCAATGCTTCCTCGTTATTAAAATCCGTCATGGCCACCAATCGCACCAATTCCTTACTATGAACAACAAAAGATCCGTCAGGCTCACGGGAAACAGTGGCCGGTTCCTTGGCTTTTGCTTCGTATACACGCACTTCTTCTATCGGAACGATTTCTTCACGATACTCCTCGATTAGCGCGGCCGCACGGTTAATTAGTTTTTTCAGACCTTCGCCAGTTGCTGCGGATATCGGGAACAACTCATAGCCTTTTTCAGAAAAATATTTTTCCAGGCGTTCATAGTTGGCACGTGCGTCCGGTAAGTCCATTTTATTAGCTGCAACAATTTGTGGCTTGGTAATCAATTTTTCGCTAAACTCACGCAATTCAGCATTAATAATTTCAAAGTCTTCAATCGGATCACGGCCTTCACTTCCAGATGCATCCAACACGTGGATTAGCACACGGGTTCGTTCAACATGCCGCAAAAACTCATGCCCGAGCCCCTTGCCTTCATGCGCACCAGCTATCAGTCCAGGAATATCTGCCATAACCAAACTTTTGCCCTCATCTAAACGCACCACGCCCAAAACCGGAACGGTGGTTGTGAAATGATAAGCAGCAATCTCCGGACGCGCCGAAGAAACACTTGCAATAATGCTTGATTTACCCACACTCGGAAACCCGCATAGACCAACATCAGCCAGAAGCTTTAATTCCAAACGCAGATTTTTTGTCTCACCTGGTTCACCAAGTTCTGCAAAGGTTGGCGCTCGGTTTACACTTGAAACAAACCGGGAATTACCGCGACCACCGCGTCCGCCTTTGACAATTACTGCAGACATCCCCGGCGCGCTCAAATCAGTAATCAATTCGTCGGTATCACCATCATACACAACAGTTCCTGCCGGAACTTTTATATATAAAGCTTCGGCCGATTTGCCGGATTTATTTCCGCCGGTACCACGATCTCCGTTTTCGGCAACGAATTTACGCTTGTAACGAAAATCAATAAGCGTATTAATATTGGCATCAGCTAACAAAATAACACTGCCGCCTCTGCCGCCATCGCCGCCATCAGGCCCGCCTTTGGCTATATATTTTTCGCGTCGAAAACTTGACGCGCCGTCACCGCCGATACCTGAGGTAACGGAAATTTTTGATCTATCTATAAACATGGTTTCTCCAAGTGCATCGTTTTTTAGTAAAAAAACTCCTGCGGCTGTGCGCTCGCAGGAGTTGTGATTAAGCTTGCTCTACGGGGTAAACGCTGATATGACGCTTTTTGTGTACGCCACGAACTTCAAAAGTCACACGACCAGAAATTTTGGCAAACAGTGTGTGATCTTTACCAATTCCAACGTTCATACCAGGATGAAACACCGTTCCACGCTGACGAACAAGAATATTTCCTGCAGGAACAACTTGACCATTTTCACGTTTAATTCCCAGGCGCTTCGAGTTGCTGTCACGACCGTTACGTGAACTACCAACGCCTTTTTTATGTGCAAATAACTGCAAATTTAACTGTAAAAACATTTCGTCACCTCCGTTCTTCATAAATACGGACTTTCTTCGGATATTGCTGTGCGATTTCACTCAGACCAATCAACATCGTTTCGAACAACAGTTGCGTTTGATCATTCGCTGCGTCAGCCAAGAAGAATTCCATTCTCCCGTCCGACATATCGCCATCTAATTGAAAATTTAACAATCGTTGAATCGCTGAAGCAATAGTATAGGTCAATATTGATATTGCTGAACAGACAATGTCCTGGCCTGATTCAGCATATCGGGCATGCCCTACTATTTTGCAACCGTTCACAAGACCATTAGAATCTTTGTAAATACCGACTTTTATCATTGACTAAGCTTCAATTTTTTCAATCAATAATTTAGTATATGACTGACGATGACCTTGACGCTTACGATAATTAGATTTCGCTTTATACTTAAAAATGCGAATCTTTTTACCACGACCTTGCATAATGACTTTTGCTGTAATCTTGGCACCTTGAATATATGGTTTACCCAATACCAATTCACCATCATTTACAACTGAGATAACGCTTTCCAATACCACCGCGTCACCTTCTTCAGCAATAAGTTTTTCAACCTTTAACACGTCGCCTTCAGCTACGCGATATTGCTTTCCACCTGTTTCCACTACTGCATACATAGTTTACACCTCCCTTTCGGTTGAACTCGCCGAATACGGCACCCTAAGGTTTCAAAGCCTCTCCGTGCGGCACTATTGTCACACGACAACCATTGTATTATACACCAATTGCATTATTTGTCAAGATTACCCAGCAGTTTCTTCTCGCGATTTTGCCGTGCATCAAGATAGCTCTGCAAAATTATTGCGGCTGCCGTCTTATCAATAACTTGCTTGCGTTTTTCACGGCGGACATCTGCGGAAATCAACATACGCTCAGCAGAAACAGTGGTCAGGCGTTCGTCCCACATCTCGACTTTTACGCCCTCAAATGCTCCTGATAATCTGTTTGCAAACTTCATACATATTTCCGCACGTTCGCCAATGCTTCCATCCATATTCTTTGGAAGACCGACAACAATCATCTTCACATCATTGTCGTCTATCAATGCTTTCAGTTTTAAAATATCCTGTTTCCAGCCGATTCTGCGAATTACCGTAATCGCCTGTCCAAACCATAACATCTCGTCGCTTATTGCGACACCGATAGTAGCGTCGCCCAAATCCAAACCCATTATTCGCATAATTCAATACACCTTAATGCAAAAATCTTCACAAACTTCTGCGCAATATCCACACAATAGACAACTCTGCTCGTCTACTGTTGCCTTGCCATCAACGATTTTTAACGCGTTGCTTCGGCAACGTTCGACACAAGCACCGCAGCCGCGACACCAATTATGGATTCGCAATCGGCGATTTTCTTGCTTTGCTTGCGCAAAATACTCCGTGGCCGGCATACCGGAGAATAACCGGCAATTTGCTTCGATTTCCTTAAGGCTTTGCATGCCGACGGCAATTGAAGCAAAATCGTTTTGTGCCAGCGCCCACTGCATAGACTGTTGAGCCGTTTTCACAAGGTGGCCGCCCGCCAGTGCTTTCATAGCATAAATTCCTTTGCCACATTCAGCTGCAAAGGAAATAGCCTGCAGCATGTCCTTTGCTGTACCATCCCTGATACCGATTCCAAACTGATTAATTAGCGGATGGATAACGTCTATTTCCGGAAGCAGTGCGGCCGATTTCACCGCGGCCACAAAATGCGTGGAAATACCCAACGCTCGAATTTTACCGGCGCGCTTAGCCGCAACTAAAGCTTCAATCGCAGCGCCATGTCCACGTAATGTGTATATTGATTCCTGCTCATGCAACAAAAAAATATCTATATATTCCCGACCAATTTCACGCAACGCTGCATGTATATCTTCCGTCATCGCGTTTTTTTCGCTTGCATACGATTTACCGGCAATAACAATAGCGTTATTGCCGGTAAGTTTCATGGCTTTACCAATATGTTTGTATGTCCCATATAATTTAGCACTATCGACAAAATTAATACCACGTTCTAACGCTGACGCCAATAGCCGCCCCCCAATGTTTAACGAAAAGCTCCGTTGCAAGCGGCTAATAGTTAACGTCCCAAAACATAACCGCGACACACTGATGCCGGTATTTCCAAGCAACCGTTGTTCCATTTACTTCAAATAATCGCGTACAAGTTCTTCGAGGACATCATCGCGTTGAAGCTTGCGCATCATTGTGCGCGCATCTCCATGACTGGTAATATACGCCGGATCACCGGTAATAAGATAACCTACGATCTGATTTATTGGGTCATAACCTTTTTCAATCAGAGCCGCGCTCACTAATCCAAAAACTTCACGTACACTAAGTTTATCGTCAGTTTCCGGCTTAAAACGCATTGTATGTTCAAAAGAATTACTCATTTTCTCCCCCTATCGTTTGCTTTGCTATTATTGTACGGGCTGCCGCCAAGGCCTCGCCAAGTTTTTCCGGCAATTTACCTCCAGCCTGCGCCATTTCCGGTTTACCGCCGCCATTACCACCGGCAATCCTCGCCGTCTCCTGGATAATTTTTCCGGCATGCGCACATTTCAACGCCGCGCCTTGAACCAGTGCCAAAAAGCTGAGCTTGTCCGCAATTTTCGCTCCCAACACCACAATACAATTTTCCAATTTATTTTTTACTGAATCACCGAGTTCACGCAACGATTCAACATCAGGAACAGATACTTCAGCCACAACATAACTCAAAGCGCCAACACTAACTGCTGCATTACACAGATCTTCTAACTGATTACCAACCAATTTTCGATTTAATTTTGCAATTGTTTTTTCCAATTCCTTAGTTTTTTCTTGCAGAGAACCAATACGCTCTACAAGACTATCGGTACCAACTTTTAAGGCGTCAGAAATTTTATTCAATATTATATTTTGACGTTGCACATAATCTACTGCCGCCATACCGGTTACTGCTTCAATTCGACGCACACCGGCCGCTACACTTTCTTCGCTGAGTATTTTGAACAAACCAATTTCGCCGCTAACATCAACATGGTTTCCACCACAAAATTCTTTGGAATAATCACCAATTCTAACGACTCGGACTATATCACCATATTTTTCGCCAAATAACGCAGTCGCACCGCTCGCTTTTGCGTCAGCAATACTCATATTGTTGATTTTCACCGAATCTCCGGCCAAAATACGTTGATTTACCAAAAATTCGATTTCGCTTAATTGTTCAGGTTTTATCTGCTCAAAATGTGAAAAGTCAAACCGCAAACGCTCCGGCGAAACCAACGAACCCGCTTGGTTAACATGGTTTCCTAAAACATTTTTCAAGACCGAATGCAAAATATGTGTTGCCGTATGATTTCGCGCGGCCGCCATCCGTAAATCACAGTCCGGTAACATTGTTACTGTGGCGTTAAGTGCAAATTTCCCAGTTACAACTTGCCCAAAATGAGCAACTGTACCATCAGGCAATTTTTTTACCAACCGAATAACAAACTGCCCATCAGCACTGTTAATAAAGCCCTTATCACAAACCTGCCCGCCGCCTTCAGCATAGAACGCTGTCTTGTCCAACACCAACGCAACTTCACTTCCGTCAACCGCAACATCTAGCAACTGTCCGGCTTTAAAAATTGCGAGAATTTTCGCCTCGGAATATTCTTTGTTGTATTCAGTCGGTTGATTGACAATTTTTGTCAGATCGGGAATTCCGTCAGTTGTCGCGACATCAACTCTGGCTGTTCGCGCACGGTTACGTTGTTCTTCCATCGCAACACTAAATCCATTCTGATCAATACTCATTCCCTGCTCTGCCGCTATTTCCATGGTTAATTCCCATGGAAAACCATAAGTATCATATAATCTAAACACATCAGCGCCTAAAATAACCGCGCCACCCGCTTGTTTTTGCTCAGCGATTATTTTTATTAACAATTCTGTCCCCTGATGTAGCGTTTCGTTAAAACGGTTTTCTTCATTTTCAACGATTTTTTTGATAAAGTCGATGTTTTTACCAATTTCCGGATACGGCTCGGCAAAAATACCGGCAACAACATCGACAAGCGGCAACATGAAGGAATTATTAATTCCAAGTAACTTACCATGTCGAATAGCACGACGCAAAATTCGTCGCAATACATAGCCCCGGCCTTCATTCGACGGCAATATTCCATCACCAATCATAACGACCATACTTCGCCCATGGTCAGCAATGACCTTCATAGAAATATCGTTCTTGCCGTCTTTACCGAAACACATGCCAGAAATTTTCTCGACGTATTGAATTATGGGAAACACTAAATCGGTTTCAAAGTTGGAACGTTTATGCTGCATAATCGAAGCCAACCGCTCCAGACCAGCGCCGGTATCAATGTTCTTTTTTGCGAGCGGCAAATAAGAACCGTCCTCTTGCCGGTCGAATTGGGTAAACACTAAATTCCAAAATTCCAAATAGCGATCACAATCGCAACCGACAAAACAATTTTCGTTACCGCAACCAAATTCTTCGCCCATATCATAATAAAGTTCAGAACACGGGCCACAAGGTCCGGGACCAATTTCCCAAAAATTGTCTTTTTTGCCAAGTCGAACAATGCGGGCTTCCGGAATGCCGATTTTGTCGCGCCAAATATCGTAAGCTTCATCATCTTCTTCGTACACACTCGGATAAATACGGTTGGGATCAAGCTGCAAATGCTTTGTTACAAATTCCCACGCCCATTCTATCGCTTCAACTTTAAAGTAATCGCCAAACGAAAAATTACCCAACATTTCAAAGAAGGTATGATGACGTGCCGTATATCCAACATTCTCTATATCATTAGTGCGCACACATTTTTGACAAGTGGCAATACGCGGACTTGGCGGTGTCATTTTTCCGGTAAAAAACGGTTTTAGCGGCGCCATTCCCGCTGCGACAATTAATAATGTTGGATCGTCATGCGGAATCAACGAATAGCTGCTCTGGATAAGATGCTGTTTGCTTTTGAAAAAATCCAAATATTTTTTTCTCAGTTCATTTCCTGTCATTCTCTGTACTCCTAAAACAATAACGCAGTAACCAGCAAGGCTGATAGCACTTGCACAAATTTCTGACTAATAATATTAAAGATCCATATTATTTTTGGGGCATTGTTGCTGCAAGTACGTTATCGGTTACCATCCTGTTAATCAACATCTTACCGGTTTCACTAGCAAGTATCTGCCGGTTTGTATAGTATTCCATATCAGTTGCCATTTTCATCGTTCCCATCCAGGCAACCTTGTTAGTTGCAACATCAAACAGCTTTGCCGAATATGTTACATTCATATTAGTTTCCGTATATCCGCCGACTAGCTGGGTCTGCTGAACATAATTAGTATTATTGCCGTTCTGTGTCACTTGACCGGTGGTCACTTGGCTGGTCGGCGCAACATTGTTTTTATCAACTTTGTAATCATCAATAGCCAACACTAAATATGCATCATAGCCATCGTGTTTCAGCGCTTGTAACCGCTCACTTTCAGAATAACTTCTGGTTGGCGGAAACATCTCCGAATCGGTAATTGAACGCACGCCATATTTTTGCAAATTAAATTTGATTTCGTTTTCAAAAGTTTTTTTGATAATCAAATCGTTATTATTAACGCAGACCATGACTTGGGCATAGCGCATATTGACAAATTGCGGATCCTTAAATGTTACTATTTCTACATTGTACGGATCACAACCTGCTACAAAAATCGCTGCAAAAACTATTAAGATAGCTATTACTAATTTTTTCATTTTCCCTCACTCCTTAATTATGTCTATTATTCCACCGCCAATTACCATATCAGCGTCGTAAAATACTGCAGACTGTCCAGGCGTTATTGCGCGTTGTGCATTTTCAAAAACTACCAGAACACTACCGTTAGTTAACGGTTGTAACATAGCTGGTTGCGCAGTTGCCGAATAGCGGATTTTCACCAACGCGCTACGCGTTTCAACCAATTTTTCAACCGCGATCCAGTTTACACTATTGACTATAAACTCTTTCGCATATACATCCTCAGCGAAACCAATTACTACTTCATTGACACTCGGACGAATTTCGGTGACAAAAGCTGGTTTTCCAAGCGCCAACCCCAGCCCTTTGCGCTGCCCGATTGTATAAAATTGAATGCCGTCGTGTTTAGCAATTTTTCGCCCAAGCTTGTCCACAAACCAGCCCGGTAATGGTTCCACGTTTGCATTTTGTTTCAAGAAACGATGGTAATCATTATCGGGAATAAAGCAAATCTCCTGACTATCCGGTTTGTCAGCAACTGCTAAACCATAAGTAGCAGCCATTTTGCGGACTTCTTGTTTCGAATAATTTCCTAGCGGCAACAAAAAACTGCCTAAAACGTCCTGCGTCATATTATATAATGCATAAGACTGGTCTTTTGCGCTATCAATACCAGTTAATAAATTATACCGTCCGGTTTTTTCGTTTTTCTGCACCCGCGCATAGTGTCCGGTAGCCAAATAATCCGCACCTAACTCACGCGCCTTGCGTAGCAACGCCTCAAACTTTAGATATTTGTTGCAAAGAATACACGGGTTTGGCGTACGGCCACAATTATATTCAGAAATAAAATTATCAACAACAGTTTTCTTAAATTGATCTTTAAAATTCAAAACATAGTAAGGTATTTCCAAACGTTCAGCTTCGCGCCGTGCATCTTCGACAGTAAGCAACGAACAACAACCACGGTTGTTGGGATCAAAATAATTCTCATCATCCCACAAATGCATAGTTACGCCGATACAATCATAGCCACGCTCTTTTAACAGCGCCGCAGTCAGCGAACTATCCACTCCGCCACTCATAGCGATTACCACACGGACATTCTTGTTTTGCATTAACAACTAACGCCCTTGCTTTTCCAGATAACTCTTAATCGCCTCATGCAATGCATCAGCTGCCAGGTTCGAGCAATGCATTTTGGCTGGTGGCAACCCATCCAGAGCATCGGCAACTTCGGAATTAGTCAGTGCCATAGCCTCTTTCAGCGTCTTCCCCTTAACCATCTCTGTCATCATACTGCTGGTTGCAATCGCTGCGCCGCATCCGAAGGTTTTGAATTTAACATCAGTTATTACATCGTTATCGTCAATCGACAAAAACACCTTCATGATATCGCCGCATTTGGCATTGCCAACTGTACCTACACCACTGGCATTTTCGATTTCACCGCAATTGCGCGGATGTTGAAAATGTTCTAATACTTTGTCTGTATACATAACTACCTCTTCTTAAATTCCTTCATACAATGGCGACATCTGCCGTAACCTGATTACAATTTCCGGTAAAACTTCCAAGCAATACTCCACATCGTGCATTGTATTGTATTTGCCGATAGTTAACCGCAATGATCCGTGCGCCACCTCATGGCTCATTCCCATTGCCAGTAAAACATGTGAGGGATCGAGCGTACCAGAAGTACAAGCCGAACCACTGGTTGCGGCAACGCCTTTTAGATCAAGGTTCAACAACAGCGATTCGCCTTCGATAAACCTAAAACTAAAATTGACATTACCCGGTAACCGCTTTTCTGGATGCCCGTTAAGTTTTACATACGGAACAGCGTTTATTATACCGCTAATAAGTTTGTCGCGCAAATTAGTAACTCTGACGATTTTTTCGTTCATTTCAGCTGCTGCAATTTCAGCAGCTTTGCCTAAACCAACGATTCCTGGTACATTTTCCGTGCCGGCACGCAGATTACGTTCATGCGACCCGCCGTGTTGTACCGGCAAAATTCTTACGCCTTTGCGCACATAGAGTGCGCCTATCCCTTTGGATGCGTTGAATTTATGACCGGATAACGGCATCAAATCAATGTTTAGCGCCTTGACGTCTATAGGCACATTACCAACTGCCTGTACCGCATCAGTATGAAAATACACGCCGCGCTCCCGGCAAATTGCGCCTATTTCCGCTACCGGCTGAACTGTTCCTACTTCATTATTGGCAAACATTATTGAAACCAACACCGTATCCGGACGAATGGCGTTCTTAAGTTCTTCAGGATTTATCATGCCATACTCATCAACCGTCAGCATAGTGACTTCGCAACCGGTTTTTTTAAGATAATCCAATGAATGCAGTACTGCATGGTGTTCAATCGGTGTTGAGATTATATGACGGCCCTTTTTGACGTTTGCCGCCATAACACCTTTTATTCCCAAGTTGTCAGCTTCTGTTCCACCGCCAGTGAAAAATATTTCGCCAGACTCGGCGTTTAATAATTTTGCAACCTGACTACGGGCAGCTTCGACCAGACGCCTGGCGTCACGTCCAAAAGAATGCACGCTCGAAGGATTTCCATAATTATTGCGCATGCAATCAATCATTACTTCAATTACCCGTTCGTCTACTTTAGTCGTGGCAGCGTTATCAAAATATATTTTTTCCATATCGATTCTCCGTAAATATTCTTTTTATTAAAATGATGTCATCAACAAAAATGTCCGAAAAACAGTCAAAAAGTTATCGTCGCTAAACTCCACTGTCCTGCCGTCAACACGTTTTGAATACGGTAACAGCTCCGCGTGATCAGCCCGGTCTGTTGACGGATATTCAACACTTACAGTAGTTTTGCCATGAAAACCATATATTGGTAATGTTCGAACGTCACCGCTCAACGCGCTTATTACTGCAGCAATTGTGTTTTGTTTAACGGTTTCATATGGATAAAACTTAGATGAAAATCGTGTTATTGCCTGTTTAGTTGCTACATATTCAATCCACGGCATCGCATCCGGAACAAGTACTTCCTGCTTCAGCGCTTCATCGCCAATAACCAACGCCACCGGAACATTATAGTATCCAGCCACAGCGGCATTGATAAATGTTTCATTCATGTTCTTACCATTAATACAAACTTTTATCAAAGAAGAAGAGTAAGTGTGATCCATGCTGGCACAAATAGCGCTCATTCCCGCATGGTAGCCCACCAAAAAAACAACATCGCAATGCTGCACCCCTTCCATCATCGAATGCGGACGCGAACCGCCGGATATCAAAAATATTCTGTTATCAATACGAGAAATATCATATTTTAGACTGTCACAACAATTGTGTGAATCAGCAACGACAATTTCATCCACATCATCATTTTTATCGCTTTTCTGGATACCTTTTATCACCCATTTTAGCTGACGAGTCATCAGTTCGCGCACTTCTTCGCGTTTTTGGTCATCTTGCTTCCACGAATATGTCCCGGCGCAACCTTCCATATCCAGCGAAATAAAAATTTTCATTCTTCCTCCGGTTTTTTAAGTAATTCTTCGGCCATAGCTATTGATTTATCATTAACAATTCCAGACAACATTCGCGCTATTTCGGTTTTACGGTCAATTGCCGTCAACTCAACAATGTTTGACGCTGTACGATTATTTTCAACCATCTTTATTAGCAGAAATTGTTTATCAGCAATTGATGCTATTTGTGCTAAATGAGTTATACATAGCACCTGCCGGGTTTGGGCAATTTTTTTTAATTTTTCAGCAACTACTAGCGCAGTTTTTCCGCCGACTCCGGAATCAATTTCATCAAAAACAACCGTGTTAGCATCACTATTTATATTCATCTGGGATTTTATTGCCAAGGCGATTCTGCTTAATTCGCCTCCGGATGCAACTTTTGACAACGGTTTAACCGGTTCACCAATGTTGGCACTAAACATAATCTCGACAGAATCACGACCAGTTTCCGTGAACTCCGACTGCTGAGTGATTTCGACCTGCAACCTGCCGCCCGACATCGCCAACTCGCTTAACTCCGCAGTGAGTGTTTTCGAAAACATTCTTGCCGCTTCTAACCGAAGCGCTGATAATTCTTCAGCACTTTTGGACAAGCATTGAAGCACTTTAGCTATATCATTTTTGCATTGCTGAATTTGTACATCAAGATTTTCAATTTCATCTAATTCCCGCTCAGCCGCTAATCTAAACGCAAGAATTTCATCAACCGAAGCACCATATTTTCGTTTAAGCTTTTTGATCTGCTCCAGACGGCTGTAGCAAGTATTTAATTTTTGCTGATTAAATTCAACACTATTACCAATATCCCTAACAGTTTCCGAAACATCTTCCATAGCCAAGGCCGCAGAATTAACTGCTCCAACCTGTTCAGCTATTGGGGGATAATAACGTGCCAGCATTTCTATATCCTGTTTCGCCAAATAAAGCTTGTCAATTACACCACTATCTTTACCGCCGCGCAACATCGAATAACAATGTGTTGCGGCTAATGCAATTTTTTCAGCATTTGCCAGAATTTTCCCTGAATCTTCCAGCTGTTCTTCTTCACCAGGTGTTAGCGCAGCTTCGCTGATCTCTTGAATTTGCCAAGCTAAAATATCGCTGCGTTGCGCTGCGTTTTTTCCAAGCTGTTCATAATCATTAAGTTGCTTGACGGTCTTTCTATAAAGTGTATATTCTTTTAAGTATTTTTCATAAACGCCTGTGATTCGCGAATCATAACAGTCGATTATCGCAAGATGCGTTTGTTCGCGTAACAACGCTTGGTGCTCATGCTGTCCATGCAAATCTATCAGATCTTGAGCGAGCAACTTAAGTGTTGCCAGCGTTACCCGAACACCGTTAACCGACTGTTCGGATTTTCCCATAGTGTAGCGCCGTGTTACCAAAACCCGATCAGCATCGACAGCAATATCATTAGCCTTCAACTGTAAAATTGTGCCAGCGGACACCGCCGCGAACTGGGCTTCAATATAAAAACATTTCGCGTCGGTTCGGATAAAGTCGCTGGAAACTTTGCCGCCGAGTGCTGCATTAAGCGCTTCCATCAAAATCGTTTTCCCGGCGCCGGTTTCACCAGAAATAACATTTAGTCCGACAGAAAAATCACATGTTGCACTTTCAAACAAGGCAAAGTTTTCGATAGTAAGCTTTTGTAGCATATAATCACCATTTTTCGATAATGTACAGCTCTGGGGGATTGTTTTTTTGATTTAGCATTTTAAAGCACGCACAATTATACGCGTTTTGTGATAATTTTTCCATAAACCTTGTCAATAAATGACGTTCCTTCATTCCCTCAACATGGCCGGGATAAGCGACAATAACAATCGCACCGCGGCAATTAAGCAGACCAGTTAGCTTTTCTAAGGTCTGCATAAGCGTTACCGCGGTTGTCGTTAATGAATGGTCGCCTCCTGGTAAATATCCGAGATTAAATACTGCCAAATCAATTGCTGTTACATATTGTGGCAGATTGACATGACTATCATGAATAACGGTAATTCGGTTTTGCAAACCACGCTCAGTTAAGCGAGCCAGGGTGTTTGTTATAGCAATCTCCTGAATATCCATGGCGAATATCTGCGCGGAGCTTAGACTATTATTGGCGAGAAACTCTGAGTCGTGTCCATTACCACATGTTGCATCGACAATATGTTGCGCCGTTTTTAAACGCTCCCGCAAATAAAGCTTGGAAAAATTAAGCGCGTTTAAATGCACCCTAGTGTTCATGCAGCTTCTCTCGCACCACTTCGAAAAATGGCTTTGAGTCAAATAATTTTATTAGTTTAGCAGAATAGGGAGATTGAGTTATGACTATTTTATCACGATTATCCAACTTGTAATCCAACTGCCCATCCAAAGTCAAAATTGCTTCTTCTTTTACCGGATCAAACTCAACGATAATTTTTTCTTCACAAGCAACAATGATCGATCGAGAATGTAATAAATGTGGACAAATCGGGGTAACTATCAAAACTTTAACCGAAGGATGAATTATCGGACCATTGGCGCTCAAGGAATAACCGGTCGATCCGGTCGGCGTAGCGATAATTATTCCATCTGCAGGATATTTTTCAACCAACCCGGCTTCTATCGAAACCGACAATCGTAATAACCGCGATAATCCGCTTTTAGAAATTACCGCATCATTTAATGCCACTCCGGAAAAACACAGCTCACGTCCTCGTAGCACTTCAACTTTGAGCATCATTCGCTCTTTAATGATGAATTTCGCTTCAGCTAAATCATTTAACGCAGTTTCAATATCATCAAATTCGATATCATTTAGAAACCCTACTTTACCAAGATTAATTCCGCAAACCGGAATATCGTATTGTGCCACTTCGCGCGCGCATTTAATCATCGTACCGTCTCCGCCAATTGATATCGCACAATCAATTTTCTTAACCAATTCTAGCATTGACAACCCATGATCCGTTAGTCCAAAATGACGAGCATCGCTATCAGACATAAAAAAATCAATATTTAATTTTTCTAAACAACTGACTATTCGATCAACCGCTTCGACAATTCGGTTTTTGCCCCGATTGGGAAATATTCCAACAACCATCACATCACCTTATTAATCTAATTCTTTGTGCGCGGCTTCAACAATTTCTTCAATTGCACCGGCACACAGCTCTTCATTGACTTTGACAAAATGCGCAAGAAATTCAATATTTCCTTCCGGACCGGTAACGGGCGAAAAAGTCAGCGCTTTAATAAACAGACCGTTTTCATGACCACTGTTCACGACTGACTGAATTACGTCGACATGAGTGTTCTTATCACGCACTACACCTTTTTTACCAACACGCTCGCGCCCTGCTTCAAATTGGGGTTTTATCAGCACAATAAAATCTGCGTAGTCAGTGGCTAATGCAACTGCTGAAAACAGTACTTTTGACAAAGAGATAAATGAAACGTCAATAGTAACAATATCCGCTTTTGGTTGAAAAACATCGGCATTCACATTTCGAATATTAGTGCGTTCCATGTTAATTACACGGTCATCATTGCGCAGTTTCCAGGCCAACTGTCCGTAACCAACATCAATTGCATAAACAAAGCGCGCACCATTTTGCAAAGCACAATCAGTAAAACCGCCAGTAGACGCACCAATATCTGCAACCACTTTATCTTTAAATACAATAGCAAACTTGGCCATCGCTTTTTCTAATTTTAAGCCGCCGCGCGACACATAGCAAAGATCATTAGTTAACACTTCAATTATTGCATTTTCGTCGATTTTCACGCCGGCTTTGCCAGACATTTGACTATTGACACGAACTTTTCCAGCCAAAATCATACTGTTGGCACGTTCACGACTAGCTGCAAAATTTCTTTCAACTAAGAGTACATCTAAACGCTTTTTTGCCATATTATTTAATGAACTTGCTGACGGACTCAACGATACCATCAACAGCTAATCCGTATTTTTCCAGCATTAATTCTCGCGGTCCTTGTTCAATGAAGCAATCCGGCCAACCCAAACGCAAGACTTTAGTAGCATAATGATGTTCGTTAATAAATTCCAACACCGCCGATCCAAATCCGCCTTGCAAAACATTATCTTCCAAAGTTACAATGTGCTCAAATTTTTCACAAAGGGCGTGCAAAGCTTGTTCATCCAACGGCTTTACGAACCGGGCATTCAAAACTGTCGCCTCGATTTTGTTACAATCCGCCAATTTTTCAGCGGCAAGAAAAGCTGGATTACACATAGCGCCGATTGGAATGAGCGCTACATCTCCGCCGCTACGCAACCGTTCGCTCGCGCCAAGCTCAATGTTTTCTAATGGTTGTTCGCAATCCACTCCGACACCGCTACCACGCGGATAGCGAATCGCTACCGGACAATTATAACTAAACGCACTCTTGAACATACTACGCAATTCCTGTTCGTCTTTAGGCGACATTACAACCAAGTTTGGAATATGCCTGAGATAAGACAAATCGAAAACTCCGTGATGCGTAGGTCCGTCATCACCAACGATTCCCGCCCGATCCAATACAAATATTACCGGAAGTTTTTGTAAACAAACATCATGAACAACATTATCATAAGCTCGCTGCAAAAACGACGAATATATAGAGATTACCGGACGCAAACCGCCTGCAGCAATACCTGCACCTAATGTTACAGCGTGTGCCTCGGCAATTCCAACATCAAAAAACCGCTCCGGGTATTTTCTGGCAAATTTGCTTAATCCGGTTCCGTCACGCATTGCCGCGGTAATTGCCACGACATCGTCGCGTTCATCCGCGACATCCACCAAAATATCGGCAAAAACATTGGTATAGCTTTCCGGCGCTTCCGGATCTTTTATTGCTTCGCCGGTAGATACTTTAAACGGGCCGACGCCGTGAAATTTATCAGCCTTAGTTTCTGCCGGAAAATAACCGCGACCTTTTTGTGTAACAACATGGACCAATATCGGCCCGCCCACTGTTTTTACATTTTGAAATACATCCAACATCTGTTGAATATTATGACCGTCAATCGGTCCAAAATAAGTAAAGCCCATTTCCTCAAAAAACATTCCCGGCATTACAATAAACTTCAACGCATCCTTAACGCGTTCGGCATAATGCGCCACGCTCTCACCAATAGTGGGAATCCGGCGAACAAGCTGTTCGACATCATGCTTCAGTTTTGAATACCTGGGTGTAGTTCGAATTCGAGCAAAATACTCAGCTAATGCTCCAACGTTTGGCGAAATTGACATGGCATTGTCGTTTAGCACTACTATTAAATTAGTATCGCTATGTCCGGCTTGATTTAATGCTTCGTAAACCATACCATTGGTGAAAGATCCGTCACCAATTACTGCCAACGAATGAAAGTTTTCTTTATTTATATCGCGTGCCAGTGCGATTCCAAGCGCTGCCGAAATTGAAGTACCGGAATGTCCGGTATTAAAAGCGTCGCTGGCACTTTCTTCACGTTTTGGAAATCCGCTCAATCCGCCATATTGGCGTAGCGTACCGAACTGTTCACGCCGTCCGGTCAGTATCTTGTGAATATAGGCCTGATGTCCTACATCCCAAACAATTTTATCGCTCGGACAGTTAAATGCTTTATGCAATGCCATTGTCAATTCAACTACGCCCAGATTAGGCGCAAGATGTCCGCCGTTGCTTGAAGTAGTTTTAATCAGCAGCAACCTTATTTCTTCGGCCAACTGCGAATATTGTTTCAATTCAATTTTTTTAAAATCTTGCACTGAATCTATTGTATCAAGTATATTGCTCATAACTTCCCTATAACCAACCAATGTATTGTAATACCAATGCAACCACAACGCCCAAAACAGCGCCGGCGATGACTTCAACAGGAGTGTGTCCGAGTAATTCTTTTAAGTGAACTTCTTTCACTGGATGTCCTTCGGTCATTTCTTTGATTATCTTATTTAGTGCCGTAGCCTGTCGTCCGGCGGCGCGCCTGATTCCAGTCGCGTCATACATAACAACTGCCGATAAAATTGCCGCCACTGCAAAATCCGGCGATGCAAATCCACACTTTATTCCAACTGCAGCGGTCAACGCCACAACAAGCGCTGTGTGTGAGCTGGGCATTCCGCCAGTACCCACGAGCCGTGTTGCATCAAAACAACCATTTCTAGCGTAATCAAAAAAAACTTTCAGCAGTTGCGCTATTGCCCAGCTGATAATCGCACACCACAGCACTCCATTAGCCCAAAACTCACTAAAATTATGCATAGTGCTACGACCTGCGAGTCAGCAATTGCTGCGCAGCTACTCTGAGCAAATCAGCCCGCTCGCCAAATATTGACAAACTGGCAATTGCCTGAGCTACTGCATCGTTGGCCATTTGCCTTGCGCCTGACAATCCGTATTTGGAAACGTATGTCGGCTTGGCATTTTTTTCATCCGAGCCAATCGGTTTTCCCAGCTCTTCAAATGAGCTGGTAACGTCTAAAATATCATCGGTAATTTGAAATGCCAATCCAAACAATTCGGCAAACGTTTGCATCGCTTCGATTTGTAAGGTATTTGCCCCAGCCGCCAACGCCCCGCCTACCAATGCCGCTCTAAATAATTCACTAGTTTTGGCTTTGTGCATATATAGCAAATCAGTTTCAGCTATTAACCCACCGGCAGAAGCCAAATCAATAGCTTGTCCGCCGACCATCCCAATCGGACCGGCGGCGGTAGCATACAAATCAACAATTTTGTTTAATACTGCAGCATTGATTTCTTGTTGCCGGATCAGTGTTTGAAAGGCCAGTGTCAACAAACCATCACCGGCTAAGATTGCCATACCTTCACCGAAAACTTTGTGGTTAGTCAGACGTCCACGCCGATAATCATCGTTGTCCATCGCCGGCAAATCATCGTGAATAAGCGAATATGTATGAATCATCTCCAAGGCACAGGCGGCATCAATAAAGTTTGTGCCATCCGCACCAACGGCATCAGCCGCAGCCATAAAAAAAATCGGACGGATGCGCTTTCCGCCAGCCAGCAGACTATAGCGCATGGCTTGAAAGATATTCGCCGGATAACCGTTTTCCGGTACTAATTCTGCAAGTCGTTTCTCGATTAATTCGACACGACTAGAACTATTGTTGCTCATCGGTCCTCCGTGATCGCAAGTTTTTCAAAAACAATTTTGCCGGAATATTCACTGACCAGTAAATCCATTTTTTGTTCAGCGTTGTCCAATAACTTCATACAGCGTTTTGCCGCAACCATGCCCCGCTCAAACTTTTCCAACGCCTCATCAACAGTAACTTCTCCGGAATCCAGTGCTTTAGCTGCGTCTTCCAATGCCGCATACGCCTGCTCATATTGCAGCGCTTCTATGTTTAATTCAGCTTTTTTCTTCATCAATATTCTCCGGAATAATTTTCATGATTTTTGCAGTAATCGCACCGTCAGCCAGTCGCACGGAAACTTGCGCGTCCAATGCCAGTTGCTTAACAGAAGCTATTATTTTACCGCAGTTGTCGTTTACTACCGCATAACCGCGTTGCAAAACCGCTATCGGATTAAGCATTGCAAGTTTTTCGCATTGTACTTGATAAAGCGACCGTTTTTTTGTAATAATTTTCTGAGCATTAATTCTCAATAACTCCAAAGTACTATCCAAATCCAACCGCTGTCTTTCTAAAATTGTTTGCGGTCGGAGAAAAGCTTTTTGCGAAACTATAAGTTGAATCGTTTTTCGCTCACTAATAATAAAACTTTTTAACCGCAGACGCATCAGGTTAATTTGATCATCAATTTTCGCGCATAGTTCTTGCCGTTTTGGTACTACCAGCTCAGCTGCTTGCGATGGTGTCGCCGCACGTAAATCAGCGACTGCATCACACAAAGTGAAATCCGTCTCGTGTCCAATTGCAGAAACAACCGGAATGACAGACGCTGCCACTGCCCGTAATAACCGTTCATCATTGAATGCCTGCAAATCTTCGAACGAACCACCGCCACGCGCGATAATTATTACTTCAGCCATGCAAGTATCGTTGATTACCGATAGAGCTTTACAAATCTGATTAACCGCCTCGACACCTTGCACCTGCGCCGGAAACAAAATTATTTGCACAAACGGATTGCGGTTTTTTGCAACTGATAAAATATCTCTAATAACCGAACCGGTTTGTGAAGATATTACACAAACCCGTGACGGCAACAATGGTAACGGCCGCTTGTGACTTTGTGCAAACAACCCTTCCTTTGTTAATTTTTCACGCAGTTGTTCAATACTCAACCATAACTCGCCCACGCCATCCGGCACTATTTTGTCTACATACAGTTGATAATTGCCGTCACGTTCATAAACAGCCACTCTGCCATTAACAATTACGCTCATACCGTTGACAGGAACAAATCGTAAACCATCCGCCCGGCTTTTAAACATAACTGATTTAATAACTGAATGCGCATCCTTTAGCGAAAAATAGCAATGTCCGGAAATATGCCGCTTGAAATTGGATATTTCCCCGCGCAACCAAAAATTATTTAGTAGCGCCGATTGTTCGATAATGATCTTTATTTGACCAGTTAGTTGCGAAACAGAAATAATCTTCAAAAGCCTATACCGCCAACGTGCGAATTTGCGCGTAAAATGCCGCTCCGGCCGCATTGTCCGGACAAAATTTGGCATTAGTATTAATCAATGCTTTTTTATCAATATCGACAATCTGTCTATATATTGCGTCAACTATATAACTATTGGAAGCCACACCGCCTACTAACAACAACGTATTTATTTGCTTGTCCAGCATCACTTTGCGCGCCAGTTTTGCAAGAGTTCTGGCAATAACATCTTGCGCGGTAGCCGCGATGTCAGCTTTCGAATAAATATTGGTTTTAACCAAAGCGGCAAATTTCGTATCATAGCCGGAAAAACTGACACAATTACTAAACAACCGAACCGGAAACCGCTCGATAATTTCCCCGGATGCGGCCAACTGCTCAAGTTGCAAACCTGCAGGAAAATCCAGCCCAAGCTCTACACCCAAACGATCAATAAACTGACCCGCCGAAATATCATTTGTCCCGCCAATTATTTCCACGCGTGGCTGTGTTCCAAAAACATCATCAACAACTACAACTTCGGTCGTACCACCGGAAAGGTGCATAACCACCGCCTGGCGAACTACCCGCTCAGACGCCGCCCACAACCCCGCAAGGATATGGTTATGTTGATGACTAATCATATACAGCGGAACGCCGAGAACAGCACTCAACGCTTTTGCCAAACCAATCCCCGGCAAAAAAGCCGGCATGTATGATTCTTCAGTTGCACGTGGCTGGTTAGTTACCGTGACTGCTGCGACATCGTAACTGACGAAAATATTTTTTAATCGTTCAATTAGCACTGGCAAATTTTTCGTGTGCTGAAACACCATTTCCGATTGACGCAAACCACGCGCGCCTTTCGCAACAGTCAAAACAATTCGTTCATCAGCGAGCAACCCGGATTTTTCGTCTACAACCGCAACAGAAGTTGTGTAGCAACTGGTATCAATTCCAAGAAAACACTTTGGCATTACTCACCGATTTCCGCCGTATACTTTTTCACAACGCTCGAAAGCAATCCGTTAACGAATTTTTTAGTCTCATCAGTACCATAAGTTTTAGCCAACTCTACTGCTTCATTAATCGCAATACCTGGCGACAGCTTATCTTCAGCATACTGCATCTCAAAAATTGCTATACGAATGATGTTGCGGTCAACCGCCGGCATTCTGTCAATTTCCCAACCATCAGAAAACCTGGTAATCAATTCATCAATTTTCTCAATATTCAACCGCACACCGCTCACAATTTCCACAGAAAAGGCTGCTTCAACCGGAGCATCTTCAAAATCAAGTAACGAAAAAACTCTGGTACAAGCCTCGTGCGGCAATTGGTCATTATATTCAATTTCATACAGCGCTTGTAAGGCGATCTCACGCGCTTTTCTGCGACTCATATAATCCCTTTCAATCTTTTTGAAACTTCACACCGTCAATATCGATGTTAACAGCCACAACCTCGGCTTCAACCATTTTCTCCACTGCTTCTTTTACATGGCGTTGCAGTGCCAAAACAACATCGGCAATTATCACTCCATAGTCAACATATATACCGATAGTGATAGTGATTTTTTTATCATCAGAAATTTCAACACGTATCCCACGTTTTTTATCTGAACTTATTTTGTTTTTAATTTTCTCATAAAAACCGCGAGAAAATCCCGCAATACCAAATATTTCACCAACACTCATGGCAACTATTGAACAAATCGCATCATTATTGATATTTATCGAACCAATATTAGTGTTATGCACAACATTACTATCCATACTATACTTCACAAAGCAAAGCAGTCTCCCGGTGAAGAAATAACCTTCATTGGGAGACCCACAACTATTTGCTCGCTCTTTCTATATATTCACCGGAACGGGTATCGACCCGTAACACATCACCCTGTTCAATAAACAGCGGTACGCGCACTGTATGACCGGTTTCTAAAACCGCGGACTTACTGCCGCCGGTTGCTGTATCGCCCTTGATACCAGGATCAGTTTCAGTTACAACCAATTCCACCGATGTCGGCAAGTCGATACCGATAACCTGTCCTTGAAAAAACATTACATCAATATCCATGTTTTCTTTCATGAAATTCACGGCGATGCCTAGCTGCTCTTTGGTCAATTCTACTTGTTCATAGTTTTCATTATCCATGAAATTATACAAACCGTCACTCAGATACAAAAATTGCATCTTGCGCTTATCAACATGCCCCTTGGCAACTTTCTCACCGGCATTAAAAGTTCGTTCAACAACCGCACCAGTCCGAAGGTTTTTCAGTTTTGCACGTACAAACGCAGCGCCCTTTCCTGGCTTTACGTGCTGAAAATCAATTATCTGCCAGGCATTATTGTCAATTTCAATTGTCACACCATTTCTAAAATCATTACTTGATATCATCTATTCCTCCAAAATATTATAACTCAATCAATCGCTTATCAAAGCTGGTCAAAATTTCGCAGCCATTTTCTTTAACAACTACATCGTCTTCGATACGAACACCGCCAAAACCGGGTACATATATTCCTGGTTCAACAGTAACTATGTTATTAATTTGTAAAATCGTTGGTTCGGCAGCGTACGACAGTCCCGGTGCTTCATGCACCAGCATTCCCAAGCCGTGTCCCAAGCCATGTCCAAAGCACTCGCCGTATCCGGCCGCCGTTATATAATCACGAGCCACCTTATCTACTGAGTGGTTTTCCACACCGGCTCGCACCGCTTGCAGTGCCGCCAACTGAGCTGCAAGCACTGTATCATATATTACACGATGTTTTTCGCTGGCTTTTCCCACGACAAACGTGCGGGTAATATCTGAATTATACCCCTTGAAATATGCCCCAAAATCAAGCGTGACAAAATCTCCGCTTTCTATCAACTTGTCACTAGCCCGGCCATGCGGTAATGCTGAACGTACACCGGATGCGACAATAATATCAAAAGCCGAACCGTCAGCACCGGCTTTA
Source organism: Negativicutes bacterium (assembly GCA_041666525.1). GTDB lineage: Bacteria > Bacillota > Negativicutes > JBAXTZ01 > JBAXTZ01 > JBAXTZ01. The sequence continues at coordinate 53,437 of JBAYGT010000001.1, forward strand.
CGCATATATGTTTCCAGCAAAATCGCGATATCGCGTTCTTTTGCCCCCGGACATATTTCCTTGATGACTTTGTTAAGCGCCATTTCAGCAATTTCAACCGCAGTTTCTATAATGCGAATTTCATTTTCATCTTTTTCTTTACGCAAATCAGCTAGTTTTAGCGGAACCAGCTCAAAGTCCGCAAATGCATTATCAAGAGCTGTTTTTGCGTCGACAGTTATAAAATCACTTTCAAAGCCAATTCGTTTAAAACCGGCTGACCTTGCCTGAACGGCAATTTCCGTCAAAGAATTTTGAATAGCCTTTACAATTTCCCATTGTGATGCCTGCTGACTTGCTTGCTCCATATAGCGAAAATCTACAAACAATTTGCGATACTCACAGGAATAATCACACAATACCATTCCTGCCGAACCGGTAAATCCGGTTATGTATCGCCTTGATTCCGGTTTGTTAATTAACATGGCGTCCACGCCGGATGATTTCAAGAATGAACTTAACCGATTATAACGAGCAATCATTTTCCCTCCATCAACATTGTCGCCGCTTTAAGCGCCAACAAGTAACTTTTAGCGCCAAATCCAAAAATTACGCCTGAACACACCGCTGAAATTACCGAAACATGTCGAAACTCTTCACGCGCCTTGATATTGCTCATATGCACCTCAATAACTGGTACGCCAATTGAAGCAATAGCGTCCCTGATGGCGATGCTGTAATGTCCGTAGGCACCGGGATTAATTACCACCGTCGCATAGTTTCCATCGGCTGCATGCAAGCGGTTAATCAACTCCCCTTCAATATTGGATTGAAAAAAATCAACTACGACATTTTCGAATTTTGCTTGCCGTAAAATATCCGCATTAATATCCGCCAAAGAATTCGTACCGTAAATATCCGGTTCACGTTTTCCTAACAGATTCAGATTAGGACCATTGATGATCAGTACATTTCTCACAAAACACCTTCATTCTATCGAATTTCAGCATATTTTACAATTAAATTGTAGATATTATAGCATACTTCATCGGCTTTTTTGACAATATTACCATTTGTTTTGCGTCAGATGTTTTATTCAATCCTAAAACATGATAGAATAATCTGTGAAATATATGGGAGTTGCGAATATGAAAAATTTTAAATATCTTGTTTTTTCGTTGATGATCATGACAACATTTTACTGTTCTCAATATTGTCCGAATTATGCGATTGCGGCCAGTTCCGAAGCTAGTTTTTCTAATGTTGTTACAACAGAAGGTACGTATGCCTTAATCGAATGCGAAACTCCAAGCGTTGCAAAAGATCGTGCTAATTTTATCGCACTTTCCAATGCATACACGCTTTTTGCTAAATCACTAAAAAACTATCCACCAATTGTTCAAAAAAACCTAACTGATAATCAGGCGCTCATCCTCGCTGAAGCGTTAACCACTTCGGCAACGATTGCGCACTCCACCAAAAACATCGATAATACGAATTACTATTATGTTAAATCGTTAAACACAATTGATTTGATTAATTTATCAAACACTCTCGCTATAGTGCTTGACTCTCAAATCAGTTCATTAGTCAGTAGCGTTAATTCAGCTTTTGATAAAAATTCTGCAGAAAATAACGAATTACTAACTAAGTACACAAATTCTAAGAACAAACTGGAGCAGCAATCCATAAAAAATAAAATCGCTGCCAACGAAGCTGAATTTGAAGCATTAAACTACACTCTGCAATCTTTTATTGCATATGCAAACGGTGATTATGATAACGGCAAAAGCACTGCAAGCAAAGCGATCAATTTTGTTAAAAACTTTGCAAGTTCTTACTTTATCCGCGGTTTAAACCTAATGGCTGCTAAAGATCCGACCGGAGCAATAATTGATTTCACCCTTGCAATAGAGAATAATCCGAAATTTTATGACGCCTATTACGACCGTGCTACACTCTACATTGACATTAGCGATACGGAAAAAGCAATTGCTGATTTAACTGTTTGTATTGATTTGCGACCGAATTCGGTTGACCCCTACATTCTGCGGGGAACACTATACGCAAAAAAACACAGAAACGACCTAGCACTTGCTGATTTTAACCAAGCACTTGTTTTAGATGATAAAAATGCGCCAGCCTACTTAAAACGAGCCAATATCTACTATGATAAAGGAAATTTTGATTTAGCATTAACTGATTTTCAAAAAGCTGCTGATCTTGGAATTAACGACGCGCCAGTTTTCCTGATAATCGGCAACTTAAGTTATGAACAAAAAAAATACAGTGACGCCATTATAGCGTATAATAAATATTTAGCCATCACCCGCCGTGACACCAATGTCTATATGAAACTAGGAAATTGCTATGACCAGTTGCAACAATACGAAACTGCAATTGTAGAATATTCTAATGCGTTGCAATTTGATAAGACCGCGCAAATGTATTTTTCACGGGCAAATGATTATTATTTGGTAGCTGCAGGTAATAAAGAGCAGTACGATCTTGCAATCTCCGATTGTTCATCAGTAATTGCGCTGGATTCTGGTAATGTTGATGCCTACATTCTTCGGGGCCGTTCATATAAGGCTATACAAAATCTGGATTCGGCGATTGCAGATTTTTCCAAAGCTGTTGAGTTGAATCCGGCGAACTCAAAATTGGCAGCCGCTTTTAATTACCGCGCTTGGTGCTATGCAGCAAAAGGCGGTAACAGCAACAATATCCATGCCACTCAGGATTTTCTGAAAGCTCAGATAGTTGATCCGACTAACCCAGATTACGATTATAGTCTCGCTCAATTTTATGATGGTATCAATTTCGCTAAACCTGATACAATTAACGCCTATAAATCATTTATAAAAAAAGCAGCAGCCAAACCTGACTACAAAGAAAAAATCGACGCAGCCACTAAACGAATTCTGGAGCTTGGCGGAAAAATTTAATAAAAAAAGAAACGGCTTGCAAAATTGCAAGCCGTGATTTTTTTGGTGCGGGAGACAGGAATCGAACCTGCACGGTTGCCCGCTAGATCCTAAGTCTAGTGCGTCTGCCAGTTCCGCCACTCCCGCGAGCATACGTATTATAATAGATAACTCAGGCTATGTCAACTGACATAGCCCCTGCGGCAATAAACACCACTATCAACAAACTTCCGCTAACAAATCATAAGCAAAACCTGCAACGATCCTGGCGCTTACCCATTGGCCAATTTCCAATTGCTTATTAGTTTCTAAATAAATACAACCATCAACTTCAGGTGCCTCGTACTGTGACCGGCCATAGGCTTGTCCGTCTTCATAGCCTTCAACCAGAACCTGTAATTCCTGACCAACGCGCTTGCGGTTAATTTCCTCAGAAATCGCACTCTGTTCGGCCATTAATTGGTGAAAGCGTTCGTTTTTTACTGCCTCATCTATCTTTTCAGGATATTCATAAGCTACTGTTCCTTCTTCGGCGGAGTATTCAAAAACGCCGACGTTATCAAAGCGCTGCTCAACAATAAACTCCTTCAACTCAGTAAAATCCGCTATTGACTCGCCAGGAAAGCCCACTATAAAAGATGTACGAATTGCCACATCAGGAATCAACGCACGCAATTTTTTGATAAGCCGTTTTACTTCATCCTTGCTATCCTTACGCAGCATTTTGAACAGCACTTCATCTGCTGCATGTTGCAACGGTAAATCAATATATTTGCAAATTTTGGGTTGGATTGCCATACACTCAATAATTTCGTCAGTCAAATGTCGCGGATAACAATAAAGTATGCGTACCCAAAACTCACCTTCAATGGCGCAAATTTCCGTTAATAACTCTGCCAATCGCGGCCTGCCATATAAATCCGTGCCGTAATTTGTGGTGTCTTGAGCGATCAAGTTGATTTCCTTTACACCATTGGCAACATGTTTTGTTACCTCAGCAACAACATCCTCAAAATCACGACTCTGCATCTTACCACGAATGAGCGGAATCGCGCAAAAAGCACAGCGATTGCTGCACCCATCGGCAACTTTTACATAAACGTAGTGCTGCGGCGTCAGTTGAATACGGCTGTCGCTGGTTCTCTGCAGATTTAGTGCTTCGCCGACTGTAACAACTCGCTTCGATTGATCTATCCCGCCGAGTAGCTCCGGAATATCACGCCACTTTCCGGTACCTACCACAGCATCCAATTCCGACAGCTCAGCCAAAAGTTCGGCACCATAGCGTTGTGCCAAACAACCGGCAGCTATAACTCTAAAATTTGGATTAGTTGCTTTTCGTGCGGCGATTTCAATAATTTTATCAATCGCCTCTTGCTTCGCCGAATCAATAAAACCACAAGTATTAATAATTGCTGCATCCGCATCATTCCAGTCATCAACAAGTACATAGCCGCAACTCTCGAGCAGACCGGATATTAGCTCCGAATCAACTAAGTTTTTTGCACAACCAAGACTCACTACTGCAACAGTTTTCTTTTGCATATCTGCCTCATTTCTTTCGTCTGAAATCACGTTTTGTGATCAGATTTGCCCGCTCCGGACGTACCAGACAATTTTTACCAAATCCAATCAAATCATTGCGTCTTAGAATACTTAAGGCAGCAATTACCGCGTCACGATTTTCCGGTTTATAATACTGCATCAACGCGCGTTGTAGCCGTCGTTCGCGTTCCGAGCGCGGAATATATATTTTCTCCCCAGTCATTGGATGAATGCCGGTATAATACATACAAGTCGACATACTACCCGGGGTGGGAATAAAATCTTGCACCTGTTCCGGCCGATAACCATGATCACGAAGAAATTCTGTAAGTTCAAGTGCTTCCTTCAACCCGCACCCCGGATGGCTGGCCATAAAATATGGTACCAGATATTGTTCCTTCCCAATTGCTTGGTTAATTTTTTTGAATTGATCAGCAAACTTTATAAACACTTCCGATCGGGATTTTCCCATCGCAGTAATGACTTTTTCCGAAACATGTTCCGGTGCTACCTTCAGTTGTCCACTGACATGAAAACTACATAGCTCTCGCAAGAATTCGCTGTTGTTTTCGGCCAACAAATAATCATAACGAATTCCTGAGCGCACGAAGACCTTCTTGATTTTCGGCAATTTTCGCAATTCGCGCAACACGGACAAATATTCACTGTGATCGGCATTTATTGCTTTGCATGGTTGTGGAAACAAACACTGCTTATCAGCACAGGTTCCAATTTGCAACTGTTTTTGACAAGCGGGGTGACGAAAATTTGCCGTCGGTCCGCCGACATCATGAATATAGCCCTTAAAATCAGGCATATTCGTCAACAATTTCGCCTCCTCAACTAGCGACTGCTTGCTGCGCCGTTGAATAATCCGTCCCTGATGGAAATGCAAGGCACAAAAGTTACAACCACCAAAACAACCGCGCGATGACACCAAACTAAACTTAACTTCTTCGAGTGCCGGAACCCCCAGCTGCGCGTACGAAGGATGCACAGCTCTGCAAAACGGCAAAGCGTATATTTCGTCCATCTCCACATCGGTAAGTGGACGCATCGGACGATTTTGCAACAAAAACTTATCACCATGCTTCTGGGCAATCACTTTGCCGCGAATTGGATCTTGCTCCTGATATTGCACTTTAAACGCTTCGGCGAAAAGAATTTTGCTGCGGACAACTTCTTCGTAACTTGGAATTACTAAAGCATTTTTGGGCGGATCAGCTACAATTGCACATGTTCCCGGAATATTTGTCATTTTCCACAAAGCCTTGCCGGAGTTTAAGCGATCGGCAATTTCACCAATTGCCAATTCACCCATACCATACACCAACAAATCAGCACGCGAGTCCAATAAAATCGAACGACGTATTTTATCACTCCAATAATCGTAATGCGCAAACCGCCGCAAGCTGGCTTCGATACCGCCGATTATTACCGGTACATCTTTCCAAAGCTCACGAACCCGGTTGCCATAAACAATTACTGCCCGATCCGGCCGCAGTCCGGCCTTACCACCGGGTGAATAAGCATCACTACTTCGGATTTTTTTTGCAGCCGTATATTTGCATAACATTGAATCAAGATTTCCCGAAGTAATCAAAAAACCTAGTCGTGGTCGGCCGAGTTTTCCAAAATCAGTAGTAGTCTGCCAATCAGGCTGGCTGATAATCGCAACTTTGTAACCCCGATGTTCAAGATACCTGCCAATTATTGCTGCGCCAAACGACATATGGTCAACATAAGCATCGCCAGTTATTAAAATAAAATCGGGTTGTTGCCAACCCAATGATTCAAATTCATCTTTAGTTGTTGGAATAAATCGTCTTTCCATACCACCCCTCAATCAACCTGCTAACCGCTTTCGCCGCAGTCGTTAAATCATTGCCGTCAACCACTGCTGCAAATTCGCTTTCTGGTGCTGCTTCATAACCATAAAGATGATCATAATATTTCTCCAATAGCAATTTGGTGAACGCCGGATACTCGCGATTACACAGCAACGTCTCTAATAACGTGTAAGTATTTTTCCCAAGCTTTCGGTTCAGAACTTGCAAACTCAAAGCCAACTCTGCACCATCAAATTCTGGCGAATCAGTATATTCTTTAACCAAACGCTCGGTACGAACATCAATATCAGTTCTTAATAGTATTTTTTTACCAATAGCCATTTTTGAAAACAAGCAATCAGGAATATACACGTTGCCGATACGTTTACTTTCACATTCCACTAAAATATATTCAGCATTTGCATATTTTTTCAACTCCGCCAACAGCAATATGTCAAAATTGTGCGCCGTCTGCATGCAACCCAAACCAGCGCCGCCAAATGCCGAACCGCGATGGTTGGCCAATTGCTCCAAATCAATCACCGCAAATCCAGTAGCCTTTAGCTGGTTCAACAGTTCGGTTTTTCCAGAACCGGTTGAACCGCAAAGTACAACAACTTCTGCACTTACTTCAAATTTATTCAATTCATTAAGAACCAACGCGCGATATTGTTTGTAACCACCAACCAACTGTCTGGTAAATACATCGGCCAGCCCTAATAATGTCACTGCAGTTTTTGACCGCATACCGCCACGCCAACAATAAACAACCAGTTGCACGCCTCGCGGTAAGTTTTTGAACTGCTCAATAAAATACGGCAGTTTTTGCGCAACTAGCGATAAACCAAAAGTCTTTGCGGTCTCTTTACCTTTCGTTTTATATATTGTCCCTACGACCGCCCGCTCGGCATCATTGAACAACGGAATATTTATTGCATTTGGCAGACATCCGGCGGTGTATTCACCCGGCGAACGCACATCAACAAAAACAACTCGATCACGCGTCAATGCCTCAGTAATTTCTATCGTTGGCATCATGCCCTGGTTATTATTTATTTCACTCATTGTTTCACTCTGCATTTTCTTCGTTAAAGTATTTTTCATACACTTCAGAAGGCGGCATAATTATCTCACGCGCTTTGCTGCCTTGCCCGGTTGAAATAATTTTCATTTCTTCAAGGGTATCAATTAGCCGCGCGGCTCGTGAATAACCCACCCCAAGTTTTCGTTGCAATAATGAGGTCGAAGCCGATCCATATTCCATAATAATTTGCACTGCGCGCTCCAGATACTCATCACGATACAATGGATCTTCAGCATTGTGATTATGTTTATTTTTTTGGCGCTCACTGTTAATCAAAAAAGTTGCTACTTCTTCTTTGTATTCCGGTTGGCTGGTGGTTTTTACATCATCGATAATTTTTGCCAATTCGTCATCGGCAACATAAACCCCTTGAACTCGCAAGGGCTTTGAAGCGCCAACCGGGCTAAATAACATATCGCCGCGACCAAGCAATTTTTCCGCCCCGCCGCTATCCAGAATTACACGCGAATCAATCTGCGAAGATACGGCAAAAGCAATTCGCGACGGGATATTATTACGAATTGTTCCGGTTATTACATCAACAGACGGACGTTGGGTCGCCAACACCAAATGAATTCCGGCAGCACGGGCTTTTTGCGCTAAACGGCAAATTGCGTCTTCAACATCAACCGGAGCGACCATCATTAAATCGGCAAGCTCATCGATTATTATGACCACTAAAGGAAGCATTTCTTCTTCCGTCAACTCATTATAACGTTTAATATCGCGGGTTCCGGCATTGGCGAACAGTGAATAACGCTTATCCATCTCTTGCACTGCCCAACGCAATGCCGCCGAAGCGCGTTCGGCATCAGTAACAACCGGCACCAATAAATGCGGTATCCCATTGTAATTAGTCAGTTCTACCATCTTCGGATCAATCATAATAAACTTTACTTCATCTGGTCGCGACTTGAACAAAATACTGCTGATTATAGCGTTAATACAAACACTCTTCCCCGAACCGGTCGAGCCGGCAACCAATAAATGTGGCATTTTCGCGAGATCGGTAATGACAATATTGCCGGCAATATCTTTGCCCAAGCCAACGGTCAACGGTGAAGTGCTGGCCTGATACTCATTACTCTCGATTATTTCACGCAAACAAACACCGTCGTTGGTTCGATTAGGCACTTCAATTCCGATAGCAGCTTTGCCAGGAATTGGCGCCTCGATACGTACACCGCCAACAGCAAATTTCAGTGCAATATCATCGGCAAGATTGGTAATCCGGCTGACTTTCACACCGCTCGCCGGTTGCAATTCAAATCGTGTCACAGTCGGACCATTAGAAATATGTACCACGCGTGCTTCGACACCAAAACTAAGTAAAGTATCTTCCAGCAAGCGTGCGGCCTCTGTCAGACTATCCTTGCTTTTGACTTTCACGCGTTGTTGAGCATTTAGCAATGAAATTTGGGGTATTTTATAGGGTGATGACGAGGATTCTGATTGAGAAATCTCCAGCGAAAGTTGCGTTTTTTTCTTTGGCAAGCGTTTCTTTGTCTCTTCTTTTTCTTCGTCTGCGTCAACGGAAAACGGCAACTGATCTTGAATTAATATCGTAGAATCCGAAAATACCTCTGGAGCGTGTTTTTCGACATCAAAAATTGCACGCAATGGTTTGCGTCCGGTTATTTGTGTTTCATTATCCTTACGCAATTTTGTTGATTGGTGACTTGTCTCTCTGAACAAGTCGACAGTTTTACTTAACTTCTTTTGATTTTTTATCACCGAGTCAGTCAACGACCAAGTCGTAGCCAGCATCACCGCGGCTAAATCAAAACAAGCCAATAAAACATTGCTGCCAGCCACTCCAAGCAATTTCCGCAACCCCAGCACTATCACACCCGACAAAACTCCGCCATATTTAAAAGCACTGTCTGAAAAATTATTCGGCAACAACTCTTGTCCCTCTGGCGTCATCAATCCATGATATAACGCCAGACTCAAAACGACTACTGAAACAATCGCCCAGAATTTCACAGTAAAGCGGATCGCCTTGCGAACAGCCATATAACGGATACCAATTGCAAAAATCAAAATCGGAAATAAATAACTGCCAATACCAATGCCATACAACAGTACTTTGCGAAAAAAAGTTCCTACCGGACCAGTGTTAATCGGCAATAACGTCATGAACAAAAATATGCTCATACCGGCAAATAATATTCCAATTGTTTCATACTTGACTTTTTCAGGAATAGATTTAAACATTTAAACCTCTTCGTAATACTTGACGCTATTATATCAAAAACAAACCGCCTGCGCAAAAACGCAGACGGTGAATGCTGTTTTAACCTACCAACGCTATGCCGGCTTCAACTGCCGCACGGTTTTTCTCTTCAGTGCCCTTTGGCACCCGTGACAGCACTGCTTGCAACAACGCTTCTTTTGAAACAATGCCAGTGTATTGCATAAGTGCACCTAGCGCCACAACCGATGCAAATATCGCATTGCCAAACTGCTCAATTGCAGTTTTAGTTATCGGTATTACTAATACCGGATTTTCCGTTTCAGGAATACGATTTACAAACATTTCATCCGCAATCAGCGTTCCCCCGTCTTTAAGTATCCCAAAATACTTATCACAGGCGTCTTGACTAAGCGCTAATAAAATATCTGCTTCAGTCACTTTTGGATAGTCAATAACTGTATCGTCAATGATTACTTCGGCTTTACTGGCCCCGCCGCGCGCTTCCGGTCCGTAGGATTGCGACTGAATCGCGTATTTACCATCAAAAATTGCTGCTTCGGCCAAGATAATTCCCGCCATTATTAACCCCTGACCACCGGTACCGCCCAAACCTATCTGTAACATTATTTTCCTCCTTTGCCGGAAGCCAAATCAATTATTTTTTGATATTCGGCAGTGTATTCCGGAGCAGGATCATTAAATAATTCACCGATTAGAAACTTGCCTTGAAGCTGTTCAGGTGTCATTTTTTCAGCAGCATTAACCATAACCGCTTTATCACGTTGGCCTTCCAGCATTTTCGATGCCGATCCGAGTTTGTTCTTGCGGCCGTAGTAAATCGGGCACTGCGAAATCACTTCAACAACAGAGAATCCTTTGTTTTCAATACCTTTGGCAATCAAATCCGTTGCCAAAACCGTGTGGAAAGCTGTAGCCCGCGCTACATAAGAAGATCCAGACGCTATTGCCAACTTAGCGATATCGAAATCACGTTCGATATTACCGTAAGGCGCAGTAGTCGCCTTGGCTCCAGTCGGAGTGGTCGGCGAATATTGTCCACCGGTCATTCCATAAATATTATTATTGATAACAACCACCGTCAAATCAATGTTTCGGCGCGCCGCATGAATAAAATGATTTCCCCCTATTGCAGTTCCATCGCCATCACCCATAACCACGATTACGTTCAATTCGGGATTGGCCAACTTTATCCCGGTCGCAAAAGTCAACGCCCGCCCGTGCGCAGTATGCACGGTGTTGAAATTCATATAACCGACCATGCGAGATGAACAGCCAATTCCCGAAACAATTACTGTTTTTAGCGGATCAAGCGCTTTTTTGTCGATCGCCCGGCAAATAGCGGCGGCAATAATACCATTGCCGCACCCCGGACACCAAATATGTGGTAACGCTGTTCTGCGTAAATATTTTTCCAAATCCATCGCTACCTCCGGGCTACAGCTTTGAGCTGCACCAATATTCGTTCCGGCGACATGATTTCGCCATCAAAACGGTTGATTGGGAATACCTTTGATTCACCACAAGTTTTAATTACTTCACCAACCAGCTGCCCATAATTCAATTCCGGAACAATAACTTTCTTGGCAAACCGCGTGCAACGCTCCAGTACTTGATACGGGAACGGCCAGATTGTAATAAGTTTAAGAAGACCAACATTAATACCAAGCTTTCGTGCGCTCTTAACCGCCGAAATTGCCGAACGCGCCGTACCACCATAAGCAACAACGACATATTCCGCATCCTCAGTAAAATATTCTTCGTACAAAGTTATTTCATCATGGCTGCGTGAAATTTTCTCGTGCAACCGTGCTAACAACTTACGCGCGACTTCCGGCGACTCGCTCGGCAGGCCATTTTGACCATGCGACAAACCGGTAACATGATAACGATAACCCGCGCCGAACGGCGGCATCGGCGGAACTTCGTCTTCATCCGGTTGATACGGCATGAACCGATCCTCTGGCACTATTGGTTGTTTACGGTAAACCGAAACGATCTCATGCTGCTCCGGCAATTCTACCCGCTCACGCATGTGTCCGATAATCTCATCCAACAACAGAATTATTGGCATCCGGAATTTTTCTGCGAAATCAAAAGCTTTCAAAGTAACGTTAAAACATTCTTCAACCGAGGCCGGTGACAAAGCAATAACGCCATGGTCGCCATGCGTTCCCCAACGCGCCTGCATAACATCGCCTTGCGCCGGCGATGTCGGCCGACCGGTGCTTGGACCAAACCGTTGAACATTGGCGATAACCGAGGGTATTTCCGCCATAGCTGCATAGCCGATCAATTCTTGCATAAGTGAAAACCCCGGACCGGAAGTAGCCGTCAGCACTTTCTTACCAGCCAGCGATGCGCCCAAAATAGAACCCATACTGGCTATTTCATCTTCCATTTGAATAAACTTGCCGCCAACTAGCGGTAATTGCTCAGCCATAAATTCAGCAATTTCGGTGCTGGGCGTTATCGGATAACCGCCAAAAAACCGGCATCCGGCAGCAATTGCAGCTTCGGCAACTGCTTGATTTCCTTGAACTAATCTGGGTTTTTGCACAATTCACCTCTCAAGCGTTAACTTTTATAGCAAAGTCCGGGCAACGTAACTCACACTGTTTACATTTAATACATTTTTCCTGATCAATTACATCCGGTTTTCCCAGCTCGTCAGCTACGAGGATTTTTTGGGGACAAAAATGAATACATATCCCGCAACCCTTGCAAAAACGCTTGTTGACGATAACAACAGAATCCATACAACCTCCGTACAAATATTATATAATATACTTTCGACGAAAATAGTAAATTCCCTGCAAGAATTTATCTACTTTACCAAATATTCATAAGTTGCCTGCAAACTGGCGGTTAAATCATGTTGTGGTTTCCATGCCAATGTAGCTACCGCCAGCGAATTGTCCAGCCTGGAACGGTAGATGTCACCGTCGCGCTTCGGCAGATAATTCACGGACAATTTTTTTCCTGCCGCTTGCTCAAACGCTGCAATCAATTCGTTCACCGACAGCTCACTATTATTGCTGATGTTCATAACTTTATTTGCAGCAGTTGCAGTAACTGCTGCAAAATTGGCATTAGCGACGTCTTTTACGTAGATGAAATCGCGGGTCTGCGTGCCATCGCCAAAGACTGACAGTTCGCGGTTTTGAGCAATCAGCCGCGCGAAAATGCTGACTACCCCGCCTTCACCGCCGTCGCCCTGACGCTCACCGAAGACATTAGAATAGCGCAAGGCAAAATATTCCAAGCCAAATAGCTTGGAGTACAGTGCTAAATATTTTTCAATGGTATATTTGGACAGTCCGTAAAATGATTGCGGATTAGCAATTGCATCTTCACGCACTGGCAAAGTACCAACATCACCATACACTGCGGCTGACGAGGCAAAAACAACCCTTTTCGTACCGGAAGTTCTCGCCGCCTCCAATATATTTATCGTTCCCAACATATTAACATCGGCGTCATAATACGGATTTTCAACCGACACATTGACCATCGTCTGCGCAGCTAGATGAATTACTGCATCAAATTTTTCAGATTTAAACAACTGTTTAACCTTGTCCGACCGAACATCGCACTCCACAAATTTTGCAGCAACGGAAAGATTTTCACGCAAGCCGCTATGCAAATTATCCATAACAACTACGTCAATTCTTTCACCTAATAATTTTTCAACAACATGCGAACCAATAAATCCTGCGCCACCGGTAACTAATACTTTCATGTCAAATCCTCACATAGTACGATAATTTGTTAATTGAACGGAACTTTCAGTAATCAGTGCTTTTACCGACGGATCACACAGCGAATGATATTCTTGTTGCCAATCATAATTCCACTGATAAACATTTTGCATCGACTCATTCTCCAACGCCGGATGAATCATTATTTCGCTGATTCCAGCCGGTAACTGAGAAATAATCCGCTTCAGCCGTCGGCTATTAAGCGCTCCACCATAAAGCATTCCAAAAAAACTGTCGGTACACCGCAAACCGCTGCCGATATATGTCGGCAACGAAAGCCAGGTAATTGCAGTCAAACCATTTCGCGCAACATGCCGCGCCAAACTAACATCCGAATCCCAAAAAAGTATTGACTCGCGTGGCAGTCGCACGGCATCAATTTTATACTCTTTTGCCAAACGATTTACCATGCCGGCAATTTTTGGAAAAATATGTAAGTGTTGATGGCTATCAATATGTGTGGGCGTTAAATTACTGTCCAAAACTTTTTCAATTTGCGCACGGGCCTCAGTCTCGATATCGATTAACTTTATTTTTCCAACGACGAAATTTTTCAAAAAATCAATATAATTCTCATAAAACCGACTATCTACTTCAACCAATGAAGGAATTTTTGAACAACACGATACTGGTTGCTCGGCTACGAACGTCAGATGCACGCCCACACCTAACCCGGGATTTTGTTCAGCAACATCCACTGCATGTTCATAACTCTTTCCACAAGAAATAATTGTTGTACTGGTCAACACTCCGTTTCTAAAAGCTGATTCAACTGCTTCGTTCACTGTAACATCAATACCAAAATCATCCGCATTAATCACCAATTTTTTCATTAATACCGCCCATGTTGTATAATAGCCAATATGCTTCCATTAAGAAGAGTTTTCGAGGTGAAACCCATGTCCACTTTTTCCAATGCAACCGGCATCATTGCCGAATATAATCCGTTTCACAACGGGCACAAATATCACATTAACAAAACGCGCGAGTTGTTTGGTACTCCGGTCGTCGCAGTAATGAGCGGTAATTTCGTTCAACGCGGTGAACCGGCGCTGTTTGACAAACAGCTTCGCGCGAAATCAGCCGTGCAAAACGGTGTCGATTTAGTGCTGGAATTGCCGACAGTTTTTGCTACTTGCAGCGCCGAGCACTTTGCGGCGGGCGCCGTACGGCTACTGGATAGTTTAGGAATAGTCAGCGACATCTGCTGTGGCGCCGAAAGCGACCAATTGCTAAACTCCGCAATGATTGCCGATTCTATTAATCTCCACTCGTTAAAAACTGCTATGAAATCCGGCATAAGCTACGCTAACGCAATGGTAGAAATTGCACCAGCGCCGAAGAAACTCACACCTAATAACATTCTGGCTATTGAATACCAACGGGCAATCAGAAAATTTAAATGCAATCTTAAATTGTATACTATTAAACGCATCGCCAACTACTATCACGAAAAAACAACAACCGGGCAAATATCATCGGCTACAGCCATTCGCGCCATTTTTAACGATTCAACATTGAAAACTACAGATTGGAAACAGCAAATACCCGCAAACAGCGTTAATGAAATTGAACAGTATCTGGTAGCACACAAATTATGCCGATTAGAAGATTTTTGGGAAATAGTCAGTTATCGGCTACGTACCTTTACAGCGTTGGAAATAGCTGAGCGTTTTGAAATAAGTGAAGGATTAGAAAATCGATTTACCAAATGTGTCAACAACAGCAGTTCAATGACTGAGTTATTGTATAATGTCAAGAGCAAGCGCTATACCTACACCAGATTGCAGAGAATATTAATACACCTGCTATTGGATACCACACTTAAAGACTTGCAATCATTTCGCATAACTGGTTCACTATACATTAGGCCGCTAGCCTGGACAACTGTTGGCGAACAATTGCTAAAAGAAATTGCAAACCGTAGCAGTTTGCCAATTGTTATCCAACCAGCGAAATTTCTAAAAAAAGAATCCCAAAGTCTTGCTGCAACAATGCTCAACTACGACATCGCCGCCACCAAAATTCACAGTATTATATCCAATATCGACCCGCTCGGAGATTTTCGTCGCATGCCGATAAAAGTTAACGCCGCAATGCCTGTTCCAGCTGTGCTTGATTACTTTTTACCGATTCAGACAAATGAGCAATCGAGCCGTTCAAATAATTAAAAATATTGTCGGCATAGGAATTTACCTGCTCGGCAAATTTTTCCGCTTCAACTTTAGATTGGGCAATAATTTCGTTGGCCCGCTCTTGGGCCTGAATCATGATGTTGTGCTCATCAATTAAGCGTGCATGCTTTTCTTTAGCATGTTCCAGCATGGTTTCAGCGTCACGTTTCGCGTATTCCATCAAATTTTCAGCATCAGCATTAGCTTTATTTATAATATCAGCCGCCTCCTGCTGAGCGTTCTCCAAAAGTCGGTGGCGTTCACTCATTACTTTTTTTGCTTCACGAATGCTCTCCGGGAAATTAGCCTTGATGTTAAGAATAAATTCGTCAATTTTGGTATCATTCAGTATGTAAGAATCACTAAACCATAACCTGGATGCATGCTCCAACAGCTTGTCACGCTCGTCCTCCAGAATTTGATTCAATTCCATGCTACTTTCCTCCATTTAATAAGTCGATTTTTTCGATTACACACTTTGGCGCAAATGCTGATAAATCACCGCCGAAATGCGCTAACTCCTTAATATTACTGGAACTTACGAATGAGTATTCATTTGCGGTCATCAAAAACAACGTCTCTAATTGAGGCGTTGTTTTTTTGAGCATCAGCGCCCGTTGAAATTCATATTCAAAATCCGACAATGCCCGAAGTCCACGTACAATCGCGCAAGCACCAACACTGAAACAATAATCGGTAAGCAAACCGTCAAAACCAGCGACCTCAATATTAGAGATATGCTTCGTCGCAGCAACCAACATCTCCGTGCGCTCAGTCATTGAAAACCACGGTTGCTTGGATGGATTGTGAAAAACGGCGATATAAAGTTTGTCAAACAGTTTCGCCGAACGCTCAAAAATATCCACATGACCATTGGTCACCGGATCAAAACTCCCCGGACATACCGCTATTCGCATTAACATCCTCCTTGAAAAATGAAATAACCGTCGAACCATAGCGCCGTGACTGGATTAATTTCATGCCAATTGACTCAACATATTTTTCATCAATATTGTGCTCAACAATCAAAACACCGTCAATAGCCAACAATTTGGCGCTTTCTACACAAACAACAATTTTTTTTAGCCAATCACAATTATAGGGCGGATCGCAAAAAATCACATCAAATTTCTCTGTAGCTCGCCCTAATAGCATAATAGCTGATAAACAATCATTTTTGATAATTCGAATTCTAGCAACGCTTCTGGTTTTTCCGATATTTTCATTTATTACTGCGATACTTTCAGCGTGATTGTCCACAAGACAGGCACTGTATGCACCGCGGCTGAGCGCTTCCAATGCCAAATTTCCAGTTCCGGAAAATAAATCTAACACCTTAGCATCGAGTATCTTCACGCTCAAAATATTAAACAATGATTCTTTGACTCTGTCCGCAGTCGGCCGCACCCGAGATCCTTTAGTGGTCTTCAAAACCATTCCCTTGTTCATTCCGGCAACAATCCGCATCAATCATCACCTGCCGTTTACTTTTAGATAGCGATTCTCAAGATTTTTTTCTTTCCAGGAAAAAACCGCAACCGTCATAACCGCGTTTAAATCGCCAGCGCCATTTTCAGTTTTATCAGCGGAAATATTCACACTTCTAATTGAAGTAAAGCGCATCGGATTGTCTTCCATTAACTTGAAATAGCGCATTAAATTAATGTAACTACCGTTAACATTAATGGTCATAGTCATTTCTTGGAATTTATCTTTATCAACCCACTGCGCCGGCGCAATAGAAGTCATATTCACTCCGGCAGCCTGAGCAATTTTATTGGCGATAACAATATAATTACTAACATTGTTGTCATTAGGCAACAGCGTATTAAAAACCCGCATTGTTCGATCAGTTTCCAATAAATAAGCGTCCAAATCCGGATGAGCTTTCAAAAAATCATCCAACTCTTTTACTTCTTGCAACAGTGTTTCATACTGTTTATCCAAGTCAGCGGCATGATTTATCGCTGGCACATACAAAAACGTGTATAACAAGAAAATAAAAGCTGCCACAACACCAACAAATATAACAATCTTCAATTTATCCGATAATTCGCTAAAACTGAATTTTGTCGGCATCTTATCCTCCGCCTACTCAACCACCTTTGCTGTAACGAAAATAACTAATTCATCGTCGGCATTTTCTACATCAGTCCCTTTAAATAACCAGCCGATAATTGGTAGATCACCTAACGCCCAAACTTTCGTATTACGAACAGTGGACTCATCCCTAATCAAACCGCCAATTACGATCGTCTCACCATTTTTTAGCTGTAGCGAGGTATTGGCGGTGCGCTTGTAAATAGTATAATCATTAACGCCGTTAATCAGAACGACTTGCTCCGGCACACTCTCTTCAACATATATTTCTACATTAATCGTATTATCTTGATTTATCCTTGGAATAAACTGCAAAACAATGCCTGTCTGCACCCGGTCCACGCTATAGGCTTGCTGATTATTATTACCAGGATCAGTATTTGTAGTCTGAGTAATTTCAGTGATTAATGGAATTTCCTTGCCGACATTAATTATTCCCGGTTTACCGTTGCTGGTCATAATATTCGGTCGCGCCATTAGTTTTGCTTTCCCAGATGTAATTAGCGCATCAATTTGGGCAGTGATATTCATACTTCCGCTGCTAAACTGTCCAGAACCAATAGCCAAATCACCGCTAAATTTCGACCAGTTCCATTCAATACCAAGTCCGGCACTGTCTGTTTTGGTCATTGACACTAGTTCCGCTTGTATTGATACTTGCTTTTGCGGCATATCTAGCACATTTAGCATGTCACGAATCCGGTCGGCGTCACTACGGCCGCCGCGAAAAACAATCGCGTTGTTCAGAACATCTACATTCAGCGAACACGTGGCGTTGGAAACCGACAACGTCTTAATGCCTGACATGCTATTAGATAGTACACCTGTAGATACACCACCCGAGCTTGAACTGCTTGAACTGCTCGAACTGCTCGTGCCTCCACCTTCAGATTTTTTTTCTATCTTCGGTGCATCAAAACCAACGGTCATGGCCACACTTGCAAACACTTCCTCCGCTCGCGCATTTTGCAATTTAAAAACAAATAATTCTCCGGGAACAATTTTAGCTGTCCCAAAGAACACTGTGCCGTTATTGATTTGATAAGAATAGCCTTTAACTTTGGCAATTGCATCTAAGGCCGCGTTGAACGATACGTTATTTATAGACATGGTAACCGTACCAGTAACATCATCGTCAACAATAATATTGGTATTGCTAATCGTAGCCAAAGTATATAGAACAACTTTAACATCTTCATTGACTACATTTATACTAACAGGCGTATTACCGGCGCTGGCGCTGGTTGAAAGAATAAGCATTACGACTAGAATCAGCACAAAAATGAATTTCTTTACTTTGCTATTTTTCACCCAAACCACCTCCCGTAAGTTCTTTTGGTTGTTTTGCCGTGGACTGCAATTGTTGCTGATTTAGCGTTATCGGACCTGACGGAGAATTCAAAACAACATTACCATCAGAAATTTTTGCAACACTATATGGACCAAACGAATTGCCGATACGATACACTTGCGTTTTACCGCCGTAGGAAATCAAGGCGTATTTTGTTATGCCCGATTTAGCAATTCCCTTTAATATTACATCGTTTCCATAACTCGGCACATCAATTGCTACCCGATTTTTCTCACCAGAATTTTGAGCAGGGCCAACAGTCAGTTCAGCATGCGGTTTCACATCAAGTTCATTAGAATAATGAAATAAATCGCGAATTTTTTGCTGCGGCATTGCAACTGCGGCAATTAAGGAGCTACCGCCTCTCGCAGTTGAGCGCGTAGTTGAAGATTTAGCGCCATTGATCGCCGAATCATCCAACAACACCGTATTAATTAAATATACACCCCCAGCTGCAACAAGTATCGCTGCCGCAATAACGATAAACATTTGCAGCGAAATTCGCTGCGCGTTCGACAATATTTTTTTCACTTTTCCTTGTACGGCTGCAATGTTCATAATTTCCTCTCAACAACCAGGACAAAGATTATCGGACTGATTTACCAAGATTAACGATATTCATTTAAAATTCGCAGTAATATCTACAGAAAACTTAACTTTGTTATTTTTAATATTTGCTTTTTCATCAGCTTTACTGTTGCTTGTCAAACCAGAAATTATCGGTTTGGTAAATCGCTTACTATTGTTGAGAATATCAACAAATTGAGCAACTACCGCATAGGATTCTGCCTCGCAAGTCATGATAATATGCGTACCGTTATCATTCACAGCCACAACCTTTTGAACAGGCGGTTGTGCGCTCTGCTTATCGTCGTTTTGTTGCTTAATGCCACCTTTGCTATCGGTAGCTGGCTTATCTTTACCGTCACCCGCTTTTGCAGTGTTCGTTTGTACAATTTGACCACCGCCATTTAATGTCAATATTTTAACCTGACGGGGAACAACTATTGACAACTCTGATAATAACGCATACCACGGAACACGCTGCTCAGTAAACTTTATCAACTGCCCGCTCTTCGCATCTTTGAACTGTTTGTATTTATTTAGCATGTTTATTTTTTCTTTAGACTGGCTAAGTATTCCGTAAATAGCTTCCGTATTCGCAATTTGGCTTTTTTTAGCCATATCATTGTAAGTCAAATCAATATACCCGCCAATGCAGGCAATCAAAATAATCAGAGATAACGCCAACAATATTCGGTTAATCGGTGACGAACGAATTCGTTGACGTTCGGGAATAAGATTAATCTTTATCACACTATATCGCCCTCTCCCCATAATGCTAAGCCGACCGATATCATCAACTGAGTCTCATATTGTTTAAGAAACTCGCGCTTAAAAACAGAATTAATGTTGAAATAGTCAAACAAATCAATCACATCAACCTGCATTTTCAAACGACTTTCAAATCTGGACGTTATTTCTGAAGCACTTAGGTTTTCGCCAATTAATAAAAATCTATCCACTACCGACATCGGATTCGTGGATTGAAAATAAGTAATTGTTCGGATAACATCACGCGTTAGGTCATCTATAAACAGATTTAATCGATCATTATCCAGTTCGGTTAATTCATTGGTCTTTCCGGTGTCAAAATCTACAACATCATTATCTTCTGACTGTGCGGCTATCTTTTTCAAAACATCCTCAACCCTGTCCCAACCCAACGCGATAAGTCGGGAAATCATTGGTACTCCGCTTTCAAAAACAATGATTTTAGTATACAGTCGGTCGATATCAACAACAATCCGATTTCCGTCGGACGGTACCGTTCGTCCCAATGCCAACACTTCACTGTCTACCGCCAGCAACTTCAAACCCACTTCACGCATAACAACCATCAGACTGTCCACGATTCGCTTAGGCACAGCAATGAGCAAAATCCGCATTTGCTTGTGTTCAGAACTCTCAGAAAGCACATGCATATCATAATAATGTTCTTCATTTGCTGCTGATGGAACGTATTTATCCAAATCCCAATGAAGAACTTCATTAGCCTCATTACTCGACATTAACGGCAGCTCAATCTGTCGAAGCACCATGTCCCGGCTATTGATCGAAACAACTGCATAGTTAGTAGTAAAAAAATTGCGGGCTAAAACTTCTTTAAAAAAATCGATAAAACCGGCTTCGTTAATAATATAACCATTATCCACTAACCCCTGCGGGATAGTCTCGATAGCAAAATTCTTAAAATACGGTTTTATTCCCTTGCGATAACGCACTTCGGACAATTTTATTGAATCCGAATCAATATCGATACCCAATATTAAATTTATTTCCGGATAGATAAGCTTTCGGACAAGCGACATTAAATTCATGTTTTCCTCGATCAACGGTCTGGAGATTAGGGATTAGGGGTTGGGGGTTGGGGGTTATCCTATACCCTATTCCCTATTCCCTAAATCCTAAATACCTTATAAATGCGGATAAGTCATCGCAGTGCGAATTTCAATTTGTTGTGCGCCTTTTGCTGTCTGTGAATTGCTAAGTGCACTAGAATCTTGTGCGATGAAATCCAAGTATACAATCTCTTTTGTTCCAGTAGTTCCATTAGTACCACTACTATTTAGAAAAATTGTATCATTACCAGTACTTGGCAATATACTAACATTATTCTGTCCAGCAACATTATCACCAGTCAGGGGCTGGATACTTCCAGCAGTCGGATCACCTGTTTGGCTGTCAAACGAAGCAAAATAAATTCTGTTTACCGCATACCCACTAGTCACACAATTCGTACGAGTGTAAATATAACCTTTCCAAGCCGTTCCAGCCATAAAAACCAAATAATCCAAATGCTGCCCACCTGGCTCGATATTATAATAATATTTGTCTGCAGATCCAGCTATTTTTAAATTTCTCGACAAATGGTCGCTGGCAAACCTTGCAGTTTGCTGTGCCGAAGTCGCCGAATTGCTCTTATTCCAATATTTTGTAGCAGCGTTAAAAGCTACATATACGCTCATTAAAACAATGGCGCCTATCATCGAGCCAATCAACAGCTCAACAAGCGTAAACCCTTTTTTTCGCATAATCACCTCAAAAATCACGGAGCTACAGTATCAATTCTAATTCTGCCTGTTGCTAACTGCACAATAATAAACCGATTTTGTGTTGTCTCACTGGCAAGTTGTAATTGAACATAATCGTGTCCATCGGTAATATGACCAATCAAAGTACCGTCATTTTGAAAATTCACGGTACTAACGTTGCCCGTTATAGCAACCCCTGTTGGTAGTTTAACTGTCTTTTCCGCATTAAAAGCATCATATTGGACTCGATAACTATTAGTAGCAGGACTCAGCATTATTTGATAGCTGGAATTTCCGTTAATGTTCTTCTGCTGCACATACAACATATTAGCCATTAGCTCGCGCGCTGCAACATCGAGATTTTTTCGTTGATTTGTTCCCGAAAAGCTCGTTACTGCAACGAAGACCAGTATTCCCAATATAGCTAAGGTTACCAAGACTTCCACTAATGTGAAACCGTTTTTATATTTCACGTCGCAACATCACCCTATACCAAACTCCAATACCAATTACATAACTGCGGTCCAAACAACACAAATACCAATGCGGAAATGGCCATGAACGGACCAAACGGCACCGGATCCTTACGTTTCTTTATTTTTAATATCATAAGCATTATACCAGTTATACCGCCAATAATAAAGGCAAATAGCAACGACAACAACACCATTTTCCAACCTAACCACATTCCTAGTACAGCCGCGAACTTTACATCGCCGCCACCCATACCACCACGGCTGAGTAAAAATATCGCCGACATTAAAGCAAAACCGGCACCGGCGCCTAATGCCATCTGCCACCACCCCACGAAAGGAACCAGCGCGATACCAAGATGATAAGCGTTCTTGATTGCAAGTGAAGCAAAAAATTGTGCGTAACCATTAGCACAGAGCGACAGCAGCCCTAAAAATATTAGAATTTCATCAGGAATAATCTGCAAATCAAAATCGATCATCGTAATCGCCAGTAACGCCGCTGCAAACAAAGCCGCAAAAACAAATTGCTCGAAATTCCAGGTGTAATAATAACAAATTACGAACAGCAACCCACATACCAATTCAACCAATGGATAGCGGCTGGATATATTACAATGACAGTTGCGACACTTAGCACGCAGCAACAGCCAGCTAACTATCGGAATAAGATCAAACTTTTTTAAGAAATAACCGCAATTTGGACAATGTGATGCCGGTTTGGCAATAGAAAACCCATGCGGCAACCGATATATCACGACATTAAGAAAACTGCCGATACATAAGCCAAAAACAAAAATAAAAATCGTCATTATCCCTCACAAAAAAATCTAAAGTGGGCAGAGTAACCTCTGCCCACATATTTACCAAGTTGTTAATGGGGTGTCACTAGTGTCGTACCAGCCCCAGCCTCCGTTATCATAAAATACTGCGCCACGCAAAACCGTATAAGAAGTACCTGAATTGGTGATTTTATAAGAATAACTGGTGCCGACTGAAAATCCCGACTGTGAAGTTGGTGGCGCCGGTACAGCGGCCATATAACCACTAGTAGAAAGAAAAGTCAAGTCAGATGAAGTCGGCCATGCGCCATTGTCCATGTTATACAATTGCAACGCAGCATCAATCGACGCCAAGTCCGAGAGAACTTTTTTTTGTTTGGCGACAATATCCTGACCAACGAATCTTGGCAAGATGATCGCTGCCAATATCCCAAGAATGGCAACAACAACCAGTAACTCAACCACAGTAAATCCAAATTTGTTTTTTATTTTCACAACCATCACCTTTATGCTATATATAAATATCCATACTCTATCTACCGCAAACAATAATCCACCAGTTTGATTATACAGCATTTTTTCAAGCCTGAAAACTTTTATTTATTTACACTATTTACTAACGAATAAAGCTCGCGGTAACCGTCGAGCATATTCTCAAAATTATATTGTTCTTCAACCAACTTTTTACTACGTCTACCCATAGTTTCTCTCAATTGTTTATTATTTATTAACAACTCTAATTTGATGATTGCTGCTTCGATATCGTCAAATAAATAACCATTTTTAGATTCAAAAACCAAATCCCGATTACCAACACAACTTGACAACAGCAAGGGCAGACCAGCTTGCATTGCCTGCAACACGCTAAGCGGCATCCCCTCCCATAATGAAGTGGACAGATAAACATCGGCCGATGCTAAAATTTGCTTAACAGCTTGTTTGGTCTGCCAACCTGTAATTACAACATTTTCTCCAAACTCGCATCGACAATCACCATCCCCTATCCAAACAAAACGTACTCTATCATTATTTTCATACGCTGTTGCAATGGCGCCAAACAGCTGCGGATTTTTCTGACGCACTATTCTTCCGGCTGCAACTACAATAACGCAATCACTCTGATCATTTTTACTCGCAACAATAATCTCATTTGGCGCTACACCATTATTAATGTGCATTGCCAAAATACCACGTTGGTGGAATTCCCGCGCCTCAGATGCTGAACATGCAATTATCCTGCCACCAAACGTTGATGCAAACCACTCTAACCAGGCAAACAAACGTTCCTTGAACGGCGATACAGCGCCGCACAAAAATGCTGCACCGTGCGAAGTATAAATAACTCTATCTGATACACCGCATAAAAATGCCGCAATGCGTCCAAGAAATCCAGCCTTCGAAGAATGTAAATGGATTATCTTAACAGTATTATATTTTAAAAAAATAGTTATCAATTCAACCAACGCAAACAAATCGCTAAAGCCAATTTTTCGTTGAATTCTTTTCCACTCAACCAATTTTGTATAATCAGAAAACATATTTTGAATATCAACAGGAGTGTCGCTCCGCTTACCAAATACAACAACGTGCTGATACTCTGGCATACCGTTTACCAAATCCACAACAACATCCAGCGTCCCGCCGGATGTGCACTCGATAACGTGAATAATTTGAAATTCGGGGTTAGGGTTGGGATATGGGGGTTGGGGGTTGGGATTTATGGAATAGGGATTAATATTTGGTAGTTTGCGATTCTGAGCACTTTTTAGGCGTAGAATCAGCGAATAGGGAATAACCAGTAACAGCAAACTTCGGATTATTCCGAATGTCACTCGAATGCTACTGTTACTGCGTTTTTTCCAAATAAGTCGAATTCGTGAAACAATCTGCTGCCGCCGTTTTGACTGAGATATTCCTCTTTCCGACAACTCACAAGTTGTTAGAACTTGCGGAATATTCGCTACTTTACTGATCTGCATAATCCGAAAAAACAAGTCATAATCCTCGGCACCTTTATAACTTGTTGAATAATTGCCGATATCACACAACACTAACGTTCGTATCATTACAGCCGGATGCGCAAAAGCATTATTCTTAAGCATATATTTACGAATTCCAGTATCGGTCTCAGGATAGCGGACTACGAAATTTAAATTGTCTTCTGATAGATTGCGACCTGATAACTCCACGAATGCCGCCCACGAACCTACCATACCATAATCAAGGTGATAATTTAAAAATTCCTTTTGTAGCTTAAAACGTTCAGGATGACAAATATCACCACAATCAAGGCGAGCTATGTATCGGTATTTTAAATCTGAAATCCGAAATCTGAAATCTGAATTGCCTAATCTGCAAAATATCCAATCCAGACCGGAGTTGAGCGCTGCTTCGATGCCGCTATTTTTCTCCAGACATATTAATTCGATATATTCAATTTCCTTATATCGTTCGCGCAGATCACCGATATCTGGCTTTAAGATACTACCGTCATCAACGATAAGCACATCAACCGGCTCGCAGGCGCTTATCGACGCTAACGAGCAGTACAACCCTTCAATATTATTATAATGTGGAATCAATACAATAATTTCACTCATAATTCACCAGAAAAAACTAACCTAGAGCTTTTAACTCACGAGTTAGTTAATTATAACATACTATATTCTGAGCCAGCTATCTGGCATTAAATCGCTGGTGTCTTTTTTTACATTGAACCACTTTTTCGGTGCTATCACAATTTTTTCAGGATTAACATTCAACCAAGCGCCCCACCAAGAAAACGAACTATTGGCAATAATGTTATGCCTACACTGGCACATCAACAACAGTTCCTCTTGCGGTGACTGACACCAATCAACAAATTCTATTCTATACTCAGTTACTAAATTAGCTTTACACCACTCTAGATCGTCAGAAAAAACATAGAACAGCGGATTTTCTACACGCCCGGCAATCAACTTCATAGCCGCCTGATAATATTTCAGAGAACAAACGCCATGGTAAGTATTCGTCTCCTCGTTGGTCACATAGTCACCTCTTCTTACGTGAACAGAGACGCTTTCACATGGTATCCCTTCTCCACTATGCAACTTTATAGCTGTGTGGCTTTGCTGCTTAATCATAAATTCCCCTCGCAACAAAGCTGCAATATTTTCAAAATATTTATAGCTTTGGAAATAGCCTTCGAGATAGGTGTCATCATTTAACAGCCAGAATTGTTTATCGAACGAAAAAGTTGGCTCAAGATAATATTTCGCGTTACCAGTAAAGCTTAAACGCTCGATTATTTTGAGAATTTTTCGTTTTGCGCGCGCTAGTATATTAAATTCAGCAATCTTCATTGGACTCAGTCTAAAACGGCATATTTCTGCATCAGTGGCAAATTCGTCATCAATGACGAATTTGCCTAGTTCATAGATGCGAACTGTATTGGCCTGTTCGGATGCATATTCTCCTAATGCTGTAGTAATATCCAGTTTCAGCTGCACCCCTAGTTTTAGCGCCAACGTTTTTGCCGCCGCGTACTGAAACAGCTGGTTGCCCAGCCCGCCTTGGAGTTTAATTATAATCAAGATATGCACCGCCTAAAAATAAATCGAAAACATTTCTTCTAAAACCGATTTACCTACTCATGATCAACATACTTATGAGTAGGTAACTTTTTACGATGCGGAAAAGCATAGGTAAAATAAGGGTTGCATCAAATCATTTAGGTGGTATCAACACTAATACTGTTTATTCCGTAATATTTTGCCAATATTTCATTTAGTTAAGCGCTGTAAGCAGTTAAACCACCTTTTGTTTTAAAACACTTTGAAAAATAATTTGATTAATACCAGAAAGATGCCCAAATAACAAATCAATGTCACGCGTTTTATTCAGAAATATTCCCGAAACAAACAAACAAAATACCTTGATACCAATCATCAGCAGATAACACCATGTCGAAAAATAGTCCTTGTGCTTTCTGACGATATGCCATTTGTTCATAAAGTACATCCTGCCAATTCTTTTGTTGTCCGGACGAGCTACCGAACTCTCAAAGTGAATCAATCTGGCCTCAGGAACGAACAGCAGTCTGCCAAGTTTTGCCACCCGCCAGGAAAACTCCAAGTCTTCACCAAGTCCGTATGCAGTAAAATATTCATCGAAACACAAATTCTTTATTGTTTCATAGCGATAAGCCATATTGCAGCCACTAAGCCACATCAAATCTTTATTCCCGCCCGGATCGACAGCCTGAAAGTTACGAGCGCATTTGTCAACGTAACCATTACGCTTGCTTCTAAACCAGCAACTCTGCGGCATTGCGTTAGTAATAAATCCTTGAGCGCCAACTGCCGAGCGATCCGAAAAAACTTGAACAAGTTTCTCCAGATAATCATTTTCCAGTTCCACATCGTCGTCAAGGAAAACTATGACATCTGTAGTTACAGAAACCTGCTTAAGCCCAGTGTTTCGTTGCACGACCAATGAAGAAATACTTCTAAACAGCTTAATAGATAGTTTCGAAAACATATCCGCATCGAAAGTAATCAGCTCATCGCTCGAATCAACAATAATAACCTCAACCGGCAAAAACGTCTGACGGTTAAGGCTGAGTAGTGCTTTACATAATTCGCTTTTACGGTTACGAGTGGCGATAATTACAGCTATTTTCATATTCTACCTAAAACTCAAAGTTTTTATCGCCGATCTTGCTCTGCCAAAACATAGTGCAATAAAATAGCATAACAGTTCTTTCTTATTTATCTGAAACATTTCTTTCGCATATAATAAATTACCTAGTGTCAAACTGCCTCTCTTAGCTGCATGAAATAATAATACTGTTATTCTACTCCGAACAATTCTTCGCAATACTATCTCGTCGTAGACGGCTGTTTTTTCGTTTGCAGCAATCAACGACTTTGCATACTCTATCGACTCTTCGAGTTCACCTTTTGAATATTCTTCAAGTAGCCAAATTAATTTTGCGTGTCGTCTCATTATATTTTCGCTAACATTAATTCCTAGCCGAATTAACAACGTGCTCATTATTTTTAGTGTGGTTTTTTTTTGTATTGAAGAATATCTGTTCGATACATTGCTGCTACACACACGGTAACTTAACAAAACTTCAGGAATATTTACTATATCAAAATGGTTCCAGCAGCGGACCCAGAGACCATAGTCTTCTGCATATAAATCATCGGGAGAATAACCTAGATTATTCTGCGTAAAACATTCCTTTCTGAGCATCACCGTTGGATGAGCAATCAATGTAAAAAACAATTGTCCGCATCTAATTTCCTCTGCCGAAGCAGGATTTTTCAAAATCTTTTTAGAACCACCAAAAGTCTTAACCCAAGTTCCGCACACGCCAACTTCTTTGTTTGCGTCCATAAATTGAACCTGCACCTTGATTCTCTCGCGAAGCGATATATCGTCGGCATCCATCCGGGCAATATATTCCCCGTTTGCAAATTCTAACCCTTTGTTCAACGAAAATACAATGCCTTTATTCTCACAATTTTTAAAGAACTTTATTCTACAGTCGCAATAAGAATTGACTATTTCAACTGAACTATCCGTTGAACCGTCGTCGATAATCAAAAATTCAAAATCGCGAAAAGTTTGTTCCAAAATGCTATCAATAGCTTCGCGCAAATATTTCTCGGCATTGTATACGGGCATAATAACGGATACTTTCATTCTCTTGCCTAATTTCTTTCGATTTTCCTCAGAAACCTCTCAAATTGTTGTTTTGCTTCCTTAAATCTACTTTCGTGATAATGAAAGGAAACTGAACAATATTCCGAACTATACTTTTTGACAAGAGTCTGATAATCAATATTTATTCTGCTAGTCGAATAGTTGCTCCAATAAAGTAAATCCGTTTCCTCTGGATAATTTTCCAGCATCCAATTACCATACGTTTCGTATTCAGAAAAACCGGATATTTCAGAATAATCAATACTATTCATAATTGCCTGATACCATTTTAACGAAAATTTTGATTCAATTTCGTTTTTTAATATGCGCAGTTTGGTTTTATTTATTAACATACAATGTGCAACAAACGACAGAGAAGCTTTTGGAACATAACCAAACAATCGCTCATAACACCTCAGATATGCTGAATTTTTTTCGTCAGACAGAAGAAAAATATTCCTCCTGTTGTTTTCAAACACAACAGGTCTAACAAAAACGGTGTCTGCATCCAAAACAAGATAATTTTCAGTATCCGGTATGATTTCAGACCACTTCAAAAATTGCTGAAACAACCACCCTGATCGGTTCCATTTCCCGACGCGGTATGTAATATCTGTTTTCTTGAGAGAGAGCGCATTATTTTCAAAAAAATACTCACATTTGTTTTCTAAACAAAATTTCTTGATTCTCTCCGACGATGGCGAAACAATTTTAATTGAACAAATCGGGTGTCGTAAATTTTTGCGCACACCTTCAACGGACAATTTCAACACATCCAAATCAGATTCAAGCGCCGGTATTATAACATCCAACTCCATTTCACTTCTCGAATCACACAACAAATCTATTTGTCTTTTGTGAGTTTTTATATATCCAACAGGATTTATTCTTTCGATATCACATCCCCAGTCACTGCTTGGAATATTCAAACCATATACTGCATTTTCAGCTACTGGAATTGGTCGCCATTTATCAAGAATAGATTCACGTTTACCGATATGGTCAATGTAGCTGTCAAACAAACAAAAATTCCGAACTCTCAATTTTCTGAATCGTTCAGTCATTAAAGTTTCATCATTTTTGTCTTCTTCGAAAAAACCAAGCTTCAAAAAATCATCTTTGAAATAAAGATAGTTTAGTGCGCCCATCCTTCGCTTAACCACATATTTGCCAAAAGGTGACTCAAAAACTCCCAACCAGTCGTGAAATTCAACGTCGCTGGAATTGAAAGACGAAAAAGGACCCAAGACATGGCGATTATGATTTTTTTTCGCCCAAATCATCACTTTAATACTCTTATCCAACCACTCCGGGTGAAATAAGGCATCACTGTCGCAAGTACCGACAACACCGAAATCATCTATCGTCAAAAGTTCATTCATAGCTCTGTTAAATGCTGCCCCCCATGAATTATGCCCTTTGGAGCAAAATAATCTGACGATATTATATTTTTGTAGTCTTTGTTTATTAATTATTTCAGCGACTTTTTTATCTTGTGATCCGTCGTCGATAAGTAAAAAAGTTACATCATAATCATACAAATTAATTTTGAATAGCGAGTCGAGACATAATTCCAAACATTCCGGTCGCTCATGGCATAACACAGCAATTCCTATTTTCATATTGTCTGTAACACCCGACAAACTTACCGGACGAAATAGGTAACTATCAAATATGTTCCTCAATAACAGCAAAACCTTTTTAAGCGTTTTTTTCATCAACCTTCTCTTTTTTTACAGCCACAACGTGACACCCAAAATACAATAAATCATTCGAACCAATGTCATTTGTTCTTTTCAAGTACCAAGACAAGAGTTTTATTAATACCAGAATGCACAAGGATAATCCTTTGGTAGAATATCTACTATAAACATAGCGTAACCGGCACAATTCCTGATCCATAAACGAAAAATAATTTCCATTCTTTGATAACTCAACTATTTCGAATCCGTTGCTTATCAGGTGTTCATAATACCAGTATTCGCTAAAACCTGTACAAAAATGATATGGTGCAAAATGTGTCAAACTGCAAAACGGCGCCGTTAAAATTAATTTTCCGCCATCCCTTAACACTCTGGCAAATTCTCTTATAGCCATTACAGGCTCTGGCAAATGTTCCAGTACTTCTGAGCATAGAACAACATCAAACGAGTCATCATCAACAGGAATAGCCGTAATATCAGAAATGATATCGATATATTTTTGATCCCAAATTCCCATTTGCAGGCCTTTTTCATTGCCCCTGCCATTATAAGCTGCGAAATCTTGTGAAACATAAACCATATGGTTGCAATACTTTTTGTATGGTTGCTCTCCGGCTCCGGCATCAAGTATTTTAGCCCCGGCTGGCACTGCCTGCAATTGTTTAATTATCCAATTATCCCTACATCGCTCGTTATAGTAATTTTCAGGCATCTTCTTCTCAAAAACTCTTGATACAGCCTTCTTCAAAAAATTCATTCTACTCCTTGACGAACCAAAAACATCCGCAACCGTATTTCTGTCGATCGCACTCTAATTGTCCGGAATTACTCAATATGCCTTTTTCTAAGTAGTCGTCAGGCACCAAACAAAATTCTTTCAATTCGAATCCGATAAATTTACTAACAAATTTTCTAAAATCAAATACTCTGTGTGCATTAAACAAAATTTTTTCTTTTCCAATTGGTACAGCCATCAAGAGATTCCCTTTACTTACAACAACTCTTTTCAACTCACTAATGGCTTTATCTGCCCCGTCTACATCGATTACATCTCCATATCTGCCCAATCCGATATGTTCAACAACGTGCATACAGGATAAGGAATGCAGCGAATTACTTGCAAAAGGCAAGCTCAATAAATCAGCTTGTCCAATACTCAAATTTGACAGGTACAATTGAGGTGGACGATAGTCATAATAATCCACAGGTATAAATGCTGAAAGATTCGCGACAAACGAAATACAAGACGAAACATCCACATGTTTCAGCGGTTTTATTTCGGCGATAATCCGCGCTGCCCATGCAGTATGATAAAGATAGTGACCATCAAATCCGGTTTTCGCAACGTTGTCACCGAAACAGGCGATCCGTTCACGCCAAAGCATAGTACCGCGCTGTTCTTTTGTAAGCTTGCCTTTAAAACGCAAATACGAAAAAACAAATCGCACCTTTTGCATTATTTTATTTCCAACCGCCATAACAATTTTACCAACCATTTTGTAATCCTCGTTCGGTTTGCATCAAAAGCGATTTTTCGCAACACTATTGCGAAACAATTGACGTTTAGGTTTCGTCTATAAATCCAATCTCCAATGTCATTTGCATCTCTATGATAAAATATATTTTCCCACTTATTCAAATAAGTTTTCCAATCGCTCTCCTGATGTTTCGAATTGGTTGTTCTCACTATCACATTTGCATGAGAAAAATGTTCCACATAAGATTCTAGAGAATCAATAATTTCATACCCGGCTTGCCACATCTTTAAACACAAATCGCCGTCTGCATGGTAAAAAGCAAACGACTTTTCATCTATATATCCTACTACTTCTAGAGCTTGTTTCAAATACATTCCGTGATTGACGAACATCTTGTTGCCAAGAGTTAATCCGACCCAATAATTTTTCATTTCCGGCCAGTTCCGCCAATAGAAAGCCACAGCCCCGATTTTTTTCCCTATAGCCAATTCTCGTTCGAAAAGCTCATATCCATTCCGTATAGCTCCCGGTAACACAATGCAATCATCACTTATCATACAAACGTATTTACCCGAAGCGCTCTTAAATCCAAGATTCATAAAGAACCCCCAGCTTTTTTGCTGTATTAACTTCCCCTTCCATTCACCTCGGTTGTGTTGGATAATAGTGATGACATCTTTTTGCTTAGCAAGCCAACTGATTGTCCCATCAGTAGAACCACCATCCACAATTATGATTTCACAATCTGATCCCATAAGCTCTTTGCGAATACTATCGACTGTAAGTTTAAGAAATTTCAGTCTGTTATAAGTACCAAGTATCACTGACACTTTTTCCATCTATTTCATACACTCTTCCACTATATTTTCAAAATTTGCATTGAAAACTAATTGGCTATAAATTTCTTTTGTTCTGCGCAAGCCAATCACAGCCATCTTTAGACATAAACTATCGTCGTTCCATAACAATCTGATTTTTTCGGCGATATCCATAGCTGAATTTGGATCGAACAACAATCCTGCTCCACCAATTTGCGTTGCCATTGCGTATACATTTGAAACTGCACAAGGGCACCCAGTTGCCATCGCTTCTAATGGCGGAATGTTTGTTGGACCAAAGAAAGATGGCATAACCATTGCTCTGGCCAGATAATACAATGCATTCATTTCCAAATCCGATATACATCCAATATACCTAACGGTTTCACCGAGCCTATTTCGTTCAATTGATTCCAGCACATCTGTATATCCATTATTTTTTTCGCCAGTAAGTATAAGCTTGATATCCGGATCGCTTTTTTTCACAATGGCAATTGCATCGATAAGACCTTGGTGATTTTTGTGCTTCCAAAATTGTGCAGGATAAAAAATAAATTTGTCAGGAAGCAAATACTTATTCTTTACACTCAGATAGTCAACTTTGTCAAATAGTGATTTTCGATGAATATATGGCAAAACGAAAACTCTGTTACGATTTACATTTGGATACGACTCCATCAGTTGAGTTTTGCCAATTTCAGAATCAACCATAATGCCTTCGGAATATTTACAAATTCTCATATAATGAATTTCCCTAGCATTATAAGTTTGATAGTTACCAACTTCAGGAAATATTCTTTCGTATCTATGCATTAAATCGTGAATTGAAACAAGAGACTTATAGGGTAATTGATACGCCAAAGAATCCTGTGCGGGGAAGATACAGAGGTCGAAATTATCATTTTCCCTAACACCCATGTTTAAAATCCGATAAAAAAATCTTCCTAAGCAGATTTTCCAACTATTATAATTCTTTTCACAGGAATAATAATGATGATCTCCATTAGCAAATTCCGCTTTGATTTTACTACTACACGAAAATTGCTCAAACCAATCTTTATCAAAAAACACAACATGTTTTTCGTATCTGTCTTCAGGTAAAGAAATAAAGGCATCTAATATCGTCTGACTGTATTGAAACACACCGCCGCTTTTCATACCAGCTCTCAAGAACAATTTAATTCTTTTCTTAAGCAATTTATTCTACTCCAACCATATCTAATTAACAATTTTAAATCTCAATAATTTACAAAATAGACGATATCGATTGATAAACAAATCGTAAATTCAAGTTTGATAAACACTTTTGTCATCCAAGAGTCTTTGCGCACGTAAAAAAAATTGAGCCGACCACCGATTTTACGAGAATCAGGCGAACAAAACTACGCCATTCAGTCAACAATAGCAGCGCATTACACACCTATCTCCAAATCAGACCAACATTCATCAATATATTCCTTCAAACACACCTGCCAACCTCTCATAATATTTATTCTTCTGAGATTGAGTTTCCTGTTGATTAGTTGTTCTGATGATGGACGAGGTGCGTGGTATTCTTCACAAAAATAATTTGAATCGACTATTTCGATTTCGATTTTCTTTTTCAATCCCAAATGCTCAACAATTTTTTTAGCAACTTCAACTCGGCTGGTTAGACCATTACACACCACATTATAAACACCGTAATAACCTTTGCTTACAAGCAATTTCACGTTTTCCGCAAAGTCTCTCGTATAAGTAGGCGTGCCAAATTTATCATCAACAATTCTTAGCACTTTTCTTCCAGAAAGTATTTGTTTCATTATTTTATTTACAAATTTCTTATCTTTGTCTGGCCCCCCTCCCATCATCCATCCAGCTCGACACACATAATATCTATTTGCATTTTCCCTTACAAATAATTCGCCTTGATATTTTGTACGCGCATAAACACCTAAAGGGTTAGGAATATCCCAATCATCAAAAAATTCCTTGCTACCATCAAATATTCCAGCTGAACTAATATAAAGTAGCGGAATGTTGAGTTCGTTCGCAATATAAACCGCGTTCTCTACAGCTATTGTATTAGTTAAGTACGCTTCTTCTGGATTAGCTTCACAATATTCTAAATCGGTATATGCGCCAATGTGAAATAAAAATGATGGTTTAAAATCGATCACATCTCTTCGATACTCATCATAATCACGAAAGTCGCCGAATGTTAACCAATTGGAATTCAAGTCAATGTCTGTACATTTTAAATGATAAGCGAGCCTAAATTTCTCATAGAATGCTTCTCCAAGCATGCCTCCAACACCGGACATATAAATTCTTTCTAGTTGCATAACCATTCCTTTTTCTATAGTAAATATTTACTGTCAGTATTATCTTCAATCAAAATAATTGTCTCTCAAAACCCAATTTAGCAATTCAATATCGTTTTTCACTTCATTTTGGTGGAATTCATAACCAGCATTATATACCGCATACATTTTCTGAATCATATAATCACAATAGATTTTTGCAGGAGATTTTTCTGCAATTTTGAATATTCTCATACTCGCCATAATTAATTTGGCTAGCATCTTAATCAATTTTTTAATTTTAGCAAATACAAGTACTTCAAGCTTCTCACTTTCAATCATTTGCTGAAAATTTGATTTGCTTTCACTTTCACACTTCCTGATTTCAGTAAACGACTTACACACTCCTTGATAAAACATTCTGTCTTCGAAATACTTTTCCGTCATTCTATCGACCGGAATAACGTGCTGAACCTGAGCCTTCGGCTGGTAATATGCCTTATAACCTTTTTCGATTATTTTATATGTCAACCCCGTCTCACCATCGCCCTGAAACCTCTGCAAATGTTTCGGGATGACATCGGGATGCATACCGCCTAATTCGAAATAGGTTTCGCGCCTAATCGAAAAATTCAATCCCCAGACATAATTGGGGGTTATTTCTTTTTCCACATCACCAAAATCTACTAAACTCCAATATCCGCAAATATTATTACCTAGTGCTCTATCCCATAGATACTCAGTCCAGGCAGGGGGGGCAACTTCATATTTCGGTATAGATTTCCCGCCAACTATTTTTGCATTAAGATATTTGTCAAATGTCTCTAAAATCGAATTCAACCACTGCGGATCGGCAATAATATCATCGTCGACAAATATCAGTATCTCGCCAATGGATTCAACCACTCCGCGATGCCGCGCAGAGTGAAGCCCCGGTGCTGGTTCAT
This sequence comes from Negativicutes bacterium, assembly GCA_041666525.1. GTDB lineage: Bacteria > Bacillota > Negativicutes > JBAXTZ01 > JBAXTZ01 > JBAXTZ01. The sequence goes on from JBAYGT010000001.1 coordinate 89,674, forward strand.
GAACATACTTAACATTTTCAACTGCGCCATATTTTTTTTCAACAATATCTCTTGCACCACCATCAGCGCTATTGTCCACGACAATAATTTCGTAGAGAGATGGAGAAATATTTTGATTGATTATTGATTCAATCGCATCTAACAAATACTTTTCGCGATTATATGTGGGAATGATAACGGATACTTGCATATTTTATTCTCCAAAGCAACATTGAAACAATATTTCACAAATTCTGTCAGCTGACTTTCCATCGAACACACCATAAACGCCTATAAGTCTTTTGGCAATAGCTAAACTTTGTTCACTAAATTCATCTTTACTTATCGCTGATTCTATTATATGAAAGATTTTGTCAATTGGGTAGTGTGACTTTATTGTGGAAAAACCTATAACGTTAGAAAAAAGAAAATCTGTTTGGATTCTAGGTAACGAACGTAGTTCTTGACTAATAAACAGAACTGCCGGAACCCCCATTCTAAATGCCTCTACTAAAGCATTCGACGATTCACCAATCACTAAATCAAAATCATTAATATTTTCATAAAAAGCACTACGATTATCGACTATATGTAAACAATTTAAATTAGCAAGTTTATTTTTTACATAATCAACATTCTCTCCTGGCTTTGTTCTTAAATACAAATCATGTTTTTCGGATAATCTTTTACCAAATGTTCCGTTAATAAATTCATAAAAACTACAAGGTAAATCCCTAAACATATACTCGCCAGTTGAGACAAACAATATTTTCTTATCATCATTGTATGGAGTTTTCGCGAGTGACTTTGCCTTAAAATAAATTTTATCGAAATAAGGAAAACCAGTTACAACAATGTTATCTCTTGCAAAACCGTCTGCTAACAAACGCGAATAATTAATTTCACCAAAAGAGCATACAATTATTTTCTTTCGAATGTTTCTAATAGCCAACGAAACATTAGTTCCATGTGTAAATGACGCAATTCCCTTTTTCATTCTCATAATAATTTTCTTGCGCACAGAAAACGAAAAATAATCAGTGAAACCATATCCGTGTTCGACATAGAATATTTTTACGCCATTTTCGTCAAACACGTTCATAATTAATTCTTCTAAACTTCCCTCAATATCCGAAATCAATAAAACATTTGGTTTGAAATCATTAATTATTTTCTTCAACAATTTAATAATATGGCATTTTTCCAATTCAAATTCATCAATTACGTTAGCTGTTTTCCACCAAGAACTTCTGACGCAACTTGATCTTGGGATATTCACAACTCGCAAATTATTTTCAACATATGTATCTGTAGCATTTAAGCCATACCATAAATCACAGGACAATCCGACGTGTTCTGTCTTGTATTGTTTTTTTGAACATTCAATAATCGAAGCGATCGCTTCAACTATATACTTTGTGGGTGAAATGGAAACGATTCTCAACTTTTTCATATTTACTTAACTTTTCTCGCCACAACCATCATGTGTGATGATAATTTATTATCCGACAAAAACTGTTGGAATAATTGCCCTAACTCATCCCAACGTTTCACTAGCACCTCATCTAAAAACGGCTGATCCTGTAATGAAAGTTTTCCAGTCAATACTTGCTTTCTTACAATATCTGCATCTAATTTCCCGGGTGTTAGCACTTCAACTATCTCTAATCCGCCGTTATTAAGTAACACTTTTATGGAATCGGTATGTAAATAATTAATATGCTCGTGGTCAAAAGTGTTTGAAAGCATATTCAGTGTAGCTACATCAAAACCCTTGACATTAGGACAGGATAGAATCAACAACCCACCAAAATTTAAAATGCTATAACACTTTTCGATAAACTGGAGCGGTGAAAATAAATGTTCCAACACTTCAAACGCGGCAACTACCTCGTATTTTTCAGTTTCGCAAAGTTTTTCAACAGTCGATTCCATTACCTCAAAACCCTTGTCCCTACAAGTGTTCGCCAATTTAGGGGTGGGTTCTAATGCGACTATTCGACTAAATATATTCAGGTCACGAATTTCTTCGCAAAAGCTCCCGAACGCCGCTCCAATTTCCAAAAAACTTACTGGATTGTTTTCAAAATAGTTTTTTTTGACCGTGGCTTTAACAAGTTTCGCCCGCTCCCTATAAATTCCAACTTTTCTTGCTTGGTCTGTCGCCGGAAAAATATGATCATTCCAAAAAGCATAATTTAAGGAGCCTGAATAAAATTCCGCCAAAAGTTTCTCGCTCGGTCTCGGGTTTGTATAGACAGTCTCGCAGTTATCACATTGAACATATCTAAAACCGTTTTTCTCGCCAAACAATCTGTTGCTTTCAGTTCCGCACGCCGGACAATGCACAATAACCCAATCGCACTTTCTGTTAAGCAAAAATTCACGATCGGCTTCCACACACCATTCCTTCTCTTTCATCAGCTCGCTTGGGCGAATCGCTTCTTCGGTTATGGATATTCTTTTAAAATCAGCGCACATGTCGTTTTTTATTTTCCTCAAACATATTAATTTTTGACTTATCTTTCAAATATGTCTTCCCATAAGTCGAATATCCGCCCCAGATATTGTGCTTATACCATTCACCGTTTTCAAGCCACCAAACTCTGGGATCGCGAAAACCGTCAGCAATTTCATCAAATTCGCTTTCTTTTATATCCACATATTCAAGCCATCGTTCCAGGTCTTTTCTTGGTTTTACATGATCATAGGTTCTTACGGCTTCAATTCCCTGCTCTCTGGTCAGGTATCCAGAGCGAATATCTTTTGAAGCATGATCTGAAGCCCGACCATAGCCAAATTTAATAAACTTCAAATAGTCGTGAATTCCATTTTCGTGCATATCGTCCAAATTTGACATCATTCGATAAGTACGCTCAAATGGTTGTCGAGCATATTCGAATCCAAAATCTTTTCTCATTAGTTCTGCATGTTCATTTGGATCCCACTTGAAAAAATTCCCGATATATATTCCTTTTAGTCCCGCCGCTTCACCTTGTTCGTCATCGGGAAATTTCAACCATAGCAAATCTTTCTCAGACAACCCCTCTTCATTGATCATATCTTGCCAAGAAAATCCGCGCAAATCATGCTCAAAAACTGTGCGTTTATTGTACTCCGCATAATCATCGGGCGAGAACATTCCGGCGATAGACCAAGTTATTTCGCCCCAAATTACCAAAGGAACTTTCATCTTAACAGCCATCGCCATCGGAACTGTTTTTATTCCGGCATGGGCGTGCCAATTCATATCACCCATTTTCTTGAAACAAATCCTGTTTAATTTCCTTAATGTGTCAACGCTCGGTCCAACAACAATATGATCTACACCAAAGGTATCACGCATTTTATCAAGATTTGCTTGTCCTTCGGGCAGAAAATTATTTCCATGATATGTAACCAGAAGCGGGTTCAATCCAAAGATATTTTTAACAACATGCGTCTGCCAATAACTATCCTTGCCGCCGCTAACCGCAATAATACAATCGTAATTGCTTCCGTCTTTCGAACGATAGTTTTCGGCTATTTCTCGGAATTTCGATGCCTTCTTCTCCCAAAATTCGGATGTCAACTCATCAAATTCCTCTTGAACTCGACAAGCGCTGCAAACGCCATTGTCATCCAAGAGCAAATTCACACTAACTTGAGGATAAACGCACTTGTTGCAATAATTCATTTTCGCTCCAAAATTTCATTCCCAACCGAACGTCGGTTTGCGTACGTTGATTTGTTTTTCATAAAGATATTTTTTAGCGTCATAAACACTGTTTTCACTATAATGAAAAATGTTTGCTGCAGCCACCGCGTCAGCTCCTGCATCTGTAATACCCTGCGCTAAATGCTCCCACTTTCCGACGCCTCCACACGCAATAACTGGTATATTGACAGCGCTCACTACGCTGGCAATCAATTGAATATCATAACCACAACCCATACCATCGTTGTTAATGGAATTGATTAGTATTTCCCCTGCTCCACATTCTTGAGCCTTGTTCGACCATTCCGCAGGAGTTATTCCAGTCGGGGTTTTTCCGCCATCAATAAACACCTGCCAATTACCATTTTCATTTTTCCCGGCATCGATAGAAACCACAATACACTGAGAACCGAATATTCGGGCACATTCGCTAATAAACATAGGATTCCTAAAAGCTTCACTATTGAGCGTGACCTTATCCGCGCCATTTGTGACTCTTTTATAAACATCGTCAATATTTCTTATTCTACCGCCAAATGTCAGCGGCATGAAACTGCTTTTCGCAACTTCTCGTAAAATATCAATAATATTGGTCTCGTTAGCGCACTTCAAATCATCTCTTCCCAGATCATATGTGGCCTCGCGGCTGATATCCAAATATATTAATTCGTCCGCAGCCCAATCACTAAGTCTGTCCACTATCGCGAACGGATTTCCAAGAATCTGATACCGCTTAAACCCTTTGCTTTGTACAACGACACCGTTCTTTAGCAACACAACAGGAATAACCCTGTTTTTTCGCATAAAACACTCGCTTTCAACTAATTTTAGTGAAATTTTTCAATATCCTCAATCCGTTTTTTTGACTTTTCTCCGGATGAAACTGTACACCATAAATATTATCTTTCATCACTGCAGCGACAATATCTGTTCCATATTCACAGACAGCGGAAATGTGTCTGCTTTCAATTGGTGTAAAATGAAACGAATGAACAAAATAAAAATCGCTTTGGTCATCCAACCCTATTAACAACGGATTGCCTCTATCTACAATACGCAAATTATTCCAACCAACATGCGGCAACCGACAATCTGTCTTAACGCGATCAGTAATTCCCGTTATCCACCCTAAACCTGCGCATCTCTCAAATTCCGTTCCAAAATCAGCTAATACTTGCATACCAACACATATTCCCAAAAACGGTTTCGTGTTCGCAATTATTTGCTTATATAATTCATCCACTATACCCATTTCATTGATTTTGCGCATAGCAGCAGCGAAAGTGCCAACGCCCGGCAAAACGATATGTGTCGCGGCTTCAACATCGGCTACCGTTTTTATCGTAATTGTTTCCACCAAAATGCTCTCAAAAGCATTTTTCACTGACGTGAAGTTTCCAGACCCGTAATCAATGATTCCTATTTTCTTCAAAATGATTTCTCGCAAATTCTAATATTTTGTCTACTATACATTCAACACCTTTATCGTTGATAATGTTCATTCCCATAGCCCGCATATTTATCAACATTTCCCGCTCGTTTTCAATATTTGTAATAATTTCAAACATTTCATCAAGTGCTACAGGAAAATCAGTATCAGCGACATAACAAACTCCGAGTTCAACAAGCTCGTCAATCAAATACGAATGTTCGCTGTTTTCCAACAAGTTTATCGACGGTAAACCGGCAAATGCCGCTTCATATGTTGTTATTCCTCCAGCTAGTATAGCAACTGAACACATATTTAATATATGCCACATCGAATCATTTGTTTTCGCCAAAATTATCTCGTGGGAGCTTCCACGCATACTATCTACTAGTTGCTGATAAGAGTGCTCATAGCCCTCCCCTAACAATACCCAAATCACAAGTTTCTTCGGAAATCGTCTTAACCTGTTAATTATTTTCAAAGTCTTGTTAGCTGCATCAGCGCCGCCCATAGATATGGCAATAGAAAATGCTGGTTTTTTTAAAACATTAATGTAGATTTCTTCGGCAATTCGCGTGCAACGCTTACTGATTACAGCATAATCTAAACCGGCGAACACTTTGCAGTTTGTCAAAAAATTTGTTTGCAGACATTTTTTTGGCAAATATTTTGTACGATGAAAAAACAACGCCATTTTATCTAACAAGTTGAAAATCGGTGATAAACTTACAAATATTATTTTTTGACTAAGATTTTGAAAATTCGTCTCATCAAAAGTCAACATATCAAATACAACAATCTGTGGTTTATGTGATGTCACTTCAAGCACAGCCGCCCGTTCATCATTAACACAACAATAAGAACATGTGCTATTTTGAAACAACGGTAATAATTTTTTATCGCCAATAAAGACTATTTTAATTGTGAATCTATTTGTTGCCGCATTCGCTACAGCAATCGTGCGATTAATATGTCCCAGTCCTTCTGAAACAGATCCTTTACAAATAAACAAAATTTCCAATTTTAAACCGCCGTTATTTAACTTTGCTTTTAGCTAAACTTTCGAATTTCGCAAAAGGAGTAGTAACGGTCTTTCCCAGCAGATCTCCGACTTCTCCAGGATCAATCGCCGCTTCCGGTCTTACTATTAATAAATCCTGTTCAACAATTGTTTCACCAGCTTCAATGTCACGCGCAGCATAAACAGATCTGCGTGCACGCGATTTGACAGTTTTCTCGGCATCGCTAAGTTTTTCAGTTTGCTGCTGTAAGGCTCGTTCTGCAATTCGAACTGTCTCGATATATTGCTTCATCATTTCAGGTTCTTGCGCGTAGGCATGATCAAAACCATCTTGTTTTCGATCCATTGTTAAATGTTTTTCCAAATAATCTACACCCAAAGCAGTTGCAATTACCGCCGCGAGATTGCTCTCCGAATGATCAGAAAATCCAACAGGTAAACCAAATTTGTTTTTCAATTCGCTAATGAACCGTAAATTCATATTCTCAGTATTGCACGGATATACAGAAACGCAATGCATAAGTACGATATCTGAATTTCCTGTTGAAGTAAGCGCCTGGACAGCCTGCTCAATTTCGTACATACTCGCCATACCAGTCGAAACAATTATGCGCTTGCCAGTAGCCGCAGCTTGATTCAAAAATCCATAATTATTCAAATCGCACGAGGCAATTTTTATATATGAAACATTCAATTCCTGCAACAACTGCAAACCACGTTTGTCAAAAACTGATGCCGAAAAAACAATTCCCTTTTGCGAGCAATATGCCGCCAAATCACGATATTCATCATCGGTAAGCATAAATTGTTTGCGTTTTTCATATACCTCATTGATAGTATAGCCGCCGATCTCCGTATAGAATTCCGGTAAATATAAGCCTTCTGGGTAGATGATTTGAAATTTCACCGAATCTGCACCAACTAAGACTGCCTCGTCAACCAGTTTTTTTGCAATACCGATTTTACCATTATGATTGTTACCGGCCTCGGCGATGATATGTATCATAGATTTTCTCCCCGCGTTTTATTATCAGTAACTATTTTCGCAAATTTTGCAAACGCGTTCTTCATGCAACTATATGTTCCTTCTTTTCTGCTATTGGCGTTCGCTTTGATTTTTTCCAACTCAGTTAACGAATCCAAGCGCTGTTCAACAATCATTGGAACATTGTCACATTCAGCCATATTGATATTCCAATCATGGTATCCCAGCGTATCAAGCAAGCTACACGCTCGTTCATCATATGAAATTTTTATGGTTGGTATTCCAAACGCAAGGCACGGAAGTGTGGAATGTAAACGATAACCAACAACCAAAGCACACGAGCGCAAGTAGTTAAGATATGAGTATACATCACCGTTGTAAACAAAATCAATATTTGTGAACGAAGCGGCAAATTCAATATCACGATGATCATGACATAACAATTTAATATCTTCGTAGCCACGGCTGGTAAGCGAGTTAACGATATTCACGATATCTTGACGCACAGTGGCTTGCTTATATAACGGTAAATTCATCAATGATGGATTTCGCACTGAAATAAATACCGTTTTCATTAATGAATTATTGACTGGCGGAAGTCGATAAGCCATTTCGTCCAAAAACAACGTCGGACAACCACCGAGTTCTACTTTATCACAGCCGATATTATGCAGATATTCATAAGTTGCTGCGTCACGCGCAAGCGAAATATCAGCCTTCTCATTAAGCGCTTTCAGCACCCTATCGGGCATAACATCTGTACGTTCGACCAAACGGCAGTAACGATCATAAATTCGTCCGCGTGATAGACTAAACAACATTAGAGGAACACGCAAAGCTTGGAGCGCATCAATGTTGACATCAAGTTCGCCATTTTCGTAAATATTGCCACCGCCAAGAATAATTCCGTCACCATAGCTGTTGATTTCATGAATTGTCTTTGCTGTTAATCCGGCTTTTGCTTGGCTTTCATAGCGCGAAGTCGCCGGTATAGAGATTATGTTAACCAAGTCACCAAATGCTTGACTAACAAAATGTTGCATAGCCAAATAGATGGCATCATTTCCGACATTGAAACCTTTAGGACGGATATTATAAAGTGTCAGCATCTGTGTCCTCTTTCAAAATCACTTTGCGATACAGCTCACAAACCTCTAGGTAATTGCCAAAACAAAAAATTTCAACGTCAAGCGTTGCCATTTTTCTTACAATGCTTAAATCATGTTTATCATCCACGACCAACCGTATTGCTGACAAATCAACTTCGCTACAAGAAACTTCGCGAATATTATAGTTTAAAATATTTTCGTAAAAGTGTTTAGTTATATGTTCGCAATGCTTTTGAAAAGAAAATTCATTAATTGATTTTTCTAATGTAACACTTCGAATAACCTCGACAGCCACACCGTAGGGATAAGTTCGTTTTATTAAATTGCTGATTAAATCTACTTTCCCATCGCACAAGCACAAAGAATTACTAACAAGAGAATAATCCAAAAAAGGCGAATCTCCATTAATTCTTAAAAAATACTCAAAACCGTGTTTTTTTGCACAATCCAAAGCACGTTTGGAAACGTTTTCCAAAGAACCGCGAAACACCGCAATTCCTTGCTGCTCAGCCAACTCAATCAACTCGTCATCGACACTTCTATCTGTAGTCGCTAAAACAAGATCCGACAATCCAATGATTTTCTTTGCTCTGTTAATAACGGTAGTTAGCAAAGAAGTCGCACCGATTTTTCTGACAGCTTTTCTAGGCAACCGCACAGAATCCATGCGTGAAAATATTATTCCGCCTATTTTCATAATAATCTATTTGTCCATTTAGCTTTAGTAAACACTTCTCCCGGTTGGCACCAACCAAAATAGGGTAGCACACCATTAATCTCGTTCGGCACAACTTCAAATGATATAGCATTTTCAATAAAGTCGTCTGCTTCTACAAGTCCCTGCCCTGCGCTTTGCCTTAACCAAACATTAATATAATATTGCCCAGGCACAAACATATTTTCAAATTCACAACTATATAACCATATTCTCTTCGAAACTGGAACAGCATACGGAAGATAAGCAGTGTTGGGAATTCTTGTTACTCGTTGCCCAGATGAGGACATAATCAAGATGCCTATTTCCGGGCTATCAATTTCACGAAAAAAATCAACCGTAATGTCAAAATTAATTCTCTCACCACATGGAATAATATTTACGTAGTTACCATTGAGATCCGTAATACTTATCTCAGTAATTTTCCCGTTCTCATTTTTTCCAGTTCGCTCAACGTTTAACAAATCCCTGCGAGCTGATGTATGACTATAAAATTGGCTTTGATAATAATCAACCACTTCATTAGTCCTACCCTCTGTTTGAATTTCCCCATTACTCAACACAATACACCTGTTGCAAAGATTGCTCACCGCCGCCATATTATGACTAACAAACAAAACCGTCCGCCCTTCACGGCTGACTTCGCCCATTTTTCCGAGGCATTTTTTTTGAAATGCCATGTCCCCGACCGCCAGCACCTCGTCCACAATCAATATCTCCGGTTCCAGATGTGCGGCGACAGCAAATGCCAGCCGGACGTACATGCCTGACGAATAGCGTTTGACCGGGGTGTCAATAAATTGTTCAATTTCGGCGAACGCCACGATTTCATCGAACTTGGTGTCGATTTCTTTCTTCTTCATGCCAAGGATGGTACCGTTTAGATAAATATTCTCCCGACCGGTGAGCTCCGGATGAAAACCGGTGCCGACTTCCAGCAGGCTGGCGACCCGGCCTTTGATTTTCACACTGCCGCTGGTCGGACCGGTAACCCGACTGAGGATTTTTAGTAGCGTCGACTTGCCGGCACCGTTTCTGCCGATGATACCGACGACTTCGCCACGTTTGACTTCGAAAGACACATCCTTCAGCGCCCAGAAGTCTGGGGATTGGGGGTTAGGGGTTAGGGTTTGGGAGTTTAGGGGCGAGGAATGGGAAACAACGGAGTTGGGGTCATCACGACCACGCAGCTTTGCCCACCAAGACTGCAGGTCGCGGTATAACGTACCATGTCCGATGCTTCCGAGTTTATATTGTTTGGAGAGGTGCTCGACTTTGATTACTACATCAGGGGAGAGGGATTGGGGGTTAGGGGTTGGGGGTTGAGATATGGGAGTGAGGTTTGAACGAAGGTTATTTTTCATTGAGCAATTTACCTTTTAGCACCGATATAAGCTTGTTTAGCATCTTGCGAATAACGATAAGTTTGGTTTGAATAGGTTCTGGTTCAATGCCGTAGAGTTTATTGGCTATTATCAACTGTGTTTCAAATTCTGCACATGATCCAGCTGCTATATACAAGAAGTGAATATACTCTTTTGTGGAATGACGGGAATGACCTTCGGCAATATTAGACGGCACGGATACTGCACAACGCTTCATTTGATCAGCTAAAGCGTATCGTTCTTCTTTAGGGAGTTTGCCTATTATGTTCTGATACGCGTCGACAACAAATTTCATCGATTCCTGCCATACTTCCAAATCTTTAAAATCTCTTATTGCCTTCGATTCCAACTTCTGTTCTCCTTGTTTTTTGAGATTGTTGATTGGGATACCCAAATCCCATATCCTAAACCCCAAATTAAACCGTATCCATAAAATTCTTCTCGACGCGATTAAACATGATCAATCCAAAAAATAACAGTAACAAGGTTTCTAACCAGCTATACAGCCAAAACTGCAGCGGCATTTGCAACACTCCGCCGAGCATACCATGACGGAAGATTTCGATGATCGCAGTCATCGGGTTGATGAGCAGCAACCATTGATAATCAGTCGGAACAAGTGACAACGGATATACCACCGGCGTTGCATACATCCATAGTTGAACGCCAAACGTCACCAATAGCGACAAATCACGATATTTGGTCGTCAATGATGACACAATTATACCACATCCCAAACCAAGTAACGCCATTTGTATAATCAATAGTGGTAACGCCAACGCCCAAACGTTAAGGCTTATCTGACTGTCGCTGAAATAAAAATACAGCCAAAAACAAACCAACATGCAAAACTGAATCGCAAAAGCAATCAACTGAGTTAATACTGTAGCAACAGGAATAACTAAGCGCGGAAAGTAAACTTTGCCGAATATTCCGGCGTTAGCAACGAAAGTATTCGACGTTTGCGTCAAACAGGGGGCAAAATAACCCCACATCACCGTGCCGGTCATATAGAATAATACTTGCGGCATACCATTGGTCGGCAATTTAGCAATCTGTCCAAAAACGACAGTGAACACTATCGTAGTGAACAGCGGTTGAAATATATGCCATAATGGTCCCAGAACTGTCTGTTTATAAACCGCCACAAAATCGCGCCGAACTAACATGGCAATTAAATCACGATATTGCCATAAATCGCGCAATTTCAAATCCATCAATTTGTTTTTAGAATCGATTACTGAAGTCCAGTTATTGGTCATAGAACCTCGCTTGTTGGGGATTGGGATATAGGGGTTGGGGATTAGGGATTAGGGCATGGGGGTAAGGAGATGGATTTGAGGACGAAACAGGCGTACCAAGTATTCAAGTCCGGGGGCGTCTCGGTCAGCCATTTATAGCTGGCTACAATCTTTAAACCAGCCAGTTCGGCGAATAGCTCCAGCTCCGGTTGGAACAGGTAGCGCATCCGGTGATTTTCGGTTAATTGATGGTTTTCACCAGTCGTTTTTTCTACGATATCAATATCATAGCGCACGTTGACACAATTTTCATTTGGATACATTGTCGGTGTGGCGACTCGCTTGACAACGATTCGCTCGTTTTCGATGTTTTTCGTCCGTAGCTGCGGCAAATCGCTCAACACGCCGGAGCCGTACCAGCAGTCAAAAATAAATACTCCGTTGTCCGCCAGATGCGTCGCTGCCGTTTCAAAATAGCGCTGTAATTGGTCATTGCCCGTTTGATAACTGGCAACATGAAACAACGAAGTTATGACGTCATATTTCTTCGAATCACGATAATCGGCGATATCACTGCAACAAAAATTTAGCTGCGGACAATTCTGACGTGCCGATGCAATCATTGTTTGGCTCAAGTCAACACCACACGCCGTTTTAGCATTTCTGGCTAATATAGTAAGATGCTTACCAGTACCGCAACCCAGATCTAAAAACGACTGCGCCCTGCTACCATGTAGCCGGGTGAGTTTTTCAATATATTCACACTCTGCGTCATAGTCTTTGTCTGCATATAGCAGATCATAATACTCGGCATATTTATCAAATGTTTGCATTCTCAATTACTCTCACAATTATTATAGATATTTTACACTTATTACAGAATGTTAGCAAACAAAACAACGGCGCGAACCGCGCCGTTGTTTAATCGAGAATAGTTTTTAGTTGTTGTGCTACATATTGTTGCTGCTCCTCAGTCAGCCCAACGCCGCTCGGCAGATACAACCCGCGTTCAGCGAGGCGCTCGGCAACCGGGTAGCTTTCGCCGCAATAATCAAAATACTCTTGCAGACAAGGCTGTTTATGCAGCGGATAAAAAAAATGCCGGCACTGCACACCGCGTGCATCGAGTTCTTTAATTAGCGAAGTCGCATCAAGTTTGCAACTATCATTCAATACCAAACCAAATACCCAGTAGATATTATCGGCATAATCAGTTCGTTTAAGCGGCAGTTTAACAACACTAATATCTGTTAATAACTCGGTATATTTTTTGCCAATTGTCTTTTTTTTCAACACCGTTTCAGCCAACCGCTCCAATTGCGCGCAACCAACTGCCGCCTGCAAATTAGTCATGCGGAAGTTGTAGCCAATCTCACTATGGAGGTAGCGACGGTCCTTATCGAAAAACAAGTTGCGAATATCCATACAACGCTGTGCGAGAGTTTTATCGTTAACTAATACCATACCGCCCTCGCCGCAGGTGACGTGCTTATTCGGATAGAAGCTGAATGTCGAAACATCGCCGAACGAGCCGCAAGGCTGTCCATAACAATTTTGACCGTGCGCTTCAGCAGCATCTTCGATGATTTTTAAGTTATATTTTTTTGCAAGTTCCAATACCGGTTGCATATCAGTCGGCAAACCATAGATATGTACAACCATTATCGCTTTGGTACGGCTGGTGATTTTCGCTTCTATTTTACTTACATCCATGTTCCAAGTATAAGCATCGGCATCCACGAATATCGGTTTCGCGCCAACACGAATTACTGCCGCAACGCAGGATATTATCGTAAACACCGGCATAATCACTTCATCACCAGTGCCGATTTCTAATGCCACGACAGCAGTATCAAGCGCAACCGAACCGTTAGCTACTGCTACACCATGGTTACGGTTGCACTGCTCCGCCATTTCCCGCTCGAAGCGTTTAACAAATGGTCCTTCAGATGAAATCCAACCGCTGTCAATGCACTCGCAAAGATATTTTTTTTCATTACCGGATAAATTCGGTTGGTTTACGGGTACGAACATAGCTCCTCCGTTGGATAGAGTCACAAAATTTTAAAACCGTACTTTGTCGGCATCGCCGCAATACGGTCCTTGCTTGATTTCAATCATTTCAACTTCTTCAATCACTTCGAATCCATGACCACCGCTGCAAAGCATTAGCACGTCACCTGCAACTAATTCACAACTGCGAAAAAACACACGCGCGTCATTGTAGAAATCCACCCGAAGGACTCCGCGCCTGATAAGTAACACTTCCTGCGTATACTGAACTTTTCGCTCGACAATATTGTGAACATGACGCGGGATAACCTCACCGCTCGGCCGTTTCATATACGCCAGCTGTTGCGAAAAATCATAAGGGGTAAAAAACTCAACTTTTCCACCTTGATAATCGGCGCGAATTATTATCGCCAGCAACGTATCTTTGTCAATTATTTGCTCAAACACAATTAGCTCCTCATTTCGTTTTCGTTGCGAAATTGACAAATAGTTTATTTTTTCTGCACTATTAAACATTCGCCGTTCGGATCATATTTTGCTATATTGTTATTGATTTTCGCTTTCGTTGAATTTGCGTAACAATAAACACAGCCGGCCGGGCAACTGTCATAATAACCGATATCTTTACTGACCACACAACCACAATTAATCCGCTGTCCGCGATCTTTCATAGCAACATTTACGCTGTCATATTCGCCTGTAAATATATTTTTCGCGCGTGGCGGCGATAAATATTCCAGCAAATCTTTGTCGTGTGGATATAATTTGCGTAACAACGCTCCGTCCACACAAGACGCCGGTTCGATACCATACTGCAAATAGTTTCCACTCTCAGAACAAGTTGCCGCCTTGATGCACCATTTATCAGCGAATTTTCCGATTCCGGAAAGAATCTTTGTCGTTTCTTCAGGAGAAAACTCTCTGATTCCACGATTGAGAACATTTAGATTGCGTTGTACTTTTTTATAAGCAGCAATATCCACAAAGCTCACAATTAGTTTGCGGGTATAACGATGAACGTGTGCACCGATTCTTTCAATCCGTTCTAATAATCCATCAATATCCAAATCAGCAGATAATATAAGCGGATCAAACCGCCAAACAACCCGATCGGCACCAAGTTTTTCGGAAAGTTCGCAAAAATTTTCGATTCGCGCCGCAAAAGCCGGAATATTGGGCTCCCATTTTTCCGAATCATAATCATTCAAGGAATAAGTGAAATAATAGCCTTTGCCGGCTGCATCAACCGCTGGTAACTGTTTCAAAAAAGGAACGGCATTCTTGGTCCAAAACACAATTGCCCTGGTTTTTTCAAACGATACACGGCTAACCTCGCGATTAAACGGATTAACCCAGTGACAATAACCAGCACGTAACCGATTGACAAACCACTCTCCGTAATAGGCTGGAATATCGGTTGCGCGACTGGCAGTAATTATCGCCGGAAACAATTCTCTGTTCATCTTCGCCTCCAACCACTGTGCAATTAAAAACATTTATATTTTCTTTAACATCCGTTTCAAATACTGCCCGGTGTAAGATTTCTTGTTTTTCGCTACCTGTTCCGGCGTTCCCGTAGCAACTACTTCACCACCCTTGGCGCCGCCTTCCGGACCAAGATCGATAATATAATCGGCAGTTTTGATGACATCAAGATTGTGTTCAATAACAACTACTGTTTCACCATTATCAACTAGTTTATGCAAAACCTGCAATAGTCTGTCAACATCGGCGAAATGTAACCCGGTCGTCGGTTCATCAAGTATATACAATGTCTTGCCGGTAGGACGCTTGGACAGCTCAGTTGCCAGTTTTACCCGCTGTGCTTCACCACCAGAAAGCGTTGTTGCTGCTTGCCCAAGATGAATATAACCTAACCCAACGTCCTTCAGAGTATCCATCTTGCGGGCTATTCGGGGGATATTTACAAAAAATTCTACAGCTTCGTCGACGGTCATATCGAGTACGTCAGCAATGTTTTTACCTTTATAGCGTACCTCAAGCGTTTCGCGATTATACCGTTTCCCCTTACAAGTCTCGCAGGGAACATAAACATCCGGCAGAAAGTGCATTTCAATTTTGATAATACCGTCACCGCTACAAGCTTCGCAACGGCCACCTTTGACGTTAAAACTAAACCGGCCTTTTTTATATCCCCGTAATTTAGCTTCATTGGTTTGTTCAAACATATCACGAATCAAATCAAATACTCCGGTATAAGTTGCCGGATTGCTGCGCGGCGTTCTGCCAATCGGCGACTGATCAATATCAATAATCTTGTCGATGTTCCCGATTCCAACAATTTTATCATGTTTACCGGGGAACTCGCGTTTACGATTAACTTTTACTGCCAAACCTTTATACAGTATTTCATTTACCAGCGAGCTTTTGCCCGAACCAGACACCCCGGTAACCGCTGTAAATACTCCCAGTGGGAATTTCACCGAGATGTTTTTGAGATTGTTTTCACGCGCGCCACTGATTTCGATTTCCAAACCATTAGCTGCTCGGCGTTTTTTCGGAATCGCAACGAATTTTTTTCCGGACAAATATTGTCCGGTTATCGACTCCGGACATTTTTTTATATCATCGATAGAGCCAAATGCGACTATTTCGCCGCCCAATGCTCCGGCTAACGGGCCAACGTCGATAATATAGTCGGCTTCATTCATAGTATCTTCGTCATGCTCTACGACCAACAGTGTGTTTCCAAGATCACGCATTTTTTCCAGCGTTTTAAGCAACCGGCTATTGTCGCGCTGGTGTAAGCCAATACTTGGCTCATCCAATACATACAATACACCGGTCAATCCTGAGCCGATTTGCGTTGCCAAGCGAATACGCTGAGCCTCACCACCGGACAAAGTTCCGGCCGACCGATCCACTGTCAAATAATCCAAGCCGACATTATTCAGAAAGCCTAACCGCGCACGTACTTCCTTCAGCACCTGCTGCGCTATCGTCTGTTCCCGTTCGGTCAGTTGAAGTTGGTCAAAAAAAACCACGCTGTCGGCGACAGTCATTCTGGTAGTATCATAAATGTTTTTACCGTCAATCAGTACTGCCAGCGCTTCTTTGCACAGTCGCGCCCCATTACACTCCGGACAAGCGTGGGTTGACATAAATTGCTCATACATAACCCGTGCATCTTCACTGGTTGTATCCTTAAATCGACGCTGTAAAGTAGGAATTATTCCTTCAAAGGTCGATGTAAAAACATGTGAACGGCCTTCGTGTACATTAAACTTGTAGATAAACTTTTCTTTACCGGATCCGTATAAAATTATTTTTTGAGCATCAGATGACAACTCATTCCAGGTATTATCCAAAGTGAACGAGAATTTTTTCAAAGCTGTTTCAATCATTATCAGTGTGTATTGCCCAATACCAATTGCTGCAATTGCCCCGTCACGAAGCGTACGGTCTCCGTCAGGAACGATTAACTCCGGATCAATTTCCTGATAATACCCCAGCCCTGTACATTTTTTACAGGCGCCAAAAGGATTGTTAAAGCTGAACATCCGTGGCGCAATTTCCGGAAAACTGATATCGCAATCAGGACAGGCAAAATTTTCACTATATACGATTTCTTTATCACCGTCGATAATTATGTTAACTATGCCATTAGCCAGTTTTAGCGCTGCTTCCACCGATTCAGCGATACGCGAACTGTTAGCGGCTTTTACAACAGCACGGTCAATGATTATATCAATGTTGTGCTTTTTTTTCTTGTCTAAAACAATTTCTTCGCTCAACTCTGTCCGGTCACCGTCAATGCGCGCCCGCAAATAGCCATTGCGCCGCATTTCCGCAAAAACATCCTTATACTCGCCCTTTTTCCCGCGCGCTACCGGCGCGAGTATTTCTATTTTTGTTCCGTCACTGTAAGCGAGGATTTTATCGGTAATCTGTTCGACGGTCTGCCGCTCTATCGGTCTGCCGCAACAATAGCAATGCGGTTTTCCAATCCGCGCAAACAATAACCGGTAATGATCATAAATCTCTGTTACAGTGCCAACTGTTGAACGCGGATTACGGTGAGTACTCTTTTGGTCAATAGCAATTGCCGGTGATAATCCTTCGATATTATCGACATCAGGTTTATCCATCTGACCTAAGAACTGCCGCGCATAGCTGGACAATGATTCCACATAGCGCCGCTGTCCCTCAGCATAGATCGTATCAAACGCCAGCGACGATTTGCCAGAGCCGCTTAAGCCGGTAATAACCACCAGCCTGTCACGGGGAATTTCTACGTCAATGTTTTTTAAATTATGTTGCCGTGCTCCTTTAACAATGATTTTATCGTGCATTCGGCCTCCAGAAATTTATCGCTACTTCTTTTTTCTATTTAATCCATACAATTCGCTTAATTCAAATAATGCATCACGTAATTCTGTAGCCCGCTCAAATTCCAAAGCCTTCGATGCCACGCGCATTTCTAAATCCAAATTGGCAACAATGTCGACTATTTCGGCTTTGGAATATTTTTTTCCGCTGTCTCTGCGCAATTTGGGCAACTGCACCTTGCGTACAGTTGTTTCAAGGACGGTCCGTAATGCCTTGGAAATTGATTCCGGCGTAATACCATGTTTTTCATTGTGGTTTCGTTGCACAGTTCTGCGACGCTCGGTTTCGTCAATCGCCCGGCGCATGCTGTCAGTTATCCGGTCAGCATACATAATGACCTGACCGTTAACATTCCGCGCCGCACGGCCAATCGTTTGAATTAACGAGGTATCCGAGCGCAAAAAACCTTCTTTGTCAGCATCAAGTATCGCAACCAGTGAAACCTCCGGCAAGTCTAAGCCCTCACGCAAAAGGTTGATTCCAATCAACACATCAAATTCTCCGGCACGCAAACCATGAATGATTTCCGAACGTTCAATGGTCACAATGTCCGAATGAAGATATTTCACCTTCACACCTAGTTCTTTAAAATAATCCGCGAGTTCTTCAGACATTTTTTTAGTTAAAGTCGTTACCAACACCCGTTCTTTACGTTCCACCCGGATGTTTATCTCGCTTAACAGATCATCGATCTGCCCTTTTATCGGACGCACGATGACTTCAGGATCGAGTAATCCGGTTGGTCGAATTATTTGTTGAGCTGTTCGCTCGGATGTTGTACGTTCGTATACTGATGGAGTGGCCGAGACATAAACAATTTGCTTGATGCGTTCGTCAAATTCCTCGAATTTTAACGGCCGATTATCAATGGCCGACGGCAACCTGAACCCGTAATCAACCAACATATTTTTCCGCGAGCGATCACCAAGATGCATCCCGCGAATTTGTGGTAAAGTGACGTGTGACTCATCTACAAATATCAAAAAATCTTCGGGAAAATAATCCAATAATGTATAAGGCGGTTCACCAGCTTTACGTGCGGTAAGATGACGTGAATAGTTTTCTATTCCCGAACAAAAGCCCATTTCACGCATCATCTCAATATCATAACGGGTACGTTGCTCCAGACGTTGCGCTTCAAGTAGTTTATTTTGTCCGTTAAATTCTTTTAACCGGTCTTCTAACTCGGTTTCAATGTCAGTAACTGCCCGTTCCAGATTTTCTCGGCTAGTCACATAATGTGATGCCGGGTATATTGCACAATGCATCAGCTCAACACAAACATCTCCGGTTAAATAATTAAATTCATAGATATGCTCGACAATATCATCTGTTAATTCAATACGGATTGCCCGTTCATCAGAGTAAATCGGAAAAATTTCGACAACATCCCCGCGTACCCGAAAAGTTCCGCGACCAAAAGCAACATCATTGCGTTCATATTGGTTCAATACCAGCTTGCGCAAAATTTCAATGCGCTCAATTTGTTGACCAAGGCGCATGCTAAGCACCATACGATAATAATCTTCCGGTGCACCCAAGCCGTAAATACAAGAAACTGAAGCAACAACAATTACATCTTTCCGCTCCGACAAAGAGCAAGTTGCCGAATGTCGCATTTTTTCTATTTCATCATTTATTGAAGCATCTTTCTCAATAAAAGTATCCGTGTGCGGCATATAGGCTTCCGGCTGATAATAATCATAATAACTTACAAAATATTCTACGGCGTTTTCCGGAAAAAAGGCTTTAAATTCGCTCGCCAATTGCGCCGCCAGTGTCTTATTATGCGCAATTACCAGTGTCGGTTTTTGAACTGATTCAATTATCTTTGCCATTGCATAGGTTTTGCCGGTTCCAGTCGCGCCCAACAATGTTTGACTGCGAAGACTTTGAGTTATTCCGTCAGCAAGCTCGTTGATGGCAGTAACCTGATCTCCTGCCGGTTCATATGGCGCGACAACCTTAAACTTTTTGCTCTGTTCGATCATAAACTATACCTATAACCACAGTTCATTAAATTATTTCAATTTGCTCTTCAAAATTTCAAGCGCCTTGTCAAGCTGCGTGTCATTTGCAGCTGTCGCATTTACCGGAAGCGCGACTTTGATATCCGGTTCGACGCCTATTCCATCGATAAACCGATTTAGCGGTGTTGCATATTTTGCAATCGTTAATTTTATACCGGTGCCATCTCCGAGCCGAAATATTGTCTGAACGGAACCCTTACCATAAGTTTTTTCGCCGATTAGCGTTCCCGATTTTGTATCTTGAACAGCTCCGGCAATTATTTCTGATGCACTAGCGCTTCCACCGTCAACAAGAACAACTAACGGAAACCGTTTATTAACTAATTCGGAATCATATTCTTCCTTATTGCCATTGCGATCTACGACCGTTACAATCGGCCCTTTGGGAACAAAATGTTTAGCGACATCAACGCACTCAGTCAGTAATCCGCCTGGGTTCTCACGCAAGTCCAATATAATTGCTTTTGCGCCATCATTTTCCTGTTTTTTCCATTCCTTGTCAAACTCAGCTCCGGTATTTTCATTAAACGCCGAAATTCTGATATATGCAATATTATTATCGAGCATCTTTCCAGCCACAGTCTTGATTTCGATGAGCTCACGTTTTAATTCCACTTCTTTAGTATCTTTTCCGCGTAGCAAAGTAAGTTTTACAACCGTTCCTGCCTTGCCGCGAATTTTGTTCGCGGCGACATCAGAATCCATATCAATTGTCGATATTCCATCAATTTTTATTATCCTATCACCGCTTTTCACACCGGCGCGTTCGGCAGGCGTCCCGTCCATCGGAGCGATAACCAACAATTCCTTGTCTTTTTGGCCGAGATAAATACCTACTCCGCCGTACTCACCTTCAGTATGCATCATAAAAGTGTTCATCGAATCCTTGTCGAGATAAACCGAATGTTGATCTTTCAGCGATTCAACCATTCCCTTAACCGCTCCGTCAAAAAGACTTTTGGCAGTAACTGTATCCACACTCTCGTGTTTGACAATACTGAAAGCATAGATGAATTTTATCGCCGATGACATGTCTGCCGGCTTTATTCCCATAGCTATAAACAAAAAGAACAGCGTGACAATTGCGCTGATTATAAAAATCGCAAGTCCCCCAAGTATTCTCTTAACACTTTTCATGAGTGCTCTCCTTATCCTAGATAATTTCCAGGATTCGCCGGACTACCATTAACTCTGATTTCAAAATGAAGATGCGGACCGGTGCTGTTACCAGTACTGCCAACCCTGCCAATTGCCTGCCCTTTACTAACCCGTTGGCCTACGCTTACCAGTAATGCGGAACAATGGCCATACAACGAAGTGATCCCGTTAGCGTGTTGAATTATTAAAGTTTTACCATAGCCACTCATCCAGTCAGAATAGATAACCACCCCACTGTCAGCTGCGGCAATAGTATCTCCATAATCAGCACCGATATCTATACCGCTATGAAAAATACTTGATCCGTATATCGGATGTATCCGCCAGCCAAACGGCGAGGTTATCGGCCCTCTTGCCGGCCAAATCATAGCGCCGGTACTCTGCGCAACGACGCTTCCTCCGCGTTCGATATTCCTAATCATCTGCTCAACCCGCCGCGATGCTGCCAATTCTTCCTGATAAGCCTGTTGCACAGAATACATATCGCCTTCTGCCGTTGCCAAAACAGCATCTTGTTCTCGTTTTCGCGCAACTACAAGCTGACGTGTTCTTTCTGCATCGACTTTCAATTGTTTCAACCGCTTTTGCTCTGTCTGCAACGCAACTTTTTGCTGGGCTAATTCATCACGTTGCCTTGTGACAGATGAAATAAGCTTTGCGTCGTTGGTTAATATTTTTCTAACTACCTCTACACGGTTGATAAAGTCCTGAAAGTTTTTCGCACCCAACAAAACATCAAGATAGCTTATTTGCCCGTTCTCATAAATTGAACGAACACGTTTATCCAAAATTTTTGTCCGCTCTTTTAGACTGCTTTGCAACGAAGCGATATTGTCGTCAGTTTTATTAATTGCGGTTTCGGTGCTACTCAACGCATCATTAATTTTATCGAAGTCGGTCTGCGCTCCTTCAAGTTCCTGTTGAATTACATTGACTTTATCGCTGATATTGTTTACAACTGAGCGCGCCCGTTGCAACTCTCCCGACTTAATCTGTAGTTGTTCTTGAATAGCATTCAATTCATTTTTCTTCTGTTCCAGCTCGCTTGCAAAAACAGAACTGCCTAACATCAGCACCAATAAGCAAAAAATAATCGTTTTCCTAAATTGCATTTTTCGTCTCCAGTTTTCGTTACACTCTCATGAATCGACGAATCGAAATTCCTGATCCAACCGCACCAATACCGCAACCAATCAAAATTATTCCGATATTAACAAAAGTCAATAACGGATAAATTGGCATTATTGGCAAAAAGGTTAACGACCGTGTCGCCATTTCAACAACTGTGCCATAAGTCCAACTGAGCAGCAATATTGCAATAAGTGAACCACCTACTCCAAGAATAATGCCCTCCAAGACAAATGGCCAGCGAATGAACGAATCGGTTGCCCCGACATATTTCATGATTTCAATCTCCCGGCGGCGCGCAAAAACCGTAATTCTAATAGTGTTGGAAATTATAAATAAAGCTGCTAAAGATAAAAACACAATAACAAAAACACCGATAATTCTGATGAATTTTGTCAACCGAAATAATTGTTCGATTATTTCTTGACCATATTTTATGTTTTCAAATTCACCGGATTGCTCTAATTTTTCGGCGATGCTTTTAACATCTGCGGCATTTTTTGCCCGGATTTCAAAATAGTTTGGTAACGGGTTGGTGTCGCCCAGTGCCTCGATTATTGATTTATTCTCACCCAAACGCTCTCGGAAAATTTTCAACGCAGTTTCCTTGTCGATAAACTTTACATTCGCAACACCTTTAATGCCGGTAGCATGCTTACCAATTTCGTTTATCTGCTCTTCAGAGACATCTTCTTTAAGATATGCTGATATTTGCACCTGCGATTCAATGCTTGATGCGATATGGTTGACATTCATAACCATAATAAAGAACATCCCCAGGATTAGCAACGAAATAGCCATTGTCGTTACTGCCGCCAATGCCATCAACCGATTGTGTTTTAACGAACCGATTGCTTCAATGATAAAATACTCCGCTTTTCTAATCGTCATAGCCGTATGACCCTTCTGCTTCATCACGCACAATGATGCCATTTTCAATAGCGATAACCCGTTTTAACATTTGATCAACCACCCGTTTGTCATGTGTTGCCATAATCACCGTAGTTCCACCAGCATTGATTTTCTCAAAGATGTTAACGATATCGCGTGATGTCTCAGGATCAAGATTGCCAGTGGGCTCATCAGCAATAACTATTCCCGGCTTGTTGACAATTGCGCGGGCAATTGCAACGCGCTGCTGTTCTCCGCCAGATAATTCACGCGGATAAGCCTTCATCCGGTCTCGCAGCCCAACCATTTCCAGAACATGGCTTACGCGCCGCTTAATCGTACCATGAGGAGATTCAATTACTTTCATCGCAAAGGCAATGTTGTCGAAAATTGATTTATTTGGCAGCAAGCGAACATCCTGGAAAACAATTCCCAACTGACGTCGTAAATAAGGCACTTCTTCATGCCGAATATCGTTAATACATTTGCTGTTAATGTAAATTTTGCCACTGGTAGGTGTTTCTTCCCGAAACAGCATCTTCATAAACGTCGATTTACCCGCGCCACTGGGTCCTACCAAAAAAACAAATTCACCGCTGCGGATATTTATTGATATATTTTGCATTGCGACTTGCTCGCCAGCATATATTTTTGTGACATTTTCAAACCTGATCATGAAAAACATTCCCTCCGTCAATAACCGTGGCTACTTGCTCACGGTTAGCTGTGTTGCAGCCTCGGCGTTCATTAAAGCCTTTTTCCGTAAAATGCTCATATGGCTTTCGAGTTGAATTTTTGTATTTATGCTATTATCCAAACATTTTTCAGCCGCCATCGTCAGCTCTGTTCCAGTAACGTCAGTAATTGATGCCACGACTTTCAATCCGACGCTATCCATAAACCGGTCGATTTTCGGATCATAAGTAATGCCAAGAATCGGAACATTCATGATTGCAGCAAATATCAGCGCATGTAAGCGCACGCCAATCAATAATTGGCAGTTTCCAATTACCGACATAAATATCTCTGCGTCACAATCACCATCAAAAACAACCGCCTTATTTCTCATTAGTGCGGCAATTTCACAACATACCTTGTGATCATCCGGCAGATGTAGCGGAACAAACACTATTTCTGCGTTTCTCAAATCAATTAACTGATCTGCAGCCTCGGCTAACGATTTTAAGTAGTTACTGTCTGAACCCCAACGCCGGGGCGCAATGGCAATAGTTGTTTTTGCTAAATTAACTCCCAATTTTTGTAAGAGCTCTTTACCACAAACTAGGTCTGCTCGCTCCATGCCGAGAACTGCGTCAGCGGTTATTTCAATTACCGGTTTCGTGATACCAATTTCATGCAATTCACAATAAGATCCTTCGTCACGCACAGTAATATAATTGACGCGATTAACGATCCAGCTCATAATTTTTTTAGGTAAAAATCCCAACACCGGTCCAATACCCTGCGCATAAAGCATTACTTTGACACCTAGCATTTCACCTAACGCCAAAACGGCCAAATAGTAATAAAAACTTCGCCAACTGGTCACATTTTGCAACAAACTTCCGCCGCCGGAAATCAAAATATCGCAACACCGCAGCGTCTTGATAATCGCCAAAAAATCAAAAATGTATATTGATTGAACTGAATACTTTGCCGCTGTCGCTTTTGGATTTCCCGATATTACAGTTATACTGCAATCGTTGTTTTTGACCCGCAATGCCCATAATATTGATCGCAACATTGCCTCGTCGCCAGCATTACTAAATCCGTAATATCCGGACAATACGACTTTCGTCATTACTTGTGCTCCTTTTGCCAGCGAAATAGCTTATCACCGAAAAATAAAACACAAAACACGACTGCGCCGATGATTAAGCCCAACAGTAATCCATCAAAAGCACGAATTGTCGACAAAAAGATTGCTGAACGCAAATGGCAAAATGTTTCCACTGATGATGCCAATCCTACAACTACCGCCATCATCAATATGCATTTTACCCATTCTGGCCACTTACGCCAAAAAGCAAAAAATGCTACAAAAAATGCCGGATGACCAATTAAAAACTCTTTTTCACGTGGCCGGGCATACATAACATTTTCCAAAAAATAGCGCATCTTAATTTCCAGCGCCGGCACCGGCACTCCAGACGCATCCCCGCTTCGCCCAACCAGCACCCAGGCAATAAACATACCAATTCCCACCAAAATCATTGTTTTTACATAAATCGGCAAATCCAAAAGCTTCTTTAGCTGCAATAAAATACGATCATTTGAACCATTTATTCGATTTTCCAGCAAATTATAGCGGCTAATAAATACCATCGCCATCAACAACGGCGGTAGAATAAACGCGGCCTTTACTCCGCGGAAAATCTCAGCTTCTAAAATAAATCTGATATCACCAAGTACCGAACCAATAAATATTCCCCCGATGAGTGCAGCCACCGATATAACAGCCAGCGCTCCTACTCCATCTAATAATATTCGGTACCAATTGTTTTTTTGATACGGATAAATTTCGAACCTGTACAATGCCCAAGTTCCGGCCAAAACCGGAAAAGTAACTGCCGATAAAAATGCAACCAACTGACGGGCCCACGTTCCGCCACCACGCAGCACCGGAATGCAAACGACCAGCGATCCGAACACAAAAATCGCCAATACCATCGTTTTTGAAACCGAGAAAATGTTTGCAAACAATAACGTCGAGGCAGCTATGACTCCCAGACAAATTAACACCAGTAAAATGTTCGATGGAAAATAAGGCGGATACAGACCAGCCTTACCAATTAAAAAATCCCGCTCTGTCAGTTCATTACGAACATTATTTACGTAACGCAAATTGGTTTGCAATAAATTCATATCCGGCAACGGTTTTTCAATTCTACGCAAAAACGCAATACGGACATTTCGCTCCAGTGCGGCAATTTGAAAACGATGTACCATTACATCCAGTTGCAATTTTGGTTGTTCCGCTTTGTTAATTACATAAGCGCGTGCCGCATCATAATCATTAAGTCGAACCATCTCAGCAAGACCATCTTGTTTCATAAATTGCAATTGCAACGGGCTCTCGCAAACATATAACGGTAGCCCGTGTTTTTTCATTTCAGCAGCCGTTACATCAAGCAAATTTCGATAACCCAGCACACCATCGCCAGCGAACATTATCCCGCTGTATTTATAATTTGGTAAAACACTCAGCCGGTTAAACACCGCTTCAATATCAGCTTTAGTTGGCCGGGTATAATTAAACGGCCGCGGCACAACAAAAAAACCAAATTTAGCCACATCCCGCAGTTGTTTTGCGGAAATCGCAATTGGTTTTTTTTCGATATCGTCAAAATTTGCGGAAACACAAATTATCTTTTGCTGGTTAACAACTATTTCGTTAACTCCGTTTTTGCCATAACGCCGAGTCAAATCACTCTTCAAATTGTCATAGTCTGAATAATGATTATCAAAAATATACGTGTATCCGCCGTTTAATAGGTTGCGCTGCTCCATAGCAGCAATAACTGGTGAATTATTTTCGCTTTTTGCAATCGCAAGCATGGCTTCCCCTGATTGTAACGCAATCGCATTTTGTCGAGCCAATTCCTCCAATGTCACATCATAGACTGCCAGCGAAGTAACACCAATCGTTTTGAATTGCTTAGCAACAACTTCCAAAGGCAGTACATCTTCTTGGGCTATTGTCATTATGTCATTGTAGTCCATCATAATTTCGACAGAATTATTGCCAAGTTCAGCGATATTTCGTTGATAAGCTACAAAAAATGCTGCCAGCATCCCAATTACCAAAACACTTATCAAAGCAATATTACAATTATATCTTCTCATAATATCTCCTGCCGATTATTTTTCCAGTTTCATTCCCTTGAGATAAGCATTGATAAAGCCGTCTATTTGACCTTCCATTACTCCGTGAACATTTCCAACTTCCCATCCGGTGCGATGATCTTTAACCATATTGTATGGATGAAAAACATAAGAGCGAATTTGACTGCCCCATTCATTGGATAGATATTCCCCAGCAACTTCAGAGCGTTTTTCTTCTAGTTTTTGCCGCTCGTAATCAAAAAGCTTGGATTTTAGCATTTTCATGGCATTTTCACGATTTTGCAGTTGTGAACGCTCCGTTTGACAAGCGACCACAATGTTCGTTGGAATATGTGTCAATCGGACTGCAGAATCAGTCTTGTTAACATTTTGCCCGCCAGCACCACTCGCTCGATAAGTATCCACTTTTAAATCCTGTGAATTAATCGTTATTTCAATGTTATCGTCAATTTCCGGCATGACATCTACCGCCGCAAACGAGGTATGCCGTCGGGCATTGGAGTCAAACGGAGAAATTCGCACTAACCGATGTACGCCTTTTTCCGATTTCAAATAGCCGTAGGCATTTATTCCTGTTACCGAAATCGTCGCACTCTTGATTCCCGCTTCATCACCGGCAAGACAATCCATTATTTCAACTTTATAACCATCGCGTTCCGCCCAGCGGGTATACATTCGGAGAAGCATCTGTGCCCAATCCTGTGCTTCGGTGCCTCCGGCTCCGGCGTGTACACTAAGCAAAGCATTGTTATTATCGTATTCACCGTTTAGCATCAAGCGCAATTCCAACCGTTCCAGTTC
This sequence comes from Negativicutes bacterium, assembly GCA_041666525.1. Taxonomy (GTDB): domain Bacteria; phylum Bacillota; class Negativicutes; order JBAXTZ01; family JBAXTZ01; genus JBAXTZ01. The sequence continues at coordinate 117,452 of JBAYGT010000001.1, forward strand.
ATCTTTAACAGCGAACAACATATTTGCAATTTCGTCGTACAACTCCGTATCATTCTCTTCCAGTGCCAATTCCCACAGAGTATGTACATCATCACATTTTCGCTTCAATATGTCATATTCATTAATAGTGTCTTTCAACGCAGTTAAGTTTTTCATAACTTTTTGCGCCGTCAACTGATCATCCCAGAATTCAGCTCCGCTCATAACCTTGTCGAGCGCGTTTATTTGCCGTTGTTTATCGTCGATGTCAAAGAGACCCCCTGATTTCACCGAGTTTTTCTATACTTTTTTCAATGTCAAATTTCAAATCTTCTAACAACATTATGTTTCCTCGTCTTATAACGCGTAGTGCATACGATGAAGACTTAAGCTATTTTTCAGCACCACAACATTTTTTATATTTTTTCCCGCTACCACAAGGACAAAACTCATTGCGGCCGGTTTCACGCTCCGAGCGTAGTGTTCTTTTTTCGGCTTTAATCTGCTCGTTACCATGCTTCGCAGTAGCCTCTTTGAGATGGTCTTCCGGTGGCTTAACGAAATCAACCCGATAGATAAACCGACAAATATCTTCCTGAATGTTTTCAATCATCTGTTGAAACAAATCAAACGCCTCGAATTTATACTCCATCAACGGATCTTTTTGCCCATAAGCCCGCAAACCTACCCCTTGACGTAAGGCATCCATATCATTCAAATGATCCAACCACTTATTATCTACAATACGTAACGCGACAGCACGTTCGAGAATTCGCATGTTTTCCGAACCAACACTAGATTCTTTTTGCGCGTAAGCATCCAACGCAATTTTATGAATACGCTCTGCCAATTCTTCACGATGCAAATCTGTCAAACCTGCAGCACGTAATTGTGCGGCAATTGGCATATATTCGTCGACGAAAGTGATAAGTCCTTCAATATCCCAATCTTCAGCATGTGTTTTATCCGGAATATGCTGTTGCACTCCGCGTTCAGCCACTTTGAATAACATTTCGAAAATATTGTTTTTGAGATTATCTTCTTCCAATATTTTCCGACGCTGATCATAAATAACTAATCGTTGCTGGTTCATAACATCATCGTATTCTAATACATATTTTCGAATGCTAAAATTGTGCGCCTCAAGTTTTTTCTGCGCGCGCTCAATAGTTTTGCTCACTAATGAACTTTCGATTGGCATATCTTCATCCATGCCCAGTTTATCCATAACAAATGCAACGTTTTCACCGAAAAGCCGCATCAAATCATCTTCCAGTGACAGATAAAACCGGGAGGATCCTCCGTCACCTTGCCGCCCTGAACGCCCGCGCAACTGGTTATCAATTCGCCGGCTTTCATGCCGTTCAGTACCAAGAATATGCAGTCCGCCAAGATCAGCCACACCCACGCCCAAGACTATGTCCGTGCCACGCCCGGCCATATTAGTGGCAATAGTGACGGCTCCGTATTGACCGGCATTGGCAATAATATTCGCTTCCTGCTCGTGATATTTGGCATTCAATACGTTGTGAACGATGCCGCGGCGCTTCAACATCTCACTAAGTTGCTCGGATTGTACAATACTTGTCGTTCCAACTAAAACCGGACGACCGATGGCGTGAAGTTCGCAAATCTCATTTATTACCGCTTTGTATTTGGCTTTCTGATTTTTAAAAATCACGTCAGGAAAATCTTCGCGGATCATATCGCGGTGTGTTGGTATTACGATAACATCCAATCCGTAAATTTTCCTGAATTCTTGTTCCTCAGTCTTCGCGGTGCCTGTCATGCCGGAAAGCTTATTATATATCCGAAAATAGTTTTGAAAAGTTGTCGATGCCAGCGTCTGATTTTCACGCTGAATTTTCACACCCTCTTTGGCCTCTATGGATTGGTGCAAACCATCCGAATAGCGTCGACCAAACATTAGCCGGCCAGTAAATTCATCAACTATAATTACTTCATCATCTTTTACAACATATTCTTTGTCACGATGCATCAACGCGTGTGCTTTCAATGCCTGATTAACATGATGCGCAAGCTGCATATTATCGCCATCATATAAATTATCGATAGCTAGTAACTTCTCAACGCGTCCGATTCCCTGTTCAGTTAATGCAACCTGTTGAGCTTTTTCATCAATCGTATAATCTTCTTCTACGCGTAATTTAGGTATAATTTTAGAAACCACTACATATAAATCTGCCGACTTTTCCGCTGGTCCGGAAATTATTAGCGGTGTGCGGGCCTCATCAATAAGAATACTGTCAACTTCGTCAATAATGGCGAAGTTCAGCGGCCGTTGCACCATTTGTTCTTTATCTACAACCATGTTATCCCGCAGATAGTCAAAACCAAACTCATTGTTAGTACCATAAGTAATGTCCGAATTATAAGCAATTCGTCGGTGTTCGAAATCCATATCGCGAACAATCAATCCGACACTCAATCCAAGAAATTTATATATCTGCCCCATCCATTCACTGTCGCGTTTAGCTAAATAATCATTAACAGTGACAACATGCACTCCTTTTCCGGTTATTGCGTTTAAGTATGCCGGTAAGGTTGCAACCAGAGTTTTTCCTTCACCGGTACGCATCTCGGCAATGCGTCCTTCGTGTAAGGTAATGCCGCCAATTAGTTGAACGTCAAAATGACGCATACCCAACGTTCTTTTGCTGGCTTCACGAACAACTGCAAACGCTTCTGGCAAAATAGTCTCCAAAACTTCACCGTCATGATAGCGCGCCATAAACTCGGTTGTTTTTTCTGCCAGCTGTCCATCCGTGTAGTTTTCCAGTATCGGTTCAAAATCATTTATTACATCTAAATAATACTGTTTCATACGATTAATTTCGCTTTCGCTGTAATCGCCAAACAGATTTTTAATCCACCCGATAATACTCATCGTTCCTCCGACCCTATATAAAAATACAGTTTATTTTAGCAGAAAAGCCGCAATAAGTAAATAAAAGCCCCAAGCTTATGCGCTTGGGGCTAAATTTTAAGTTTGCTTTATTCCGGTTCAATTATTCCGTATTTTCCATCTTTGCGTTTATAAACAATGCTGACATCGTCCGTTTCAGAATTGGTGTAAACAAAAAAACCATGATGTAACAAGTTCATCTGTAAAATTGCCTCTTCAGTGGACATTGGTTTAAACAAAAACTTTTTGTTCTTAACAACATCAAAATCATGAATAACTTGCTCGTCATCAGGAACAATGATTTCAGACTTAAACCCAGCACCGCGAAATCTTTTCTCTAATTTCGTTTTATGCTTACGAACTTGACGCTCTAATTTTTCGACCACTTTATCGATTGATACATAGAGATCGCCAGACTGTTCTTCGCCGCGCAACATATAACCATGCATATTGACGGTAACCTCGACAATGTGCTGTCCTTTATGCGCCGATAAGGTCACGTTGATATCGCCATGATCATCAAAGTAATGGGTAATTTTTCCAATGTGCTTACTTACATAGTCTTTTATTGCCGGCGTAACCTCAAACTGCTTTCCTCTTACATTGATTGACATAATTGTCATCTCCTTCCGAAGGCTTTGAATATATTTATATTATAGCATAGTGATGTTTGGTTTGTACAAGCAAAATCAGTAATTAGTTTCCTGCACTTCATAATGGGCCTGCGGATGTTTGCATGCCGGACAGAGTTCCGGCGCATCTGTCCCATGCATAACATAACCACAATTGCGACACTTCCAATTCACAGCTTCAGTTTTATGAAAAACCAGGTCATTAATAATATTCGCCTGCAGCTTTCGATAACGTTGTTCGTGAATTGCTTCGACCTTGGCAATTTCATCGAAGACTATTGCAACTTCTTCAAACCCTTCCGCCCGCGCCACTTTTGCAAAATGCGGATATAGTTCTGTCCATTCCTCGTTTTCACCATTCGCCGCCGCCAGCAGATTGTCAACTGTTTTTCCGATAACGCCTGCCGGAAATTTTGCAATGATCTCGACTGCTTCACCAGTTGTTAAAAATTTAAAAAACATTTTTGCATGTTCTTTTTCGTTTTCCGCCGTTTCGGTGAAAATGGCTGAAATTTGCTCGTAACCTTCTTTTTTCGCCGCACTGGAAAAATACGTATAACGATTGCGAGCCTGCGATTCACCGGCGAACGCCTTTAACAAATTCTGTTCAGTCGATGTTCCTTTTAACATGTTAACCTCCATAATACTCAACTCCATGGATCAAACGGAAAGCGTGCGATTACTTTTTTTGCAGTCTCCACAGAAATTGGTGTATCATCATGACTCATACCAAGTTTTAATCCTTGAAGTACCCTGATACCTTTTTGCATGGTCAAACCGATATCTTCGACAACATGGGACATCGCTGACTTTCGTGCTTGCTCAACTGCGGAAACCACATCTTTTCCTTTTTCCAAGTTGGTAATGAAATCCTTATTTAGATAAAACTGCGCAATATTAGTCATTTGGTTGCCACATTGCCCGGTCGATGTTGCCCCAAGAATTTCTGGCAACGTAAACCGCATGCCAATTTCCATTGTTTGCTTCAGCTCATCTGTTTCTTCAGCCATGGCTTCAATGAGCGTCTTTGGTGTACACAAACCATATACATTAAGTGCGCGAATAATGCCATGCTCAATAGTATGCGCGTGTTCTTCAGAAACTACTCCACCAAGATTTGCGGATATCTCGACTTCGTCACCGGTTTCGGTATCATAACCATAAACAGTAACCGGAATGTCATTAATTCCTTTAAATTCCGTACATCCGCCCTCGGCGACCCAGCCAGCACCGGATAACACCGGATATTTGAGTCGTTCAGAAAACATTTTCATTGGTTCGACCCGATCACAAAAAATATTCCCTTTTTCCGCACGCAGATTATGCCAACGCGCAAACCCCCGCCCTTCCAGCCGCGCAAGAATTATTGGAACAGATTCACCATTTTCATACATTGCTTTTTCGAACCAAATATCACGAATTACTGTGACTATCCCAACCGGGTAAATCTTTTCACTTTTTTCTATCCAGGGACAAATCAACAATTCTTTGCCCACGCCGGCACGAATTACCGCTGCGCCACCTTGTTTGGGCATAAATGCGCCAATAATATTTCCACCCTCGGCAAACGGCATAACTCCGTTTGCAACAGGCATAACTAACATAATTACTCCGTTCAGTTGTTCGGCGTTGCCAAAAACGCTTCGACAAAATCTGCGCTGCTGATTGCCTTATTAAACTGCTGGCGCATCAGCGCTGCATTACGCAGTCCTTTCGTGTACCAAGCCGCATGGCTGCGCATTTCTTTTATGGCTCGTGACTCCCCTTTTAATTTTATCAGCGCTGTCAACTGTTCAATGATTAGCGCTACACGTTCCGAAACCTCTGGCGCCGGCAGCATTTCACCAGTTTTTGCAAAATGCAACACCTCTCTAAACAGCCAGGGATTTCCCATTGCTCCCCGTCCAATCATAACCGCATCGCAATTGGTCTGACGCATCATCTCGATTGCGGCTCTGCCGGAAAAAATATCGCCATTACCAAACACCGGTATTTTTACACAAGCTTTTACAGCCGCAATTACACTCCAATCAGCAACTCCTGAATAAAATTGTTCTCTAGTCCGGGCGTGCACAGCAATAGCGCTTGCACCGGCACTTTCAACAATTTTAGCGATTTCACAGCAATTTATATTTTCGTCATTCCAGCCTTTGCGAATTTTTACTGTAACTGGAATACTGACAGTTTTTACTGTTGAAGAAACGATTTTCTCAACTAAGTGAGGCTGCTTCATCAACGCCGAGCCCTCACCAGCATTCACAACTTTGGGAACAGGACAACCCATATTTAGATCAACAAGCCGCACACCGCGTTGCTGAACCGCAAGCGCCGCCTCGGCAATGGTGGCAGGATCACTGCCAAACAATTGAACAGCAAAAGGTTGTTCAATTTCGGAACTAACCAATAACTCCCACGTCCGCGCGTTTTCAAAAACCAATCCTTTAGCACTAACCATTTCACTGACCAATAAGCCACAACCCATTCGTTTACAGAGTGTTCTGAAAGGTTGATCAGTTACTCCGGCCATCGGTGCTAGCGCCAATCGATTGTCAATTTCGACATCATCTAATATTAGCTTTTTCAGCAGTTTATCAAAATACATTTAGTCTTTAACAACACTTCGCTGATAAATTATTTGCAACCCATCCAAAATCAAGAACGGCTCTACCGCGTTAATCGTTGTTGATTCCTGAGCAACAAGTTTGGCAAATCCACCAGTTGCAACAACTTTTGCAGATTCGCCCAGTTCTTCCTTCATTCGGCGGACGATCTCATCTACTTGACCAACAACAGAATAAAGAATTCCGGACTGAATAGCATGCACGGTATTTGTTCCAATTACCGAAGGTGGTTTGGCAACTTCGACTTTAGGTAATTTGGCGGTTTTTTCGAAAAGAACTTCCGCTGAAATTCCTATACCTGGTGCAATAACTCCGCCCAAGCAGCGAGCTTCTTCATCTACAGCGAAAAAAGTTGTGGCTGTACCAAAATCGACCACAATTAGCGGCCCGCCAAATTTTTTATAGGCCGCAACCGCTCCGACAATCAAATCTGATCCTACTTCACGCGGGTTGTCCAAAAGCAATTGTAATCCGGTATCAGTGTCCGGTCCGACGATTAATGGCTCCAGATTAAAATAACGCTGTGCCATGCGCTGCAGCGGCACAATGATGGTCGGTACAACTGACGACATTACAATTGCTGTAACATCAGACATCTGCAGCCCGCTATGGCGGAATAAGCCGTCCAAAATCATACCGTATTCGTCAGCGGTTTTTCCGCCGGCACTGGAAACGCGCCAATGATTCTTTAACTCCTGCCCAGAATAAACACCGGCAACAATATTACTGTTACCAACATCCAAAACTAAAAGCATTTTACAGCCTCCTTAAAAACACCCACAATTGTAACCGGCGCCGAGTCAACGTTGTTGATTATCAGCGGCACAGCAATTACTTTGATTAGTCCAACAGCATCGTCGGGTAATTTAATACCTTCTATCAGCAGCAACGGTTCACCGGCACTGGAAGGATCAAGAAAAGCACGGTGTGCCGCACGTCCTCGTTCACGGTCAGACATACTTGAAATCGAAGTCGGTTCGACCGCAACAGCACGAACGTTTGGGAATTTTTCCCGCAACGCAACGCCCAATTCCGGCGCAAGTGCCGGATTGTTAAATGAATAGTCCTTGGTCCCGCGCAATTTTGTCCAGCCAGTTTTTATTATCAACAAATCTGTTGATTTGTCAATGCGATCAACGACGTCTTCAGGGATAATAAATTGCCCCGGTTGCACTATGCATTCGACAATTTGCGGTTTTTCAAAAATCCAGGTGTCTGCCGGATAATCGCAAATTTTTTTACCAAAACCAAAAAAATGGTTTGGAGCATCCACATGCGTTCCCCAGTGATTTTCAAAACAAACTTCAGCTACATTGCAATTGTCTCCGCGTTCAATATCACGCAACCGGTTAATCTTTATTCCAGCTTCCATCGTCCCATAACCCGGATTTTTATCCGCTAACGGATAAGATAGATAACAATACTTCAATACAACCTCCGGACTGTAATTATACATCATTTTACAATATAGCAATAGGACTTCGTAGCACCCGCTAATAGTAATTTAACAATGCTTGATTTTTTTTTACAAAAAAATTTTACAAAACTACATTTCATTGATATAATCATGTTGCATGCTATTACAGGAGGAATGATGGAACAAATAGTAGCCCGTGAAAGAATATTAAACGTAGCGCAGGATTTGTTTGCCCGCAATGATTTTAAGAAGGTAACTTTTCGAGAGATTGCCAAGCACGCGCGCATCGCATTCACGCTCATCACCTACCATTTTGGCACTAAAGAACGCTTATACGATGCAGTAATTGAAACTTTGGGAGCAGAAATTGACGCTGATCTCAGGGTTATGCGCGCATCTAAATCCAATCCTGCAGATCGGTTGCGTGAATTTGCTGTATTGATTTATCAATTTGCCTGCAAGTACCCGGCAATATCAATGGTTTATCTCAATGATCAAGCTCAACCCTCCGCACAAAACGAAACAATGCGAAAACTCTCCACTGCCGGAATAAAATTTCTGCACGATACTATTCAGGAAGGCATCAAAACCGGCGCATTTAAAAAAGTGAGTTCGATAGAAAATGCCCGTATTCAGTACGCCGCAATTCTATATTATTTTTTTATGCGCGACCAAAAAGTGAATTCTCTGCCTTCATTTACTGCTGATTATAAAAAGTATCTTGATCAGGCAATGGATATTTTCTTAAACGGTTTGGCTAAATAATTTCTGAATGATTAAAAACAAGCCTGCGATTTTTTATCGCAGGCTGTTTTTGATTATATATCTACGCTAAAACCAATCGCAGCTCCTTGCATTGTATAGCCGGTAATACCGCCCGAATAATTTAATGAATACTGTTGAATATTATAGTATGCCACATTTACTGTCGCAGCACTGATTACTCGGTATTCCAAGCCAATTGCAAATTGTGCAATCTGACTGCCGATAGAATAATCAGCAAACCCTGATAATTCACGATATATTGGCACATCAAGCATGCCACCGATTTGCACACCGAAACTGTTTGATTTCTCCTCGTTCTTGGTATCATTATTAACCAATTTACCAAAAGTATAAGTCGCGCCGGCATAAACCGCTACATACTTATCAATTTTATACAGAACATTGAATTCATTCAACATACCATCCACTTTTTGGTTGAAGTTACCGATTTTTTGAGCTGGTACGTTTAACGTAGTTCCCCGATACTGGCCGGCAAAACCACCACCAAATCCCAATGTGCCGCCAAGCATAAAATTACTGCTACCGCCAGATAAGTTAGAAGCGCTTCCCACACTGTATCCCGCACCCGGCAACCAGGCTCCTTGAATAGTGATACGCGGGAAAGTGAAATTTTCAGGAACAGCAATCGACGACGCATGCACCGATGACATCACGGCAATCACAATAATTACCAGAATTAACGCAGTTTTTTTCATTAAAATCCACCTTAGCTTAATTGTAACTATTATTTATTCAGGCGACGTCCCATCTCTTGCGCAATATATGAGGCTACGTCATCGCCATAACTACCTGGTCCAAAACCGGCATCGTAACCCAATTCTTTCGCAAGTTCGTGGTTGACGCGCGGCCCTCCGGCAATTAGCAACACTTTGTCGCGTAATCCTTCAGCTTCGAGTAATTCAACTAATTGCGTCATATTTTGAATATGAACATCTTTTTGTGTTACGGTTTGCGATATAAGCAACACATCGGCTTCTAATTCCAACGCTTTTGCGATAAAGTCTTCATTAGCAACCTGTGAACCCATATTCAATGCTTCAAGCATTTCGTAACGCTCAAGGCCATAGTGCCCGGCGAACCCTTTCATGTTCATTATCGCGTCTATACCCACAGTATGAGCATCCGTTCCGGTGCTTGCACCAATAACAATGATTTTTCTACCGATATTGTCTTTGATATACTCATCGGTTTCTTCCATCGACATAACATCGCTTTGCACTTTAGGAACATGTATTGTGGAATAATCAACTGTATAGCTACATTCGCCATAGCATACCAAAAAAGTAAACCCGGGAGCAAGTTCTTGATAGTGAGATACTGCGGGATTATTCAAACCCATTTTTCGCATCAGCTGTTTGGCAGCCTCAACCGCTTCATCGCCTACAGGAACCGGTAATGTAAACGACAGTTGAACTTTTCCGTCATTCATTGTATCGCCATATGGTTTAATTTTTGTTAAGTCAAGCGTTTTATCGACATTCATATCTCTCATAGTATAACCGCTCATGATTATTTACCTCCCAACATTTTCGGGATAAATAGATTAAAATAGTTATTACCTTTTTCAGCAACACCTTTTAACCCTTTACCACCGGTACGGGATCGTTTGATGTCGGCAAATATCCCTTTTTCAAGCGCCATAAACAAACCCTCAGAAGTAATTTTTTCGAGCAATTCAATCGCTTCATCCAACACCTGCTGAGCCCGTTTTTGGATAACGCCGCCGGTCTTGAATTCAACTTCTTCGCCAATATCCTTCATGTTGTTAAAAATATAGCGGGCATTATCTATCGACAAAAATCGGTCAGACATTAACGGAGTATGAATTGCTTCAGTAAGCATTCCCAACAATTGAATGCCTTGCTGCGTCCAAATCGAAGCGACGTTAAACAATGCATCCTGAATATGCCCCCGAAAAATATTACCAGTCATAAATTTTGTCGGTGGCATGTATTTTAACGGTGCCTTGGGAAATATTTCACGAGTCATTTGGGCTTGCGCTAACTCTAACAAAAAGCCGTTAGTCAAGTCCGGTGCCATTTCAAAAGCATGCCCCAATCCCATTTGTTCTTCGGGTATTCCCGCCAATAACGCCAGTTGCTCATTGATAAAATCCGACGCCAACACCGTGTGCGCCTGTTCAACTGCATCGGCAGTTGTTAAATAATTGTCTTCACCGGTATTGATAATAACACCGGCAAATCCATTAATAACCCGGCTAAAGAACTGATCGACCAAAGTACGCTGCATATTGATATCGCGGAATAAAATACCATATAAAGCATCGTTAAGCATGACATCCAAACGTTCTAGTGCCCCCATTGCGGCAATTTCCGGCATACACAAACCTGAACAATAGTTAACTAACCGGATATATTTTCCGGTTTCGCGACTGACTTCATCCAGTGCAGTACGCATAATTCTGAAGTTCTCCTGGGTAGCGAAAGTTCCGCCAAAACCCTCAGTAGTTGCGCCAAACGGCACTGCGTCAAGCAAACTCTGGCCAGTAGAACGAATAATCGCAATAATATCCGCGCCTTGACGGGCAGCGGCTTGAGCTTGCACCACATCCTCATAAATATTTCCGGTGGCTACAATTACATAAAGATAAGGGCGGGGACCTTCCCCCAGCTCTTTGAGCATCCCTTCGCGCTCAGCGCGATTGTCGCGAATACGGGTAATAGCAGCATCAACTACCGGCTCAACCGCAGCTTTGATTACATCCATTGATTGCAAGGGCAAACGTGTTGCATCAAGTTCACCTGCGGCAATTTTTTCAGCGATTTGCTGCGGTAATAAACCCGTTTGCGCCATAGCGTTTCCAATGTAAAACATCGCGCCTTGCGACAACACGCCATTGCTCATCAAATGATCAACAACTACATTGGGTAACGGCACATCAAAAGAGTCCACCCCATCAATTCCCAACAATCGGCATACAGTCCGCTCAACGGCGACAGTCGTGTAGTTGTCGGCAAAGTCTTGTACTTCAGCTGCAATTTTTCCAGCGTACCGCCGTGCCTTTTCTACCTTCAAAAAATCCAATCCCAGTTTACTTTTCACAATAATCTCCTTTCAAAGAAGTTTCTTCGCACGCTCAATAATTTCTCGGGACACACCGATAAGTTCGGCAATTCGCAACGCTTCCTCAGGACATTGTTCAGAATCTTGCTCAACGATTGCGTAATCAATGTAATTTCCCAATTTATTAATATCTACACCAGCGGGAATTTCCACATCCCTGATCCCTTTTACTCTCAACCGCCGGACCGCAGAATTAACGGATGAATAATGTGTAGTAATTAATGAAACCGATTGCGATTCAGCCAAAATCTCTGCGATTGCTGCGACTATTGCCCGCCCTTCGTGGGGATTAGTACTTCGCGCCAATTCATCAAACAATACCAATGCCTGGTTTTGCCGGGAAAATTTCACGGCATCATCAGCATAAAGCATTTCTGCTGCATAGGAACTCAATCCGGAATTTGCCGACTGCATATCCCCGCATAATAGAAACACTTCTGCTACCGGTTGCAGCTCCGCATACTGTGCCGGTACAAAAAAGCCAACTTGAAACAACAGTTGCACTGACGCAACAAGTTTCAAAAGGACACTCTTGCCTGACATATTAGCGCCAGTCAACAACGCAACCCCGGTGAACAATTCAATGTCAACCGGCTGATACACTCTTCCGGATGCTTGCAAACAATCCCTGACTTCGGCATTAAACGCGCCACGCAACTTTATTCCTGCCGCACCAATCAACGGCAACGTCAATTGCAATGTTTGTGCTAATTCAGCTTTGGCCGTTTCCAAATCAATAACTGCGATTTTTTCCAAAGCGTCAATTAACAAGCTTGCATAATTATGCAATTGCTCCGATAAGTCAATCCGAATCCGCTGTTCAATCTCTTCGATTCTCTGTGCTTCGATTATCGTTCGCTCATTCGAGAAGTTTCGACTACTATTTCTAAGTGTTCGCAACTCTGAATCATAAGCGTCGTAGATAAAAAAACTTGGCACATTGAACCGTTCAGGATCTAAAATTCGAATTACTTCATCCGCCCGCAACGGACAGTATTTTTCTAAATTATTGTTAAAAACCACTTGCAAATCGTTAATTAAAAAAGCCAGCTCTTTTATTTCAAACAACTCGACATCATCAAGGGTTTCTCGCATAACAAGCCTGGTCAGTGTAGTTGAAATATCTTTACAGCGACTGAGTTCATGACGCAATTTCCTAAATACATTTTGATCTTCGAGTAAAAATTGATAGAAATCATCTGCTATTTTTAATCTGGATATAATTTCGTCAACTTCAACAGCGACAGTCAACGATCGCAGTTTTTTTCGCCCGACAGCCGTTGATAATTCTAACTTATCTGTAAAAAAGTTTATTCCACAAAAAGCGTAATCTTTAAAAAGCCGCATCAGCCTGCTTCCTTATGTCAATTATCGGCACCGTGATATGACAAGACAATTGATCAATTATTTGTTCCGAACTCAAACTATATCCGGTTGGTGACCATGGATTCACTGTAACCGCTAACAGTTGTGAACAATTCATAACACCGAATTCCACCCCGCGCGCTTGCAAGCGCGCGAAATTCCCAGCACTCACAAAAATTTTGGTGAAATCCCGTACCACAATACCCGGAATTGTTTTCAGTTCAAACAAGAGCTTTATCAGTCGGTCCGTCAATCCTCCCGCAACGAAAATTGTCTGCGCCAACGCCATTTCTGCAAGATCGGTTTTATCCATGGCTAACGCAGTTTGCGAGTTGAGTTTTTGCAAATTACCCTGCTGAGTTTTTATCCAAATACCATCCGAACAATTAGCGAAAAATTCTTTTTCGCTACTACACGGTAAATTGATTATGCGCACGGTATGCACCGTTTGCTTGACAAGTTCTCTCATGTTTATCGACAACGCCGCACCGGTGGCCAGAATCAATGCGTCTGCTACCACCGGTGACGCGGAACTCATTCTAAACAACGCGCCGTCAATCAGCGTTTTTTGCGCACCTTTATTCTGCAGTTCTAAAACACATTTTTTCAACCAACCAGTTTGCACTGGACCGCTCAGCAATATCTTGCCGGTCTCTTTTGCTCGGGCAGTAACTAAACGTCCAAGCGCGGTTCGTTGCTGACTTACCGCCAGTATTTCTGCAGCAAAAGCCTTTGCGCAAAAATGCCGCTCTGAAGTCGCAAAAAGCGTACCGTCTGAAATAGTGATTTCCGGTTTTGCGGTATCGGTTACTTGGTCAACCGTTTCGCCATCAATTCCGATCGAAGTCAGTCCGACTATTGTGTTATCGATCTTAAACCGCTTCAACAACCAATTTAGCGTTTCCGTTTTACCGGTGTTTTTTTGCATTCCGACTACGGCAATGCTCTTGATAGCGTCAGATATAATCAAGCGATACACCTATCTCTCCAACTTAACCAAAGCTTCACCTAAAATTGATGCCTTACCATCCGCCGTCAGCACTTCAGTATTTAATAGCACACGATTTTTTTCCGGGCGCTTTTCCAACACTGTTACGCGAATTATAACTTCCGTATCCACAAAAACCGGACGCATGAACTTAAGATTTTGTTGTAAATAGATTGTTCCGGGGCCAGGAAATTTCATCCCAATAACTGCCGAAATATAACCACTCAACAACATTCCATGTGCCACACGTTTTTTAAATATCGACTGTGCAGCAAACTCATCACTCAAGTGCAGCGGGTTTTTATCACCGCTAATCTTGGCAAAGATATTTACATCTTCGCTGCTAACTATACGTTTTTCTTCGTAACAGTCACCAATTTTCAGCTCTGAAAACAACACCACAACACCTTCAGAATTTTATTTTATTTTTTAGTACCGCGAATGCGGCGCGCTAAATTTTCCGGTTCCAAACTAATCCGTACTTTATCCGTAAACAAGCCGGCAACCCCGGTAAACTTGTATTTTGCCCGATATTCAGCGTCGTCTACATCAGTATCCACATCAGTTGGTTCATGATAGGTTGTAATGACACCTTCATAATTCCGCAAAATAACAGTGTTCGCTGATTGTGAAATCATATATTGCGGCATAACCCTGATTTTTCCGCCACCACCCGGCGCGTCAACCACAAAACTCGGCACACAAAAGCCCGAAGTATGTCCAATCAACGATTCAATTATTCCGATACCTTTTGAGACCGATGTCCGGAAATGGCTGATACCGCTTGATAAATCACATTGGTAAATATAATACGGACGAACCCGCATTTTTACCAGTTGATGCATCAATTCCATCATAATATAACTGCTGTCATTAACCCCGCGCAACAACACACTTTGGTTGCCAAGCGGTATGCCGGCGTCAGCAAGCTTACGGCAAGCCTCGATGGCCTCCGGAGTGACTTCTTTAGGATGGTTAAAATGAGTATTAAGCCAGATTGGATGATATTTTTTGAGCATATTCACTAAGTCATCCGTGATCCGCTGCGGCATAACAACCGGAGTCCGCGTGCCGATACGAATAATTTCCACATGCGGAATTGTGCGTAACTCGGAAATAATATATTCGAGAAATTCGTCCGAGCACAGTAGTGAATCACCACCGGACACCAGCACGTCACGGATTTGCGGCGTTTTTCGAATATAATCCAGCGACGTCTGAATATCCGCACGCGACTTGCCTGCATCATTTTGTCCAACCGAGCGGCGTCTGGTACAGTGCCGACAATACATTGAACACTGATCAGTTACATAAAACAGCACCCGATCCGGATAACGGTGTGTCAAGCATGGTGCTGGTGAATCAGTATCTTCATGTAGCGGATCCGCCATGTCCCAACTGTCGTTAAACAATTCTTGTGCACTCGGTACCGCTTGACGGCGAATTGGACACTTGGGATTATCCGGATCCATTAATGTCGCATAGTACGGCGTAATCGCCATCCGAATTGTTTTTAAGCAGTTCTTTATTCCGCGTTCTTCTTCTGCGGTAAGATGAATAACTTGTTTTAAAACTTTGACATCGGTAATGCGGTTGCGAACCTGCCACTGCCAATCGTTCCACTGCTCTTCAGTAACATCTTCCCACAAGGAGATTTCTTTATAGTTTCTAGCCATTATGGATTTTTCCTCCAATTACGAATACAATTTTTCAAACAATTCTCGGATTGGCGCCGACTCGCGCATAATTTGCAAGGTAAGATCAGCGTGACCTTTTGCGTAACCATTTCCCACGATCATAGTTACATCCTTGCCAACGCCTTCTGCGCCAAGCGCCGCTTTTGTAAACGAAGTCGCCATCGAGAAGAAATATACTATTCCATCATCTTTCGCGATCAAAATCGATCCCATTTCAGTCGAATCAATATTTACATTATTTATGACAACATCGCACATTTCACCATTTGTTAATTCTTTTACTTTATTGTAAATTTCTACCGGTTTGGTTGCATCGCCGGTAAATACATGATGTGCAAGTCCCATATCCGCAATCCGCTGTACTTTGGAAGGCGTGCTGCCCATAACAATTACTTTCCCGTTCGGCCCGACTTTTTTCATCGCCATATACGCACACAATACACCTGATTTGCCGCTGCCGCCGATAATACAAACGGTATCACCTGCTTTAACCAGCCGGTCAACTTGTGCCGGCGCACCGGCCACATCCAAAGCGGCTAATGCAAGTTTTTCCGGCATATCAGCCGGCAATTTGGCATAAATACCGCTTTCAAACAATATCGCCTGTGCATCGACGTCGACCTGGTCATTACCAACATTTACCTTTTTAATTTTGCTGATTTTAAGCGGAGTTAGCGACAACGAAACCAGGGTTGCAATCTTGTCCCCGACTTTTAATGATTTATCTGGAAAATCAGCGCCAATCTCCGCAACCGTTCCAATTAGCATACCACCAGAACCGGTAACCGGGTTTTGCATTTTACCACGCTCGCTAACTATTGACAAAATCATCTCTTCCATTTTGACCGGATCCTTGCCACAAACATCTTTGATTTGTGTAAACGATGCCGAGTCAATATTTAATGTAATTACGTCAATCAATAATTCGTTGGAGTAAATCTCCATCGTATTATCAATTTTTCTTGCCGCTTGCGGCAACAATCCTTTGGGTTCAATTACCCGATGAGTTCCAAATTCGCAGCCTTTTTGATTTTTCATAAAATCCTCCAATATTCGACTTAAATATTTATTTCTTCAACCGTAAACAACCAATGACAATATTTGCCATTTTGATTTTAGGCATAAATTTCTTCAAACAGTTTTCTGATTGTTGCTGATTTTCGCAAAATGTTCAATGACAATTCGGCATGTCCCCGCGTATATCCATTTCCCACCAACATCAGCAAATCTTTGCCGATACCCTCAGCCCCCAACGCCGCTTTAGGAAACGATGTCGCCATCGAAAAGAAATAAACCGAACCGCCATCACGGGTAATGATAATCGACGTCATTTCCGTCGTTGGGATGTTAACGTTATTGATTACGACATCACACAATTTGCCAGCGGTCAGCAATTTTATTTTTTCATAAATCTCAATAGTCTTTGTGGCGTCGCCGACAATAACTTCATGAGCCAGTCCCAAATCCATAATCCGCTTGGCATTTTTCGGTGAATATTCGATGACAATCACCTTTCCAGCCGGGCCTACGCTTTGCATTGCCTGGTAGGAACATAACATTCCTGATTTTCCGCCACCACCAATAATACAAACAACATCGCCTTCCTTGACTAGTTTCGCAGTCTGAGCCGGAGCTCCGGCAACATCCAGCACCGCCAACGCCAATTTTTCCGGAAGATCGGCCGGCAGTTTGGCGTAAATACCGCTTTCAAACAGTACCGCGGTGCCTTCGATCTCCACTTGATCGTTGTTAATATTAATGTTAACTATTCGGTCAATTTTCAACGGAGTAAGTGATAACGATACCAATGTTGCGATTTTGTCACCAACGGCAAGTGATTTGTCAGGAAACGCCGGACCAATTTCGGCTACTTCACCAATCAACATACCACCCGAACCGGTAACCGGGTTTTGCATTTTACCACGCTCGCTAACTATTGACAAAATCATCTCTTCCATTTTGACGTAATCATTATCGCAAGCTTGCTTTATTTGGGTAAAACTAGCCGAGTCGATATTCAATGTTTTTACATTTATTAGTAATTCATTATCATAGATTTCCGGAGAATTATTGATTGCTTTCGCAGCTTGCGGTAATACGCCAATCGGTTCAATTACTCTGTGCGTTCCGTACTTACAGCCTTTTTTCAAAGTCACATCACCTCGCAATTCCCAAAATTTTCCGGGCCTCGTCCGGGCTGGCAACATCTCTTCCCATTTCTTTGGAAATACGCGCAATCCGCGCCGCGAGCTGCGCATTGGATTCGGCCAGAACTCCCTTGTGATAATAAACGTTGTCCTCAAAACCGATCCGCACATGTCCACCCATGGCAATAGCATGAACTGCAAGCGGCAGTTCAAACCTGCCTATTCCTGCAACTGTCCAGGTGCTTCCAGCCGGTATATGATTAACCATGAACAATAAATCGTCGATACTTCCAGGCATTGCTCCGGGAACCCCCAAAACAAAATCAAAATGCAGCGGCGTTTTTATCAAGCCTCTTTTTGCCAATCGCACTGCATTATCAATCATTCCGCGTTCAAATACTTCGAGCTCCGGTTTGACATTGCGCGCCAACATTTCTTTGGCAAAACTCTCGATATATTCTGGAGAATTCATGAATACTCCATCGCCGAAATTGCAAGTACCACAATCCAGGGTTGCCATCTCGGGATTCAGCAGCAGCGGCTGCATCCGCTGCTCAAAAGTATGCCAGATCGACCCGCCGGTTGATGGCTGAAAAATGATGTTGCAGCGCTCGGCAACAAGTCCTTTGATCTCGCGGTAAATTTCGCAATCCTGAGTCGGTTCGCCTTGCGCATCACGGGCGTGAACGTGAACAATCGACACGCCAGCCAAAAAGCATTCATAGGCAGCATCGGCAATTTCGCATGGTGTAAGCGGTAAATTTGGCTGCTGAACGCGTGTGACTTCACCACCAGTTAAGGCAGCGGTAATAATCAGTTTATCCATAATACTATCAACCCTTTCGCTGGCTTTTCTTCGGAGTAACACAAGTACCGGATGCCCGGCAAACAACAATTGGTTCAGCCAAAACATCACAAGCTGAAGCGCTGATATCCGGCCTCGGGATGATAACTTTCCGGGCTTCAAATCGCATTTTTCGTGAAGAGTTTCCCTCAGATACTATTTCTCCAACTGCTTCAATATAATCCCCGGCGTATACCGGCGCTAAAAATTCGACACTGTCATAAGCACAAAACAACCCTTCATCGCCGTCGCGCGCAATCAATAATTCAGTAGCAACATCACCAAACAATTGTAACATCCGCGCTCCGTCAACCAAGTTTCCGCCATAATGAGCATCATGCGAACTCATCCGTAGCCTGATCATCGATTTTCCCATCTTTCACCTCAATATAAATATTTGTCTTAAGCGAAATTAAATACACATTACTTCTACGTTGTCAGCTAACAACAGTTTTGCATCCGTCGCCGCGATTACTTGTTCAACGGTAACGCCCGGAGCAACTTCTTTTAGCACCAATCCATTTACTGTTGGCTCAATAACAGCCAATTCAGTAACAATTAAATCCACTCGACGTATCGAAGTCAACGGCAAATCACACTTGACGACTATCTTGGATTGACCTTTTGCGGCATGAGTCATCGCTACAATTACTTTTTTGGCACCGGTAACCAAATCCATGGCGCCGCCCATACCGGGCACCATTTTTCCCGGCACCATCCAATTAGCCAAATGACCGGCTTCATCAACTTGAAGCCCGCCAAGCACGGTAACATCAAGATGCCCTCCGCGTGCCAGTGCAAACGAAGTAGCGCTGTCAAAAACTGCCGCGCCGGGAATAGCAGTAACGAAGCCGTTGCCGGCGTTAGTCAAATCTTTGTTTTCAAAACCCGGCTGTGGCGGTGGTCCAGCACCAATCATACCGTTCTCCGAATGAAAATATACTGACACATCCGACGGCAGATAATTCGCGACCAAAGTTGGTAATCCGATTCCAAGATTAACTAATGTACCATCTTTTAGTTCTTGCGCCACACGTTTAGCGATAATCACTTTTTCGTCCATAACAATCATTGCCCCTTTACTACAACGTAATCAATAAAATTGCTAATAGTGTGAACATCATCAGGTGCAAAAGCTCCGACCGGAACAATCTCGTCGACTTCAACAATAACTGTTTCGGCAGCCATCGCCATTAGTGGATTGAAATTTCTTGTTGTATAGCCATACTGAAGGTTGCCTTGATAATCAGCGCGCTTTGCTTTTAATATCGCTACATCAGCTTTTAATGGTTTTTCCAATAAAAATTTCTTGCCATCAATTTCAACAACTTGCTTGCCTTGCTCTACCAATGTACCAACACCGGTTGGCGTTAATATTCCACCCAGACCCACGCCGCCGGCGCGTATCCGCTCCGCAAGCGTCCCTTGCGGTACCAATTCCACTTCAAGCTCATTTGCCAGATATTGCTGTTGAGTTGCTTTATTTGTGCCAATATGCGAAGTAATAACTTTTTTCACAAGCTTGGCAACAATTAATTTTCCAACACCTTTGTCAACAAATGCGGTGTCGTTGGCAATAATTGTCAGATCTGTACATTTTGCACAAACCACAGCATCGATAATAGTTTCAGCAGTTCCTGATGACAAAAAACCCGCAACCATAACAGTCATTCCGTCATGTATATATTCTGCTGCTTGCTGCACGTTGATGACTTGCATAATATTCCATCCTTAAAAAATATTTCATTTATATCAGAGATAATATTCGGCGATTATTGTAGTTTTCCTGCAAAAAATCAGAAAAAGATGCTTTATCAACGAAAAATATCAATAACTAATCAGCTCCAACCTTTTATTTTAACTCGCGCAGCTTTCGAAACAAAAATATAGTAGCACAAAACGATGAGCAATAAACTGATTATGCCGCTGTACACCACTATGCGCAGCGTCGGGTCAATATACATTCCTACAATAACGACGCAGTTTGCCAATATTCCCAAAACCGGTACCGCCATCGGAACCCGAAATTTTAAATCTTCCAATTTATGACCTAGCTCCAAATATTTTTTCCTGAATGATATGTGACAGACCGCAATAACTATCCAGACAATACAACCAATAAACCCGGTTGCTGATGTTATCCACATGAACACTTCGGCAGCAGCAAAAGTCTTGCTAAGCAACGCAACCATCATTAACATAACTGTGGCAATTACACCAAATACCGGCACTCCTGCTTTGTTGGTGTGTTTCAGTAACGAAGGCGCCAACTGCTGGTGAGCGGCAGACCACAATAGTCGTGAACAGGCATATATTGCAGAATTAACCGAAGACAGACAAGAAGTGACGACAACAAAACTCATAATATCATACGCATGCGGTATCCCAATCATACCAAATACTTTTGCAAAGGGACTCTCCTCAACCCCGGCTTCTTTCCACGGTAAAATGCCGACAAGTACGACGATGGCAAATATATAAAACAGCATTATTCGCAACCCGACATTTTTCACTGCAGAACGAATGTTTTTTTCCGGATTCTCTGATTCTCCGGCGGCTATTCCCACGAGCTCCGCACCCTGAAATGATGTTACAACTATGACCATCGTAAAAAATATTGGCGCAATACCCAACGGAAACCAGCCGTCTTTGTAGAAATTGGCAAAACCGTTGACGTGAGTATTAGCATCTATACCAAAAATTATCGCAGCGCCCAATACGACAAAAACGACGATGGCAACAACCTTAATGCTGGCAAACCAAAATTCCGTCTCTCCAAAGGTCTTTGCGGACATAATATTCAAAAAAGCCAGCAAAGCGCCAAACAATATGCACCAGGTCCACTCCGGCATCATCGGAAACCAGTTGGTCATAATCATCGACGCTGCAATCAAAGACATAGCGCCGGCGGTGCCCCAGTTAAGATAATAAAGCCAGCCGGTAAAGAAACCCGCGCAAGGAGAAATAAACCGCGTGGCGTAGGCCTGAAACGAGCCCGATATCGGCATTGCGACAGCCATTTCACCCAAGCTGAGCAGGGCGAGAAACATAACTATGCCGCCAATGAAAAAAGCCAGCACTGAACCAAGCGGCCCCGCCTGATTGATTACGGCTCCGGATCCCATGAACAGCCCTGATCCGATCGTTCCGCCGATAGCGATCATCGTCAAATGACGTGACTTCATCGTACGTTTGAGAACCTCATCTTCTGAATACATTTTTTTCTTGTTTTCTTCCATCATTCCTGCCTCGAAAATATTTTCTCACATTATTTATAGTTTTGATTCCATCATTAACAGCCGAAATGTTGCTATTGAGCGGCTTTGTTTGCGACGACATTCAAAAAATTTTTTTATAGTGATGGTAATATTCGCCAACTATTACAATTTTCCTGCCTTTATTCGAAAGTTTTCACAAGTATTGGTAAATAATGGTTTGCCATTCAATTTTATTGTTTGGCAAACCATTTATCGTAAATCTTTTTCAACTCACCATTTTTTTCTAGCTCGACAAGCGCTCTGTTGAGCTTATCAAGCAAATTATTGTCACCTTTTCTCAAAACCATAGCAAACTCTTCGCTTGAAAGCATGTTTACGATTTTTAATTTTTTCATTTTGCGCTCTTTGACGCAGTACTCTGCAGACAACTTATCCATGATGATTGCATCAAGTTCGCCATCATAAAGGTCAATATACATCTCCTGTTGATTATGATAGCCTTTTAGTTTAGCGTCATTGACCGCTGCTGCTTGTTTGACCATCGTTGTGCTTAATTCAACGCCAACCGTTTTTCCTGGCAAATCGTTGGCGTTGGCAATGTTGCTCCCCTGCAACGTTACAATGCAAGCGCCGCCTTTGGCGTACGGCGTTGTGAAATCCACCGATTTCTTGCGTTCATCAGTAACTGAAATGCCGCCGACAGCTATATCAATTTCCGGACTCGGCGCATAATAGCTTTTAGCAAACATTTTCGCGCGTTGTTTACCCTGCTCGATTTGTTCCAGCATTTTCCCGAAAGTAATATCGCGATATTCAATTTTCAGTCCGGCTATTTTTGCCGCCGCCTCGATTACGTCAATGTCGAACCCGGCATACGCGCCGTTTTTGACAACCGGTGGTGTCGCAACGCCGTTTTTATCGAGACCGACGGATACCGCCTGGTTGAAAAATGTATATGGAGGATTGTTGTCTACGCCAACAATTATCTTGTCAGCATCTCTAAAATAAATGACCGCTACTATAATCGCAATGATAACGATTGGAACCAAAACCAAGAATTTCTTTTTCATTGTTGCAAATTCCTCTCTTGTTGATTTATCCGATCCCTGTAACGAGTAATATTTATATTAAATCCATTACGGCGTGGATGTCATCCACGCCGACAATCTTGATTTTCGAACTTTTTTTAACTACGCTCAAGCAGCTTTTAGGAAGGATAATTGTTTTAAAACCAAGCGCTTCGGCTTCTTTTACACGCTCTTCAACATTCATCACAGAACGAATTTCGCCAGTCAAACTAATCTCACCAAACGCGCACACATCATTACCGACGGCAGTATTGCGCAAGCTCGAAACTATCGCTATTGCTGCCGCCAAATCTGCAGCCGTCTCATCAATTTTTATGCCACCGATAACATTTAAAAACACATCCTGCTGGCCAAATAATAATCCGGCGCGTCGTTCCAGCACCGCAAGCAACATTATCAGCCGATTGTAATCATAACCTGACACCAACCGGCGCGGCATTCCATAATAACTTTGGCAAGCCAATGCTTGAACTTCTAAAAGCAAGGGACGATTGCCTTGCATGAACGGTGTAATCACAGCGCCAGGATGGGCGACTGATCTGTCGTTGAGCAATATCGCCGATGGATTAAGAACTTCCACCAAACCCTCGGTGCGCATTGAAAAAATTCCGCATTCATTAATACCGCCGAAGCGGTTTTTTTTGGCGCGGAGAATTCGAAAATTATTGTTCTGCTCTCCCTCAAAATATAATACTACATCAACCATATGTTCTAAAATTTTCGGACCAGCAATTTGCCCGTCTTTGGTAATATGACCAATGATAACTACCGCGATATTGCGTTCTTTGGCAAACCGTAGCATTCGCCCGGCACACTCTCTAACTTGTGACACACTTCCGGGCGCAGATGAAATATTTTGATCAAACATCGTCTGTATTGAATCAATTATTAGCAACTGCGGCTGGTGTTGTTCAGCAACTAGCAGTATCTCATCAATATCTGTCGCAGTGAACAATAACAGCTTTTTTCCGCAATCGCCCAACCGTTTTGCGCGTAATTTTATCTGTTGCGCTGATTCTTCACCTGAAACGTATAACACCGTTACATCGCGCAAGGACAACCGCATGGCAATCTGCATTGCAAGCGTTGATTTTCCGATCCCCGGATCACCGCCTAACAGCGATAACGACCCACCGACTATTCCGCCTCCCAAAACTTTATCAAATTCAGCCAAGCCGCACATAATTCGTGCATCTTCATGTGCTGAGACATCAATAATATTAACTACTTTAGCAGAATTGGCATTTCGTTCGCGTTTGGAGTTTTTGGCAATAACTTCTTCAGATAAACTGTTCCATGCTGAACAACCAGGGCAACGTCCTAGCCACTTGCCGCTTTCATACCCACATTCATTACAAAAAAACTGTGTCTTAATCTTACTCATCTTTCCCCGCACACTTCGTATGTTTTATATTTCGTCACAAGTATAAAAAAATCCTGCATAAACAGCAGGATTTTCTTATATTTTGCAAATAATTAATTACTGTAATTTTATCAAACGCGCAAACTCAGCGCCAATTTCAAAAGCCTGTTTTAATTCGTCATTGTTTGGTGCCCATTTGGCGCCAATGGAATGCTTTACTTCTATTCCGGTTTCGGCTAGCATCTTATCTATTTCCTTCACTGCACCACCAGCCCAGCCATACGTCCCAAAAACGGCAGCTATTTTCCCAACCGGGCGCAATCCCTTTAGCTGATATAAAAGCGCGCCGACATTAGGCAACACACCGTTATGTATTGTTGATGAACCAATCATAATTCCCTTAGCCGTCAGAATATCGCGTACAATTTCCGTGCGGTCGGATGCGTTTAGCCGGTAAAAATTAACTTTAATGCCTTCAGAGACAACGCCGTCCATCAATGCCCGCGCAAGTATTTCCGTGCTTCCCCACATCGTTTCATAAACAATAACGACTCGTTCGCTGGTCATACCAGCCGACCATTCGGCATATTTTTTCAGTATCGCACCAATATGTGAACGCCAGATCACTCCGTGGCTAGGCGCGACAATTTTGATTGTAAACTGTAACTGAGAAACTTTATCAAGCGCCCCGGCCACTTGTTTGCCAAGTGGCATCAAAATGTTTGCATAATATTTTTCAGCCTCAAACAGTACTTCAGCTAAATCATTTTCATCATCAAACAATTTCGACGAACATAAATGCTGCCCAAAAGCATCATTCGAAAACAGAATATCTTCGCCTTCAAGAAACGACGCCATGCTGTCCGGCCAATGCACCATTGGCAACGGCAAAAAATGTAATTTGTTTTTACCGAGCTCAATACTGTCACCGGCTTTAACAATTTTAAAATTAAATTCGCTTCCATAATATTTGGTAATCTCATCTTTGCCCTGCGCGGTACACACAACAACAGCATTTTTTGCGGCTCGCGCCAAAACCGGCAATCCGCCGGAATGATCCGGCTCAACATGATTGACAATAATATAATCGATTTTCTCAGGATCAACAATATTGGCAATTTTTGACAGTTGCTCGTCTGCAAACGTATGTTTAACTCCGTCAATTACGGCAATTTTTTCGTCCATAACTACATATGAATTATAGGTTACGCCCTTTGGTGTACAAAAACCATGAAAATCACGCATGTTCCAGTCTATGCCGCCGACAAAATAAACCGCTTGTGTAACTTGTTTATTAATCACTTTTCCTCCACAAATACAACCTAACTATTTGTTTATTAGCAAACCAGGGTGAATATCATTTTATCACAAAGCAAGGAAAAATACAGCTCGTTAGTCATATATCTCCTTCGGTAAAACAAACCTTGCCGCCTCACTGGTTTTTGAACCGGCAACGACCAAACCGCCTAGTATTATCGTCTTTATCAATCGTCCATCGGCAGCAACTTCTTGCACGAAAGAAAACTGCACTCGCCCAATGGTAATGTTTTCCAACTTAAACGCGCCTTGAAAAAACGGTTTAAACTCCAGCCGGTCAACCTCGATACGAACACCAAAATAGTAACTATATAATGAATCAAGCCAGGCGCTATGAAAGTAGTCCACTATACTTCGAAACCGGGCACCATCACTAGGACGATGGTGCTCGATGGCGCAGGGAGTAGAACGATCGCCATACAAAAAATGCAAGTCACTCCAACGTTCAAATAACAACAACCATTTTTCACGCAGTTTGTCATTATTGTTGTTTTCAACTACCGAACCAAGCGCTGCGACCAAAAGTCCGTTAGCGTAGTGCCAACTGGGTCCGTTCCAGCTGCAAGGATAAATATGCGGGTTATTGACACTAGCCTGTGTTGGCCCGATTAAGCAATTTCCGCTCCAATACATCAAATTGTTTTTTGCCGCGGTCGCAACCGGAAATTCGTCCCAAAACAATCGTTCGTCAAAAATTTTCGCAAACGCGTCAACACAACGATTGTTGTTCATCATTCCCCAGAGATATGGCATAAATGAATCATAGCACAGCGCTTCGTCGGCTTGCGCTTCACTCAATGGATCTGCACCGACAAAACAACCGGTTTCTTCACACCATAGTTTTTTAACAACTGAATCGCTCTGTCGCAAAGCAATTTCTGCAAATAACTTGGCATCTTCAGACAATCCTAATACTCTTGCAATATCGGCTGTTGCTAATAAGTTAGCGATAGTATGCGCACACAGGTCTGGGCGTATTAAAGAGGCTTTTGGCATATTCAATTTTGCAGATCCTTCTTCATCACAACGCCAATCCCATTGATCCGGTTGCGTAAATTGATAAAAATTTGGTTGATACTCAGCCCCGGTCGTCCAGCTGCCGTGTTGCACCGGCAATTTTTCCAGATTATTCATATCAATGTCTTTTAGCGCATATTCTTTTGCTGTCTGATATATACTCAACAAAACTTTTTTATCACGATGGGACAAATACCATTTCCAAATCGCCATTGGCGTAAATTGAAGATAATTCATGTAGCCGCGAGTTCTGGCCCCCCAGTTCAACACATGACCACAAGATAATTTTTTGTTTGTCAGCCAACGACTTTCCAAAATTTGACAAGGGACTGGCAACCCTACCGCGCAACCGAACCATAGCCCAAATGGCGATTCATAAAACGCCGGATGTTTATAGGGATGCTGTTTTAAAATCGAACGCGGATTGTGCTGTGAACGATAGACAAGAAACCAGCGATAAAAATAGATTTTCAATAAATCAAAATCATCGATTTCCAAACTCGGCACATTAGTATGCATCCAATCATTAAATAATTGTTCGTTTTTTTGAAAAATATCTATATCTTTCAAAGCCGCATTTACATATTCATCAGCGCAAACAGCCGACTGTTCTGATACGGCAAATGAAAATCGAACCGCTTTGGTTTCATGCGGCGCCAGTTCAAGCTCAAATATTGTTTTACCAAAATTTGTAGTCGCAACAGCATAGCCGTCGATCAGAAATTTATCGTTCCCATAGAGCATTCCGCCCGGTAGCGCTTTAGCATGAACTAAATAAACATTTTCCTCCGATTGCCTGGCAAAATGCGGCAGCTGCATTTCAACGCGATAGCGGCGGACAGCATTACAATCATTTATAAATTTACATTCCGAAACAAAGGTGTTGTTTGCATTAATACATTTTTTCTCTTTTATCGTTAGAACACCGCCAAATGGATAGCTCTCATCAACGGTTGAGCGGTAATATGTAGTCAAAAATGCCGGAGTCCAATTATTTCGCGTCGCAATGAACTCAAGCTCAATTTCATCGCTAGAAGTCACATCACTTACAAGTATTTTTAATACATCTTCCAAATCAGTATGATGACCGTATGCCCAGGTTCCAGGCAAACCGAGGCACGGCGGATCCCAGGCAAATTGCGGCATTTGCACAGAACAGCCACCAATTACTTTGTCCGGACGAACATAGTAGTCATGTTCTTCAATAAGTTTGGATTTACCCTCGTTGTTTTTTCCATTCCACATTTCCCGGCCAATAACATCAGTGCGAAAAGCGCTGGCTAAAAACTGATTTGTGTTAGTGATCTTCATTGTGGTTGCGCTCCTTCAAAAACAAATAAGTCGAAAAAAAACCGTAAGCTTTCAACGGACGTCAACGTAATCATATTTTGCTGCAGCAAGTATCGCTTCAATCATGCTTGCAGAATTCGCAACCCCCTGTCCAGCAATATCAAATCCGGTTCCATGATCGACTGAGGTACGCAAGAACGGCAAACCAATTGTCAACGAAATCGTCTTGTGAAAATCCAGTGTTTTGGCGGCAATATGGCCTTGATCATGATATAACGACAAAACGGCCGGATATTTGCCGAGTTTTGCTGCGGCAAATACCGAATCTGCAGGAATCGGTCCTACACAATTGCATCCCTGACTTTGCGCAGCTTGTATTGCCGGAATTATAATATTTTGTTCTTCATCGCCAAACATCCCGCCATCACTATTGTGCGGATTAAGACCGGAAACTGCAAGCGATCCATCATTAAGTCCAAGGCTAGTGAGCGCCGCTAAACTGCGTATAATATATTCCAACACCCTGTCGTACGTCACCATTGCACAGGCCTGGCGTAACGAAACATGGCGGCTAAGAAAAAATATCCGCAACAAATTTGTTTGAAACATCGTCAATGGATCAACCACTCCGGTTAAATTAGCAATAATTTCGGTATGTCCTGGCTGACATATACCTGCCAGTTTGATGGCTTGTTTATTTATCGGCGTAGTCGCCATACAGCTCTTTGAATTGCTCAAACAGACATCGGTGGCAATTTTAATATAGCTGTACGCGGCACGTCCGGCAAGTTCAGAAATTTCTCCGAACTTTAATGAATAACTCTCGTTACGACTCAAACAGCCAACGTCCAGCAAATTAATTGTTGCATATTCACAGGGAGCGTTTACATCATTAACAGGCCGGATGCGCACAAACGAATCTAAAATACCCGAAATCCGTTCTAAAACCGCACGGTCACCTACGACTACAGGATTACACATTTCATAGATTGTACGATTTTGCAGGGCACGTACAACAATTTCCGGACCGATACCTGCCGGATCACCAATCGGTATTAAAACAGTTTTTTTCATAAATCGGTATTACCTTCCACATCTTGAGCCATGAGAATCGGTTGTTGGTGGTGCTGCGAACGCGGAAATACTAAATTTATTGCATTGGACGCAATTTCGAAAGTAAACTTCCGGTCAACACAAACTTCACCGTCAAATTCAGCAGTCAAAAGGTTTTCGCTATTTACGATAACTTTCTTGGTTTGGCGTTGAATTAATCTGTCGATCCGGTTTTGTTTGCCCATGTAGAAATACGGAGCAATTTTTGCTAATTCATAAAGTGTTCGTGCCGGCATTATAGCGACATCCAACAACCCATCTGCCATATCGGCGTTTGGTGCCGCCGGAATACCACCACCATAATATTTGGCGTTGGCAATTATCATCAAAGTTATTTTTTCATTGATAGTTTCGCCATCAATCGCAATTTCTATATCATTAGTCGCGTAATTTTTCAATGCAATCGCTGCACCAACCAAATACGCAGTTCTTCCGCCCAATATTGGATGCTTTTTGTATTTTTGGGCACGACGGCAAGCTTCGGCGTCAATACCCAAAGACGCCACGTTAAGGAAATAGCGGCCATTAACTATTCCGGCATCAACAATTTGCGGCGATCCCATAATTACATTCATAAAATATTTTTTGGCGCTTTCTTTTTCGCCGATACTACGCACAAAATCATTGCCGGATCCAGCCGGTATTACTGCCATTTGATTGTTGCTGTTGATCATTCCGTTTAGCACTTCATTAACTGTTCCGTCACCACCGACTGCATACACCCGCCAACCAGGAATAGCTGCATATTTACGGGCAATTTCAGTCGCATGACCCGGATATTGGGTTAACTCAATTTCACAATCTTTTTCCGCACGGTGCTCTTTGGCAAGTTCTTTGATCATTGGTACAAACTTATAGCCTTTACCATTACCGGCTGCCGGATTTATGATAAACAAATGTTTCATACACACCTCTCAATAATAAAATTGTATACCCAATCAAATAAGTTTAGCGCTCAATAATAAATATGCATCATGTTGTTTTCTTTATACTCTGCTATAAAACATCCATCCGGTAAGTATTATTCGCCATTTCGCCAACTTTTTTTGTTTCATCTAATTAATCTTTGCGCGTAACGAACGCTTTAACCGCCATATCTTAATCACCCGGTCGTCACCACCGCTGGCGACCCGCTTATCATCAACGCTGAACGCCACTGCGCACACCCTGTCTGTATGCCCTTTTAGCACTTCGATTTGATTACCTGAACGAACATCCCAAACAATTACTGTATTATCATCACCGCAACTGGCCAGCATTTCACCTTTATGCGAAAAAACTAACGAACGAACTCGTTTGGTATGCCCGACTAAAGATTTCACACGTTCGCCGGTTTTTTGGTTCCATATAATAATATCCCCCCCATCACTTCCGCTGGCGAGCAAGTAACCGTTGGGATGAAAATCTAAACACCGTACAGCCGCATCATGTCCCGCCAAAGAAATAGACAAACTGCCGTCAAAATTCCAGATTTTTACCGACCGGTCACTACTGCAACTGGCAATTTTGCTGCCATCTGGCGAAACGACAACTCCGAAAACTGAAGCAATGTGTCCACGAATTGTTCTTATACAACTTTGACTGGCTACATCCCATATACGTATTGAATTGTCACCAGCCGCACTTACCAGTACATTGCCCTCACGAGAAGAGGATACTGCGTAAATAATTTGATTATGCCCGACAAGTGTTCCGGTGTTACTGCTATCTTCCATGTTCCACAATCTCAAGACTTTTTCCCACCCGACAGTAACGAGCACTGAACTAACGCCAAGAAATGTAATTGCCTCAATCGGGTAATTACTTGCCTTAAGCGTTCGGATAAAGCTGCCACTCCGGGCAGACCAAATTTTTGCGGTGCCATCACCGCTACCAGATGCTAAATATTTTCCATTTTTTGAAAACTTCAGCGCTTCAATCCAATAGTTATGTGCAGCAATAGTGCGTACGCGCGGCTCTTTCACAAAATAATAAACAATTAACACAAGTAGCAGCAATAGAACTATTACACTAAATATCAAAACTTTCATATTGCTAAATATTGTTATATTTGATCCGGTATTAGTTTTAAATAATTTTTGCAGCCACTCGCTACGTCCGTTTTTTTGATTAGCGTACATCCTGTTGAAATCCACGCCAATCTCCTGTGGTTTGGAAATGTTTTGCCCGCAAACAACACATTTTGAGCCGTTTTCACGCCAGCAAGTAACATGCTGTGGTGATTTGCAATTATCGCAAATTGCAATTACATCGCCTGGGCGGACTTCCTGGCTACAAAATGCACAAACAGTTTTTTCGGCAAACATTTTTCCATCAGCTGCATATATCATTGAATTTCGCAAATCATTTTGTTCCTGAATGGTGGACAGGCATTTTTCGGTGTCAATATCCCAAACTTTCTCCGTTCCGTCACCACCAGCACTGATCAACTGCTTACCGTCGTCAGAAAATTGCACATCATTTACCCAGCGGTCATGTCCGGTCATGGTTTTTTCACATTCGCCGGTTGCGACATTCCAAATCTTTATTTGCTTATCATCACCGCAAGTGGCTAAATGTTTTCCATCAGGCGAAAACTCTACATCGCGTACCCAAGCATCATGTCCCGTCAAATTATGTTCTTCCTCTCCGGTCTCGGCATCCCAGATTTTCACCGTTGAGTCAAAACTGCCACTGGCTACTACTTTTCCGTCCGGCGAAAACGCTACTGATTTCACCCAGCCCTTATGTCCTTTCAAATTTTTGGAACTACCGGTAGCTAAATTCCAAATTTTTACAGTTTTGTCATCACCACCGGATACCAAACGCTTGCCGTCTTCCGAAAAAGCGACCGAACGCACCAAGTCACTATGTCCAATTAGTGTTTTTACCGTTTCTCCACTATCTGCATCGAAAATTTTAATTTCTCCGTTTGTCTGCCCTATGGCAATCAATGTTCCATCATTGGAAACAACCGCGTTCTCCAACCAAATATCCCGTCTTGCCATCGCTTTGTCGCATTTCAGTGACGACAGATTCCATTGCTTTATTGTCATACTTTTTCCGGCGGTATAGAGTTTGCTCTCGGATAAATCTAATGCCAGAACAGTACCTGAATCCTTTCGTCCAGCCAAAAACTGCTTTTTTATGTTGCCATTATTAGAAACGATACTAATTTGACCATCAGCTCCGGCTATCAAAACTGTCCCATCTTTTTTGACGGCAAGCGCTGATATTTCAATTTGTACCCGGTAACTGTTCACAATTTTACCGAATAGTACATTAATCAACACTATATTACCTGTATTATCCGCAACTGCTACAACGTTATTGTCACTAGACAACGTCAAGTGTTGTGGAGCAAACGGAAGCGCAATTTCTTTTAGCATTTTCCCAGTTGTAATATCTGTAACAAACACTTTTTTATCATCACTGACCGAAACAATTATATTCTTCTTGTCCATGCCAAGTGCCAATATTTTGCCCTGATGAATTTTATTTGTCGAACGCACCGCTCCTTGCGATACCTCATATACTGCCAGCTCACCGCTATCATTTCCAACAGCCAATTTATTACCACCGTCAAAACATACAGCCGCTTGTACTCTTTCTTTTCCGCTTTTAAGCGTGCGCAAAAAAGCGCTGTTACTAGTCGAAAACATTTTCGTCTCGCCGCCATTGCCACCGGTAACAATGTTGTCAGCATACTTCGGTGTAAACATTACAAAATCAATCGTCTGATCAAAGGCGACGACCTTACTTAACGGCGTCTCACGCCTTATATCCCACAACTCAACACTGCCGTCATTCAAACCAGCTGCGAGTTTATTGCCAGTTTCAGTTAACGAAAGTGCTGTAACCTCCGGTTTATTGTTAATAAATTTTTTTATAATCCGCAATGGATCTTTACAGATAAAATACCAACCTCCGGCTACCATGAACAACAGTAGGCAAATCGTTAATAAGCCAGCCAGGACCCGTAACCCTTTTCTCCGATTCCTTATTATGCGGCTTTTTAAATTACTAATTATTCCCGGATGGTTGATATCACCAACAGAAGTGGAAGCATGCCGCTTCGAATAACAAGAAAATACGCTGCACTCGTTTTTTGCATCCCAACACTCTTTATGGTGTGCAGAATGGCAATATGGACACAAAATTCGTTCACTATATTGATCAATTTCATTGCGGCAACATGGACATAACTCAATATTCGGTTGCATATTAATTTCTGCCAAGTCTTGCGCTTCGTCAATTGGCAATGCCGCTATTTCAGCAATGCCATTTTGAAATTCACCGCATATTCGACATTTTTCTTCATTATCCAGCATTTTAGCGCCGCAAAAATTACAATATTTCATTTTTTTCCTCGCAAAATACTACCTAATGTCATTTTACCTTACAACAACTCATTTCTCAAACAAAAAAGCCTCAGCAAAACTGCTGCGGCTTAAATACATCTTATATTAAGTGCTATTTGTAAAAACAAGAATTCCCGATAAATTCACGAAGTATTGATGTTGGCGGAATATTGCTCTCATCGTCTATCAGGCAGAAATACCCCAAAAATTTCAACAACCGCTGTGCCTCATAATACTGAATTTCATCTTTACCAATTTCGGCTAGCAACGGCAACGCGTAACGCCGCAAAACAGCTAATTCGTAAATTAACGCGGAGTTAAACATTACGTCCGCATCTTCCTGATAAGGAAAAATGTTTTTCTCCTCACCCCGGCGTACCGATTTCCACATTTTCAAAGTATTTAGTGCCGAATTTCCGCGATACTTGTTATCGCGAACAATTCGGCGAATCAATCGCGCCTCTGTTGTCGGAATCCGGTTGTGATTATCGATTGAAAGCTGAGTCAGCGCACTGATGTAAATTTTGAATTTATTTTTTCGCAAAACCGATGCTGTCAATTTATCATTCAACCCATGAATTCCTTCGATAAGCAACATTTGATCAGCTTTTAACTGAATGCGCCGTTTTCCTTTGATTCGTC
The DNA here is from genome assembly GCA_041666525.1 of Negativicutes bacterium. Lineage (GTDB taxonomy): Bacteria > Bacillota > Negativicutes > JBAXTZ01 > JBAXTZ01 > JBAXTZ01. Next base: position 151,326 of record JBAYGT010000001.1, read on the forward strand.
TGCCAGCCTTGAAATCAAAAGTTGGCAACAAAACTTCTTCACCATTTAATAATTGCTGCAAATGCATATTAAATAATTCCAAATCAATTGCTTCAAGCGCTTCAAAATCGAATTCGTCTCGTTCGTCCTTCGGCGTACGTTCACGGTCGACAAAATAATCATCCAGTGAAACCGGCACCGGTCGCAACCCGTTTACCTGAAGCTGAATCCTTAAACGATTGGCAAATGTCGTCTTTCCCGATGAAGACGGACCGGCAATCAAGACTACCCGTGCATCCGGTTTTGCTAAAATCGCATCAGCAATTTGAGCGAGTTTCTTTTCATGCAACGCCTCAGCCACTCTGATTATTTCATTAGCGCCGCCATTGGTAATATGCTCGTTAAGATCTGACAAATAACGGCAATCGAGAATTTTGCCCCATTGCTCAGCTTCGTGAAATACCTGAGCAAGATTGGGTTGATCGACAAAATCCGGCAATCGATCCGGCTGTGCTTTATCAGGCACCAACAAAACTATACCGCTTGGTGGATAATATTCGAGCGAGAAAACGCGCAAATATTCAGTGTTTGGCACTAATGATCCATAAAAGTAATCGTAATTATCACCACAAAAATATAAACGTACCTGTTCTAACTCAATTTGCTTGAGCAATTTTATTTTGCTGTGCTGACGCGTCACTTCAAACATCTCAATCGCAACCTGTTTATCAACAGCTTTTGAAAAAATCGGTAGTTTTTGAGCAACGATGTCACGCATTTTTTGTTCAATATTTCTAAAGTCGCCGGTTGTAAGCCTTCTTCCCATAGAAAGTTCGCAATAATAGCCCTTACCAATTGAGTTTCTGATAGAAACATCGCTGTTCTCATATAATTGCTTGACAGCCATTACCAATAAAAAAAACACACTTCTAAGATAAACCGTATTACCAATATCCGAACCGGTATCAAATAAATCAAACTCAACATCTTCATTGATTATGGTATTTAAACTGGAAATACGTTTGTTTATCGATGCTGCCACAATCGGGTAGTGAAAGTGCCACTTGTATTCTTCGGCAATCAATTGCGCCGAAACACCTTTAGCATATTCCCGAACCGTACCGTCGGGAAAAGTCAACTTTATCAAGTCCATTTTTTCTCCAAATATGCAACAATATCGCTACACAATCCAGGCAATCAACTCTACACAACCATACGACAAAGCGCCAACAGCCATCGAACAGGGTATCGTCAAAAACCATGCCGAAAAAATTTTCCGGGCAGTCCCCCAACGCACAGCATTCATGCGTTTGGCAGCTCCTACTCCCATGATTGAACATGATACTACATGAGTTGTGCTTACTGGCAAATGTAACAAAGTTGCTCCAAAAATTATAACCGATGAATTGACATCGGCTGCAAATCCAGATAATGCGTCCAACTTAAAGATTTTTCCGCTCATGGTCTTTATGATTCGATAGCCCCCAATAGCAGTACCTGAAGCCATAGCAAGCGAAGCTGCGATTTTTACCCAGAACGGTACTTCCATAGCCGAAATAAATCCGCCAGATAATAATGCCAGCGTAATAATACCCATGCCTTTTTGCGCATCGTTTGAACCATTAGAGAATGCAATCATAGCCGCGGACATGATCTGCAATTTTTTGAACCGCCGATTGATTTTCAAAGGTGACCATTTGCCAAAAATCCAAAAAAATATGATCATTATCACATATCCGAGAACCATTGCCATTAACGGCGAAAAAATCAGAGATTTGAAAATTTTCAATATTCCATCAATCTTCAAAGCCGCCGGCCCACTTGACACCAATACCGCGCCAATAATTCCTCCCAACAAAGCGTGCGACGAACTGGAAGGAATGCCATAATACCACGTAAATAAATTCCAAAATATCGCACCAAACATTGCCGCTAATATTATTTCCGGGCTAATAAGTTTTGAGTCGGCAATGTCATCGCCAATGGTTTTGGCCACACCGGTGCTGTACATCGCACCCAAAAGATTCATAACTGCTGCCATCATTACAGCAACTTTCGGCGTTAAAGCACGGGTTGAAACTGCAGTAGATATTGCGTTCGCCGAATCATGAAATCCATTAATAAAATCGAAAATCAATGCCGAAGCTACGACAAAAATAATCAATATTAACGACATGCTAAGCATACTTCATCACCAAACCGCGGATAAAATGTGCAAAGTCATCGCAATGATCAAGCGCATTCTCCAATAATTCGAAAACTTCTTTCCATTTGATAACTTCTATTGGATCTGCACAATTGGCAAACAAACTTGCTAATTCTCGATTATAAATCCTATCGCCCTCATCTTCTAACTCAATGATATTGTAACACTGCTCCAGTATCTCTTCGCGATTTTTTTTGATGCTTTGCATAAATTTAAATATTAAAAATAGTTCGTCTACGCACGACGCCAATAATCTGCTCATTTCTACTGCACCAGCAATCGGTTTTTTGATTCTAAAAACCACCAGCCGATCCATTATTTCTTTTATCAATCCTACGAGATTTTTTAGTTTTTTGTTAATGGCAAATATTTCTTCCCGATCAATCGGTGTGATGAAACTTTGATTCAATTTGTCAATAACAGCTTCAGACAGCTCGATTGCAGCATAGTCAATATGCGATATTTTTTCGAAATTATCATTAATCAAATTCAAATCATCGAAAGCCGCAATCAACAATTCTGAACTCTGTTGCGACAATTTTGCCGAATCTAAAAACCACACAAAAAATTTGTCTTCTCGCGGTTTTAAAAACGAAAACATTTTACTATCCTCCGTGTTTTGATATAGCCGATTTAGTCTTTGCCGCGACACCGTAAATCTTATGCACTGGAACACCACAAATGGCCAGACGCACTCCTTTTTCCAGCGCAACGCCAAAAATATTATCGTTGGCTAACTCTTGCCATACTGCCTGCGGATTTTTAGCCGGAATTGTTATAAAAAACCCGGCACGATATGGAAGATATTCTAATTGACAAATCTGCGCTTCGGTCTCAAAAAGTTGTGTACGGGCAGTTATCATATCAATATATTGCTTTCTTTCGAATTCAGTATTGGCAAATAACGTTTGATCTTTGTATACATCAACCAATATCTGCATAGCACCACGGTTGCAATTTGACCACGCCGCACGCGCCGCACGCTCGTTGATTGTTTTGAATTCTTCAATCGCAGCTGCACTACTACTCACACCAACAAGCGCTCCGCAACGCTGACCATATAAAGTAAAGCTCTTTGACATTGAAAAAGCAATCAAGATTAGGATTTTTTTCGAAAGACCGCCAAATTTCCGCATAAACGCACGAACTTTGTTTCGTTCACCGGCAAAATCAATATAAGCTATATCGGCAACAAGCGTGATTTTTTTGTCAGTACGCCGTTGAGCGGTTGTTATCGAATCTATTACAACGTCCCATTCGGAATCCGTCAAGGAGTATCCAACCGGATTATGCCCCGGCGAATTGATTATTATCAACAAACTGTCTTGTTTGTCAATCAGCTGATTGACTTTAATATCAAAATCAACCGCATTAAAACCATGCGCTTCATTAAAAAACTCAAAGGTTTCGAACCGACGCTCGTTATTATCGGCCATTGTCCGGTACGGTCCCCAAAACCAATCATGTGTCAATATCGCATCATTTCTTTCGCTATAGCAAAATATCGAATTGCGAATAGCACCGGATCCACCGGGAGTTGCCACGACCGCAATATTGGCCTCTGGTCTGTTGTCCGCAAAAACTGCCTGCTCAACGGTCGCTAAATAATCCGGTGTACCGCTTATCGGTGCATATGCCGCAAAATCCGGCACCTTAAGCGAACGAAATAACCGTTCAACTGTAGGCAGACAAACCAGATTTTCATCTTCATCATACACTGCGCCTAACGTGGCGTTGACAATGCTTTTCTTGCCCAAATTTTTTATTGCTGCCACACAAGCGTTGCTTGCACCGAAAAATGGATCCGGCAAAACACGATTATCGATATGTGAAGCTGACATTCTCTCGGACATAACACTACCCTCTCTTAATATCACTTATTTGTTATTTTGTTGTATTGTAATTTATTTTATCTCGTCATCTTTGTCAAAAAATTTGTTGTGAATAGCATTTACAGCTTCTTTTAAATATTTATTGTGAATCAGACAAGAAATACATATTTCCGAAGTACTAATTACATCAACATTAATGTCGGCTTCTGCTAAAGCACCAAACATCATTGCAGCAACCGCCGGCCTTCCCATCATTGAAGAACCGACCACGGATACTTTGGCCATGTTTTCTTCGATAATAACATCTGAACATTTTATTTCAGCACTAATTTTTTCCAATACATTGCGGGTGTGAAACAGATCAGTACGTGGAACAGTGAACAGAATATCTTGTTTGCCAGTATCCACATCACGGTTACTCTGAACTATCATATCCACTTCAATATTGTTTTTTGCCATTGTTTCAAAAACCCTGAACGCAACACCGGGCGCATCAGGAACACCATGCAAAACAATTTTTACGACGTTATTATCATGAGCCACACCGCGAATAACATATTCCTTTTCGGACATCATAGTATACTTCCTCCGAATAATTGTTCCCTCTTCCATTGTAAAGGTTGAGCGGACATGAATATCAACTCCATAGTGCCCGCCCATCTCGACAGCGCGTGGTTGCATAACTACTGCGCCCAGACGGGCCATTTCCAGCATATCATCATAGGTAATTTCATTCATTTTGCGTGCTTTTTTTACAATACGCGGATCGGCGGTATATACGCCATCAACATCAGTAAATATCTCGCAAACATCGGCACGCAAGGCTCCGGCAAGACCAACGGCAGTTGTATCCGAGCCGCCACGCCCCAGTGTCGTAATATCACCGTCTTCGGTCACTCCTTGAAATCCGGCAACAATGACTATCTTACCATCATTTAGTGATTGTTGCACGCGAACAGGTTTAATTTCCTTGATCCGCGCTTTATTAAATATTTTGGTAGTTTTTATACCGGCTTGCTCGCCGGTATAAGACACTGCCGCCACTCCTAAACGCATAAACGTCATCGCCATTAATGCAATTGATACCTGCTCACCAGTCGCCAGCAACATATCCATTTCACGCGGAAAAGAATCCGCAGTGACAGCTTCTGCCAAAGTCAGCAAATGATCTGTGGAATCGCCCATCGCTGAAACTACCAACACAATTTTATCGTCCGGCTTTCTCTCAGCCAAAACACGGTTGCAAATATTCAACATTTTTTCTGGCGTTGCTACCGAACTACCGCCAAATTTTTTAACAATTAAAGCCATTGTTCCTCCGTGTAAAAAAAGAAAAGTGAACTGAAACACGACAGAAAAACTTCAAGTCGTGTCTCACTTCACAAAATTTCCGATCAAACCACTTTTATCTCTCGATCGTTTTCCCAAAGTCCATGAATGTTACAATACGCGGACGCGATGATGCTACCGCTAGTTTGTAATTTTATTTTAGTTACTGCCACCGGATCGCCGACAACCGGCCCTTCCCCGTGCGCGTTAAATTCGAATTTACCAATATCGAATGCAAATTTTCCTTCCAAAGGTTTAAAAAACAGCTGAATCCAACGAATATGATGCTCTACAGTATCAGGATGGGGAATTTCCTCGCCGACTGACACCGATATTGTAAATTTTTCACCGGCCACAACAGTATCGGGCGCATTAATGACTGGCACGTGTTTTTCAGCTTTCCAATCTGCGCTTTGAATGACGTCAGAAAATTTCATAACTACCTCCTACTTATAGATCAGCTATTTAGTGAAAGAACGGGTTTTTAACGAAAGCCAAATTTGGCTGGCATTGAATATCGATGAATATGTTCCGCAGAAAAAACCAATCAATAACGCCAAACTAAAATTCTTTGTTGATTCACCACCAAAAAAATACAACGAAGCAGTACAAAACATAACTGTTGAAACAGTATAAATCGAACGACGCATGGTCTGCCACAACGAAATATTCACTAGGGTTGGCAAGTCTTCGCCTTTTTTCATTTTTTTGAGATTTTCCCGAATTCTGTCAAAAATTACGATAGTATCATTAATCGAATAACCAAGTATTGTGAGTATCGCTGCAACAAATGTTGCATCGATTTCCCAGCCAAATATCGAAAACAATCCTAACACGATAAAAACATCGTGAAACAGCGCAATAATTCCGGAAATCGCAAAAGTAAATTCAAAACGAATAGTAATATACACAATCATTAGTGCAGCCGATATTAATACCGCTAATATTGCATTTCTGGTAAGCTCCGACCCGATAATTGCGCCGACTTTTTCCGCGCGCAACATATCATAGTCACCAATAGCAGTCTTTGCCTTATCCAACAAGGCTCTTTCTTCCGCGACATCCAAGGCGCGGGTACGAATAAGCACTTCCTGCCCTTTGTCACTTTCTTCACTTCCAACCATTTGAATTACCGGATTTTGTATATTTTCGGAATTCAAGAAAGTTCGCACCTGCTCAACCGTGACCGGCTGCTTAAATTTCAAATCCAGTAAAGAACCACCAGTGAAATCAATGCCTAAATTAAATCCTCTGAAACCAATAGAAACCAATCCCGGAATTAGAATAAGCAAAGAAAAAACAAACCAAATTATACGTTTATGTACCAAATCAAATTTTATCATTTCAATCATACCCCTACACGCCAAACTTCTTGCCGTCTTTGCCGCTAAAACCGCTAATTAACCATTTAAGCATAAACTGGGTTCCAACCAACGCGGTAGCAAGATTTAGCACAATACCTAACCCAAGATTAAGCGCAAAGCCTTTTACCAGACTTGTGCCAAGAATATACAAAATCGCCGCTGCAATAAAAGTTGTCGCATGAGCGTCAATTACGGTAGCAAAAGCCCGGGAAAACCCTGCATCCATTGCTGCACGTAACGTTTTTCCGGCGCGAAACTCTTCCTTGAAACGTTCAAATATTAAAATATTAGTATCCACCGCCATCCCCATTGACAAAATTAAGCCGGCAATACCAGGCAACGTTAACGTCGCTCCCAATAACTTTAAACACCCTAATAACAAAACTACATACAGCAATAACGCAACGTTAGCCACAAATCCGGCCATACGATACACTATTAACATGAATAACACAATGGCAACGATGCCGATCAAGAAAGCCCACTGACTTTTTGCTTTTGAGTCAGCACCAAGTGTAGGTCCGATAGTACGAGTTTCCAATATCTCGACTTTTACCGGCAAAGCTCCTGATCTAAGCAACACAGCTAACCTTTGTGCTTCATCAAGCGATTTTTCGCCGGTAATAATTGCCTTACCGTCAGGAATTGCCGATTCAACAATCGGGTTGGTCAACACCTGATTGTCAAGCAGAATGGCGATATGCTTACCGACATTTGCCGCAGTTGCATCCCCAAACAGCTTGGCTCCTTCAGCTGTGAATTCCAAATTGACAATTGCACGATTATTGCCATCCATTTGCGCTTTGGAATCCTTTAAGTCCTTTCCAGATAACAAAGATTTACCGGATTCATCTCTGAATTCCAGGTACCCGGTCTTGCCCAGCATTTCTATGGCCTTCTCCGGGTCTTTAACTCCGGGAAGTTCAACGATAATACGATGTGAACCTTGTTCGCGCTGAATAATCGGTTCGGTCAGTCCCAACCCGTTTACGCGCAACTCAATAATTTTCTGAACACGGTTCATAGCATCTTCGTCGACTTTAGCGTCTTTAGTGTCAACCGCCTGAACAACAACGTGTGTTCCTCCTTGCAAATCAAGGCCTTGCCGAATCGACATCGCCAACGGTTGAACAAAATATCCACACACTGCGATAATAATTACCACTAAAATAGCAAATCTACTGAAATTTCCCTTCCCCAAGGCAACCTCCATATCTCAATTTAACAGCGATATTATAGACTATTCACAAATAATATTCAACATAAAGCTTGAACTACAGTTTTTTCATTTCAAAACCAAACAATAACTAATTAACGCCACACTCACCCAAACAAATATTCATAGGCTTCAGGAAATTTTCTTGCCCAGTACGCTTCATTATGTTGTCCGTCTTCATCGATAATTAGTTTAACATTATGTCCACAATCTTTAAGAGCATTTGCTACTTCACAAACGTTCGGTGTAAACCGCGTAGCAATGTCAAAATCACAGTGCGCAGCCTCACTTTCACCGGCACAAATATAACATTTAATCGTCTGGTCAATCGGATGACATATTACTGTGTCAGCAGTCAAATACAAAGACGGTGAAAGCGCACCAACTAAACCAAAAACAGCAGGATACTTCAAGGCTGCATAAATTGAAGTTTGGCCACCAAATGAGCTTCCCATAATTCCTGTTTGCTCACGGTTGATGCATGTACGAAAATTGGCATCAATATATGGTTTTAAGGTCTCGACAATAAAATCAACATAATGATCGCAATCAATACAGCCCGGCGATAATTCTTGATTGCGAAATGTTCCGCTTTCGATACCGACAACAATTATACCGCGATCACAGTTTTCTCTTGAAAGTGCTTCTAGTGTATCATCAACACTCCACTCACCGCAGAATGATGTTTCCGGTGCAAACAAATTCTGTCCGTCGTGCATGTAGAGTACTGGGTAATCAATTTTAGATTCATCATAATTGCGCGGCAGATAAATCCAGATTTTCCGTTCGCGACTTAATTGCGGCATCATAAACTTCTCAATAATTTTGACGTTACCGATAACGCCACCAACATAAGATAATAATTCAATCATTTATCTTTCAATCCTTGACATAAACTTGTAATTTCCATAAAATAGTATCATAAACTCAACGAACAATAAATAGCATTCAGACCTTTGTCTAAAAAAAACTGCAAAGGCTGCTTTTTTTATTATGATGTAGGGGTGAAATTATGTTTGAAAAATATCAGCCGACACCTAAAGTATACGATGAAATGTTCAACAAAGATGGATCTGTTCGCCCTCACTATACTGAGTTGTACAAAACTTTTGACAAGCTTGACATGAAAAATCTTGCTGCCCGTCAAAACCGTATGGATGACGAGATGATAAAGCAGGGCATTACTTTCACGCTGTACAACGAAGATAGTAACGCGCTGGAGCGTACCATTCCTTTTGATATTATTCCAAGAATCATTAGTCATGACGACTGGACTTACATGCAACGCGGACTTAAGCAACGCGTAATCGCGCTTAATCGCTTCATTCATGATATTTATCACGAGCAAAGAATTTGCCGAGACGGCGTTGTACCCCGCAAACAAATTGTTACTAATAAATACTTTCGTCCTGAGATGATGCACCAAAATGTTCCCGGCGACGTTTATATCTGCTGGTCGGGAATTGATTTAATTCGCGCCGGTGACAGCGATTATTATGTACTGGAAGATAATTTGCGGACACCTAGCGGTGTTTCTTATCTATACAAGAATCGCTGGATGATGGAAAAACTTTTTCCAGAACTGTTTTTTAATTATCACGTTATGAATTTAGATCGCGGCTTGCACCTGTTCCTGCGCGCATTGCGCAGTATCGCGCCTAATAATAATTCTGATCCTACTGTCGTTTTGCTCACGCCCGGACGCTTTAATTCTGCTTATTTTGAGCACACCTTCCTTGCGCAAGAAATGGGACTGATACTGGCAGAAGGACAAGACTTAAAAGTTGTGAACAATAAAGTTTACCTTAAAACTTTACACGGATTGCGTCAGGTTGACGTAATATATCGGCGAATTGACGATGATTTTATTGACCCGTTGGCATTTCGTCCCGATTCAATGCTGGGCGTTCCCGGTTTAATGAACGCATACCGCGCTGGAAACGTCGCTTTAGCCAATGCACCGGGTACCGGCTTTGCTGACGATAAAGCGGTATATACCTACGTACCGGACATTATCCGTTATTACCTGAACGAAGAACCGATACTGAAAAATGTACCTACCTATACTTGCGCACTCGAAGATGATCGAAAATTTGTCCTAGATAATATTGAAAAAATGGTTGTAAAGGAAACGTCCCTTTCCGGTGGCTACGGTATGTTAATCGGACCGCACGCTACAAAAGAAGAACATGAACAATTTCGGCGGCAAATTTGTGAACGACCGGATGATTATATTGCCCAACCCACAATTCAGCTTTCAGCAGTACCTACCTTATGTGACGGTGTCATCGCTCCGCGGCGCGTAGATTTGCGTCCATATATTGCATTAGCTGCTAACGAAGAAATCAACATCATTCCGGGTGGTCTCACGCGCGTTGCGATGCGCGAAGGTTCGCTAGTTGTCAACTCCTCTCAGGGTGGCGGCAGTAAAGATACCTGGGTAATCGAAGAATAATAGTTTGGAGGTCTTATGATAAATGTCCGTGTCGCAGAATCAATTTATTGGACCGGTCGTTACACCGAAAGAATTATAAATCACACTAATCTTATCGATGTCAGTTTTCATAGTTACCTAAGCTGGACTGAAAACACTGATCTTCAAAACAACTTATGGCAACGATTGTTGAGCGTTCTTGGTGAAGCCGATGCTTATTGGGATAGATATAACTCTCTAAACACCCGTCATGTACTTAACTTCTTGACGCTTGACCGAACTTACGGCAATTCGATTATTTCTTGCGCAAGTAGTGCACGCGAAAATGTGCGTGCGATCCGTCAGGAATTACCCACGCCGTTGTGGGAAACGATAAATAGTTTTCACCTATGGTTGACTGCTGAAAGTCAGTCCAAACGGATTTTTGCGTCCGACTTCAAACCCTATGATTTTTACAAGGGAATAAAACAAGCAGTAACATTGTTCCATGGCATTGCTGAAACTACCATGATAAGAGATGAAGAATGGCGTTTGTTGCAATTGGGTCGCTATATTGAGCGCGCCGAGAACATTTCGCGGTTAGTGTTAATGATGCACCGTAACACTTTAGAAATGCGGCAGAATATAACCAACAACCGTTATCATCAGTTGACTGCAGCGCTTCGTGCTGTCGACGGATTGGAATCCTACCGGAAAATCAACGCTGATCGCGTCAGTTTGGCTGCCGCTGCCGCATTTCTTGTCGGACAACCACTTTTTCCGCGGTCGATACATTATAGTTTGACAATTTTTAGAAGAAATTTACTTGCGTTAGCCGCTCCAGCCGAGAATCTGCAATATTCGCCATTGGCGGATGTTGATGCACTGCTTGAGAAAATTGATGCCTACCGTGAGGAGGACTACAACCTTGATAGTCTCCCAGATATGGTTTGGAGTTTTCTTATTGCTTTAAATGTTATTGGAACAAAAGTTTACAAAACATATTTTCATGAGGTCGATACTATTCTATGAAATTGAAAATCATGCATCTCAACGAATATAGTTATGGTAATTTCATTACCGACGATGACAAAGAAACACATTTAGAACCTACTCTCATTGATAATAGTATCAACGAACTTCGGTTGAAACCACGCACTAATTATCGCCAGCACCTCGAATACTTTGATTTGCGAACTTCTCCTGCAGCTCCGGTTCGTTGGCATAAGGACTATTTTCATAGTGATATAGCTTGTTTTGAAATAGTAGAACCGCACGACCAACTTGCTATTATTACAACTTCAGTAGTTTTAACCGCGGAAAACGAACCACGTTCCGGTTATGTTCTCAAACCAGAAGATGAACGGGCATTATTAAACTCTTCGCAATTTCAAAATCGGTATGCGGAATATTTATATATGACACCACAAACTCTTATTACTAAATCGGTAGCTGAGTATCTTAAAGATTTATATAGCCAGTGTTCTACTTCATGCATCTACGATTATGTACGCAGCCTCACTCATCAGATTCATGAAACGTTTCTGTATCAGCCTGGATTAACCAATATCCACACAACTGTCGATGACACCGTGCGGTTAAAGGGCGGTGTCTGTCAAGACTTTGCTCACTTAATGCTGGCAACCTGCCGCAATATCGGCGTTCCCGCGCGTTATGTCAGCGGTTATCAATACATCGGCGATCTTCCGGAAAATGTTGGCAACGATAACTTGACTGTTGCTATGCATGCCTGGATTGAAGCATTTATTCCCGGCGCTGGTTGGCTGGGCTTTGATCCGACCAATGATAACATCATGAGTTGGCGGTATGTGAAGGTTGCAGACGGCCGAGATTATAGCGATATTGTTCCAATAAAAGGGGTATATCGCGGTAGTGCAATCCAAACTCTAAACGTAAAGGTTAAAATTGACAAACTTGATTAAACAAAAAAACCACCTTAACGGTGGTTTTTTTGTTTAATCACGCTAATATATTTCGTTAACAAAAATCGTCTGATCACGCGCCGGACCTACTGAAACGATTGCCAGCGGAACTCCGGCCAATTCGGCAATACGTTCAACATATTTACGAGCCTTTTCCGGCAGTTTTTTGTAATCACGAATATCGCTTATTGGAACTTCCCAGCCGGGAAGCGTTTCCAGAATCGGCACCATAGTTCCGAGTTTCTCCAAACTCGCTGGAAAGTCAGTTACAACAGTATCACCACATTGATAACCAGTACAAATTTTCACTTCATCCAGTTCATCAAGGATATCTAGTCTGGTAATAGCTAAATATGCCAAACCATTTACCGATGCCGCATATTTTATCATGACCATATCCAACCAACCACACCGCCGCGGACGACCAGTGGTCGTTCCATATTCCTTACCAGTATATTGAATATACTGGCCCACTTCATCATCCAATTCAGTAGGAAAAGGACCTTCGCCTACTCTGGTAGTGTAAGCCTTCACCACGCCAACTACTTTGTCAATTTTTGTCGGGCCAATACCAGCACCAACACAGGCGCCTCCGGCAGTAGGGTGTGACGATGTTATGTACGGATAAGTACCATAATCAACATCAAGCAAAGTTGCTTGCGCGCCTTCTAAAAGAACTTTCTTACCAGTGGTAATCGCTTGATTAACATAAGGAATCGTGTCACAGATATACGGGCGCAACTCTTCGCCATATTGCAAATATTCTTGATAAATTGCTTCGGTTTCAAAACCGGTTTCGTTATATATTTTCTCAAAATATTGATTTTTCGTCTCTAAGTTAGCGGCGATTTTTTCCCGCAACAACTCCGGCTCTAGCAAATCAGCAATTCTAATACCTACACGATTATGTTTGTCGGCGTAACAAGGACCAACACCACGCTTGGTGGTGCCGATTTTATTTTTTCCAAGAGCTTCTTCCTGCACCTCGTCGAGCAAACGATGGTACGGCATTATTACATGCGCCCGATCAGAAATTTTTAACTCAGCTACTTTTATTCCCTTAGCCTTGATATCCCGCAACTCTTTTAGCAGCACCGGCGGATCTATAACCACGCCATTTCCCAAAACACAAACTTTGTTTTCGTATAAAATTCCTGAAGGCAGCAGATGCAGTTTAAATTCTTTACCATTAGTTATTACTGTATGTCCCGCATTATTTCCACCCTGATAACGCACAACAACATCCGATTTTTCGGCAAGATAATCAACAATTTTCCCTTTACCTTCATCGCCCCACTGAGTACCTAGAATAACTGCTACAGGCATATGTCCTCCTATAACCCGAATCGTTTCATAATCGTATCAATGTGTTTAAGATAATGTGTACATTCAAAACAATCTTCAATTTCTGCCTTAGTTAGATAGCGGGCAACATCCGGATCACTGATGAAATTAGTTTTAAAATCAGCGCCATGTAACCAACGAGACATTGCATTGCGTTGCACCCATGCATACGCGTCCTCGCGCAACACGCCTTTTTCGACTAACGCTAACAATAAACGTTGGCTGAAAATTAATCCGCCGGTTTTTTCCAGATTATTCTTCATCGCTTCCGGATACACAAGCAAATTATCCATAACCCGCGTCATCAATTTTAGCACATAATCCAGCAGAATGGTAGAGTCGGGAAGAATAACCCGCTCTACTGACGAATGTGATATGTCACGTTCGTGCCATAACGCCACGTTTTCCATCGCGGCCAAGGCGTTACCACGCAAAACCCGCGCCAACCCGCTAATTCGTTCACAAGTAATCGGATTACGTTTATGCGGCATCGCCGAAGAGCCTTTCTGACCGCTTGAAAAATACTCTTCCGCCTCACGAATGTCAGTCCGCTGCAAATTACGAATTTCCGTAGAAAACTTTTCCAGACTACTACCAATTATCGCAATGGCTGTCAAAAACGTAGCATGGCGGTCGCGTTGTAACACTTGAGTTGAGGCTTTTGCAGGCCGCAGCCCCAGTTTCTCACAAACGTATGACTCGATAACCGGTTCAGCAAAAGCATAAGTTCCAACCGCCCCGGAAATTTTCCCTACCGAAATTGTGTCAATCGCCTGCTCCAGACGAGTAATAGACCTGGAAACTTCATCTAGCCAAACAGCCATTTTTAAGCCAAAGGTCATTGGTTCAGCATGAATTCCATGTGTTCGGCCAATCATAACTGTGTACTTATGCAAACACGCTTGTTTTTCGATTGCGGCATATAATCCCTGCAAATCCTTCAAGAGTAATTCTCCAGCTTGTTTACACATCGAGCATAACGCAGTATCTTTAACGTCGCTGGAAGTCATTCCCATATGAATATATTTTGATGCATCACCCACATATTCGGCAACACAAGTCAAAAAAGCTATGATATCATGATTGGTTTCGCGTTCAATTTCTTTAATACGCTCTACTGTAAACTTTGATTTGGTTTTGATGTCTGCCAATGCCGCATCTGGAATCAATCCAAGTTTGTTCATTGCTTCACAAGCAAATATTTCCACTTGTAGCATCGTCGCAAATTCATTTTCTTCAGTCCAAATTTTGGCCATCTCCGGGTTAGAATATCTAGAAATCATTATCCAGTCCTCCTGATTTACCGACTGATTATTTCAGTTGCGACCAATACTCCAGCAGCCGAGGCTTGCGCTAATCCACGCGTAACACCCGCTCCGTCACCAACCGCAAAAAGATTGCTTACTTGTGTTTCAAGTTTGTTGGTCAATTGCAAACGGTTTGAATAAAACTTCACTTCAACACCATACAATAACGTATGTTTACTGTTAACACCAGGAGCGAGTTTGTCCATCGCAGCCAACATTTCTATAATCGCGGTTAAATGACGATAAGGCAGCACCAAACTCAAATCACCCGGTGTGGCACTGGCAAGCGTAGGTGTTACCATCCCGCGCTTAATACGTTCCGGCGTCGAGCGCCGACCGCTTAACAAATCACCCAGTCGCTGTACAATTACTCCACCGCCAATCAAGTTTGCCAGCCCGGCAACTTCTTTACCATATTTAATCGGTTCCTTAAATGGTTCAGTGAATTTTTTAGAAACTAAGAGCGCGAAATTAGTGTTATCGGTTCGCTTTTCAGCGTAACTGTGTCCATTGACGGTTATCAAACCGTTAGTGTTTTCAGTAACTACCGCGCCATATGGATTCATACAAAAAGTTCGCACTTCATCGTCAAAAGTCTTGGTATGATAAATCAATTTAGACTCATAAACGACTTCTGTAATATCCTCCAAGACCACCGCGGGTAGTTCAACGCGCACGCCGATATCGACTGCATTGCTAGTCATCGTCAAATTAAGCTTAGTCGCTTCTTTCGAAAACCATTCCGCCCCCTCGCGTCCCGGGGCCGCAATCACGTATTCGGCGTACAATTCTCGCCCATCTTCCAATCGCACACCAACAACTTTATTGTCTGCCACCACTATTTCTTTAGCAGCGCACAAACAATTAATGCTGGAATTTTTTTCTAAATAATCGTACATCCGTTTTAGTATTTTCATACAATTATCTGTACCCAAGTGCCGGATACGCGCTTCCAAAAATTGTAGTTCAGCAGCAGTCGCCTTGCGCTTTAGCTCACGAATCTTTTCAGCAGGTTCGCTGCCAAAAACGCGATCCGGGGCGCCAAATTCTACGTAAATATTATCAATATATTCAATCAGTCGCTGCAGTTCCTGCTTACCAATATATTCGTCAAGAACGCCGCCAAAGGCAGTTGTCAAAGTCATTTTCCCATCAGAAAATGCACCGGCACCGCCCCAGCCAGACATGATATCGCACGGATTACAACCGACACAGCTAACTGATTGCTCACCAGCCAAACATTTGCGCTTGTTAATCGATCGGCCTTTTTCCAGAATGCAAACATTTTTGCCAGCTCGAACGAGCTCAATTCCTGCAAAAATTCCGGCCGGCCCGGCACCAATAATTATGACGTCAAACTTTTTCATTCGCACCTCACAAAAAAATGTCCAAAGCTTCACGAAGAAACTTTGAACATTGTGTTTCCCTGCCGAAGTATAGCAAAACAATTCTTTTCAGTCAATATAATAATCAACAATGGCCTTTTTCTGATTCACCATTATTTGGCAAGTTCGATTAGTGTTTTAACCATTGAACCACTCGCGCCAGCCGGATTGATTCCTAACGCTGTATCATTCCAGGCTGTTCCGGCAATGTCGATATGCACCCAAGGGCAATTATCGACAAATTCGCCAATAAACAAGCCACCCGCGATGGCACCGGCAACCACTGAACTGTTCTTCAAATCAGCAAACGGCGACTTTAATAGCTCTTTATACTCGGAATAGTTGGGAAATCGCCATAGTCTCTCGTCAGCAGCTACCCCCGCTGAAACTATTTTATAACACCATTCAGAATTATTGTCTACAATTCCAGCTGTCAGATTTCCCAAAGCTTGACGGCAAACACCAGTTAATGTGGCCACATCAACCACGCGTGTTGCCCCAAGATGTACAGCATAAGTGACAGCGTCGGCCAAAACAATTCGACCTTCGGCATCGGTACTATGGACTTCCACCGTTTTACCGGACATAGTACGGATTATTTCACCGGGTTGCAAAGCGCTTCCACTTGGCATATTCTCACAGAGCGTCAATACCGCCATAATATTGGCCGGCAATCCCAGTTGAGCGATTGCCTTCATCGCGGCCAATACTGCTGCCGCTCCAGCCATATCACGTTTCATTATAGTCATCATGGCCGGTTGCTTCAGCGACAATCCGCCGCTGTCAAAAGTAATGCCCTTCCCAACATAAGCGGTCATTTCGCTGCTTTGCGGAGCTCCATAATATTTTATGACAACCAATTTAGGTGCTTCAGAACTACCTCTGGCTACCCCGAGTAGCCCCCCCATATCCAATTCTTGCATTTGCAATCGATTTAAAATACTACACTCAAGTTTGTATTGTTCAGCAATTGCCCTGGCTTCATCCGCCAAAAAACTTGGCGTGCAAACTGAAGGCGGAAGATTGGTCCACTCTCGGGCAAGATTAATGCTTTCAGCAGAAATTACTGCCGCCTGAACCGCGTTCTCGATTTCGATACTATTTGCCGCAATTACTTCAATTGACACCAATGATTTTCGTTTTTTAGACAGATAAGTGTCGAACTCATAATTTCCTAAGGTTATTCCTTCAACTGCAGCAACGATACTTTCACCACTGAGTTCAACAGTATCAATAGCAACAGTCTCAACTTCAAGCAGTCGTAGTTTTCTGCCTAATGTGCCAAAACAATTACGCACATCACGCCGTTCTACCGAGCTCTTACTGCCTAAACCAAGTAAAGCAACTTTTTTATCACCAAATGGAATAAAAGTCATTTCATTTGGTTTAGTTGATGATTCTATGCCATTGGCAATGTTGCTGAACATGTTCATGCTTAATTCATCCAAATCGGCCAAAGTTTCCTTCAAGTTGCTTTCAACAAATATCGGCACAACAAGTATTTGCGCCATACTATCACCTATTCTCTGGCTACTTATTCTAACATTCATAGTTTTAATCCCTTTCTAAATAGAACTAGCAAATCACTTTTTACCAGTGCTACCAAATCCACCGTTGCGGGTGGTATCGGTTTGATCATCGTCTGCAATCAAGTATTTATAAAATATTCCTTGTGCAATTCGCTCACCGGCAGTAATAGTCACCGCAAAATCACTCATATTAACTAAAGCAATCATTACATGGCCCTCGTTATCAACGTTGTTATAATAATCACTATCAATAATCCCTTGTGAATTTGCCAGCATCAAGCCACTTTTCAAGGCTAATCCCGACCGGATATGTAATCCCAGATACTCATCTGGCTGCATATAAGCCTTAATTCCGGTCGGAACCAAGCCAATTTTATGCGGCTCAATTGTCACTGTCACGGCAGCAGCAAAATCATAACCGGCACTAAATTTCGTTTTTCTGCAAGGAATAACCGCGAACGGATAAAAATATTTTTCCACCAACTCAAACCCTCTTAATTTCATCAATCCTCCATAATTTTTAAGTAATCATAATAACTCAGCATATCAACCAGCGACAACACATTTTTCGACAATCCGTTAACGATAACTATCTCGCCTGGCATCAGCAAATCACTGACGGAAATTTTTAGTGTTGTTGCGAACTTAGCCTCCAGTCGCCTGATATTATCTTTGCGCTGACCAACTACTTTTGATAATTCGCTTTTACTGCAAACAAAACTATCCACGCCATAATTTTTTATCAACAAATATAATAAACAATAAAACCCAACGCTATCAACCATTTCGCCAAATGCTGGATGAAACGGCCCGGCAACGACTTGTCCGTTTCGTAGCTCATCACTCGGTTGTATACCGGTACGGATAACTCTTATACCTTGAGAACGGGCAACTAATTTCAGCCAACTTGCAGTAACTAACGCCTGCTTCATAGTTTGCGGATTATATCTGCCCTCAAAAAATAGTTGTTCCAGTTTTGTGCCTCGGAGTACGAGCGTCGGATGAATTCGCAGCATGTCAGGAGCGAGTTGCATTAAACGTTGCAACGTCAGCAAATAAGTTTCTTGAGTTTCGCCCATTAATCCAGTCATGAGGTGTATTCCAGCAATCAATCCGGCATTTTTAACCCGCTGAACGCTATTTACAACAGCTTCATATGTATGACGGCGATTATTGGCTGTCAGTACCGAATCGCAAAGCGATTGAGCGCCGATTTCCACTTCAGTAACGCCATGATTTTTTAGCTGCTGCACAGTCTCTATGTCCAATGCATCCGGGCGCGTTGACACCCGGATACTGGAAACAGTTCCTCTATCAACAAGAATCTTGCCAAATTTTAATAACGCCAACCGCTGTTCGAACGGTATCGACGTAAAAGTACCGCCATAATATGCGAGCTGTATATCAGTGTTTCTTAAATACTCCAACTGGCGATTTATTTCTGTCGTAACTTCCGCTAGCAAAGCACTGCAGCAATTACTCTCCACAGCGCTTTGATTACAAAATACACAACGATCACTGCATCCGGCATTCGCTAAAAAAATCGGTAATATTGTTTTTTTCATAATTCTCACAATTTTCGTGAATAAAAAAAGCAGCTTACGCCGCTTTTGATTATAACCCAATTATTTTGATTTTTCTACTTTTTGCAAGGCTTGTTTTGCAGCCGATTGCTCTGCGTTTTTTTTACTTCGCCCGCTTCCGTAACCATATTTTTCTTTTTTGATAAAAAGCGCTACTTCATAATTCTTATCGTGATCCGGACCGCTGCAAGAAACAACATTATACTCAATATCATCGCTTTGCAAGCCTAAATCGTTTTGAACATATTCCTGCAACTCGCTCTTATAATCACTGCGCTGTTCCGTACGGCGCAGCTCTTCGCCAAATATGCGGTTAACAAAATTAAGCACTGCATCATATCCCTGATCAATATACAATGCGCCGATTATGGCTTCGAATGCATCAGATAATATCGACGCTCGTTCACGCCCGCCAGTAACATCCTCGCCTTTACCCAAGCGCAGATACTTTCCAACGGAAAACTCGCTGGCTTTTGCCGCCAGCGACTTTTCACAAACCACATTTGAACGCCTTTTTGTCATCTCACCTTCAGGCATATTGACGCTATGTTTAAACAGATTATCGCTGACGCATAACTCAAGAACCGCATCGCCGAGAAATTCCATCCGCTCATTGTTGCAACCATCTGTTCGCTTCTCGAAAGAGAACGAACTATGTGTTAACGCCGTTTCCAGAATAGCAGTATTGTGAAATTTCACTCCCAATAGCTGTTCCAGCTCGCTTAAATAATCGGAATTATCAGCCATTATATTTTTTTACGGCAAGCGTAGCATTATGTCCACCAAAACCAAACGAGTTAGTCAGAGCTGCGCGCACAGTCATTTTCGCTGCTTTATTAGCTACATAATCCAAATTCATATCGGGTTCAAGATTTTGAATATTCATTGTCGGCGGTACAATATCGTTCATTACCGTCAAGGCAGTGGCAATAAATTCCACACCGCCTGACGCTCCCAATAAATGCCCGACCATTGATTTGTTAGAACTGACCTTCATTTTATAAGCGTGCTCACCAAACACTGTTTTGATAGCTTGAGTTTCGTTGCGATCATTTATCGGCGTAGATGTTCCGTGCGCGTTAATATAGTCAACTTCTGTTATAGCAAGATTAGCATCTGAAAGTGCTAATTCCATACATTTCGCAGCCATCTCCCCTTCAGGCGCCGGGCAGGTAATATGGTAAGCGTCGGCGTTAGTGCCATAACCGACAAGTTCGCAATAGATATGCGCGCCGCGATCCAGTGCATGTTCTAGCGACTCCAAAACGACGATGCCGGCTCCTTCGCCAAGTACAAATCCGTCACGATCTGCATCAAATGGACGTGAAGCAGTTTGCGGATCATCATTACGCGTAGACATCGCTTTCATATTTTCGAAACCGGCAATACAAATTGGTGTTACCGCTGCTTCCGTTCCACCCGTAACCATTACATCCGCGCTTCCGCGCTGAATTATTTTCATAGCTTCGCCGATTGAATTTGTACCACTCGCACATGCAGTAACGATTGGGAAACACGGTCCTTGGAGTCCAAAAATCATTGATACCATACCACTCGGCATACTCGGAATTATCATCGGAACCATCAGCGGGCTAACCCTCGAGTGTCCTTTGTCAAAAAGCTTTTGGAAATTATCGCCAAGGGTTATTATACCGCCCATTCCCGTCCCGACTAAAGTACCAATACGCGTTTTGTCTTCGACGGCTAAATCAATTTTACTATCATCAAGCGCCAGTTTGGAAGCGGCAACTGCAAATTGAGTCACCCGATCCATACGCCTCGCTTCTTTTTTGTCCATATACTGCGCAGGATCAAATTCCTTGATCTCTGAAGCAATTTGCGTTGAATAGCCTTCTGGATCAAAAGCCGTTATTCGCGCGATTGAAGATTTTCCTGCTAAAAGATTATCCCAAAAAAGTTCATATCCAATTCCAAGTGGCGTCACAGCGCCAAGTCCGGTAACTACTACACGTTTATTCATTATTCCTCCAAAAAAACTGATTATTATATACTATTATTAGCTGGTGCTAATAGAAAGTAAAAAAGAAAGCCTCGCTAAGCGAGGCAGAGGCTTACGCCTTTTTCTCATCAATTAACTTTACTGCGTCTTTAATTGCTTTAATTTTTTCCGCCTCGTCATCAGGAAGTTCAATTTCAAACTTCTCTTCAAACGCCATCATCAATTCAACAATATCCAACGAATCAGCGCCTAAATCATCGATGAAAGTTGATTCCATCGTGATATCATCGGCTTTAATTGTAAGTTGCTCAGCAACTATAGTTCTTACTTGATCAAACGTTGACAAATCATTCACCTCCTTTAACGCTACTTAGTATATTACATTACCATTCCGCCGTCAACATTTATGACTTGTCCAGTAATGTAACTTGCAAAATCAGAAGCCAGGAAACCAGCAATATACGCTACATCATCAGCTTTCCCCAATCTCGCCAACGGTATTTGTGAAACTAATTGTTCAACAACTTTTTCGTTTAATTCAGCGGTCATATCAGTAGAAATAAATCCCGGAGCAATTGCATTTACACGAATATTTCTAGCAGCCAGCTCTTTTGCCAAAGATTTGGTAAGACCAATAACGCCAGCCTTCGCGGCGGCATAATTTGCCTGACCGGCATTACCAATCTGACCGATTACTGAAGTCATATTAATAATACAGCCCGAGCGTTGCTTCATCATCGGTTTTACGACAGCTTTGCAACAATTATACACGCCTGTCAAATTGGTGTTAATAACGGCATCCCATTCTTCCTGCTTCATCCTCATCAACAAATTGTCTCTGGTTATTCCCGCATTATTAACCAGAATATCTATTCTCCCAAACTTTTCAACTGTAGCCGCAATCATTGCTTCACAGGCAGTTGCATCTGAAACATCCCCTTTAAACAACAACACCTCAACACCAAGCGCTTCAGCGACGCGCTTACTCTCTTCAGCGGCACCAATGTTCCCGGCATAATTGATAACTATGTTCGCCCCTTGACCTGCCAACTGCGCAACAACTGCACGACCGATTCCGCGTGAGCCACCGGTAACAACCGCTACTTTATTATCTAATCGCATTTTTTCTCCTTAAGCAATTCAAGCATTTTGGCTATTGAGGCTTCGTCATCAATACCAATCGCAGTAATATCAGGCGCAATCTTTTTCATAAAACCCGCTAGCGGTCCGGCGCCGACTTCAATTACGAAATCAACACCTGTATTCACAATTTGGGCAACGCTATCTTCCCACAGCACTGGAGAAGCCACTTGATGCACCAGTTTAGCTTTCAGCGTCGCCGCAGTTTTCGATGCCCTGGCATCCACATTGCTAATAATCGGAATCAGTGAATCGGAAAAATCAACAGTATCCAATACTTTTTCCAATTTTTCTGCTGCAGGTTTCATCAATAAACTATGAAATGGCGCACTTACCGGTAGAAGCAACGCACGCCGCGCTCCCGCGGCTTTCAGTTCTTCACACGCTTGATTCACCGCTGATGTGATACCGGCAATTACGATTTGACCAGGCATATTAAAATTCACGGCTTGCACTAAGCCAGTTTCTCCAGTAATTTTTGTGCAAATTTCGATTATTCTATCACGCTCTAATCCGATAATCGCCGCCATAGCCCCCTCGCCGGCCGGAACCGCTTCTTGCATAAATTCGCCCCGGGCTCTAACCGTTTTAACTGCATCAGCAAAACTCAAAACTTTACCGGCGACTAGCGCACCATATTCGCCCAAACTATGGCCTGCGGCGCAATCCGGCTTGATTCCCAATTCTTCTAACACTGCAAGTGCAGCAGCGCTTACCGTTAATAACGCCGGTTGCGTATTCATGGTCAACTTCAAGTCTTCTTCGGGACCGTTAAAACACATGTCAGTTATTGAAAACCCCAAAGTTTTGTCAGCTTCTTCAAAAACAGCGCGCGCAACAGAATATTTATCGAATAAATCCTTGCCCATACCAATCTTTTGGGCTCCTTGTCCGGGAAATAAAAAAGCGATTTTAGCCATAATTCCTCCAAATATTATCGAGCTCAGCGCATAACCACAGTTCCCAAAGTCAGTCCTGCGCCAAAGCCGCAACAATCAATTAATAGTTCTTTTCGTTACTAATCCCCATTAAGACAATAACATAATAAATTTTGCCCGGAATATCTCCTGGGCGTTTTTTAAGGCTGTAACCTTCACCCTGTATATATCGTCAACGCGTCCTGTGAGTTCGGCTCTTGCGAAAATTTTATCACCTGCTTCAACCTGACCAATAAATTTTAAATAAACTTCACCTAAATATGCACTGGGCGCATTTAACAATGCCAACGAAAGCGCAACCGCCTGCTTGTATAAGCAATATCCTTGCTCTAACTTACTTTTATCCATCACCATCTGCGGAGTGATCTCCAGCATCGACATCGCAAAATTTGAAATATTCAACTCCAACAACTCGCCCATATCTTGATTCAGGCGAATTGCAGCGTGCAGTTGCTCTTTTGGCTCTTTAGCCAAACGCTTGGCTCGTTCTCGAACCTCAGGAATATTAAGCGCAACCCGGTCTAAACGCACCGTTTGGATACTTACTGCGAAAAGTTCCGAAAGCTCCCCGTCAGTCAAAAACGGATCAAGTTCAATTTTTTGTTTAAGCAGTTCTCGTCTGGCATCTTTATCATTTCGTAATTTTTTCATTTTTGTTACCTACTACTAAAACCTAGTCCTAACGCATTATATTACGCTGACGTGAAAAAATCAAGAAAAAAGGCGAGCTTTCGCCCGCCATAAATCTGTTACCCTAT
Organism: Negativicutes bacterium; assembly: GCA_041666525.1. Classification (GTDB taxonomy): domain Bacteria; phylum Bacillota; class Negativicutes; order JBAXTZ01; family JBAXTZ01; genus JBAXTZ01. The sequence goes on from JBAYGT010000001.1 coordinate 175,552, forward strand.
TCAGCAACTACAACTGCTTTGCCGTTGTAATGTCCACATTCCGGACATACACGATGTGGCATTTTCACCTGATGACATTGCGGACAACTAACCAAATTGGGAACTTCAAGTTTCCAATTCGCGCGTCTTTTATCACGACGAGCCTTAGATGTTTTTCGCTTTGGTACTGCCATTTTAGCACCTCCTTGTAGCTATATGCCTTACCCGAAAGGCTAATTATTTATCAACTTTGCAAGTTTGGCAAATTGCGGGTTAATTTTTTCCTCGCCACAACGGCACTGTTTTTCATTGAAATTATTGCCACAGTCTGAACACAATCCTTTGCATTCGTCTTTGCACAATAACTTCCCGGGAATATTGACATGAATGTTTTCCACGACAGCGATCGACAAATCAACTTCATTGTCTTTAATTACGAATACATCATCGTTGTCAGTATCAGCGTTATACGCAAATTTTTCTTCAAATTCGATTTTATAACAATGCTCGAATTTTTCTAAACACCTGTCGCATACACTAGCTGCGCAAAACTTAATTGTTCCGGTGACAAAATACGATTCAAACTCGTTTTTTATCTGACCCTGCACCAAAATCTCTGATATAATCGAGAATTTGCCATCAAAGAAATCTAGGCACTTTTGAGAAGTCTGCATTGAAAAATCAATGCTATCACCGTTTTTACCAACAATACTTCCAATATCAATCTTCAACAGTCCACCTGCACCTGATATATTATATTCACGCAATGAACAAAAGTCAATCTAAAAATTAGTCAACCAACGGTGCGCATATATCTCTTGTGTCACGAGCAATTACCAGCTCTTCATTTGTAGGAATAACAAATATTTTCACTTTGCTGCCTTCAACACTGATTTCTTGCGCTACTCCGCGGATATTGTTACGCTCTTCATCAATACGGGTACCCAAATATTCTAACCCGTTACAAATCATGTCGCGCATCTCTATCGAATTTTCCCCAAGTCCGGCGGTAAATACTATCGCGTCCACACCACCCATAACTGCTACATAAGCGCCGATATACTTGCGTACCTCTCCGGAAAACATATCCAACGCCAGTTGTGCGCGCTCATTTCCTTCTTTCGCTGCTTTCTCGATATCGCGAAAATCGGACGAAACACCGGAAATACCCAACACGCCGGATTTTTTATTCATGATATTATCAACTTCTTCAAGCGACATACCGGTTTTTTTCATCATGTAAACCGGTATCGCCGGATCAATATCGCCGCAACGAGTTCCCATAATCAAACCCTCCAGCGGCGTAAATCCCATGCTGGTTTGAATTGAACGACCATACTTGACAGCAGCAATACTTGCGCCATTTCCCAAGTGGCAAGTAATAATCCTCAAATCACTGGCATGTTTTCCCATCAATTCACCACAACGTTGCGATACATATTTGTGGGAAGTACCATGGAAACCATAACGACGAATTCCATAGTCGGTATAAGCTTCGTACGGCAAACCATACAAAAATGCCGCTTTAGGCATCGTTTGATGAAACGCCGTGTCAAATACACCAACTTGAGGAACTTTTGGCATTAACTCTTTACAAGCGTTTATACCAACAATGTTTGGCGGATTGTGCAACGGCGCCATCTCAACACACTCTTCAAGTGCGCGCATCACTTCTGAAGTTACCAAAACCGAACTGGCAAATTTTTCACCACCATGAACAACACGATGGCCAATAGCGGATATTTCATCCATACTTTTTATCACACCATGTTCTTCATTGACTAGCGCATCCGTTACCATTTGAAGCGCCACTGCATGATTTGGAATATCTGCAGTTATCACGACCTTATCGCGCTCACCCGGACAATGTGTCAAAATCGAACCACTCATACCAATACGCTCGATTAAGCCTTTAGCTAAAACAGTTTCGTCGTCCATATCAAACAATTGATACTTCAAAGACGAACTTCCGCAGTTAATTACAAGTATTTTCATGAAACCCTCCAATTACTTTATTGAGTCATAAATTTCTGTTGCTAAATATTCGTCATACTATCCAACAATCCCTGCAATATCGAGTGAATTTTTAAAATGTTTTTTTGCGCAATAATTGAGAATATCCACTCCGTGCGTTCGAACAATTTTTGCCGCGTAATGTGTCACATGGCCGGCTGCACCTTTGGGCAGTTGAACGGCAAATTCATCATCGAGTTTTTCTAATCCCTGCAAAAAAAGCGCCCGCGCCAACACTGAAGCTGCCGCAACGGCAATATCGCTCTCTGCCTTGGGGACATTAATCAACTTTACACTTTTGGGCAATTCAAACCACTTGGCAAGTGTGGCATCAGCGGTAAACTTATCAACTATATATTGTTCAATATCCGGATTCTGTTGAAACAATTCGCGTGCGGCCTGCGCATGCAATTGCGCAAGTATATCATTCAAATTATGGCCGATTCGGGAAAATTCAGAATACTTAATGTTATAGTCTTTGGGAAACAATACCGCTTCGGAATAGAAAACGTTATCAAGCCATTTAATTTTTTCAGCCAGCTGAACAACTTTCTCGTCACCGAGTTTTTTACAATCGCGGACACCGATTTCCTTCAACCGCTGCGCACTGGTTTTATCAACGCTTACTGCGGCTACTGCCAGCGGTCCAAAATAATCTCCTTTGCCAGCTTCATCTGAACCGCCCCAAACTGCAGCAGGTGCTATTTCAAATTTCCCGGTTTCTCGTATAACTGTTCTTGTCGAATCAAAGATTAGCAAGTGGCGCTTCAGCTCGGAGTCAGCACCGCCGACTACCACGCTTACACCTCTTTTACCTTGATAAACATTGACACTGACTTGCGAATTATTATCCGCTATTTTTAACTGCACTCCGTAATTTATTGGTTTTTCAGAAATTACCATAAAGCAATTTTCGAATGAAAATTGCTTTATGGATTTAATTTTGTCAGCAATATTCACAGCACTCGCTTTCAAACAAACAACCTCGGACAAGCCAAGGTTGTAAGAATTATTATTTTACTGCTGCTGCGCCACATTCAAAAGCTTTTTTGTTGATGCCAATCACTTCCGGTTTTGCTACAAATTTTTTCTCGAAAGCCAAAATTAAAGACTCCGGCTTTATTAGCGGTACAATTTTCAGTAACGCACCCAACATCACGATATTGGCAGTCTTTGCGTTTTTAAGATCAGCCGCGATATCATTTGCCGCTACGCCAAAAAACTTAACGTCCGCCCTTGTTTGCAAACGGTCGACTATTGACGTATTTGTCAAAACAACACCGTTGCTTGCCATCATCGGCTCGAATTTTTCAATTGACGGATTATTCATAGCAACCAATACTTGCGGCGTACTAACCAACGGATTACCAATAACTTCGTCGGAAATTATCACCGCACAATTTGCGGTTCCACCCCGCATCTCCGGCCCGTAGGATGGCATGAAAGAAACTTTTTTCCCTTCCAGCATTCCGGCGTAGGCCAGCAATTGTCCGATTATCATTACGCCTTGACCGCCAAAACCTGATATAACTACTTCATATGTCATTTCGCGGCCTCCTCATAATCCTTATATACTCCGAGTGGATAATACGGTATCATGTTTTTTTGTAACCAGTCAAACGAAACAACCGGAGTCAATCCCCAATTTGTGGGACAAGTTGAAAGAACTTCCACCAAAGAATAGCCAATTCCATCAATTTGACACTTGAATGCCCGCTTAATCGCCTCTTTGGCCTTTGCCATATTAGCCGGTGTATCTACCGAAACCCTTGCAATATATTTTGCTCCATCAAGCGTAGCCAGCATTTCAGAAACTCGGATTGGAAAACCAGCAGTTTTCACATCTCGGCCATACGGTGATGTTGTCGTTTTTTGACCGGGCAAAGAAGTCGGTGCCATTTGACCGCCTGTCATTCCATAAACAGTATTATTGATGAATATAGTTGTAATTTTCTCGCTGCGTGCCGCAGCGTGAACAACTTCTGCCGCTCCAATCGAAGCCAAATCACCGTCACCCTGGTACGAAAACACTACAGCATCCGGATGCACCCGTTTTATGCCGGTAGCCACTGCCGGAGCTCTTCCGTGCGCAGCCTGTTGAAAATCACAGGTAAAATAGTTTTGAGCAAGCACCGAACAACCAACTGGTGATACTCCGATTGTTTTGTCTGCAACGCCAAGCTCTTCTAGCGCTTCCGCAACCAGTCGGTGGATTATCCCATGTGCACATCCCGGACAATAGTGAGTGTAATTTTCACTCAACAAGCTCGGTCGGCCAAATACTTTTTTCTCCATACTACACCGCCTCGCTAACGCGAATTATTTCTTTTATCATTTGATCAACAGTCGGAATTACTCCGCCCATTTTACCGCATAAATACACTGGCCGGCGATTGACTACCGCAAGCATTACATCTTCAATCATCTGCCCGGCACTCATTTCAGCAACTAAAAACTTCTTAGCTGTCGGTATCAAGTTTTGTATTGCCATGTAAGGAAATGGCCAAAGCGTTATCGGTCGCAACAATCCAACGCGCAACCCTTTTGCACGTAATTTATCGATAGCGCCGTGTGCAATTCTGGACATTATTCCGTAACCAACAACAACAATATCTGCATCATCCGTTAAATACGAGTCGAATCTAACTTCATTATTGGCTATAGTGGCAAATTTTTCTTGCAGCACGACATTATATTTTTCTAAATCTTCAGCCTGCAGAAACAATGAATTTATGACATTCGGCCCACCTGAAGTACGTTTTGCGCGAGTAGTAGTTGCCCATTTGCTTTTATCTACATTTCGTTCAACAGGTTCTGGCAACACTGCAGGTTCCATCATTTGTCCGATTGCTCCGTCACCAAGAATCATTATTGGCGTACGATATTTATCAGCCAAATCAAAGGCTTCGATAGTCAGATCAATCATCTCCTGAACACTGTTTGGCGCTAATACCAGCAACCGGTAATCCCCATGTCCGCCGCCTTTTGTAGCTTGGAAATAATCAGCCTGCGACGCCTGGATTGTTCCAAGACCTGGTCCGCCGCGCATAATATTAACAATAACCGCTGGCAATTGCGCTGCTGCAATATAAGAAATTCCTTCTTGTTTAAGACTTATTCCCGGGCTTGAACTCGATGTCATAACACGGGCACCAGCTCCTGCAGCTCCATAAACCATGTTAATAGCTGCAACTTCTGACTCGGACTGTACAAACACACCGTTAACTTTCGGCATTCTGCGAGCCATATACTCGGTAATTTCTGTCTGTGGCGTAATCGGGTAACCAAAGTAATGCCGGCAACCTGCAATAACGGCTGCTTCAGCAATTGCTTCATTACCTTTCATTAAAACTTTCTCTGCCATATTCACCCCTACTTATAAACTTCAATTGCTACATCAGGACAAGCGCGCCCACACAAAGCGCAACCAATACATTTGCTTTCATCGATGCACTCTGCAGGATTATAACCTTTGGCATTAAAGACTGTTGATAATGCCATAAGCTTTTTCGGACATGCCCGCACACACAAAGCGCAACCTTTACACCGGTTAGTATCAACTATTACTTTAGGCATAACACCTCCTAAACCATCTCGACGGTGCAACCGCTGCCGATTTTAGCCGCATTTGCTTCGTCAGTATCTATATGCATTTCCAAACGGAAATCCTTATTCACACGGATAAGCACCTGGTCAAAAGTAAGACCACGCTCACCGCAAAATTTCACGCTAACGATATCTTTATCTTTAATACCAAACGCTTCCGCATCTGCCGGCGTCATATGAATATGCCGAAACGCAGCAATTGTTCCCTCAGATAAATCTACCTCACCACACGGTCCGACAAGTTTGCATTTTGCCGAGCCGGCTACATTGCCGCTATCGCGAATCGGCGGTGCAATTTTTAATTTTAACGCATCGGTTAACGAAACTTCAACTTGTGTTTGCTTGCGGGTCGGACCGAGTACGCGTACACCTTTAATTGCTCCTTTTTCAGTGACAATATCAACTTTCTCGTTAGCAGCGTATTGCCCGGGTTGAGATAAATCTTTAAATACGGTGAGTTTTGCGCCGGTACCAAACAATTTTTCCAAATCCGCTTCAGATAAATGAACGTGCCGAGCCGATACACCGACAGGGATTGATCTTTTCATTTTTTACCTCTTAACTTTTATTCTCGCTTTAGCGAGTATTAAATTTGGCAACTTCTTGATAGAGCCGCTCTTCATCGATGGTCAACAGCTGTCGGTTTTTCACGACAATTTCACCATCAATAATCACTGTTTCAACATCAGTTGAATTGGCCGCATAAACAAATTGCGATGAAATATTGTTTCTCGGATGCCAATGCGGTGCGCTCATGGACATTATTATAACATCTGCGGTATAGCCAGGTAAAATTTTTCCGCATTTTTTTAATCCAAGCGCTTCTGCGCCATTGAAAGTAGCCATTTTTATCGCTTGCGGCGCCGTCAGCGCGGTCGGCGACATACAATTCCCTTTTTGAAGCAGCGTAGCTAAACGCAGCTCTTCAATAATGTCTAAATTATTGTTACAAGCTGCTCCGTCAGTACCAAGCGCAACACAAATATCTCGTTCCAACATTGCTCTTATCGGCGCAATGCCGTTACCCAAAAACATATTTGAACCGGGATTGTGGACAACACGGACGTTGTTTGCAGCCAAAATTTCAACATCACTTTCATCAACGTGCACGCAATGCGCCGCCAGCAGCCCGCAATCCATCAAACCACAGTCCCGGGCAATTGCAACCGGTGATCTTTGATATTTTTCATAAGCTTGCTCAACTTCAAACCTGGACTCAGAAATATGCATATGTACTTCGGCGCCAACAGCTTTTGCACTGTCGGCAATCCGGTTCAAATACTGCGGCGCACAGGAATATAGCGCATGCGCACCAAGCATTACGCTCAACCGGCCGTTGTAAGCACCATTGAAATCGGTAAAAAATGATCGCGCATCTTCCAATCTGCTGCAAAAGCCGCCTTCCGGATCAGCGCCGACGGCGACTATCCCACGGGACAACACTGCACGAATTCCGCTATCACCTACAGCTTGCGCCATTTCGCGTAAGAAAAAGTACATGTCTCCAAATGCAGTCACCCCGCACTTGAGCATCTCAGCAATCGCCAGCTGCGTTCCCCAATAAGCGCTCTCGGGTGTCAGCCGCTCTTCGGCGGGTAAAATTTTCTCCTCTAACCACCGGTTGAGCGGCAAATCATCGCCCAAACTTCGAAACAGTGACATCGGGGCGTGGCAATGAGCGTTGATCAATCCGGGCATAATTAATTTATCACTGCAATCGATTATTTCGTCGAATTTTTCATCTGAGCGGTACTCACCGACCTGTTTTATTATATTCTTTTCGATAACTATCGAGCCAAGCGCCAATGAGCCGTCGTGGTGCAATATTTGTGCATTTTTTAGTAATAACACAATTATCCCCGCTGCATGTATTCATCTTGTTTTGCTGTCAGACTATCGATGCCAACTCCGGCGGTTTCAAGTTTCAAACGGGCTACCATCATATCCAGTTCGGGCGGCAAAACGTGGACTTTGTTCTCAAGTTTACCCTGATTTTGCAATAAATAGCGCACAGCAACACATTGCATCGCAAAACTCAAATCCATTATCTCGGCCGGATGACCGTCGCCGGCAGCCAAATTTACCAATCGGCCTTCAGCCAATAAATAAATTTTTCGATCATCGTTCAATTTATATTGTTCAATATTATTACGTGCCATAGTTTTTTCTTTAGTTATCGCAACTAAATCCGGTTTGGAAATTTCCACATCAAAATGACCGGCGTTGGACAGAATCGCACCATTTTTCATTACTGCAAAATGTTCGGCACGAATAACATCAATATTTCCGGTAACTGTCACAAAAATATCACCAATCCTCGCGGCATCCAGCATTGTCATAACTCTAAAGCCATCAAAAACCGCCTCAATTGCCTTTATTGGATCTACTTCGGTAACGGTTACATTTGCCCCCAAGCCTTTGGCGCGCATCGCAACACCTTTGCCGCACCAACCATAACCGGCCACGACAACATTTTTTCCTGCAATAGTTAAATTAGTTGTACGCATTATTCCGTCCCAAGTGGACTGACCGGTTCCGTAACGGTTATCAAACAAATACTTGCAGTATGAATCATTTACAGCAACAATCGGCACGCACAGCTGCCCGGCACGTTCTAATGCGCGGTGCCGGTGCACACCAGTCGTCGTTTCTTCAGTAACGCCGATAACATTCGGCAACAATTGACGTCTTTCGCTATGCAGCAAATTCACCAAATCGCCGCCATCGTCAATAAGAATATCCGGTTTGGTGTCCAATGCGCAAAGCAGATAGTGATCATACTCCTCTGCAGTACAACCGTGTGTAGCAAACACCTGTACCCCGCGTTGAACAAGCGCCGCACAAACATCGTCTTGTGTCGAAAGCGGATTGCTGCCGGTCACTATCATTTCTGCCCCGGCCCGTTTTAGTATTAACGCCAGATAAGCAGTCTTGGCTTCCAAATGAATTGTAGCAACGATTTTCTTGCCCGCAAAAGTTTGCTCACGCGCCATTTCTTCACCCAGCGCGTTCAGCACCGGCATATGTTCACTAACCCAATCTATTTTATAGTTTCCGGCTGCTGCAAGGTTGATATCTTTAATTATCGAATTCATTTATCTTTCTCCAAAATATTATTATATATCCCACTTTCGAATAACATCAGTCATTGAATAATCGGTAAAATCGATCATTAACGGCGTAAGTGAAATTTTTCCGGCGCGTATCGCTTCAACATCACTCGTAGGGTGCGCCGCATCGTCAGTGATAGCTCCGCCCATCCAATAGTATACCCGGCCACGCGGATCAGTTCGTCGCTCAAAGACGTTTTCATAACGAAGCACACCCATCGTCGTCACAACGGCGCCGCGTAATTTTTCTTCAGGTATATTCGGAACATTAATGTTAATCAATCGTGCGCGTTTTGTTGAACGATGATTAGCAACCAGTTGCGGAGCGATCCTAGCTGCGTAGCGCGCGGCAACAGAAAAATCCCATTCATAACCACCCCAGGTAACCAGTGATACTGCTATAGCCGGTAATTCACAAGTCAATCCTTCTATCGCGGCTCCTACCGTTCCCGAATACAGAATATCAGTTCCAAGATTTGGCCCGTGATTAATTCCGGTAATAATAAGGTCAGGGATATCATTAAGTAATATTTCGCCAAGTGCCAATTTCACACAATCAGCCGGAGTTCCTTCAACGCGATAGGCAGTGACATTGGCAATTATTAAGTCTTGTTCGTGAATCATTAATGGCTGATTTATTGTCAAAGCCTGACTCTGCGCGCTACGCTCACCGTCAGGCGCCACGACCGTTATTCGCGCAATTTTCGCCAATTCTTCAACTAATGCACGAATTCCTTTAGCATTAATTCCATCATCATTAGAAACCAAAATGTGCATAAATTCCCTCCGTCCACTATTTTAACATTTTGCACATCCTTAAGCAAAAAAATCTGTCAAAATTGACAGATTTCGTTGTTATTTATTCACTTGGTCGTCAGGATCAGTGATTATGCCTTTTTGCTTTAATATTTCTTTGTAATTCACCGAACGACTATGCGTAGTATGTGCCCACTCACGTTTGTTCCGATCCCAAAACCCGATAAACGCCAGCGGAATCCAGGTTAACATGAACACCGGATAGAGCGGTAAATATATCCAGGTACGCCAACCGATGCGCATTCTTATAAGAATATATGCCATTATTGCATACTGAACGTATGTGAACATGCCCGTTATTGAAAGTGGCAAGAAATAGTGCAAAATAAACGTGAATTGCACAGTAACATCATGCACCAACAAAAACAGTGTTGAAACAATTAAAAATAACGGTTGCAAAAGCGGCGTGATTCCCTCAACTATCCGAATATCGCGACGCTTAATCCCGTTTCTGATAAGCACCGGAATATATCTGGCGGCAACATCAAACTGCCCTTGAACCCATCGTTTACGTTGAACCCAACTTTGTTTGAAAGTCAGCGGTTTTTCATCATAAACTATCGCTTCATGCGCCCATGTAGTAGGAATCCCGATTGCCAACGCCTTCATGGTAAACTCCATGTCTTCTACCAGACAGGTAGCACCCCAGCCAAACTTTTTAAGCAAACCATAGGAAATACACATTCCTGTACCACCAAGAACACACGAAAGTCCCATATTATACTTCGCCAAATGCCAAACATGATTTACGACCCAAAACATCATCGCAAACGTCGCGGCAGTCCAGGAATCGTTGGGATTCTTGGCATCAATAAAGCCCTGAATAATTTTTTCACCGCGCAACAAACGGTTATTCATTACTTTTAAAAAATCCGGATGCACAAGATTGTCGGCATCGAAAACACAAACTCCGTCATATTTTCGGTTGAGTGCGAACAATTTTTCAAGCAACCATTCCATCGCATAGCCTTTGCCGCGTTTTGCCTTATTGAACCGTTCAAACACCACCGCGCCGGCATTGCGCGCAACTTCAGCCGTATTGTCATTACAATTATCTGCAACTACATAAATATCTACAAGCTCACGCGGATAATTAAGCGCATAGCAATTCTCCACCAATTGTCCGATAACCGCTTCTTCATTGTGTGCAGCAACAATCAGTGCGAATCTGCTGCTCGGCACTTCAAAAACTCGTTCTTTCCTATGCCATAAACCAAAAAAACCAACCAAAAAATAATACCACGTAAAAAATATTATAAATATTTGCAGCGGTATCATAATAATATCAAGCCAATGCATTTATCGTTTTGCCTTTCTAAAAATAACCGAGTTGATCAGTCCGTACATTACAAATAACGCTACCAGCGCAAAAAATACTTTACCAAAACTGAAACAACCATTCAGCAAAGTCGCAACCGCAAGCAAACCAGCGATAATCCAAGCCGTTTTTCCAAAATAATCACACTTGTTTTTGAAATCCGGATATTTTATCGAACTGACCATCAAAAATCCCATTAATAATATATAAGAAATCACTCCATATAATTCCAGGCTGTGACCACTAAATACAAATGCTGCTATTGCAATTCCGCCACCCGGAATCGGCAGTCCTTGAAAATAGCCTTTTATTTCCGCTGTCGAAATATTGAAACGCGCCAATCTCCAAACACCGCACATTGTGTATACCGCACAAATTATCGCACCGTACCAACCCAGGCGGTGTAAATCATATTGATATAGCAATATTGCCGGAGCTGCGCCAAAAGATACGGCATCGGACAATGAATCAAGTTGTTTGCCCATTTCACTGGCCACTTCAAAGAATCGCGCTACTCTGCCATCCATTGCATCAGCAGCTACTGCAATAACTATAAACAGCGCCGCCAAAATAAAGTTGTGATTGATTGAAGCAACTACCGACAGCATGCCGAACAAGCAATTACTCAAAGTAAACAAGTTAGGAATCATTGCTTTATTCATCGTTTCTCCTTATTATTCCGAGAACTGTCTCACCGCAGCGGACCTTATCGCCGGGTTTTACCATTACATCGACATTCATCGGCACAACAATTTCTGTGCACGAACCAAACTTTATCATTCCATAAGTGTCGCCTTTATTCAACTTCGCGCCAATCGTAACCCAAGAAACAATTCGCCGGGCAAGAATCCCGGCTATTTGTGAAACTAACACCTTGATTTCTTGATTTTCAATCCCGATAGTATGACGTTCATTTTCCCAAGCCGCAAAAACTTTATATGCCGGCACAAATCGTCCCTGAACATATTCTTGAAATTTTATTTCACCAAAAATCGGTGCCCGGTTAACGTGTACGTTGAACGGCGACAAAAATATCGTCACCTTTTTTCCCGGTGCGTCCAAGTACTCCGATTCAAAAATCTCCTCAACGCCCATAACCTTGCCTTCGGCCGGGCTGACAATAATGTTCGCCGCTTGAGGAATTACCCGCTTTGGATTACGAAAAAAATAAGCCATATAAATTGCTAATCCCATCGGAACTATCCACAAAGGCAAACTAATATAACGATAGGCTAATCCAGCCAACACTAAAAAACACAAATAAAACGGTATTCCTTCACGTAAAAAATACTCTTTTCGCATCTATACTATTCCTTTCAAAGCAGTGTGGTATTATATCACACATTTTGCCCATTATCCATTTAACTTTGAAATCAATACCTTAAACGCAAACTTCGGTAAATTCATCATTCGTATTATTCGCCACGGTTGCATAATTAATCGATATGCCCACTCAAGGTGAATACGCTGCATCCAGAGCGGAGCACGTTTTACAATTCCGGCCATTACATCAAAAGTTCCGCCGACACCAATGCAAACCGGAACACCAAGCACTTGCAAATGTTCCTCCAACCAAAGTTCCTGCCGCGGCACGCCCAGTGCCACCAACAAAATATCGGGTTGTGCTTTCGTAACAGCCTCAATAACTGCTTCTTGTTCATTTGGCGCAAAATAACCGTTTTCCACTCCGACAATTTGCAAACCGGCATACTTAGCTTCTGCAGCTGTCTTGGCCTGATTGGCAACACCGGGTGCAGCACCCAAAAAAAACACTCGGAAGTTCTTCTTTGCGGCCAATTTCAATAATTCTTGCGATAAATCATAGCCGGCAACCCGCTCTGGTATGGCAAGGCCAAAATATTTTGCTGCTAAAATAACACCTGCCCCATCGGGAATTACTAGTGCTGCATTAAGCATCGCTTTCAGCAACTGCGGATTAGTGTTTGCCTGCATTATCATTTCGGCGTTTGCCGTAATAATTTCGGCCGGGACGCGTGAAACAATTTGTTTTTCGCAAAACGCTACTGCTTCGTTCATAGTTACCGGATCAATGCCAACACCAAGAATTTCTACGCGGTTTTTATTCATTAAAGCTCCTCGTGCTAATCACTATTCTTTCAATTTCAGCTTCTCAAACAATCCGGAAAATTTACTACCCAGATTATCAGTTGTTTCTGTATCCTTTTTCGCCGCAAATTTATCAATTTCAGCGCGCTCCGCATCTTCAGCTACCCGTTTAACACTCAATATGACCCGTTTTGCTTGTTCATCTATTCTAACGATTTTTGCAATCAGCATTGATCCGGTTTTATAAATTGACTCCAATGATGACCGTTTTATTTCACAATCTAACTCTGACGCTGGTACAAACCCTTCTAAATGTTGTGCAACCTCAACAATTATCCCGGCTTTTTGCACTCGTAAAACCTTGATATTGACAATTTCTTCTTCATTAAACTTCTTGACGTCCTCGTACCAGGGATCTAATTGCAAATCTTTAACACTTAGTGATATTCGGCCCTGCGCTTTATCGATTTTTTGAACAATTACGCGGATCGGATCACCGGCATTTACCAATTCCCCAGCATGTTTAACGCGTATCCAGGACAACTCCCGATTTGGAACCAAACCATCCACGGGTCCCAATTTAACAAAAACGCCAAAATCAGCGATTCGCGCAACCGTACCGTCGATTATCTCACCTTCTTTTAGCTCATCGTAAAATCTATTAATTTCAGCGTCTTTTTCGGCTTGCAAAACAACCCGCCGGCTTAACACAACACGCTTTTTTTCGCGATCTACCTCGATAACCTTAACATGAATATGATTACCGATATACGAAGCAATATCATCAACAAATTTGGTATCCAGTTGTGAAACCGGAATAAACGCCCGCAATCCAAGACAAGAAGCAATCACCCCGCCCTTTACGGCTTCGACACAGCTTGCATTTAGTATTTCACCACGCTCTGATGCCTCAGTAACTTTATCCCAAGCCGTAAGTTGATCAGCCTGCACTTTAGAAAGCGAAATACCGTCTTTACCATCGGTAGCCAAAACTAGTACTTCTATTTCATCGCCGCGATTGACAATCTTTCTGCAATCATCCGGTGTCGGAAATGCCAGTTCGCTCGGAATTATCACACCTTCGCCCTTATAGCCGATGTCCACGAATACGCTATCCATGCGCACGCTGACAACGACTCCCTTAATAACGTCTCCGGTTCGAACCCGCTTAACCGACATTTCCATGCTATCTTGCATTGAAAATTCTTCCACTCTATTTACCACTCCTTCAATTATCCAATCCGGCGTTGATGCACCGGCAGTTATACCGACAGTGTTTTTTTTGTAAAACCATTCTTGTTTCAATTCATTAGCTTCTTCAATATGAAATGTGTTCAAACAACTTTGACTGCAGATTTTCGCTAAATGACAAGTATTAGAGCTGTGTTTTCCACCTATAACAATCATTATATCAACTTGCAGAGCAACACCGACAGCCGAACTTTGGCGTTTGCTGGTAGCCAGACAAGTAGTTTTCTTAACAACAACGTCCTTAGCCTTAGCACTGATAGCCAAGACAATGTCATCAAAATCTTTGCTGATAAAAGTTGTTTGCGCAACAATGCCAATCTTTGTCAAGCCATTTATTTTTTCGGCTTCGTCAACACTATTTACAACGACAGGCCGCTCACCTGCCCATTTCATAATGCTTTGCACTTCCGGATGATCACCGTCACCTACGATAACAACCGTCCGGCCTTCCTCTGCTAACGCCAACGCTTCGTGTTGAACCTTTGTCACATCGGGACAAGTAGCATCAACAACAATCAAACCCTTTTTTTCAGCATCAATATACACTTCTGGTCCCACACCGTGCGAGCGAATTATCAACACTCCGCATTGAGTTTCATCAACAGTATCGCAAACACTGACTTCGCTCAGATTTAGCCGCTCAACCACTTGTTTATTATGAATTAATTCACCAAGCGTACAAATCTTTTTTGTTTTATAGTCGTTGGCTGCCTTGAGCGCCATATCAACAGCACGTTTGACACCGTAGCAAAATCCCATGTGCTCAGCTTTGACGATTTTCATTTTTTCACTCCGACAGCTAACATTTTCGCTATCTGCTTCATCATATCATCGGTCATTTTCTGCATACCTTCACGGTTGTTTTCATAATCATTCGGATATAATGGAACGCCAAACACTACAGTCACCCCGGTTTTCAGCATTGATTTTGTTCCAAACACCGCAGTCGGTACTATCGGAACTTTTGCGCGCATCGCAATCATCGCAGCACCTAAAGTTGCTTTGCCAAGCATTCCATCCTTGCTGCGTGTTCCCTCGGGAAAGATTCCCAGGCTGAAACCCGAATTAATAAAGCCAATTGCATACCGCAACGAAGCTGCCGCGCTGCTGGCCACTGAACGTTCCACAGGAAAAACCCGCCACTGCCGTAACAGCGCTGCAACCAACCGATTCTTAAATATTTCGCTTTTACCCATATAGCTAATCTTCACCCGCACTGGTGTCGCGATGCCTACAATGAAAGGATCAGCTACATGAACATGATTTGCAGCAATAATCATTTGTCCTTGGGGTAAATTTTTCGCACCGAAAACTTTCATCCTGAACAGAGTTTTTGCTATTAGTAATACAAAGATTCGGCAAACCCAATAAATTAACATATTGCCTCGCATAAATCACATATTTTTTTACTAACATCGGCAATCGACATACCGGTCGTATCTATTTCAATTGCATCAATTGCCTTTGAAAGCGGCGATATCGCTCGGTTGCTATCGGTGTAATCACGGGCTTCAATTGTTTTTTTCAATTCGGCGAATTCGATTTCGACGCCGCTATCTGTCAATTCCAACCAACGCCGCCGTGCGCGTTCCTCAACACTGGCCGTTAAAAATATTTTCAACTCAGCATAAGGTAGAACCACCGTTCCAATATCTCTGCCATCTACTACAACACCGCCTGCGCTGCTCAACCGTCGTTGCAAAGCAACCAGCGCTATGCGCACGCTGGCTGATTGCGCAACTATCGACACGGCGTTTGATATTTCCAGGCTGCGAATTTCATTGGTAATATTACTTGAACCAACGAACACTTCTGTAGCGCCGCGCGAATAATCAAGATTTAGTTGCAAATTTTCGACAACACCCGCCAAGCCCTTTTCATCAACAAAGCTAACACCCGCATTTTTAGCTGCCCAACACACCGCGCGATACATCGCTCCGGTATCTAAATACTTGTAATTAAGCCGGTCGGCAACGATTTTTGCAATCGTACTTTTCCCGGCACCAGCCGGTCCGTCAATCGCAACACAAATTTTCTTCACAACTTACCTCAAAAAAATTTTCAGCTATTCACATTTTCCTGCCGCCATTCCGGCAGCATAACCGCTAGAAAAAGCAATCTGCAGATTAAAACCACCGGTATAAGCATCTACGTCAATAGTCTCACCTGCAAAAAACACATTTGCGATTTTTCTGCATTCCATGGTTTTGGGATTAAGCTCTTTTACAGAAACGCCGCCAGCCGTAACTATGGCTTCAGCTACAGGACGCACGCCGCTAATGTTAACGGGAAACTTTTGCAGCAGCTCAAGAATCTGCCTACGCTCAGTTTTGGTCAATTGGGCCATTTGTTTATTGGCATTAACCGGTAAGATACTTAAGAAAGGCCCGATTATCGACAATGGTAATAATTCAGAAAATCCGTTCTTTAACATTTTTCGCGAATTTTTGGCAAAATCCCGAGTCAACCGGGCATCCAAAACTTCCTGAGTTAATGCCGGTTTCAGATTTATTTCTATCCGAACTGCCCCCGGTACAATAGTGCAGCCAAGCAGTGCGCGACTAAGCGTAAGTATCGTCGGGCCTGACAAGCCAAAATGTGTGAACAATAGTTCGCCAAATTCTTCCGCAATCGGTTTTCCGTTGTATACCAAAGTGGTTTTTACATTGCGCAAGCTCAACCCCTGAACTTCATGCAACCAACTGTCCGGAGATTCAAGCGGAATCAACGAGGCTTGCGGCTCGACAACACTCAGTCCTAGTTTTCTTGCAAACTTCCAGCCGTCGCCAGTCGAGCCGGTAAGCGGGTAAGACATCCCGCCGGTTGCAATAATAATCGCATCGGCAGTATGATTTCCTCGTACGGTCTCTACATATATTTTTGAATCGTTGACGCTTATCCCGCTCACAGCACAATTGGTAAGCACTTCGATTTCAGAAATATTTATTGCATCTTTAAGCACCTGCACGATGCTCGCCGCTTCGTCGTTAGCCGGAAAAACCCGGCCTCCGCGTTCAACTTTCAATTTCAATCCACGCGACTCAAAAAAATCCATCAAGGCTTGATTGTCAAACATGGAAAAAGCACTATGCATGAATCTGCCATTACCTGGGGTATTATTAATAAATTCTTCGCGGGTACAAGAATTAGTAAGATTACAGCGACCTTTGCCGGTAATCAATAATTTTTTCCCAAGACAGGAATTCTTTTCAAGCAACAATACTTGCGCGCCATTGCTTGCCGCAACACAGGCCGCCATCATTCCCGCCGCTCCGCCGCCAACAACGATCACCTTCTTCATCGTTTAATTCGTTTTTTAGCAAAAGATTCGAAAGCTTTTGCAACCGGTTTACGCGGAGTTCTGGTTTGGCCAGGCTCTTGTGGTTCAGAGAAATCACGTTTCTGATAAACCATCCCCGCAGACTCCAGCAACTGTTGAATTTCAATTTCTTTCAGTTTTCGACACTGGCCGCGACGAATTCCTTTTAAATTCAAACAGCCAAACTGCGTTCGAGCCAACGAACGCACTCTGCAACCAATGGATTCAATCATCAAACGAACCTGACGGTTACGCCCCTCACGAATTATAATTTCCACTTCGGCTATTTTTCGTGCAATATCAACTTCCAGCAACTGTACTTTTGCTTCCAACGTTCTTTTGCCTTCAATCATCACACCTGTTCTCAAAGTCTGTAACTGCTCTTCACTGGGAATACCGTCCAGGCGGGCAACGTAAGTTTTATCAACTTTATATTTCGGATGAATTAATCTGTTTGCCAATTCACCGTCATTTGTTAATAACAACACTCCCTCCGTATTGTAATCAAGTCTTCCGACCGGAAAAACACGTTCAGAAATATCTTTTAAATAATCCAATACTGTTTCGCGGCCCCCTTCATCATCACATGAAGTTATTACGCCTTTAGGTTTATGTAATAAAACATAAACCTTAGCCTGCGCTTCCAGTAACTTGCCGTCAACTTCCACCTTATCAAATTCCAGATCGGCTTTTACACCAAGCTCACACACCGTTTTATTATTCACTCGCACTTTTCCGGCAAGTATTATTTCTTCAGCTGCGCGACGTGAAGCAATACCTGCCAATGCTATTAATTTCTGTATTCTCTCTTTTGCCATTGTTCCTCATTTTATCAAGTTTTTCAGCCATTTGATTAACGACCAAAAAATTGATTTCTTTTCGATATCTTGAGCCGCTACTAACGGCACAGACGTAATTTGTTTTCCATCAAAAAACAACATTAAATTCCCCAGTTGCTGACCGGTTTTGACAGGAGCAGTTTTGAAAATTGGCAAATCCACCTTATAGGTAATTTCACCACTCCTGCTACCCGTTTTCAAAGTTGGTAACACCACCGCATCTTGAAGTATAGCGGAAACAGCAATGTTCTCACCATTTTTTATCCTTACCCGGCCAAATTCAGTTCCCGCCGCAAACAAAAGCTTCGATTCAAGCAATCCAAATCCATAGTCGAGCATTTTTGCCGTATCATCCCATTTTTCGTCGGCGTCCATCACTACTGCAATCAGTTGTATACCGTTGCGTTTCGCACCAACGGTTAATGTGTGTCCGGCAACGTCCGTGTATCCGGTCTTGACACCATTGCAGCCATCATAACGCCACAACATTTTATTTTCGTTAAATAGCGCCTGATATTCGTTGCGGATAGTATTAAAAATCACATATTTTTCCGTAGATACAATTTTTTCAAACAACTGAAATCGGTATCCGTAAGCTGTTATTCGTGCCATATCGATGGCAGTCGAATAATGTTGTTCATCCGGCAAACCATTGGGATTTACAAAATGGGTATTATTACAGCCCAAAAAAATGGCCTTTTGATTCATCAACTGAACGAAATTCGTCATATTTCCGGACAAATGATTGGCCACAGCCATCGTCGCATCGTTTCCTGACTGCAACATCATACCATATAGCAGGTCTTTGAGCGAAATTATCTGGCCGGCTTCCAGATATATAGAACTGCCTTCGGTCTTTGGAACATCATCACTGATTGTGATAATATCGTTAATATTGCCGTGTTCCATGGCAATAATCAAAGTCATTATTTTCGTTATACTCGCCGGATAGTGTCGCTCTGCAGCATTTTTGTCAAAAAGAATGCGTCCGGTAAAGGCATCAATCAACACCGCCGCTTTAGCACTTAATTGGGGTTGATCCGCGGCAAACACCACGCTGCTAAAAAAAACAAAACTCAAAACCAATGCTGTTAAACGTGCTTTCATTATACCTACAGTCCGCGAATGCTTTTAATCGCCGCAGCCAAATCATTTTTACCAAAAACTGCCGACCCTGCAACCAGAACTTCCGCGCCTGCCTCAACAACAAGCGCCGAATTGCTCTCATTTATTCCACCATCAACTTCAATAATTGTATTTAATCCACTGCTCATAATCATCTTTTTGAGCCGGGAAATCTTGTTCAGCGAAGCATTAATGAATTTCTGACCGCCAAACCCAGGATTTACCGTCATTAACAATACTAAATCAACATCTGTCAAAACATTTTCAATACTACAAAGCGGTGTTGCCGGATTAAGCGAAATTCCAGCTTTGGCACCACAATTTTTTATCTGTTGAATCAATCGATGCAGGTGGCAGGTAGCCTCGACATGTACAGTAATATAATCGGCGCCAGCGGCCCGAAATTGCTCAATATATTTTTCTGGCTGAGCAATCATCAGATGAACGTCAAATATTTTTCCAGTAGCCGGGCGAATTGCCTTAATAACATCTGCGCCTAGCGTAATGTTCGGCACAAAATGTCCATCCATAACGTCAATATGAATCCAATCAGCACCGGCCTCATCCACTCGCTGTACTTCAGCAAATAGCCGTCCAAAATCAGCTGATAAAATTGAAGGGGCAATTAAAGTCATAATATCTCCTGCAGCTTTAATTATTTAATTCTTTCACAATATTACCATTTAAATAAACTTGAACAGTTGTTGCACCTGTTCCGGATATGGCCTTATTTACAACATCTCCCGGCTTATTATTTGCATCATAAATCGTCCGCATTCCTTTGTCGTCGGTTACTGTGATTTTTACACGTTGCTTGTCTGCACCGTCAGGAACAGCGTAACTGACATTAACAGTATTTCCGCTACTACCACCCACCACGACAATATCTACTGGCGATCCAAAAACCGTCTCTGCGCCAGCTGCTGGTGTTTGCGAAATTATCGTACCAGATTGTCCGGCACCGGAACCTTCAGAAATTTTTCCAATTTTTAATCCAACACCGGCAAGCACTGATTCGGCTTTATTCTTGCTCATACCTCTTAAATCCGGAGTAGCCAATTTAACACCACTCTTGTTAATCTGAATATCAACTTTTTGCCCTTTAGTGGCTTTGGCGCCAGCTCCAGGTGATTGACCAGTCACAGTATCTATAGCTCCGGTACCTGAATTCACCTCGGTCACAACACCCAATTCCAGCCCATTATCTTTTAACGCTGCAACCGCATCTTTCCTGCTCAATCCTTTCAGATCAGGAATAACCGTGTTTTCCCCACCTTTAC
This sequence comes from Negativicutes bacterium, assembly GCA_041666525.1. GTDB lineage: Bacteria > Bacillota > Negativicutes > JBAXTZ01 > JBAXTZ01 > JBAXTZ01. The sequence goes on from JBAYGT010000001.1 coordinate 196,275, forward strand.
TTACAACTAAAGTTATCGAACGCTGTTCTTTTACCAAAGTTCCGGCTTCCGGATATTGCGATATAATATATCCCAACGGAACAGTAGCGCTAAACCCGTCTTCAATACTAACCCGTAAATTTTGACTAAGCAACACATTTCGCGCAATATCAATCTGCTTACCAGAAACATCCGGAACGGTTACATCTGAACCACTCCAGAACTTTCCGTATGCCATGAAGGCACCTACCATAAACCCTAATGACATAATAACAACAAGCGTCAAGGCAATAAGCCACTTTGATTGTGTGGTTTTCCGGATCGGAGCCTGTTCATTCTTTACCACTTGTCGTTTATCAACTGATACATTATTAAGCTTTGGAATCACTTGTGTTACAAAATCGGCATTGTCGATTTTTGAAGTATCCGACTCGCGCATATAAGACTTGGCGAGTTTGATGTCGTGTATTAAATCTTCAATCGACGCATAACGATTTTCCGGCTGTTTTTCTATAGCTTTGGCGACAATCGCGTCAACAATTGCCGGAATTTTCGGATCGACCTGCTTAATACCGACAGGTTGTTCCTGAATTTGTTTCAATGCAACACAAATAGGTGTCTCGCCGACAAAAGGCAATTTTCCCGTAAGGGTTTCATACATTAACACGCCGAGTGAATAAATATCCGACTGCTTGCTAACACCGGTTCCTTGCGCCTGTTCCGGTGAAATATAATGAACTGATCCCATAATCGTACCGGTATGAGCCATCGTAGCTGAACTAACAGCTCGTGCAATTCCAAAATCCGTTACTTTCACAGTACCTTGATTGTCGATTAGAATATTGTGCGGTTTAATATCGCAGTGCACTATGCCATTGGCGTGGGCATTTTGCAAAGCCAAAGCTATCTGTAACGAAACCGATAGTGCCTTATCCGGAGAAAAGGCACTGCTTTTTTGCAATTTTTCTTTAAGCGTTTCACCTTGAACATATTCCATGATGATATAGTAAACGTCAGCCTCAGTTCCCACGTCATAAATACTTACAATATTAGGATGAGACAATCGTGCAGCCGATTGCGCTTCACGCCTGAATCTATCGATAAATTCTTTATCGTTTACATACTCTGTACGCAACACTTTTACAGCTACTTCACGTTCAAGCAAAGTGTCGCGGGCACAGTATACTTCAGCCATGCCACCGCCACCAATCCGGGAAACAACTTCGTAACGGCCCTTGTCACCTAGTAGTTTGCCTTCAAGATTCATCATTTACCTCCCAAGCGTGTCGATAATTATTTGCCGGGCCACTGATGCCGCAATTCCGGCACCATAACCGGCGTTTTCAGCAATAACTGCCACGCATACTTTCGGATTATCCACTGGTGCAAAACCAACAAACCAGCTATGCGATTCTCCGTGAGGATTTTGTGCAGTACCGGTTTTACCACCAACTCGAACACCGGGAATTCGCACAGAGGTACCAGTGCCGCGTTTAACAACTGCTTCCATCATATCCCGCACCGCAGTCATGCTGTCCTTGTCCGCGACAGAAAAATAACGTTGCGGATAAAATGTTTTCACCGCCTTGTCGTTCACCCTGATTGAACTTACAAAATAAGGTAATTCCACAACACCATCATTAGCTATCGCAGCTGTAACCAACGCCATTTGTAGCGGTGTAACCAGTAACCCGCCTTGGCCGATTCCAGTCTGTGCCAAATCACCATCACCTAATTTGTGTAAATCAGGAATGACAGCACTAACAGAATTGAGCACATTCGGAACTGATTGGCCAAATTTGAAATCGCGAAAATAACTTAACGTTTTACCTCTGCCGCTATCGATAGCCAATTGTCCGAAAAAAATATTGCAACTATCAATTAAAGCATCCTTGATGTTTATCTTACCGTGCACTTCATGGTTATCATCAATCAACTCATAATCACCAATCTTAAGCTGACCGGCACAATCCATCGTTTTTTCTTGATCAATTACTCCATAATGCAGCGACTCAGCTGCCATCATCGCTTTAATAGTTGATCCTGGCGGATACAAACCCTGCGCCGCCCGATCAATAAGCGGACTATTTTTATCATTTATCAGACTCTGCCATGAATCATCCAAATAATTCGGGTTGAACTCCGGTTTCGATACGAACGCTAAAATCTCACCGGTCTGCGGGTTGATTGCCACCGCTGCACCATTATATCTGCCCAATGCATTATAGGCATTTAGCTGAACCCGCGCATCGATTGTCAGAACAACATCTGCGCCCTCAGTCTGCCACAACCGTGCAATTGGTCCAAACACCAACAACGAATTGTTGGCTCCGGACAACTGATCATCATATTGTGCTTCAATACCGGTTTTTCCGTATTTTTTACTGTAATATCCGGTGATATTTGCAAAAGCAGCACCATAATCGTATATCCGATAATATTTGCCGTCGGCAGCTTTTACAGAATGTGCTAATACTACACCATTGCGATCAATAATTGCTCCGCGTTTTATGCTGTCTGCAAAAAAATAACTGCGTCGGTTATGTGTGTTATTGTTTAAAAAATCGGCATTAAATATCTGAACATAACACAAATACACCGCTATTGCCGCAAACAGTAACAGCAGGAAAATGGCAACGTTATAGATGTTTTTTCGCTGTCGGTAATTACTCTCCAAATCATATTTCAACATAATTACACTCACCGTCAGAAATTGCAAACAAAATCCCCAAAATAATGCTCGTTGAAACCATTGAACTACCGCCATAGCTTACAAACGGCATAGTAACACCGGTAAGCGGAAAAAATTTTGTTACACCGCCAATTATCAAAAAAACCTGTAACGCCAAGAAACAGGCTAACCCGGCAGACAACAGAGATAAAAAATTGTTCCGCGATAACATAGCAATCCGAAAGGCACGGGTTATCAGCAAAGAATAAGCCAACAACACCGCAAGCGCTCCCAATAAGCCTAACTCTTCACCAATTGCTGCAAAAATAAAATCCGTATGAACCTCCGGAATTAACGACGGATGTCCGAAACCGATTCCCGTTCCCCACAATCCGCCAGCAGCAAAGGCAAATAACGACTGCACTATTTGAAAAGCGCGTCCGTCAGGGTCTAACCATGGATTCAGCCAAATATCAACACGAACACGAACGTGCCAATATAATAAATAACAGACTATCGAGCCACCGAAAAATACCAGCGCACCACCCAAAACGTAGATCAGCCTTCCGGTGCCAATATACATTAATAACACAGCGGTTGCAAAAAACAGTAATGCCGCGCCTAAATCTTTCTGAACAATCAAAACCAGCATCGCCATGCCCCAAAGTACAACTAGCGGCGCCAGAATTCGTTTATCTGGCAACCGCACAAATCCCAATTTCCAATCCGGAGCCGCAAACAACACCCGACGCTCATCCAAATACGCTGCCAAAAATATTACCATTAGTAATCGTGCAAATTCGAACGGCTCAAACCGAACCGGACCAATTATCACCCAGTTGCGGCTCCCATTAATTTCCTCACCAAAGACCAAAGCTACTGCCAAAAGAACGATACCGAGAATTGCAATCAAATATTTATAGCGAAAAAACCGGTTGATTTTTGCCGAAACTAACGCCGCTACAAGAAACGCAGCACCGCCGGTCACAACCCAGAGCGCCTGTAGCAAAAACAATTCCGGTTTCAACCGATATACAAAAATCAGTCCAACTGCACAAAGTAACCAACTCAAGCAGAGTATCGATCGGTCACCCTTTGGGTACAATTTGCTCGCCACTAACAACACTAATATCCAGCTGAATACAATCAGAGCTGCGACAATTAGCGGAAATAAAACAAATCTATCCTTGATTGCCAACACCTGCAGCAAACCGCAAGCCAATATTAACCCAATGAAAAAGGCAAACCCGATTGCCTTACTAATTGAAATATTAGAGATCATAAAATCCTCAAATTTCAATAATTATCGCAGTAATGTTATCTACACCACCGCTAATTTTGGCTAAATCAATTAACTCATTAACACGAATTTCAATGTTTTTTTCAGTTTGAGTAATTATTCTGCATATGTCTATATTATTTACCATGTTTGTCAAACCATCAGTGCAAAGCAACAGCCGGTCGCCACTGACGAGGTCCAGACGTCCGGTATCAGCATCAATTGCAGCATCCGCACCCAATGCACGTGTCAGCATATTCTTCCGGGGATGAACGTCTGCTTCACTGCGGGAAATAACCCCCCCGCGCACTAATTCCTCTACAAGTGAGTGATCTTCAGTGATTTGCTTTAGTACTCCACTACGGCACAAATATAACCTGCTGTCACCACAATGCGCCCAATAACCGGTTTTGCCAACAACATACACTGCAGTTACGGTTGTACCAAGACCGGCACTCTCCAAATTAATCTGACCAAAATGCAAAATATCCTTATTAGCAATTTCCAATAGTTTTTTCATAGCGTTTTCTGGCGATAATTCACTAAAGTCATCAAGACGATTTGAAAGATAATCCATAGCCATCCGGCTTGCAATCTCTCCGGCCGCGTGTCCGCCCATACCGTCCGCAACAGCAAACAACGGTGCTTTTATTAAGAAACTATCTTCATTGTTTTTCCTGACAAAACCTTGATCTGATTTACCAAAAAACTGCATTATTCCCCCTGCACAACAAACCGCGCCGGACCAATAGCTATTTCATCACCAATTTTAATGACTGCACTGCCTTCTAATTTTTCGCCATTTAACAGCGTACCATTGGTACTCCCAAAATCAGTTATTAAGTAGTTGCCTTTTTTAAAAGAAATTATTGCGTGTTCGGCCGAAACAGTTGGTGACGCAATAACGACATCGTTGTTCTCTGATCGTCCGATATTCAAATTCAAGTCTACACGAAACAGTTCGCCCAAGCTTATACCGACAAGGTTTTCTGCTGCAACGACTTTCAAAGTAAGTGAGCCAAAATTTTTGGTTGCAGATTGTTTGACAGCTTTGAGATCCCGATAAATGTTTTTCGCCAACTTATAAAGAAACAAATACAAAAAAATCAAGATTAAATACTGCAAAATAACACCGGCAATATTAATCAAATAACCAACACTGCCCAGGTTTTTCACAAAAGCAATCAATGCGTCAAGCATATTCACCTCTTACGTTTTTCGATAATTCAGTACAACGTTGCCGACTTTTATATCATCACCATCGTACAACACTTTAAAAGCAATCCGTTTATTATTAACATATGTGCCATTGGCGCTCTCTGCATCGTATAAAATATGTTCGCCATTAATAAATAATATATAAGCATGCAAGCGCGAGACAGTAGTATCATTCAGACGAAAATCGCAATTATCCCAACGACCGATGTTCACCCGTGTAGAACCGATTTTTAATTCTTTACCGCAATCGTTCCCGAAATTACACACAAGCGTGGCTAAGTCGTCCTGTTTGTGGTACATATCCAATTCTTCAACAACTTTGTCAAAAACCGCCGTCTGAGTAGTAAATGCCTCGTCAGACACTGCATAATTTTGTGGTCGGTCGAAATCGGCAATTACCCGCAATAATTCGTCTTCATCTGTTTCGCCACAAAAAATATGCAATTTCAACTCACCGGCAAATTGATAATCTCGCTCCTGAACGTAGTGCCCGAGATATTCAATTAAAACGGTGGTAATCTCAACAATATCTGCCTGTAGAGGTAAATAATCATCTTCGTTAATATAAACCAAGAATTTATTCGGGGCAAAAACAATTCCGTCTTCTTCCGCTTTTATTTCTTCAACAGCTTTTTGCAGTTTAGCCGCAATATCTTCTACTTTGAAGTTTCCACTGAGCTTGCGATTGAAAAATCCGTCAATTTTTTTTTCGAGTAAATCTTCAACTTTTTTTAATACACTCACTTTGCACCTCGCCTACAGCAATAATATTTTTCACTCCGTTATCAAAAAATTAACTTTTTCTTCGCAATAACGCTATAAAAAAACCGTCAGTTTGATCAGAAAACGGACGCATATTAATCATTATTTCGGACTTTTCTTCGCACGGCATCCGTTTTCCGGCATTAACTAATTCAAAATCATTATGCTCGCATAAAAACCGTTCAACAACAGCTTCATTTTCGGTTGTATCAGTAGTGCATGTACTATAGACCATTTCGCCGCCGATACGTACCGCTTGCGCAGCACTGTTCAAAATATCACGCTGCAAATCATATAGTTCTCCGAATTGATCCGGTTGTTTTTTCCAACGCAAATCGGCTTTCTTTCGCAAAATTCCCAACCCCGAACAAGGAGCATCCACAAGCACCCGATCAGCTTGACGATAATATTTTTCTCCGATAGTACGGGCATCACAAAGCACTGGTTCAACAATCGACGCCCCGGCTAATCCGACATTTTGGGTTATCATATCAATTTTATGTTGAAATATATCACAAGCCACAACCCGTCCACGATTTTTCATCAATGCTGCAATATGTGTAGTTTTGCCACCCGGCGCAGCGCAACAGTCTATCACAAATTCTCCTGGCTGCGGATTGAGTACATACGCAACTAATTGCGAACTCTCATCTTGAATGACTACTGATCCTGACTGTAATTCATTCAGCTCATCCAACCGCTCGATCCCCGATAACAGCAATCCATCCGGTGACCATTTGGAAAATTGTACCTGATAATTTTGAGCTTTTAGTTTTTGTTCAATATCAGCAATATTCGCAGTCAATGAATTTACACGCACCGATAACTCAGGTTTAGTATTATCAAATTCACACAGCTTTTCAGTTTGTTCAAAGCCAAACTGTTTTATCCAACGTTCTACCAACCAGAGCGGATGGAAGAACTTCAGCGCAATATATCTTGCTGGTTGTGTTTCCTGATCAGGGTATTTTATTTTCTCCGGTTGACGAACTGCTGCGCGCATAACCGCGTTAACAAACTTCGCCGCACCGCCATTTGAATATTTTTTAGTCAAGTTAACTGCTTCGTTACAAGCCGCCGATACCGGGATCTTGTCAAGAAAAAATAACTGATAGTAGCCGATACGTAACACATTTAAAACTATTGGATCGATTTTTTTAATGCTATCAACATAATGCGAAATAAACCAATCAAGTGTACCTAATGCTTTTATCGAACCATAAGTCAGTTCTACAAATAACTTTCGGTCTTTATCCGGTATCGTTGCACTACGGAGCATTTTTGCAACTGCGATATTCGCGTACGCCTTATCAATCATAACTGCATTTACAGCAACTAACGCTGCCTCACGTGCATTCATTCGTTTTGCCTCTCTGCGGCAAGCCGCCGATTAATTCCAGCAATCGCGCCTCAACCTCAGCTACGTCAACATCGGTGTTGAAACACGGCCCGTTCGGTCGCTTATTAAGTATACCAATTGTCGGCAATGGAAAAACATCCTGTAGTCCCGAAGTCAAATCTTGCTCACAAGCCACTGCCAACACCGCTTGTGGTCGGATATCGCGAATTTTCTTGCGCGCCAACGTCCCACCGGTAACCACAGCCATCGCTACACCATAACGCTCCGTTAACGCCAATAACTCGGCAATTTTGCAACGTCCACAACGCAAGCAACTGTTCGCATCAATATTGATTCGAACAGTGCAATCTGCCAGTTGAATACAGTGTGGTAAAATCAACAAAACTTTCTCCGGACGAACTATCCGGTCTGTCGGTCTGTTTAATTTATTAGCCATCTCAACAAAAGACAGCATCATCATTTCGCGGGAGTATCCGAAAGTTTTTCCTATTTTAATTATTAACGGAAACAATAGTGAATTTAACAACCAGGTCTGTCGAAACAAACACGGTGGAACAGGAACGCGAGCTGCCCGTAAAAACAATGTCACAACTAATATAACGATATATAACGACAGGCAAGCTGTTATAACCTCAATCGAAACAACTGCCAAATGACCGAATGTTTCAAACCCCTGACGAGTAAGTAAAAATAAAGAAATCAACAACATTATCAACAGCACGCAGACAAATGTAAACATAATGGCGAACACACTCGAATTTGTTTTACTCAAAAACGACACCTCGCACAATTTTCCCACTGTTGACGAAAACTTCTACCGCTTGTTTTGCCGCTCCGGCAAGCTGTAGTTCCTCGATTGCAACGCAGCCGTCGCCGCATATTACAAAAATTCCACCACGATTAACCTCAACAACTTCACCCGGAAAACCGTGAAATTTAATATCACTAACTGTAGCACGCCAAATTTTCAGCACTTTTCCGGCAAAACCAGTACAGGCACCTGGCCAAGGATTCAATCCGCGCACCAAGTTAGCAATCTTCGTTGCCGATTGCGTCCAATCTATCTGCTCAGTTTGTTTATCAATTTTCCTGGCATAGGTAGCAACGCTGGAATCTTGCGGTTGCGGAACGATGCTTCCTGCCAACCATTTACCAATTGTATCAACCAGCAGCTCCGCGCCGCTATACATCAACCGGTCGTGCAACAGCCCTGTCGTGTCGGTTTGTCCGACGATTAGCTTCTTTGATGCAAGCACTGCACCAGTATCAATACCTTCTTCCATTAACTGGATTGATATTCCGGTTTCTGTCCCACCATCGATAATCACCCGGTGAATCGGTGCGGCACCGCGATATTTTGGCAACAGCGATGCATGCACGTTTACGCAGCCAAATGACGGGATTTTCAGTAGTGCTTCAGGCAAAATTTGTCCATAAGCAACAACAACAACAATATCTGGCGCTAATTCACGCAAATGCAGTTGGCTCGCCTCGTCGCGCAATTTTGCGGGCTGAAAAACAGGAACATCCAGCAAAATAGCTCGCTCTTTAACTGGCGAAAAACTCATTTTGTTACCCCGTCCGCGCGCCCGGTCCGGTTGTGTGTACACGCCGACTATGTCATAGCCCTGATCAAACAAAGCCTGCAGACAAGGCACTGCAAATTCAGGTGTTCCCATAAAAACTAATCGTTTTTTCAATTACGCCTCCGCGTTGGGCATTGCTAAACTAATTGCTTTTTCGGTAAACAACACTCCGTCTAAGTGATCAATCTCATGTTGAAATATTCGAGCCAACAACCCACTGCAAATTAACGATACTTTCCTCATGCTGCGATCCAACCCTTCAACAGTGATTTGCTCATATCTGCTCACAGGCCCGGTAAATCCCGGACAACTCAAGCACCCTTCTTCATCAACTACGCTACCTGACGCTTCAGTTATTACCGGATTAACCATTTCAATCAATCCATTACCATCATCAACAACAATTATTCGCACGGCAAAACCGATTTGCGGCGCCGCCAACCCAACACCGTCGTGAGCATACATTGTATCAGCCATATCATTAAGCAGACATCGCTCATTACGACCGACAAATTTTACTTCGTCAGCTATCTGTTTCAATATCGGTGCACCGGCTACTACAACGTCCAAAACCAATTCAACCCCCAGTAAACAATGAATTTAGCTTTTATTTTAACACACGCCAACATTTATTGGAATAGAGAACGGCAGAGTATTACTCTGCCGTTAAATCATTTATTAGCCACTGCAAATAACACTATTGCAGCTGCTGCACCGACATTCAAAGATTCGACATTGTTTTTTAAAGGAACGACCACCCTTTTTGCACACATCGCCAGCAATTCATCATCAATTCCAGCCCCCTCATTTCCAAGAACGATCATTATCTTTTCCGTCTTCTCGAGGTCCCACACCGAAACAGCATCTTTGCAAAGCGCCGTACCAATGATCGCGAATCCCGCTCGCTTATGCTTAGAAATCAATTCGGACGATTTCTCCACTCCTATTACAGGTATTTTGAAAACCGCTCCCGCCGACGCCCTGATTACCTTGGCCGAAAACCGGTCAGCGCAACCGCTATCGTAATATACTGCATCGGCTCCTGCCGCAACTGCAGTGCGAATTATAGTACCGACATTCCCCGGATCCTGAATATTGTTTAACAGTACTACAAATTTTTTTTCAACTATGCCCGCCGAGCTGTGCTCAGGATATTTTATAACAGCCAATAACGGCTGTGCTGTTACTGTTTCCGCAATTTTGTTTATTATTGAACGTGTAGTATAAATTACTTTAGAGCGCTCAGCGATATTTTTTAGTATCAGCGATTCTTCGGTTTTCAAGTGTTCGTTGACATCAACCAGTAGCTTTTCGACAATAAACTTTGCCTCAAGCGCCTCATGGATATTTTTCCAACCTTCAACTAAAAACAATTGCTGTCGTTCGCGCTGCTTTTTTAATCGTAAAGCAACGAAATTCTTGATAGCCTCGTTACTAAAACTGGTAATTGTCTCGATCATATCGCCTCAATGAAAAAGCACTTAAGAAATTCTCGCGGCTACTTTCATTATTCGTTTGAATTTAGATTTTTTTTATTTTTGAAACGCTATTGAAAGCCAGCATATATTTTTTCACCGACTCTTTAACGCCTTTTTTGACAGCAGTCATTAAATGAATCAGATTTGCATGCGGATGTTGTGCCAATTCTTTTTTTATCACATCAATTTCAACGTACGAAGTATCTGTAGGAACATTGATTTTTGCGATACCAGCTTTTATTGCCAACACATATTCTTCTGGTTTCAGCTTGGGCGCACCATGCAAAACCAGCGGAATTTTTGCCACCTCTCTTAATTTAAATAGTTTTTCATAATCAACTTGCAACTCATATTGGCTACCGGCCGGACCGTGCTTTCCAAAAGTTACTGCCAAACTATCAACTTTTGTTTTATCCAGATACTCGCGGACCTTTGAATTGTGAATTAAATATTGAGAAAATGTCGGTTCTTCGTTGCAGTAGCAATCCGTGTAGTCTAATTCAGCCTCAACTGTTACTCCCAACGCATGCGCCATTCGCCGGATTTCTCTGGTTTTTCGCATATTGTCATCAAACGGCAGATTAGAACCATCATACATTATCGAAGTAAATCCCCAACGCAACGCCTTCATAACGCCTTCATAACTGAACCCGTGATCCAGGTGCAACGCTACCGGAACATGCGCTTTATGCGCTGACTTCACCATCGCTGCGCTTAAAATCTCAACATCAACAAATTTGAATAATCGCTCTGGCACACCAATAATGACCGGACTCTTCAATTCCTCGGCAACTTCCACAACCGCGCTCAATGTTTCGATGTTAAAGACATTAAAGGCCCCTACCGCGTAACCATGCTTCTGGGCATCGATCAAAATCTCATTAGCTGAAACTAAAGCCATAACACATCACCTCCAGAATTATTTGCTATTATAATTCGCCACTTTCACATAAACTCCTGCCAAATAAAAAAAAATTCCGAGCGCTATTACGCTCGGATAATTTTTAATTTAAAGCTTGTTTTGCCGTCTCGACAAGTTTGGCAAACGCGGCCGAATCATTGATGGCTATATCAGAAAGCATTTTGCGATTCATGATTATACCGGCAATTTTTAAGCCATTGATAAACTTACTATACGACATTCCGTTCATACGGGTAGCCGCATTAATACGAGTAATCCATAATGCACGGAATTCACCTTTTTTCGCACGACGATCACGACGAGCATAATACAGCGCTTTCATTACCGTCTCATTGGCTTTACGGAACAATTTGCTTTTCGTTCCACGGTAACCTTTGGCAAGTTTCAGAATTTTTTTATGTTTAGCGTGTGCAGTAACACCTTTTTTTACTCTTGGCATGACTTATTCTCCTTAAGATTTAGTTTGCGTATGGCAACATTCTTTGTACACGCTTGTGGTCAGAAGCAGAAACCATAGCGGCTTTACGAAGGCTACGCTTACGTCCCGGTGCTTTCTTTTCAAGAATGTGTCGCTTAAATGCTTGTGAACGCTTGAATTTTCCCGTTCCCGTTACTTGGAATCGTTTGGCTGCTGCCCGACGCGTTTTCATTTTAGGCATGACATGTCCTCCTTATATATTTCAATTCAAATTGCTATTAACTATTATTTTGATATTGGCGAAAGTATCATGATCATATTTTTGCCTTCCAGCTTCGGTTCGCGTTCCAGCTTGGCAATATCTTTCATCGCCAACGCAACATTAGTTAGAATTTTTCTGCCCAGCTCCGGATGACTCAATTCGCGCCCCCTGAACATAATCGTACATTTAACTTTATCGCCGGCTTCGATAAACTCACGAACATGTTTGGATTTTGTTTCCATATCGTGTTCTTCAATTCGAGGACGAAATTTGATTTCCTTCAAAATTGTAACTTTTTGATTTTTTTTGGCATCCTTGATGCGGCGATGTTGTTCGTAACGGTATTTGCCATAATCCATAACTTTACAGACCGGCGGACTGGCGTTGGGGGAAATTTCAACAAGATCCATTAGATTATCGTTAGCGACACGCTGAGCGTCAGTAAGATTAACTACGCCCATAGCATCGCCATTGGGCCCGATTAACCGAACTTCCCTGGATCTGATTTTCTCGTTGATTCTCAAATCATCTTTTGAGCTAATGGTTTTCACCTCTTTCAAAAAAAATATAGCGGACACAAAACGTCCGCTACAATAACCTGTTCATATTAACCGTACACGTTTGCGTAATACGGTGAGAAGCGGACGCTCCTACTTTATTGTGAAAATAAAATCATAATGGTGCCGAGGACCGGAATCGAACCGGTACGGAGATTACTCTCCGAGGGATTTTAAGTCCCTTGCGTCTGCCAGTTCCGCCACCCCGGCATTTTTGTGGAGGCGGCACCCAGATTTGAACTGGGGGTAAAGGATTTGCAGTCCTCTGCCTTACCACTTGGCTATGCCGCCATACAGAAAATTTTGGAGCGGAAGACGAGATTCGAACTCGCGACCCTCGCCTTGGCAAGGCGATGCTCTACCACTGAGCTACTTCCGCATTTACAAATGGTGCCGCAGGGCGGGATCGAACCGCCGACACGAGGATTTTCAGTCCTCTGCTCTACCGACTGAGCTACCGCGGCAAAAAAATGGCGACCTCGAAGGGATTTGAACCCTCGATCTCCGCCGTGACAGGGCGGCATGTTAGACCACTACACCACGAGGCCGTTTTGCTGCGTCTCTTATAGAGACAAGGCGTATTATAAAACAATTTGGCTGATATTGTCAACTTTTTTTTGCAAAAACCGTTGTTTTATATCGATAACTAGCGCAAAGTTATATAGATAACTTGATCGCGATTAAAGGAAAATTTAGCCAGATCAAAATTCGCTTTGCTCGCACCACCGGAAAAACCATAGCGCTTTTTATACAAACCAAACAATGTTTTCTCCATATTTCGTGAATCGTCATAATCATGAAATACTGAAAGCGCGTAATCGCCAAATGGTAATTTTTCATAAACAACCTTTGACGAATTGCTACTGTCAATTTTTCCAATCCGTTCAATCGCTCCGTTCTTTTCGAAACCAAAAGCTTTAGCGTCCTGTGCCGAGAATAATCGCGCCACCACATGACCGGATTGATTTTCGCAATTATATACAATTACTGTCAAAGCGGCTGTTTGTTGTTGATCGGCAGCAAACGCAGTGTTTGTAAAAACCAATGGCAAACAAACAAGCACTACTCCCGCCAAACCAACACAATAGCCAATTATTTTGCTAATACGATACTTAACCATTGCCCCAGCCCGGCAGGACAACAACCGCTTCCGGTTGCGAAGCAACCAGTTACAGCAAAAACCATCGGCAAAGGCAATGAGGTACGTAATTAGTAACACAGTTATCAGCTTTTTCTTTTTCATAAACACCCATCCGTGTCCTTTGAGAACCAACTATTTAACAAGGTAAGCCTTGATAATTTTTTGGTCAACAACAGGTTTATCACCCCAGGCAGTAGTACAATTATCAATTTTTTGAACTACATCATAACCGCTGATTACTTCGCCAAAAATTGTGTGTTTCATATTCAGCCAGGTACAAGGCACCGTTGTAATAAAAAATTGGCTGCCGTTAGTATTTGGTCCGGCATTTGCCATCGCAATTAAACCCGGCTTATTGAACGTCACCGAAGATGAGCACTCGTCTTCAAATTTACCACCCCAAAGCGATTGGCCGCCACGGCCTGTAGCCGTTGGGTCACCGCCCTGAATCATAAAATCTTTTATCACTCGATGGAAAATTGTACCGTCATAATAACCCTTTTCTACCAATCCGACAAAATTTTCTACCGTCTTTGGAGCGACAGTCGGAAAAAGTTTCAAAACTATCGTCCCTTGACTAGTTTCCAATGCAATTTTTATTTCTTTTGCCGGAGTTTGTTGATCTGTCGCCGAAACCTGTTGATTCATAAAAAAATATCCCCCTCCTATGATTGCAACAACTGCTGCTAAAATTAAAACGATTTTCTTCATTATTCCTCCGTATTAAACCAAACACTATGAGGCAACGCCACAAATTATTATACTTGTAGCAACAGCTATTTGCAATAACTAAAACAACTATTCGACATACCTTTGCCACGTTGACAGACGACGTATAATTAGTTAGAGTCTGCTCCGTATGTTAAAAGATCAACAGGAGACATAAATGGAAAATGTTAAATTCGTTGCTAATAAAGCAATAATAAAAGTTAAGTACCGTACTTTCGAAACAGCTGACGAACTGTTATCCAGCAAATTATTTCACAGACTGCTGGCATCATGCATCAACGAGCTTGCCCATTGCCAATCGCCGCTACTGGAAATTTTCGCCGGCGAACACAAGTCGATCGAACGTCAGCGGCACTTCGTCCGTTTTTGCAAAAATCTTTATAAATTAAATTACCATGACGCAGCAAAAATTCAGGAGAATTGTGAAACGTATATTGCCAATCAACGGACTCTGAATGATTTTGTCATGTATGTTTATGATTATTGGCGCAGCTATAATCGCTATATTATCTGCGATTCAGAAAATGACACCTTGGATCAACGCCCATACCGAACTTTCATGTCTACCGTAGAACAACTAAACCACCTTATTCGCGGCACTTACCGTGCATTATTGGAAAATATCAATTGTCGGCCTCCGCGTGTTTATCGGCAAATCGTTGCCGGTGCCGAAGTATCGGTTATTGCAATACCTAATATTGTGCGCTTGCCGGGTAAGTACGCTAAATTGAAGAGCGTGTTAGTGATCCGGCAAATTTTATTATCTCCACCCTTGATCGTTAATCAACCTAACAACAAACGAAAAGGTAAATTTGAAAAAGTACTTGTCAACCCGATACAATTGAACGAAATCAATCCAGGTGAATGGTTATGCTTTCCCGCGAAAGTTGGCAAACAAATAATTTTGATTTATTTTCATGAAAACTTTTTTGAATTGGGTATGTCGCTGTGCAATCTATTTGAGCTGGCTAGCGACGAAGATCTTACCACTCAGCCATCCGCTTTTTTCATGTACGGCGTTCCCGGTGAATCACTGTACCAATTCAGCGATCATCCAACCGTTTTTTTCGACGACGCTGAAAACAAAATATTGGTCGGCGCTTGTCCAAACAAAGACGAATTTGGCTATTTTGGTTATCTGAAAAAAATGGTGTTGACGTTGCACAACATCCATGCAATGAAGCAAGGTTCACTACCATTTCATGGCGCACTGATAAAAATTTCTTTCGACGGCAACAAAAAAACAGTTTTGATAATGGGCGACACCGGCACCGGAAAATCCGAAACTATCGAAGCCATTCGCGAAATCGGCGGTCAATCAATCAACTCGATGCAAATTATCGCTGACGATATGGGTTCTTTGGAAATTTCCGGAAATGCTGTTGTTGGCTTTGGCACGGAAATCGGCGCGTTTTTACGTATCGATGATTTGCGTCCCGGTTATATATACGGAAAAATGGACCGTGCAATCATCATGAATCCTACGCAAACCAATGCGCGGGTTATTTACCCGGTAGCGACTATTGAAGATATTATCGCTGCACACAGCATTGACTTTGTGCTCTACGCCAATAACTACGAACTGACTAATACAAGCACACCGGCAATTGAACGCTTTGAAGATGTTGGAACCGCATTAGCGGCATTTCGTTCCGGACAAGCAATGAGCAAAGGCACCACAAACCTTAGCGGAATGACTCATGCCTATTTTGCTAACGTCTTTGGTCCGGATCAATATCGTGAATTACATGATCCGTTATCTGATAAATACTTTACGTTTTTTTTCGACTGTGGTATTTATGTCGGGCAATTACGTACACAACTCGGAATACCCGGTTTGGAATTTGACGGTCCAAAAAAATCAGCAAAAGCGCTGTTGGATTTAATTGCAACCCATAACCAAGATTAAAACGAGCGGCCGACAAAATGTCGGCCGCTCGTTTTTATTAATTATCCGTTAAAAATACCACTTGAGTTTTTTTTAGCATATCGTTCTTTTGATTAGCCGCAAGAATAATATCACCATCGCGGACACTAACCACGGCATTCCGGTTGAAATCACGTAATCTTACCGGCTTTATCATCAGCTGTTTAGCTCCGGCACGAAAACTCAATGAGCGCATTTCGTCAGCAGTATCATAATCACACATCCCGTTAGCAATCAGCAGATCTGTACTGATATAGCGGCTGGAATAAATGACTCTGCCATTTTCATCGTAAATTACCGGAGTCATTGTGCGCTCAAGCTTCAATCCCCGGCAATCAACTACCAATCCGGTAACGGTACCTGTGCTAACATTAGATTGCGGCAACGGTATCGCTTGAGGCTGTTGACCGCCCCCGATACCGCTTGCCGGTATAACCGCGCTCGCAAGACTATCTGCACCATACAACCGCACCTGTAGCACAACGTGATAAACACCCTCGGCTGTCATATTTCCCTTAACAACTTTGAACCCCTTAAGAAAACCGACTACATTAGTTTTAATAACATCACTCGTCACCATTGCATCACGCACAGTAGTGGTTGCATCCAGACTAACACCCATTATTTGTTCCATCAAATTTCGTTGTCCGTCAACAACTGCAGCGCGGCGTGCTAAAATATTAGCTTGTGCTGGATTTACAGTGTTTTGCGGCGGCACTCCATAACCATCCGCCGAAACAACATCATCATCCCAACTGACATCCGCAAAACAGGTGGCCGAAAAAGCAACCAAAACCAAAATTAGCACAACAGCTAACTTTTTCATATACCCTCCAAAAAATTTAAGCGTCAAACCATAATCTATTGGTGATAGAAGTTCTGCGTTTTATTCTACATTGTTTTTCATAATTATTCAATCTAGCCCAAATATCTGATCAATAGTTTCAACCATTTGTGTAGTTTGGGGTAAGGTGCGTAACGCAGCGGTATGTCTAACCAGGTTGATCGTGACATAACAGCTTTCTTTTGACTAAAACACTCAAAGCTGTACTTGCCGTGATATTTTCCCAAACCGCTGTTTCCCACCCCGCCAAACGGCAAATTTTTAGTCGCCATATGCACAATGCAATCGTTAATACAAACGCCCCCGCTTGAAGTTTGCCTGATTAACCGGTCTGTCAAATGCCGATCGTTACTAAATACATATAATGCCAATGGTTTTGGATTTCGATTGATAGCAGCGATACATTCGTCAATATTTTCATATTCCAAAATTGGCATTATCGGGCCGAATATTTCGTCCTGCATCACTTTTGATTGCCAGTTCACATTATCGATTACCGTGGGAGAAAAATATCGGGTTTTTGCGTTTGTAATGCCACCGGCTAATATACGCTCTGATTCTAAATACGAGCACAACCGAACAAAATGTTTATCATTGACAATTCGCCCAAGTGATTCAGACTGCTGAGGATCATCGCCATAAGTTTTCGAAATTCGCGCAATTACTTTTGCTAAAAACTCTGCTTTGATATCCTTATGTACGTAAACGTAATCCGGCGCCACACAGGTTTGACCGGCATTAAAATATTTTGCCCAAACCAAACGATTGACAGCAATCTCTAAATTAATATTCTTATCCACAATACACGGACTTTTGCCACCTAACTCAAGCACGACCGGCGTAAGGTGTTTCGCCGCTGCCGCCATAACACTTCTGCCAACTTCAGGGTTACCGGTATAAAAAATTAAATCGAACGGTTTATTAAGCAATGCAGTGTTAGCGTCACGTCCACCCATAATACAGGCAATATACTCGCTTGAAAAAGTGTGTTCCAACAAATCACGAATTACTTCAGCCACATTAGCCGAGATATTTGCCGGTTTAACTATCGCACAATTACCTGCAGCAATAGCCCCGATCAGCGGTGCCATAATTAACTGGAACGGATAATTCCAGGGACCAATAATTAATGTCAGGCCAAGCGGTTCTGACACTACTTTGCTGCGCGCCGGAAATTGCAGTAACGGCGAAGCAACCCGTTCGTCTTTATACCACTTCGGCAATTTTGCCACAGTATGATCAATATCTGATAAAACAAAACCAATTTCTGAAGCGTAGGCTTCGAATTCCGGTTTACCCAAATCAAGTTTCAATGCATTAAAAATAACTTGTTCATGCTCCTGAATAGCACAACTTAAACGCTTAAGCATTGTTACGCGGAACTTTAGCGACCGCGTAGCACCGCTGGCAAAATATGCCTGCTGTGCCGAAAAAACATTGTCAATTTGTGAAATATTCATTTACACCTGCCACGTTGCGATCGTCATTGTTAAACCAATCTGCGCTAAAAAATAGGTCACCATCACAATAATGCGATTTATACGGCTTTTTTCAATCGCAACAAACATACCATAACTCAAAAACGAATCAGAAACAAAAAATAGCGCGGCACCGATAACACAGACAACACTGCTAAGTATCGACCACTCCGGCCGAAGAATTGTCGACAGTCCGGAATACAACATTGCCACCAAAATTACCGAGTAAGCCAGAACCGGAATGATTAATCCACGTTCGCCTTTTTTTATCAATCCGTTAACGATAATGCGCACCACAAAAAAAGCAACAATTAACACTGCCAGCAACATCAACAATGAACTTATTGGCGGCGCATAATAATTCAAGCCGAAAATATAGGCCAAATGGCCGCAAAAAAACGCTACTAATCCCAATAAAAACCAGGTGTTATTATGTGGTAGCATCAAAAAAACATCGCCGAACAACGAAAAAATCAATCCGATAATAAATAGTTTGCCTAACCATTGGTTTTCAGAAGTTAACGGCAACAACAACGCACAAGTAATCAGCAACACCATCGTCAGCGGTTTTGAAATACGTTCGCAAACTCGCCACTCCATATAAATTGAAAGCCAATTCCAAATTGCGCTTAAAAACGCTGCAAGTAGAAAACAGTATGCGATTGTCATAACACGCTCCAAATCTTTTAATCATTATCGCATATTTATCCAACAAGCGTCAAACTGGATGATGCTTGAATAAATACCAAAACAAAAAATTAATAGCTATTGCCGCTACAAAAATTATCACGATAAATAATATCAACAGCCCTAATGCACCAATAATCATCCGGAATTTATTCTGCCCGGTTGTCATTGCTTTGGCCTTCCAGACAAAGGGAATACTAATCACCGCTAAAAGAACTAGAGATGCAAGAATGTATTTCCAATAGCCCAGCACCAATAGAATTGCGATAAAAGCTGTCACCAATATACTTATTAAATAAATCATAGACACCCTCTCAAGCAAAAGAAAAAGGCACGAAAAATCGTGCCTTGAGAATATGTGTTATCGTTTTGAGAACTGGCTTGCTTTACGAGCTTTCTTTAAACCATATTTTCTGCGTTCTTTTTCACGCGGATCGCGGGTTAAGAAACCAGCTTTTTTTAAAGACAAACGGTAATCACCATCAACATGCAATAACGCCCGGGAAATACCATGACGAACTGCGCCGGCTTGCCCGGACAATCCACCACCGGCAACATTTAACTTGATGTCAAATTTATCGGTAGTTTGTGTCAGTTCAAGCGGTTGCCTGATAATAAGCCGCAACGTCTTCAATGGAAAATATTCTTCAAATTCTTTACCGTTAACTGTGATTATTCCAGTTCCCGGTAATATACGGACGCGCGCAACAGAAGTCTTTCTTCTGCCGGTGCCGTAAAATTCTATACTCGACATTATATTCCTCCTACTCCGCCTTATCTAATATTGAGCTTAAGCTCTTCCGGTTGTTGCGCTTGGTGTGGATGGTTCGGGCCAACATACACATTCAATTTACGGTACATTTGACGACCGAGCGTATTTTTAGGCAACATGCCTTTTACTGCCATCTCTACGACTCTGCCCGGATGACTTGCCAACATTTTTCCTAAGGTTACAAAAGTAGTTCCGCCAACATATCCTGAATGACGAAAATATGTTTTTTGCAGCAATTTGTTTCCAGTAGTTTTTATTTTTTCTGCATTTACAATTATTACGTGATCGCCACAGTCAACATGTGGAGTGAACGTCGGTTTGTGTTTACCGCGAAGTATTTTTGCAACTTCAACAGCCAAGCGGCCAAGAGTTTTGCCGTCCGCATCAACGACGAACCATTTACGCTCTACTGTAGCACTATTCGCCATGAATGATTTCATAGTCTCTTCCTTCCAACAACTTAATCAGTTCTTATATTTTTGCGCTGCTTTCGGGGCTAGTGAAAGCAACGACAAAATGTCGCACGCATTATTGTAAACACAATGCTCATATAAGTCAAGAATATTTAGCGAATATATATTTAATTTCGCTGTCCGAGTTGAGCGTCCACTTCAGCAATTTTCGTTTGATCTTCAGCGGCAGCGGCAAAAAACGCTACAATCTTTGAAGCTGTTTCTTCTTCTTCTTTTTGCTCGTTGATAAACCACTGCAGGAAAGTTTGAGCTTCAGCGTCAGCGGCATACTCAGCCTCGCCGACCAACTCAACTATCCGGCTGGTAACATATTGCTCGTGCGCGAGTACTTCATTGAAAACATCAACGACTGTACCAAACTGCTCTTTAGGTGAATCAATTGTGTAAAAACGCACCTCGCCAGCACGCGCAGTTACATAATCAATCAATTTTCTGGCATGCATCATTTCTTCGTAATACTGTTGAGTCAGCCAGTGCGCAGCACCGCCTAATCCTTGCCGGGCCACAGCCGTTGCCATCGCCAGATACAAATAAGCCGAATAAATTTCCACATTAATTTGCTTGTTAAATTGATATTGAAGTTCTTTGTCCATGATAATAATCTCCTGTTTTTTTATTTTGTTCCAAACTCTATTGAAAATTGCCAGCCGCATACACTTGATCAATCAGCCTTAGCTGCTTTGATGTTGAGTGTTCGTGCATATTGGCAACCAGAACACAATTTAATATATTTCCTCTTGAATCACGTCCGCCGCTTGTCGAATGAATAACGTAATGCTTGCCGCACGTTGCCCCAAGATACATCATCACATGTCCGGGAGTGAAAACAACTCCACCAGAATTTACAGCTGCCAGCATTTGTGACCTATTAATTATATCATCATTTTCCGAAAAGTCCAGTCTTCGTTTTAATGCTTTTGGCTGTTCCTCGACCGCACAATTACGTGGCAATCTGAACCCAAACACGGAATAAGCTGCCATTATCAAGCCAGAACAATCCCAACTTTCGTACAAACCACCCCAGCCATAACGCTCTCCCAATAATTTGAAAGCTTGGCGCAATAAATTTGCCAAAGTATACGGTAATCGACCGACAGCGACATCACTACCAATTGGTATTAACAGCGGTACAATCAGACCACTGCCGTCTGTATGTCGCCTGGGCACCGCAACAACATAAGAACCGCAAATATTTTGCATGTCAACAATCTCTTTGGGTGCACCATACCACAACGGTAACTGTGCTCCCATCGAAAACAGCAATTTCTGCCGTCCGCTACAATAACCTTCAGCGATATACAATCGTTTTCCAGTCACAACTAAACATTCTTTTTGGTAATGGTGACAGTAGTCGCGCCAAACCGCTGCATCAAACAAAGCGATCTTGTTTTTTTCCACCCAACCACAATAATTGAAGAGCCGGACAAAAAACCACAAACCATCGGCGCTCTCATGATAAACCAGCACCGGCTGTCCCGGTTCGAGATGAGTCTCTTGGAATCGGTCGATTAGTGGATAATCCGTCAATTCCCGGCAAGCAAAAACATTTGTCGGAAATGCGCGCACATTGCAACGCTCCGTAGCCAAAGCATAACGAACATTTGTTGTCTCAAGAATGCTTCCGCTGTTTTTCAAAGCAAATAATTCTGCCCAAACCAAATCGTTGGCACCCTCGCCGTTTATGAACAGTTCTTGTTGACTTAGCACATCATAGCGATTTACCAGCACGTACAGTTTTTCAGCATTAATTTGTGCGGCCGTTGTGTAAATATCCGTCATGTGAGCGGGAATATTTTCGATTAATGATTGGTTGAAAATATCAATTTCAACTTCAGTCAGCAAAACATCATTAGCGTTTAAGTTCTTGGCTATCCAATAGTCCGCACTCAACATATCATATTCTACGTCAGGCGCAGCCGCAACATAGTTTCGCAAGAGTTCACTCCTTATAAGCTTCTTTCATTAGCGTCTTTCCTGAGGCATCGCGGATAATACCGTGAACTGCACCGCTCTCCATAATCCGGTTCATCGAAAATGCGTACGGCATAATCGGCATTTCATCGAAAATGATTTTCTCGCCCTCATGCATCAACCGCATCCGTTCAACATTGTCGTTCGTATTTTGCGCCCGCGTAATCAACCCGTCATAGCTGGCGTTCGACCAGCGCGGAACATTGTTTGTGTCACTGCTGGTCAAAAGCACGGACATATAAGCCATTGGGTCAAGGTAATCACCTACGCAACTGTTAGTACAAATATCATACTGTAATTCGTCACGGCTTTTGTTATATACCTTCCATTCCTGTCCAACAAGTTTGATTTTTACACCCAAAACTTTTTTATACATTTCCTGAATCATTTCACCATATTTACTTTTGCCGGCACTACTACCAAACATGAAGGTTAATTCGGGAAACCCTTTTCCGTTTGGATAACCGGCATCGGCCAATAGCTTTTTGGCGCGTTCTGGATCGTAGTTAAAATATGTGCCGCCGACCTTACGGAAATCGCTGTCTGCCGTCGCATCAGGAATCCCAAACGGTACCCAGGCATAGGCCTCTCTGGAAGCACCCAACACCTTGGCTTCCTGTAACAAGGCAGTACAGTCTATCGCATAAGACAACGCTTTTCGCACCCGCACGTCGTTCAGCGGCTTGTTGTGAACATTAAATGCTAAATAGTTTGTATTCATGAATGGATAATTCTTTATTTTACCTGCAGCAACCAGCCGCTTATATTCTGATTCCGGCGGCAAGGTATCTGAAACATCAAGTTGATTACTCTCCAGCATTGACATAGCGGTTGAATCTTTGTCAACCATATATATATCTATTTCACTTAACTTAACTTTGGCTTTGTCCCAATATTTATCGTTTTTTACAAGCGTGATTTTCGAATTGTGATCCCAATCAGTAATTTTGAAAGGGCCATTGCAGATAATTGTATTAACGTTAGCCGCCCAATTAGCATTCTTTTCGGCAACCACACTGTCGATTGGAAAATAAGCGTGAGAAGACGTCAGCCGCAGAAAAAAATCACAAGGACGTTCAAGTTTTACTTGTAAAGTATGGTCATCAATCGCACTTACACCAAAATCGCTTACACTGCATTTTCCCTGATTAAATTTTTCACCGTTTTTAACAAAATACAACATAAAAGCGGCTTCCGCAGCGTACTTTGGGTCAACGCCGCAACGCCACGAATATATATAATCTTGTGCCACAACCGGATCGCCGTTCGACCACTTGGCATCTTTACGAAGATAGAAGGTATACGTTAAGCCGTCTTTAGAAACATCCCATTTTTCAGCACCTGCCGGTAAAACCACGTTGTCACTGCCGATCGAACAAAGCCCTTCGTACAACTGATCAGCAACGCCTAAAGTATATGTTGAAGACATTTTTTGCGGGTTGAGCGATTCAGGATCATCAGGTATCGCCCAGCGCAACACCTCTTTGTCAGATTTAGAAAACGAACAACCAGCGAAAGTACCAACAAATATAAACAACAGTAGCAAAATGGCAAGCAATTTTTTCATAGATTTTACAATCCTTTCAAATGGCTGTGAACCGTCTATAAATACCTCAGCATTATATCAGATAGTACAAAAAAACAAAATATTTCCTTGCAACAAAAAAACACCGACCAAAGGTCGGTGTCTGTTTGTTTAGTTAGATGAATTTTCAGGTAGTTGCTCCGGGGCTGCGCCACTTTCATCATTATCCTGATTCTGATGACGACTGATTGCCGAACGGGCAAACTTGACTTCGATTTTTTCAGCAATTTGTAATGTAATTGTATCTTGAGTCATTGCAACAATTTTACCATATATACCGCCGATTGTAACAACTCGGTCACCCTTTTTCAAGGTATCCAGCAAAGAAGCACGCTTTTTCTGCTGTTTTTTTTGCGGACGATATAAGATGAAGTAGAAAATTACTATCATCAATAATATCGGCCATGACATACTAAACATTTGCTCTAAAGAACCCATTTTTCCTCCAAAATATATAAAAACTCAGGTTATGATACAACATAATTAATACTTTGTCAAAGTTTAATATCTTCCTCAAAATTTCTAGCTAATAATTATTTACTATACCATTGAGCTGTAATATAATTAACACATAAACTATTAAGGAGAGTGATAACCTATGGGAACACCACATATTGGTGCTAATGTCGGTGATATCGCCGAGACCATTCTGCTCCCCGGAGACCCGCTACGCGCAAAACTTATCGCTGAAACTTACCTAACCGACGTCGTTCAATACAACAAAGTTCGCAACATGTTTGGTTATACCGGTTATTATCAAGGTCGCCGGGTTTCTGTCCAAGGTACCGGCATGGGTATTCCGTCGATTTCCATTTATGTTAACGAACTAATCAACACCTATGGTTGTCAAAATCTTATTCGTATCGGTACTGCCGGTTCGTTACGTGCCGACGTGAAAGTTCGCGATATCGTTTTGGGAATGTCGGCCGCACATGACAGCGCCATCAACAGCATCCGGTTTCGCGGCATGACCTACTGCCCGACAGCCGATTTTACGTTGTTAAATAACGCCTACAATGCAGCAATGAGTAAAAATCTTTCGGTTCGTGTGGGTCAAATAATGTCTGCTGATACTTTTTACAACGATGATCCTGATGAATACAAAATTTGGGCTAATCATGGCGTAATGGCTGTCGAGATGGAAGCAGCCGGTCTGTACACTTTAGCTTCCAAATACAATCGCCGCGCGTTATGCATCTGCACAATCTCTGATAGTTTAGTCACTCACGAATCAATGAGCGCTGAAGACCGGCAAAATTCCCTGCAACAAATGATTGAAATTGCCCTTGAGTCAACAAAAGCACTCTAACCAGACCTTACCAAAAGCAACGCTTCAATCTTGAAGCGTTGCTTTTTTCTTTCAAATGTCAATCACTAAGGTTATAATGTAGTCTGATTTTCCAAGTCAAGAACAGTGATAATATATTAGCGAGATTTTTGGAGACTTATGCAAGAATTTTTATTGAGTAATATTGAAAAGTTTGGTTATTTAGCAATTTTCATTTGTACTTTCATCGAAGGAATGTGTATTCCACTCGTCAGTGAACTAATTCTCGGCTTTGCCGGTTTTTTGGTTTTCAAAGGAACGCTGATGTTTTTACCGACCGCGTTTTCAGCTTGGGCCGGCAGTTTCTGCGGTTCGTTTTTCATTTACTGCGTATTCCGGCGTGGCGGCCGTCCGCTGGTTTACCGCTATGGCCATTACATTCGCTTGACGCCGCGGCGGTTTGACAAATTTTCCGAATGGTTTGAACGCTTTGGACCGATTTTGATTATTCCCTGGCGGCAAATTCCCGTTCTCCGCACCAAAATCAGTATCGTTGCCGGAATTTTCGATTTGAATATTTATGTCTTTTCGGCGCTAACTGCCGTCGGTATAGCAGTTTGGACAACTGCTGCCCTGTATGTATCATACTCGTTTGGCGAAAATTGGCAGCAATTGTTAGCCTTGGGGGCTGATCTGAGCAACTTCATCGTATACGTACTTATTTTTAGTGTTATCGGCGCAGCCATTGTGTTCTATTGGCGAAAAAAAGAAAAGCATAAAAAACGATCGCGCCACGCCGATCGTCATCATAATTCGGAGCAATAACATGTTGTTTCTAAGACGAATATTATTTCTGGCACTAATGGCGTTATTTGCCTTTGCCGCCGGAAATTTACTTTACCTTTATTACGGCAAGATGGATAATTTCACACCATCCAACCGCTCCGTCAGCCACTTTGAAACGACTTACGAAAAAGCACAAAATCTGACGCATATCAAAACCATCAGTGACGAACTCGCTAAGCAATCGGGTTACACAAAATTATCTGATATTCCCCTGCAACTGCGACAAGCGATAATTGCTGTCGAGGACCGGAAGTTTTACAATCACTCCGGCATTGATAGCGAAAGCATTTTACGGGCAACACTGGTGAATATCCAGAGCGGCGAAATTAGCGAAGGCGGCAGCACCATCACCCAGCAGCTGGCACGAACGCTGTTTCTATCAAACGAACAGTCATTCACTCGAAAAGTCTGGGAAGCTGGTTTTGCTGTCGGGCTGGAAACACAACTTAGCAAGGATAAAATTCTCGAACTTTATTTAAATACAATCTATTTTGGCGAAAACACTTACGGCGCTGCAGCAGCGGCTAAAAAATACTTTCATAAAAGCTTAAAGGATTTAACACTCAACGAAACAACTATGCTCGCCGGCATCCCCAATGGCCCGTCAATTTATAATCCGATAGCTGACCTGGCAGCCGCCAAGCGCCGCCAACGGATTGTTATTGAAGCAATGCAAAAAAACGGTTTCATCGGACAAGAAGAGGCAAATACGCTATCTACTAATTAATTTATTTGACTATTTAAAACAAAAAAGCGGCAACTCCGCTTTTTTGTTTTTCTTATTGTTTATCCGATTTTACTGTAGTTGATTTTATATACAGCTCACGCAGTTGCTTGGGGTCGACATCGGCCGGACAATTCAGCATCAGATCGGTTGCCGACTGAGTTTTTGGGAACGCGATAACATCACGGATACTGCTGCGTTTTGCCATTAGCATAATCATACGATCCAGTCCAAAGGCAATGCCTCCATGTGGTGGTGCGCCATATTCAAAGGCGTCAAGCATATAACCGAATTTTTCATAGGCCTGCTCATCAGTCATGCCGACCGCGTTGAAAACTTTGTTTTGGATATCGCGATTGTAAATACGAATACTACCGCCACCCAGCTCACAGCCGTTCAGAACCAGGTCATAGGCGTTGGCCATAATGCGAGCCGGGTCGCTATCCAGATATTGTAAATCGCTTTCCTTCGGAGAAGTAAACATGTGATGCATCGCTGCATAGCGCTTGTTCTCAGAATCATATTCAAACATTGGAAAATCCACAACCCAAAGAAAATTAAGCATATTATCATCAATAAGATTGCGGCGCTTCGCCATTTCCAACCGCAACGCGCCCAGCGCGGTATTAACAATATTAAGATCGCCGGCAATGATTAATACTGCGTCATTGGGTTCAGCTTGTACGGTTTCGGTAATTTTAGCAATAATCTCTTCGCTGAAAAACTTGGTAATCGCGGATCGGATTCCGCCCTCGGCGTAGTTCATCCAGGTCATACCCTTCGCACCGTACTGCCGGATATAATCAACTAATCCGTCGAGTTCGCGCCGGGGAATGTCAGCGTAGCCTTTAACATTTATACATTTTACAACACCACCACCGGCAATAACATCATTGTAGACTTTGAAGTCCGAACCGTTGACGCATTCGGAAATATCCACCAGCGGCATTTCAAACCGCATGTCCGGTTTGTCCGAGCCATATTTGTTCATCGCCTCAAAATAGGACATCCGCCGGAAAGGCGTAGAAACCTCTACATTCATCGTTTCCTTGAAAATATATGCAGTTAGTTTTTCCATCATTTCCAAAATTTGCTCTTGGTCAATAAACGACATCTCAATATCTAGCTGAGTAAATTCCGGCTGACGGTCAGCGCGTAAGTCTTCATCACGAAAACAACGGGCTATTTGATAATAGCGTTCCATGCCGGCCACCATGAACAACTGCTTAAATACTTGCGGTGACTGTGGCAATGCAAAAAACTTGCCGGGCTGAACACGGCTGGGAACTAGATAGTCGCGCGCTCCCTCCGGTGTGCTCTTGCAAAGAATCGGTGTTTCCAATTCATAAAATTCGTTTTGATCAAGAAACTTGCGCATCGCCATGGTCACTTTGTGCCGTAACCGAAAACACTCTTGCATTTCCGGCCGCCGCAGATCCAAATAGCGATATTTCAATCGCAATTGCTCATCGCAATCAATGTTGTCCTGAATATAAAACGGTGGTGTTTTTGCGGAGTTTAGTATCCGCAACTCTAACCCTTCAACTTCTATCTCGCCGGATGCAATATTACTGTTTATCGCATCAACACTGCGTAACCGTACTATCCCGCGTACGCATAATACATATTCGTTACGAATCGATTCGGCTTTTTTGAATGCTGTTGCGTCAATATCCGGTGAAAAAACCACCTGAGCAATTCCGGCCCGGTCACGCATATCGACAAAAATCAATCCGCCGTGGTCACGGCGGCGACCGGCCCAACCGCACAACACTACTTCATTTCCTACATCTCTCTTGCTTAGCGATCCGCACGCATTGGTACGGCGCAATCCTGTCATTGTTTCCATCATTCAACCTCCAAAAATACTACGGCTTCGTTATACGGCATTACGGTCTGGCTGCGATCTGACATATTTTTTATCGTCACGGTCTGATCATTGACTTCCTGCTCACCAATAACCGCAACATATTTGGCGTTAAGTTTTCCGGCAAGTTTGAACTGGGCTTTGACGCCGCGTGCCATATAGTCAACTTCACAAACAACATTGCGTTTTCGGAGATCATTAACCAACTTCACAGCCAAAACCCGCGCCGCTTCATCCAGCGCTGCCACAAACACTTTTACTTTTTTTTCGTCCAAACACCCGTTTAGCAAACCAAGTTTTTCTAAAATAATTATTACCCGCTCCAGGCCAAAAGCCACGCCAACCGCCGGTGTCGGTGATCCGTCAAACTCCTCGACAAGATTATCATAACGGCCACCGCCACACACACTGCTTTGCGCACCTAACTCATTACACTTTATTTCAAACACTGTTTTTGTGTAATAATCCAGCCCGCGAACCAGTCGTGGATTGATAATAATATTTAATCCCAAACCAGTGAGAATTTCTGTGACACTATTAAAGTGTACAGCACACTCTTCGCATAGACACTCACGATTTTCCGGAGCATTTTTCGCAAGAATTGCGCATTTGTCGTTTTTGCAATCCAAAATTCGCAACGGATTCGTCGAAAATCTTGATTGACAGTCGCCACACATTTCCGTTAAATATGGCTGAAAATATTCTTGCAGTTTCGCGCGGTAGATCGGACGACATTTTTTGCAGCCGATTGAATTTACTTCAACTGTCAATTCCGTCAAACCAAGCCGTCGCAAAAATTCGCAGGACAGCGCGATTATTTCGACATCTAGCGCCGGATTGCTCGACCCAAACGCCTCAATACCGAATTGATTAAATTGACGCTGGCGTCCGGCCTGCGGGCGTTCGTAACGAAACAGTGGACCATAATAGAACAATTTGACCGGTTGTGCCCAACCGAACATTTTGTGTTCCAAATAGGCACGAACTACGCCGGCCGTAAATTCCGGACGAAGCGTCAATGAACGTTCACCGCGATCTTTAAATGTATACATTTCTTTTTGGACAATATCAGTCGCATCACCGATACCGCGGGCGAACAACTCACTTTGCTCAAAAACCGGCAACCGAATTTCACCGTATCCAAATAATTCACATATTTCCCGGACAACACTTTCAACATATTGCCATTTTACTACGTCAGCCGGCAAAATATCTCTGGTGCCGCGCGGCGCCACAATTTGCATCATTTCTCCTCAAATAACTGGTATTTCTTATCGATATATTTGTTGATATTGTCGATATAAACCTGATAATCCTTCGGATTATAAACACTTTTCAAGCATTTGTCAAAAGCCATTTTGGTCGCCGCCGCCGGACCGACGCCGAAAATCGTATGCTGCTCTTCAATAATCATTATGTTATACAAACATTGGCAATCATTCAGACAATAGCCCACATTTTCGCCAATACTGTTCTTTTGCCTGTACAAATAATATGGTACATACCCACTTTGTTTGCAAATACCGTAAGCATAGCTCAACATTTGTTCGACCTGCTTACGTTCGGTTAAACTGCCGTTTGCAAACATTGCTGCGCCACGTTTTAACGCAAGTGAATGAACAGTGATATTTTCCGGTTGCAACGCACTGATTTTATTTAACGTATTTTCGAAATCACTGCATATTTCCCCGCTCAATCCGGCAATCACATCCATATTTATACTGCCGCCAAAATTTTGCCGGGTAAGTTCAAACGCGCTATAAACATCCGCTTCACTATGCGCGCGTCCGATTCGCCGCAGGCTGCTATCGTTCAGCGATTGCGGGTTTATACAAAGCCGTGAAACCGCCGCCCGGTTTACCGCGGCTAATACCTCAAGATTTATTAATTCCGGCCGCCCGCATTCAACAGTAAATTCTACGACAGTAGGAAAGTATTCGCGAATGCTCAGCAATAACTCCGAAAAATATTTTGGAGTCAAACTTACCGGGGTGCCGCCGCCAACGTACAGCGAAACAATTATTTTGCCAGTCTGCCGAACAATGTCTGACACGGCTTGCAATTCAGATTTCACCGCGTTTAAATAAGTCTGAACAATGCTGTCGTTTGGAATCGGGAACGACGGAAACGAGCAGTACGAACACCGCGTCGGACAAAACGGCACGCCGATGTACAAGCACGCGGCGTCAGCCGTCAGATTAATTTGTTGTAAATAGTTGGCTTCATTTTGTGCAACTTCCAATACCAATTCTGAAGTTTGGCTATCGAGCAGGCAATCTTCTGCCAATGATTTCGCTGCGCCAACTAACCCGTATTTTTTCCATAAACTTGCCGCCAGCTTGGTCGGCCGGACTCCGCGCAATATTCCCCATCTATCTATTACGGCATCTGTGTATTTGAGTAAAAGCTTTACCGCAGTTTTAACAACAGTTCTGCGCAATTCAGTATTGGACCGAATCTGCTCACTAAGTGAAAAAGCTTTTCCGTTGTTAAAATTAATGACTGCATGCAACCATCCAGCTTCCAAATAGCAGTCCAACGCAAATTCAGCGGAATCTTGTGCAACCAACGGTATATTCAATACCGCCAAAGCATCACATAGTGCATAGCGCATAAACGCATCTGCCGCTACATAACAGTTATTTTCGGCACTCATGGCAATACCCATACAGTTTTACCTGATGATCAATGATGCTGTAACCACTTTCATGTTCAATAGCGTTAAGCGCCCGTTGAATTGCCGCGCTATCAACTTCACGAATCTTTCCGCAACTCATACAAATCAGGTGATGATGCCTGACAGAACGCTTGAGCGGTTTCATTTCATAACGGTTGCGGCCATCGCCAAGATCAAGTTTTTCCAGCAATTCCAGTTCAGCCAACAATTCCAATGTCCGATAAACAGTCGCCAAGCCAATACCGCTTGCACGTTCGCGTAATATTCCATAAACATCTTCTGCTGACAAATGCCGCTCACTAAAATCAACAAAAATCTCTAACACCGTTTTTCGCTGCACGGTCATTTTATACTGTTTTTCGCGTAATAATCCTTCAAAAAAAGCTATATCGATCATATCTGCTCCTCGCCGTGAAACCAGATTGCACGTAACACTACCCGGAGGATTGCAGTTGCCGGTACTGCGGCCATCATCCCGATAATTCCATATAACTCACCGCCGATTAACAACGCCACCATTAAAATTCCCGGATGAATATCCACGGTTTTTCCCATAACGTTTGGTACAACAATATTAGCCTCAATAATATGGATAATAACGTAAAATATTAAAACTTTTACGGCCAAAAGCGGCGAAACCAGATAACCAAGCGCTAGTGCCGGCACTGCAGCACATATCGGACCAATATAAGGAATTGTTTCCAATAACGTTGCAAGTAACCCGAATATTAACGAATACTGCAGCCCGATGCTCCATGTACCGACGGTTACCATAAACCCGATAATCAAACTGACAAATATCTGACCCTTGATATAATCCGTCATAACAGCGCCGAGTTCTGTCATAACTTGCGCTGTCTTGACACGCGCTGCGCGGGGAAATAATCTTACGACAAAATCAACTGTATTATCTCCATCTTTCAAAAAATAATATGTCAAGAACGGAACAAGCACTAAAGTAACGATACTTGAAGTGAGTGACAACAAAAATTTTACTGTGCTACCGGCAAAATTGACGGCAATATTCGCTACATCACTTAACGAGGCAACCGCTTTTTCACGGATAAAATCCGGCAACGCAATATTTTGGTATTCAGAATAGATACCGCCGAACAAGGCTTCGGCTTTATTGGCATATTGCGGCAGCTCTGTTATCAAACTGCTCAACTGTAGCGTCAACGGCGTAATTATGTACACGGCTAAACCGGCGAGCACACCGAACACCAAAATAAACGTTAAAATTATCGCTGCGGTTTTTGGCATTTTTTTCTTCTTCGTTAACGGAATTCGCTCAAATCTTCTGACAATTGGCAACATTCCAAATGTTAACACCAAAGAAATCGTCAATGGCAGCCAAATCGAAGATACGGCATGAATCAGAGCCAAAAATGCAATAACTATAAGTATTTTCAAGCCGATAAATATCTGCGCTGTATTCATTGACACCTCTTAGATAATAAACGGATTATGTTTTTTTTCGTAGCCAATTGTTGTTTTGCCCTCATGTCCGGGGTAAACAACCGTTTCTTCCGGTAAGCAGAATAGCTTATTCTTAATGCTGTCGGTCAATTTTTTTGCCGAACCCCCGGGAAAATCTGTCCGGCCAACTGACTGTTTAAATAGGGTATCACCGCTTAACAATACGTTATCCGCAAAAAAACAAATACCGCCCGGAGTGTGCCCCGGAGTGTGAATCACCCTGAATTGGTGACTGCCCAGTTCAATTACGTCATTATCGCTCAAAAATTTATCCGCGGCCTGACAAACAAGCCGTTCGCCCAGCATTGACGATAAATTCTTTTCGGCCGAAGTGAGCATCGCAGCGTCTGCTTCATGTATATAAACCGGAATCGAGTATTTTTTTGCAATCGCGTCATTTGCACCAATATGATCAAGATGTCCGTGTGTAATTAATATCGCAATCGGTTTTACACCCAGTTCTTCGATTTTTTTTATAATTACTGCTGCATCGCCACCCGGATCAACGACAAATGCAGTTTTAGTTTCAGTGCAATATACGATATAACAATTGGTACCTATGTATCCAACCTGCATAGTTTCTACTTTTAACATAATACCTCAGATTTCTTTTTTACTATTGAGAACAAATGTAACCGGACCGTCATTTTGTAAAGATATCTGCATATCCGCCTGAAATTTACCGGTACTGACACCTATGCGCATTGCCCGGCAATGTTCCACGAATTTTTCATATAATTCTTCAGCGAGTTGCGGCGAAGCCGCAGAATCAAAACTCGGACGCCGCCCCTTTCGGCAATCACCGTACAGCGTAAACTGAGAAACTATCAGTAATTCACCGGCAATGTCTTTTACTGAACAGTTCATTTTACCATCAGCATCCGAAAATATCCGTAAATTAGCAATTTTCTCGGCGAGATACCCGACATCTTGCAGGGTGTCTTCTTTACTCACCCCTAGCAACACCAATATTCCCTGCCCAATAGCACCGACAACTTGATCGTTGACTACAACAGCAGCTTGCCGCACTCTTTGAATAACTGCACGCATTACTGCCCTCCGCTTTGCGCGCGGCGCACCTTGAACACGCTCCGCACTCGTTTGAACTTATTCATAATCGATTCCAAGTGCACCAATGTATCAATATCAAGGTTAATGATAATTCGCGAAGTCTTATCCGGCAACGCCTTGGCATCAACTGCCGAAACGTTGAGTTTGCTGTCTGCCGCCAACACCATTATATCCGTTAACAATCCGGCACGATCAGTTGCGGTTATTTCAATAGCCACATTATAGCTGTTTTTGCTGAGACTTCCCCAAGCTACCTGAATAATCCGGTCATAATCATCACGTTTGGAGGTAATATTCGGGCAGTCGGCACGATGCACCGATACGCCTTTTCCCCGCGTTATATAGCCTACGATTTCATCGCCCGGCACCGGACTGCAGCAACGGGCAATGATTATCATCATTCCGGGTTCGCCCTTTACCAGAATCCCGTGTCCGTCCTTGCTGGTAATATTCTTGGGCTTCAAATCAGCAAGCAGTTTTTCCAGATTTTCTGTCTGCTTATTGATGTTGTGCTCTTTGTTGTAAAACGAAACCAGTTTAGTCACTACGGTTTGCGGTGAAACATCACCGAAGCCGATTGCCGCGTATAGATCGTCCTCGGTATTATGATTGTGACGTTGTCCTATTTCCAGTAGCCACTCTTCGATTAATATTGCTTTTAATTCATAATTCAGCCGCTTTAATTCTTTTTCTAAAAGCTCGCGGCCGCGTTCGATATTTTCTTCTTTACGCTCTTTCTTGAACCACTGCTTTATTTTATGCCGGGTATCACTCGCTCCGGCAATGTTTATCCAGTCGCGGCTCGGCCCATTACCCGATTTACTGGTAATAACTTCAACTATATCACCGGTAGTCAGTTTAGTGTCAATCGGCACAATTTTTCCGTTGATTTTGGCACCGATGCAACGGTGTCCGACCTCAGTATGCACACGGTATGCAAAATCAATAGTAATTGATCCGACCGGCAAATTGATTACATCACCGCGGGGGGTAAATACAAATATCTCATCAGAAAAAAGATCTAACTTTACCGATTCAACGAACTCGCTGGCATCATTAACATCATCTTGCCATTCCAACAATTGCCGCAACCACGCCAGCTTTTCATCGCTGCGTTTGACCGACGATCCTTTGCCGCCTTCCTTGTAGCGCCAATGCGCGGCCACTCCGTACTCGGACTGCCGATGCATTTCCGGAGTGCGAATTTGAATTTCCAGCGGTGAAGAACCGATACCGGCAACAGTGGTATGCAAACTCTGATACCCGTTGGATTTTGGCATCGCCACATAATCTTTGAACCTGCCCGGTAATGGTTTCCACAAGGTATGCACGACACCAAGCGCGCCGTAGCAATCTTTGATATTATTCACAATCAGCCGAATCGCTGCTAAATCATATATCTCGTTGAGCTCTTTGTTGTCGCGGCGCATTTTTTGAAATATGCTCCACAAGTGCTTGCTGCGCCATTGAATTTCCGCTTTAATCTCGATGTCCCGGAGTTTTTCTTCCAGCAATTTGGCCGCTTCCCGGACCGTTTTTTCACGCTCTTCTTTTTTTATATTAACAAGTTCCACCAGCTCATAAAACTTTTCCGGCTCCAGATAACGGAAAGCTAAATCTTCCAACTCCCACTTAAGCATGAAAATTCCCAAGCGGTGTGCCAGAGGCGCAAAGATATCCAGTGTTTCCTGCGCAATGCGCTTTTGTTTGTCTTCAGGAGTGTATTTGAGCGTGCGCATATTATGCAAACGGTCGGCCAGTTTTATAATCACCACGCGAATATCTTTGGCCATTGCCAAAAACATCTTGATATAGTTTTCCAGCTTCTGCTCTTCTTTGGATTTATAATTGATTTTTTCGAGTTTGGTCACACCATCAACAAGCATGGCAACATCATCGCCAAAAAGTTTCTTCATATCAGAAGTTGAATACTGAGTGTCTTCAACTACGTCATGCAAGATACCGGCGATGATTGAGTCCAAATCCATTTGTAAATCAGCAAGAATTTTTGCGACATTAATCGGATGTGAAATATAGGCCATACCCGATTCACGCACTTGCCCGGAGTGGGCGCTCTCGGCAAGCTGATATGCCCGGTCCAGTTTGCTAAAATCAGCGTCCGGTAAATATCTGCTGATTTGTTTTTTCACGTCATTAAAAGTATATGCCGGCAACGCCATAACTTATACTTCCTAAATTAATATTTCAATAAAGAAAAGATCTCAACGTCACCATCGATTTTATCGCGGCCATGCATATCTTCCAGCTCGATTACAAAAGCCATACCGACAACTATGCCGCCAAGTTTACGGATCAGACGTACCACCGCATTGATCGTGCCGCCAGTTGCCAGCAAATCGTCAACAATAAGTACCCGCTGTCCCGGAACGATCGCATCGATATGCATTTGCAATTTGTCAGTGCCATATTCAAGAGCGTATTCCTCACTGATGGCTTCGGCAGGAAGTTTTCCCGGCTTACGTACCGGCGCAAAACCAACACCCAACGCATATGCTACCGGTGTGCCAAAGATGAAACCGCGCGATTCCGGTCCGACAACAACGTCAATGTTTTTGTTAGCAAATTTCGTTTTGATTAAATCGATTGATTTTTTGAACGCCGGACCATTTTTGAGCAAAGTAGTAATATCGCGAAAAACGATACCCGGTTTGGGAAAATCATCGATAACGCGTACATGTTCTGAAAGATTCATATTTCCTCCAATAGCATTTTTTATACTGTTACATTATACCTCAAGGCAACTGCCGGTATCTAACAATTCTTTTTGTCTAAGCGCAAAAACATAAGTTGGCGATTTCAATAAATCGAATTTTTGATCACCGGAAGGATTGAAACTAACGAAATAATCTGGAGCGTTATTTCTATAATTCAGTAAACCAATTTCCTGGAAAATTTTCAATGCGGTTTCAACACTATTAATGGTCATCGGTCGCGTTCCGTTACCTTGTTCATGAAAAAATTGACCATTAACCGTAATTTCCTGGCAATCAGCCGCTAATGCTTTTAGACTCTTAAATACTTTCACCAACATAGCGCGATCCACAAAATCAGCCTCAAAGATAATGCTGTTGGTTTTCAACTGTAACCGTTCAACTTCCCGCCAAACATTAATTTCCATCGCCACGGCTAACGAAAACTGTTGCGAATTTTTCAAGCTGCTAACATAATGCGCCATATCCCAACAAAGCGCGTCAACGGTTTCACCGTTTTTATAGGGGAAAGTCAGTTTTAAATGGCGCTGGTCATTGCCTATCAATCGCCAGGAAACAGCTTTACCGCGCGCATTGATATTGCGCAGGGCAAAAACCGGTTTGTTATTGCCAACACCAAACGGTTCAAGTGCTTTGAGCTCTTTCAAATTTTTGAAACTAATCTCATCTGCCGTAATTTCAGCATCAATTTCCAATTCAGCAAAAAAATCACTTAATTGCAAATCACGGGTAGCGATTGCATTCAGACGTTCAGACAGCTCATCGATTCGTAATTCATCAATAGTTAATCCGGCAGCAAAAAAGTGGCCGCCAAATCCCAACAACACATCGCAGCACTCTGTCAAAGCTTTATGAATATTATAACTGCGAATGCTCCGGCAAGAACCTTTACCAATGCCATCTTTGACGCTGATAATTATAACCGGCCGATAGTATTTTGCGACCAGTCGCGACGCGACTATCCCGATAACACCGGAATGCCAATCGGCAACCAACACTATAACTTTGTCGTTTTCTTTACCGTGTTTTATGAGTAATTCGTCCGCCTGAAGAAAAATTTCCCGCTCCAGCTGCTGACGGGCAATGTTTTCTTCATTTAGTTTCGCAGCAATTTCCGTGGCACGTTCGCTGTCATCAGTCAAAAACAATTCCACTGACAACGCCGCCTGGCTAAGCCGTCCGGCTGCATTCAAGCGCGGCGCCAACGAATAACCGACCTGGTCCGCGGTATATTCACCTTGATTACTCAGCCCGCTAATTTCAATAAGCGCTTTTAGCCCGATGTTTTTGCTGTGTTTGATTTGCTGCAAACCCAATTTGGCAATAATACGGTTCTCACCAACCAGCGGAACCATGTCCGCAATTGTTCCGATAGCGACAATATCCAGATACTCCCGCCAAAAATCAACCCGATAATGTGCGCACAGCGCCTGGCACAATTTTAGCGCAACGCCCACACCTGCCAATTGCTTAAACGGATATGCACAACATAGCAACTTGGGATTAATAACTGCATAAGCTTCCGGAACACAGGCTGGCGGCTGGTGATGGTCAGTAATGATAACATCCAGTAATCCGCGCATTCCCTCAACTTCGTCAATTCCGCTTATTCCACAATCAACAGTAATTACCAGTTTAGCACATTTAACCTCAGCCAAAAACCTGAGCGCTTCAGCATTTAATCCATAACCTTCGGCCTGACGTTCAGGAATGTAATAATCAACTTTATCGGACTTCGCACCCAACGCACGCAGAATCTTAACCACTAGGGCAGTCGAGGTAATACCGTCCACGTCATAATCACCGTAGACCACTATTTGTTCGTCATTTTCAATAGCGCTTGCAATCCGTGCAACAGCAACGTCAATATCATTAAGCAAGGAAAACTCAGAAATGCCATTGATATCGGTTTTTATATAGTCTTTAACCGCATCAGCCGTAAGCAATCCGCGATTAATACAAACCGCGCACATCAATCGGCTATATCCGGTTTCCAAGCTTAGTTTTTCAATTAACAATTCATCTTGGCGTGCAATCCGCCAGAATTTATCCGATACTGCCATATATTCTCCAATTGTGCTACTTAACGGCTGACACCGCTTTGGCTGCTGCCAAAATTGCTGCAACGCTCTGTTCAAAAACTATTCCGCCTTGTAAATAAACAGCGTAAGGGTTACGCATCGGTGCATCAGCGCTCAATTCAATTGACGCCCCTTGCACAAAAGTTCCAGCGGCCATAATTACCTGATCCTTATAGCCGGGCATATCCCAAGCTACCGGTTTCACATATGAATCAACCGGCGAAAAAGCTTGCAAAGCTTGACAAAACGCAATTACCCGTTCCGCTGAGCCAAGTTCGATTGCCTGAATAATATCAGTCCGAACGGCGTCGGTTGCCGGATAAACCGGATATCCCAACTGTGTAAAAACGCTGGAAGAATAAATAGCGGTCTGCAACGCCTGTCCGACAACGTGCGGTGCGACAAATAATCCTTGA
Source organism: Negativicutes bacterium (assembly GCA_041666525.1). Taxonomy (GTDB): domain Bacteria; phylum Bacillota; class Negativicutes; order JBAXTZ01; family JBAXTZ01; genus JBAXTZ01. Next base: position 235,534 of record JBAYGT010000001.1, read on the forward strand.
TACAACAACCGGTTATCGCAGAGCGAAGGGCCAACCTCGGCGCCCAATCCTGGAGAAGTCAACCGAAACCCTGCCAATTCCACCAAATCTTTACGACCGGCAATATAGCCGCCGCAAGGCGCCAGTCCACCACCGGGATTTTTAATCAGTGAGCCGGCAATAATATCAGCTCCGGCTTCAACCGGCTCACGGCATTCCATAAATTCACCATAGCAATTATCTACAAATATAATCGCTTGCTTATCAACTGCTTTAATTGTCTGGCAAAGCGATTCAATTTCAGCTATCGTCAAACTACGCCGCAAGCTATATCCGCGCGAGCGCTGAATCAGCACCATTTTAGGTCGGTGTTCATTCACAGACTGTGTTACAATCTCCAAATCCAGACTGTCATCCGTAATTGAATTTACTTCAGCATAGTTTACGCCCCAATCACGTAACGATCCTGGCGAATAGTTTTTGTGCCCTAGTACCTTATGCAAGGTATCATAAGGTTCACCGGTAATTGACAACACTGTATCTCCCGGACGCAGAATGCCAAACAGCACCGTTGTCAAAGCGTGTGTTCCTGAAACAAACTGTGTACGAAACAAAGCCGCCTCAGCACAACATATGTCTGCCCAAATATTGTCTAATTTATCACGACCGCAATCATTATATCCATAACCGCTGCCTGTTTTGAAATCACTGTCTGACACCCGGTGTTTGCGAAACGCAGCCAGAATCTTCGCGCTGTTATGGTAAGCGATATCAAAAAAAGACCGGCAATAATCACCACTAATTCTCAATGCCCGTGCATGAATATTATCTAGTTCATTATCAAAATCAGTTGTTGACATGTAAAGCCTCCCGACACCGGAACATTATAACACTAATAGCATTTTGTGAAAAGGCAACTCTGACTTATACCCATTCCAAAAAAATAACAGCCCGCATCACTGCAGGCTGAACTCAGGTTTTACTTCAGCATCTTGTCTTGCACAAGCTTCTCGCATATCGTCTCAGTAGCCTCGTCGGCAAATTCATCGTTCCCATTAAACAGCGGTCCGCCAATTGTAACTTTTGATTCAGCCATCCATACATTTTTCACGATATTTAAATCTACCAGCCGGCAAATTCCATACCCGGACAATCCACTATCATTGGAGTTATCTGAACTGTTTGGTTTTTGCTTGGAAGTATTGTTGATGTAATATGCCTGCTGCGGATGATAATCCAAGTTTTGCGGAACTTCAGAATATTCAATGGTCAGCATGGAATCAAAATTATTTTCACGTAAAACGTCAGCAATTTCTGATTTTGAATAATCTTTGGTCGGCGGGAAAGCAAGGTAAGATTGCGTGGCGGAAACATGCTGTTTTTTCAACCGCTCAACCATTTTGTCTTCAATAAGTTTCCTTAACTCTAAATTGTTGTTAGAATGTACCGCAACCAAAATGTTTCCGTATTTTGAGTCCCCGCAGGCTTTATCTTTGAAAGATGTAACTGTCGACGTCGCGCACGACGAAAGTAATACCGCGAAAACCAACAACAATAAGAAAACCCAAATTCTTTTCATTAAGCACCTCACTCCGGGTATTATACCGCTTTCAGCTGCTTTAGCCAAACAATACCGTGAGATTGTTCCGATTTATTCACTTTCCAATTGGCGCTTTGCTTCCCACAATTTATCCTGTGCAACGTCCAAACACCAGCGACGCTCCTCCAACGTTTTTTATTCAAAAAAATGGGCTGTTGCCAATTTCATAGCGAACGAGTATAATTTGCTGACCTAAAAAATTTTGGAGACGAATTAAAAAGTATGTTTAATAAATTACTAATTGCCAACCGTGGCGAAATCGCAGTACGAATAATCCGCGCTTGCCGGGACCTGGGAGTGCAATCGGTAGCGGTCTATTCTGCTGCCGATGTTGCCTCCTTGCATGTGCTTTTAGCCGATGAAGCCCATTATATCGGACCGGCGGAAGCCAGTGAAAGCTATCTCAACATCGCCGCAATAATCGATGCCGCGAAAAAATCCGGGGCTGAAGCAATTCATCCCGGCTATGGTTTTTTATCAGAGAATGCGGCATTTGCCGCCGCCGTCACTGATGCCGGTTTAGCCTGGGTCGGGCCACCGGCTGATACCATCAATCTTGTTGGAAATAAAGATTCTGCGCGCGCTGCGATGCGCGCCGCCGGACTACCGTTAATTCCCGGAAGCTCGGTGTTGTCCGGTCCGGAAGAAGCGCTCAGTGAAGCCGATCGGGTTGGTTATCCGGCAATTTTCAAGCCAGTTGCCGGCGGCGGCGGGCAGGGAATGTTTGTTGTAAACAACCGGGCAGAATTAATCGAGCGCTTAGACACAATCGGGCTTGCGAAAGACGCTTTCTTTGTTGAACGTTATGTTTCCGATGCCCGCCATATTGAAGTTCAAATTGTCGCCGACAGTTTTGGACACTGCATCCATCTGGGCGAACGTGAATGTTCATTGCAACGCCGGCATCAGAAAATTCTGGAGGAAGCGCCATCCAGCGCATTGACCGATTCACTGCGCCAGGAAGTCGGGGCCTTGGCAACGACCGCTGCCAAAAGTATTGACTATACCAATGTTGGCACAGTCGAATTTATCTTCGACAAGCAAACCCGTCAATTCTATTTTATGGAAATAAATCCGCGCATTCAGGTCGAACATGCGATTACTGAAATTATCACCGGATTTGATATCGTCCGCAGGCAAATTCGGATTGCCGCTAAAGAGCACTTCAATACCAAGCAGAGCAATATTGAATTCTATGGCCATTCACTGGAATGCCGGATAAATGCTGAGGATCCCGAAAACAGCTTCATGCCCAGCCCGGGAACCATTGATTACTATCATCAACCCGGCGGCCCCTTCGTCCGCATCGACAGCGGCGTAGCCGCAGGCTCAACAATCCCGATGTACTACGATTCACTTATTTCAAAATTAATCGTGTACGGACGTACCCGCGGCGATGCCATTCGCCACGCCAAGCGGGCACTTGCCGAATACAAGATTACCGGCATCAAAACAACTATTGGTCTGCACCGGCAGGTATTGGAAAATCCGGATTTCTGCCGCGGCAACACTTCTACCCGATTCATTGATGACTTCGTGTCTTAATAAAAGCGAAGGGGCTGCACCAAAACTTATGTTTCAGTGCAGCCCCTTCGTATTTTTCATTAAATGTTAAATCAGCACCAACCACGCTGTTTCATACCGTGTTCCAGACGGCTTAATGCGACAATGTACGCGCCAATCCGCATGCTGGTATCAAATTTTTTCGAAGTGCTATGTACACGGTCAAACGCTTTAACCATGAAATCTTCTTGTTTTGCGCGAACAACATCGGCATCCCAGTAAAATCTGTCGATATTCTGGACCCACTCAAAATAACTGACGGTAACACCACCGGCATTTGCCAACACGTCCGGCACAACCAGCACGCCTTTTTTGTAGAGGTACTCATCGGCATCCGGATTCGTAGGGCCGTTTGCACCTTCAACAATAATCTTTGCCCGGATCAAATGGCAATTGTCTATCGTGATTTGATTTTCCAACGCCGCCGGTACCAGAATATCAACATCAAGTTCTAACAGTTCCTCGTTTGATAACCGAACCGTTCCGGCCGGATAATCTTCAATTGGACGCTGCTGATTGGAATACTTTTCCATTTCATACGGATTAAAACCGTTCGGATTGTAGATAGCGCCGTAAACATCGCTGACTGCAACAACTTTTGCGCCCTGGTCATGAATAATTTTTGCCGAAAAGCTGCCAACATTACCAAAACCCTGTACTGCCACGGTAGTATTCTTGATATCCATACCCAACCGTTTACAGGCTTCACGAGCAGTAATCATTACGCCGCGGCCGGTTGCTTCGGCGCGTCCGAGCGACCCCCCCATTTCAATCGGTTTGCCGGTAATAACTCCCGGTACAGTATAGCCCTTGAATTTTGCATATTCATCCGACATCCAACCCATCATCTGCATGTTAGTATTAACATCCGGCGCCGGAATATCGGTATATTCGCCAATGAAACTGGCAATTTTCTGGATATAGCCGCGTGATAATTGTTCCAATTCGCGTTGACTCAATGTACGCGGATCAACAATAACACCACCCTTACCACCGCCGAGCGGAAGTCCTAACACCGTGCATTTGACTGTCATCCAAAACGCCAATGTCTTAACTTCATCCAGGCATACGTCCTGATGGAAGCGAATACCGCCTTTAGCTGGTCCCAATGCCGTATTGTGCTGAGCGCGAAAACCTTTGAATACTTTGAGTGATCCGTCATCCATCCGCACCGGAATGCTCACCGACAGTACTCTGTCGCATTCATTGAGAATCGCCAGAACGTTCGGATCGAGCTTAACTGTGTCCGCCGCTTTTTTCAAGGGAATCATTGCCTGTTCGTAAATGTTTTGTGCCACAATTTCCTCCAATTTTTTTAGTTCGTATTATATATATTAGCCATAAATCGAAAATATCCTGCTAAACTAAAAAATTTATTTTATTCCAATCACGCCGGCTGCCAAACCCAGATATTCGTGCAAGGCAGTAACCGAATACTCCATGCCGCCCGGCAACAGGTCTGCCCAAACAAATTGATATCGGGGCGGCGAAAGATAGCCGGCTGGCAAACAAGTAATTTTCATATCATATTCAAGCGCCTTCATCGCGTTAGAAAACAACCGCTCCGAACGCGGCACATGGCTGGCCGAAGTTACCAGTATCAGTTTGCGCCAACCATTATCGCGGCAAATTTCAATAGTATTGACTGCATTATCGTCGGTGTCTTTGGCGGTATCATCAATGATGATTTTGTTTTCCGGCACTCCGAGCGCTATTGCATAACGCTTAACTGCCTGGCACTCTGCTGATTTTACACCCAAAACTGAACCGGAAGTGATCAGCAAATAAGTATTGGTTTGTTTTTGTGCGCGCAGCGCCGTGATAAATCGTGCCGAAGAACTTAAACCGAGCGTACCATTGCCGCCAAAGTCCGGCGTATCCGCAACCGATCCACCCCCCAGCAAAACAACTACATCCCCGGAAACCGACTGTGGAAAAGGTTGGGCATATTCCAGCGGTCTCAGTAAGAAATTTTCAACCGGCCGGATACTTAATAAATAAATTAAAATCAACGTCAGCGCGAGCAGCCATTTAGTTTTTACCAATCCGCGAACATTGCGCATATTAATCAATACAATAATCAATGTCAATACAAATAATCCCGGCGGCATAACAAACGCCTGAATTATTTTTTTGGCGATGAACAGATATTCCAAATCCCCTCCTATAAACCGGCAAAGCGTGCAAGCAGCAACGCCGTGCGCAGCGATTCGCGTCCGTCTTGCATGGTTACCCGCTGAACATAATCTTTATCGCGAATGGCAAAGATCAAATCCAGCATTGCCAGCCGTACACATTCCTGATAAGTTTCGTATTTGTTTTGCGGCAACTCCAGGTTGACTTTGGCACGATATTTAACCGCATACGGCTTACCGCTTGCCCAACCATTCATTTTGTCGCCGGAATACGTTTCAATAATTTTCGCATCACTAATATATTCTTGCGCCCACTCCTGCAATATCTCATATTCACGTTCATCAACCAACACGTCCAGTTTCATACGCAACGGCACCCAGCCCCGCAACACTGTGTAGCCACGCGCACAAGTAAACTTCATCGTTGTTTCCTCAAACCGCTGCGGTTGCGTAAAAAAATGCGTGAAAGTGCCGAGAATACCGCCACTATACCGGACGATGCCACAACTCTTATCGGCTACACCGTCAAACCGGTTCGCCTCAACGGAAAATCCGTCCAATGCATTTTCCCCGGTCAGCCAGGAGAACAAATCGAAAAAATGCACACCATGCTCAACCCAAACACCACCGCTTTTGGACTTATCCCAAAACCAGTGCGCTGGTTTTAGCAGCTCGTCACTTGCATAGTTTTCAATACTCTGGTGCGTTGTCGGACCGAGAATGTTCATATGATAAAGCTCTTTTAGCTTGCGATTAATCGGATTATAGCGTTGAACATAATCAAGAATCAACCGTACGCCATTTGTCTCAACGGCACGAATAATCGCGTCGGCTTCAGCCAGCGATGTACCCATCGGTTTTTCGCAAAATATGTGTTTTTTGTTGTTGGCAGCAGCAACGCAATATCCGGAATGAGTGTAGGGCGGGGTGCTGATAACCACTATGTCAACTTCCGGATTTTGTATCAAATCATAGCCTTCACTGTAAGTTTTCACGCCAAACCGTTGCTCGGCAAGCTGACGTTGAGCAATCGAGACGTCACAAATTGCCGTGATTTTCAACTGCGGCATCGACAAAAAAGCCTCAGCCAGAAATTCACCGAAACTGCCGTAACCGATCATACCTACACCAAGTTTTTTCATAACATCCTCCGTCACTTTCTCAGCTTATATTTCTTAATCCGATTAATAACCGCGGCGTTACTGATAAACGACAACAACGGCATTCCTCCCAGAAAAACCGGCACAAAAAGTCCGGAAAATAGTACCGCTAACAACATGATTCCGCCGCATACCATAAGCGAAAATATCGGTGCTGCAAACAGTGTTAAAAATCCGTTTTTCAAAGCCACACGCACACTTTTTTGATGCTGTTCAAAAAAATAAGCCACCGCATAAATCTGAATCATCAGCCACAACACCAGCATCACAATAAAAAAGCTGCGTAAAAGAACTGCCCAAAACGCATCAATTTTTTCATAGTACATAATATTAACCAACATAACCAGTAATATCAGAGCATTTGCAACGAACCATATCCAGGCAGCCCGCCAGTATTTCTTCGCGCCTTCATAAACTAAACTAAAAGTTCGGCCGATGCCATAATCTTCACCATATACCATAACCGAAGTACAATAAAACATCCCGAACAACGCCAGCGGCGCCAACACGACCGTCATAGACACAAGCACCACAACAATATTCAACAGCATCATTTCCACCGCTAAATCCCACCAGCGTTGAAAAGCTATGCAATACACCGCCCAAGCGGCTTTAATCTCTTCTAACAAAATCCACCTCTTTCAGCCATCTCTGTTCCAAATCCCATTCCCTAAATCCCATTCCCATTAACTAACAACTGCAATCATTAAAAAATTGATTCAAGTGCAAATAAAAATAGCCGCGTTCGGTATCGGGAAAAGTCATATTTAAGCAGTCTTCAATATCATCGACCGCTTCCACACATGTAAAATAAGCCGGTGCGGCGCGTACCTCGTCAACGACCGTTTGAGTTAGTTCCGGAGCCGTTTCCTTACCGTTCACCCGCCCGATTGCGATAATCAGATGTGCAAAAAACGTTGCAGCATTATTCATCGTCAACTCGATATCCCACTTTGTTTTGAACATATCGACAACAGCGTTTAAACGGACACCGTCTGCAGCGGTAATTTGACCGGCATCCAAATACTGTTGAAATATATCGCTCATACGCCCTCCATTTATCACGCATTAATCTGGTCTTCAGAAAATTCTATCAACATTATGCTATTCAAAAAAATCGAAAATATCATCAATAAGTGTTCTAAGTAATAATGGCGCTTTTTCGAATGAATATTTTTTATGAAGCCGTTCGGTTGATTTATGCGGGTCACGGCCATGCGGACCAAAATTTATTACCGGTAAGTTTAGTTTGCGGATTTCTTCCACCGGCACCGAATAAGTACGGCCCCAGCTCGGCATGTTCGGTGCTAGTCCGTCGATTACTGCTTCCGCATCTTGAACCGCAAAATAACTCAAATCTGACAACCCCTGAAAATAGCGTTGTTTTAATACCGCTTCGCCATATTCTGTTTTTGCACGTTCAGTCAAGCGGTCAGCGCAACTTAATAAATGTCTTTCGAATGCGCCCGCCGTTTTTAAGCTGACGTGCGGATAATAAGGCGGCGCAAAAAACATTATTATCATCGGTTCACGCAACGGACAAATTTCGTACAAAGCACTTATAATGCGAATATTCAGCTCGCGTTCATCGACATCCGGCAGTTGTGAATATTTCTCGATGCAATCGTTAACTACCCGCTCTATGCGGTTCGCATCTCCCTGCGCCACGATTTTGCAAAATTCGCTATAGTTAAGTACCTGCGGATTAAAATGTAATTCTTTTACCGGCAGCTTGGTACGGTTTTTATAAATCGCGGCTTGTTCCAGCACCCGGGTACAAGCCGCGTCTAGTGCGTCTTTAGCAACGACACGAAATTTTTCGATTGCTGTTTCCGGTGTCGTGTTGAAAGTCTGTAAATTATAGTACATCGCTGCCGCAATCGGCGTTTGTACCGAATATAATTCCTTCAAATCCTTAAATTTCAAGCAAATCGGCGGCAACGTCATTTCTGCGCCGTCATAGTCACTAAAATCAGTATTAACTTCCACCCGCCGGAGAAATTCAGCGGCAATAAAATCCGGATTAATCCCTGACAGCGATTCGCCGACATGCGTTTCTTTGCCAACAAAATAAAATCCCGGCAGCAATTTACCAACTGTTCCCAAATACACGTAACGGTTGTCATCGCCCGGATAGGAAGCAAAATTCGGTTCACAGTTAACCACAACCTGCGCTTGTAATTTTCTTTCACTCAATAACTCATTGGCAAATTTTACCGCCGCAAGCGCGCCCTCGGAATTCGTTTCCTCATCCGGCACCGTCAGCAGCAGAACGTTTCCTTTAAACCCTTTATCGGCGGCTAATTGTTCAAGCAACGCCATTTGCATTGCCACACCGCACTTCATATCCATTACGCCGCGACCAAACAACCACTCCCCGGTTGCCAGATCCGCTGCCGCATCATTGCCAAAGAAACCGTCTTTAATCGCTTGCATGTATTCATAGGGTTTAAATGCCAACGACCGTAACGGGCCATAGTCTTCAATGTCCACGGTATCCATATGTCCGACAAATATTAATGTTTCCTTGCACTTGCCTTTATCCAGCAACGCCGCAACAAATGACCGTCCCAATTTATCGTTGAGCGGTTTAATGAATAAATTCTGCGGACACTCGGCAAAATATGGCAGCGTTCCCAGTAATCGGTGTACCAGCTCTGCCATAGTCTGTTCATTTCTCGTGCCAGACACACTGTTTTGTCCGACCAACTCCAACAGCAACTTCTCTAAACCCGCCGGATCATTCCACTTCAACACAATTCCCTCCAGACAATTCTTAAATTCTCAATAATTTTGTTTACAATTACTAACGTCCTGACTACTTTCTCCCCATAACCGCGCTGCCACAACTGTCAGTCCGCATATTATCCATAACGCGCGGGTCACCTGTGTCAGATGTAGCGAATAGTCAAACAGTCCCATACACAACCAGCCGGTCAACGCTACAAATCCGGCTAGTAATAGCGGATTAGCGACCGGCAACCGGCGAAATTGGCGCCAAAAGGTCTGCAGATATGTGCCGAATAAACAAACAAAAGCCATTAAACCAACAATGCCGGTTTCTACCAACCGTGCCAGAAAAACATTGTGAGCATGCGCCACCCGCTCTTTAAAAATAAAGCCGTGCTGATAAAACTGATTAAATACTTTTTGGAACGTTGCTCCATTGCCAATTCCAAACGCCGGAAAATCGCGCCAAACATCCAGACTGTAACGCCAGAGCATTAACCGGTTGATATTTGTACGCGCACCAGTGTCAACAAACAATAACATCCGCGTTCTGATGTATGGCAACTGAAACATTCCAACAGCGATAATGATAATCACCAGCAGCGAATAACCCGCCCAGCGATATTTTTTTAGCAATAACAAAAACATTAACGTTTCAACTACAACTGCGATCCAGGCGTTGCGCCCACCATTAAAAACCGTGCCGCCAACTACAACTAACAGCGCCACTACTACTAACCACTTGGCACGCCGTCCGGCAACACTAATCAACGCCAGCAGCCACGGCCAAGCCAGGCAATTGAGCCAATCCGGCAGTTGGAAAATCGATATTTCTAAAAAATATTTCGCGCTCTTGCGTCCCAATCCGGCAGCCAGGTAATTCCAGCAGACGTTTAGATCGACAAGAACGATACCTGCTATCCAGGCAAATAGCGCCACGTAAAACCAACTGCGGGTTTTTATCAACGCTGTAATCAAAAAAAATTGCAACGAGTACAGAATAATATATTTTACTGACCAAATCAACGAATAATATGGATATATAGCAAACAATGAACAAACAATTTGTGCAACGAAATATATTGCGGTTACCAGCCATAAGTATTTCGGAACAATTATTTTGTTGCGCAAGAACGACAGGCTCAGCAAATACAGTGTTGAAGCAATAATTATCGCGATTGATGTATAGCTAAACCCAAACGAGTTAGTGAACAACGAAACGATTAATAAGACCACAATCAGCTTATCAATATATACACCTAATTTTTTCATTATATTAATAACCCGATTGCCGCTCAGCATTTCAATGCCGTTTGTTGCTTACTCATTGTCATGATAGTATAATCTCCATACAAGGATTAATCAGATAGAGGAGGAACGACTTTGTCAACCAGCAAATCAGCCAAAGCCACCAAGCCCCTCAATGAAATACATCAGCCAACTGCAAAATTATTCAAGACTAACAAATCCGGCAGTGAAGTATATTTGATTGAGCACTTTCATTTGCCAATGTTAAACCGCACCCGCAAACTGTGGATATACCTGCCGCCTAGCTACAGCAACACCAATAAAGACCGGTTTGCCACAATATATATCAATGATGGTCAAAACCTTTTTGAAGATTGCGGCAATGGTTGCTGGGAAGTAGCGAAAAAGCTTGATGAGTATTTCGCCATAACTGGTAAAGGTTGCATTGCCGTAGGCATCGAAAACGGCGAAGAGCTTCGCAATGACGAGTACTTGCCCTGGGTGGATGGTGAATACTACGCTAAAGATTGGCGTAACACAATTTATCCCTATATCAACGAACACTACCGGACGCGCCGAACCAGAAAATATACCGCATTTTTGGGCAGTTCACTAGGCGCTACCATTTTGCTTGAATTTCTTGCTCATCATCAAGACTTGATCGGTAAATTCGCGTTCTTTTCGCTGGCGGTTGAGGTTGATTACGACGAAACTATGGAAATGGCTGAATCTATCGAATTTTACGACTATTGCCGCTTGTATTTTGATATCGGTGAAACTGAAGGCAGCTCACAAGGTGAAGAGGAAATTGATGACGACGAGTTTATCTACCGAACTAATGAAATAGCAACCATTCTCAAAGAAAACTCCCATTTGCCGGCGTTATTTGTCGTAGACACTGCACACGCCGATCATTCCGAATCATCTTGGGAAGCACGATTTTTGCTCGCGCTAAACTGGTTGCAAGACGACAGCGATTTTGGCGATGATTTGGAAGAATTGGTCATTTAATCCGACAATATCATATACCGTAGCCAGTTAATAAGCAAACAAAACGCTCTCATATGAGAGCGTTTTGTTGTGTAATTATACAGCGCTGTAATTCATTAAAAATCAATACTGATAGGTAAGGCCTAACATCAAACCGGTCATATAAAAATTGTCAGCTTGCGGACCGTTGCTGTTATTAAAAATATCCTTGGTTGCTATCTGACCGCCGAAAATAATATCGTCATAAATATTATAGGAGTAGCCAAACTCACCATAAAAGGCGTTGTTAAACGAATAAGTCGCGCGAATTGAATTATAAAAGCGCGGAAAAACCTGGTAACACATCTCATAGCCAACCACCACGCTGTTGCGGTTGCTGTTAGCTGGAGTTAGCATCTGCATCGGACTACTACCCGTCCCAACAATGTTTCCGGATTGCGAAGCAGAAATGTTGTCCCATCCGACTACCAGTGCAAACAGGTCACGGGTAGCTGGTTTTTCTTCGTGCGCCGACGGCTTGCCGCTAAATACACTACTGATATCATCTGCCAAATCATTCCATAACCGTGGTCCAACCCGATACAGCAGTGATACTTCTTGATTGGTAAGGTTGTTGTTTACCGTGCCTGTATACCAAGATGGTGGTTTAAGTGTGCTATTCACACCCCAGTTGCGATACTGAATCGCAAAATTGTGTCCGATACCAGCCGTTGCCACATACTCCATTGTTCCGCCCGAAGTAGTTGCAAAATCGGTTAACTGGTTACCATTTGTGTCTTGAACCGTGAAGCCGCTGCGTTCCGAACCGTAAATATAGTTTAAATTCACTGCAAAATGTCCCAACCGGTAGTCCGTAAGCGGATCACCGGCAAACACTGTAGTTGTTGAAATTACGATTAAGACGGTAATGAATAACAGCCAAAATCTTTTTTTCATGTTCATCTCCTCCTAATACCAGAAGCATATTCCGTAACGAAAACCGGTACGGAGAAGATAGTTGACATTTGACTCTGGCTCACCGGTAAAAGTAACTGCTGTTTTATAGGACAAGTTAACCGTTGTATTATCAACGACAGCATAAGAAAAACCAGCTTCGGCAACAAACAGTCCCGGCCCGGAAATTACGCCAAAAATGCTTGCCTTACCGAAAGTGTTGATTTTGTTGTTTATCGGCCAGGCGTTTATGACGCCAGTCTCCCAGCCACTGTCGTATTGAATAGTTCGTTTCATCCCCGGAGGATATACTGTATTATCATTAAACTGTGAATAGCCGAGGAATACCGAGTAGTTGTTACCATTTTCCGGCTCAGCTGTCCAATACGGTGTCTGGCCGTTTACCAGCGCCCAGGCATTTAACAGAGTATTGCCCAAACCATTACCAGTCTTGAACAACAACATAACATCCTGAGTATTCATGCTACCAGTTACCGTTGTTCCCCCCGGAGCGCTGTAATTGTTAGACAGTCCGGTATAGCCGTAACGAACGGCGAAACCATGGCTCAAACCGAGCGAAAAATCACCGTCAAAATTGCCACCGTCTGAGCGGAGATAGCCATTTTGTCCGTTGGACTTTACCGCCAAATCAGTGGTACCCGCCCAATAACCAAGATTTAAACTGAAATGCCCCAAGCGAAAGTCGCTCAGGGTATCGGCATAAGCCGGATTAACAATTGCGCCAAAAGTCAATATTACTATTGCTAAAATAATAATCTGTCTTCTCAAAATCAAATCCTCACTACTTAATTATGATATCCGCCAGATGTATAGTCACAATTTACTTTAATGCAATTAGCATTATACAACAAAAGAAATCCGATGTATATACAACAAAAGAAATCCCATGTATAATAATTACATCATCCAAAAACTTATAGATAGGATATGTGAATATGAAACGATTGTCAATTATTCTGATAACTGCAATTTTTTTACAGCTTTGCTCAACTATGGCGTTTGCCGCTTTAGCCGCGCAGGGAGTTAATTCCGGGACAGTCCTTTATTTGCTCAATAATCAGCCCAAACAAACAATCAGCTATTCAGTTACCGGTTGCCTGTACACCAGCACCGGCGTTCCTGAATATTATGATATTGACGGCCAAATTGGAACCGGCAAATGTATCGGTCTGCTCAGCAAAAATGCCAACATCGTCGGCGATTACAAAGGCAGTGACGGCACTATCAAAAAATCGCTCTTAACCATCCATTTCTATACCGCTGCTGACGGCTACCGCGTTAAACTCGAAGGGGTAAACAGCCGCAAAGAAAAGAGTTTCGGCACACTGCTAAATGCCGTTGAACAAGACTACCTCTATCCCTACGATAATACCTGGGTCTGGAATACCAATAACGACCGCCGCGACATCAGTTTTGGACCAATGCAGATGACCCGTTCCAAGCGTGTTTCTTCACTCACTCCACAAATATCTCTCGATAATGTATTACCGGTTAGCGGTAACAAACTATTGGCCAACCGCACGCCAATCAGCATGATCTATTTTCCGATCAGCGCCGAAATCATCGGTTCGATAACCTGTTATTACTATAAACCGGACGGAACGGTGACAATTGTTGACGGACCGCAGTTTTTTGAAAACATCTGCAATACTAACAATGCATTTATCACCAACACCGAACAACCGATGACAATAAATAAATAAACAGCACAGAAAAAGCGCCACAAGGCGCTTTTTCTGTGCTGTTTTATGCTACTTTACTAAATCCGTGTCCATGCACTTCTGATGCGTCCTGAGTGATTACAAAAGCGTTATCGTCAATATCATTAACAATTCCAATCGTTTTCACCAATTGCAGCGGACTGACAACCACTAACAGAATTTGTTTGGCATCGCCCGAGTAGGCGCCTTTGCCGTCAATAAAGGTCGCACCGCGGTCAACTTCGGCCATTATTGTACGGGCAATTTCTTCAGTATGGTTGGATATTATCGTAACCGTTTTCTTGCGGCTGAATCCGTCTAACACATAATTGGTTGTAAATGAACTTACAAACATCGGAATCAGCGAGTACATCGCCGGTTTGACACCAAGAAAGTATCCTGACACCCCGATAATAATGACATTGACCGCAAATGTCGCCGTGCCGACATTGATACCTAAATATTTCTTAAAAATCAAGCTGACGATGTCCAACCCGCCGCAATGGCCACCGATTCTAAATACAATTCCGCCACCTAATCCATACAGCACGCCGCCGAAAATTGATGCGATAATTATGTCGCGGTTATCAAAAATCATCAACCCTTTCATCCAGACCGTCCAGTCCAGCGCCAATGAGAAGGTCGCCATGCCGACCAAGCCAATCCAGAAAAACTCGCGGCTTAAGTAAAAATAAGCCGCAATAAATAACGGAATATTGAACAGCAGGTACATCAAGCCAATCGGCGTATGAATAATATAATACAGAATCATCGCGATGCCGCTTACGCCGCCACTTAACAATTCATTCGGCAACAAGAACATACTAAACCCGATTGCACTGATAATATTACCGAGTATTATCCAAAACGCCTGATATATACGTCTAATAATCTTTTTTTTCATAGTCCCTCCGCCTGATATTATTACATAACCGGAACTGTTATTCAAGATTACTAAAAGTACAAATCCCGCACACCACTGTCGATTTTGCGCAATTCTTCCTCGACTTGGGCGCGCACCTCTGGTTTTCCGATTTCAGCCAGATGCCGGCTTATTGCCGCTTTGCCAATTATTCTTAGCTCATTATCAGCATAGTCGTTCAAATATTCTTCAAGCGTCAAAATCGCGTTCGGTTGACAGACGTTTTGAATTTCACCGGTTTTGGCAAGCTGCATAAACCGGTCGCCGGTGCGACCTTTGCGGTAACAAGCCGTGCAAAAGCTCGGCAGCCAGCCATCCGCTAACAGTTCTTTTAACACTTCGTTAGGTGTACGGTGATCTTCGACGGAAAATTGCTTGGTATCGCTGTCATCGGTACTGCTATAACCGCCAACCGCCGCACAGCTGCCGGCAGAAACTTGGGACACACCGTACTGCAGCAGGTTATGCCGCATTGCCGAACTTTCGCGGGTGGATAGAATTATTCCGGTATACGGAACTGCCAAACGAATTATCGCCGTCAGTTTCATGAAATCCTCATCACTCACGGCATAAGGATATTCAGCCGTTTCCATCCCCAGTGCTTTTTTGATGCGCGGCACTGATATCGTGTGCGGGCCTACACCAAATCGCCGTTCCATGTCCGCGGCGTGGAGAAACAGCCCCAACACTTCATAACGCCAATCATACAACCCAAACAACGCTCCAAAACCAACGTCATCAATACCCGCTTGCATCGCCCGATGGTGCGCCGTGGTATGCCAGTCATAATCCGACTTCGGTCCGCCGCGATGATATTTGGCATAGCTGGCACGATGATACGTCTCCTGAAACAGGATATAGGTCCCGATTCCCGCCGCTTGTAATTTTTTGTAATCTTCAACGGTAGTCGCAGCAACATTGACATTACAACGGCGGATTGCGCCCTGATCCATTTTCACCGAATAAATAGTTTTTAGTGCCTCAATTACATAATCCACCGGACATTCGCCGGGATGCTCACCGGCTTCAACCGCCAACCGCTTATGTCCCATCGACTCAAGTACTTTTACTTCACTGACAATTTCCGCCATCGTCAGTTTGCGCCGGTTAAATTTATTGCGCACACAGTAACCGCAATAAGCACAGTCATTAATACAGTGGTCGCTGATGTATAGTGGCGCAAATAACACCACCCGTTTGCCATAGATTTGTTTTTTGATTGCTCCGGCGGCGCTGAACATTTCTTTGGTTAATTCTTCGTTTTTGTTCTGAATCAGCGCAGCTACTTCCTCGATTGTCAGCCCTTTCGCCTGGCGCGCCTTTTGAATGATTGCACTTACCTGCTCATCCGATGCGCTTTCACCATTTTTTAACAGCTCAGCAATTTTTTCGTCACTGATAAATTCTACTGCTTCCCACTCAGGATTATTACTCCAATAGCTCATACTTCCCCCTTACGTTAATGAATAACTTGATTTAGTTTCTATTTCTCAAAAAGCGCCGGAACGCGGCCGGCATCCGCGATTATTTTCATCATCATTTCATGCGAACTTTCGGCGTCGTCACTGGTACCGGCCTTATTCGGATAAATTTCGTAGTTAGCTCGGTTGCTCTTCGGTGAAATGTTCGGCATAATGACGTTGGCCCCCCCCATCAACGCACGCACTCGCGCAGTTTTATCCAGCGTTCCCAACGCAGTGGTCGCCGGCAAATGCACAGTTGGCATCAGCAACCGTGAAACAGCCAACGCTTTGAGCGTCAACTCTACACTGCCGTTACTGTCAGCGCCAAGCGGTGTTGACGGATGAGCCACAAACGGCCCGATTCCCGCCATTTCCACCCCGGTTGCTTTGAGTAACAAAATATCTCTGGCAACATCGAAAATTGTCGTACCCGGCAACCCGATCATCATTCCAGAACCAATCCAAAATCCCAGCGATTTTAAATATTGCAAATTTTCCAACCGTTCTTTAAGCGTTGTATCAGGACGCAATTTGGCAAACAACTCCGCATTGGCTGTTTCGTGTTTCATAAGATAGCGGTCGGCGCCAGCGACTTTAAGCAGCTGGTATTCTTCTTTACGCAATATTCCCGCCGAAATTGTTATCGCAACATCAGCAAATTGTTTTATTGATCGCACGATTGCCGCAATCCGTTCACCGTCAAAATAATTGTCTTCCCCAGCTTGCAGCACTATCGTTCCGTAACCTAGTTTGATACCGGTTTTTGCCGTATCAACTATTTCCTGTGCACTGTAACGATAGCGGCTGATGTTCTTATTATCAGCACGCAGTCCGCAATACCAGCAATTATTTGCGCAGTAATTGGAGAATTCGATTATTCCGCGCAATTTCACCCGTTCGCCATGATATTTTTTTCGCACAGCATCCGCCGCCGCAAACAGCGCCCTTTTATCATCGCTTTCCACCATTAACAACCCGGCAATATCTTCTGCTGAACAAAACTGCTGTTTTACTTTTTCAATTAAATCTTTATTATTCAATCAAGCTCACCTCCACTTTCAGACGTCAATTATTTCCTGCAACTCCGGCCACGGCGACAGCGCCCGTTTTAATACGCCCTGCAGATAGCCGATGGCAATTCCGTAATTTACAATCGGAACTCCCGCTTCTTTGCACACCAGCATCCGCGACAACATATCGCGGCGATTACTCATACAGCCGCCACAGTGCAGTACCAATTTGTACTCACTCAGATTATCCGGAAATTCAGTACCAGCTACGTGCTCGAACTGAACATCACCCTGCATATTTCTGATCCAGCGGGGAATTTTCACTGTACCGATATCATCTTCCACGCGATGATGGGTACAAGATTCGGCAATTAAAACCTTGTCACCGGACCGCAACCGGCCAAGAACGCTTGCCCCCTCGACAAAAGTCCGCAAATCACCTTTGAAACGTGCAAACAATATTGAAAACGAAGTGAACAGCACCCCGGGCGGCGTATCTGCATCGGCTTTTAGAAACGCCTGCGAGTCAGTTATTACGATTCGCGGTTTCGCCTTTAATGATTGAATGCAGGCGCGTAATTCCCGTTCTTTAACGACATATGCCAGAGCATCACTATCGAGAATGTCCCGAATTATCTGCACCTGCGGCAAAATCAACCGTCCTTTAGGCGCTGCCAAATCAATCGGCGTCACCAGCACACAAACATCACCAGGATTAATCAAATCACCAACCAGTGTCTGCTGCTCCCACTTTGACGGCGCATGTTTTATCAACAGCCTCTTTAAGGTGTTAATGCCGTTACCAGTCAATGAGCTTAAAAAAGCAACCGGTAAATCAGCATATTCGGCTGGAATAAGATTGTTTGCTACTGCTCCGGTATCGATTTTATTCACAACAATTATTAGCGGTATCGTTAGTTTTTTGCACTGTTCAATAACAAGTTGTTCCGAACTGTCAAATTTGGAATCTACAGCTACAACCAAAATTGCAATTTCAGTTTTTCGTAATACTTCCAGTGATTTTTGCACCCGTAACCGTCCCAACTCGCCACTATCATCAATTCCCGCCGTGTCAATCAACATGACCGGACCAATTGGCAAGATTTCCATGGATTTATAAACCGGATCGGTAGTCGTTCCGGCAACGTCAGACACAATTGCCAGGTTTTGGCCGGTGAGCGCGTTTATCAGGCTGGATTTACCGGCATTGCGCTTGCCAAAAATCGCAATATGCAGCCGATTTCCTTTGGTTACATCAAACATAATATCACCTTCATTTTTGTCTGTTACTAACTCTGAACTCAGAGTTTTTTCTCAACTATTAAGCTCTAGCCCGGGCGGATAATTTTTTCGACACT
Organism: Negativicutes bacterium; assembly: GCA_041666525.1. Lineage (GTDB taxonomy): Bacteria > Bacillota > Negativicutes > JBAXTZ01 > JBAXTZ01 > JBAXTZ01. The sequence goes on from JBAYGT010000001.1 coordinate 254,346, forward strand.
AAAAACGGTTTCAAATTCGTCATCGCTGACGAATTTGCCGGCAATCAGCGCTTCGCGCGCTGAAATATTTTCTGCAAGCATCTTTTTGACCAGCTCTGCCGCGGCCGCGTAACCGATTTGCGGTACTATCGCAGTTATCAACGCTGCTGTTTGCTCCAAATTATCCAAACAACGATCACCGTTAGCCTGAATGCCGCTGATACATCTGTCAGTAAACAACTTTATCGCATTATTCAATACATTAATACCATTCAAAAGATTGTCGGCTATTAACGGCAGGAACGCGTTCAATTCCAGCTGTCCGCCCTGCGCTGCATAGGTAATTGCCGTATCGGCCGCAATCATCTGCCAGGACGCCTGGGTTAATGCTTCAGTCATAACCGGATTGACTTTTCCCGGCATGATTGACGATCCGGCCTGCATATCCGGCAAGCGCAACTCACCGATTCCGGCACGCGGGCCGCTGGCGAGCAGTCGGATGTCGGCGGCAATCTTCGCCATGTTAACTGCACAGGTTTTCAGGATACCGGATACTTCAACAAATACATCGCAATTTTGGGTAGCGTCGATCAGATTTTCTTTTCGTGCCAATCCAATGCCGGTTATTCCACGCAACTGCTCGATAACCGTAAATATATATTTGCGTTCGGCATTAATACCGGTACCAATTGCCGTACCGCCAAGATTGACTTCGCGCAATCGTTCTTCGGTTTTATACAACCGCCAGCGGTCACGCGCCACGGCCTCCGCCCATGCACCAAACTCAGACCCCAATGTCATCGGTACCGCATCTTGCAGCTGGGTACGCCCAACTTTTAGCACTCCGGCAAATTCACGTTCTTTAGCTTGCAGCGCGCCTTGCAGTTTCGCACAATTTTCCGACAATTCGGTAATCAACCTTATCGCCGCTATTCGAAGCGCGGTTGGAAAAGTATCATTGGTCGATTGCGACATATTAACATCGCGTAGCGGCGAAACAGCATCGTAAGCGCCGCGTGGTTTTCCCAACAACTCCAATGCCCGGTTAGCGATAACCTCGTTAACATTCATGTTGAGCGAGGTTCCGGCGCCGCCCTGCAACGCGTCGACAATAATATGTTCGAACCACCTTCCTGCTGCCAGCTCTTGTGCAGCGCGCACGATCGCAGTCCCGATTTCCGTTGACAATCCCCCGCTATACATGTTAGCTTCGGCGCAGGCTGCTTTTACCTCGGCATAAGCACGGATTAACTCACGGTGCGGGATTCGGCCACTGATAGCAAAGTTTTCCCGCGCCCGTACGCTATGAATACCGTATAGCGCCGTATCTGGCAATTGCAGTTCTCCAATAAAATCACTTTCTATTCGCATCTTTCACCTGTTCGCCAGCGCCGTTTTAATCTGCACGCCCTTGATGTTGCCGATTTTGCCGGCCATACTGCCAATTTCGTCGCTTGTCCCTTCAACGATAAGCGATATCACGTTAATTTCATGTTGCTCGCGTTTTATATGCGGAACACCCATCCGGCCAATAATCAACTCACCGTAACTGCCCAAAATATTATTCACTTCCTGCGCTTTTGACCGGTCTTCAATTATTATTCCTACAACACCGATACGTTTCATCCTACCTCCAAAATAAAAACCGCCCGTCCAACGCGAACGAGCGGATAACAATCCAAATCAACATGTCACACGACACATAAATACTCGTTCCCTACATCAGAGCTCACTCCAAAGTTCAGGTATAGCATAAAGTTTTTACATCCGAAACATCAGGTAAAACCCTGATGCATCCGACAGCCAGATTATACTAGTTGTTTAGCTGTATAGCAATAAATAAAAAACGTTGTCAGTGCTGCTAACCAAATATGCTTTTAAAAAAATGATAAATATTATCAAATAAACCCTGTGCGGCATGTCCAATAAAACGGCTTTCATGGTTATGCTTTGCTAAATAGCCAAGCACCGCCACAACCACAATGATTATCAAAACCCTGATAATAAATCCTTTACTAAAAACGCCCATATTGTCTCCTCGTTTATTAATCTTCATTTATTATATCATAAAATTGCAAAAAACATCCTTGCAAATAAATATTTCTCATGCTACAATTTCGTCAATCAAAGGGGAGTAGTTTCCCGGATACCGTCAACATACTGGCGCAAGCCTGGCGGCATCGTTGACGCAAGTCAATTAACGAGACCTTTGGCACTGTTTTGTGCCAAAGGTCTCGATTTTTTTTGGAGGCAAGTTTGAACGAGTTTTTAACTTCAACAATTTTTGTTGTATTAGCTGAAATGGGAGACAAAACCCAGTTACTGGCGATGGCGTTTGCAACACAATTTAATTGGAAGATTGTAATGTGGGGAGTATTTGTAGCTACCCTGCTCAACCATTTTCTCGCAGTATTGGCTGGTTCATATTTGACAAATTTTATTCCAATAAGTTATATTCAAATAATTGCGGCCTATTCATTTATCCTGTTCGGGTTGTGGACAATTCGCGGTGATGAATTAAACGATGAAGACAAAAAATCCCGGTTTAATCCGTTTTGGACGGTAGCAATTGCTTTTTTCATTGCCGAAATGGGCGACAAAACCCAACTTGCAACCATCGCGCTGGCCGCAAAATATAACTCGATTCTTTTTGTTTGGATGGGTACAACAACCGGCATGATGATTGCCGACGCATTTGGTATCATAATCGGCATCGTCCTTGGCAAGCAAATCCCAGAACGCGCCGTTAAGTGGTTTGCAACAATAATATTTGTGTTATTTGGCATTTACGGAATTTATGAATATTTACCCTTGAGTGCCTGGAAATTCCCGGTAATTGTAGCAACAATCATCACAACTGCAATAGCAGCAATGTGGCTGACACGCGTACAGCAGGAGACAAAATGAAAAAGAGCTTAGTATCAATATTGGCGATGTCCGGGTATCTATCGGTTTGGAAGATACCGAGGATTTACTCACCGATATTGACACAGTGCTTACGGAACTATAATCAATAACTGTTTTCAAAAAAATCTAAACTCAAAAATCGGAAGTTAAATATGACATCAACACCTGAAAGAAAACTGTTTGGTTACTCGGCTTGGGGGTTATCTAATCTATTCTTCATCTACATCGTTTGGAGCAGCACTTACCTCGCGATGGCCATTATGGTCGATCCGATTGACGGACTGCCGCCGTTTTGGGCTGGTGGTTTCCGGCTGGCCAGCGGCGGAATTATTCTTTTGGTAATCGCTTTGGCGCTCGGAAAATCAATTTTAGTCGGCTGGAAAAATCTGAGACATATCGCAATTTCCGCGATTGCGCTCTGGGTGTTTGGTAACAGTCTGGTAATGTTCGCGTTATCGCGTAATCTTGACACCGGAATTACCGCTGTTATTATCGGAACCACGCCCATCTGGTCAATTGTCGTTGATACAATCTGGTCCGGCAACCGGTTATCCAAACGCATAATTGCGTCATTAGTTGCCGGAACGCTTGGTATTTTCATTTTGAATATTCCCAATCTTAACGGCAGTGTCGATGTTTTTAGCTTGATGGCAGTAATTGTCTCGGCGATTTCCTGGGGCAGCGGCACTGTGTATCAGTCCAGAAAATGCGCCCGGTTGCATCCGGCACTGCTGGGCGGCTGGCAACAATTGTTCGGCGCAGTCGGTTACTTCATCCTTTCGCTTTTGTTCACTGAACATTTGCATCCGATCACTTTCGCTGCAATGTTTGCTATGTCATATCTCATTATCATTGCCTCGGTTGCCGCAATGCTGGCATATATTATTGCAGTGAACAAGCTGCCAATCGCTGTGGTTATGAGCTACGCCTATGTCAACCCAGTATTCGCACTTGTCCTCGGACATTTTTTCAACAGTGAAACCATTTCCGTTTACACAATAGTTGGTACTCTTGTTATCGTGCTTGGCGTAGTCGGCATCTTCTATAACAAAAGCCACCGCGACGGATAATCCGCGTGGTGGTTTCGTTTTACAAAGTAAGCGATCGTTACTCCTGCCAATAAACCTCAGTTTTTACTTTAGAAAGCAGTTTTCCCAACTCTTTCCGGGTTATTTTTGCGCAATCCGCATCAAAAGCCGTCAACATTTCGGCAGCAGCATCTGTGTCACCGGCTTGGTACAGCGCCTCGACCGCCTTTTCATTTATTCTGCACTGTTGCATAAACTGCTGTTCATATTGCTGCCAGTCGGCTGCGATTGCCGGTTGCAGACTGCTGTATTTTAGATCTGACAATCGCGCCAGTTCAGTGAATTGCCAGTAAGCGGAATTGTTTTTATAGACGGCAGATGCCTGAGAATACCATGCTGCAACTGAAGTATCCTGTAAATGGAACGGCAGATATATTCCGGTTGCCGGATTTGCCATACAAGTCCACATGCAAAGCGACTGTGGCATTTTTTTTGCATTCAGCGCAACCATCGCGCTGATTTCGGTTTCCATATTGGCTATAGTGTAATATTCATTGTGAAACGGCGAACCGTTGGCATCAGTAATATAGTACTCAGTGCCGGCATAGACATCGCGCATCATCGCCGCTAAATCGCTGATACTGATCTTCGATTTCTGTGCAAGCAACGCGTCCAGGCGCTGCTGTCTGAGCACATTGAATTTACCGTTGTTTCGTTCCGGTTCCGTGTAAGCATCTTTAAAACTGAAAGCGCCGCCGCTATACCAGCCTTTTTCTTTAGCATAATCAACGATTTTGGCGGAAAACAGCCAGTTAGCACTGTCGTGAAAATCAATTTCGGCAATTCTGAAGGCATTGGCGCGCATTATCGCTTCATTGTCGCCAACACGTTTCGCCGCCCACTGCCCGGGACCAGCGATCTCCATCCACCAGCCTTCTTCGGCATCGGCAATCGCCATCATTGTCGCGGAATCGCCGCTCAAACCATATTGTTCTACGAGAGCGCCGAGCATCTTGACAGTATCACGCGCCGTCACTCCCCGTTCCAGCGCCAGTTGCGTCAGTTCAGTCCAGATAATTCCGCCAGGATTTTTGTATGCGACACTTTCTTCATAAGTTTTAATTCCACGCAGATAAGCCGTATTGTTCGTTGCTGCAAGCTTATTTTCATTAACTCCAAAAGTATAATCGCCGGGATAAAATGACTTTTCAAAAATGCTGGTGGCAACAAACCGAAACGATTGCTGCGATTGATTTATATTTGTACCGTTAAATAGTTGCAGTTTGTCACCCGGCTTCCATTGCTGCCGTTTGTTAATTACTACTTTATGCGCAGCATTTTCGCCAAGGTCTTCGTTGTGAATGACCAGCACCGAGCCGTCCGTACTGCGATTCTTACCAACAATTACCGTCGTGCAGGCAAGAACTGCAGTGAAATTTTGTAGTAGGAACAATGCCAATAGTAACATAACGAGATACTTCATCTATAATTTCCTCGCATAAAATTATTTTGTCATTAATAACCAATCCAGACCGCCATACACAATGCCAGCGAACAACCAATCAAATATATAACCTAACGGATCGACATTTCTCAATCTCCCATAACATTTAGCAGCTTCAACGCGGCCAGCGTCATAACGGACGAACCGTGCAACAGGGCCTTTTCGTCAATATCAAAGCGCGGATGATGCAAAGGACAATCCTTGCCTGTTAAGCTGTCAGCGCACCCCACCCAAATAAAACAGCCGGGCGCCTCACGCTGATAATAAGAAAAATCCTCACTCGCCAGATACGGACGGCACTCAAGAACGTTTTCTGCACCTAATAATATTTGCCCGGCCGATTGAACGACTTTAGCAACAGCATTATCGTTTATTACCGGAAGATAACCGGGAAACATTGTCACACTGGAAGTCGCCCCATGAATTGCGGCTATCCCCTCAACTGTTCGTTTTAGCAGTTTCCCTAATTGCTGACGGATATCGTTGCTATAAGTACGAATTGAACCAAGAATCCGGGCATTTTCCGGAATAACATTAAAGGTTTCACCCGCCTTGAATGAACCAACAACAATTAGCGCCGGTTCGAAAGGATCGACATTTTGCGCGCTGATTTGTTTTAACGCGGTAATTATCTGGACACCAATATGCAGGGTGTCAATTGTGTGATGCGGCATGGACGCATGTCCGCCTTTGCCTAAAATGTCGATTTGAAATTCATCTGCCGAGGCCATCATCGCGCCAAAAGTTATTCCGATTTTGCCAACCGGTAGCGTCGGCCACAAATGTGAGCCGAGCACATAATCAACACCCTCCATTGCCCCCTCAGCAATCAATCGCTCGGCGCCACCCCGGCCTTCTTCATCCGGTTGAAATAACAATCTGATCCGTCCAGGAAAACCTTTCAATCCGGTAAATATTTTTGCCGTCCCTAAAATCATCGCCACATGGCCATCGTGGCCGCAAGCATGTTTCATTCCGTAAATTTTCGAACGATATTCAACCGTGAGCGCATCTTCAACCGGCAATGCATCCATATCAGCTCTCAAGGCTACAGTTTTTCCGGGAGTGGTTCCAACTATATCGCAAATAACACCGGTATCAGCAGCAATACGCGGAGCCAATCCGAGTTTCTCAAGTTCAGTAATTATAAACTGTTGTGTCGCATATTCTGCCCGGCCAAGCTCCGGATTTTGGCAAATATGCCTACGAAACCGAACCATCTCGGCAAAAGCTTGATTACCTAAATCGGTAATTTGCTGTGAACTGTTCATGTAATTCTCCTATCAGTTTTTTTAGATTGCGTTTACAAAATTACCTTATCTTAATTTTATAATTATATATTTCTATATAAACGTAATTTTTTCCTGCAAAAATTAGCAAATAAAAAATACGCCCGGATTTAACCGGGCGCATTGCTATTTTTCTTCTAACAAAAACATTTCAGAATTGTCGATATCTTGAATATATTCAATGATTTTCTCAGCAATTACCTTGTGCCCTTCCCGGTTCGGATGAATGCCGTCACTGCACAAGAATTTTTGAAAATCCGGATGCTCCAGAAACGCGCCACGAATGTCAATCAATTGCGTACGGGTAGCCATAGCGACTTTAACAATCAAAGAATTATAACGTTCATGCCACCAGTAAATTTTCGTAACACTACCCAGCCACTTCAAGATGCTTTTTGCCGCATCTGGATCATTTCGGCTGACCCATTTCAGATAGGCTTCGGCATTTAACGGCGGCAAGGTAAGCAGAATCGGTACAATGCCACGCTCCTTAAATTGCTGTATTGTCTCACGCAAGGTTTCTTCGAACAGGTGAAACTCTGTTAATGGCAGATGCGCGCCATCAGGATCGTTCGCAATCTCATTCCAGGCAAAATCGCAGTCATTGCCGCCATATTCAATTACTGCGACATCCGGCATTTCTTTAGTTATCGCGTCCTCAATCCTCGGAATGCCACGGGTGATGGTATTACCGAATTTCGCGACATTGACAATCTTAACTTTTAATTTATCCTGAACCAAGGTGACATAATTATCTTTGAGAATCAAATATTTGCCTTTTTCGTTATCAAAAATCACACCTTTGGATATCGAAGTACCGGTAACCATAAACCGGTAACTGTCTTTGGCAATAAATGTGGACATCTGTTCCTCCAAATATCAACAAAACGCAAGTTTTACGTTGTTTTTCTTCCTTTTTCATCAGTACGCTCCGCGTTTGGCAAACACTGCGTCCAGTGTTTTTACCAGCAATTCAATATCCAGCCACAAACTCCAGTTACGTACATACCAGCTGTCCATCTGCACCCGGTCTTCGTAACTTACATCATTACGACCATGTACCTGCCACCAGCCAGTGATTCCCGGACGCACCAGATAATAATCGGCGATGTATTCCTGGTATTTGGTTATTTCCGCCTCGACTATCGGCCGCGGCCCGACCAAACTCATTTCACCTTTGAGCACATTCAAAAATTGCGGCAATTCATCGAGGCTGGTAGCTCGCAAAAATCTTCCCACTCGTGTAACTCGCGGATCGTTCTTTAACTTAAAATCTCTTTCCCATTCAGCTGCAGCGTCAGGACTGCTTTCGAGATGGTTTTTCAATTTTCCCGCTGCATCCAAGGCCATTGTGCGAAATTTATAGCAGGGAAACTTCCTGCCGTTATGGCCAACGCGGGTATGTGAAAAAATTATTTTTCCCGGGCTATCGATAAAAATCATAATCGCTAACAGTATAAACAACGGCACAAAAATTAACAATCCGCAGACACTGATTATCCAATCAAATAATACTTTAAACATACGATTATGTTTAACGGCAAGATTGTTTTTGACCTTAAGCATAATCGTCTTTTCGTTTACCAGGGTCTGGGTTTCCAGTCCCATCACCGGCACGCCGATAATATCCGGCAGAAATGATACGTTTTTCACCAACGGCTGCGCACGAAAAACCAGCTCAATTAACTTATCGCTGCTAATACCTTGCGTTGCTATGATTACATCCTGACAGTGAATTTGCTGTAAAACACGCTCTAGTTCGTCAATGCCGCCCAAATAATCCAGTCTTGACAACGTCGGATAATCCGTAATAACGCTATCGCCGATTCTGCCGACAAAACTATAACCCATCCCAGCATCGTTCATTGCCGCGCACAGAATTTTTTCTGCTGATTTTCCAGAACCGACCAGCAGGGTCTTAGTTTGCCACAAACCAAAATGGAGCAGGCTTTTCTTGGTCAGATAGCGAAGCAACAGAACAGTTGGCACTGCAATAACCCAGAGAATAATAAAATAGGGCCGGGACAACTGCGCAATATCTTTGGTTACAAAAAACAACAACAGCCAGACAAAGCAGGTATAAACACCGGCGCGGAAAACATTCGCCGCCATTTCCCAAAACAATTGACGCCGGGAATACAATCGCTCCAAGTAACAAAAGCCGATAAACACCCCGGGGATAATTGCATACTCGTAAATCACCGGCGTTTGCCATTTGAGCGGCATTATTTCCAGATAATCACCAAGCACATCAACGCGAATGGCCAGCGCAAAATATTGTGCAACAATAATCGCCAGATAATCCGAAACAATAAATGCGATTGAATAAAAGCTGGTTTTAAAATAATCCATCTCGTTTCCTCAAAAACAGAAATATAAAAGCTAAACGCCCGGATTCGGAAGACAACTTGATTACTTGATTACTCGATTACTCATATTCGCTCTGGCGATCGTCAGCGCGGCGATTATCGCAAACGCCAACGAAATCGGCGGGAACCGAAGACAATAGTCGAATATCCCCATAAATAGCCAGCCGCACATTGCCATGAACCCGGCAACGATTTCGGGCTGAACATTATCACTCATTTTAACATATACTGATTTGAAATAGTACCACAGCATAGCGACAAACGGTATCGTACCAACAATGCCACTGTCGGCTAACCGGGCCAGCAGCAGGTTATGGGCGTGCGAAAGTTCACCGCTGCGAAAAACATGGCCGAAAGTATAGTACTTATTGAAGACAAATTTGAACATACCGTTGCCCACGCCAAACCACGGAAAGTCACCAATCATGTACAGTGAATTCGTCCAAACCGCAATTCGGTCGACATTTGCTATGGCGTTGGGATCAAAGAAGATCAAGATACGCCAGCGGGTTGTCGGAATGAAATATAATACTAAACCGCAAAGCAGCAAAGCCGCAAAGCTGCAAAGGATATTACGACGTGTAAGTTTTGCTGTGATTGCAAGATAAGTTAAGCAACACAAAAACAAGGAAATCCAGAGCATCCGGCTGCCGTTTAGTAAACTAGCGGTAAAAAATAAACTCCCGGCAACCAGCCACAGCCACCTCGATTTACTAGCGGTTCGGATAAACATAATCACCGCAAACGGGCAGGCAATCGAATTAAACCAATCCGGCCACTGAAACATACCCGCCAACTCTAGTACTGGTATTTTACCGGTTCGTCCGATTCCATTAAGCGCATTAAATACAATGTTTGCATCAATAACAGCAACAGAAATTAACAACGTCGCTACCAGCAACCAATATGCTCTGCGATTCCCCGTCGCCAGCAACACGATTATAAACACCCCGACCGGCAAACCGACGATGCGTAATGTATACATCAGACTCTGTTCCGGTGCTGGTGTAAAATAATTACTCATGAGCTGCACGAGAAAATAAAATATTGACACAGCAATCGCTAATCGCTCGTTCTTCGCCAAATCGCGTTTCAAAAACAATAACAAAAAACCGCCTAACGCGAATATCGGTAAGGCGGCGAATATTCGAAGACTATTTGTCGCAATCGCAACAGCAATAATCGTAACAGGAATTAATCCAACAAGACGGCTCATCGTCACTCCATAACTTCATTCAACACTATACCGTAGCACTACCATCCGGCGTCCAACAATTGCTCAATAGTAAACAAGCTGGCACTTTTACCGTTCGATCCCGGCATCGCCTCCGGATATACATTACCGCTTAATCGCGCCCGATAGTCACCAGTCACCGAAGTTCCACCGGACGCATAAGCCGACACGTTGGTTAAAGTGTAGCTCATGTCAGTAATTTTATAGGCATTATATGACACATCAGGTGGCCCTACAGGAGTAGGAACTGCAATGATAAACGCGGAGCTCACCAAATCTTGCATTGTCGGAGCCGTAGAGTATTTGTTGAGGTACAATTGTGTTGATGAATCGAGGATCTGCAAATCAGCAAGAATCCGGCTGCGATTAGATCGATCAGTCTGACCAAGCATACTAAAACCCACAACTGCAGCAATAATTCCCAAAACGGCAATTATTACCAATAGTTCTACCAGTGTAAACCCGGTAGGATGTTTTTTTCTTATTGACAACTCAGAATCAACCATACAAATCAACTCACAATCGCGCGCGAGCACTCATTCTACATACATATTATACTTCATATAGCCCACTACAGCAATATTTTTGGTAACTATTCAAGTTGCGGGTAAACATTCCCAAATAGTTTTGCCGATTAACACATTTGGACGCAAAAAAAGAGCAGCAACGCCGCTCTTCTTAAGTCTCTTTAGATTAGTTCCAAGATGAAATGTCCTCAATGAAGTAACCAGGTGCATAACCCGAGAATATTGGCCGGCTAGTACCATCCTTCACGGAAAAAGTATAAATCTGTAAAGGACCAGCAATCATCGTAATCGTAGCTCCAGTGGAATCATGAACAGTAAAATTCTGCAGCGGGGGAACCGGCGTAGCTACAAGATAACTACCGTTAACCAAATCTGCTACAGTAGTCGCTTGAATTGATTTTTGTATTGCATAAATCTGCGTAGCTTGTTCCATAGTTGCCAAGTCCGATTTTACTTTTGCGACACGCGCCGCATCGTTTTGACCCATTAGTTTCGGGATAACAATAGCAGCAAGGATACCGAGGATAGCAATAACAACCAATAATTCCACAAGCGTGAAGCCTTTGCTACCGAGTTTGACTGAACGAAGTTTGTTCAACATGACATATTTCTCCTTTCGATTTTTAGTATACACGACTATTATCGCATACGCTTCACCATTATTATACATCTAAAATATATATTTGCAAGCAATTTTATAGACTCGCTTGTGTCGTGCAAAAATCAAATAGACGGTTTCTTTGTTGAGGACTTTTCTTGACTACTATGAACTATCGAAATGATTTGCGGAAAAACAATCGCACCTATACACATAGCGCATAAAACAATAAATATTCTTGTTGTAGCATGAGAATTGTAATAAGTAATCGCGATATTAAATATTGAAGCCGCGAACATACTAGTCACGCGTATCGTCCGTGTACAATATGTTTTTCCGTCGAATTTTTTTTTCAGTAATCCGACTGCGACAAATAGTACAAACAACGTACCGCAAGTTAATACATATCTGATTATTTCAGTTCTTTTAAATGAATTATATGCTGCATACTCCAAAAAGCCATAATCCGGGAAACACGGTTGGATCAATCGACTAATATCAACAGACAAATACCGACACAGTGAAATAATAAATACTACAATCAGCAGCCAATTGTACGAGAAATATTCTTTATAAAAATAGTCGGCTATAACAACAGCCGCACGTCTAGCCAAGGCAATGATTTTTCGAACGCAACTCATATGCTAATACCTTTCCGTTTAAATACCGATAGTAACCGCCCTCGCTCGACAAGCTCATAATCATCAGCAATCGCTTTCCACAAGCCAAAAAAGTCTTGTTTTCGCTTAGCACGCCAAATCTGCGACCTTAAATCAACGCCGGTCGTCTGGAACACCAATTCTTGCAGCCGTCGATCATGAACCACGTCAACCGCAGTCGATGACATGCAGGAGCTGTCAACGAAGATGAAATCAGCTTTTGATTTACGGAGTCGTTCAATAATCATCGCATTTTCGCTATTTGCGAAAACAAACGATATCAAATCAGAGTAAGGTAGCGAATTAATTTTTTCGGCAGCCGGCAACAGTAGCGTATCATATTCAGAGAACAAAGTAATCATTTTTCCGGATGCATATCTGTTGATTAACCCAACTGTTTCTATAATCAAGCTTGATTCGATATCAGTTACTATCGGCATTTCTCTGAATGGCAATTTTTCAAACTGATGAGCTTTAACAATTTCAAAATAATTGTTTTTAGTCGTGTAATACGCTAATATTGCAGGATACCAGCTGTTGACAACCAAGACTGCGACAAGCGCCATTAGCGTAGTAGTCTGAAATTTAATTAGTCTGCCACTTAATGCCAACATCACAAAATATGTGACGCAGTATACTATTGCCGATGTCACTGCGGCAGTGTTATTTTCCACGACTTTAAATAGTAACATTTGCTGCCAATACATCAATACAAATACAGCAAAAACATTTTTTTGCACATTGCTACGTTGGAGCAACAACAAAAAAGCCACTCCACTAAAAAATAGTAACGCGGGAATGTCAGAGCTGACGTTTCTAGTTAGCAATCCTGCAGTGAAATATTTGCTCATTATATCTGGTCCGGGTGTGCCAAGCCAATAAGCCGCGATTCCAATAGCTATTGCTATGCATATCATAGCAGTAGTCACTCTTCTTTTCCCTGTACCAAACAAACATTTATAAAGCAGGCAAACAAGCAGCGCTGAATACAAAAATAGTCCGAATGAGTTATTGTAAATCAAAAACGTTGCCGCGCCAAAAATCGCACCCCACAAATATCCGCCGCCTGCACCATTGGTTTCCGAATATTTATAGACAAAATAAACTGAAATTATATCAAAAAAACAGCGGATTGGATTCATGCCATCGTAGGCATAGAGCATCTTAAAATCAAGCGATTCAACCATGCCGACAAAGTACAAGGCAGCACACAATACGAAATCCCATCTTTTGGTAATCGTGAACACTAACAACAACATGACGATCAAATAAATAATATAAAACGAAAAAATAATATGAACATAATTTGTATAGGTTATTCCAATACTCAGTTTCAACAACCAGCGAACAAACTGTACCATTCCATAGCCATATTGACAAAAAACTTCACTCGGCGGCTTGCCATACTCCAAATCACGGATCGGCTCAAAAATAAAGCTGCGATGATGATTTATTCCTTGCCCTCTCATCTGCCAAGCCCACTCATCAACATTGCTGGCAATAAATTCCAACTCTTGAGGCGTTTTTTTGCGCAACATCAATTCCTTTACCAGCGTTTCGGCGGTAACTTGTAACCGTTTCAAACGTTCTTGTTCAACTTGGTCTACTACTATTTTATTCAACTGGCTTTTATCTTCATCGGTGAAATAATCCAGCGCTACCAGTGAACCACCCGGTTTATCGTAAAAAAAGCGACGTTCGCTGGCATCGACAAATTTCTGCAATTCCGGTGTCCAGGCAATCTTCGCGGTCATTTCTGGAATCAGAACATTCTTACCCTTGTCTATTCGCGGATCATATTTATGCTGAACACCAAATAACTGCTGTTTATTGATAAATTCGGTATTGTCGACATAAGTTGATTTTCCAGCTTCATCAGTTAATAATGTTTTCTCCGGCAGTGACCAATACTCATTGATAATAGGTACATCGGTAAAAACGAACGGATAAATTGCATGACAAAACTGACCGATGACAACCAAAATCATCAAAATATAATATTTTTTAATTTTTTCATAACACAGATGAACCTGAAACAATTCGTAAATAACCTTTAACCAATGCCACAGCCGTGACAATATTATTCTTAGTTGCTCCAATCGAACTACACCTCGGCAATAGGCTCTTACGCCATTGATTTTTTGCTAAAAATTATATTTTACAGTAATTTTTGATGTAAAATTCTATTTACCCACGCCAGTAACCGCTTCCATCATTGGCACAATGACCGTTATTACAACCAGTGTTGCCCCGATTCCCAGCCCGACGATCATTATCGGCTCAATAATCGTACTCAGCTTCGAAACTGTTTCGTCAATCTCAACTTCATAATAATCCGCTATCCGGTCTAACATCGCGTCAAGCATACCAGACTGCTCACCAATCATCATCATTTGTACTGCCATCGGTAAAAACACAGGCGAACTACCAAACGTTTCGGAAAATCCCTTACCATTCTTGACACTGTTACTCGCGTTAGCAATGGCTTTTTTCATTAACATGTTAGCACTGGTTTTTCCGGTCACCTCAAGCGCAATCATCATTGGCACACCACCACGCAACAACGAACCAATCGTCCGTGTAAAATTAACCATTGCGGTCTTTTGAATCAACGCACCGACAACCGGAATTTTTAACTCCAATAGATTGCGTTGCAACCTAAACTCGTCTTTTTCGTTGTAATAACGAAAAGTAAAAAATCCAGTTACTAATAATATTCCAATTGCCCAATAATAGGTTTCTATAAATGCAATCAGATCTATCAGTGCCTGTGTCATCCACGGAGTTTTCATATTCATCGATTTGAACATATCAACAAATTTCGGAAACACAAACATGCCCAAAAAACCAACTACGACGATAGCTACCGAACTGACCACAATCGGATATGCCATCGCTGAACGTATTTTGGAATTGAATTTATGCTGTTTTTCGAATTGCATAGCCAATCGCTCCAGCACCATATCCAAAATACCGCCGGTTTCACCGGCTTCGATCATTGAAATCATAATTTCCGGAAAGGTTCCGGCGTGCTTACGCATCGATTTGCTGAGCATCAAACCTTCTTGCAACGATTGCACGACATCAGTTAATACCGCACGAAATTTCATATTTGTCGTCTGCATTACCAGCACGTTCATCGCACCGACAATCGTTAAACCAGCAGATATCATTGTAGAAAATTGACGGCAAAACAAAGCAAGCTCCTTTAGTGTTGCTTTTTTTGCTTCAAACATTGATTTTATATACGCTAAAAACACCTGTTTTTCTTCGATTTTGGTGATTAACAATCCCTGGCGGCGCAAATGGGCAACTAACGCTTCCTTATTTGAAGCAGAAACGGTATCGTGAATAATCCGTCCATGTTGGTCGCGCGCAACATAAGTAAAAGTTTTTAACATCAGTAGCTCCCGCGAACCATTCTCATGAAAATATCCGGATCAGTGGCGTTAATTAGTGCTTCTTCGAAATCAATTAAACCACGGTTATAATAATCTTTTAGCATCTGATCCATGGATTGCATTCCCAGGCTGGAACCGGTCTGAATCGCAGATAATATTTGATGAGTTTTGCCTTCGCGAATCAAATTTTTTATTGCCGGAGTGCTGATCAAAACTTCCAAAGCCGCAATTCTCCCCGGATGATCTTTGCGCGGCATTAAGCGCTGGGCAACGATGCCCTGCAATATTTGCGCCAACTGACTCCTGATTTGATTTTGATGACTGGTCGGGAAAACGTCAATTATTCGGTCGATTGACTGTGCCGCGTCTTGAGTATGCAGCGTCCCAAAAACCAGATGGCCGGTTTCGGCAGCAGTAATCGCAATTGATACCGTTTCCAAATCACGCATCTCGCCCACTAATATTACATCCGGATCTTCGCGTAACGATGCACGCAATCCGTTGGCAAATGAAAAAGTATCCAAATGCACTTCCCGTTGATGAACAATACTCCGTTTACTTTTGTGAACATATTCAATCGGATCTTCCAGTGTAATAATATTGCAGTTGCGTTCTTCGTTAATCAAATCAATCAGCGCTGCTAAAGTCGTTGTTTTACCGCTTCCGGTCGGCCCGGTTACCAACACCATCCCGCGTGGTTTCTGCGCCAGCTGTTTTAGCACCGACGGCAAACCTAATTCCTCAAGCGTTGGTACTTTATCTTTGATTGTTCTAAACACCATAGAAACTGTACCCTGCTGGTAAAATGCATTTACACGAAACCGCGCCAATCCTTCAATTGAGTAACCAAAATCCAGTTCTTTAGTTTCACGCAACCGCTCCTGTTGTACGCCGGTGCTGCAATCGTTTAACATTTTCTCAGTATCTTGCAGTTTCAGTTCTGGCATCGCTAAATACTCAATTTTGCCGAAAATCCGCAGTGCCGGCGGCGAACCAGCCAAGACATGTAAATCTGACGCATTTTTCTCGACCGTTATCTGTAACAATTCTTGTATCGAAATAGCCATTAATTTCCTCCGCGGTCAAGTTTGTGTCGTATCTATCAGAAATAATTCAATAAAATTACTCTTCATCATCGGCAAACGAAACCCGCACAACTTCCTGCACCGTAGTTAATCCGGCGTATATTTTGTTTACGCCATCCTCACGCATTGAAGTCATCCCCTCGTCGCGCGCCACTCGAACCAGTTCTTCGTCAGTAACATTCT
Organism: Negativicutes bacterium; assembly: GCA_041666525.1. Lineage (GTDB taxonomy): Bacteria > Bacillota > Negativicutes > JBAXTZ01 > JBAXTZ01 > JBAXTZ01. Next base: position 271,109 of record JBAYGT010000001.1, read on the forward strand.
TGTTAACCATCGACCGTAGTTTCGGTGACATTGCCATTACTTCATAAATTCCGGTACGGCCTTTATAGCCGGTAAATCCACACATTTTACAACCAACACCACGAAATAGTTTTATTGGCGCTTCCGGGCTAACATTTAAGAACACTCGTTCAGTGGATTCCGGTTCCGGAGAATAAGCTTCCTTGCACTCAACGCAGATCAATCGCACTAGACGTTGTGCGACCACGCCACGCACCGCAGACGCAATAACAAAAGGTTCAACCCCCATATCCATCAATCGCGTAAGCGCACCGGGAGCGCTATTAGTATGTAACGAACTGAGTACCATGTGACCAGTCATCGCTGCTCGAACCGCAATATCGGCAGTTTCGGTATCGCGAATCTCACCGACCATTATTACGTTTGGATCCTGACGCAATATTGAACGCAATACCGATGCAAACGTAAGACCGATATTGGAATTAATCATAACCTGGTTCAGGCCTTCGAATTGCAGCTCAACCGGGTCCTCAATAGTAACAATGTTTTTATCCGGAACATTTATTTCGTGAATGGTAGCATACAAAGTGGTAGATTTCCCACACCCAGTCGGTCCGGTTACCAAAATCATCCCATCCGAATTTTGATACAACTCTTTATAACTAGCGATATCTGACTTACCCATTCCCAACCGCTCGACGCGAACAACCGTTGCCTCTTTATCCAATATTCGCATACAAATTTTCTCGCCGTTAACTGTCGGTAGTACCGATACCCGTAAGTCCACCATCCGGCGTTTATATTGATAAACAATTCGGCCGTCTTGAGGCAACCGCCGCTCAGTAATATTCAATTCCGCCATTATTTTGACCCGGGAAATCATGGTATTTTGTGTGCTTTTCGGAAAAGTAATTATTTCACGCAGCAAGCCGTCGAGTCGATAGCGCACACGAACATTTACTTCTTGCGGCTCAATATGAATATCACTCGCCATTTCATCAATTGCCCGGGTAATGATCGAATTCACAATATTAACTATTGGTGCATCTTCTTCGTCAACAATAGTCCGGCGATCTGCTAAAGCTGCTTCTTCGTCGCCAAACATTTTATCAACCGATTTTTCGACATCGTCCCAACCGCAGTACAACTGATTTAACGCCACCGCAATGTCGCTCTCCAAAAACAGTACCGGCAGAACCTGATAACCGGTAACCCGGCTGACGTCGTCGAGTGCAATAACATTTGTCGGATCAGCCATTGCCACCGTCATGACACGGGATTCTAATTTAAGCGGTATCACCCGATACATTTCAGCAATCGCACGGGGAATTTTTTTAGCCAGTTCCTTATCCAAATCAACATCGCGCAACTCGTAAAATGGCATGCCGAGAAATTTTGCAGCAGTTTCCATAACCATAGAACCAGTGACAAACCCGGCTTCGATAAGCACATCGCTCAATCTGTGATTGCTCTCACGCTGTAGTTCCTGCGCCGAATTCAGTTGTTCCTCAGTGATTTTTTGATCATTCACCAGCAACGTGCCGATTTTTTGATTGAGGATATACATTGCAACCTCCGACTATTTGCATTGATCCACAGTGAATTTTTTTGGTAATTTCAACTTGCAGCCAGACCATAAATTAAACGCTTTCGCGGCCTGACCAATCAACATATCCACACCACCAACAATCCGTGCTGGATTACGAAATCGTTTCATAAAATCAGTGAATGGCGGGTAATAGTTCAAGTCGATTGCCGCCAAAAAATTCAGACGTTTAATGATTGTTGCGTTTTGCAAAACAAATTGCTCGGCCGCTTGCGGCGGCAAAGCATTAACAATAATCTTACAATCACTTATTGCCTGCGAGCACGCCTTTTCCTGTACAAGGTATATTCTATCATAAATGCTTTGCATTTGCGCAGCATTAATGCTATTTAAGTCGCGCACGATACAAAAAACAGTACATCCTTGTTCGGCAAGCACTACTGCGGCGGCCCGCGCCGCGCCGCCGCACCCGATCAACGCGACCGGTTTATTGTTAATGTCAATTGAGTTGTTTTTAAGTAAATATTCCACCCCGCTCACATCAGTGTTATAGCCCTTGAGCAACCCGTCAAAATTAACAACAGTATTCACCGAACCGATCCGTTCTGCCAATTCGTCCAGTTCATCCAAATAACTGATAATACTTAGTTTATGCGGTATTGTCACATTAAACCCGTGGATACCTTTGTTACGTGCTTTGTCAACAAAACTCGCTAACATACGGCTATCAGGTGTATCCCACAAACTATAACTGCCGTTAATACCGCACAATCGAAAAAATTCATTATGCAGTTGCGGCGATAATGAATGTTCAATTGGATGACCAATCAGGCCCACGTTAATAAATTTGAAATTTGAATTTTGAAATTTTGATGATGACTCGACTATTTGACTACTTGACAACTCGTTTTTACCAGACAACTTATCTTGCATTACTTCATCTTTCCTAAAGCTTTGAGCAGGCCTTGAATAACCGCCGCAGGCCGTGGCGGACAACCATGAACGTATACATCGACCGGCAGATGCTTGCCGACTGCCCCGTTATTTATTGCATAGCTGCCGCCAAACACTTCACCCCCGCAGGCACAAGCACCAATTGCCATAACCAGCTTCGGTTCAGCGGCTGCAGCATAGGTCATTTTTAGCGCTTGCGTGAGATTATGGGTAACACAGCCGGTTACCATTAACATATCCGCATGACGCGGTGATGCGACAAAATCAATTCCGTATTGCTGCAAATCATAAACCGGATTTAATAACGCCGTAAGCTCAAAATCACAGGCATTGCAACTACCCGCGTCCAGATGGCGAATATGCAGTGAACGGCCGAGCGTATTTTTAATTTCCCGCCGCAATTTCACAGTCAAATGCTCACCAAATTCCGCCAATTTGTCTTTATGTGAATGAAACAGCGTTTTTGTTGGACAAACCCGGGCGCACTCGCCGCAAAATGTGCAATTATGATAGTTTATCAGAATGCCGCTGCCAGGTTTCATCAACGCTTTTGTCGGACAAATATCCACGCATTTTTGACAGCCCTCACACACTGTCGAATCATTGTAGCGTAACTGACCGCGAAACCGGTTAGATGGCTGCCATTTATTGTATTTTTCGGTGACTATTCCAATCTTAAATATTCTCTTGATTATTGCAAGCATAATACCTCATATTTCAGGGCATCGACCCCAATCCCTATACCCTAATCCCAATCACCGATCAATACAAGCATAGCACAATTCAAAACTCTTATTAATCAGCGGAAAATCGGCAATAATATCGTTAGCAACACAATATGGGATTACCGGCCAGTTGGCATAAGATGCCGAGCGGACAAAACAGCGGTATATTGTATTGTTTTCACCAAACATCAGCCAGTGAATATTCATTCCCCGCGCCGATTCACTCCAGCCAATAGCTTGGGTATATGGTTTAATATTTTCGACTGAAACTACTGGTTCCCCACTTGCCGGAATCTGTTCAATTATTTGTCGTAATATATTAACCGAATTCCATACTTCATTTATCCGTATATTCATTCGCGCTGCAACATCACCAGCTTGCTCACACGCTACATCAAACACCAGTTGATCATAGCCGCCATACGAAAAATCGAAACGGCTGTCTTCGGCAATTCCTGATGCTCGTGCAGCAACACCGACCGCACACATTTTTTCAGCAATATCCTTATCCAACACACCGGTCGTTTCAATTCTGTTCAAAAAAGCCGGTCGCTCATCGAGAATTTCGGTCAACTCGCAGAATTCCTCAAATACATCTTCGATCGCAAAAACTGCCTCTTTCAAATCGTCATCCGGAATATCAAACGCCACACCACCCGGCCGGACATAATCACGCAGCCAGCGGCTGCCGGTCAGCTGTTCGTTCTGACGCAGCAATTCTTCTTTCAAACGCGAACCGACACTGACCGCTACCGCGAAGCCGCAACCGGCGCCAAGATTGCCGACATCGCCAATATGATTATATAAACGTTCCATTTCAGCAATAAATATCCGCAAACTTGCGGCCCGCGCGCTAATAACGCATCCGGCAGCTTTTTCCACCGCCTGCGAATAAGACAGGGCGTGCGACACAGTACAAGCGCCGCAAATTCGCGTTGCCGAAAAATAGGCCGCGGCATAATGCTTACCTTCCATAGTTTTTTCGATACCGCGATGTGTAAAAAACAGCTTGGCGTCGAGCTTGACAATATTCTCACCGTTTTGGGTAAAACGAAAATGTCCTGGTTCAATTATTCCGGCGTGAATCGGGCCAACCGGAACTTCAAAAAAAAATTCTTCCAGCCGATTGGGTTCATCTGGACAGTACTCTTTACAATTGCTATTTTTCGCGTCCTTGCGCATCGGAAAATCACCGGTCATGCCGGCGTGGATGATTAACGGCTGCAATTGCGGATGACCAAGCGGCCGCAACCCGAACAAATCGTGAATCTCGCGTTCATACCAGGACGCCGACGGCAACAACGGCGTAAGCGAAGGAAACTTGTCGTCCTCTACCAACAAACCAAACTGATTAATTTCTCCGGCTGCTTTGTCGGCAACTAATGCATAAATCGCAAAGCAGCCATTAATTTCACGTTCGTCGTTCGCAAAAACGCACTGCAATTTCCCATGCAGAGTCGCCTGTGTTATAGCCTCGATCCATATTGCTACATTCTTCGTTCTAGCCATATCTTCGTCCTCTTTCCTCAAACCATTGCTACGGCTGCCCTAAACTAATTTGAGATAATTAACGCGGCATTATGTAACAATCGTTGTAACGGATTAGGTAACGCCAACCCCATAACCAATAACAACAACAACATAATCGCCGAAACAGAAATTACAACTTTTGAAGGTTGGGCGTACATTTTTTCACCCTTCTGCCCGCCGCAACACAAATTCATAACCGCCTTGAGCATCAAAATAAATATCACCGCAATCGCTGCCAAAGCTATTGTTGCGACCAGCCAATGTCCGCCCGCCATTAATCCGAACATAATGTAAAGTTTGCTAAAAAAAACTGCAAAAGGCGGCAACCCAGCCAAAGATGCAACGGCAAAAAACATCAACCAACCAAGCTTTGGCGACTTTGTAAACAGCATTGTCACTCTGGTTATTTGTTTGGTCCTAAATACATGAATTATTTCACCGGTCAAATAGAATAACAGCGTTTTGTTTAGCGCATGGTTAAAAATATGAAACAGCAATCCGTAGGCTGCCAGATAGCAGTTTCCTGCTAATCCCAAAGTAATAATTCCGATGTTTTCAATACTGGAATAAGCCAGCAACCGCTTCAAATCATTTTGCTTGTATACAAAAGGTATCACGATTATTATTGAAAACAGCGCAAAAAAAATCAGCAATCCTTGCCACACAAGCGGATGCAAAATCAATTTAAATATTATTACATTGCGAATAAGCGCGTAAATCGCCGCCGAAATCAGACCGCCGGATAATAGTGCGCTGATTGGCGCCGGTGACTGACTATAGGCATCGGGCAGCCAGGTGTGCATCGGCGCAAAACCAGCTTTAGTGCCATAGCCAATCAAAATAAATAAAAACGCCAACAAAGAAAGATTTGGTTCATAAACACGCGCGCTGTCATGCAACGACTGCCAGTTTAGTGAAGCAGCTTCAGTGCCACAGGCATTGACCTGCAAATAATATAACAATATTGTGCCTAACAACGCAAAACAGATACCGATTGTGCAAATAATTACATATTTCCAGGCCGCTTCCAGCGACTGCCGCGTCAAATTAAATGCAATCAGCAAGGTTGAAACAACTGTTGTTGCCTCAATCGCCACCCATACCAAACCAGCGTTATTTAACGTAACCACTAAAATCATCGAAAGAATAAACAGCTGCAGCAAAAAATAGTATTGTCCCTTCTTTCGCGCCATAAGATCGTCCCGCTTGAGATGTTCAGCGGATACAATAACGCAAGATAAAGAAAGGATACCAATTGCCAGTAATAATATCGCAGATATAGCATCGATGCAAAAAAACTGACCGCTGACTATTTTGTTTTCCGAAACATAATATGCAATCAGCGCCGAACAACCGCCAGTGACCACTGCAGCGCAATAATTCACTGCATGCAGCCGGCGTTCGTTAAGTTCAAAAGCGCTATACCCGGCAACAATTAGTAACGTACCAAGCATTATGTATAACAGATTCATATAATATTTCCTTCACTCTTTCAAACCGGTCAGTTCGCCGACATCCGTAGTCGCAAAAGACAAGCGAATTTTTTTGGTCAAAAAACCAAGAATGACCGCTACAAAAAGTACATCCAATAGAATCCCGAACTCAATAATTACCGGCATTCCTTTGGTGACAGACAAGCCCAGCAAATATAACCCGTTCTCCATCGTCATCAAACCAATTATCTGCATAAGCGCCTGCCGCCGGATAATAATAAAAGTCATCCCCATCAAAAACAACGCCAATGAAACCGCCAATGCATCGCTATTGAGAATGTTAGGCAAAAACCGACCCACGGCAGCGTAAGAAAGAACGAGACAACCGCCAAATGCCAGCGACGTACAATTGGCTCCAAGCGCTGTATTATCTTCCTTCATTTTGATTCGCCCGGTCACACGCAGCATAATTCGCGGTATCCAATACGCCTTGACGATCAGCGTCAGCAACGCAGCGATGAAAATGTGAGACTCTTTATTTTCCCAGCCCGCAAATAAACAGAAGCAAGCAATAATGAAAGACTGTAACCAAAAAATCATAACTGCTGAACGGATATTGATGGTACGTGTCAGCAAATAGACAGTAATAACCAAAAACAATAAAAGAATACTCATGAATGAACCCCCGGTTAAATTACCAAGTAGTCGAGTTATCAAGTAATCGTAGCTTTTTTACTGGATGAATATTGAAAATATTGCGAGCGCAATTGCCACAAGCATAAAACCTGGTACGCGGAACACCCGCATTTTATTGGTCATAGTTTCCGTAACCGCCAAAGCAACCAACATAAACAGAATTTTCAACAACAAAACACCCCAGTACGAGAAAACACTCATGTTATGCCACAATTGCCAGGGAATAAAAATTTGGGCGAAAATTACAACATAAATCACTTGCTTCATTTGTGCTGCCCAAGTAATCAACGCCAATCGTTTACCCGAATATTCAAGCAACATCGCCTCATGCACCATCGTCAATTCCAGGTGAGTATCTGGATTATCTACCGGAATTCTTCCGGATTCTGCAACCGTTAACATGAAAAAAGCTATTGCCGCCAATAAACTCTGCAAATTCAGCGGTGTCTGTATCTGCAATGCCGCTATCGTTGAAAGAGCCGTTCCACTGGTATAGATTTTCGCAAACAATATCACCAATAGTGCCGGTTCAAACAAAATCGAGAAAAACAACTCGCGTTCGGCGCCAATACCGGCAAACGAACTACCGGCATCAAATGCCGCCAATACCAAAGCAATTCTGGCCGCAGCCAACAACCCGACCAACAGAAATATCTCTATACGGTTGACATAATACAACAGCAAGGGCAACAGCGATGCTGCCGTGAAAATCGCCATGAAATAAATATATGGCGCAATACGAAAGAGCGCGGTCGTTCGCCGCGATATCACCTCAGACTTATGCAACAGCTTCCAGAGATCAAAATATGGTTGCAGCACTGTGAAGCCACGACGATTTTGCATATACGCTTTTAGTTTTTTTATTATTCCGATGCATAGTGGTGCCAACGTCAAAATAATTATTGCAGTAACAATATTAAACAACACACTCATATATTTACCTCAAATAAACACGACAACGATAAGCAAAATTACCGTTACTGCCAAAATATATGTCACATATTCATGCAAATTTCCGCTCTGCATTCTGCGCACATATCCCGACCAGCAATTTAACCGTTCAATGATTTTGGCGGTGTGGTTTTCAAACATCCGGCCAAAATTGTTTGACATAATTCGTAGCAACGGCTGTGAAATACCACGTGCCGAATATTGCATATTTTTGTCTGGTATATTTCCACAACACCACGTTTCGTCAACAGACACTGTGCGCCTGCCGCCAACAGCAGTAATCAACCGGGTAACTATATATGCGAAAATCAACGTAATAATCAACGGTAAAATTATCGCATAATTCCCACCACTGCCGTAAAGTCTGAAATAACCGCTCAAAGCCGTGCAACCGGACAAATCGAATATCTGCATCTTGCCAATAACATCAGCAAAAACCAACGCAATCACTCCGGGCAACAATCCGATAATCAACGCTACACCTAACAATATTTGCTGCGGCACCACCAGTAGTTTTCCATAATCGGGAAATTCATAATACTGACTGCGCGGTGTACCAAAAAATGATACTCCCAACAATCGCGTGAAGCTGACCACGACCATGGCAATGACGACTGCAAACGCCAATAGCGATATTATGGCAATCGTTTTGCCAACTGGACCGGGTATAACCGAAGTTAGCAAAACGATGCATTTAAACATCAACCATTCACTGATAAAGCAATTGAACAGCGGTACTCCGCAAATAGCGATGCCGGAAAGCACAAAGGTCCAACCGACCAGTGGCAACCGTTTCATCAATCCGCCAAGTTGCTCGATATTGCCTTGGTGCGTTTGTTTTAACACCGTTGAAGCGCACAAAAACAGTGACCCTTTGATTAATGCGTGGTTTAAAGCGTGCAATAAAGCCGCAGCAAATGCCAAAACCGCGAAAGTGTTGTATCCGAGAATTTTATATAACAACGAAACGCCGATAAGTGCAAAAATCAATCCCATGTTTTCAATACTCGAGCAGGCCAGCACCCGTTTTATCTCCTGTTCGTGCAACGACAGATAAATTCCGTACAACGCCGACAATAACCCAAAGGCTATCACAACCAACGCAACAACATACGAATCCAGCACACAAAATTGAAAAGCAAATCTGATCAAACCATATAACGCCATCTTTAGCATTACCGCGGATAACAGCGCTGAAATGTTTCCCGGAGCGGCGGCATGCGCTGCCGGTAACCAGCCGTGCGCCGGAACAATACCGGCTTTTATTGAAAAACCAATGAAGGCGAAAAGGAAGATAACAATTGATGTTCTGGAATCGACCGTCGCGAGTTTATAAACAGAAAAATCAAAGCTATGATAACAGGAATAAAGCATAGTGAACGCGGCAATAATAAACACCGCGCCAAATTGCGCGGCAACGAAATATATCCACGCGGCACGCTTAACTTTAATGTCGGCATAATTATGATTAATCAACAAAAACGTAGTTAGCGCCATCATTTCCCAAACAAATAAAAATTCCAGCGAATTATCAACGGAAAAAATCAAAAACAGCAATAGTAAAAACAAATTACCTAAAGCAGCAAGTACACGGGGATTGTCATTTAATTCAATATATTTCATGCCATAGACTGAAACTGCAATACCAACAATACTAGTTAACAGCAAAAAAAACGCCGCTAGCGCATCGATATTAAGCGACAAATTGCCGTACACAGTAACCGGGTCAACATGAAAAACAATCGCACCGCCAAGTAATGCCAAAACCGCAACGACACCGACCAGCGCCGAGCCAATTGCTCCCAGCAACGACGAAATCAGCGCTGCCTGCTTTTTCATTACCACCGGAGTTGCTATCGCCAGCAAATAAATTGTTAATATCAGCAACAAAAGACTATCGGTCATGTATTACCTCTTATTCGTCAACAATCGTCGATATTCATTATCAATCAACATTCTATCAAATAATTCCACTGTTTTCCATGTACATCGCCAATAAATTACCCGTTCAACAACAATACTTTGCAATATTTTTGTTGCATTTTTTTTTTTATCATGTTAACATTTCCTAGTAAATTTGAAAAGGAGGTGAACGTATGCCGAATATTAAATCGTCAATCCGTAGTGTAAAAACCGATGCCACACGTCACGCTGCAAACGTTTCTGTGAAATCAGCCGTTCGAACCGCAACGCGAAAAGTTAATGAGATGGTTGCTACCGGCAAAAGCGCCGAGGCCAAAGACCTCCTGCCAGCTACTGCCAGTATTATTGATAAAGCTGCCGCAAAAGGAATACTCCACAAAAATACCGCTGCGCGGCGAAAATCGCGTCTGGCAAAAAAAATCAACGGATAATTAAAAGTGACTTAAAAAGCGATTGTGATTAAACACAATCGCTTTTTTGTATTTAATCAATTTACAAATCATTACCGGAATACGACAAATTGAAGCTTTTGTTGATCAATGGAAAGTCCGGCACAATATTACCGACAGCCGCATATGGCAACACTGACCAGTTAACAAACGACGGATCGAGCGGAAACACACGGTTAATATTGCCTTCGCTATCGGTAGTTACAAAATAAATTATTTCCCCGCGCCAACCTTCAACAATGCTGATTGCTAAAGAGTTTTTTTTCAAAATAGTCTTTGCCGCCTTTTCCGTGATTTCTCCAGCTGGTAGTTGGTCCAGCGTCGCCTGAATAATCCGTAAGGCAGCAAAAACTTCTTTAATCCGTATCAAAAACCGTGACAAAACATCGCCGTTCGTTAAAACTTCAATTTTCTCATGCATCAACTGATCGTAAGCTGCATAAGGAAAATCCAGCCGGGCATCAATACGTATCCCCGTTGCCCGCGCTGCAACACCCAAAATGCCAAAATCTTTGGCAATATTTTGTTCAAGTTTTCCTGTACCCTTTAAGCGGTTGAGCAGCGTCGCGCTGGTTTCAGTTATTTTAATTAGCTCGTCAAAATCTTTGGCGATATTAACCAATTCATTTTGCAAAAATTGTTTTTCTTCGTTACTGATATCTTTGTTTGCTCCGCCAACAACATTTATTCCCCGAAGAAAACGGTTGCCGCCAATCCGTTCATTAAGCCGCATGATTATTTCCCGTAACCGTGCCCCGTTGGCACCGCCAAAATTAAACCCGGTATCGACCATAATCGCACCGATATCGCCAAAATGATTAGCCAAACGTTCCAGTTCAGCGTAGATTACCCGTAAAAATTGCGCACGTCTGGACGGAACAATTCCGCTTACCATTTCCAGCGCCTGACAAAAACACAGTGAATGACTAAACGAACTGTCACCGGAAATTTTTTCGGAGAGTTTTATGCAATCGTTAATGGCAAGTGTTTCAAACAACTTCTCGCTGCCCTTATGGGTAAACCCCAGTCGCGGTTCAAGCAGCATTATTTCTTCGCCAACTACGCTGAACCGAAAATAGCCCGGCTCGATGATGCCGGCATGTATCGGTCCAACCGGGATTTCATAAACGCTTTCACCGTCGAGTTTTTGAAATTTGTAGTTGCCATTATTGCAAAGTGGTTTTATGCAACCATTGACGTTTTTTCTTAACGGATAAATATCATCCGGCCAATTGTCGTGTAAAATAATCGGCCGAAGATCCGGGTGTCCAATCGGTGTCAGTCCAAAAAAAGTCTTGATTTTGCGTTCGAAATTCAGCGCTTTATGGACAATTGCAGTAACAGACGGAAATTTCTGCGTATTTTGCAGCCTGATGTATGGAACGATGAACATTCGGCAGTCCGGGGCGCCAAACACATACCATATTCTGAACTGATTTTGGCTCTCTTGCTCAACAGTTGCCGTGATGAGCTTTAACGGCAATTTGCCCACATTATGCAAATCACTAATAACCTGTTCGATATTATAGATTTCCACTTCAAACGAAACCACGTTAGCACTTAATTCAACTTTTGCACCATCAGGAATATATTTATTGAATTTCTTCATACTAATAACCCGTCACTGCCTTTTTAATTAGTAACTGTAAAAATTGCGGCATATATAAGCTGAGGAACAAGGCTGCCGCGATTAACAACAGCGGCGGAATAATCAGCCAAACATCGGTCTCGCCTGCCTTAACATCCGGCGGCTTTGAGCCAAAAAACATTTTGCTGAAATGTTTTAAGAATCCGATGAATAAAATACTGATAAACACTAGTGCTAAACACGCTATCCACACATTCCACTGCACCGCTTCAGCAAAAATGTATATCTTCGTAAAAAAAAGTCCGAACGGCGGCATTCCGGTAATCACCAAAAAGCCCGCAAAAAACATTACACCGGTTATTGGAAGCGCTGTACACATTCCGCGAATATTGGCAATTTTTGTAGTGCTGTAGCGCAGAAAAACTGAACCGGCCAGCAAAAACAATGCTGATTTAATTAACGAGTGATAAATAATATGCAGCAGGCCGGCAAACGCACCGAACCCTCCCAAACCAAAACCGATAGCCACTATTCCCATGTTTTCGATACTGGAATAGGCTAGTAACCGTTTATAATTTTTTTGCGTAAAAATTGCCAGCGCCGATACAATAATTGAGCATAATCCGAACATAATCAGCAAATTTTTTGTAACAGTACCAAACCCGACTGCAGTATCGGTAATCGCCTTGAATCTCAGTATTGAGATAAAAGCTACATTCAATAATACACCGGACAGTAGCGCGCTGATTGGCGCCGGTGCCTTGCCGTGTGCGTCTGGCAACCAGGTATGCATTGGCGCCAAACCGGCTTTAGTACCGTAACCGATAAGCACGAAAACAAAAGCAATTTTAGCAATTTGCGGATCCAATCTTATTGAACTAGCCAACAAATCTCTCCAAGTGGCAATGCCAACCACTGCCGAATTCTGCAAAGCTGTAAAATACAGCAGCGTCCCAAAAAAGCCTAATAACAGGCCGATAGAATTAATAATTAAATATTTCCAAGCCGCTTCAGTTGTTGTTTTCTTATTGTAAAAACTTATTAAAAACGTTGCAGACAACGTCGTGGCTTCAATCGCTATCCAGGTAAATATCGGACTGCTCGCCGTGGCAGTTAAAACCATTACGGCCACAAATACGTTGAGCAAGGCAAAATATTGTTTAACTTTTTTGAATTCAATAATCTGTTTAGCGCTTTCTTGGCGCAAATATGCGACAGAATAGATACTAACTGCTAAGTCCAGACTACAAATTATCAATAAAACAATAGCACCCAGTTCATCAACAGCAAAAAACGAAAACGGATAATATGCACCAAAATACGCCACATTATACACAACTGCCGCTGATAATGAAATTGCGGTCAGCGCAGCAACAGCAGTTGCTGTTTCAATGACAATACGCTTCTTACTGACCACCGCAAATATTGCCGCACCAAGCAGCGCTGAAAGAATAATTATTAATTCCATGTCTAATCCTTTAAGTGTCGCATTTTTGCAGTATCAAGCGAACCAAACTGTTTGTGAATCATCGTCAAAAATACTGCAGCAATTGTAAACCAGATAAAAATATCAAAAACTATACCGATTTGTAAACCCGAAGATTGCTCCAGACCAGCAAAAATTGCAAAGGCAACGATGCTGTTTTCCAACGCCAGAATTCCGATTATTTTAGAGATGGCGCCTTTGCGGTTAATTATTAAAAATAACGACAAAAATAAAGCAGATAGTGCAATCTGTAGCAGTATTTTATTGTCAGGGATAATATTGGTTAACGGCGCAAATGACTGCGAATAAGCAATAGCCGTTAATATCGCGATAATTATCAGGGTAAGCGGGGTGTTTAGGTAAGTGCTTACCGAAAATGTTAATTTATGGCGTTTGATTAGTTTTACCAAAAATATCGGAGCGATAATAACCTTAAAGGTAAAAATCAAACCAATAATCAACAGCATCGAAGCTTCACCGGTTACAAAAAAAGAATGAATCATCAGTATGACAATAGCCATGGATTGTACGCCGTAAGTAACTGAAACCGCAAAATTTTTCTTGGTAATATGTAAAAACACAATGCTCAAAAACAGAATCGTTAATAGCAATTGCAAAAACAATGCGTTCATAATTCTACATAACCCCTATCGCAATAACGCTTAGAATAAACGAAACCATCAACAAGTCCGGCAATCGAAAAAATCTGAACTTGGCGATAATTGATTCCAGTACAGCAATAAACACACAGAAAACTGTCACTTTTATCAGCAGTGCAAGTACTCCAACGATGACTGCACAGACACTATCATTCTGTGCAATGCCAAGCGGGAAAAACACATTAGCGCCCAGCGCTGCAAAAACAAACAATTTGTTGGCTGCTGCCCATTCAATAAGCGCCAGCCGTTTGCCGGAATACTCCAAAATCATTGCTTCGTGTATCATGGTCAGTTCCAAGTGTGTGGACGGATTATCAAAAGGAAACCGCGAGTTTTCAGCTAACAACACGATGAAAAACCCGCAAAACGCCAACAGTACCGGCAAGAAAAACTGGTTTTTCAGTATCATATGCTGGTCAGCGAGCGAAAACAGGTTACTGCTGCCACCTGCCAAACTAATCGTCAATAGCGAAAAAATCAATCCGCCTTCCGCCAGTGCCGCAACTGTCATTTCCCGGCTTGAACCAAAGCCGCCAAATCCGCTGCCAATATCCATTCCGGCTAGAGCTAAGAAAAACGTATATCCGGCCAGCAAATAAATTACGAGCAAAAAATCGCCGGTCAAAGTGTTTTTAATATAAGTTGCAAATAACGGAATACTTGCTCCCGCTACTATAGTTATTGCAAAAATAATATACGGCGTATACCGAAAAATCCATGATGCATCTTTACTAACCACTTCATCTTTATGCATCAGTTTCCATAAATCTTTGTATGGTTGAAAAACGTTTGCTCCGCAGCGATTTTGAAACTTTGCTTTGATTTTTTTAATTATACCGATAAACAACGGCGCTGCAATCGGCGTTAACACCACCTGTAACAACCAGACAAAAATCATCATTCTCACACCACCACCAACAATGCTAAAGTAAGCGCTATCAATATATACAAAATGTACACATTGATATTTCCGCTTTGAATAGCTTTTGAATAAACTGACAACGAGGTTAATATTCCATACAGTGGTTTATAAAAATAAATATCATATACATCGCTAATTCCGACACTAACGGCTCTGCTACTGGGTAAATAACGGCTTTGCGCGTCAAGATATTCAACATCGTGTTGCATACTCGGCTTTAGTAATCCTTTGAAAATCAGCACAATCGAGCGGGAAAAACCGGCCGCATTTATCTGAGTACGCGGCAGTAACGCCGAACCGCAATTCCAGGTTTCACCAATTACTTCTTTTTGCTTTCGGTTGATAACAAAACGGGCCGCGATAATCACAAACACAACTGCTAAACCAACTCCAAACAATATCGCAATGGCCGAAACAGAGTCACTACCATTGCCAACTACAAAACTATTTCCGTAAGCACTACCTGCTACTACAGCGTCTGCACGATATATCATGCCAGTGCTTATGTACTTCAGCACTGACGTTATCCAACCTGAAAATACACCAAAGAGCAATGCCAGCAACGCCAATAAAAACATCGCAATGAGCAGAGCAAAAGTTGATTCCCGGGAAAGCGCCACGACTGCACTGCGGGGCCGTGCCAAAAACGTCGAACCAAATGCTTTCACAAAACAAGCCAATGCCAATCCACCCGTGAATGCCAGTGAGCCAGCCGCAAAAATAAAAAACCATTTAGTCCAAAAATCCATCAGAAAAATGCCTTTAAACAATGTCTGAAAAATCAACCACTCACTAAAAAAACCATTAAATGGCGGCAATGCCGATATTGCCATCGATCCAATCAAAAAACAAAAAGCGGTCTGCGGCATATACCGGATAAGACCACCAAATTTTTCCATATTCCGGGTATGTGTTTGACTGATTACCGACCCGGCACTTAAAAACAGCAATGCTTTGAATGTTGCATGATTAAAAATATGAAATAACGCTGCTACCAAACTTAAAATTACCAATTCCGGCATAGCTAATGCTGAAAAAACCAGCGCGCTGCCGACACCCAAAAGAATTATTCCGATATTTTCAATACTGGAGTATGCCAGCAGCCGTTTAAGATCATGTTCAGTCAAAGCATACAGTACGCCCAGTAAAGAAGATATAGCACCGATGGTCAGCACTGTCAGCCCCCACCACAGCGGAACGGGCTGCAAAACCACAAGAAAGAATTTTATCAACATATAGACGCCAGTCTTTATCATAACGCCAGACATCAAGGCTGAAACATGTGACGGCGCCGCCGGATGCGCTTTGGGCAACCAAATATGAAAAGGAATAATTCCGGCCTTGGTACCAAAACCAATAAGCATCAATACAAATGCCGCATTCTTTACCGATAGCGGCAAAAGCTCCGCGCTCTGCTTCATTACAGAAAAATCAAACGAGTTAGTATATTTGAAAATCAATAAAAACGCCGCAATAATAAACAACGTACCGATATGCGTCATGACCAGATAAATAAATCCGGCTGAAATATTTTGTTCTTCGTCACGCTCATAAACAACCAAAAAATAAGAAGCAAACGACATTATTTCCCAAAATATCAAAAACAGTAGTGCAT
This sequence comes from Negativicutes bacterium, assembly GCA_041666525.1. Taxonomy (GTDB): domain Bacteria; phylum Bacillota; class Negativicutes; order JBAXTZ01; family JBAXTZ01; genus JBAXTZ01. The sequence continues at coordinate 287,565 of JBAYGT010000001.1, forward strand.
TATTAGCTGTTACAGTCAAAATCATCCCGGCAATAAATAAATTGTAAAAAAAACCAAGTGCGCCGATAGAATATTTACGGTAATAGTGTTTAATATAACCAATACCGTAAATCGAACAAAACAAGCTGATTAATGCAATGGTAAACACAAAAAAAGCCGACAGCTTAGTAACATCAAAGTTAAACGACAGCAGCGGCCAAAATGTCTGCCCGACTGTAAAATTCACAACGCTGTTAGTCGCTAATACCGCAACAGAAACAGCAATACCCCAAATTGATCCGGCTATTGAAAAACAGCTGGCACAGGCATTGGCCAGCTTATCATTACCAGATAATAATAGTGATCCAGCGGCACCCACCGCAAACAAAAAAAATAAAACTATAAAACCAGTTTCACTGGCCAAAATATTCATCATAATTCACTTCCGACCCGAGCTGATATTTGCTTCAAGCTATACGATTCCATGATTCTTAGCAAATGCTCGACAATGACCATCGGCGCCGGCGGATCTCCCGGTATCTGATAATCAACCGGCACCACACTGTCCACTCTCCCCGACACTGCATACGAATCGCTAAATAGCCCGCCATCAATTGCATCGTCACCGACCGCAACTACAATTTTGGGATTCGGTGTTGCTTCATAAGCAATCTTGAGTGCTTCAGCCATATTTCTGGTAACCGGTCCCGTAACTAACAGCATATCTGCATGACGGGGAGAAGCTACAAAACTTATTCCAAATCGCTCGATGTCATAATAGGAGTTAGACAATGCCACCAATTCCTGCTCACAGGAATTATCCGAACCGGCGTCAATTTGTCTAATCGCCAGTGATCCGGAAAACAAATTTTTAATCTGAGTATGCAGTTTTTCTCCGGAAGTTTCAAATTCAACATTACGCGCAAAATCAAAATCAGAACGATTAATCGTTTTGGAGTTTTTGAAAATCTTAATAATTTTTTTAAACATATTTCCGATTCAACAAATTTATTTAGCAGACTAGTCGTGCCATTGATTATCCAAATATATACCTCTCACTAACGAAAGTCAAGCGCGGCGATACTTCGTATAGTTAAACATCTGCGCTACTTAACCAGAATTTTCGTAAAGACCGCATATGCTGTAGCCGTAGTAGCCTTGCCATTTTTTAGCCCGGCATCAAGGGTTGCCAAAGCACAAATCGCCGCCCGCAATTCAGCCAAAGAATAGTTTTTTGCATCGCGAACAGCGTTATCGGCGATAAATGGCTGAACTTTTAGTTTCGCGACAATTTCACGCGCCGGAGTGCCAAGCATTGACAATTCTTTGGCAACGGTCAACAAACGGTATTGCCGCGCACATAAACTTAATAATTTTATCAGCGGTTCACCGCTTGCCAAAAGCCTTTCTAACAGTTGTAACGCCATTACAGCCTTACGGCCGTTGAGCATGTCACAAAATTTGAATACCGACATACTAAAACTCGTCGAGAAAACTTTCTCTAAATCGTCGGCGGTTATCAACCGGTCGTCATTTTTGAAAATTAACAATTTTTCCAATTCATTATCCAGCATGCCCAAAGATATTTCCGTGGAATTTTCCAGAGCCGACTGCAGTAGCAATGAAGCTGAATTTTCCATGCGGTACCCTGCCTGCTTCAAAGTATCTTCAAAATATTCCCTAGCGTTGCGAGCGGTCGGCGGTTCGACTTCAATGATGCAGCCGATTTTTACAACATTCTTGTAAATCCGTCGCCGCTTATCAACATTGTCGCGGCAAATAATTATTAACTTATTGAAATCCGGTAGCGATTCAAACACCGTTTCCCAGCCATCAGCCGGTTTCTTGGCGTTTGGCTTCTCTTCGTCGTCCTCGCCGCTTGATTTTGCTTTAAACAACTTGCAGTCGTTGAGCAAAATTATATTTTTAGTTGAAAAAAACGGCAAAGACTGCACGGCTGAACAAAATTCTTCAACAGTAGGATCACTATCGAATACTTGCATTGTCTCCAATTCATCTGCGGCAAGCCATTTGGTTTTGAGCACATCCATTACACGATGCAGCCCATAAATATCTTTTCCGTGAATCAAAAAAACTTGTCTGGCAACATTGTCATTAATAATGCGATTGATTTCGTTTAATTTCACTGCAATCACCTTCACCTAATATTCCTAATTACTAATAAACGGTTTTGCGCACCAGCCAGCTTTAGAGGCTTCAAATATCACGGCGCCATTTATATCCGTGCGAAATATTTGCGCTTTCGATTTTTCAATATTCTTAACTACCGCGGCTGCCGGATGTCCATAACGATTATCCCTGCCCACCGATACTACCGCGTACTCCGGCTGAACCGCTTGCAGAAATTCCTCTGATGTCGAAGTTTTTGAACCATGGTGGCCAATTTTCAAGATATTGGCGTTGATGTTTTCCTTGCGTTTTATCAAAGCCTGCTCGCCTTTAATACCTAAATCCCCGGTTATCAACGCCGCCAGTTCGCCGCTGCTTACCCGCGTGATCAACATATGTTCATTCTGATTGTTTGACTCGCCGGAAACAACTTCGGTAAAATCAAATTCCACGCCGTCAATGTTGAAACTCGTTGCATTGTCCGTTTTTATTACCCGGTTTACTGTAACTGCAGCGCTTACTCCCGGCAATCCACCGGCATGATCAATATGCTCATGGCTAAGCACCACCGCATCCAGCTGCCGCACGCCATAATGCAACAAATACGGAGCAACAACACGCTCACCAATGTCAAAACTTTCGTCACTTTTCTTATAATTTCCACCACAATCCAGCAATACTGCATGGTGGTGTGGTGTAATAACTAACGCTGCATCACCTTCGCCGACATCGATAAAGTGAATTTGTAATTTTGTCGGAATCAAAATACAGATTAGCACTATAGCTAACCACAAGGCTGCACCGCCAATCAAAACTGTTGATTTTTCCAATTTGCTGCCGAACAATACTATAGTCTGCCGCCTCATTGTTCCAAACAATAATAGCGCATAGTACGACAACCCCTGCCACCAGGTCAGCGCCGGAAAATATATTCTTCCGCCCGGCAATTTCGCAAGCCAGGCATTTATATAGATTGCTATTTTCAACGCCAGCATTGCCACAAATAAAGCACTTTTTTTAACAATCATCAATGGCATCAATGCCGAAAATAAACCGACAATCAAGACAACGTCAATTATCGGCGTTACTAAAACATTTGCTGCTAACGACATTAACGAAATACCGTTGAAAAAATAAGCGGCAAAAGGCAAAAGTCCGGCTTGAGCTACAATGGTAAACGCCAATATTTGCGCCAACTTCTGCGGCATAATGCGTACGAAGCAGCGATAAACATCTTTATAAAAATAGGCAATGCCAAAAGTTGCCGACAGGCTAAGCAGAAATCCGACATTAGTCAGATTTAGCGGATTGCAGAGTAAAATTATCAATGCCGCCAGCCATAATGATCGTTTGATACTACTCTCATCACTGATTGCAATCGCAAACAAGGCAAAACTTGCCATCAGCGCCGAACGCACGGCCGCAGCGACAAACCCGGCAAAAAATACATACAACCAGGCCGTCACAATTGCTATCAGCGCGCTATGGCGGCGCGGCACCCGAAATATATTAAATAACCAAAAGACCGTGGCGGCTACTAACGAAATATGAGTACCGGATACAGAAAGGATATGCACTATCCCTGTCTGCTTGAATTCATTTTGAATATGTTTGGGAATGTTAGTCGATCCGCCAAACAGAACGCCATTATAAACTGCGGCAATCTCCGCCGGCATATTTCCAATCGCCGCTAATTTTGCCCGCTGTTGCCAGCGGCCAAACCGTGCCAACCATCCGCCGCTGCCGATTACCTCGAAATGTTCCATCCGTGCTGTCGAAGTAATCCCTTTTTGCCGTAAATATTCCGAATAACTGGTCTGCCCGGGGTTTTTATAGGCTAGCGGCGCCAACAACTTGACCGTCATCTGCACCGTTTCACCATATTTGGGAATAGCAGCTTCAGTTTCTACTGTTGCATAAACCGCCACTCCGCCGGAAACAGCTTGCTCTGAACCGTTGACGAATAGTTTTTCGGCATCTGCCGAAAAACTTACTGCATAGCCGCCCTTTTCGGACAAAACCATGGACGGAATATCAACAATTTTTGCAATCAATTCTACTTGTCGTCCATTGTAATTACTAACATCATCTGGTGAAACTGATATTGCCTGATTATAGCGCCACACTCCGGTTAACAACAGCACAGTCGAAAATAAAATAAGTAATAAATACTTCCTTTTGCCAATCAAAAAAAATACTGACGATAAAATTGCCGCAACTAAAAAAATTGCGGCAACAGCTGATGTATTTAATTTTATTGAGGCAAACGCCGCAAGCAGCAGCCCACAAAAATAAGCCCCGGCAATAATTTCAAAGTTCTTGGCCATATCAAAGCGTTATTTGATCTTTTATTTTATTGTACCGCGCGTCACCGATACCGGATACCTTTTTCACGTCTTCAATAACTGTAAAACTGCCATTCTTGGTGCGGTAGTCAATAATCCGCTGTGCGAGCGCATCACCAATTCCCGGCAACGCGGAAATCGACACTTTATCGGCAGTGTTGATACTGATTTTTTGCACATTTAAGGAAAGATCCGGCGTATATGCCATCGCCGGCGTTCCATCAGGATTTACACTCGGCGACACGTTGTTATCTTGTGAAAACTTCATTGGAACATTGATGTGCATGCCATCCAAACAAACTTGAGCCATATTAACGGCACCAGGATTAGCGCCGATTGCCAGCCCGCCGGCCGCATTCACGGCATCAATTGCCCGGCTTTTCGTCGGCAACTTATACACTCCGGGTTTTATCACCCCACCGCTTACATACACCACAACATCATTGCTGACTGTTTGCGCCAATGGTTTTGTCGCCGGATTAACCACATCAGGCACAACCGGCTCGCGCCACAATATAAAGTAGGCAGTGACTAGAACCGCAATAAATATTACTGAAACAATCAGTAGTTTTTTGCGTTGCGGATCCATTGCGTCACCTCCTTGGTTAGTTCATAATGCGCAATGCATAATCAAGAACAAGGCAAGCTAAAACTATACACAGTAAATATACCACAAATACAGATAAAAACAAGGCTTGCGACTGAAAAAACGGGCACAAACCCCTTAACCAACAATGTTTATTAGTTTATTGGGAATATTAATTATTTTTTTAGGCGTCTTCCCTGCTAATACTTCGATAACCTTCGGCAGTTGCAGAGCAATTGCATTTTGCTCTTCGGCTATCGAATTTGTAGCAACGACAATTTTATCGCGTAACTTTCCATTAACTTGAACTGCAAGTTCAATTTCATCAGCGACGATCGCGTTTGCATCAAATTTGGGCCAGTTCATAGCATGCACACTGTCAGCACCAATCAACTCGTTCCATAATGCTTCCGCGAAATAAGGTGTTATCGGTGCCATCAGCCGGATCAACCCGGCGAACAGCTCCCGGCAAAACGCTGGTGGCATGCTTGCGTTGCCCTGTTCTTCGAGTTCACGGTACGCATAGATTGCGTTAACCAATTCCATAATGGCACTAATTGCAGTGTTAAAATTGAACCGCTCGCCAATATCCTCGGTAACTTTTTTTACTGTGGCATGCAATTTACGACGCAAGTTTTTTTCTGCAACAGTAAACGCTTCCAAATCGTAATCAGCACTCACTCCAGCAACGCAAATTACTTGATAATGCGCGGCAATCCGCCACACGCGGCTGAGAAACCGGAATGCGCCTTCAACTCCCTGTTCGTTCCAATCCAAATCGCGTTCCGGTGGCGCGGCAAATAATATAAACAGCCGTGCGGTATCCGCACCGTATTTTTCAATAATTTCATCCGGGCTGACAACATTGCCTTTGGATTTGGACATTTTTGAACCGTCTTTGATTACCATTCCCTGTGTCAGTAAGTTCCGGAACGGTTCATCGGTGCTTATATATCCACAATCGTGCAACACCTTGACAATAAACCGCGAATACAACAAATGCAACACTGCATGTTCAATGCCGCCGATATATTGATCAACCGGCATCCAATAATCAGTGGCCGCACGCGAAAACATTTCACTGGTGTTTTTGGGATCGCAGTAACGCAGATAATACCACGATGAACAAATAAAAGTATCCATCGTGTCTATTTCGCGGCGGGCAGCGCCGTTACAATTTGGACAACTGCAGTTCACAAATTCCATACTGGTCGCCAGCGGCGAAACCGAACCGGAAGTAAATTGCACGTTATCCGGCAATATTACCGGTAACTGGTTATCCGGTACCGGAACAACACCGCACTGCGGACAGTAAATTATTGGAATCGGCGCCCCCCAATAACGCTGACGCGAAATCAGCCAATCACGTAACCGGTAGTTAGTCCGGGCTTGGCCTTTGCCAACAGCCGATAACGCCATAACAATTCTTTCTTTGGCGGCATCATTATCAATACCATTAAATTCGTCCGAATTAACCAATTTGCCGTTGCCGCAATACGCACTTGTCCACTCGTCAACTGCAGATGTTGAACTGTCATCACAAATAACCTGTTTGATTGGCAATGAATATTTTTTGGCAAATTCCCAGTCGCGCGCATCATGCGCCGGCACGCCCATTACCGCGCCGGTGCCATAATCAGCCAGCACATAATTAGCAATCCACACCGGCACTTTATCACCAGTCAGCGGATGAATCACATATTCGTAGGTAAACATACCGATTTTTTCCGCATCTGCGGCAGTACGGTCCATTTCGCTCATCGCCCGGGTCTCTTGAATGAAAGCACGCAACGCCTTGACATTGCGCTTGCCCTTGATGAGTTTCTCTACCAACGGATGTTCGGCTGCCAACACCAAATATGACACTCCAAACAGTGTGTCCGGGCGGGTGGTGAATACATTAATCGTTTCTTTATGTTTTTCGGAATAGAATTCTACTTCAGCACCGACACTTTTTCCAATCCAGTTTTCCTGCATGGTGCGTACACGTTCCGGCCAGCCGGTCAGCTTTTGCAAATCATCAATCAAGCGATCAGCATAGTCGGTAATCTTCAAAAACCACTGTTCCAAATCTTTTTTCTCAACCAAAGAATCACAGCGCCAGCACTTGCCATCAATTACTTGTTCATTGGCAAGCACGGTATTGCAGTCATTGCACCAGTTAACCGCGGCTTTGCGTTTGTAAGCCAACCCTTTTTCATACATTAGCAAAAACAGTTTTTGCGTCCATTGATAATAATCCGGTAAACAGGTTGCAACTTCTCTGTCCCAATCATAACTGAAGCCAAGCTCTTTCAACTGCCCGCGCATGGCGTCAATATTGTTTAACGTCCACTGTCTGGGATCGGCGTTGTTTTTTATCGCCGCATTTTCTGCGGGCATCCCAAAAGAATCCCAGCCCATCGGATGCAAAACATTATAACCGCACATTTTTTTGTAACGGGCGATCACATCGCCAATTGAATAGTTGCGTACATGCCCAAAATGTAACTTTCCCGATGGATAAGGAAACATTTCCAAAACATAATATTTCTCACGGTCATCAGCAATCGCCGTTTTAAAACTACTGGTTTGCTCCCATACCGTCTGCCATTTTTTTTCAATTTCTGCCGGATAATAACGCTCATTCATAATCTGCTACCTCTTCATAAAACTATCCGCTATTCTAAGCAATTTGCCCCTCATTGTCAAATTGTGCTTGCTGTTGACCAATTTTCCGGCTAGAATTATATAGTTACAAGGAGGTTTCATGTATAGATTTTTAGGAGAAATCGGCGGTTTTCCGATTCGCAGTTACGGACTGATAATATCACTGGCAATAATATTAGCCACCGGCACCGCATATTTTTTTGCAAAACAGGACCGGCGCGGCTGGCACAGCCATATCGTGGACATGGGCATCTATTGTGGTATCGCCGGTCTAATCGGCGCCAGAATTTGGGATGTAGTATTCTTTGATTGGAACTATTACGGCAATCATCTGATTGAAGTGTTTTACGTCTGGCAGGGCGGTTTATCAATTCAAGGCGGCGTAATTTTCGGCACAATCACCGGTATAATTTACACGAAAATTCACAAAATCGACACCTGGGCGCTGGCGGATATTGTTGCACCGTCGATAATCATCGGTCAAACAGTAGGACGTTGTGCCAACCTGCTAAACGGTGACGCTTTCGGCCACCCGACCGGCGGACAGTTTGGTATTCTCTATCCGGAAAACACGCTGGCGCACAGTGTTTATGGATTACAGCCCTTGTGGCCGGTAGAAATTTGGGAAGGCCAGATTGATATCGTTATTTTTGCATTATTGTTGATGTTTCGCTCCACCAATTCCTACAAAGGCCAGACCTTTTGCCTGTATATCATCCTGTACTCCGTCGCCCGCTTCTTTCTGGAATATCTGCGCGGCGATTACACTGCCGGCATCGGCGATTTCAAATCAGCGCAGATAACCGCACTCATCGCCGCCGGAATCGCGTTTTGCGTATTCTTGTATCTGGAGTATAAGAAACGAACCACTAAAGCGGTTGCTTAATAACCTTAAACAAAAAAACCGTATTGAATTGAAACTTAAGTTTCAGCTCAATACGGTTTTTATTTCCATATCCCCGCAATTTCTTTCCCGCAACTGCTGCATTTACCCTCTAGCAATTCAACAATTTTCGTATTATAACCACAGCGCTCAATCAACAATGCATTGCACTGCGGACAAAATGTCGAGTTGAAGCGGACGTTGGTAACATTGCCGATATAAACATAATGGAGACCGCACTGTTTGGCAATCTGACAGGCATCATGTAATGTTGCAAAATCAGTTGCGCGTTTACTCAGCCGGTGCGCCGGATGATAGGCGGAAAAATGCAGCGGCGTATCCGCACCCAGTTCATGGTATATCCAGTTGCACATTGCGGTAATTTCGCTCATAGCGTCATTACAATCCGGAATAATCAGATTGGTTATTTCCAGTTCCACGCCACGCGCTTTTAGCAGCAACAAGGAATCAAGCACCGGCTGTAAACTTACACCGCAGAGTTTATGATAAAACTCATCATTAAAGGCTTTAAGGTCAATATTTGCAGCATCAATAACAATAGTCAGTTCTGCAAGCGGTTCGTGATTAATATATCCTGCCGACACCAACGCTGTTTTCAGCCCGCGCGCTTTGCAATGTTCGGCAACGGCATAAGTATTTTCAAAAGTTATCAGCGGCTCATTATAGGTAAAGGCAATTGAACTGCAAGCTTTAGTTACACACAAATCTGCCCACTGCCGCGGGGTCATGGCGCGGGTAATCAGCCCTAAATCACGGCTTTGACTGATTTCCCAATTCTGACAAAAACTACAACTCAGATTACAACCGATAACACCGAACGACAAGATTTTTGTATCCGGCAAAAAATGATATAGCGGTTTTTTCTCCACCGGATCAACCGCTACCGAACTAAAATTGCCATAGCCATCCGAAACCAAACTGCCTTGTTGATTACGGCGCACAAAACAGAACCCGCGCTGCCCCTCGGTTATCCGGCAGCCACGCGGGCAAAGGTCACAAACTACACAATCGCTTTCAGTGTGCCAATATTTTGCAAGCGTTTGCACCGCTACCTCCCATAATCACTTTCTTTCCACTTACGCACAGTATAGCGCGAAACCGCTACTTCGTCTTGCCAAAAATCCGCCGAAAATCCGGCTTTAATTTTTAGCTGTTGCATGAATAATTCCGCAGTTGGCAATTGCTCCCAGACTTGCGGCAAAAAAGTACTCGCCTTATTACGATAACGAAAAATCACACCATCAATGCCCGGACGCAACTGCTGCAACAGTTCCGCCTCGTTTGAAAACGCCAGCGGTTCAGATTTGCTCAATAGCGACACCTCAATGCAGACGTGCTCCAATTCATCAGCTGCAAGCGGCGAAAACCGCGGATCGCCAAAAGCCGCAGCAACAGCATTTTTTTGCAAATCATCAAGTAGCGGCCGGTAAGCTTCTAACGCTCCGATACAACCGCGCAAATGTCCGTCTTTGGTCAAAGTTACAAACGTTGCACCTAATTCACCAAGTTCAGATATTTCCGGAAATAATAATGCCGGTACTTCCTGCCAGCGCGCGCAAATTGCCGCCCGCGCGATCCGCAGCATTACCGCTCCAAACTGAAAATCCGGTTCTGAATTGGGTGAAAATACCGCCGCTAAATAGCCCACCACCCGGTCATTATCTCCGGAATTTTGTCCGGAATGCGCATAATCAATTACCGTACTGCGTAAATTTTTAATTTGCGCGAGGTACAACAATGCATTGAGCGGCAGTGCAGCACAGGCCTGTTCCGCTCCAACCGACGAATCATTCAATGCCACTTTTCGTTCGGTATTGCCATCGATAAGCTGCGCGGTTGCGGCATTGTGATAATGCGACAAATCACTGCTGATAATTATCAGGGTATCGGCTTCACCCCATACCGAATGTAAAAACTGCACAGCCTGTTCGATGGTAATATCGCCCATCAGCGCCGGAACAATTTCGATATCGGCGAAAATCGTTTGGATAAACGGCAATTGCACTTCCAGCGAATGTTCATACTGATGTGCATTGTCATCAAATTTCGCGATTCCAGTTTTTACTATCCGTGCAATATATTCGTTTGCAAGCTTTACCATGCCTAGCGGTGTGGAAAAGTATTCGGCACGGGGCAATACCACGCCAGTCACTGCCGTTCGATGTGCCGCTCCGACAATAATTATACGCCGGCATTGCTCTTTGAACGGCATAATTTGTTTGTAAGCCGCCGCCGCAGTGTTTCCGGAAAATACATAGCCGGCATGCGGGACAACTAGCGCTTTGGGTTGCCCGGTTACCTTTTCCGCATGTTTGTTTAAGTAAGCATAAATCAACAGCAACAATTCTTCGCGCTGCTTTGGATAGAAAGTACCAGCAACCGCCGGAGTCCGTACTTGATTTGTCATAGCATTCTCCGTTATTAAAAGTTGAATTTTTGCGCTACTTTTTTGTTATTTTCTTAGTTTTTTGCAAATTAATCTTTTCGGTATTGAGTTTAACATAACCTTCATAGCGTTCCTGACTTAAACGACCGGCTTCGACCGCGGCAATAACCGCGCAATCCGGTTCCTTTTCATGGCGGCAGTCACTAAAACGGCAATGTTCGGAAATGGCGCTGATATCCTCGAAAGCATCCGCCAAACCATCGCCTGCTCCCCATAATTGCAGCTCCCGCATTCCCGGTGTGTCAATTATTACTCCGCCACCGGGCATTATGATCAATTCCCGATGGATCGTGCTGTGGCGGCCGCGGTCGTCGGTTTCACGAATCGCGCCGGTTTTTAACCGGTCGGTTCCCAGCAACGCATTGATCAAGGTGGATTTTCCCACACCGCTCGAGCCGACAATTGCAATAGTCTTGCCAAACCGGACATACTCTTTGACCGCTTCCAACCCGGCGCCGGTATCGCTGCTAATTACAATTGTTTCGTACGAAGTAATCGCTTTAGATGCCGCTACATAATCTTCTAACTGCCCGGCATCGCACAAATCGGACTTGCTCAACACTACAATCGGAACAATCCCGCCCTCGCTCGCCAGCGTCACATAGCGTTCCAGCCGCCGGGCATTAAAATCAGCGTTGCATGACGTAACCACGAAGATAATATCAATATTCGCGGCAACAACTTGCTCAACGATGTATTTCCCGGCAACTTTGCGCGAAAATTTTGTTCGTCTGGGCAAGACTGCCTGAATCAAATTTTTGTCGTTCTCGACAACCACCCAGTCACCAACTGCCGGCAAATCAGCGCGACGCGAACGCAATTTTAACCGCCCGGCAACTTTAGTAAGCTGCTCGCCCTGCTCGCTAATAACCCGGTAAAAATCATTATAGGTCAATGCTACACGACCAAATATCAAATTCGGTTTTTTTATTGTTTTGCTGATTTTCTCAAATTCATATTCAAACTGTTTATTCCAGCCTAAGTTCTCCAAATTCATCAACTGGCTCAAAGTTTTTGGGCAATATCAATCAACCGCGCTACCCGCTGTTCTGTTGGCGGATGGGTCGAAAATAGCGAAGCAAAAGCTCTATTGCCGCCACTCAGCGGATTGATGATAAACATATGTGCCGTAGCCGGGCTTACCGTTTGCGATAATTGACCAAAGCGCGCGGACTGCTCGATCTTGCGTAACGCATCCGCGAGCGCTAATGGTTTGCCGGAGATTTTTGCCGCCCCATAATCGGCCTCAAATTCACGCGACCGTGAAATCGCCAATTGCACCAATGTTGCCGCAATCGGCGCCAGAATTATCATAAACAACGATCCCAAAATACCGCCGCCCTCTTCGCGGTCGCCGCCGCGGCCGCCAAAAATCATTGCCCATTGCGCCATGGTCGATATCCAGGTAATAACACCGGCAATCGACGCAACCATGGTGCCAATCAGTGTGTCGTGATGTTTGACATGCGCCAATTCGTGCGCCAACACCGCTTCGAGCTCGTCTTTGTCAAGGACACGGATAATCCCGGTCGTAACTGCCACCGCTGCATGCTGGGGACTGCGTCCGGTAGCAAAGGCGTTTGGTGTGTCCGAATCAATAACGTAAACTTTGGGCATCGGCAATTCGGCGCTTGCTGCCAACTGCGCAACAATATTAAATAAATCCGGCGCCTGTTCGCGCGTAATCTGACGCGCCTTGTACATCGACAGCACAATTTTATCGCTATACCAATAGCTCACCAGATTAATTCCCAATGATACAAACAGCATCAGCGTCATACCACCGCGGCCGCCAAACGCCTGCCCGACCATCATCAATATTACTGTTAATAGTACTAACAGAAAAGTGGTTTTCAAATTATTCACAATAACCTCCGAAAATATTTCATTGAATTTAAGATAATTATCTCATATCGGCATTAAAAATGTGTGTCAAAATTGTAAAAAAACGGCATACATTGTATGCCGTCAAATATTCTGGTCGGAGCGACAAGACTTGAACTTGCGGCCTCTACCACCCCAAGGTAGCGCTCTAGCCAAACTGAGCTACGCCCCGAATACGCAAGTGCTATTATATTGGTTTTCGATTACAGTGTCAATCAGAATCGAGCTCCAGAAGCTCGTCACTCGCTGTTTCATCAAGTGCCTCGACGGTTTTCATCTGCTTGATAACCGCGCGTGACCGGGTACCGAGCGCCATAACCTTATTACCGGCTTCCTGAATTTTCTTTTCCACTTCCTCCAAAGCCTTTTCGTATTTCCCGAATTCGGTTTTAACTGCACCCAGCATTTTCCAAATTTCTGAACTTTTGCTTTCAATCGCCAAGGTACGGAATCCCATCTGCAAACTGCTCAAAAATGCATACAACGCACTAGGGCCGGAAATAGTGACGTGGTAATCGTGCTGCAATTGCTGCTGTAATTCCGGTGTGTTGAGCGCTTCAACATACAGTCCTTCGCTCGGAAGATACATGATTGCAAAATCGGTGGTTTGCGGCGGATTAATATATTTCTGCTGGATACTTTTTGCTTCCAGCTTCAATCTGTTTGTCAGCGCCTTGCGGCTGAGTTCAATTGCCGGAACATCAACATTTTGCTGCGCATCCAGTAGCCGTTGGTAATCTTCAATCGGAAACTTGGCATCAATCGGCAGAAAAATAAATTGTCCCTCTTCAGCTTTCGCCGGCAATTTTACCGCAAAATCCACTGTCTCCCTGCCAACACCAATATTGGCCTGTTCGACATATTGTGATTTTGCCAGCACCTGCTCCAGCATTGCTGAGAGTTGCGTTTCACCGAGTATGCCGCGGGTTTTAACATTACTCAGCACTCGTTGCAATCCGCCGACATCAGCGGCCAGTTTTTGCATTTCACCAAGGCCTTTATGGACGGCATCCAGCCGTTCGCCTACTACCGAAAAAGATTCTTTCAGACGGGTTTCCAGCGCTGTATGCAGCTTTTCGTTAACTGTCTTGTTCATCTCGTCGAGTTTTTGTGAATTTTCAACACGGATTTTTTCCAGTTGTTCTGCCAGCGTCGTACGCACAATTTCAAACTTTGTATCATTGTTCAATGAAAAATTTTGCAATTGGGTGGCGAAACTTTGCAGTTGATTGAGTTGTGACAAAGTAGTTACACCATTTTCCCGCCGGGTGCGCTCGGCCTCATCAGCAATCATTTTAGCCAAATGGTCAGTGTTTTTTTCGTTCCCTTTACTGCGAAAAACAACACACAAAACCGCCAGCAGCGTAAGCGCCGAAACAACGATGTTCAACATTTCCATTTCAACTCCTAAGCCCTCATCAATTCCAATGCTGTTTTCACATTGACGATCACACCGGCTATCAAGGCCTCTTCATCAATGTCAAACCGGTTATTATGAATTCCGACGGTAATTCCCCGTTCTTCGTTAGCAATGCCCAAACGATACATGGCGCCCGGCGTAGCTTCGGTAAAATAAGCAAAATCCTCACCACTAAGCGACGGTTCCGTGAATACATTAACTTTATCTTCACCCAATATCGCCTTCGTACATTCTATAACTTTATCAGCCACAAAAGTATCGTTTATCAATGAAGCATAGCCTTCGCGAATCTGCACTTCGGCTTTGCCGCCAAACACCGCCGCGGTCGCTTCGCAGATTTCCACCATTTGCTTTAAAACCTTTTTACGATTAACCGGAGTTAAGCTGCGCACCGTCCCGCTCATAACTACCTGTTCGGCAATAATGTTTTCCTTGTCGCCGCCCCGGATCGTACCAATGGTTAGAATTGTTGAATCAGTAGCCGAAATTCCCCGGCTGATGATTGTCTGCAGCGCCATAATAAGCTGCGCGGCAATTACAATTGCGTCAATTCCTTGCTGTGGCTGGGCACCGTGGGCACTCTTGCCGTTAATAATGATTGTAAACTCATCGGTTGATGCGCAATTCTGTCCGTACTTGATGCCGATTCCACCAACCGGATAATCTGCCGAAACATGTAAGGCTAGCGTATAATCGACGTGCGGATTTTCCAGACAACCGGCATTTATCATTGGCAGCGCCCCGCCGGTTGTTTCTTCAGCCGGTTGAAATAACAATTTGACGCTGCCGGGTAGTTGTTCACGGTATTTCGCAAGAATTTTCGCAGTACCCAACAAAATCGCCATATGTACGTCATGTCCACAGGCATGTGATTTCCCGGCAATTTGCGATTTATATTCAACAATTTTTTCATCCTGTATCGGCAACGCGTCAATATCCGCACGAATTCCGATAACTTTTCCGGTTTTGTTGCCTTCAATCAAACCAATCACCGAAGTAGCAAAACATTTATCATCATAGCCAATATTCATTTCCCGCAAATACTCGCAGATTTTCGCCTGAGTACGGAATTCTTCGAAGCCCAACTCCGGATTCATATGAAAATCGCGGCGCACCGCCTTTGTCCATTCGAAACCCGCTTCCGCCTCCGCGCGGATAATTTCATCGCTAAGCATATTTCCTCCAAAAATATTCATATTACGCTTATCGGATCAACGTCTACATCAATTTTTTTGTCAGCCAAAATTCCGGAACCATGTATCGCGGCACGAATGGCGGCACCAGCTTTGGCTTTGACAATAATTACTTGCCGGTAATCACCATTCAGCCGGGCTAACAGCGCCGGCGCCGGGCCAACGATTTGAATTTCCGGATTAAGCGCATGCAATTTTTCAACAGTTGAATTTGCCAGATTAATTGCTTTGGCTTCATCGGTATCATGTATAACAATTTTGGCTAGCTGCACAAACGGCGGATAACCGAGTTGCCGCCGCCAATCGATTTCGTTGGTATAGTAACTTAAATAGTCGCTGTTTGCAACGCTGATCAAAGTAAAATGACTGCTGTTATAACTTTGCACAACAACTTTACCGGGAATTTCACCGCGCCCGGCGCGGCCGGCCGCTTGTGTGAGTAACGCAAACGTCCGCTCATGCGCGCGAAAATCGGGAAGATTGAGCGCAGTGTCGGCACTGATTATCCCGACTGCCGAAACATTTACAATATCGTGGCCTTTGGCGACCATCTGGGTGCCGACCAATACGTCGTATTCATGCCTGCGAAACATATTGATTATTTTTTCGTGCCCGCGTTTACCACTCACAGTATCTTGATCCATACGCAGCACCCGCATCGTCGGGAAATGCTTTTTTAGTTCTTCCTCAACTTTTTGCGTACCCGTTCCAAAATAGCGGATATATTGACTTTTACAAGTCGGGCATTCATCGGGAATGCGTTCACTATAGCCGCAATAATGACAGCGCAAGTTACTACCGGAGTCATGATAGGTTAACGACACGTCGCAATGTTGACATCGGGCCACGTAACCGCACTCACGACAACTGACAAATGTCGAGTGGCCCCGGCGGTTGAGCAGAATAATCGCCTGTTCACCCTTGGCTAAAGTATCGGTCAACAGCTCTTTTAGCGGTTCGGAAAACATACTGCGATTACTTTGTGCAAATTGCTCGCACATATCAACGATTCTGATTTCCGGCATTAGCGCACCGGTTGCCCGTTTCGGCAACTCCAGCAATTCGAACTCACCGCAACTTGCAGCGTAGAATGTTTCTATTGAAGGCGTTGCACTCCCGAATACTATCGGCGCACCGGACAATTCACTGCGCCAGATTGCCACCTGTTTCGCGTTATAATATGGCCGGTCGTCTTGCTTGTAAGAATACTCGTGCTCTTCATCAATTACAATTAATCCCAAAGCTTTGAATGGTGCAAAAATAGCTGAACGGGCGCCGATCAGTACATCAATTGTTCCCGCGCGCGCCCGGTCGAAAATATCCCGCCGTTCCTCCGCCGACAACCGGCTATGGGCAACTCCGATACGCTCGCCGAAAAACGCCTTGAAGCGTTCCACCAATTGTGCAGTCAGGGCAATTTCCGGCACCAACACTACCGATTGTTTACCATTGTCCAACGCGCGCTTTGCTGCGCGTAAATATACTTCGGTTTTACCGCTTCCGGTAACCCCATAGAGTAAAAATTTTGCAGCCGAAGTTTGCGAAATCGCAGCAGTGATTTTGTCAACCGCATTCTGTTGTCCGTGGTTCAGAATTACCGCTGTGTGTTGCTCAAAAACATCCTGATAGCTGTCGCGAAATATTCGCTGTTTGGTTTTACGGATAAATCCGGCGCGTTCGAGGGTGTTGATTGTTGCTGCACCGTGACCTTCATTTTTAGCGTCGGCCAACAACAGCGCCGGGCATCGCAGCAATCGTTCCAACAACCGCGCTTGCGCTGGTTTTCTCGCAAATTGCAACAAATCAACCGGTTGCTCAGTTAATTCCAGCGCCAGTTGATTTTTTTCACTGTCTTTGTAGATGTTCTTTTTTACCGAACTGCCGCCGGGAATAAAAAGTTTTAGCGTTTCGCTAATTGAACACAGATAGTATTCTGCCGTTTTTTTTGCCAGTTCAATCAACGTCGCGTCAAACCAGTCCCCAATTACCGCGGTTAGCGGTTTAAGCGCATCAATAGCGCCGTGGTTTACCGCAACAACCACTCCCTCAACCGTCCGGTTGCCAAACGGCACCACCACCCGCTGTCCGACGCACACTGCAAGTGTTGCCGGAATGCTGTAGCTATATTGTTTGCAGATGTTTTTTGCCGGAAGATTAACAAACACTTCGGCTACGTTGATGTTATTATCACATTCCATCTTATCCTGCTAAATCTTTGCCTGTTCCCTAAGTGTTGCTGCTTTATCCAGGCACTCCCACGGCAAATCAAGGTCCAGTCGGCCAAAATGACCATAAGCTGCCGTTTGCTTATAAATCGGGCGACGCAAATCCAGCATCCGGATTATCCCCGCCGGAGTAAGATTAAAGTTTTTTATAACCAATTCGGCAATCCGTTCTTCAGCAATTTTTCCGGTACCAAAAGTATCCACCCGTACCGAAACCGGCCGGGCAACACCGATGGCATAGGCCAACTGCACTTCACATTTATGCGCCAGCCCGGCTGCCACTACATTTTTGGCAACATAACGGGCAGCATAAGCCGCTGAGCGATCGACCTTCGTCGGGTCTTTTCCGGAAAATGCGCCACCACCGTGCCGCGCCATGCCGCCATAAGTATCAACGATAATTTTCCGGCCAGTCAACCCGGCATCGCCTTGCGGACCGCCGATAACAAACCGGCCAGTCGGATTAATATAATACTTGGTATTGGCATCCAGCAATTCCGCCGGAATAACCGGTTTTATGACATGTTCAATTAAATCATGCTTTATAGTTTCTATTTCAACATTGGGGTTATGCTGGGTGGAAATAACAATTGCATCCACCCGCACCGGACGATTGTTTTCATATTCTACAGTAACTTGGGTTTTGCCATCCGGACGTAAGTAATTAACGATTTTCTTTTTGCGAACTTCCGCCAAACGACGCGCCAGCTTGTGCGCCAAAGCGATTGGCAACGGCATATATTCCGGCGTTTCATCGGTGGCATAACCAAACATCATTCCCTGATCGCCGGCGCCGATTTTGTCATCCTGACTATCGTCACCTTGTTTTGCTTCCTGCGAATTATCCACGCCAAGCGCAATGTCAGCCGACTGCTCATCGATAGAAATCAAAACACCAACCGTGTCGGCATCAAATCCGAATTTTGCGCGCGTATAACCGGCATCACGGACTGTCTGCCGAACAACTTTGGGAATATCCACGTAACAACTGCAGGTTATTTCTCCGGCAACATGTACTTGTCCGGTTGTCACCAATGTCTCGCAAGCTACACGGGCATTTGGATCGCACCCGATAATTGCATCGAGAATGGCATCGGAAATTTGGTCGCAAAGCTTGTCCGGATGTCCCTCAGTTACCGATTCGGATGTAAATAATTTTTTGTGTAAAATCATTGTCGTTCTCCTTCAAAAAAAATAAGCTTCCTGATTTTGACAGGAAGCCGCATTAATATTATTTGGTTCCCATCTCGCGGTTTATCCGCCGGATTTGGCACCGTACATAAGCCGGTTGCCGCGGTTTCACAGGGCCAGTCCCTCCACCGTACTCTTGATGGTAATATTCAGTTTTCAAAAAGCGAATTACTTCACGCCGGACTTAACCCGTTCAAAAGTCACTTCGCCGGAATCAATTTCTTCTAGCGAACGCAACACCATCTTATGACATATTTTACCATCATCCGGCCAGTTTTCTTCCACCAACTCGCGGGAGCGTTTGGCAGACAATACTACCAGCGTATACTTGCTGTCGCCACACTTGGCAATCAAATTATCCATAGTAATCATATTTTCACCCCACATCTCCCGAGTATTATACTCAATAATCTGCGTACAAGCAAGAGGAAAAAGAAAATCGGGGTTAGGAGTTAGGAGTTGAAGATTGGTCGTGCGTGGCGAATTGGCTGTTGACGATCCGATCAATCAAGTCGGTGCTTCTAAACGAACGGCAGCGTTCGGCACGGACAATACAAGCTAATTTTTCAGCTGCCGAACTAACAACATCATTGACAACGATATAATCGTAGTTATGCGCCATTGTCAGTTCACGCTTGGCACAACCCAATCGGCGTTTGATTACCTCGAGGCTGTCGGTACCGCGTTTTTGAATGCGGTTGGCTAGCTCCTGAATCGACGGCGGCGCAATAAAAATAAATACGGCGTGCGGAAACTTCGCTCTTACCTGCATCGCTCCCTGAATGTCGATTTCCAGGATTACACTCTTGCCGCTTTGCAATTGTTCCTCGACCGCCCTATAAGGGGTCCCGTAATAATTACCGTAAACTTCGGCCCATTCCAGTAAAGCGTCTTCATCTATCATGCTTTGGAAATATTCCCGTTTGACGAACCAGTAACTTTGACCGTTAACTTCACCATTACGCGGTTGACGGGTAGTTGCCGACACCGAAATACGCAAATTTTGCCCGATAGCCTTTTCCAGCAACGCTTTAACCAAAGTTCCCTTGCCAGCACCGGACGGACCGGAAATTACAAATAGCGTCCCACGTTTTTCCATTACTCAATCACTCTCCAAATTCCCATTTACCTGTTATCATCCTGCAACTTGCCGTTTCGCTTATTCAATTTTGGGATCATCTACTGTTAAATCTACCCGGTTAACCACGGTTTCCGGCATTATCGCCGACAAAATAACGTGACCGGTATCAGCAATAATAACGGCGCGCGTTTTGCGTCCATGGGTAGCGTCAATAATCATATTTTTTTCTTTAGCTTCGGAGACAATCCGTTTTATTGGCGCGCTATCCGGGCTGACAATAGCAATTATCCGCGCAATCGAAACGGTGTTGGTAAAACCGATATGAATAAATCTCGTGTCCATTATTTTCGCCTGCCTAATTTAAAATACAAATTCGTTTGTTTATTCAACATTCTGTATCTGTTCGCGGATTTTTTCCGTCTCAGATTTCATCTCAACCACAATTGCCGAGGTTATATAGTCATTACATTTTGAACCGATAGTGTTAATTTCACGATTGATTTCCTGCACCAGAAAATCCAGTTTTTTGCCAATACCTCCGGAACTTTTTAAAGTAGTTTCCAGTTGCTTGACATGACTGCGTAACCGCACCAACTCTTCGGTAAAATTTGTCCGTTCGGCAAATAGCGCCGCTTCCTGAAGTATCCGGGTTTCATCAATCGTTTTTTCAGTGTCGTCCAAAACTTCGCGCATTTTCTGCAACAGTTTATTCCGGTGCTCTTCAACAATAGCCGGTGCGTGCCGGTCAATGTCATCGATATAACTTGTCAAAAGCTCAACCCGCGCAATAATATCAGCACAAATATGTGTTCCTTCAGTTGCACGCATTTCGTTGATTTTTTCCAGCGTCGCGGTTACAGCGTTGCCTAGTTTACGCCAAACTGTATTTTCGTCCACCACTCCAACTTCACACTGCATAACTTCAGGATAAAGCGCCAATTGATGAATACCGACGTTGAAATTCGCTTGCGGCAACTCCGCTGACAGTTCTTTCAACGCTGCAAAGTATTTCTTTGCCAGTTCACGATTAATTGTTACCGCTTTATTCGACGCATCAGTTTCTTGCCAAAAAATTCCGACATCGATTTTACCGCGCGACAGTTTTGTGGCAATCAACTTGCGAATGCGGTCTTCAAAGGCATTTAAACTCCGCGGCATTCGGATATTAATATCGTTATAGCGATGATTTACCGATTTGATTTCAACAGTGATCCGCAAACCGTCTTCAAGATATTCTCCCCGGCCAAAACCGGTCATGCTTCTAATCATAACAGTTCTCCACGAAACACTTCAACAGCCGCACCTGTTTTAAATATACTTCCGTTCTCTGCCCACTCCAACAACAATTGTCCGCCATCCAGATGAATAGTTGCCGTTTTCTCGGAATTACCGGTCAGTACCGCCGCCACAAGCGTTGCCGCCGATCCGGTACCGCAAGCCAGCGTAACACCGCAACCGCGTTCCCATACCCGCATCTGCAGATTATTACAGTCAATGACTTTTACGAATTCAACATTGGTTTTCACCGGAAACAATGGATGATTTTCTATTTTTGGCCCCCAATAATTAAGATCAATAGTATCGGCGTCATCGGTAAAAATTACACAGTGCGGATTCCCCATCGAAATGCCATTTACAACAAACGTTCGCCCTTCAATTTCAATAGCAATACCTATTGAAATATCATCTGCCGCCCCGGCCATGGGCACCGCGCCCAAATTGTAGTTAGGTACACCCAAATCAACCCGCACATAACCATCCGGTAATATTTCAGCAGTCTTTATTCCAGCCAGAGTCTCTATAGAAACAATTGTTTTATCGGTGTAACCGTATTTACGCAAATGCTTGGCAAAACAACGGGTGGCATTACCGCACATTTCCGCAACTGTGCCATCAGAGTTAATAATCAGCATATAAAAATCGGCAACTGCACTCGGACGAATCAACAGCAAACCGTCTGCCCCCACGCCAAAATGCCTGTCACACAACTGTTTGCCCAGAGCACAGGGATCAGCAATTTTGTTATTCAGATCATCAATTAACACAAAGTCATTGCCCAAACCGTGCCATTTGGAAAATTTCATCATTACCTCTTACGTCTTAAATATTACACTATAC
The DNA here is from genome assembly GCA_041666525.1 of Negativicutes bacterium. Taxonomy (GTDB): domain Bacteria; phylum Bacillota; class Negativicutes; order JBAXTZ01; family JBAXTZ01; genus JBAXTZ01. The sequence goes on from JBAYGT010000001.1 coordinate 309,716, forward strand.
TCACAAAATTATACTGTATCTGTAGCGCACACGCAAAGTTTTATTGACTATTACAAGGCTAACTGGCAAAATTGGAGCGGAGGACGAAATGAATTTAGAAGGAATTGCCATAACCCGGTTGTGCCGGGAGTTGAACGGTAGTCTGATTGGTGGCCGCATCGAGCGGATTTTTCAACCCGATAAACATACATTTATCTTTCATATTCGGGGCTTTGGCGAGAATCTAAAATTAGTCATTTCCCTTCACCCGGAAAAACCCAGCGTTTTTTTAGCAAAGGATGTTCCGGAAAATCCCGACGCACCGCCAACGCTATGCATGTTGTTGCGCAAACATCTTGAAGACGGCAAAATAGCATCTATCGAGCAAATCAGTTTTGACCGGATAATTAAAATAAACATTGATGTCCGAGGCGAGAAAAACCGCATTGATACCAAGCAACTCTACCTCGAACTCATGGGCAAAAACAGCAACTTAATCTTTTGTCATAATGGTATAATCATCGACTCGTTAAAACGTATTGGTATTAACAATAACCGCTTCCGGCAAATTTTACCCGCATTAACCTATGAATTGCCGCCGCCACAAACCAAACTTGATTTGCGCGACCTGGTAGCCAACCAGAACTGGATTTTACCAGAAGTCCCGCTTATTAAAGCACTGATGCAGACCATCGGCGGTATCGGACCTCAGACCGCCAAACACATTTGTGACCGTGCCGGATTGCCAGCCGCCATCGACACAGACCAATTAGAGCAAAGCGATATCACAGAATTATTTAATGCACTGGTTTCCATCAATGATGCAATCAACAATTCAACTGAGCTTTGTTCTGTCGTTACTGACAATAATCAGCTGCTGGAAATTGCACCGTACAAACTCGAAGCGGCGGGGGGCGAGCTGCTGGAGTTCGCTGAATTGCAGGAAGCGGTTTTATTTGCTTATAATCTCAATAAACGAACTTCTTTCAATGAAAAAGATAAGCTGACAACTTTTGTCAACGCTGAAATCAACCGTGCCAGCCACAAACTCCAATTACTGGAATCAGACTTAAGAAAATCGGAAAACGCTGAATGCTATAAAATTTACGGTGATGTACTCTTATCCTATGGGTTTATGGTCGAAGGGCGGCCGAGCACTGTTAAATTACCGGATATTTACAATGATAATGCTTATCTGGAAATTCCATTGGATGTAAAATGTGACGCAGCCGGTAATGCAAAACAATACTATGCTAAATATAACAAACTGCAACGTGCTGAGAGTCACATAAAAACGCAAATTGCCGAAACCATCGATTTGCTCAATTATCTGGAAACCATTGGCAGCAGCGTAAAAATCGTTGAAACACGGGCGGATGTCGAACAAATCGAAGTCGAGTTGCGCGAAGCCGGAATTATGCCGCCGCTAAAATTAAGCAGCAAAAGCAAGCTCAAACGCAGCGAAAGCGCGCCATTACAATTTAAATCACCCGGCGGACTAATAGTCTTAGTTGGAAAAAACAATAAGCAAAATGATATTGTAACTTTCAAATTAGCTGCGCAACATGACCTTTGGTTTCACACCAAAGACATTCCCGGTTCGCACATCATCTTAAAATGTGGCAACACAATACCGGAAGCAATTGATATCGCATACGCCGCCAGGCTGGCGGCTCACTACAGCAAAGCCCGTGAATCAACAAAAGTCCCGGTTGACTATACTGAACGCCGCCATGTCAAAAAACCGGCTGGCGCTAAACCCGGATTTGTAATATTCTTTGAACAAAAGACAATCATGGCTGCGCCATTGGCGCCGGGAAAATGACAATCACCAGTTTATTGTCGTTCTTTAATAAACCAACTTAAACCAAACGCCAGCACTGGTAAAAACATTATCACCGAAAAAACCGCCGGTACGCCGAAACTGTCGGCAACCATACCAAGCGATACCACTGCCACTGCGCCCATCCCCATGGAAAAGCCCATGGTTATTGCTGATGCAGTCGCAACATTATTTGGCATAATTTTTTGGGCCAGAACCATCAGACTAGTCCAGGATGCCGCCAGAAAAAAACTATTAATCATCAGAAAAACTATTGCATACTCCACCGGTAGTGATTTGAACAAATATATCAGCAACGTCACCGGCAAAATTGAGTACAAGGCGACTTTGCGGCTACCGTATTTATCATTCATTAAACCGCCAATATAAGTGCCAAACATCCCGGCTACCTGCACTATGGACAACACTGTACCGGAAAATTCTTCGCTCAGTTTGTGAAATATCACTAAATACAACGGCACAAATGTCGAAAGTCCGGAAGCGATAAATGACCGCATAAACAACACAAGAATGACCAAAATCAGCGAAAAAAACAGTCCGTTCCGAACAATTTTCGTACCACTCACTCGTTTTACCGCCGGAATCTTGCGCGCGGCGTTCAACAACGGAATAAACAACAATAACGCCGGAATGATGAATATCAAACGCAAATAGCCGTTATGCTGCAAAACAAAACCCATCAGCAACGAGCCGAGCGCCGACCCGACAAATCCGCCAACTACAAAAGTGCCGGCGCCTTTACCTTTACTTTCGCCGCTAAAATGATTGGCGCATTTCGCACCCTCCGGGTGGAATATCGCGCTGCCGATACCAGAAATTATTACGAACAACAAGACCAGATTGAAACTTGACGCCGACAAACACAACTCCAGTCCCAAGGCTGTCAAAAAGCAGCCAAGCGGCATCCGCCAAATCATCCGGCGACGGTCACTCAAAAACCCGAACAGCGGTTGCGCAACTGAACCAACAATATTTAAAATCATTGGCACGAGCGCAATTTCGGTATAATCGAGATTGAATTTGTGCATGAAATACGGCAGCGCAATCAACAAAGCGCCACTCGGAAAATCGACAACAACGTGTCCCAATGTCAATATCCACACTTTTTTGGGAGTTCGGGCAATTTGTCTGAACATAATTGTACCTTCCATAATAAAAAAACCGGCATCCGCCGGTAAATTAATATTCTATAGAACTATATAAAAATTCCGCACAGCGGAGTACCCCCACCATCAAAACCGTCCCCCGCCAAAAGGACGACATCAAAAAATACTCCGCTGTTTCGCTATCTATTATACAACAAAAACTGCGTCTGGCAAGTGCCGTACGCAGTTTTTGTTGTTTCATTATTAAATTTTAAGCATTTTTTATTTTGCGAAACTCGGCTGTTAACGCAGGTAAAACCTCGAACACGTCACCGACAATGCCGTAATCAGCAACTTTGAAAATCGTCGCTTCCGGGTCTTTGTTGATAGCAACAATAATATCTGAGCTGCTCATGCCGGCGATATGCTGAATAGCGCCGCTGATACCGCAAGCAAAATAAATTTTCGGGCCAACAGTTTTACCGGTTTGCCCTACCTGATGAAACTGCGGCATCCACCCGGCATCAACGGCCGCACGGCTGGCGCCGACCGCACCGCCCAACACCTCCGCCAAATCTTTGATCAATGCAAAATTTTCCGGAGCCTGCATACCACGACCGCCGGATACAATAATTTCTGCCTCCTCAAGGTTGCAGGCAGCAGTAGTCACTTTGATAATTTCCACAAGTTTGGTACGGATATCACCCGCAACAACTGATGATTTTACGTTGATTATTTCGCCGCTTCGGCGAAAGTCCTGCGGCGCCCGCTTAAATACTTTAGGGCGAACAGTACCCATCTGCGGCCGATGGTTCGGACAAAGAATAGTTGCCATAATATTTCCGCCAAACGCCGGACGTGTCCATTCAACCAAACCTTTTTCAACATCAACCGCCAAACTAGTGCAATCAGCAGTTAATCCGGTGCCGATACGACAGGCAATCCGCGGTCCAAGGTCACGGCCATCAGGTGTGGCTCCCATCAAAATGACGGACGGCTTGTATTGGTTAATTAATTCCACAATCGCTTTGGTGTGCCCTTCAGTTGAATAGTTGGCGAACTCCTCGCCCTCGACCAGATAAACCTTGTCCGCGCCGCTGGCAATCACATCTTTACACAAACCACTAACATTTTTACCCAACAACACACCACACAATGCACAACTGAGTTCATCAGCCAATTTGCGGCCTTCAGCCAATAATTCGTGCGCTACATCTTTGATGTGCCCCTGGTGCTGTTCAATATATACCCAGACATTACTGTATTCAGCGACATTTACCACGCCAAATTTCTGTTCTTCTTCTTTTACAATAGCTTTTACCGGACATTTTTCCAGGCAAACACCACACGCAGTGCAACCGATACCAATGACCGCTTTTGCATCAACCATTTCGATAGCCGCAAACGGACAAACCTTAACACACAATGAACAACCGACACATTTTTCGTTTATTATTCTTATCGCCATTTTTCCTCCTAGCCGATGCTCTTGCAAAGCATTTGAGCTAACTGTTCTGCGGCTTCCGCTGCCGGCACACCGGTGATTATCTTTCCTTGTCCGCGCGCTTCAGGTGTGAAAATTTGGCGGACTTGTGTCGGGCTGCCTTTTAGGCCGAGCCGGTCATAGTTTACCTGCATATCTGCGGCCGTCAAAACTTTGATATCATTACGGCAGGCGCGCACGCAACCCCAGACCGTCCCAAGCCGCGGTTCGTTTAAGGATTTTACCGCAGTTATCATCACCGGCATTTGCGCTTCAATAACTTCGTAACAATCGTCTTGTTCACGGTGGACACGCAATGTTTGGTCATTTACTTTCTCGATTTTTGCCGCATAAGTGACCTGTGGTATATTCAAATACTCAGCAATTTCTGGTCCGACCTGTGCGGTATCACCATCAATAGCTTGCTTGCCACAAAGAATCAGATCAAATTTACCGAGGGCACGAATGGCCGATGCCAGCGTATAGCTGGTCGCCAAGGTATCTGCACCGCCAAAAGCCCGGTCGCTGACCAGAACTGCTTCATCGGCTCCCATAACAATACATTCCTTCAAAGCATCTTTAGCTTGTGGTGGTCCCATGCTGAGAATGGTGACTTTACCGCCATGCAATTCCCGCAATTGCAATGCCGCTTCTACCGCGTTTTTGTCAAATGGATTAACAATGCTCGGTACGCCCTGACGAATAAGCGTATTTGTAACCGGATCGATTTTAACTTCGGTGGTGTCCGGCACTTGTTTTATACAAACAATAATATTCATTATCGAATTCCTTTCGTTTTTTGGCATTCACTATATGTCCGAACTGCTTTTCAGCCTTATTTCAGAAGCTACTTCAACATCGTACTACTAATTACCAGCTTCTGGATTTGGTTGGTGCCTTCATAAATTTGGGTGATTTTTGCATTGCGCATCAACCGTTCTACCGGATACTCACGGCTATAGCCGTATCCACCGAATATTTGCACAGCATCTGTTGTCACTTTCATTGCCACGTCCGAGGCAAACAATTTTGCCATCGCTGCTTCTTTAGCATATGGCTTGCCAGTTTCTTTCAGCCAAGCCGCGCGATAAATAAGCAACCGCGCCGCGTCGGTTTCAGTCTGCATATCCGCCAGCATGAAGGCAATCGCCTGCTGTGCAGCTATCGGTTTGCCAAACTGCTCACGCATTTTTGCATATTTCACCGCGTGATCAATCGCTGCTTGCGCTATGCCACAAGCCTGAGCCGCGACACCGATACGACCGCCGTCCAGTGTTTCCATGGCAATACGGAACCCCTGTCCGAGTTTTCCAAGTAAATTTTCTTTAGGAATCCGGCAATTTTGAAATACCAATTCCATAGTGATCGATGTATTGATACCCAGTTTGTGTTCACGTTTACCAAAAGTGAACCCTGGTGTGCCTTTTTCTATAATAAACGCTGAAATACCGCGCGTGCCGCGCGGTTTGTCCGTCATCGCCATTACCACGTAAGTTTCTGCCTCACCGCCGTTGGTGATAAATAATTTTGCGCCATTTATTACATATTCGTCATTGTCTAAAACCGCAACCGTCGTTTGGGCGCTGGCATCGCTACCGGCGTTAGCTTCGGTCAGTCCGAATGCGCCAATTTTCGAACCATCACACAGCGGACGAAGATATTTTTGTTTCTGCTCTTCTGTTCCAAACGCAAAAAGCGGATACCCGCAAAGTGACGCTGAAGCGCAAAAAGTTATGCCGGCGCCATCATCATATTTGCTGATTTCCTCTACTGCCAAAATATAGGCAAGATAACCGGCACCGCTGCCACCATACTCTTCGGGAAAAGGAATTCCTTGAAGGCCGAGTTTGACCATTTCATCCATAAGCGGACGATTAAATTCAGAATTGTCGTCACGTTCGGATACTGTCGGAACTAAACGTTTTTCGGCAAAATCTTTGGCCAACTTCTGAATCATCAATTGCTCTTCGGTAAAATTAAGATCCATCATTTTCTCCTATAAATAGTGTTTGAATTTTCCAATTATGATATTAACAAATTTTATGCAATATTTCAACAAATAATAGTTGGTTAAATATTTGCAAACGGCTCCGAATAAAGAACTTCACCGCCGCTGAAATTTCGCTGGTCCTCAATCTTTAACGCCAAAAAACATTCATCATCAATCGCAAACGGCGCACGCAGATTATATTCGCTTGCTGCAACAAATCCAAATCGTGAATAGAATTTTGGATCACCAACAACAATAATAAACTTGCTACGCGTTTTTCCGGCTTTATTGATCGCATATTTAATCAAGTGCGAGGCTACTCCCAGTTTTCGAAAACGCGGCAAGGTTGCGACCGGAGCCAACGCCAGCGCCGGAATTTCTTCGGTTTCGGATTTTATGATAATTTTGCTTAACAGAACATGGGCAATATAGCGTCCGTCAACCACCCCGGCAAGTGACAACTCATCAATATAATTGTCGGTTTTAGCCAACTCTGCTACAAGCTTGGCTTCACCCGTTCCAGAAAAACTACTCTTGTGTATGTTAAGAACCCGATACACATATTCGCGCGGAACAGATACTACTACCGCATTGATTTTCATACAGCCTCACTATTCTTTCGTGCCCTTAATTCGGCAAATCTTATTAAGGTTCGGGTTCCAAACCCAGTGCAGCCTGCAGCCAGGCAACCATAAGGATTTTCAATATCTGCGGCGCCACCAATATCGATATGAACCCAAGGTATATCATCGACAAATTTTTCCAGAAACTTTGCCGCAGTTATTGCCCCGCCACCTCTACCCGCACAATGTGTCATATCGGCTACGGTGCTTTCCAGTCCTTCCGCATATTCATCAAACATCGGTAATTCCCACACGCGTTCATTGCATTCTGCTGCTGCACTTTTCACAGTATCGCACAGCTTATTATTATTGGTCATAATCGCCGCAACGTCACCTAGAGCAACACTCGCGGCGCCAGTCAATGTTGCTATATCTATGATACCGGTTACGCCGGATTTTTTGGCATAGTACAGTGCATCAGCAAGAATCAACCGGCCTTCAGCGTCAGTATTGACTACCTCAACCGTTTTTCCATTGAGCATGGTAAGTATATCATCTACCTTGTAAGCCGTTCCTGAAGGCATATTTTCCGCCAACGGCAACACTACCTGCAAATTTACCGCCCAACCATATTCGGCAATCGCCTGAATTGCTGCAAGACAAGCAGCAGCGCCGGACATATCGCCTTTCATCAACCGCATCGACGTTGGCGTTTTTAAGCTCAAACCGCCGGAGTCATACATCACACCTTTACCGACCAGCGCGATTCTTTCCGATGACTCTGGATCGCCGCAGTACTCTAGCACAACTAAATACGGCGGATTGGCGCTACCGGCGCCGACTGCCAATATTCCGCCCGCTCCCATTTTTTCAAGTTCGGTTTTTCCAAAAACGTCAATTTTCAGATTGCAACTAATAGCAATTTCACGCGCCAACTCAACCATTTTTGCCGGATTGAGATAATTAGCCGGCAAATTACCCAGATCTCGTGCCAGCATAATCGCTTTGGTCGCAATCAATGCATTGTTTCTGGCTGCAACAAAAGCATCCATTTTGGCTTCATTATATTCAACCACAAAAAGCTTCTCTACGCGCTGAGGCTTAGTAGTTTTGAAGCGGTCAAAAATATATTCGCCAAGTACCGATCCCTCCACCGTTGCCTGCGCGGCAACTTCGGTTGAAAACCCGCCGATACCTGCACCATGCACAATCGTAGCGACAATTTTTGCTTTTCCGTCGCGCGCGGCCCGCACACCAATTCCCGCTAACTGGCGTAATTTAAAGGAATTCAATTTTTCCGGTTTTCCCATACCGATGACAATGATTTTCTCGGCCGGAATCTTCCCGAATGTATATATTTCATGGACTTTTCCAAATTTGCCAAAATCCGGATTGATTTTTGCCATTTGCGAAATGACATTATCTAATGCCGTATTAACAGCACCGGTCGCCCCGCCAGGACTGATCACACCTTCAAAAATATTAACAATCAGCGCATCACACTCGATTTTGGTTACACAACTTTGCTTTACTTCTACGATCATCAATTACGCTCCATTCGATTTTTAGCAGCCGCAATAAGTTCTCTGAATAATTGTAACATCTGCGGATGGCTGACGGCCATCTGCTCTGGATGCCATTGCACGCCGAAAGTCAGCGTTTCACCCGGTTTTTCGATCGCTTCAATTATTCCATCATCGGTCCAGGCAGTCGCAACAAATCCGGAAGCGACAGTTTTGCAGGCCTGATGATGAAAGCTGTTGGTAACGAAGCTGCCGGATAAACATTTTTCCGCGACAGAGCCGCTCTGCATCCGTACCGTATGGCTACCGCTGTTGGCGCTCATTTCTTGCTGATGCTTCAATATTTTCGGTTTTATTGCAAACACATCTTGCCAAAGTGACCCGCCGCAAGCGACGTTCAACATTTGAATACCACGGCAAATTCCGAAAATTGGTTTGCCCTGAAGCATTACTTCTTTTATCAATGCCAATTCATACCAGTCTCGTTCAACACAGACTTCACCTAATTTTGGCTGTGGTTCCTGATCAAACAACAATGGATTGACGTCCACACCGCCGGATAGCAGCAAGCCATCAATCATACCAGCGTGAGCCTTGATTACGTCAGCAAGATCAGTAATTGAAAGCATTGCCGGCACACCGCCGGCCTGCTCGACTGAACTGACATATGCACTTGAAACGTAATACCACTTTGATTTTATTTTGCAATTATCGGGTAGCTGCACACCTGCGGTAATACCGATTAGCGGCTTTTTCATGCCTTTATCACCTGTTTTGCACCTTGTTCAATATTTCTTCCAAATCAACGTCTAAAGGTGATGCGTAAACACAGTCCGCACGATATAATGCTGCTTTGTCGCCAATGCCAACAACGTGCATTCCGGCTGCCAACGCCGCCTCAACTCCAGCGACTGCATCTTCAAAAACAACACAGTTTTCCGGTTTAACACCAAGCCTGGCTGCGGCATGCAAAAAGACATCCGGCGCGGGTTTGCCGCGTTTAACATGGCTGCTGTCGGAAATATTATCAAATAGCCCGTCAATACCGATACTTTTTAGAACCAGCGGCGCATTTTTGCTCGCCGAAGCTACGGAGAGTTTATAACCACATTTCTTCAGCGTCAACAATAATTGTTTTATCCCGGGCAGCAAATCGCTCTCGCTCATGGCATCTATCATTTTTACAAAGTTATCGTTTTTTTCTTTGCAAATTGCATCCATTTCTTCCTGGCTAAGTTGCAAATCATTGTGGACCATAATCTGTTTTAACGAATCCACACGCGTCAAACCTAAAAGCTTTTCGTTTATTTTGTCGTCAAACTCCCAGCCTTCACGGTCAGCAATAACCTGCCATGACTGGCAATGATATCCAACGGTATCGGTAATAACACCATCCATGTCAAAAATAAAAGCCTCGATCATCACCCCTCCAGTTTCGCAAGAAAAGCTATGCCGTCGAATCGACGGCATAGCATCACATGGTACGTTTGAAATCAGTTGCCAAAAAAAGCTTCCAAAACCCCGCGATAAGTGGCAGTTCGCGTAGTTAATGGCGGATTGGTTTCACTATGAAGAATATTTTCCACAGTTATTACCGGACAAGCACCGCGCTTATACAACAACTCGTCAATGGAGCCATCTTCGGTGTTCGGCACAATTCCATCGGCAATCGTTTCGTCAAACCGGGTGACCCCATCAATAATTAACGGCAGCATACTGGTTTTCAAATATTCAATTACTCGTTTCGCAATCGGGCTGGCTTGCCAGCTGCAACCGGAAATATAAAGATAAGTACCCCAGCGGTCCAACACATACCCCTCGGCTTCATACACCGGATCTTCATGCAGGTCCAGTACTGCCGCATTGGCGTTGATCTTGATCATTTCAGTAACGAAATTGGTAATCGCACCAGCCTCCGGGCACGCCGGAGTATCGGCACGTCCCAATAAGTGATCACTGTCACCAACGCTCTGACTGTAGGGGCCGTAACGGTTATGCTCAAGATAACCCCAAGGATTGCACAACGGCAACACCAATATTTCTCTGGTCTTTCCCAATTCCACTAACTGCCGGACATATTCACTAATTGCATTCGTCCCAGCCGGTTCGCGGCCATGAATACCGCCAATTACTACCCAATCAACTGCCTGTGCGTTACTGTAAGCGTAAACAGGCAACTTTACAGTATCATTATTACGTTCCAACGTTTGTTCGGTCACCAGCTGCTTTGTCCAACCGAAAGTTTCTAAGATATCAAGTCTGGAATACAATTCATCCAGGTTTATCCGTCCATCAACCGCTAATGATTCCGGAAACATACTCACCTCTGATTTGTTTTTTTACAAAAATTTTGATTCCGCGTCCTGCGGACAAGTAATTTCCATCTTCCCCTTCGGATTATTGGTCCAGCGAACAGCATTCATAATAATCCGTTTGATATCCTCGCGATGATAAATCGGGTTTGTTTCATGGCCCGGCGAAAAATAGAATATCCGGCCATTACCGCGACAGAAGCAGCAACCGCTGCGGAAGGCATTGCCGTTGCTATAAGCCGAAATAAAGATAATTTTATCTGGTTCGGGAATATCAAACCGTTCACCGTACATTTCATGCTCCGGCAAATGAATATAATCGCCGACACCTTCAGTGATCGGATGTCCGGGCGCTATGTTCCACATTACTTCCTGTTCACCGTCATGCCAGCGCAGACTGCAGGTTGTTCCCATCATGGTCTGAAATATTTTACTGAAATGCGCAGAGTGCAGCACAATAAGTCCCATACCTTCAAGCACCTGCTTCTGCACACGTTTTACAATCACATCGTCCACTTTGTCATGTGCCACGTGCCCCCACCAGAGCAAAACATCAGTCCGGTCAAGAACTTCCTGCGTAAGCCCGTGTTCAGGCATTTCCAAGCTGGCGAAGCTGGCATTCATATCCGCCTGGTTATTTAAATAATCGACTATTGGTGAATGCAAGCCGTTAGGGTAAACTGCTTGTACAGTTTTATCAGTTTTTTCGTGAACAAATTCGTTCCAAAAAACAACATTGATTTTTTTCGACATTACTCCCCCTACTTGGCTGCGCCATAGGCTTTTATTATCTGTACAACAACTTGAACCGCTTTTTCCATTGATTCCAGCGAAACATATTCATAACGTCCGTGATAATTGTGCCCGCCAGTGAAAAGGTTCGGACTTGGCAAGCCCATAAATGACAAACGAGCGCCATCGGTTCCACCACGGATCGGCACAGTTATCGGTGCAATATCAAGATCGCGCATTGCTTGTTGGGCAATTTCGACTACATGAAATACCGGTTCGATTTTCTCGCGCATATTGAAATAGCTGTCTTTTAAATCAAGGTTAACTTCGGCCTTTGGATACTTATGAGCAATAAACTCAACTGTCTTGCGCATGTATTCTTTTTTCTGCTCAAACAGATCGCGATCATGATCGCGAATGATTATATCAATCACCGTTTCTTCAACTGTACCGGTAAAATCGGTAATGTGGAAAAACCCTTCATAATCCTGGGTATTCACGGGACGGTCAAACGCCGGCAGCATATCACATAATTCCATACCGACAATAACCGAGTTGATCATTTTCTGTTTCGCCGATCCCGGGTGAACATTACGGCCTTTGATCGTAATTTTGGCGCCAGCGCCGTTAAAGTTCTCATATTCAATCGAGCCTAATTCACCGCCATCAACAGTATAGGCATATTTCGCACCGAATTTTTCGACATCGAAATATTTTGTGCCTGCTCCGACTTCTTCATCCGGCGTGAACCCGATGCACAACGGCCCGTGTTCAATTTCTGGATGCTTGAGTAAATAATCAACGGCGGTCATGATCTCGGCAATACCAGCCTTGTCATCGGCTCCCAGTAACGTCGAGCCATCAGTTGTGATTAGCGTTTGCCCGATATACCCTTTCAATTCAGGAAAATCAGCCGGCGACAATACGATATTGTTCTCATAGTCAAGACAGATATCGGCGCCGTCATAGTTCTCAACGATTTTCGGTTTGACGTTTTCACCGCTAAAATCGGCCGCCGTATCATAATGAGCGATAAATCCGATAGCCGGAATAGCTTTGGTAACGTTAGCAGGAATTTTTGCGGTAACATAGCCATATTCATCAATATTTACATCTTTAATACCAAATGCTCTTAACTCTTCGGTCAGCATCCGCGCCAAAACCAGTTGCTTCGAAGAACTCGGATAAGTTTCTGAATCATGCTCCGAACGGGTATCGACCGCTACATAACGTAAAAATCTTTCCAAAACTGCTTTTTTCATAATACTCTCCTAAAAAAAATTATAATTTATAATTCGCCAAAAAAGCCTCAAATCCTGCATAAAGTTTTAAAAAATCGACTTAACTCAAAAAAGTTAAGTCGATTTTTTTACCAATATTTTTTTCAACAGCTCCGATTAATTCAGATCAAGCGGATCACGGACAAAAAGCGCGGCCAGCTTCAACCCCTTCATCATTTGCAGCATATAGAACACGATTATCATAAATACCAGCGCCAACATCGCTATTGACCAGCGGATATCGACGCCTGCTCCGGATGCTACTGTATAGATGCCCACACCGACAAGCATAGCACTATTTTCAACAATGTTTTGACAGGCAACTGCCCGCCCCGGTCCGATGGTCGCTTTACCGATAGTTTGCAACGTGGCATTAAGCGGAATAATCAGAATTGCACCGCTAACACCAACTAATAACAACAATGCCACAGTAAATCCGATTGAATGTATAAACAGAAACAACGCCAGTATTACCGCCATTACCACACCGGCATATACCGCGCGATACATTTTTTTCATTGAAATAATCATCGGTACGATCAACGAACCGATTATCAAACCGACGCCGGTCAGGGCAAACAGAATGCTAATATCAGTATTATCTTTCAAAAATAATGTCGCCGGGATCCAAACGATCAGTATCATGCGAAAAACAGTAGATACCATCCAAAACGATGCTGTTCCTGTAACCGCAAACCGACTCTCGCGAGTATTAAAAATCGTTTTGCAATCTTCTGCAAAATAACGTAATGTACCTTTGAATTTCAAAGTAGTATTTGCCGGATTTTTCGGGATGAGAAAATTAAAATATATCGAAACAGCAAAAACAATAAAACCTACGTAGATTGCAACATTTATCGACAAATCCGATAAAATCCCGCCGGTAATACCGCCGATTAATATCGCGGCGATCGTTGAACCTTCCACCCAGGAATTGTAACGCACTAAAGATTTATCGTTTTTGCACAACCACGGCAATATTCCGTATTTGGCCATGGTATATATTGCAGCGCCGGCGCCGACAACAAAATACGACGCTGCCGGATCAAAATCCAGTAGCAACATTAACAATCCGACAATTTTTATTGCATTACCAGCCTTTAGGATGTTGGTTTTGGGATAACGGTCGGCTAACCGTCCCAAAATCGGTGTAAACAAAATATAGGGCACAACAAACGCCGCTTGCGCGAGCGGCGCATAATACGCCGGATAATTATCTCTGGTCATTATTGCTAAAATAATGTAAAGAATCATGTTGTCGCCAAAAGCCGCGAAAAACTGGGCAATAACCAAGGCGTTGATCGGTCGGATAAATTTGGTCATCAACTGTTCCTCTTAATAATTTTGGCAGTTTTGCTCATAACCAGCATCAGTAACAACTGTAATATCACACCGCCGAGTATCACATTATCAATGTTAAACTTCATGTTGTCAGCAGCCATGTATAACAAAATTCCGCTGAACATCGCCGAAAATTCCAGCCAGTTTTGACTGGCTACCGCACAACCAGCACCGATTGAACGCTCGCCCATATCTTGCAGGGTCGCGTTCAGCGGTACAAAGAATACGCCGCCAAAAACACCGATTAGTACCAGAATCAGCGCTGTTATAATATAGCCACCGGAAATAAAAGCCAGCAACGCAATACTGACAGCCATCAGCACTCCGGCAATAATCGTGCGGCTGTAGGTTTTTATTGTAATAAACAGCGGCGCTAAAAACGAGCCGATTGCGACACCAATACCCGTTAATGCGAGCATCACGCTCTGTCCGTGTCCTTGGTCGATACCAAGATGCAACGGTAGCCAAACCAATAATATCATCCGCAAGACCGTGGATGATGTCCAGAATGTCGCCGTTCCCATTACACAAAACCGACTGACTGATGTTGTAAATACGGTTTTCATATCACTGGCAAAACCACGCAATGACATAGCCACGAAACTAAACGGATTTATCGGAAAAACGATACTCTTATTGCCTTCGTTACGTGGAATGGCAAAGTTAAGCAGCATCGAAAACATGAGGATCGCAAAACACACTGCCAGCGAGAGATCAATCGACTGCGCGGCGATATATTCTCCGGCAACGCCGCCAAATAAAATTGCGAGTAACGTTCCACCTTCGACAGCGGCATTAGCCTTCATCAAAACGTCGTCATCCCGGCTCAATACCGGTAAAATACCATATTTGGCCGGCATATAAATAACTGCGCCCATCCCTACTACAAAGTAAGAAAGAACCGGATTAACAGCGAAAAATGCCAATAATATACCAAACGCCTTGAGCCCGTTACCAGTCATTAATACATATTTTTTCGGAAAACGATCGCCGATACGGCCAACATATGGACAAAAAATAATATACGATACCAGAAATGCCGACTGGGCAATCAAAATAAACAAAGAATCGCTATTATGTTGCTTGCTGATAATCGCGATGACAATGAAAAACATCATCTGATCGCCGAACGCTGACCAAAATTGCGCTCCGACCAACGCCCAAATACCTTTATTGAGATTCCACATTATTCAATCTTTCCAGCCAGCTCTTTTATCGTCACATAATCGGTTTTCCCGGTACCTAGTAACGGCAATTCATTGACTTCAACAATTCGTTCCGGAATACTTAACATACTGATTCCATTTTGCTGCCAATATTCGCGTAAGATTTTTCGGTCAACCGCTTTGGCCGTGGTAAATACGATTATTTTTTCACCGCGCTTTTCATCTTGAACATTTACGGCTGCGGTCGGCGCCAGATCAAAACAGGTAGAGAACGCTTTCTCGACAGCATCCAGACTAATCATCTCACCACTTACTTTGGCAAACCGCTTGACGCGTGAGCGAATCGATATGAACCGTTCGTTATCAATCGCAACAACGTCGCCGGTATCATAATAACCTTCCAACGGGACAAAGCCTTTATCTTCGATAAGATAGCCTTCCATGATATTTGGGCCTTTTATCGTCAATACACCGACCTCTTCATCCGGCGACTGCGCCTCAACACCCTCAACCGGTTCGAGTTTATAATCAATACACGGCATCAATTTACCCGCCGAACCAATTTTGTAAAATAATTTTGTGTTTCCGGATACCAGTGGTGATGCCTCGGTCATGCCGTAACCTTCGCTGATACGCACGCCAAACTTATCGAGCCAAAGATACCGGGTAGCATCAGTCAGTTTCTCGGCGCCGGCGATAACATATTTTATCGCCTGAAAATCGTAAGAATGGGCGTATAACCCGTAACCATTAAGGAAAGTAGAAGTTCCAAGCAATATTGAAATGTTCCACTCGTAACACATTTCAGGAATTTCTTTATAGTGCAATGGTGACGGATAGAGCATCAACATCATACCTTCAAGAATCGGCAGCAATTCACCGGCCATAATTCCAAAAGAATGGAACAGCGGTAGTGCGTTTAGCATGTTATCGCGCGGCGTCATATCAAAAACCGCCATACCTTGAAAAACGTTAACTAACAAATTAGTATGCGTAAGTACGACACCTTTAGGTTTGCTTTCCGAACCGCTGGTAAACAAAATCACCCGTTGATTTGGCACGTATGGCGCACGCTTACAAGAAAATGATTTCCAAGCGCCATTCAATTTATCGGCCAAAGTAAGCGCTTCTTTGACATCTTCAAGATAAATAATCCGGCATAGCTCTTGAAGCGCTGTTTCAAGATTTTCCAGCTTGGCTTTTTCGATAAACGCTCGTGAAGTAATAATCGTCTTGATACCGGCATTCTTCGCACAGGAAATGTTGCTGGCAATACCGGCGGTAAAGTTAATCATCGCAATGGTTTTGCCTTCTGCGAACAACCCGAACATAGCGACCGGATGAGCGGCAGCGTTTGGCAGCATCAATCCAACTTTTTCTTCACCGGAAAGCAATTGACCAAGCTTTCCGCCTAGTACCCGGCTGGAAAGAACAAGTTTTTTATAGGATAGCTCGGCGCCCATTGCATCACGTAATATTATTTTGTTTCTGCCATGGGTCTTCGCAGAATCCAGCAACGAATTAAACAGATTGACTTCCTTGCCAGCCTTTTCCATGCGTGCCAACACCTTGAGTTTTTGCATATTATCAATAATTTTATCGGCATAGAACCGCTTTTTTTTGGTAATTTCAGTGTTTTTCATTTCCGGTAACTTGAACGGTTCACCGACATACAGCATGATGTCATGAAACCAGCGTGTTTTGTACATTTCCGTGACGCGGGTGAATTTATTTTGTTCCATGCCAATTGTTACCATCGGCAAAATATTAGCCTGTGACTTCGAAGCCAGCCAAATTACGCCGCCGTAGCCTTTCATGAAACTACCGGTCGTAGTCAATCGTCCTTCGGGGAAAATAACCACCGTGTGATTCTCATTTAGCTTTGCCATGATTTTTTTCATAGCATAGGGGCTTCGTTGATCAACTGAAACGAAGTTGCAGGACAACTTGAAAAACCAGTTAAACTTATTGACAAAAGTAGTATACACAACAAAATATGTATCTTTTGGCATTAACGCATACATTAGCGCCGCATCCATAAAAGATACATGATTAGGAATAACCAGCGTCGGCCCCTTTCCTTTTAACGCCTCAATCTGTTCATAATTAACAATCTTTATATCATAAAAAAAATTCAATACCAGCCGCGTAAACCATCTCAAAAAAGACCGCATGTTTACCCCCTGCACTCAAAAAATCAGCTTAATTATAGCAAACAATAACTAAACAAGCAATCGCAAACATCGCGCAGATCGCCAAACTGTAAACTATCGACTGTTTTACAGACAATCAGCGCCGTTCACTATTATCATTAATTTAATCTATTTTTAATACAAGTAGTATACCTGTGCCTTAATCGCAAAACTGTCGGCTTCGGTTTGCCATTGTTCCATCAATGAATTATATTCCCAATTCCAATTACGCAAAGTATCATCGCCGGTAACGGTATCCACTTCCGGTTTGCCCTTGGAAGTGAACGGTGAACGATCAAAATCATACTTATTATTGCTGATTTTTCGCAGAGTATCAATTATCGCAATACCGGTTTGAACTGTATTTAATGCGTGTATGTCCAGCACATGCATTTCTACCCCGCGCATTACTTTTCCGGAATTATTCGTCCAAAACGGAGTAAAATAAGCCGGACGAAAGTACACTCCTCTAATATTGCGGGCATTCAACGCAGCTGCCAGTTGGTCGGCATTCAGCCAATCCGATGCAATAAATTCAAACGGCCGCGTCGTACCAACGCCGATAGAAACATTACCGCAACCAACAAAAGTAGTCACTCCATAAGCCAGCGCCGCGTCGAAAGTCGGGATATTTGGCGAAGTAATTACCCATTGTAATCCGGTATCCGGCCATAACATTTCTCGCTTCCAACCGGTCATCGGAACCACCTTAAGCCGGCAATGAATCCCAAACTCGTCATTAAAATACCGCGCCAATTCGCCCATTGTCATTCCATGGCGAAAAGCTATCGGATACATTCCAATAAACGACTCATTGCCCGCTTTTATCAACTGCCCTTCGACCCTGACACCGCCCAAGGGATTTGGGCGATCAAACACCACAAATTCGATATTGTTTTCCGCTGCGGCCTGCATAGCATAAGCCATTGTATAAATATAAGTATAATCGCGCGCGCCAATATCCTGAATGTCTATCGCCAGGACATCAATGCTTTTTAGCATTGCCGCGGTTGGTTTACGCGTTTTTCCGTAAAGACTATATATCGGCAATCCGGTCGCCGCATCAATTCCGCCATCAACATATTCACCGGCTGCAACATTTCCCCGCACACCGTGCTCAGGCCCATATAACGCAACCAAGTTAATTTTCTTCGCCATCAATACATTTATCGTGCTTTGAAGCGCTCCGTTCACTCCAGTCGGATTGGTTATCAACCCCACACGTTTGCCGAAAAATATTTGTGAATACTCATCAACATTATCGATGCCGAGTTTTACGCTGGCAGCCAAAGTAATGCTTGTTAATAAAAACATTACTACCAGAGCTATAATGATTGTTTTTTTCATATCTCCCTACATTTATCACATCAAGCAAAAACGCCTTCTCGATTGAGAAGGCGTAAATGTTTTACTTATGCTTCAGTTTTTTCTTCGGCAACATCGGTGCAGCCGCAGTCGCAGCAGCAATTTTGCTGATCTTCACAACAGGCCGGCTGATCGCAGCAACCGTTCTTCTTGAATTTCTTGCGAACAAACATCACAATGGCCGCAATCTTAAGCAAGGCAACAAAACCTACTACTGCACCCACGATAATTTTGGTCTTTTTCGGAGCTGCTTTATACGCAGCCTTAGCTCTGCTCATCGGGCATTTACCCGCACAACAGTGTTCTTTAATTTGTCCTATCGTTTTTCCAAACATGTCAATTTTCCCTCCTAGTAATAATCATGGTACTACTATATTACAATCCATTTTTTTTGGCAACAAAAATCATAATATCAAACTAATTTGCCACATAATCCGTCCCGGTAAATTTCATCCGGTTGAACCGGGCAAATTTTACCTTTAAGATTTTTTATCTTGGGCACATAGATTTTTTGATAATTATCCGAAAATCCATAAGCGTACTCATCACTCACGTTTTCAAACAACACATTGGTTTGTCGTCGCAAGCAGGATGTTCGGAATTTTTGCTGCAACCGGCTACCGATTTCAGTCATTGTTTTTGCACGCTGTTTTTTTAATTCGCCATCGATTTGCCCCGGCAACGACCAAGCCGCCGTACCGCTGCGCCGTGAAAACGGAAATACATGCAATCCTGCCAGGGGCAAGCGCTCGACAAACGCGCACGCCGCAGCAAATTCTTCATTTGTTTCGCCGGGAAACCCGACGATTATATCAGCAGTTACCGCCATATCCGGAAACCGGTCGTTAATAGCGTCAACTAATACCTGATAATCTTCCGTCTGATACTTTCGATTCATTCTTTGCAATGTTGCGTCACAGCCCGATTGCAGCGGCAAATGCAAATGGCGGCACAGTCGCGGTTCGTTTTCAAACAAGTCCAGCAACCGCGTGGATATTTCCGGCGACTCTATTGACCCTAGCCGGATGCGCGGAATAGTTGTTTCGCGCAAAATCCTCTCGACTACATCATCCAACCGGATTGCAAAACCGGCTTCTTTGCCATAATTCCCCAAATGAATCCCGGTCAGCACAACTTCCTTAAAACCGGCACTAACCACTGAATTAACTTCACGTACAATACTTGCGAGTGAACGGGAGCGAACGCCGCCACGCAAATAAGGTATTATGCAATAACTGCAATAATTATCACAACCATCCTGGATTTTTATAAAGGCCCGGGTCCGCAACCGGGGATACTGTTCGAAAGAATATTCGGCGAAACCAGTATCGGCAATATCATTTGAAGCCGCTGATTGATTGGCAGATTCAAATAAGTCCGGCAATTTATGCTTATCGGCGTTACTTACAAAACCATAACAATTCAACTTCAACTTCTCGGCTTCGGTCAGTTTATCTGTTGCGCATCCGGCAAAAATAATTTTGACAGTCGGTGCTTTTTTCTTGATTCGCTCAACAAGCTGCGATGACTTTTTTTCAGCTGTCTGCGTAACCGCGCAGCCATTGATAATTGCAAATTCATAGTCGGCCTGGTCAAGCACATGCCCGCGTTCTAACAGCATAGCTGTCAAACTATCAGATTCCACCTGGTTAACCTTGCAACCGAGAGTATAGACACAAAACTTTGCCATACTAACCCAAATCTCCAAACTGACTAAGCGCAATAGTAAGCGCCGCGAGCGCCGCAGTTTCGGCACGCAATACGCGTGGTCCTAACCCGGCTGTAACAAGCTGTTGCACACAACTCAGCTCGTCGTCAACCAGCCCGCCTTCCGGCCCGATTATCAACGCAACTGATGAATTATCAATTTTGCGCAACTGTTCACGCAATGACTGTGCAAGTTCACCTTCGTGTAATGCAAAAATTGCCGGGGCACCCGTTAATCCTGCCAGCGCAGTCGTCAGCTTGGGTTCATAAAAAATCCGAGGTATTAACGACCGTCCGCATTGTTCAGTTGCGGCCGCCGCAATTTTTTCTAAGCGGATAAGTTTTTTCGCCATACTGTCGCCATCCGGTTTGCTCACTGAATTACGCGCGTTAAATAGCGCAATTTCATATACGCCCAATTCGACAGCTTTCTGAATTATCCAATCCAGTTTATCGTTTTTTAGTAACGCCAACACCAAATTTACCTGACTATGGGGCTCGCAACTGCTACTGGCGAAATTAACAACTTTGACGGCAACCGCATCAGCCTGTACTTCTGCGACTTCAACAATCGCTGTAGATCCGTCACAATCAACCACGCTCAGAAGCTCACCCGGTTTTATTCGCAACACGCGTGCCAAATGATGAGCTTTCGCTCCAGCCAAAATGAAATTGTCGGAAATTTTGTCATTAATCACTATTCTTCGCATATTAATTCATTTCTGCGACCAACGCGCACCAGCTATTTTCCATTCTGCGTCCCACGCATTTCATTCCGGCGGCAGTAATTGCAGCGAGCACGTCTTGCTCACGGTCAGCAATAATACCGCTAAAAATCGCCTTACCTCCTGATTTTAGCTTCGCAGGAACATCTGGTAACATTACAATTATTACATCGGCGATAATATTAGCAATAAGAACGTCACAAGAACATGACAGTCCGGTTAACAAATCGCCCTCAACAACTTCAATCGTTTGTTGCAATTTATTACTCAGAACATTTTCCCTCGCCGTCCGCACCGCCACCCGGTCATTATCAACCGCACATACCTGCGCGGCGCCCAATAACACGCTTGCAATCGCTAAAATTCCCGAACCGGTCCCGACATCGTAAATCAGTTTATCTTTAACATCGAGTTGTTCCAACAGTTCAATACACATTTTCGTGGTAGCGTGAGTACCGGTGCCAAACGCCATACCCGGATCAATATCGATTACGTGTTCGCCAGCTTTGGCAATATACTCTTCCCAGGTTGGTTTGATTACCATACCGTTGCCGATTTTTAATACATGAAAATATTTTTTCCAGGCAGTGGCCCAATCCACTTCATCGATTTCAACGGCTGGCAAAATTGCGCTGCAACTCGCACCAAAATTTGCTGTCAAACGACGAGCGACTTGCTCAGCCAAAATCAGTTTTACATCTTCCAGGCGGTCATCTACCGGCAAATAGCCCTTGATTAAGACTTTAGCATTATCCGGTGCATCCGGTAAATCACTGTAATCCCAAAGTTTTTCGGCGCGGTAGCGATTAACAAGCTTGGGGTCATCAATCACTACTCCGCCCGGACAGACTGTTCTAAGCAATTCCGCCGCCGCTTCAACTGCTTCATCATTAACCTGCAGAATATATTCTAACCATTTCATCTATTCACCGATAATTGCATCTTTCATCTTATGAAAAAAGCCTTTTTCGTCATGGTACTGTTTATCTTTAGTCAGCTCGGCAAATTGTTCCAGCAATTCACGTTGTTTACCGTCGAGTTTTTTGGGAATACTCACTTTTACTGACACCAACTGATCACCCTTGTGGCTTTGACGGTGGACATTAGGCATACCTTTGCCTCGCATCCTGAAAGTCGCACCCGGTTGGGTGCCTTCTGGAATGTATAATTCTTCTTTGCCAAACAATGTCGGAATCTCAAGTGTCGCCCCCAGCGCCGCCTGCGTCATGGAAATCGGCACTTCACACAATATATCATCACCATCGCGTTTGAAAAACGCATCAGCTTTCACATGAACATATACGTACAAATCACCGGTCGAACCGCCGCGCATACCAGCTTCGCCCTCGCCGCTCACCCGGAGCCGCGAACCGGTATCGATACCTGCCGGAATTTTCACCTTTATTTTACGGCGCTTCTGGACTCGTCCCTGTCCTTGGCATTCCTTACAGCGGGTTTTAATTATTTTCCCTTCGCCACGACATTGCGAACACGGACGGCTATTCACCATCCGTCCGAACATCGTATTCTGTACAACCTGTTCCTGGCCACTACCATTACATTTCGGACAATTTTCCACTTTCGTTCCCGGTTCAGCGCCGCTGCCTTCACACACTGAACAATTTTCGGTACGCGGAACCGTAAGCTCGTCTTCAAAACCGAAGGCCGCTTGCTTTAAATCAATTTCAATATCGTAACGCAAATCGGCACCGCGTTCCGGGCCGGGACGCCGCGCGCCGCCACGCCCAAATGGATCACCGCCAAAGAACGATTCAAAAATATCGCCCATATCAAAGCCAAATCCGGCACCAGCGCCACCTCTGCCGCCCTGCTCAAAGGCCGCATGCCCATACTGATCATATGCGGCACGCTTTTGCGGATCAGACAGGATTTCATAGGCCGCATTTATCTCTTTGAATTTTTCTTCAGATTCTTTAAGATTATCTTTATTAACATCAGGATGATATTTTCGGGCTTGACTGCGAAAGGCTTTTTTAATTTCCACTTCGCTTGCGCCGCGTTCAATACCAAGCACCTCGTAATAATCACGTTTACTCATTAACAGACACTCCAAAACAAAAATAGGTGGTTGGACTTTTGGAAACTTAGCGCTTCAAAAATCCAACCCCCATGATTATAACTTATTACACAACCACATTCCAGTTGCGGGTTATTTTTTCTCTTCGTCAACTACAGTATAATCTGCATCAACTACATTTTCTCCTGCCGGTTGCTCAGCTTCCGGCTGCCCGCCATCTTGCGGTGCTTCCTTAGCGTAAGCCGCAGCGGATAATTCATAGAGCGGTTTTTGCAACGCTTCGGTATCGGTCTTGATTTTCGCCAAATCCGTACCTTTCATTGACTCTTTCAACTGCTCAATGGCTTTGTTAACTTCCTCAACTTTAGCGCTGTCTGCTTTTTCGCCCAAATCCTTGATTGTTTTTTCCGCTTGATAAACAAGTGAATCTGCCTGGTTATGAACTTCAACTTTTTCTTTCTCTTGCTTATCTTCCTGTGCGTGCAGTTCAGCCTCTTTTACCATGCGCTCGATTTCATCTTTGCTCAAACCACCCGACGCGGTAATTGTTACTTTTTGCTCTTTGCCGGTGCCAAGGTCTTTTGCAGAAACATGCACAATACCGTTAGCATCGATATCAAAAGTTACTTCGATTTGCGGCACGCCACGTTGCGCCGGCGGAATACCACTTAATTCAAAGCGCCCTAATGTCTTATTGTGAGAAGCCATTTCGCGTTCGCCTTGCAACACGTGTACATCAACACCGGGTTGATTATCGGCTGCAGTTGAGAAGATTTGGCTCTTGCGGGTTGGAATGGTAGTATTGCGCTCAATTATTTTGGTAAATACGCCGCCCAGGGTTTCAATTCCCAAACTCAACGGTGTAACGTCCAACAACAATACGTCTTTCACGTCACCAGTTAGCACACCAGCTTGTATTGCCGCGCCAATGGCCACGCACTCATCCGGGTTTACACCTTTGTAAGCTTCTTTACCAATAAGCCGCTTAATCGCTTCTTGAACCGCCGGGATCCTGGTCGAACCACCGACAAGAATTACCCGGTTGATTTGCTCGGACGTCAATCCGGCATCAGCCAACGCCCGGCGTGTTGGTTCCATTGTTTTTTCCACCAAATCGGCGGTAAGTTCTTCAAACTTGCTGCGCGACAAAGTAACGTCCAAGTGTTTTGGACCATTAGCATCGGCAGTTATGAATGGTAAATTAATGTTTGTTGAAAACATCGATGACAATTCGCATTTGGCTTTTTCAGCTGCTTCAAGCAATCGCTGTTTCGCCATTTTGTCTTGTGACAGATCAATACCATTTTCCTTTTTGAATTCGGCTACCATCCAATTCAGTACGCGCTCATCAAAATCATCGCCACCCAAACGGTTATTACCGCTGGTTGCCTTAACTTCGAAAACATTATCCGCCCCTAATTCAAGAATTGAAACGTCGAACGTACCGCCGCCCAAATCGAAAACAAGAATTGTATGTTCTTCGCTTTTTTCCAGACCATAAGCCAACGCTGCCGCTGTCGGCTCGTTAATTATCCGCATAACTTCAAGTCCGGCAATAGCACCGGCATCTTTTGTTGCCTGACGTTGGGCATCAGAGAAATAAGCCGGTACAGTAATTACCGCTTTGGTAACTTTTTGGCCAAGGTAAGCTTCGGCATCAGCTTTTAATTTCTGCAGAATCATTGCCGAAATTTCCTGCGGTGAATAAGTTTTTCCTTCAACAGTAACCTTGTAATCTGTACCCATGTGCCGCTTTATTGAGGTAACAGTACCGTCTGGATTGGAAACAGCTTGACGTTTGGCAAGTTGTCCAACCAAACGCTCGCCGTTTTTGGCAAATCCAACAACCGAAGGTGTAAGACGCGAACCTTCCGGATTAGTGATAACTACGGCCTCGCCGCCTTCCATTACTGCCACTACCGAGTTAGTGGTTCCTAAGTCAATTCCGATAATTTTACTCATAATATCCTCCATTAAGATAATAATTTATATTTAATAATGATAACTGAAAGTTATTTAACAGTAATTCTGTCAACAATGTGTAGATTTTATTATTTCGCTGCTACTTTTACCATACTCGGTCGGATAACCTTCCCGCGCAGGCTGTAACCCTTTTGTAACTCTTCGACAACAGTATCGTCAGCATGTTCTTCACTTTCGACACGCATTACTGCGTTATGAAGATTTGGATCAAATTCACAACCACAAGCATTGATACTTTCGACACCTACCTGAGTGAGAAAATCGACAAATAACCGGTGGATCAATTCAAATCCTTTAGTAATTGTCTCGACATCTTTGTCACCGCTACTCAAACCGCGTTCGAAGCTGTCGATAACCGGCAGCATCTTGCAAACTACTTCTTCAGTAGCACGGTTAATCAAATCTTCTTTTTCTTTTTGCGTCCGGCGGCGATAGTTATCAAATTCTGCTTGCAACCGCAATAACCGGTCTTGCAGATCAGCTGAAGCTTTGCTTTGCTCGTCAATCTGCTGGTTCAAATCATTTATTAGTTGCGCTGTTTCGTCAACTACATCGTCCGAGTTCCCATGATTGCAAGCACAATCGCATTTACCACCGCAGCCTGCAATCTCATCTTCCGGCTTATCTTCAATCTTGTTTTTATGTTTGCTCATTAATTACCTCCTTAATAATCCCTGATTTCGCTATCAACATCAGCCGCGCGCGCGCCTTCGCTCTCATCTTTTTTCTTGATAATCGTGTCGATTCGCAGTATCGCTACTGCAACTTCGCCGGCGGCTTTTATTGCGTGACGTTTTACCAAAGTCGGATCAATTATACCTCGTTCTAACATATCCATTGTGCCGCCACTGTCGCAATCGATGCCAATGCTGTCTGACTGAGCGCTGCGTTGCGCCGCGACAACTTCTTCAAGCTTTTCCAGATGATTAAAACCGGCATTGTCGACTATTTGCGACAACGGCCGTTCCAGCGCTTTCACTACACAATCCAAGCCATAAGCCGACATGCCTTTTAATTCTTCACGCCGGGCTTTTATCTCCGAAGCAATGGCAATTTCCAATGCTCCGCCGCCAGGAACATAGCCACCTCTCACCGCGGCTTGCACGCTGCTGGCGGCATCTTTGGCAATTCGTTCGCGTTCGCCTACTACTTCAGCAGTAGCCGCGCTAACCAAAATCGTTGCCATCGGTTTACCGCGACCGCCGATAACACGGATGTGCTCAAGCTTTTCATCTTCGTAAATCAACTCGGCCGAACCGAGATATTTTTTTAAGTCATCAACGCTTTTGCGCAAACCGGTGCGTTTAATCATCCGCGCGCCACAATGTTCGGCAGTACGTTTCAAATCGCGGCCGGCAACACGTTGGATAACCATAATTCCGGCATCGCTCAGAATCTCTTCGGCAGCCTCGTGCACCGCCCGGTCCACCAAAACCGCAGTAACGCCCAGCTCAACAATTTTTTTAACGTTTTCCTTGAATTCTTCCTGCAAATCCATGAACCGCTTAAACCCGGCTTCAGTGCCTAACGCCTCGTCGCCCAGTTCTTCCGGCTCAAGGCCGTCGTCAATCAGCAACAATCTGGCATTTTCCACCCGCTCCGGCATTTCACTGTTCATGCGCTCGCGATCGATTATCACGCCCATGAAAACCTCGTTTTGAGCGCCCGCTTCAGAAATAATGATATCCGACAACTTGAAATTGTTCTCGTGCAATTTTTCCTTACCGATTAACCGCGCAGCTTCCAATACCAGCTCGGCGATATCCTCATTCTCACGTCCGGCAATCATCGCGATATTGCGCAACACTGGCGAACTCAGGTCGTCAATTTTGCGGCTATGACTGTCCAAAATATCCAGGCACATCTTCGTGCCCACTTTTACACCTTCGATAATCCGCGACACCGGAACGCCGCGCAGTACCTGCCCAACACCTTCACCGATCAACGCCCCAGCCAGTACTGATGCCGTCGTTGTGCCATCGCCAATTTCTGCCTGTTGAGCTTTGGCAATATTTATCAGCATCTTCGCCGCCGGATGATTCACGTCCATTTTATCGAGAATAGTCACACCATCGTTGGTGATGATAACTTCACCAAACCGGTCAACCAGCATCGTATCCAGACCTTTAGGTCCGATAGTGCCTTCGACAGCTCCGGTAATCGCACGCACAGCGTTAGCATTCGCCAACAGCGCAGCCAGCGACTCATCTATATCATTACCACCGGTCATTTGTTTCAAATTCATAATTCCTCTTCTCTCAAGCGGCGTAGCGTTTAATTAACTCCGCCATGTATTTTGCCATGAAATCAATTGTTGAAATTATTTTGCCATAGTGCATCCTGGTCGGACCAAGAACAGCAATCTTACCGGTCGTTTCATCATCCAGTCGAAAATCCGCCTGAACGATACTACAATCCCGGATACCACTAAACTTATTTTCATGCCCGATTGTAATTACCGTACCCGCTGAATCTGACCGATGGAGAATATCACACATCAGTTTTTGCTCATCAAGCATATTCAACAATGAACGCACCCGCTCAACTTCGCGAAACTCCGGCTGATTAAGCAACTGAGTAGCTCCGCCCAAAAACAACTGTTCTGACGAACCTTTCTTGTTGGTGTTACGCAAAACATTCAGAAAACTCTCGAACACCGCTGCGTCCGGAAGCAAGCGCGACTGGAGCGCATTGACTTCTTCAAAAGAAATTTCACTGACCCGTTTTTCGGCAAACGCATCATTTACTACTTTAGCCACCCGGCGTAAATCTTCGACGATAATATCTTTACTACTTTCAATGATTTTATTATCGAGAACTCCGTTCTTGCCGACCACAACCATAATCGCACGCCGGGCATCCAACGGTAAAAACTCAACATATTTAAAAATATCCTTGGCGTCTTTACGCGCAACCATTAGCGCAACATTATGCGTTGTGTGCGACAAAATCCGTACCGTCTCCTGAAAAACTTCACTCACTTGACGGGTGCGTTCGTCATACCACTTTTTTATCAGTGCTACTTCTTTGTCGGTAATACCTATTGGTGCCATCAACCAATCAACATAAAACCGATAGCCTTTGGACGACGGAATACGTCCGGCGGAAGTGTGCGGCTGTTCCAAAAAACCCAGATGCTCCAAATCAGCCATTTCGTTGCGAATGGTCGCCGCACTGATATTAATATTCATTTTGCGGGCGATCGTGCGCGAGCCAATCGGCTCTGCCGTCGCAATAAAATCTTCTATGATCGCCTGAAGAATTAGCTTCTTCCGTTCATCAAGCATCTGCACCTCGTTTTCTTGTTAGCACTCACCTTGTTGGAGTGCTAACGCTCAAGCAATATATTATACCCTCGTGTAATAAAAGTCAAGCAAAATTTAGAATAACTGTATCATATATTGGCTATTTTCAGTTCATTATATGAATTCTGCAAAAACCTGATTTCCGAATTTAAATCCGGATTCAGTAAGAAAAATATGCTGCCCGTTTTTATTCAACCAGCCGCTTTTGTAACAAATGACCAACGCCTCGGCAAACACCGTTTCAAAATTTTCGGCAAACAGTTCAAAAAAATCAGCTAAGCAAATCCCAGCTGCGGTTCGCAGACCGAGAAAAGCATATTCTGACATCGCGTCTGTCTTCCTAAGTGTAGTTTGTTCTCTAATCGCCGAAATGCTTTCTGTGATTGCTTCAATATACTTGTGCACGCTATTAACATTAGTCGAGCGTACCCCGTCGCAAAACATCGCTGCCGATGCACCAAAACCAAGATACGGTTGGTATTGCCAATACTTCAAATTATGACGGCATTCATAACCAGCCAAAGCATAATTGGATATTTCATAACGCGCGAATTTTCTGCTGGCAAGTTCGTGTATCGCGGCATCGTACATTTCATCTTCAATTTCTTCCGTAGGCAGTTCAAGCTCGCCGCCCTCCAGCGCCGCGGCAAATTTCGTACCTGTTTCGATTTTTAAAGTATACAACGAAATATGTTTCGCGCCAAAATCTATTGCTGTTCCTACGCTGTCCAAGAGCCTTTCACTGGTTTGCCCGGGCAGCCCCGATAATAAATCTACATTAATATTGTTATAACCGCCAGCACGCAACAACGTTAAAGCGGCTCGCGCATCCTGGCTGCTGTGAATTCGCCCACAGTCGCGCAGCAAATCATCATCAAATGACTGCACACCGACACTCACGCGATTAAATCCAGCCATACGCCAAGCTGTAACCTTCGCTTCACTAATAGTTCCCGGATTGGCTTCGAGTGAAATTTCGCAATTCGCGCTAAATTGAAAAGTATGTCGGAGCGCCGCAAGTATCCACGTCAAAAACTCCGGCGGCAATAGCGAAGGCGTGCCGCCGCCGAAAAATATTGTATCAGCAGCCATGCCACGATATTTTGATGTCGCTATTTCTTCACACACTGCATCCGTGTATCTTGCAAAATAACTGTCGCCATCTTCTATAGAAGCAAAATCACAATAACCGCATTTCTTTACACAAAACGGAATATGCACATATATCCCCAAGGGCTGAGTCATCATTTTTTCGATCCACATATTAACCTCAAAGCAAATCCGAAATTTTAAAATTGAGACAGTAACGCGAGACTATTATATAAAATTTAGCGGCTATTTGCTCGCAAGCCGCAAAAAACTCTGCCACATGCAAAGTTTAACTTTATTAACACCGTTTTCGGCTGACAATTATTTCCCCAGGATTCAAATTGCTCAGCGATGCGCGATTTCCAAAAACTAATACTTACTATGACAAAAATATGACCGCAAACATTCTGTTCACGGTCATATTTTTAATTAGTCCATCTTCAATATCGCCATGAATGCTTCTTGCGGAAGTTCGACACTGCCGACTTGTTTCATGCGTTTCTTGCCTTCTTTTTGTTTTTCCAGCAATTTGCGTTTACGCGATATATCGCCGCCGTAGCATTTTGCCAAAACGTCTTTGCGCAGTGCTTTTACTGTCTCACGCGCGATTACTTTGCTGCCGATTGCCGCCTGAATCGGAATCTCGAAGTTTTGCCGCGGTATAATGCCGCGCAATTTTTCGACCAACAACCGTCCGCGCACCTGCGCGCGATCACGATGAACAATCGCGGACAATGCATCTACCGGTTCACCGTTTAGCAGCACGTCGAGTTTTGCCAGTTTGGATTCGCGATAGCCAATCATTTCATAGTCCAGCGACGCATAGCCGCGCGTGACTGTTTTTAGTTTATCGAAATAATCAAAAATTATCTCCGATAATGGCAATTCGTAAACAACCATTACCCTGGTCTGATCAAGATATTTTATTTCGCCGAATATGCCACGTTTTTCCTGTGACAACTCCATAACTGCTCCAACATAGTCATTGGGAACAATTATCGTCGCCTTTACATACGGTTCCTCGATTCGTTCCAGGTACTGTACGTCCGGCAGATGTGACGGATTGTCGATGTCAAAAGTCTCGCCATCAGTTTTAAACACCCGATAAATAACGTTTGGCGCAGTTGTAATCAATGAAAGATCATATTCACGCTCCAAGCGCTCCTGTACAACGTCCATATGCAGCAACCCAAGAAATCCGGCGCGAAAACCAAATCCTAGCGCTACCGAAGTTTCCGCTTCAAACACCAACGCGGCGTCGTTCAACTGCAATTTTTCTAATGCGTCCCGCAAGTTATCATAATCTTTGGTCTCTACCGGATACAAGCCGCAAAACACCATCGGATTAGCCTTTTTATAACCCGGAAGCGGTTGCGACACGCCTTTTTCCGCATAGGTAACTGTATCGCCGACGCTGGTATCGCCAACAGTTTTAATACTGGCGGTAAAGAAACCGACATCGCCCGGGCCAAGTTCAGGTACTAGTGTAGGTGTCGGCCGGAAAACGCCAACTTCATTAACTTCAAACACCTTATCCGTTGCCATCATCCGCACCCGTGTTCCCTGGGCAATTCTGCCATCAACTACACGAATATATACCACGACGCCGCGGTAAGAATCGAAATGCGAATCAAATATCAACGCCGTTAACGGTGCATCAATGTCGCCCTGTGGTGGCGGCACCAGCGCGACGACGCGTTCCAGCAATTCTTCGATTCCCTGTCCGGTTTTGGCGCTGATTAACAGCGCGTCATCCGCCGGAATACCAATAATTTCTTCAATCTCATGTTTGCAACGTTCAGGATCTGCGCTCGGCAAATCAATTTTGTTGATTACCGGAATAATCTCAAGATTGTTATCTAACGCCAAATACACGTTCGCCAGTGTCTGCGCTTCAATGCCTTGGGAAGCATCCACCACCAAAATCGCACCCTCACAGGCAGCCAGGCTCCGCGAAACTTCATAAGTAAAATCCACATGGCCAGGAGTATCGATAAGATGCAATTTGTATTGCTCACCGTTTTTCGCAGTGTAATTTAGTGCCACTGCCTGCAACTTTATCGTAATACCACGTTCTTGCTCTAATTCCAATTGGTCAAGCATCTGTCCGTGCGTCATTTCACGCGCTGACAGAGCACCGGTCATTTCTAATATCCGATCAGCGAGCGTTGATTTTCCGTGATCAATATGGGCAATTATTGAAAAATTTCTTGTTTTCGCTATATTCATTTTTTCTCCACTACCAATTTAGTTGGTTCATTATTATAACAGTCGTTCCAAAAAAAAGAAAGAAGCGCGCCAGAATCTGCACGCCTCTATTGACTCTTCCTAATTATCAAATATCCAGCACCGTCGTCACCGTCAAATCTTTAATACGTTTTTGTGCTTTTGCAACTTCCGGACGATTTGGTTCGGCAAGCGTGATAAATTTTTTGTACGCTTCAACGGTCTGGGTAATTATTTTACTGGGATCACCACTACTTTTGTTGTTCTTAATTAAATATAATTTTTGATACAGCGCCGTAGCCTTGTTATAGTAACCGTCAGCGTAGCTCGGTAAAAGTTTTGTGGTTTGATCAAAACAATTTATTGCATTATCGACATCGCCCTTGAGCATATAAATAGTACCGCGATTAAAATACAGATAACCATCGGCTTTTTGCGCAGTAATAACGACATCATAATCTTTGGCGGCTTCATCATATTTGGCGCCATAAAAATAACAATTTCCGCGATAAGTATAAGCATTTGTCAGATTACTGTCGATACTAATAGTTTTGCTGTAATCTATAATCGCCAGATCATACATTTTCAGATTACGATAACAATTGGCACGGTAATAATATTCCTTGGCATCTGGTTTACCCACGGCGATGGCTTCGGTATAAGCGGCAATTGCCGCAGTAAAGTTGTTTTTCATATATTCGCAGTTGCCAAGATAATAACCGACGTCGTCAGGAAATGCTCCATTACGGCCTGCAGTATTCAAATCGACTATTGCCGCATCATAATTATCAAGATAATAATTGGCAACGCCGCGCCATAATAAGGCATAGCTATCGGTTTTGTCAACGGCAACAATTCCATTCAACGTCCGCAAGGCGTCATCGTTATTATTCGCTGCCAGATCCCAAAAGGTGTCTAACAACGCATATTGTCGTTTGACGACCAACTGGTTAGCGCTCAACGCTTTATCAAGTTCAGTTTTTCCGGTTCCGGTCACAGTAATATAGTCGCGATTCAAACGATCACTTTCGGCCAGTGCTTGTTTGATATCATCGAGCAGTTTTCGATCGGCCGCCATCAACCGATTATCATTCTTCAAAACGTCATAACGATCTGAATTAGTTTCAGCGATAATCGACACGGTAATTGTCGTACCGACTATTGATGAAACATCGAGGCTGGTAATTTTGATCGAGCCAAGTGCCAATGCGGCTATATCCTTGTCAGAATACCCGCTGGCAGCCAACCCCAGTTTTAAATAGATATTGCGTTTGGCATCCGGTAGCAACGATAAAATCGCAGTTAATTTAGCTTTGTCGACCGATTGATCAAATTTTTCAGCATACCCAATCGAATAGCCAACATTCGTCCGCAAGCCGTCGTTTGCGTAACAAACTATGCTCGTCATTACAATAATCAGTGCAATCAGCCAACTTAATCTGTATTTATTCATAATCTCCCGCTTCAGCTTGTTTCAGCTTATAGAACTCAGCTTTCAGCTTTAAAACTATCTCGGTTTGTCAGACTTATTATTGTTGCTGCCAGCTGCTGGCACAGGAGCAGTTGCTGCCGGGTTGACCACGCCGTCAGTACCGGTCGAAGCACTTGGCAGTCCATTGGCGTTATCATCAGTAGTATTAGCCGTTTTGGTACCATCCGGGCCATTTATTAAAACTTCATTGGTAACATCCTGCGTTTTTACAGTTGAAGTCAATGGCACGCCGTCTTTTAAGGTCTGACTCGAACCAAAGTTTGCCGGTGGAGCAATAAAGCTTTCTACTGGTAATTTGGCCGTAGCCTTCAGCATAAATTTTCTCCAAATAACTGCCGGTAAATCGCCACCAGTCACGCCGCGCATCGGCGTTGGAACATCGCACCCCATCCATACCGCTGCACACAAATTGGGCGTAAAACCGATAAACCAAGCGTCTTTCCAATCACTGGTTGTTCCGGTTTTTCCTGCGGCCGGACGGCCAATTTGTGCATTAGCGCCGGTGCCGTAACTGATTACATCTTGCATCATATTGTCTAACACTCTGACCACTTGCGCGTCAGCAACTTGTGTTCCTTCCGGACGGTACTGTTCCAGCACTTTTCCGGTCTCATCTTCAATTCTCAAAATTCCAATCGGTTTCATACGCATGCCATCGTTAGCCAGTGTACCATAGGCCGTTGCCATATCAATAAGCGTTGCGCCCTTAGTCAATCCTCCCAAAGCCATAGATAGATTCATGTCGTTTGCTGCGCCGTCGCGTACCAAAGTAGTAATGCCCAGTTTTTCCGCATCATCAATTACTTTGTCCGGCCCGACGTTATAACACAACCGTGTGGCTATTACATTCAACGAATTCACCAGCGCTTGGCGAATAGTTACCACACCATGAAATTGATAGTCGTAATTCCGCGGTTCATAATCGCCAAATTTTGTCGGACGATCTTCAACCTGCATGTTTGGCGATATCCCACTTTCCAGCGCTGCTAAATAAACGAACGGTTTAAAAGCCGAACCCGGCTGCCGTTCGGCCATTACCGCACGATTAAAGCTGTCCGTGCCCCGGCCGCCAACCATTGCACGAATATTGCCGGTCTGCGGATCGATTGCAATCAACGCAGCTTGCGGTTGCATTAAGCCGTTTTCATCTTTAAAATAAGTAGGCAAAGTACCGCTGACCGCATTTTCAGCAGCAAGCTGCATATCCGAGTCAAGCGTTGTATAAACCTTCATATTTGAACGATACACCCGTTGCGCACCGTATTTGTCCACTAGTTTCTGCACAACATATTCAATGAAATATGAACCGGTTTTGTTGCGTTTAACATTGTTTTTGTCAAGTTTCAGCGGTTCTTTTCTTGCCGCATCGGCTTGTGCTTCAGTAATATATCCAGCTTCAACCATGCGATCCAATACCAACGACTGACGTTTTTTGGCGTTTTCCAAATTAATAAACGGAGAGTATGCAGTCGGATTATTGGTGACACCGGCGATAATTGCACACTCCGCCAAATCCAGTTGCGCAACTTTTTTGTTGAAATATGTCTCGGCGGCACTCTCCACGCCATACGCGCCGGCGCCAAAATAGATTTGGTTCATATACATTTCGAGAATTTCCGATTTGGAATAGCGCCGCTCCATCATCACTGCCAGAAACTGCTCTTCAACCTTACGAACCAGGTTTTGATTTTGTGTCAAAAAAGCATTACGCACCAATTGTTGCGTAATCGTACTGCCGCCTTCGACAAACGAACGCGCCTTTAAGTCCACCCACAACGCGCGCACCATCGAAATCGGATCAATACCGAAATGCTTGTAGAAACGCACATCTTCAGTCGCAACAAAAGCGTTCTGCAAGTCTTTTGGCACAATGCCTATCGACACCGGTTTACGGTCTTCACCGCCGTCGCAGGTTGCCAACAACGTGCCGTCAGAATAAAACAACTGAGTAGCAGCGTTAGGATTAAAACCGTTTCTTAATTCCGGAAAGCGATCCAGAATCGGACCGGAAAGAAAAAAACCAGCCACTGCGCTCACAACAATTGCCGCTAACACCAGTAAAGCTATCTTGACCACCGAGCCGCTTTTCTTTTCTCCGCCATCATCAACGCCGCGAACACTCTCTTTTCCCATAGCACTTTCTCCTGCAACTCATAATGTTTATATTTTATAGCATAATCACTGTTCTTACCACAAATAATTAGCAAGGTGCGCCAACGTTAAACTATGCAAGCTTCAGCACTCAATTCTTCAAGTTCACTGCGATGTCCGATAACTATCAGCACATCACCACTCTCAAGAATTTCTTCCGATATCGGATTGGTTATTAAGTCCTCGCCGCGTTTGATAGCTACAATTATCGTATTGTAACGGTGTTTTATATCGCTGTCATGAATTGTCCGGCCAACGATACTGGAGTTTTTGCAAACCTTGACTTGCGCCATGTCTAAATGCAAGTTCTCGTTGAAAAACACGTTTTCTAAAAGATCGGTTATTATCGGCTTGGTCATCGAACGCACCATTTGCCGTCCGCTCATTTCCGATGGAAAAATGACTGTATCCGCACCGGCTTTGCGCAACTTGTCTTCTGACCCGTCACGTTCGGCGCGAGACACAATAAATATATTCGGATTCAGCGATTTTGCCGCCAGCGCCACATAAACATTATCGGCATCGCTGGACATTGTGGTAATGATTCCCCGTGCCCGCTCGATTCCGGCAATTTTTAGTTGCTCATCAGTGGTGGCATCACCAAAAATAGCTATTGCCTGCTGGCTTACCAACCATTTATAGGTCTTCTCTTGCGACTCAATAACCACAAATTTTTCTTTTTCTTCTTTAAGCCGTTTAACGACATTGCGTCCTACACGACCGCAGCCGCAAACAATTATATGGTTTTTCAATCCGTTGATATGTCGCTCCATACCTTGCCTCCCAAATAAATTTACAATTTCTCCCTCAATAATCATTTTAATCAATATACCAATCGTATAGTACGCCGTACCGACACCAACAATAATCAGAAAGCAGGCATAGATCTTGCCCAGTACAGTGACCGGTACAATATCACCGTAACCCACGGTACCAATTGTAACAAAAGTGAAGTAAAACGAATCAACCCAACTCAGATTTTCAAAATAATGAGCGCCAATACTGCCAAAAAAAATCACCGCCGCCAAAATGGCAAACGCAAATTTAGCGCGTTTTAACATATATAACCTCCGTGAGTGCACTAAGCTATTTTGCGCTCCGTAACCGCAAAGCGTTCAGCGCAACCGAAACCGAACTAAGCGACATTGCCAGTCCGCACAACGCCGGACTGATATCAGAAAACATTGCCAACGGCAGCATGACTATATTATATACTATGGCCCAGGCAAAATTCTGCTTAATATTGCGGATAGTCGCACGGCTGATAACAAATATTTCCGCAATCAATTCCAAATCATCACGCAATACGTTTACTGCCGCTGACAACTGAGCAACATCGGCTCCTTGCGCTACAGCAATTCCAACATCAGCACCGGCCAGCGCCACAGCATCATTTATTCCGTCGCCACACATCGCAACAATCGAACTCTGTAATTGCAGCTTCTTCACTAACTCAATCTTATCAAACGGGGTCAATGCATAATAGTATTCAGAAATACCGGTAGCCTCTGC
Organism: Negativicutes bacterium; assembly: GCA_041666525.1. Taxonomy (GTDB): domain Bacteria; phylum Bacillota; class Negativicutes; order JBAXTZ01; family JBAXTZ01; genus JBAXTZ01. The sequence continues at coordinate 346,798 of JBAYGT010000001.1, forward strand.
GATATGCACTACACTTGCTTCGGTGTCACCACTGGCAATAATCGGTTTTATGTCTTGCCCGATTAGTGTTTCTACTATTCGTTTGGCATTATCGCGCAACTTATCAGCTAATTTAAATTCTGCCGCTAATTGTCCGGCAACTGCTAAATAAACATTTCCAGCCATATCGGCGGTGGCAGCAACAACATCAATGGCATTTTCGCGCATGAATCGCGCCGAGCCCAGCAACACTTCTCGGCCTGACTCCATCGCTATAATACCTTTACCAATAATTTCCCGAGTTTCCGATAAATCCAAACGCTCAGTTGTAAACATTGCCAACGTTTTAGAAAACGGATGTTTGGACAACGAACCAAGCGATGCCGCCAATTTTATGCAATCACTGTCAGAGAACTTATTAAAAGTATCCATCGACTCAACTATCGGCTGATTGGTCGTCAAAGTTCCGGTTTTATCAAAAATCAAACAATCTACCGACGCTGCCCGTTCCAGCGCTTCGCCGTCGCGAAAAACCATCCCAAGCTTTAATGCCCGGCCGGTAGCCGCCATTATCGCAAGCGGAGTTGCCAGACCAATAGCACAAGGACAGGCTGCCACCAAAACCGCCGCCGCCCGCCATAATGCTGCGCTAAAGTCTCCCGGCGCAAAAACGAACAACCACAATAAAAAAGTCACTATTGCCAGAAAGAATACAACTAACGAAAACTTCGCGGCAATTCTATCAGCAATACGCTGAAGTTTTGGCCGCTTTTGCTGGGCATTCATCAGCGCATCGACAATTTTTGCAAGAACGCTGTCCGCAGCTACTTTTTCGACAACAACCGTAATCGCGCCATCAACGTTAACTGTACCGGAAAATATCTTACTATCAATACTTTTAAATACCGGTAATGCTTCACCTGTCAGCATCGATTCATCGAACAGCGCTTCTCCGGTTAGTAGCGAGCCGTCGGCCGGCGCGACATCACCGGCACGCAGCACAAACACATCACCCGGCAACAATGCCGCAGCTGCAATTTCCTGATAAGCGCTATCAATCAAAACTGTAGCCGTTCGCGCTGAATTTTGCATCAATTGCCGTAATGCCGCCGTAGCGTCGCCACGTGCCCGTATCTCCAACCATTTTCCGAACAAAATAAAAGCAATCAGCAACGCTGATGTTTCAAAAAAAGCGTGTTGATGTCTGGTAAATAACGCGGCATAAACGCTGAATAAATATACTATCGACGTACCAGCCGCAACCAGCATATCCATACCGATTGTCCATTTACGCAAATCATTCCAGGCGCCGCGATAAAAAATCCGTCCGCCGATTATCTGTACCAAACCGGAAAACAACATTTGCACATACAACGCCATCTTGTTGTGCATATCCATTTGCCCGCTGGCAGCCAACCCTAAATACATTAGCAACGGTAACGTCAGCAACGCTGATAATTGGAAGGTGATTTTATATTTATGTTTTTCAGCATCAGCCGACTTTTGCATATCTTCGGCCTGCTCAACAAGCGAGACGTCGGCCGGAATTTCCGTAACAGTATAACCAAAATCACTGACCAGGCTTATTAACAATGGCGACAACACCAATTTTTCCTCAAAAACAATCTTCGCCCGATTGAGCGCAAGAATAACAGTGGCATTAACCACGCCATTTTGCAGTTTTAATGCGCGCTCAATCTTCCCGGCGCAACCGGCGCAATGCATGCCCTGAATACTAATGTTCAGTGTTCGATTCATACCGTACCTGCTTTATAAAGCGTTATTTGACAACAGCTATTTTGAAGTTATAATTGGTATGTAAATAAACTTATGAGGTGAAATATGAATATTAAAAACTGGCACAGCTCAACCTTGGCAGGTCAAACCGTTAAAAATCTTCGTGATAATCATTTTACTGCTGAATACTTTGCCGATCGTGACGAAGCAGTTAAATACATTTTATCGTTAATCGACACCACCGATTCAGTGGGTACCGGCGGCTCGATGACGCTTACTGAATTGGGAATTCACGAAATGCTTGTTAAACGCGGCAATACGTTGCTCGACCACAGTACGGCCAAAACTAACGAGGAATCTATGGAGATCTGCCGCAACCAGCTGACATCAGATGTCTTTCTCAGCAGCGCCAATGCAATAAGTTTGGACGGGAAAATCGTAAACATCGATGGTCGTTGTAACCGCGTAGCCGCACTTAGCTTCGGGCCAAAAAGAGTAATAGTTGTCGCCGGTATCAATAAAATTGCCGCTGATTTAAATGCAGCGATATACCGTGCCCGCAATATCGCCGCACCAATGAACGCCAAACGCCTGAACAAAAAAACTCCCTGCGCTGTCACCGGAACGTGTAGCGATTGCAAGTCACCTGAACGCATTTGCCGGGCATTCCAAGTGTTACATCAACGCCCTTATGCCATAGACTACCACATTGTCTTAATCGGCGAGCATCTCGGTTACTAAACCATTATAGCATATAACAAAAACGACTTGTGTTGACAAGTCGTTTTTTATTTTGCTAAACAATGATATTATTCAAGAATCGCTCGATTGTACTATTAAAAAGCTGGGGGTTTTCTAGTTTGCTCAAATGTCCGACCCCCGGCAAAATTTCTAATTTAGATCCTTTGATATTTTCGTTAATAAATTGTGCCGCACTGACCGGAGTGGACTGATCACGCTCACCGACGACGACACAAGTCGGTACACGCACCGATTTCAGGCAATCACGAAAATCAACCGAAAAAGTTGCCGTTGTCGCCAACTTATAAGGCTCTTTGCGATTTTGGCGAAAAATATTGAACGCTTCATCATACACGCTCTGCGCAAAATCATAAGGCATACAAGCGCGCACAATGAAATCCGCCATCGCATCCATACTAATTCTTTCAATCATCTCCAGCCGTTCCGGCAACTTTCCGGCGGCGCCGCCACCGACAAATGCGGCGGTATTACATAATGACAGGCTCAGCATTCGTTCCTGTGCAGTTCGGGTCAATTCCTGGCAAACCAACCCACCCATCGACAACCCGACAAAGTGTGCCTTATCAATCATTAATGCGTCAAGCAATGCAATTATATCGGCAGCAAACTGTTCCATAGTAATTTCTGCCTCACCACCGCGGCTGGCGCCATGACCACGCAAATCCATCGCGATAACGCGATATTTAGCTTTAAAATAATCCGTCTGATTACGCCAGGACAATGCACTTTCCCCTAAACCATGAACAAAAATAATACCAGCGCCAGTTCCTTCATCAATATAATTCATACGGACGCCGTTAATCTGCATAACACTCATTAGCAACAACTCCTCTAATCACTCTGAATCAAAGCCACCACGGCTGTTGGCTGCCATCATAGTTTTTTGGAACATCTGTCCACTCCGCCGTAGCCAATTCCGGCAATTCATTTTTTAGCGCTTCGATAAAATGCCCTTGTTTACAATTCACCGAGCAAGACGGACTGTTATTAATGCCAATTATTGTTTCCACAATACAGCCATCACTAATAAAATCACGCAAATCTTTGGCAATAGTGCTAGCCGCTTCCCGACAGACAGCGATAAATTCCGGTGTTGAATACTGTTCATAAGATTTTTGCGAACGAGCTATTCCGGCATAAATCAACTCCGGGCAGGGTAATTGATAAATAGCGTAGTCATTATCTATTAAATACTTTACAAGTTCCTTCAACGCGCCACCGCTTCGTGCCAGATCATACACAACACTGTTTTGATTCAAAATGCAATGACTGACTACTGCAATTATCCTATTTCTTTTCACGGCTACCTCTTAAACAACTCTGCAATCCGGCGCGGTTGATGATTTCTACTGCAAACAAACAGCAAAGGATTTTATCAATCAAATTTTCACCGACCCGCGGAAAAAACGCTGCGGAGAAAATGCTTTGTCCGCTTTGTTTTAACGTCAGAAAAAATATATCCAGCGTTCCGCCCGCCAATCCGCCAAACAGATAAATAGCTATCGGTGTACCAATCAACGGAGCGGTGAAAGAAATTACAACTCCGGTAACCACCGCTGTTGTTTTTGTAAAACGAAACCGTTGTGCAACGAGCCCGACCAACATTCCGATCCAAAAATTAACCAAAGCAAACGGAATTTCTTTTGGACTGAAAACAATTCCGATTATCACATTGGTTAAAATACCAATAAGTCCGCCGATCCACGGACCATATACAACCGCTCCGAGAATCGTACCAAGCGCATCTAAAAACACAAACGGTACATTGAGATATTTGGCGCTCAAACCTAAAACAATATTGATCGCCACACACAACCCGGCAAATACAACTGCTTTTCGACTATTCATCTACTCACCTAATAATTCAGTTTCGTAATTATTTGTTTAGCATAAGGAATAATCTGCTGGTAAACTTCGGCATAAGTCAGATTTTCAGGCAGCTCTTCAAATAACCGATATTCCGCAATTTCCGATTCAGGTTTTATCCCCAACTCATTCACCTTAGAAAAAAACAAACAACCATATGAAACTAGACCATTACTAGTTACTCGGTAATGAAGTAATTCAGTCAATTGATGTTCAACTACACCTGTTTCCTCGTACATCTCACGGTGTGCCGCTTCAACAGCTGTCTCTCCTAGTTCAACGTGTCCACCAGGAAATTCCCAGGTGCTACGATCTTTATGGCGAACCATAAACCATTTTTCATTATACTGACTGACCATAACTACATAGTCAAATTTTACCAAAACAGCATCAACATCTTCAATTATCTCTACGTATAAGCTCATTGTTCTAAATCATCGACTTTCTTAACATGCTCCAATAATATCAACAAATCACATAGTTCGACACAAACAGTTGTTTTCCTGCTCAAATCATAAATTAAGTTGTTTTTATAAACAAAAAAACCTGCATATTTCGTATAAACCGAAACTTCTGCAGGCATTGATTTTACTGGCGGAGTGGAGAGGATTTGAACCTCCGCCCCAGTTTCCCGGGCTAACGGTTTAGCAAACCGCCCTCTTGAGCCACTTGAGTACCACTCCGTTATTGAAAGTAATCTGGCGGAAGGGGTGGGATTCGAACCCACGGCCCCTTGCGGGGTCACTGGTTTTCAAGACCAGCTCCATAAACCGCTCGGACACCCTTCCAAGAGATACGAATGATATTATATTAAAAGCTGTTCAACTTGTCAACAACCCAACTGCTTTTTCATTACTATTGCAACTCGCACACTACTTCGACCGACGCCTTAAACTGCAGTGCCCCCGGTGAAACCGACACACTACCACCACCGGCGCCGCCACCCTTGTTTGCCGAGAACATTATCATATCATCATTATAGTTGTTCCCAGACACTTCCCGGATTACGATTGCCTTTCCGAGCTTTCGCCCGGCAGACGTAGCCATAATATCAGCTTTGTGCAGTGCATCAATTACCGCTATTTTTAAAGCTTCATTTTGTGTTTCGACACGGTCTTTTTTAATAAATCGAATATCGCCGATTTGGTTGGCACCGGCAGAAATGCACAAATTCAGCAACGTACCAATCGTTTCAAAATTATCGATAATCACAGTCACACTATTCCCCGACTGATAACCGTGAATCTGCGGTTTTTTATTTTGATCACCGTTATCCCACATCGGATATACGTTAATTCTTCCGGTTGTAATGTTTTTTTCGTTTACAGTCAAGAGCAACTGCCGCTTGACTTTCGCCATTATTTCATTGTTTTGCTGTTGCACAGTGCGCAAGTCAGCACCAACTACCAACACTCCGATATCAATTTTCGCCTGATCCGGCGCAACTTCTACCACCCCGTCGCCACGAGCAACAACAGTGTTGCGCAAATCAACATTTTCAGCATTGCAGACCGTTGTAGATAGAAATAAACAGATAAAGAATAACATAACTAATTTTTTCATGACAATTCCTCCCTTTTATAATGTCGCAAGCACTGCCTTTAGCAAAAAATATCCCGCCATCATTAACATTACCAGCCGGGCGACGTTTTTGACCGCCGGATTGTTGAACAGTTTTGCAGAAACGCCGAACAATGGTAAAAAATAAACACTCGTCCCAAGATAAAACCATAAAAAATATTCAACACCAGCTACCGCTGAAGCCTTGGAAAATACGACAATTATCGCTGCAACAAGCGGCGGGCAAACAGCAATTCCAGTAAGCAGACCGAACAACAACGCCCCGCACCATGGTTTATAAACCCGTCCTAATTTTCCGCAAGGCTTGAACGTCGGAAAAGCGCCTAACAAACCACCAGTTAATAACGTCACGCCGATTAACCAGTTGGAAATTGCTGTCAGATTTTGAAACAAAGTCGCTTGCTCAGTTGCAACAAATGCACCGGCAAACCCGGCGACTGTTCCAACCGCTACATACGAAAACAAACGTCCTCCGAAAAATAACAGCAAGTGACCTGCAGTCCTTCGCCAACCAGTGTTTTCAGCAAATAAGAACGGCAACAGGTACATTCCGCAAGATAGCAAACAATACCATCCAGTTGACAAACCCAACAAGAATGCCTCCATATCAATGCCTGTTTTTCAATTTAACTCTGACCGCTACCGATTTGTCATCAAACAAATATACCCATTGCACATTTCCAGCATAACGATCGGTCGCCGTAAGTTTTGCGGTTAATTTAATCGTATCAACAATTATTCCAAAAACATAGCCGTCAATATTAATGTTCTCTTTTATCTCGGCCGGCAAGGTCGGCTGACCTTTTAAGCGAAATTGCACAAACCCTTCACGCGCATCGCCAAATACAGTCTTAAAAACCGGATGATTGACAGTAAGCTCATAACCTTTGCGTTGAACGGTAGTTGCCGGTTGGCCGCCGGAATACCAGGCAGTAGGATGAAGGCCGGTCATCAAAACAATTTTTTCCAGTTTATCCATACCGACAAATGAAAACACCATGAACAAAATCGCTGCCACCGCAATCAAGTATGCGAAAAATGCTTTTATTTTTCCAAACATACCATCCCCCTCAACCAAGAACCAGTTTGAAGATTACACCCAAACTTTTTGCCAGCATCGTACCCAGCATCGCCACCATCAGTACATAAGCCGCATACATAAATAGTAACCGTGCCGCAACCGAACTGGCCGCACAGCCGGTTCCACGAATATGATAACTGATTGCCCGAGTCGGGCAACTATCGGCGCATTTACCACACTTGGCGCATTCAAGACGAATTTTTCCCGCCTGCAAACTTTCGTCATCAATCGCATGCAACGGACAAACCATAATACATTTTTTGCATTTAATGCATTTGTTCGTATCAATACTTACGCTGAAAATATTCACCCGGTTGGACAACGCCAACAACGTCGGGCCAAGCGGGCAGAAAAACGAACACTGGGCACGTTTTTTCGATAAAAACGGCAAAACAGCAATGAAAATCACGAACATTGAAAAAAAGACCAACGCCTCGATCATATCCAGTGTCGTAGTCACCATCTTAAACTCGGTAACCGGTTTGAACGGACAGAGCCACTGGCAATATATCGGCGTCAATGTATAAGCCGAAACCAATGCGGTAAAAATCAAAATCGCCCAAGGCAACAACCGCCACAATTTATTCTCAAATCTGAACGACGGCTTCTTTTTGAGCTGCGCTACGCCCTCATCCCATCCGCCATAAAAACAGCCCCAGGCACACCAGCCACGACCAAGAACAATAACTGCGCAAATTAAAATCACGAGCATCGAGGCAATTGAGGCATACCCGCCGTACATATTGCCCGGGAAAGGAATTTCCTGTATTACTAATCCGGGAATAATCAACGCAGGTGATAATAAATGGCAAAACGGAACTTTGCACTCATAAACCGTAGACAGCGACAGCAACATGCTGCCACGTTCAATAATGTGTGAATAGATAAAACTCACCGGAAATAGAACTGCAGCCGAAATAAATAACATCGCCCGATATTTCCAGGTTTTTCCAGTTCGCAACATCATAAAAAATAAGTAATTTACAAACAAAAACACCAAAAATGATGCCACCCCGTTATATGTTTTGAAATTGCCGCCATGCAGCAAAAACATTGCCGAGATAAGCAATATCGGTAACTGTGCCAGCAATGATTTCCAGAGTTTCATACTACCTCCAGATTTTTAAAAACATTTATGAAAAAATCAGTGACTTGCCCAATCCGCCCTCGGCAAAATATTTTCCGTGCAATTCGCAGCACGAAAACTGCTGCGCAAGCGCATCGATTAATCTAAATAACCGTGCAGCATTTTCTTTGCCGTTTTCCGTTGAAATAACAATACCGGCGGCAGCGTCACCAGCCGGCAATGTTACCGATGTCATATCGAGCATATTGGCAATCTTAACCAAATATTTTCCGCTTTTATTTTGAAGTGCGCGAGCCGCCGGGCCGGTTAATCCAAAAACCGAATCACCAAAGCCCAAGACATCAACCGGACCTTCAAAAGTCATAACTGTATCGAAGTCGTGCAATATTTTTTGCATCGCGGTAATTGAATGGCTACGATCAGCAAAATCCGGAAATTCGATTTCGACGCACTTAACTCCAAGCGATTGGAGGCTCTCAATAACCGGCTGTAGACGGTCACACATATCTGAACCATCAGGAAGTATTATATTGGCTTTGGCTGGTACAGCAATTTTAATCGGTAACTTTGTTTCATTGTCATTAAGTTCTAATATAGACAACGCCGCGCAGATAACTTTCCACTCCCGCGCAATTATTCCGACTGACGAAGAAAACGAGATTCCATCAGTTGATCGATTACATGAATTGCTTTTGTAGCCGCATCCGGCCAGTAACACACTAAACAAATTACACGCCAAAGCCGGCGCCAACACCGAGCCACCGCCATCAGTGCCAAGCGCAATATCATTAATTCCTAACAAAACATTAACTGCTGAACCGCTGGACGAGCCAGTCATCGGTCGCCCGGTGAGCGGATTGAGTAAATCAACATCAATCGCCCGTCCGCCGCTAGCCGATTTATCAAGCGTATGCCAGATAAAGCTTCCGCCACATAACCGTTCAATCAAATCGCGCGGCATTACCGCGGTATCTTTCACGCCCAACAAATACGGACGCACCCCGCCTTCCAGAACTTTTGCTGCTAATTCCAGAGTTTGCGGGTTATTTGTGAGGACTGATTTTCTTGAATTTTTTTCTGCCTTCAGCGCTGCTTTGGCTATTTTTTCAAATATTTTTATTGAATTCATTATCCGTTCACAATTTTATTAATAATAATCGGCAGCACTTTATCGGTGTGTTCAGCGGTAAATCCAAACGCTTTTTTTCCTGCTGTCACTTCGGCAATAATCTGCTCGTCCGACTTTATACTTCCCGGCATCGAAACTGTTACGCACTGCCCCATACCCAGCAACGCAATCGCCATCGCCAAAGCGCCACCGCCGCCGGTATTGCAGGCACCGACATAATAATCGGCCTGCCCGGTTTTGATCAGCATCGCAGCTTCAATATCGCTCTTTATTTCAACAGATACTTTATCGCCGCCCAACTCCTTGACTTTATTAGCAATCTCCTGCTTGTTCATTTGGCCGCCTATTACAAATTTAATCATTTAATCCTCCAATATTTTTTTGCAATATCAATTATATCTTATTTTGTTAACAACATCCCAAGTCAATTTTACCCGCACATCACACAGCTTATAAAGTTCCTCGTGCGGAGGATTGGTACTACCGTAAATAAGCGTTACGTGTACTCCTTCATCTTTGGCAATCTGCACCGACGGAATCATGTCACTGTCACCGGTCAAGATTACTGCATGAGTAATTTTCCCCTTCATCGCCAACTTCGCCAGATCCAGCGCAAATAATACATCCACGCGTTTTTGCATATAGATCGGTTTATTTTTGGCGCTGTAGCCACGACGTTCCAGCCGACCAAGACAAACGGAAAAGTTCGATAATTCGCTCAATCCGGCGACAAACTCATCAAATTTTTGCGTAAGCTTATCGCTCTGCGGGGAATGGTCATTATATGGCGGGCAGTGGTAATAACAGGTGCGCAGAACATTTTTACCATCCGCCATATAGTTTGCCAATTTAGCATAATCAATCGGCACATTACCAAATTCATCCTTAACCACCGCATCAAGATAACCGCCATCGATAAAGCTCGCTACTTGTAAATCCATTCTGTCTCCTTCACTTCACCGCTGGCGCAAATAAATGCAGCCAGGCCAGAATATTAACAATAATTCCGGTTGCAATCGCGGCGATCGGCCCGACTGCCATTTTTATCAGCGGCCGCTTGGAAACTTCGTTTAAGCAATAAGCTCCGGCAACAATTAGAAACCCCATCCCCGGAAACATTTTATTTGCCGCCATCATTGAACCGACCAGCAATGCCAACTCCAACACTTTAGTCATCGCGGCACGCATATTGTCGGCTGATTTTTTTAAACCAGGAAAACGGTCAAAAACATTAGCAAACAACACTAAACTGGAAGCCTCCAACACAATAACTATTGCTCCGGTAATAGCAGCTACCAACAAATTAGGCGACAACAATCCGGCGGTAACAACAAAACCAAAGCCATCAGTTACCCAAACCCCGGTTGCCAAACTAGTCATCCCTTTTAGGGGAATATAAGAAAAACCGCTGATTACTGACAAATTTACTGCATCCGTCATCTGATTTTTCGCCAACGCCAATAGCGTCAAGTTCGAACCAACTAACAAATGAATATGTGCTGCCATACCATAGACCGCACCAACCAGCGCAATATACGGCAAATTCTTTTTGATGTTTTTTACCCGGTCACCAAACAACGACGCCATATTTATTGATACTGTGTTTTTTTCTTGCATCGCAAAAAATAATAACATCACGAATCCCGCGAGCAACGCACATCCGTCAGCACTACTATACCAAGCGCTGATTGCAATCAGTTGCCGAACCACCACGGTAACCATCAGCGCGGCGGCGCCTTTTTTGAAACCGTATTCCATGGCAATTGCCAGCGCCGGAAACGCAGCAAAGGCAAATAGCACCGGATCGCCCAAAATGCTCAATCCATCAAAAACATTGACCGGTAACTGCTGCATGGCATCAACAAACCACTGCAATCCTGCAAGCAAACCGATGCCGTAAATTCCGCCGGCCACGGCAGCGCCCGCAAATCCCAAAGTGTTTTTGCGATCCGTGTACCATTTTTTGTCCCAGTCTGCCGGAAAAAACACACCGATAATATCCGTACCCAGCCACAGACAATGTACTAAAATAATCGGCGACATCAATGAAAACGGAATACCAAACCCGATTATCAAACCAAAACTTAACGCAAAAGTCGTCGCCGCCAATTCGGCTCGGCTCATCCGTTTTTCACGATACTCCGGCATAATCGGACGCACCGCATCATTAAAAACCGCAATGCCGCGGTTAGCTAACACCGCTCCAAGCGCACCGGCTAAAAACATCAAAGTATATTTTAACAGCATAAAATCTCCTTCAAAAACGACTCCCCGTTCTCGCATTTTGTTGTGTCAAAAAAACTGCACACCGTTTGGCCAATATCAGACAAAGTTTTTCGCTCGCCGATGAAACCAGCACGAACTTTCTTGCCAAATACCAGCAACGGCGTATTTTCTCGGGTGTGTTGACTGTGACCGATGGTCGGATCGTTGCCATGATCAGCAGTCACCAATAAAACATCGTCCTCATTAAGCAAAGCTATGATTTTTTTGATATAAATATCACTGATTAGCAGTTTTTCAGCATAAATTTTCGCCGATTGCAAATGTCCGGCAATATCGGTTTCCTGGACATTGATGCAGACAAAAGCGTTTTCACTGTTCTTAATGCATTGCAGCGCTTGCTCCAATGTTTCGGCGGTATCAACTACCGAATAACTCTCTCCGTCCGGATTCTCCACAATATCGGCTACCTTGCCGACCAATATCGTTTTTACGCCAACAGCAGCAAGCTGTTTGGGGACTTGCACCGCCGCGTTTATCCCATAACCCAGATGCTGCACTAAATAGCCGGTATCATATACGCCGGAAAGCGGCGCGTTGATACCAATGTAATTCTCTTCTTTGATTTCCGCAGCAGCAAGTATCGCTGACGGTTCAACAGCTTCACCGCCAAAAGCAATCACTCGTGATACATCGGCAATTTCACGAACTATTTTTCCAATTGCCAATACTTCTGCAAATGTAATTTTATCAAATGTTGCGGTAATATTATAGGCGCTACCGCAATCGGCCTCGATATTATCGGCGATTGTAACACAGCCATTCACCAGCAGATATTTCAACTGTTCACCAATAATATCTACCTGATATCCCGATTTAATCAACATTTCGCGAACTCTCGGCAAAATTTCGGAAAACGGCCGCTTATGCGGTTTTTTCGGCAGCGTTCCCATTATTTCCTGATGTCCATAAAACGTATCCGCACCAAAATGCATCAGCGCACTTTTACCCCAACAGACATCGCTTTGCTTTCGCAAATATGGCACATCTACACCAACAGCATTGGCAAGCCCTAGCGCTTCCAAGTTCGGCAACCGGAGTTCAGGAATTTCCTCAAAGATATGTAAGCAAGTATGGGCAGCAACATCTTGCGGCCGAACCAGCGCTGCGTCAACTGTTGCACCGATACCATAACCATCAAGAATTAAAACGATGAAACGCTTTCGTATTTCCAAATCTGAAATCTGTTTCGACACTCTATCTCCTTTGAAACTTTGCGACTACAAAGCTTTGTTGCTATTATCGCAACCATCGTCCTTGTGCATCATATACGCCAATGATCCGTGGCGCACCTGACTGAATTCCTTCAACAACTGCAACTTCGCTACGGGTAACAAAAACCTGCGTGCGAAAACAAAACACTATCGGAGTACCGACGCTACACCGTCCGTCAAGCGGAAAATAATAGTCTATCGAACCATCATCAATTTTCCCTGTACCGATAACTTCATACTCGCCATCCGATTTTTTGGCAATAGCATTACACATATTGGACCGGCGGTAATAACCACCGCCATAACATAGCGATCGCCCGAGATAATTGTGTGATACTTCACTTATATATAGCATGGCAATGCGTTCCGGTTGTGCACCGGTTGCGTGCAACGGCGTTGTTCCTGTAAGCGCGTGCCCCGGTTCGCCATGGGTACTGCCGCACTCTTTGAGTAATGGCATCGCCGCAATACAAGTAGCCGAAGGAGTGTTGATTTGGTTTATGGCAACACCATTCCTGCGCAAAACATACGCTGCTGTTTTTAATGTATCCATATTGTTCGTAGCCTTGATTTTTTCATCGCTAAATAGAAAACAGGGAAAAGCAGTAATCCCTTCTACAACAACGTTGCTCAACGCGTTTATCTGTTCAGCGACTGTTGTCGCGATAGTCAGTGGCAGACCGCCTTCTTGTCCCGGATAAATTACATCACCGGTCTCGATAATTTTCAACAATAACTTTTGCGTCATTCCCAATTTTTTGGCTACTAAATTAACTTGCTCTGCCATATCCAGCGAATAGACGGTCAGCACTTCCGGTCTGTGCATAAGAATTCTTTCCAATACTGTAAACGGCGTTTGTACCAGATGACCGACATGGCCAAGCCGTACGCCATTTTCCGCAAGCGTCAATGCCTCGCGCCAATCAACAGCAACAGCGCCGCAATAACCTAATTCATCCAGCTTGCGGGCAATATCGGGATTACGTCCGAATTGCTTAGTCATGTAATACAATGAAATAGCAAATTTGTCCGCTTCATCCTTTATCAATCGCGCGTTTTCCAGCAACATATCTAAATCAATAAGATATGTATCCGGTTGCAACTCGCCTGTAGCGTATAAATCAAATGCTGCCTCAATAAATCGCGGATTGTTTTTTCGCAAAGCTTCTATAAACATAACCTCTCCATTGAACCATCTTTGCCTGACTACTTATATATCAATTTGAATCGCCTGTGCCAAAATTCTTAACACAGTATCTGCTCCGCTCCGCATCGGATTAATCCTGATCAACCGGCTGTCAGCATCGGGAATACTGGCGCGAAAGGTACCGGACACGCGGTAAAACATCGGTGTGATTTCATAACGTGACTCAGCGCCAACCGGATGGGGCGCCGCCCCTAGTTTTTCGGCATTTTCTATAACTGAGGGCGCATTTGGCTCGGAAAGTTCAACAATTATCACTCGAGATTGCGCATTTGCAATAAAAGCCCGTTTGACACCGCGCACCTCACCAGCATTCAACCGTCGGATCACTTCTGTACCGACTTCGGCCTGAATTGCCAACGCGACCGGCGTGTAAACCAGACTGCGTAATGCATCCATAGCTTCATGGCCCTGTACCTGTCCGCCACCGGAATAATTCGCTTTAGTTATTCTTTCGATATAACATCGTTTTCCAAGAACACAACCAATTCCTTCCGGACCAAGTAATTTAAACAACGAGAACGCCGACAAATCAGCGCCACACTGTACGCCAATTTTGTCAGTCTTCATTACCACATAGTTGTCGTCGGTAATTATCGGAATATTTTTCCCGGCAATAATTGCAATCACGTCAGCGATTGTATAATGATCGTCGATTTTTTGCCGTGAATATTGTATCAGCGCACAATCTGCAGAAACAGCACCAAGCGTTTTAATTAAAGTTGATTCGCTATTATAATCCGATACGATTGTTTTTAGCGCCATACTTTCAACTATTGTTTTGGTAGTCGGGTATATAGGTGCATCGTGTAACAATATCGAACCATTTGGTTTCACCAAGCTCCACAAACCCCAACGAATTGCCGCCGTACCGGCGCCACGCACTAATACACAGGCTTCGCAATCAAAAAAATCCGCCAATACCGCTTCAACTTTTGCAGTATAAGACGGTTTGTTAAATCCGCTAACCAACCCGACGTCGCCACAGCTCAAAAACTCCGCGCCCCCGAAATGCGCGGTGATTTTGTCCACCAGTTTAAACTGCAATCGCATGGCTTGATCTATAGTCAACGGAACAAGTGGAAATGTCTGCATAATTCAACTCCAAATTGAAACTAAATTTGAGCTATTATTTTAGGACAACAGCCGGTTGGGATTGTCAATCAGCATCGTATCAATATCTTTTTGTACAATTTCTGCTGCTAATAGCATCGGAACAAAAGTGCCTAACAAATAACCATATCCAATTCCGCCATTAACTGTAAAATGTGACTTTCGGGTAATATCTAACGACATAATCACCTGATTACTAAAGCCTCGCTGGCATATTTCTTTTAGAAATTCTACACGCTTGCTGTCTGGCAAATATTTGTTTTTGCCAATGGTGTCAAAGCCAAGCGTAACTCCTCTATCCAACATTTTCATAACATATTCCAAATCGCCACACAAATCAGCGTGGCCGATAACGATCCGATCTCGCTCGACACCAAGACTTGTCAGCAAATCAATCTGCTCAAGCCCTAGTTTTCCAAGTGTAGTATGCGTCGAAATTGTCGCGCCATTTTCGCAATGCGCTCGCGCCGCTGCGCGAAATACTTTGGTTTCAAAAACAGTGATATAATCGGCCCCGGAGCCGATCTCGCCGATGATTTGAGCTTTGTATTCAGTGTCGTCAATTCCTACTTCGAGTTCCTTACGCATTTGTGCGGCTAGCTGCTTTTCGCTCAGCCGATACACATCCACCGGAAAAAACGGCTCTTTGTAATAGCCGGTTGCTAAAACAACATTCATACCCGTTTCTTTTACAACCCGTTCAATATAGGACACATTACGCCCCATGCCGCTGTTGGTCAAATCCACAATGCGTTGTACCCCTTGGTTCTTCAATCGGACAAACTCAACTACTGTATCAAGAAAACAATTCAGACAACAATCATCGTCGTGCTTAACCCCCGACAAATCAACTGTAACGTGTTCATGCATAAGGGTTATCCCGCTGAACGCAAGTTTTGAATTTTTAATTTTCAATTCCGAATTATCCGAAGATAACTTAACTGTTTTACTTTTTGACAATTTTCTATTTCCTGGCAACTTTTTCTCCTTTGCGATTCTCTGCAATCAGAGTACTCGACTGTTTGATTACTTGACGACCGGCGGCAAATATAACCCCAGCCAATATAGCACATTAATAAGTATTCCAGTGAAAATCGCACCCACCGGCCCAACTGCCATTTCGACTAACGGTTTCTTGGTAGTTTTGTTTAACACATATATTCCCACTACAACAAATAACCCCAACCCTGGTGCCATGTTATGCGCCGCCAGCATCCCGCCAACCAACAACGCCACTTCTAAAACTTTGGTCATCGAAGTTCGGATATTGTCGCCGCACTTTCTCATCCCGGGGAATTTATCCAACATTTTCGCCGCCAGGTTTAGCAACATGATTTCCGCAAACATAATCAAGGCGCCAACAAAAAAAGCAATAAACGGATTTTTAATCAGAAATCCGGCTACAAAAATAAACGTCATTCCTATCGGACTATACACCCCGGTAGTAATCGCCGTAGTTGCAAGCAGCGGAATGAAACCTAACCCACGAGCGAAAGCAGTCATCGCAGCTTCGGTAGTTTTTCCACTAGCAGCTAAATTAAGCGAAATCGGATCACCGGCAATCATTAAATATGAGGTGGCGGCTGTAGCCAAACCACCAGTAAACGACAGCACCAGCGCATTTTTGCGAATTCGTTTCATCCGTTCACTGAAAATTGATGCTAAATCAATTTGCATTGCATTCGGATCAGATTTTTCACGCAATGCAAAAAACAACATGATTATCATCCCGGCAAGCAGTGCCATTCCTTCCGGATCAATACTTAACTTAGCACCGGCAATGTTGAATTTTCCGTAATATACGAACCATTGCCGCACCATAAATGAAGCGACAAAGGTCATAATACCTTTCTTTATTCCATATTGCAGCGCCACCACCAACGCCGGAAACGCCGCAAAAGAAACAATTATTGGCGTGCCAACCATCCCCATGCTCGGCAGAAAATTTATCGGCAGCAACTTAAATGCCGTAACGACAAATTGCAAACCAATAACGATACCAACTCCATACAACGCACCAAACACTAGCGCCAGCAATGAACCGCTTTTGCCTTTTGGTGACCAGGTTCCAATGATATCGGTTCCAAGTAAAATACTATGCACTAAAATTACCGAAGCTGCTAGCGATACCGGTATTCCAAAACCGATTACTAACCCAAAACTTAGCGCAAAACTGGTTGCCGCCAAAGCTTTTTTATCCATGCGGCCTTCAATATATTCTGGCATAATCGGCCGTAATCCGTCATGAAACACTGCAATACCGCGTTGCGCCAGCAACGCCGACGTAGCACCTAATAAAGCAATGAAGATATAGTTCATAGTTCCTCCGTTAATAAAGCTTTATGATGACAACTCTCATTCAAAATATTTATTCAAATGCAAAAATATATAGCCCTGTTCTGAATCTGGTAAGTTAATTTCAAATAGTTTTTCGATTTCTGCCATAGCCAGGAGGCTTTTAGAAAATGCGGCTGACTGCTCAATTTCAGTAATAATTATTCTGTCTAGCGCCTGCAAATTCTCGCTTTCACGCACGCGCTTTAACGTCATGGCAAAGTGAGTAATAAACATACCGGCATTTTCTTCAGTAAGTTCAATTTGCCACAACTCTGCAAACATTGCTAACATTTCTGTCAATTTGGCTGCTTCAGTCGAAGTTATTTGTTCGGTATCGGCCAAAAGTTTAATTCTGAACGGTAAATCAATCATGAACACCTCGCATAAAATTCACTCAGGTATTATTCGTTATAAACTAAGATTTTTCCTGCAAATAATGTTGTATTTCTTCACTTTTGTTTTCTTGCTGCGCATTGCGCTTTAGCGCAATCAACACTGAATACATAGCATCGATATCGTTGATAGACAGTGACTCAAATTTTCCTAAATCCGTGATAATTTGATTCACCGTTTCACCCGCAAAGCTTTTTTTATTTTTGTGACGCAGCAAAAAGCTGGCTACATTTGCAGTTAAAGCACTGATTAAACCAATTCCAATAAACATCAGTACCACAGCAACAATCCTGCCTTCACCCGATTTTGGCGAAAGATCACCGTAGCCGACTGTAGTAATCGTAACGAATGACCACCAGAGCGCATCTTCTAAAGACATATTTTCGAAACGGGAAATGATTACTGTGCCGATTGTCATTAACATTATTGTCAAAATAAACAGGTAATGAAAGTCGTTTTTCAGAGCAAGTGTGCTAAATTGTTTAAGCGAATTAGAAAAACGCGATACTACCCTGAGCAAATAAACGACACGCAGTATCCGCAATGTCCGTAATCCCGGCATGAAAGCTCCGAATGGAATGATTGATATCAAGTCAATCGGATTTCCAGTAATAAATTTTCTTCGATTGTCGGATAAATACAATCTGACAAAATAATCTATAACGAAAACTACCCATATGGCCCAATCAATTGCCTTGACCACGTTTATTTCTGCTTCGCTAAGCGTGCCTTCCTTTGCCAGCACAACGTTCATCAATACAATAGCAGCCAGTATCGGAATAACGATATTATAAATTGTAACCAGTCGATTTTTATTCATATTACTATCCTCAAAGAAATTTGCGTTCCCTGGAAATAAACATTACTTTGTAATTTTTTCTTTCACCCAATAACCAATATACAGCAAAGCTACTGCAGCTAATCCAGAAATCAGGGTTACTTGTTGATTGGGATCAAAATACAGCGCGCCGATTACCACAAAATTAAAAATAACCGATAAAACCGGCACCACTGGATAAAAAGGTGTGCGGTATTCCAAATCAGCGACTTTTTCGCCATTTTTTGCCAATTCACGTCTAAACGAAAAATGACAAAGTGAAATAATTATCCAGACCAACGATCCAGAAATCCCCGTACAAGCCATTAGCCAAATATACACCGTACCCGCCGCATATTTTTGGGTGAGTAGTGACAACGCTGCAACTGCCAGCGTTAAAAACATTCCCATATATGGCACACCACGGCTGTTTACTTTAGCAAAAAACTTTGGTGCCATACCCTCGTTGGCCATTGACCATAATAATCGCGAGCAAGCATAAAGCGCGCCATTATTGGCAGATAACGCCGAAGTCAAAACCACAAATGACATCAAAGAATAAGCAATCGGCAAACCGGCCATACTGAACACAACCGCAAATGGGCTTTCCAACACTCCCGCGTCTTTCCAAGGCACGATGGCTGCCAGCGCCGCAACAGACAAAATATAAAACAAAATTATTCTAACACCGACACCATTAATTACGCGTGGTACATTTTTCCCAGGATTTTCGCATTCTCCGGCAGCAATACCAATCAACTCTGCACCTTGAAATGAATAAACTACCGCAATCATCGTAAGAAATACTGCGGAAAAACCGTTAGGAAACAAGCCATCTGCCACAAAGTTTTTCCAGCCAACAATCGAGCTGCTGCTTGGCACTACGCCAAAAATCATCAATGCGCCGATGATTACAAAGCAAACTATCGCAATTACTTTTATCCCGGCAAACCAAAATTCGGTTTCACCATAGGCTTTGGCCGAAATCATATTGATAAATGCCAGCACTATTGCAAATATTGCGCACCATATCCAGACGGGTATCGATGGCAAAAATGAATTCATTATTATTCCAGCTGCTGTAAAACCGGCGGTAGCCGCTAACGCCCAATTCAGCCAATACATCCAGCCGCAAACGAAACCAGTTCCCGGACTCAGATATTTTACAGCGTACTGATAAAAAGAACCGGTAACAGGTTCCTTAACCGCCATTTCGGCCAAACTTAACAGCACCATGAACATAACCAAACCGCCAAATGCAAAAGCAATTATTGCTCCCAGCGGACCGGCAGCTCCAATTGTAGCTCCGGCGCCCAGAAACAATCCAGTGCCAATGGTACCGCCGATGCTGATCATCATAATGTGCCGTGACTTCATGCTGCGTTTTAATTCTTTTCCCTGAGCCATAAAACCTCCAAAACAAAATGCGCTCTTCCAAAATAACGGAAGAGCGCAATAATTCATACTCTAATTTTCCTCCGAAGGCTTTCGTTTCATGCTGGTTTTTATTTTTTTAGTTTCTTTTTTGATATACTTTGCCAGCTTTCCACCTGCCTCTTTTACTCGGCGACCGGTAGCAACGCGGGTACGTGACTTTGGCTTCATGTCTTTCTGTTCACCAAAATCACCGCGTTTAAGATTGGTAATTTTAATTTTCTCCGGCTTAAACGCCTTTCGCAACAAATTTCGCACCGGTGTTAAATCAGCGTTTTCTGTAGCGGTATAGATATCGATTGCCGCAAATTTTAGTTCACTATAAGAATGAATGCTAACATATACGCAACCCAATGTTGCCAACACATGGGTGCACTCACCGTTACTAAACGATTTGGCCTTAAACTCCTCATTATTCATTAGCGCTGCAACGGACTCAACTGCCGCTATCAACTCTTTCTCATTGCCTAAATCAATATTTTTGCAATTATACAAATCCATCACTAAGTGACGAGCTATCGGTGTTTTCATAATGCCTCCCAATTGAACTTAATGCAGTAATTATAACAGATGTGTCTACATTATCCAAACGACGGCACTGAATAACTCTAATCAACTTGCAATCGCGGCAACGTCGACCCGCCAAAAGGCATAACGATTACTTTAGCAGCTTCTCCATGCTTGGCAAGCGCAACATCAAAGGCAAAGTCCAAATCATTATATGGCTTCATAAATAAAGCTTCTACCAACTCTGGTTTCAAATCCGAAACAAGAAATATTTCGTTTTTTTCCAACACGAGCGCAATAGCAGCGGCCTTATGTCCACCGAGAACAAATTCCCGTTTAATGCGAAAGATTAAATCACCGGGACACTGTGCCTGGAGTAACCATTCTTCAAAAACTTCTTCACCCAATCCTTCTTTGCAGGATGCCAGCAAAATTATCGTGCCGCCATCGCAGACTGCATGTTTAGCGTTATCCAAAGCTTTTTGCGCCTGATATACATTGATGTCCTTCGGCCAGCCGCCGGCAGAAACCAAAACTATATCGGCTTTTTCTTCAATGGATATCTTGTAAATAGCATCTAAAAACTCGCAACCGGCAAGATGCGCCTTGACGCAATTTCCGGCCACTGCTTTAATTATTTCTTTTTTTTCGCTCAAGACGACATTTAAAATAAAGTCCACCGGGCAATATCTTAATACTTCGTCGATATCCAACCGCACCGGATTGTCCATGATATTTCCGGCGTGCGCTGCAGCTTCCACCATTCGTTTATGATTAGCTTGGATGGCTACGCGGGTAGAAACTCCTGGCATAATCGCTTTGGCGCCGCCGCTGTAACCAGCGAAATAGTGAAACTCAATATTACCGACACAAATTCTTTTTTGAGCTTCTGCCACATGTTTACAAATTTCCAGCGGTGTGCCATAACTAGAAATCCCCATATTAACAAAACCATTACTACCAGAATCCACACAACGGTAAGTGTCGTAGATATCCGGTCCAACCAAATTAATCATTTCCGCCTCAGAATGATTCCGATGACTTCCCAAAGCAAACACAATAGTAATATTTTCAGTTTTCACACCGGCGAGAACCAATCTGCACAATAACTGCGGCAAAATAAGTTTATTGGGAACCGGACGAGTTATGTCACTAGTGACTATGGCAATTTTATCTTCCGCGCTAAACAATTCCTCGATTGACTGCGATTCAATCGGGTTGTCCAGCGCCCATTCGATTTCATCTTCATTAATCAACCCTGTTTCGTATTCATTTGGCGTAAGGATTTGCAAAAGGTTTATGTCCGGTATATCAATAATTTTTTTCTCTTTGCCAAAATTCAGCGTGATGTTCATCTGTCAATCTCCTGCTTCTTAATCTTCCAAATCTATCTGATACTCAGTTACAATCGAGTTTAACGCACAAAATCGACAGGAGAAAATTCGAACGACTGGACATCTAACCAGGTAGTAAGGTTGAAAAAAGCATTATATGTTCCGCGGGGCAAAGGAGTATTAATATTAAACTTTAAGTCATCCAACGAACTGATATTAATTGTCCCGCTATCTACTTCTACAACTTTTTCGTCTGCTCCAATCTGTTCTTGTATCAAGGTAATTGAATCTCCGGGTTTAACCTCATAAATATTAATTCCGCCTTGTGCTGCAACCTTCATATTAAGCACGGTACCATTGGGATATTCAGAACTTACCAGCACCATCAATGCACCACTGCTTACTTCGCCTTCGTGGTTTATTTTCACCGGTAACATAAATTGTTCGGCACCGGTGGTTCTGTTAACCCCGGACGGAGAAGGCGTGGTCACATTGTAGCCGTTTACCGTCCACCATTGTGGCTGTCTAAAAGTCGACAACACGCCAGTAGTCGGGTCAATCACGGCGCCGGCTTTTGTGGAATAAAACACTCCGTCTTTCACCAGCAACAAATCCACATTGCGCACCCAGGCAATATCTTCTTTTTGGACGACAGGTTGATCACTACTGTTTTTGTTAATGCGAATTTTTTCCTGGCGTTTGCTTTTGATTTTTGTGGCAAATTCATTCGTAAATTTTAAATACTCATCATCGTAGCCAATGGTCTTATATATATTTTGGTTGTCTGCCATAACTTCGTCGCTCGCTCTTAATGGACAATAAATTGACAATCCGTAACCCAAACGGTTAAGTCCCTCACCCTGAAGAATCACGTTGTCCAGCAATCTGTCAATTTCTTTACCCTGACTCTCACTAACATTGGCTGAAAAACCAAACAGGTCGACTAAGTCGTGCGCCGAACTGTCTTCGGTAGTGCCAAAGGACTCAGCCTGAGCGCGGGCTTTTACCAACGCCAAAAAGCCGGAATCAGTTTTCAGCATACCCGAAAAGCTTACTGCCATTTTACCAATCCCGGAATTCAAGTCATCAATTTTGGACATGTCAATTAACGACGCAGTGGCAGCGTCTTTTTCCCGGGTTTTGTCCTTTTCTTTCCAGGACTGTTCCAGCCACTGTTCGCGTTTATCCATATAAGTATTAACTATACATTCGCCTATTGTATCATTTGCAGCCTGCGGGTTTTCTACCAGCCACCCCAGCCACTCCTTCCAAGCCCAACCAGTCGCCACATCTTCAGACGCTACCAGATACCGCCCTTCGCTTTTTAGTGAATTGGCAATTTCTACTTCAGCGTTAAGACAGGTATCAAAACTAATAATGTCCAGCGCATTGCCGGTGCTCGCCCTTGCTGATTTTATTGCCTGTTTAATAGCGTTAAGGCCCATCGCTGCCTGTTCAAAATTGGCATCAGCGCCGATACCCCAGTTGCAGCCGCCGCCATGCGCCCACATCACCAAAATATAGCGGTCTGCCGGATAACTTTTTTCACCCCAGACAATGAAATCTTGCAGGGTTTTCGCTTCGGCCATCGATATTTTCCCGGGAGTGCCTAGCAGCTTAATACCGTCGTTGTCTTTGTCAGCAGCCACTATCAGGTATCGTTGCACAAGCGAGTTGCTGATGTTTTTTTCAGGAATTTTATCATTGTACCACCATTTAGTGCTGCCGCCGGTTTGCACCAGTACCTTAACCTTGTCGCTGGCACCTACACCGCTATTTATCATATTATTGATATCATTAGTTGCCATTCCATTGTTTCCCTCAAGATCAGTGCCAATTATGTAAACCAAGACCGTAGTTTTTCCGGCGTTTTCACTGAGCACCGGATTATTGCTCGACGGTGCATTGAAATTATTTTGGTTTTCAGCAAAAACCGGTATACTTACCAGACTAAAAAATAATGCAAAAATTACTAAAGTCAACGCTATTCTTTTCATAACGCCTCCGTTTTTTCATTACATTAATTGTACACAGATTTTCTCAAAAATGATATTTACACCGCAATTATAGCAGGGTTACTTCAAATTTTCCTTTAATGTATATATTATTCTACAAAAATACGCCATTTTCCTGCAAAAAAATAAAGCTTCCGAAGAACGGAAGCTTTATTAATTGATTAATCTTACAAACCTGTTTCAGCGTGTATGTATTTGCGCGCCTTGATCGCATATTCTAAGGGATTGGCTTTCACAGGATCTTGCTCAGCTTCGACCAACATCCAGCCGCCATAATTATTCGCTGACAGCACCCCGAACACCGCCGGAAAATCAACACAGCCATCACCGGGAACTGTAAATACGCCGGCAATAACACCCTGCAGAAAACTCATTTTTTCGGTCTTTACCTTCGCCAAAACGTCCGCTCGTATATCTTTCAAGTGAACATGCTTTACCCGTTTGATATGTTTTTTCAATACTTCGGTCGGGTTCTCGCCGGAAAAATAGAAGTGACCGGTATCAAACAACAAGAAAACTTTTTCCTGATCAGTGTTTGTCATGAGCCGGTCGACTTCGGCAGCCGTCTGTACTCCCGTTCCCATGTGATGATGAAAAGTAACGGTTATCCCTCTCTGAGCTGCCACGTCGGCCAGTCGATTCAGTCCATCGCAAAGCTTCGTCCACTCTTCGTCGGAAAAGATTGGTTTGTTATCAAATATCGCGGTGTTCATTTGCCCTTGAATACTGTGGCTTTGTTCAGAAATCCCTACACGGGTGGCTCCCATAGCAGCCAAGAAATCAACCTGTTTGATAAATTCGGCTTCGACTTCGGCGTAAGGCCGAGTTGCCAAGAAAGACGAAAACCAAGCGTTGCATATCTGTAGTCCGCGCAAATCTAACGCCGCTTTTAAAACCCTAGTATCCCGAGGATATTTACTGCCAACTTCACAGCCCGCGAAACCAGCCAGCGCCATTTCACTGACACATTGCTCAAAAGAAGTGCTCCCACCTAACAAGTGCGGCACGTCGTCGTTCGTCCAGGCAATCGGTGCGATTCCCAGCTTCACTTCGTTTTTTGTAAACATTTTTCCTCCAAAATTTCATTTTTACAGCCTTGACTCAGGGTTAATGCCACTTATTGTTGAACTTTGACCGGTTTTCCAGTGCGCGCGGATTCGGTAGCGGCAATTGCGATCAATACCGGTTTAAGCCCATCCAAGCCACAGACTGGGGTCGGGCTATCGTTTGCTACGGCTTCAAAAAATTCTCGCATTTCGTTGGCAAAGGAATCCATATAGCGTTCCAGGAAGAAATATTTCGGTTTCTCTGCTGTTACTCCGTCGTTATTGCTGATTACTAACGTTGACAATGTATCGTTTTCGGTGTGAATTCCAGCTTTAGTTCCTAGCACTTCGATCCGCTGATCGTAGCCATAAATTGCTTTGCGGCAATTATCAATCAATCCGATTGCACCGTTGGCAAATTTCAACGATACTAACGCCGTGTCAATGTCACCGGCTTCGCCGATTGCCGGGTCAACGGTACAAGCAGCGTTAGCGTAAACTTCAACAACTTCGCTGCCCGTCAAATAGCGCGCCATGTCAAAATCATGAATGGTCATATCAAAAAACATGCCGCCGGAAACTTTTACGTACTCCACCGGGGGCGGAGCCGGATCGCGCGAAGTTATTTTAACGATTTGCAATTCACCGACGCGGCCATCCACTATTGCCTGACGCGCAGCGCGGAAATTATGGTCGAAACGGCGATTAAAGCCAATTTGGAATTTTACTTTGGCTGCTTCGACTGCTTCTAGCACTGCTTGAATACGATCGACATCATAATCAATCGGTTTTTCGCAGAAAATATGTTTGCCGGCATTGGCCGCTTCGATACTAATCGGAGCGTGGGTATTGGTCGACGAACAGATGATAACGGCCTCAATCGCCGGATCGTTGATGATTTGTTTATAATCAGTGTAGGCAACTTCGATTCCTAGTCCTTTAGCCCAATCCCGTTGACCGTCAATAAACGGGTCGGCAACCGCTTTAACAACAACATTTGGGAAATTTTTGACAATGTTCTCAGTGTGCAATTTGCCAATTCGTCCAGTACCAATGATTCCAATAACTAGTTTTTTGTTCATAATTTTTTCCTACCTCATATTTATTTCTTAACTAACCTTTTTCTGTAATAATCAGATCCAATCAATACTTTCGCGCCTTCGCCAATTCTGCTTTCATTTCGCTGCTTGCGGCTAAGACTGAGTTTTTGGCGTTACATTCCGGAACACCGACATGCCACCAGGCACCATAACCGCCAGTCATCGTTTTCGGCAAGACCTTAATGTCAATCAGTGTTGACCGGGTTTGCTTCTTTGCATCCATCAGTGCAGCAAGTAACTCCTCGGCATTTGTGGCGCGATAGGCAATCACGCCCATACCTTCAGCAATTTTTGCATAATCAGTCTTAATGTACTCGCCATCCATTCTACCACTGAGCTCGCTACGATAACGAAACTCGGTACCAAAACTGCCAATACCCATAGCACACTGTAAATTGTTTATGCAGCCAAATCCCCAATTGTCAAACAACAGTACGTTTATTTTGGCATGTTCCTGTAGCGAGGTAAATAATTCAGAAGATGCCATCTGAAAACTGCCATCGCCGACAAAAGTATATACTTCCTGTCCACTGTTTGCCGCCAGTTTCGCGCCAAGTGCACCGTTTACTTCATATCCCATAGTCGAAAAACCATATTCCATATGGTAAGTACTAAGCTGTTCACTGCGCCAAACCCGCTGCAAATCACCGGGCAGACTTCCGCTTGAACCGACCGCGATGTCCCCTGGATTCAGCATTCCGGCAATTACTCCTAATGCCTCCGTCTGAGCAAAACCATTTTCACATTTAATCGCATATAACCGCTGTAATTCAACTTCCCATGCAGTTTGTACTTCTTCAATCTCGCCGGCATAACCGGCGCAGTATTGTCTGCCAATCAGTGAATCTGTTAGTCCTCGCAACGCCATCCGAGCATCAGCTTCGACGCTGACTTCTGCATCCAACTTGTGACTGTCAAAATCATTAACGTTAATCGTTACAAACTGCACCGCTGGGTTGCAGAACAACGATTTCGATGCCGTAGTGAAATCGGAAAACCGCGTACCGATACCAATTACGACATCGGCTTCTTTCGCGATGGTATTTGCCGCCAAATTGCCGGTTACACCGATACCACCAAGATTGTAAGGATGTTTCCAGCTGACCGCGCTCTTGCCGGCTTGAGTTTCAGCAAAAGGAATATTGAATTTTTCGGCAAATTCGGCAAGTTCAACTCCTGCTTCAGAATAAACTACACCGCCACCACAAACAATTAGCGGCTTTTTCGCATTGACAATCAGTTCTGTAGCTGCTGCAATCGCCCGCGCCGTCGGCATTCTCCGATCGATATTCCAAACGCGCCGGCGGAAAAATTCTTCCGGATAGTCATAGCTCATCGCTTGCACATCCTGAGGAATTGCCACAGTGACCGCACCGGTCGCTGCCGGATCGGTCAATACCCGCAAGGCGTTCAACATCGCCGTCATCAGTTGTTCCGGACGCTCCACGCGATCCCAATACTTTGACACTGGTTTAAAAGCATCGTTGCAAGTAATCGCGGCGCTGTGCGGATTTTCCAATTGCTGTAATACCGGATCAGGCTGACGGCTGGCGAACGCATCACCCGGTAGCAACAACAGCGGAATCCGGTTGACAGACGCGCAAGCGGCGGCAGTAACCATATTCATCGCCCCCGGCCCGATGCTCGACGTGCAAGCAATTATTTTACGTCGCCGCGACTGTTTGGCAAACGCCATTGCCGCCAACGCCATACCCTGTTC
The DNA here is from genome assembly GCA_041666525.1 of Negativicutes bacterium. Classification (GTDB taxonomy): domain Bacteria; phylum Bacillota; class Negativicutes; order JBAXTZ01; family JBAXTZ01; genus JBAXTZ01. Next base: position 374,537 of record JBAYGT010000001.1, read on the forward strand.
ATTCCGCCCCTGATAAAACCGGATATCGCCGCGATAGGCTTCGAGCGCCTCGCCTAAGCCAACTACGCAACCATGTCCAAATATTCCAAACACGCCATGCACAAACTTGGTTTCAACACTGTCAAATTCTACATACTGGTTATCCAAAAATTGCAGCAACGCCTGTGCCATTGTCATTTTCATAAAATTCTCCTTTTCAGCAATCGTAGGGCCAAATCTTGGCATCCTTTTCGAGTACCCAAGTATGTTCCGGCACAAAAGTTGGCGTAATATACGGATTTCCGTCCAGGTGACGAATCGCCCAGATATAATACATCGCGTAGCCTGGAGCAGTAGTCTGGGGATGTGTCTCGCCGCGAACAATTTTCACCGTGTCATTATTGCGGAGTTTGACCACATCTTCGCCAAGCTCGCAAAAACCATAACCATTTTCCGGCAGAAATTTATAGAAATAAATCTCCGGCTGCGGATGATGGTGCGGCGGATAACTCGACCATTTTCCTGGAAAATCAATTACCTCGCCAATGACCAGCTTCGAATACGGCGCATTACTATAATCGAATACGGTCCGCACAATTCGTGTCGACGTCTCGCGCATCGTTCCCTGTCCGCGCTTTTCCGAAGCACATTCACTCGGTGGATAAAGTTTGGCAGAAAACTCCGTGTCATTTTCGGTACGGGTTATGCTGATTTCGCTGTTGGCGCCTACCCCGGTTACTGTAACGCCGACATTCTTCGGAACGTGGAGTACCCAGGGGTCACAGTCAAAACAATTTTCCCGGCTGATCGTTTCAGTCTTTCCTGACCAAGTTAATCGGACTTCACCGCTAATCAACAAATAGGCCTTCTCGAGCAGACGATTGTCGGCATAACTCATACCGGCCGCCAGGCGCAATATACCGAAATCCATCAGCGTATTGTTTGTTTGTTCGTCAACTGTTGTAATAGTAGTATAGCCGTATTGCAGTGGTTCGTGCTGTCGGATCCGTTTCATCGCTTCCCCTTTTTCATCGCTGTAATAAGCGGCATTTCAACGCCGGATAAAAACCGTACCATTGCCCCGCCGGCGGTGCAAACATAATTTATTTTGCTAATATCAATGAATTTTTGCGCGGCGGACACGGTATCGCCGCCTCCGATAACCGAATAGCCTTTGGCTTCAGCGATTGCTTTCCAGATTTCGCGGGTACCGTTTTCGAACAGCGGATTCTCGTAGATACCTGCTGGGCCGTTCACAAAAATTGTGCCCGCTGACTGCAGTTCGCGCTTGAATATTTCGATAGTCTTACTCCCCATATCCGCGAACAACGCTTCTGCCGGCAATTTCTCTATCGCAATTTCTGCACGTTTTCCCTCTAGCTCATATGCCAAGTCCTGAGGAAAAATTATCCGGTCGCCGAAACGCGCCAGGTAGTCTTTGGCAGGTGCAACGAATACATCTAGAGAACGGTCGCTGATAAATTTAGCGTTTTTTTCGCCGAGATCGTATCCACTCGCCATCAACATAATATTGCCGGTCACACCGCAGGTCAGAATTCTATCAGCACTGCCATTTTCCAACACTTGCTTCATCATACCAAAAGCATCGCTGATTTTTAATCCGCCAAGCACAAACACCGCCGGACGTTCCGGGCAGCGCATAACTTTGGTCAGCGCGGTAATTTCCTTCATCATTAGTTCACCGCCGCAGGACGGCAGTACTTCCTGAAAAGCCACCATCGACGGCGCGTCGCGGTGGGCTGCGGCAAAAGCATCATTGACATATAAATCAAACAACGGCGCCAGTTTACGTACCAGCCATGTCTTAGTCATTTCGTTTGCCGTCAGCTTTACAGCAGCTTCGAAAGACGAAACTTCCTCGGTCAAATAGCGCAAATTACCAAGAAAGATTATTTCGCCCGGCTTCAGTTCCTGAACCGCCGCCAGCGCCGCCGGGCCGCAGACATCGTCGATGTATTTAACCGGATGCCCGAGTTTTGTTCCCAGCTTTTCTGCATGTTCATTCATTGCAATCAAATTATGGTAGTCCAGCGTATCGCCCTGATGAGCAATTATTGCAATCGCGCAATTTTGCTCAAGCAGATATTTAAGAGTTGGCAAACTTTTGTCAATACGATTTTCGCTGGTGATTTTCCCGGTCACAGGATTAATCGGCGAATTTACATCCAAACGCAACAATACTTTTTTGTTGCACAGATCGATATCACTCATCAAAGCGATACCAGTTTCGACTCTCACTTCCATTTACCTAACCCCAAATATTTATTAGTTTCGGCAACGCCGCAGTCTCGACGCTCCTGCATTCCCATAAGAGCGCGAATTCCGTCAATAGTCTCCGGAATAGTGACCGCTTCTTGAGGAATATTTATTGCAAACATGATATCGTCACCACTATTTACAATCGTCTCATCCCAAACAGCAATTTCGTACATATCACCGCGCGGATTACCAAGATCACGAGCATAACGGAACAACGATGCATTGCCTAAGAACCCGTCTTCAAGCTTCACAATACGAATTCGGTCATGCTCAGCAAAAGCTTCCAACACTTCTTGCTTACCAATTTTTTGCTTCGGCGTGGCCAGCACCGTAATGATATGCCCGTGGGTTATCGGAGTGTGCACCAAAATTCCAGTTGCGTTAACATGTGGCATGATCGTCATCAGATCCAACGCCTGATGGCTCGGTGCTTTATCGACTTGGAGCGCATTAGTCAAACCGCGGTGATAATCACCAGGATCGGCAACGCGGCGAATAATTGTTATTGCGACCTTTTCGATACCGTATTTCCTGTCCAGACAATCAACCGCGCGAATCAGACCGGTTGTGTTGCAAGACGTGAGCTTGAGAAAATCTGCACCAACCCCTTTTTCAAAATTGGCATAACCGTGAAAAAACACATCAGCTACAGAGTTTTGTTCACCCCCTTGGAAAATTGCTTTTTTGCCGTATTTCTTATATAGTTCCTTGTTCTTCGCACCAACACCGGCTGATGTGGCATCGAGTAACACGTCACACTGCTGCACGAGATCTTCCAACGTGCCGCTAACAGGAATATTAAGGGCGGCAAACTGCGGTTTATTTGCAGGAACTGCTAAAAACAAGTTATAGGGCATGCCTTTTTCTCTTAATGCCCGCACTGCCAGTGTTGGCGATACATCCGCGACACCGACCAACTGCATATCGCCTTGACGTGCAACACCATCTGCCAACCGTTGACCGATTACTCCATAACCAACTACTCCAACTTTTACCATAAAATCCTCCAAAATATTATTGTTTTTCTTGTTCTAACTTAACCATTTTATCCCGCAGCAGACAGCTGCTGGCGAAACCAACCGCTGATGCCACAACCATTAACATAAAAACGTAACTATATCCTTGTTTGCCAGGAAATTCATCAATCAACCATCCTATCAGCCAATACGTCCAAAACGCCGGCGAATAGCCGATAATTGATGCAATCGACATCGCCGCGCCGCTCATTTCGTGCGGTACACCCATCTCGCCGATTGGTGCGAAATAAACGCCACGCAACATATAGCAGGCTATCGATACTATGACAAACAAAATCATCAACGGCCAAGCAAATGTTTGTTCAACAGGCATCGCAGTTATCACCAGCGTAACCAGCCCAAGCAGTAGAAAAAACACCCGCATTAAGTGCGCTGAAGACTGAAATACAGTATCACCCATCAATCCGCCAACCGGACTAGACAACATTCGTACTCCTGAAGAATTCATAAGAGCGAAAAATGCGATCGTGGATAAAGGCAGTTTGTAAACATCCTGCAAAAACGGCGCAAAATACATCAAACAAATGTAAATGACGTACACGCAACCGGCATTGACACCAATCAGCCAGACACTTCGCATTTTTGCTGCTTGCAGCAAACCAATCGATGCTTTCTTGTTTTTTTCGCAATTATTGGCACCGGTTATTCCATCTGGAGGTAGCACCAACCAGGCAACAACTGCAGCCACGGACATCAAAACAATATTTATCGCCACCGCCGCCTTGATTCCGAACAGCGATTGTCCCAACCAACTGATCGCCGCAACTACAATAAGGTTAGTTACCAACTCCACGACACCGCGAACCAATTCAAGCGCGCCGAAAGCGGTTGCCTGTTTGTCATCAGGGGCGATGCAGCGTACGCTGCGTAGAACCGCTGTCCAAAACACCGCTTCTTTAGTAACTCCGAACACACAAAATATCAGCACCAGCGTTGTATAACCGACATTGAACAACAACAGCGCACTGAGCAACGCAGTAATTAGTGTATTAACCAATAGCAGCCAGCGGTTAGAAAACCGATTCACCAGCCAGCCTGCCGGTCCGTACGCCAACAACTGCACAATACCAGTCAACGAATATAAGAATCCGATTTCGGCGAATGACACGCCCAGCATCTCCCGATAGGAGTTAAACACAACATTACGCATTGCATCAACTGAATAAATCAACTGACTGCAGAGCGCGACCGCGATGAACCTGATTAATGTCGTCCGATCAAAACCGAGTTTCTTAATAATATTCATTGCCATCAACCGCAAACCGATTATTCATCTTCACCAACAATTGCTATTTTTTCGCAGCCAATCGTGCGATCGTATTTTCTCGCACCATCTCAGGTGTAATGTCCGTCTTACGGGCGATGCCAGAATCCAAGGCGCATTTGGCTACTGCTGCTGCAACAGCCGGAGCTACTCGCAAATCAAAAGCCGCCGGAATAACATAATTTTCGTTCAACCCATCACTTTCAGCTATTGAAGCAATCGCCATCGCAGCTGCTAGCTTCATTTCTTCAGTAATTTGAGCTGCCCTTACATCCAGCGCGCCGCGGAATATCCCCGGAAACGCCAACACATTATTAACCTGATTTGGAAAATCCGAACGGCCGGTTCCGACAATGCGCGCGCCACCGGCTTTGGCATCATCCGGCATGATTTCTGGCGTTGGATTTGCCATCGCAAACACAATAGCATCTTTATTCATGGATTGAACCATTTCCTTGTTGATCAATCCCGCCGCGGATACTCCGATAATAACGTCAGCTCCGCTCATGATTTCTGCAAGACTACCATCACGGTTGCCAAAATTAGTAATTTTCGCTAGCTCAGCCTGGGCAGAATTCGCTGCATTTGTTTTGGTAACAGCACCTTGTTTGTCGCAAGCAACGATGTTTTTTGCACCGGCTCGCAGCAAAAGTTTCATTACTGATATTCCGGCAGAACCGGTACCACTGACAACAATATTTACTTCACCAAGGCTTTTTTTGATTACTTTTAACGCATTCATTATGCCAGCAAGAACAACTATTGCAGTACCATGCTGATCATCATGAAAAACCGGGATGTTGCAAATTTCCTTGAGTTTACTCTCAATGTAGAAACATTCCGGAGCTTTGATGTCCTCAAGATTAATTCCACCCCAAGTCGGTTCCATTAGTTTTACGACTTCAATAATTTTATCCGGATCTTTAGTATCTAGACATATCGGAAACGCATCGACATCAGCAAATGCCTTGAACAGCACAGCTTTTCCTTCCATAACCGGCAACCCGGCACCAGCGCCGATATCTCCCAAGCCGAGCACCGCTGTTCCATTGGTTACAACGGCAACCCAATTACCCTTTGCTGTATAGTCATAGATTTTATCGAAATCGCGATTTATTTCCAAACAAGGTTCCGCTACGCCGGGAGTGTATGCCAGGGTCATATCTTCACTGGTCTTGACCGGCACTTTACAGTGCAAAGCGATTTTTCCCTGATTGTCTTTGTGAAACTTTAGCGCGCGCTCTTTTAGTGTCATTGTTACCTCTTTATTTCGTCATATACCTTGTAATCATATCGTCAGTGTAGCGCTTGCCGAGCGCTATCGTTTGCTCAGCATCCAATTCCCAGTATTCTGGCCGAAAAAGCTCGATGGAAGCCATTTCACTATATCCTATTTCCTTCAAAGCTCCGAATATTGCTTCGAGATCCACCGCGCCGGCTCCCGGCCAAACTCGATGATTATCACGCAACCAGCCATGTGGCAAGTCTTCACAGTCATCCAGATGGAAAACGAATATTTTCTTCGGATCGGCCGTTTTTAGCGCCGCGATTTTCGATTTCATGGCGTGGAAATGGAAGCAGTCCAAAACTATGCCCACATTATTCAAGCCAACCTGCTCGACAATCTTGTAAGCCTCTTCAAAACAGTTTACTGAACAATTCGGATAACCGACAAACTCAAAAGCCAAATCAACATTGTACCCCGCAGCAATTGCTCCCAGTTCGCGCAACCGGTTTACTGACTCGGTAGCAATTTCGGTTAGGGTTTTATCGCCAACATCAAAAGTTGGCACAACAACAATCTTATGACAATTAATTTTAGCGCCGGTTTCGCAGAGAAATCTCAGATCGGCGAGTATTTGAGCGTACCCGACCTCATCGCGAAAAATTATGAACTCCAGCGCATTGAATGCGTAAGGTTTGAGATGAGATTTTTCAAAAAAATCCATCAACTCTTTCACCGTATACATTTGCAAATATTCGCGAAGTTTGTCAAGGCGGATTTCGATGTAATCATAGCCGTGTTTTTCGCAAAGTTCCAAATCTTTCAGCAAGGTGCTGTTATTTAGTGTAGTAGCCTGATTAAAACAAGTTTTCACAGTTTGTCTCCTAAATTATTGTTCGTGTCCGAGTTCAAGAACCGGACGGCCATTCTCAAGATTTTTCTCAATAGTTTCGAGCGAAACTCCTTTGGTTTCCGGTACATAGAATCTGGTGAATAATATTACCACTAAACACATTCCGCCATACAGCCAAAATGCAGTAGCAATACCAAACACGCTCAGTATCGGAAGAAACGTCATCGATACAACGAAGTTGGCCAACCACTGAATTCCCGACACAAAACTCATACCAATACTACGGATTTTCAATGGATAAATCTCGGAAATTATCAACCAAAACAGTGACCCAATACTAACCGCGTAACCAGCAATATAAGTTACCATAAGCACCACTGACATAACTTTCGACAACTCTGACACCTGCCCCTCAGCGTTGTACGACAGAAAGCCAAGAACCATCAGACTCACAAAGGCTACAAGCATACCGTTTAACATCAGCTTTTTACGTCCCCAGCGATCGACGGTAAACATCACGAATATTGACGCGAAAAAGTTGACTAACCCCATGCCAAAAGTAGCGAGAATCTCAGCGCTCGCACCTGACAAACCAACATTTTTGAAAATATACGGTCCGTAATACATCACTGTATTGATACCAACAAACTGCTGCAGAATACCCAACGCCAAACCAATTATCAACACCGGACGAGCTGTTTTGGAAAACAGTTCTCTGTAACCGCCGTGTTGAATTTTAAAGCTCTCTTCAATTTCTTGTATCTCTGGTTGAACACGATCAGCGTCGCGAATCTTTCCAAGAATTGTAATTGCTTGAGCCCTACGGCATTTCATCATTAGCCAGCGCGGTGAATCAGGTAGAAAAAATGCTCCCAACAACAGTATCAGCGCCGGAATTATCGCAACTCCTAGCATCATCCGCCAATTACCGCTCTGCGTAAAATAATAATCCGAAAGAAACGAAATCGCTTGTGCCCCGGTTATCGCGACACCATTAAGCATGACCATCGTACCACGTTTCTCAGGCACGGATATTTCCGCAATGTAAAGCGGCACAGTATAAGATGCTATACCAATAGCTACACCTAGTATGAACCGACCGACGGTGAGCACTTCCGTATTATTAGCGAACGCACACATCAATGTACCGACAATAAAGGTTATCGAACAATATATTAATGTCATCCTCCGGCCAAATTTATTAGTCAGAACGCCGCTGGTTATACATCCAAAAAAAGCCCCAAGAACAGTTGCGCTTACGATCATACTTATTTGCAGAACTGTCGGTTTAAAAGCTTCCTCAATAAATGATAAAGCGCCCGATATCACACCCGTGTCGAAACCGAACAGAAAACCGCCTACTGCAGCCATAACAGCAACAAACCACATAAATCTACGAACTTTGGCATCCTTGATTGAATAATTGCTAACTGAACCCTTGACAATTTTTATTTCCGCCATTTTTCCCTCCACGGCATAGCCGTATTACAATTTATTTTTACCGATACTTGACAGCGCCCGATCTGAATCCAAAACCAAGTGCGCCGCACCAAGCAAACCGGATTTACGCCCTAATACTGCTGCCTTCATTTCAACATTGAATGGCAATATCTGTTTGATTTCCCGGGTCATAAACTTAATGCCTTCTCTACCGACTATGGGCATTTCGCCGCCCAACACTACCAACTGCGGACTGATAACCGATACCATCGCCGCAACAGCATATGCCCAATTGCGCAAAATATCTTCCCAAAATTCGCGCGCATTTTTATCCATCTCGGCCAAATTACGCAGTTGACATAGCAAACTCGAATTATCTTCCGGCACGATCGGTAACAATGCTTTCAGTTTCTTGTCTAAAAAAAACCGTTTGCGAATTGTGCGTGCCGAATAATTCCCTTCAAATATTCCGCCATGCCCAATTGCCGCGTTCTCACGTTTACCAAACATTAAATAGCCAATTTCTCCAGCCATTTCTCCAAACCCTCTGAACAACTGACTATTAACAATAATTCCCGCGCCGATTCCGCTGCTTACATTGATATAAATCATATCATCAACATCTTGTCCAATACCGGCATTATGTTCACCAAGCGCCATAAGATTTGAATCATTTTCCACAAATATCGGTAATTCGATCCGCTTTTGCAATTCATCAACAATGTGCACACCCTGCCAACCTTTTACTGGAGTGAATAACATTTGACCATCACTCTGCCGAATTGCGCCTGGGATACCAAATCCTAATCCCAGATATCGGTCAACACGTCTGCGATTGACATCAATGAAAGCATTCACATTGCGGCAAATTTCATCCAACAGTTCGACTCCATATAATTCATCGTCAATCACTGCAAATGATTCAACTTTCGTGGCGCCGGAAAAATCCATTATCGACATTTCCAAACCATAGCTATTATAGATTACACCAACAATTCCACCGCCTCTAGGATTAAGTTTCAACATAGTCGGTTTCCGGCCACCCGTCGAATCTCCGGTTCCAATTTCCACCAACCAACCTTCACCAATCAATTCGTCCACCAGCGATGAAACAGCCGGCTTACTAAGGCTTAACTCACGAGCCAACATAGCCCGCGATAATTCTCGATGCGCACGCACCGCACGAATGATACTACTCCTGTTAAGTTGTCTCAGCAATGAAGAATTTGCAGTTACAATTTTGTTCATCTGACCGCCTTTAATGTTAGTTCGTAACCTTTATTAACTAAGTTTGACAAAAAAATATAGTGTTATACAGATATCTCTAAAATTTCAACACACAACCCTTCGAAACAATCACTACAATAACTATATTGCTCTTGTTTAATTTCAACACTTCCAGAATAATAACAAACCTGAATAAAATAATCAATACAAATTTAATGTTCTGTGAAAATATTTTTATTTGTATTTTTGTTTTTATACACAATTTATCTGCCAAAAAATTTGTAAAAAAAACCTTTTTGTCGAGGCAAAATCAAACGCTCCGGTTTTGTGACCACCACATTTTCGCTTTTAAAAACCGCACGCGAATTGGTGATGAAAATTTGTTCAGCATACTCAGCGCCGAATTTCACCGCCACCTCTTCATAGGCTGATAACAATTTTGTGTTTCGTCCCCGAATGGAGTGTGCATCCGAAGCAACAAAAGAAACAACTTGGTTTTCCAGTAACATCAACACACATTTTTGAATTTCAGGACCAAATAAACCCGTAATACTCTTGGAATTAACCTGTAACAACAATCCTTTATGCAACCAGTCTAAAACAATTTCTGGATTTTTTACAACTTCCGGATAACGTTCCGGATGCGCCATAATCAAACGTATTCCTTTAGTTTGTAAACCAAAAATCACCTTTTCAGCATACTGCGGCATTTGCAACATCGGCAATTCAACCAACATATATTTCCCGGAGTTTAAACAATATTCACCAGGTTTGATTTCATCAAGTAACTCTGGTGTTAAAGCAACCTCTGCTCCGGAAACAACGGTTATATTGATGCCGGCACTTTTAAGATACCCATTAAGTTTTTTGCATTCTTCACAAATGACCGTCCATTGCGGTTGATGTTCATTCCAAATGACGTGCGGCGTCGCCGCTATGTAACGAGTACCGCTGTCACAGGCTTGCTTTAGCATTGTCAAGCTGTCGGCAGCGCTTTGCGCTCCATCATCAATTCCGGCAATGACATGGGAATGGATATCGAAGAATTTCTTATCAATAATATTCATAATTTTCCTTAGCCAATAGCAGACCTATATTTACTCTTCTGCGTGACAAAGTCATAATAAACAATAATTGCGGTTATGTCAATAAAAGACAAATCAATTTGACAAAGCCGCTCATTGAGTGTAAACTTCTCTAAAAAACAAAAAATTGCTACACAATAGCAATGAAATTTACTCGAAAACTCTGACAGCATTAATTAGCCGCCTGAGTTTTTTTTGTGCTTCGTTCGAAATCTGTCCGCCATATACCATTAGCTCATCAATTCATTAATCATGGAGGTCACTATGCTCGAAATGTTAGGTCAAAATTTCTCCGTAAACGAAACGGATTATCTTATCAACAAATTCCTTGGTCGCGGTAAATCAGCGTATTCCTTTCTCGCGGAAAATGCTGACGGCACCAAAATTACCCTTAAACTCTTACACGATGAACCGTTCGAGTTCTATCAATGCGATGATAAATTCCAGGCGGAACTTGACGCCTACGAAGCATTGCACGGCAAACTGCCGTTGCCGGAATTGGTCGCAGTCGATGACGAACGCGGTTGGTTGGCAAAAGAATATGTGGACGGCGAAAACCTAACCCAACTGATTGCCGAAAACCGTGTCACACCGGAAATCTGGCGACAAATTTTCGCCATATCCGAGAGTCTTGAACCACAGTTAATCAATATTGATTATTTCCCTGCGAATTTTCTGTGGGATGGCGAAACACTGATTTACGTTGATTATGAAGTCAACACCTATAATTCCGAATACGACTGGCTGCACTGGGGCATTTATTTCTGGGTTAACAACGAAGGGATGCAGAAATATCTTGAGACCGGCGACGCGCTGGCGATTAACGATGGCAAGGCCGGCGGCAAGCCAATCAAAAAACCATTCAGAAATAAAGTACATCAACTAAAACAGCGTTATTCCGTGCAATAAAACTAGCTAATACCTAAATAGCACTTCACAAAAAAGCAAGCCACGGAAATCTTTCTGTGGCTTGTTTTAAATTTTATTTCGCCAGTACTGCCCACCAATGCCCAAAGTTTCCTTCAGACACTGCCGACAAGATTGCGTCGGTGCGCTGTGAAAAAGCCTGCGCTTCAGATTCGCCAACCAATTCAACAACTTTCAACCAATTATCATCCAACAATAAGCGCATTTTCTGCCAGTGTCTGCGATATTGACGCGAAGTATCATTACACAACAAAACCAGCGCCGGGCAATCATTCAGCAGCGCACTGATTTCATCATACCCAGGCGGCAGTTGAATCCCCCAACTATTAATAACGTTGGCCGCGGCGGTAGTATATACGTCACAACTATAGCCAGATATAGAAATAATTCTGTCTGGTTTCACCCAGCTAAGCAGTTTGCTGAAATCACCAACTATGTTTGGGGAATAACACAAGACGTCATGTGCTATTACTAAATCATAACACTTAGCGCTATTGAAATTGTCGATTTTTGCCTGCCAAAAATTTATTTTGCCAGATAATCCATTAGTCTCTATCAGCTCCGCGGCACTGGACAACATATCCCAAGACGGATCAAACGCATCGACACAAGCATCATTATGCTTCGCCCACCAAAGTGTAGTCTGTCCACGGCCGCAACCGGCGTCCAGCACTGATATTTTTTTTGTTCCCAATAACCTGCGCAATAGTTCAAACGGTTGTTCACCCAGCGGATTATAGTACACCCGCCCTAACAAATTTTGCAGTTGTATTTGTTTATCAGCATAAATTGCCGCCGCACGCGCTTTGTCATTGTCGCCTTTGTTGCTGTCAACTGTGAACCGAACCGGGCCGCTGGTACTTGTTTCTATTTTCATTTTACTACCTCAGCGCTTGTTCTAAATCTTCCAATAAATCTGCCTCATCCTCAATACCCACTGATATCCTGATTAAATTATCGCTAATTCCTAATTGTATTCGTATTTCGGCGGGAATGGACGCATGCGTCATTATCGCCGGATGTTCAATCAGACTCTCGACACCGCCCAAACTTTCCGCCAATTGAAACAGTTTTACTCTTTCCAAAAACCGTTTTGATTCTTCAAGTCCGCCTTTGATAAAAAATGTTATCATACCGCCAAAGCCGCTCATCTGCAATTTGGCAATTTCATACTGATTGTGCGAAACCAGTCCCGGATAAATCACTCGTTCAACCTGCGGATGTTGTTCGAGGTATTTGGCAATTTGCAAGGCATTGGCACAATGTTTTTCCATCCGCAATTGCAATGTTTTCATTCCCCGCAGCAACAGAAATGAATCAAACGGTGACAAAATACTGCCAATGGCATTGTGCAAAAACCGGATCCGTTCGGTCAAAGCAGATTCTTCGCGGACGATTACGGCACCGGCAATAATATCGGAGTGTCCGTTTAAATATTTAGTTGCTGAATGCACGACAATATCAAAACCCAAGACTAACGGTTTTTGTAAATACGGCGTGGCAAAAGTATTATCACATACCGTTATAATGCCGTATGCTTGGGCGATTTGGGCAATTCGTGCCAGATCAACAATCCTCAGCATCGGATTGCTCGGTGATTCCACCCAAATCATTTTCACCGATGAATCAATCGCTTGCCGCAGCGCGTCAATATTCGTGAGATCAACATACTTTACCCGTAAATCGGCGTTGATTTTTTTAACTTCATCAAACAACCGAAATGTACCGCCATACATATCGTCCATAGCAATAATTGTGCTGCCGTGCGGAAAGGCATCCAACACCGTAGAAGAAGCCGCCAACCCGGACGCAAAAGCAAATGCGGCAACGCCTTCTTCCAAGTCAGCAAGACAAGTTTCCAACGCCTGCCGGGTCGGATTACCCGACCGCGAGTATTCATAGCCTTTGTTAACGCCCGGACTGGCTTGCGCGAAAGTAGAGGTCGCAAATATCGGCGTTATTACCGCCCCGGTAGCTGTTTCCGGATCCTGTCCGGCGTGGATGGCGCGAGTAGCAAATCCCTGTTTATTCATATCAATACAATCTCCTGTTCCATTATTCAACGCTGAATCCGCGTTCGCGCATCCAGTCATCATTAAAAACTTTTGACAAATACTTGTTACCGGTGTCGCAGACAAAAGTAATTATGTTTTTCGATTGCACCTGCTGTTGTGCGTACCGGACCGCGGCTGCAATCAACACTCCGCTTGATGTCCCGGCGAGAATCCCCTCTTTTTTCAGTAACGCACGGATGGTGGCGAAGGCCTGGGCATCAGTTATCGTATATGCAGCTTTCACCAGCGAAAAATCGCACATCTCCGGCACAAAATCCTCACCAATTCCTTCAACGTACCAACTGCCCGGCTCATCGTGTTTTCCGGTCATAATATAATCTGCGAGAATCGAACCGGCAGGGTCGGCCAACACAAATTCCGGCGGCGCTGGCAGCGTTTTAAAGTAATCGGTCAACCCGCGCAGCGTACCGCCTGAACCGACGCCGACTACGATGGCATCGACTTTACCATCCATATGTTGCCAGATTTCCGGTCCGGTGGTCGTGCTGTGCGCCAGCGGATTATCCAGGTTGCAAAACTGATTTATGAAAAACGAATTTTCCGTTTCCTGAGACAAGCGCAGAGCATAATCCTGGTAATACTCCGGGTGGCCTTTGGCAACATCAGAGCGGGTCATTACGATTTTTGCACCCAATGCTTTTAAGTGGGCTATTTTTTCCGCGCTCATCTTATCCGGAATCACAAGAACAAGTTTGTAACCTTTCTTCAGCGCTACCAGCGCCAGTCCGAGACCAGTATTTCCGGCAGTTGCCTCAATCAGTGTCGCGCCGGGCTTGAGCAGTCCCCGCGCCTCTGCGCTTTCGATAATTGATTTGCCAATCCGGTCTTTGATTGAACCGGATGGGTTTTGATTTTCCAGTTTCAAAAACAATCGGCTGTTACCGGTGTCAAAGCAACCAATTTCAACAATCGGCGTGTTGCCGATCAAATCCAGTGAATCTTTGTAAAACATTACATTACCTCGCTTTTTTTAATTTGTGTTTCCGACAAAACACTGTTCCTGTAACCATAAAATACGTATATCAAAATCCCGATAATCGCCCAAATACAAAAAAAACACCAAGTTACCCCCGATAAATTTAACATCAGGTAACCGCAGGTAATCACCGCCAACGGCATTATCACATAAGCCGCCGGACAACGAAACGGCCGGTTTATATCCGGTTGAGTAAATCGCAAAACAAACACACCCACCGATGCGACGATGAAAGCAAACAGCGTGCCGATATTTACCATCTCCGCCAAAACCTCGATTTTTACCAACCCGACGACTGTTGCTACAATCATACCGGTGACCAATGTTAACCGGTGCGGCGTCCTGTATAAGTTATGGATTTTTCCAATCTTTTGCGGCAACAAACCGTCGCGCGCCATTGCCAGAAATAATCTGATTTGAGCGTATAGCAACCCCAATATCACTGCTGCCAGTCCGACGATAACGCCAACACCGACCAATGCTGCGCCAAATTTGTAGCCGGCGGCTTCCATGACCATGACAATCGGTGCACCGTTTGCCAAAAGATGATAAGGTACAACGCCGGTCATAACCGCCGTTACAATTACATATAATACCGTTGTTACTGCCAGCGTGCCCAAAATACTGCGCGGGATATCGCGCTGGGGATTCGCGGTTTCTTCGGCACTATTGGCAATAATATCAAACCCAAGATAAGAAAAGAACGCAAACGATGCACCGGTCAATACACCCTGCCAGCCAAATGGCAGAAACGGCGTCCAATTGGCAGGATTAACAGCCGGGATACAAAGAATAATAAATATCGCGACAATTGACAGCTTAATTGCTACCAGAATCCGATTCAGTTTAGCGCTTTCACGCGCACCGTGATACAGAACCGAAGTAATTGTCAGCACCAACAATACAGCTGGTAGATTAATCCAGCCACCGTTCGCCGGAACCTTCAACAATGATTCGGGAACATTCAAGCCCAGCCGTTGCACTAAATTTGCTACATATTGTGACCAACCAGAAGAAACTGCAGCAGCTCCAATACCATATTCCAATATTAACGCCCAACCTACCAGCCAGGCAATCAATTCACCTAAAGCCGAGTATGCATAAGTATAAACACTTCCGGCAACCGGCGTCATTGCAGCCAGTTCGGCGTACGCCAATCCCGCAAACCCGCAGGCAAATCCGGAAAACACAAACGACAACATCAAACCCGGACCGGCATATTCGGCAGCACCGATACCGGTAAATACAAATACTCCGGTGCCGATTATTATACCGATACCAAGACAGATTAAATCCCAGGGAGTCAGCACCCGGCGTAACCCGCTAGACTTCGCCGCTTTATTCATATCAGAAATAGATTTTTTACGAAAAACATCAGCCATCCAGCACCTCCCCGTCAAAAAGCAAAAGACCGAAGACATCACGTCTCCGGCCTTCAGTATTTCTGATCAACCAAGTAAATTTATTTGATGGTAACAAATATTTGCACACTTGTCAATGTTTTGTTAATCATGCTATCTGATATTCTTATTTCAGTCCGTCAATTCCGCAAAAATCGTAATCTCATTATTTGCAGTCTCGGCTGACGTTATTTTGATTACATCCAGCAGCGGCCGGCCAAACATCCGGCTGCCACTTAGCAGCCTTATTAGTGCCCGGCGCATATTGAAGACGTATTTGTCATCACGCTTTTCGTACTGCGGCAAAAATCGCTCCAGCATGTTCAGCGCCATGGCGATAGTATTGTCGCTCGGTTTGATAACAATTTCGCTACGGCTGTAATCATGAACACATTCACATAGTTCAAACTTAACATTAAAACTGGTAGCCAGCAGTGCGCTAACACCAACCTGAACATTTAGTTCGATAAAATTACGCTCCAGCAACTTGGCGTTAAGCGAGCGGATTAACCGCGGGGTTCTTGTGGCTTCATTCAAACCGCGGTTAAGTGCGGCTTCAGAAAGCGAAAATTGGATAGATTGGTTATTCTTGTCTCTCAATGATCTTACCTGCTTATAATTTTTCAGTAACTGTTTTTACTCACCAGTATTGCCGCTTGCTTCCTCGGCGAGACGCTGTTTCTCCAACGAGCGGGCAAATGGATAATATACAATAAAAGCAATAACGATAGACACAACTGCCCACACTGCTGCACGCCAGTCGCCGCCCGTAGCAAGATATTGACCGATGATCGGCGGCGTTGTCCATGGCACCATTATACATGGTTTATTGATAATATTTGCCGCCATCAGAAAATAGGTGCCAACCACTAATATCTGCGGTACGATAACGTAAGGAATCAGTAATATCGGATTAAGCATAACCGGTACTCCAAAGATTACCGGTTCATTTATCTGGAAACAGGCTGAGGGGAACGCCATGCGGCTGAGCTGCCGCAAACCGATTTCCTTGGAACGCATTAATATCAACACCAGCGCCAGCGTCGTACCCGTACCGCCGACATTAACGAACATCGCATTGAAACCGTCGGCGCCAATATACGGTAACGGCTGTCCGGCCACCATTGCCGACGCGTTAGCGGCGAGATAAGTCAGACATATTGGTGAAGCCACGGATGACACAACATTGTCGCCATGAATACCCACAAACCATAGCAACGAAATTATTAACGTCATAACCATAAGTCCCGGCAAGGTATTCAGCGCAAATACAAAAGGTTGGAAAATCATAGTTACGATTGCGTTAATATCAACGCCGCCGACAAATCGCACCAACCACAAAAACGTCAACAATGTTGCGGTTGGCGTCAGTGAAATAAACGAACGTGATACTGCCGGCGGCACATTTTCCGGCAATTTGATAACCAGGTTGCGTAGCACAAAAAACCTTTGAATCTGAATTGCGATAAACGCTACCACGATTGCAGTAAACATGCCGCTGGCACTGAAATTTGCCGTTGCAATGCTCCCTGTTTCCGGATCAACCTGCAACAATATGAAACCGATCAGTGACATCAGCGAACCGATGATTGCATCCTGTTTCAGTTCGCGGGCGTAATTATAAGCAATCGAAATCGAAACGATAATCGACAGCAATCCGAAAGTCGCCGATATCGGAATCGACAATAACTGTTGATAGGGTTTAACGATATTAGTCCAGGCCTGAATCGGGATAAAGCTGATAATCATGAAGATACTGCCAAAAATCGTGAACGGCACGGTCGCTATCATACCATTACGCACGGCCTTCAAAAATTTTACATCACCAAGTTTGGTCAACGGCGGCACCAAATAGTTTTCAATAAGGAAAATAAATTTTTCCACAATGCTCCCCTTTTATTAATTCCGACCGTGTTTATTGGTCAAAGTTAAAATTCTGGCAACTAATTTTTCATCCAATACGTCCGCCGCCATCCGCCACTCCCAATTTCCACCTAAAACTGACGGAACGTTCATTCGCGCAGCATTGTCCAATCCCAGCCAATCCTGCATTGGCACAATCGCGGTATTTGCCGTAGCCGACAACGTCAGCTCAATCATTCGCTCGCAAATAGCACGGCTGTCGATTTTTTTCGCAGCATCAAAACCCAGTTCAGTAACGATGTTTTTGTAAACTACGGGTTTTTCCGTCTTGATTCGGTCAAAAAAGCCGGTAGTAGTGTCATTATCATGAGTTCCGGTATACACGATCTCATTTATCAAATAACAATTCGGATCAAACGGCGCGCGCCGTTCGCCTTCCAGAGCAAACTGAACAATAATCATTCCGGGATAACTGAAACGTTCACGCAAATATTCGACTTGCGGCGTAATCACGCCCAGATTTTCGGCAATAATATTCATCTTGCCCAAATGTTTTTCGATGGCGTCAAATAATTTCCGATCCGGTCCTTTTACCCAGCGTCCTTTAATCGCGGTCGGCTCGGTCGCCGGTATTTCCCAGTAAGCTTCAAAACCACGGAAGTGGTCAATCCGCAAAATGTCAACTATTTTAGCCAGTTTGCCAACGCGCAACCGCCACCAGGCGAAATCATCTTGTTCCATCAGATCCCACTTATAATGCGGATTGCCCCAACGCTGACCGGTTTTGCTGAAATAGTCAGGCGGTACACCGGCAATCAAGCTCGGTGAACCATCCGGATTCAACTCAAACAACCGCTGCATTGCCCAGACGTCAGATGAATCATGTGCGACAAAAATCGGAATGTCGCCAACAATTTTGATGTTTTTGGCATTAGCGTATTTTTTTAGTTTGAACCACTGCCGAAAATAGATGAATTGCAGAAAACGTTGATATTCGATTTCATCAGCCAACTCTTCCCGTTTGACCAATAACGCATTTTCTTCACGTTTAGCCAATTCTTCCGGCCACTCAGTCCAGGGTTTTAAGTTCTGTTGAGCTTTGATAGCCGCGAACAACACCCAGTCTTCCAGCCATTCGTTTTCATCCGCGACAAATTGCTTGTAATCTTTGGTTTTACCGACTTTGTTTTTGGCATGCGCAAACGCTTGGCGGAACAAACCGTCTTTGAGTTTTTTTATTGATTCAAAGTCAATTTTATCCAATGAAAAAGCTTTACCTTCGAGTGCTGCCGCAATATCTTTTTCAGTAAGCAATTTTGATTCAACAAGCATATCCGGGCTGATCATCATCGGATTTCCGGCGAAAGCGCTTAAACCCTGATAGGGTGATTCACCATAACCCACCGGATTAATCGGCAGCAACTGCCAGAGCTTTTGCCCGGACTGCTCCATAAAGTCGATAAAGGCATAAGCCTCTTTGCCAAAATCACCGATACCATAACGGCTTGGAAACGAAGTGGGATGCATCAATATTCCCGCTTCACGTTTTGCCGTAACCTTTTGAATTAACAAACGCGTTGACTGCGGAGCTAACGACAAATTCAACAACCCGCCATGTGCATGTTCGGCACGATGCCCGTCGAGGATATCATAATATTTTTCGACTTCCAGACTATTCACGGCTACACTCACAAGCTGGTTTGAGCGATTAACAGCGATTATCGCCGTGTTGTTTGCATCACAACGGCTAAAAACAAAACAACCAGAGCTGGCATATACCGGCCGCCATTCACCCGTTTGCAACACCGGATACTCACGCCGCAGCGCCGTTATCAACTTGAACCATTCGTATACTTCTTTATCTTCCTCGCCCCACGGATAAGCGCGCCGATTAAGCGGATCGGCAAATCCTTCCATACCAGCTTCATCACCATAATATACGCTGGGAATTCCCGGGTGGCACATCTGCCAGAGACTGAGCATTTTCAACCGCGCCACAGCAGTTTTGCGTTCTGATTCGGTTAGTTCGCTATGATAATATTTATCCGCAAAACTGATACCTTCGCCTTCATTACCTTTGCCCAAAACCGTCAATATCCGGGCCCGATCATGCGTACCGAGCAGATTCATATTGGCAGCAAAAACTTGTGGCGGATAATTTTCACACAGGCTCATCAGCTCACGGCTGACTCGCGTTGCATCAATTTTTCCAAGTGCAAAATCCAGCATAACTTTTCTGAGCGGATAATTCATCGGCGCATCCAATTCATCGCCGACCAAATATTCCCGCAATTTATCGTAGGCTTTCTTGTTCGAT
This sequence comes from Negativicutes bacterium, assembly GCA_041666525.1. Lineage (GTDB taxonomy): Bacteria > Bacillota > Negativicutes > JBAXTZ01 > JBAXTZ01 > JBAXTZ01. The sequence continues at coordinate 394,485 of JBAYGT010000001.1, forward strand.
GCATCTTCCCACACTTCGCCGATCACCACGGCATCGGGGTTGATTTCTTTGACCGCTTTACGCAACTCCTTAATAAACTCATCCGGCAACTCATCGGCAACATCCAACCGCCAGCCTTTTGCACCGGCCCGCAGCCATTTTTTAATAACCGAATCTTTATCACGCAAAATATAATCCAAATACGACGGCGTCAGCTCTTTCACATTCGGCATATTGTCAATGCCCCACCAGCAATCATAACTGCCGTCCTTTTTGAACGAATACCAATCATGATATTCCGATTTCGTCGATTGCGCAGCACCGATTGATGGGTATTTACCCTTACTGTTAAAATACACGCTGTTATTACCGGTATGCGAAAACACACCGTCCAGTATAATATTTATTCCCAAGTGTTCCGCTTCGGAACATAACAATTTAAACGCCTGTTCGTCCCCCAGGTATTGATCGATTTTTTTGTAGTCACCAGTATCATAACGATGATTGCTTTCAGCTTCAAAGATCGGATTAAGATAAATAACACTAACGCCTAACCCTTTTAAATATGGCAGGCGGTCAATAATTCCCTGAATGTTTCCACCAAAAAAATCATACGCAACCACCGCCTGTGTTTCCGGATTACGTGCGTAAATCGGTTCGTCGGCCCAATTCAAGTGTAATAAACTCATCGGTTTGGGATTGCTAAACTGGTCGCCTTGTTCACCGCGCGCAAACCGGTCAGGAAATATTTGATACATAATCCCGGTTTTCATCCAGTCCGGTGTAGTGAACTTCTTATCAAAAGCGGTTATCTGATAAGGCGGTGGATAACTGTCGCGCATTTCACCGATACCACCAAGATTATCCGCGTTATTACCATAAAACATCGTACGGCCATTAGCAATAACTTCAAAGCAATACCAATATATTCCAGGATTTACCGGCACTTTAATTTTGTATTCATACTCGAAATAATTTTCCTTGGCCAACCGTTGTTTCATCGTGAAATGACGGCTGTCGACTCCCTCGAGCCAAATATGCAGAATCGCTTTCTCTGGCCGGCAATCGCTAACAGCTATTGCTAAAGTGATTTCCGTGCCACAGGCAACGGCACCAAAAGGATTGCGGTAATTAATTTCCTGTGAATTGTGAAATATATGCATTTTCCCTCCGAAAAAAAATCATTCATGTTCTTAATAATTACTATTCGACACGGTTTCGTGTTTTCCTGCAAAAGATTGCTATTAGCCTGAAAAATCAATGCTGGATCATACTTCATATTATTTAATCGCATTACAGTCTAACGCGCAGCGCATTATTTATGATAGCCTTTAACAAGATAGTTATATTTATAAGGATATTCGTCAACAACTCCGGCATGGCCTGCACCATAAATTTCGACAATATCACTTCGAATGCTTTTTGTATTCACTGCATACCGCGACAAGTGCCGCGCAGCCTTCAACATCTGCGACTGCCAGCGTTTTCCGGTCTCAAGTTGTAAGTACGGCTGCTCAAGATAATATATCACTTTAGTCGGATCAACCACTTCGTCGACAGCTTGACGTACAACAACGTGCATCGGATGCACCAACCCGAACGGACAATAGATTTTATCGTAACTGGCAAAACAAAACGCGCTCATTTTTTGTTGCAAAGTGACATAGTGCTCATAATTAGTGCGGTAATATTTAAATGCTTCAGCATGGTCGCGAGCAGCTTCAGCCGGAAGTTCCAGATAATTATAGTAATCCGTCAACAAAAAATCAAAAGTCTGACCGACCAAAAACCGCCGTCGGATGTTTTCCGGCTTACGGTCACCATCCGCACTTACCGTCAACGTATCCAAAACAATTTTTTTCTTGTTAGCATTCAGTAAAACAGGGTAACACGAGTATATTGCATCATCGGCATGTGGCTCAACTATCAAACACTTCATAATCGGTTTCCTTTCTATGTGTCACCCGTAAATCCTCTATAACTAATATATGCAGGTAATATTAATTCCACCAAACACACTATTTTCCTGCATATTTATTGCAGTTTATTAATAATTTGTTCTATAATAATTGCGACAACATCGTGGAGGCTAATGTGAATAGTTCGAAGTCCAGAGCACCAGATCTGTTTTCTTCCGCAATACGCGGATTGACATTATCATTATTATTCATTTTTATACTTGCGACCTGCTCTGTCGGCAGCGCCAACGAAGTGTGGAAATGGATTTACAAAGATGACACCTGTATTGTGTATGCCGATTTTACCACGCTGCACATCTGGGACAAACCCGAAGGCGATTGTGTAGATATTTATACAATGACAAATCTCAGTAACCTTGGCCGCGAAGAATTACTGACCGGACGGGAAATCAGTAACAAGACACTCTCCGGCTGGCAAACGGTTTCGACCATCATTACCCGCCAGTTGTTCATGCTCAAGGAGCGCAAAGTCCAAATGCTGACGGTTACTTATTATGATGACAGCGGCAAAATTCTTGAAGAAGAAAAACAAGCCTATTCGCCAGATCGTTGGACGACGCTGCGTCAGGTGGAACGTAGTCAAAAAGTATATGATATTATTGTAGATATTGCCAAAAATACAAAATAGAAACAGCCGGGCGATTTTGCCCGGCTGTTTCTATTTTTGCTTATTCTTCTACGACTTTTGGTTTTAGTATTCCAATCAAACCGGCCGACACTATCATTCCTACCAATATAGCAACGACATACCAAATCCGGTGATCGACCACCGGTAATACGATAAGTCCGCCATGCGGTGCATGATCTGTACAACCAAAAAATGCAGCTATTGCACCACCAACCGCCGAACCAATCATGATGGACGGAATTACACGAATCGGATCAGCGGCAGCAAAGGGTATTGCTCCCTCAGTGATCCCTATCGAACCCATAATCAACGCACCAATACCAGCTTCACGCTCAATTTCGTCAAATTTTTTCGGAAACAACAACGTCGCTAACCCTAATCCAAGCGGTGGAATACAAATTGCCGCAGCGATTGGACCCATTACAGTATAAACTCCTTCACCAATCATTGCCGCACCAAACATAAAGGCAACTTTATTGACCGGACCACCCATATCAAAAGCAATCATTGCACCCGTAAGTGCTCCAAGTAATACAGCGTTACCGCCGCCCATTGCTTTCAATCCTGCCGTCATTGACTCCATCAATCCGGCGATTGGTTTACCTACAACAAATAACATTAAACCGCCCGTAACCAACGCTGACAATAACGGAATTACAAAAATTGGCATAATTGGACGCAAATTAGGATGCACCGGCCATTTCTTTATCCAGCGCGCCATATAACCAGCAATTATGCCGGCGATTATTCCACCTAAAAATCCGGCTTTTGTACTGACTGCCAAAGCACCGCCCACCAGACCCGGCGCCAATCCCGGACGATCTGCGATTGCAAAAGCGATAAAACCTGCCAATACTGGCACCATTAATCCAAAAGCTGCAGCACCAATATCCAGCATTCCTTTTAGCCAAACATTGGTTACTTGCGGACCAGTTCCGGCCTGAACGCCGGACATTGCAATTGCAAAAGCAATATACACACCGCCGATTACTACAATCGGAATCATATAAGACACGCCGTTCATCAGATATTGCCTGATTTTCTTCAGTTCGTTCATTTTCCCTCCTAGAATTCACTTTCTCTTTGTAATGCGCTAATAATTGCTTCAGCAGTAGTTGCTGATTTTAACGCCGCAACAATCTCGTCATCCATCAACTTTACCGCGATTTGTTGCAAGAGTTTAAGATGCAAATCGCTGGCATCGGAATCCTGAATTGCCAGCAAAAATACCAAGTCAACCGGCTGATCATCCATCGCCTGCCATTCTACAGGCTGCTTTAGCTTGGCGATCGCAATGCTGGACAGTTTGACGCAATCGGTTTTGCCGTGCGGAATAGCGATGCCATTACCAATACCAGTTGTGAAATGTTCTTCGCGTTCCAAAACTGCAGCAATGTAACCGTTTTTATCAACCAGCTTACCATTTTGTTCGAGAATTTCCGCAAGTTTGCCGATGGTCTGCGCCTTATCGGCTGCATCAACTCCGATAACGATGTTTTCTTTTTCAACAAAATTTGCAATATCCATAAATTATGCCAACGCGTCAGCAATTACTTTTTTAGGATCTTTTATCGCTGCGCCGACCAACACTTCAATTGATTTTTTACCTTCAAATCGATCACGTTTTGACACCATGGTATCTACTGCAAAAACAACCGCATCGGCTGCGGCAATATCACTGGCACTTACTTCATCCTCGATTCCCATCGCACCTTGCGTTTCGACTTTTATCTCGTGACCAAGCGCCTTGGCCGCCTTTTTCAGCGCTGCCGCTGCCATGTAAGTGTGCGCAACTCCGGTCGCACAAGCTGTTACTGCTACAATTTTCATAAATCCTCCATTAATTTGTTTACTAATAACATAATACCTTATAGTAAGTGAAATCACAATAACGCAGATGGACGTTTTTAAACATACAACAACAGGGGTTGTTCAAAAACACTCAGATACAAGGCGCACCGAGCATTGTGACGCGCCACGTACTGGAAAGTACGCAAGCTAACAAGCACAGGGTCAACGTAGTAGCTGAGTGTTTTTCAATAGCCTTACCAACCGTAGTAGGGGTCGTTCATCTCGACGTACGCATCCAAACTCGCATAATCCTCATCCATAATGGTTTTATATGCCACCAATGCCGAATATGGTTGCACGATTACGACGTTTTTCGCCTGCGCCAGAAGCTCCGTTCCGGCGCGTTTTTCGTCAACAACGATGTTCCATGGACCATTTTTACGGATTCGCTGCACTTTGTCAGTACCATTGTATACTACCAGTATCGTCTGCCAGGCATCACCAACATCGCTGCCTTTTAGTGTATAAACTACGACGTTATCCGGCGCATTTTTGGCGAATTGCAAATTGGCGTCTACCTGAGTTTTTTTGTCCATACGAAATGCCGGATGATTTTTCCGCAGCGCAATTAACCCTTTATAATAATTAAACAGATCACTGTTTGTGGTTTTTAACGACCAGTTAATTGGATTAATATTTGGTTCGTTGTTGTTGTAGCTGTTCTCGTTTCCCTGCTTGGTGCGACCAAAATCATCCGCCTCGGCAAAGAATGGTACCCCTTGAGCAGTTAATATTACCGCCGCTGCCAATTTGTCCATTTGTTTTATCCGGGCTTCATTATCCTTTGGATTGGTTAGCTTGAGTTTGTCCCAAATGCAAGCATTGTCATGCGCCGAAACATAATTTATCGTCTCATTCGGTGTTGCAACCGGTATGCTGCCGTCAAGATTTCGTCCGGTACTTTGGCCTTTAATTTGCAGTTTCAGCCGTTCCATCCCCAAATACGGCGGCAATCCTTGTACGAAACTACCTTCGGTTTGTTTAAAAACATCACCTTTAAGATTATCACGGATACCATCATTAAACGCCGCCACCCCTGTGCCGAAAACATTTGTCTGAGTCATGCGCTCACTTGCCGGAATTCCGGTCGGAATATCCCAACCTTCACCATAAATTATTGCGTTGGGGTTGATTTTTCTGACTTCTTTATAAACTTCCAGCATCGTTTGTTTGTCATGCAAGCCCATCAAATCAAACCGCAATCCGTCAATATGATATTCGCTCACCCAATATTTACAGGAGTCAACGATAAATTTGCGGACCATCGGTTTTTCACTTGCAACATCATTACCACAACCGCTGCCGCTAATATAACCACCGCTATTGTCCACACGGTAATAGTAGTATGGAACAATTTTATCAAAAACCGAAAACTGTCCGTCACCAGTTTGAAATGTATGATTATAAACTACGTCACAGATTACACCGATATTGTTTTGATGAAAGCGGGTAACCATGGTTTTGAATTCAAGCTGGCGATTGTCACCATGCGGATCGATGGCGTAAGAACCCTCGATGTTGTTATAAAGCGCCGGGTCATAACCCCAATCATACCAATCATATTGATTATATTTTTGAAGCTCATTGCCAACACCATAATCAAACACCGGCAACAAATGTACATGGCTGACACCCAGCTCCTTGATATGATCCAGTCCGGTATAGACATTGTTCGGTCCAAGCGTTCCGGCCTCGGTTAAGCCAAGAAACTTGCCGCGCGCAGCATCACTCACTCCGGAAGTGGTGCTGATGCTCATATCACGAGTATGTATTTCATAAATTATCGCATCAGTATTTCGTTTTAGCGGAACGTAACGGTCAATACTCCAACCGTTAACACTTGCGCTATTTTTCTGTGCGTCGTAGACTAGGCAACGGGTCGTGTTCGGCGCGGTTGCGCGTGCGTACGGATCAACTACGACGTTTATTATATCGTTATCAACCGTAATATCCGGATTTCTAAAATGAATTGCGAACATATAGTATTGTCCGTTAATATCTCCCTTTACAACCGCCGTCCACTGGCCATTTTTACCCGGCATCATCGGTAGCGTTTGATACTCCTGAGTATCGGCGGTTGCATACAACCGCAAATCAACTGCGCAAGCAGTTGGTGCCCAGAGTGCAAATTGTGATTTATCACTGGCATAATTGCAACCTAGTTCACCGTTATAATAATATTTCTTGTCATCCAGAACTTTGCGGGGAAATAGTTGCACAGCATTATAGCCGTCGTGTTCAACAAAAAACAATTTATTAACTTCCAAGTTCCGTTCAGCCGTCAATTCGACCGTCGTTGCCAAGCCTGCGCTATTTGTTTCAAGTGCCGTAACTTTTCTTACCTCAACCGGACCATAGTGGGCAGTGCCGCGTTGCCGCAGCCAAAATCCATTATTCCCTTTAGTTAACAATAGCGGTTTATCGAGTTTTAGCGTGATTTTATTGGCATCATCCTGCCAAGCGTGCATTGCTGCGATTATTTTCGGTACGCTGGAATAAACTTGTTTATCGCCTTGTATCAACCAAACTTCATTACTGCCTTTCGGCAAGTCAACATAACGATCCTCGTTGATGTCTTTCATCACCCAGTTGTCTTTTTTTAATAAAAATCCGGCGCGTGCTACCGGACTGTTAAAACTCACTTTAATAATTGCGCCATAATCATCTGTACCGATCATTTCAAAACTTGCACCAGGCAAATCTTTGGGCGACTTACTCCAACACCAAACACCCCAGCCCTTGTAATCACCGTCAAACCGGTAGTAATGAATAATAAAACTTGACGATTTCGGTGTTTCAGCAAAAGCCGATCCCAATCCTAACCCCAATACGCTGAAAATTAATATCCCAAGCAAAATCGCAATTTTTTCCAGATCCATATTTATCTTTTCTCCTGTAAACGCAAAGTTATATCAGATTAATCAACAAAACCTATTTAATAAAAAAACTGAATCTACGATTAACGCGGATTCAGCTTTTTTATTGGATTCAAATTTAGCTCATAAGCAACGGCGCGATAATCAACGATATCGTTCCGGCAACCTTGATGAGCGGATTCATTGCCGGTCCGGAAGTATCTTTGAACGGATCACCAACTGTGTCGCCAACTACTGCGGCCGCGTGCGCCTTGGTTCCTTTTCCGCCATAGTTACCCGACTCGATATACTTCTTGGCATTGTCCCATGCACCACCGGCATTTGCCATGAACAGTGCCAGCAACACACCCGAAACGGTAATTCCGGCCAAGAACCCGGCTAACGCTTTAGCGCCAAGAATAAATCCAACTGCAATCGGTGTAGCAACCGCAAACAATCCCGGCTTAATCATCTCATTCAGCGCCGCTTTGGTGCTGATATCAATGCAACTTTTATAATCCGGTTTTGCCGTACCTTCCATAAGCCCGGGAATTTCCCGGAACTGACGACGAACTTCATTAATCATCTTGAACGCTGCCCGACCAACAGCTTCCATCGTTTGCGCACAAACCATGAATGGCAAAGATGCGCCGATAAACAAGCCAATCAATACCATCGTATCCGTCAAGTTGATTGGCATTTTACCATCAACAATCAACCCCGCCAAGGCATGATTTTTGCAAACTTCTTCATTAAATGCGCTAAACAACGCCAGCGCCGTCAACGCTGCCGAACCAATAGCGAACCCTTTTGCAATCGCTGCGGTAGTATTTCCGACCGAGTCCAATTTATCAGTTTTTTTACGAACTTCCGGACCAAGTCCGGCCATTTCAGCAATCCCGCCGGCGTTATCAGCAACCGGCCCGAAAGCATCTACCGCCACTACCATTCCGGCAGTTGACAGCATACCCATAGCAGCGATTGCTATTCCGTAAACGCCGCCGGTAAAATAGTAAGCCGCGCCAGTAGCCCCGGCAAACACCAGCATGGGTAACGTGGTGCTTTTCAAACCGGTCGCAATACCGGAAATAATATTTGTCGCTTCGCCCGTTAAAGAAGCTTCAGCGATTTTTTGGGTAGGCGAATAATCATGCGAAGTATAATATTCAGTCAATTTTCCGATAACAACATTAACAACCAAACCACATACTGCCGCACCAAAAATCCCTAATCCCGTTGCTTCGCCGAAAAACGCATTTGCCAAAAAATATGCCGCAACAGCAATCAGAATGTTGGTCGCCCACAAACCACGATTAAGCGCCGCTTGCGGATTACCATTCTCACCGGTACGCACCAATGAAGTTGCAATAATTGACGCAAATATACCGGCCGCGCCTAGCAACAGCGGAAACAACACTCCGTTTATTCCAAATAAAGTATTACCAAGCAACATCGCCGCAATCGCGGTCGCACCATAAGATTCAAACAAGTCAGCGCCCATACCGGCGGTGTCGCCGACATTATCACCGACGTTATCCGCAATAACTGCCGGATTGCGCGGATCATCCTCAGGAATACCGGCTTCGATTTTTCCTACCAAATCAGCGCCCACGTCGGCAGCTTTGGTAAATATTCCGCCACCAACCCGTGCAAAAAATGCAATCGCAGATGCACCAAAGGCGAAACTGTTGATTGTTGCCGGATTACCATAAATCAAATACAATGTCGAAACGCCGAGCAAACTCAACCCGGCCACCGACATCCCCATAACCGTACCGGCACGAAATGCGACACTGAGCGCGCTATTCAAACTGGTACGCGCCGCCTCAGTAGCACGGGCGTTGGCTCTGGTAGTCGCGGTCATACCGAAATAACCGGCTATAGCCGAACAGACCGCACCGACCAAAAATGAAATCGCCATCGCCGATCCCATAAGATAATAGAGCAAAGCAAAAATAACTACCGTAAATGGTAGCAGACTGCGATATTGACGATTTAAAAAGGCCATCGCGCCTTCATAAATATCCTGGGAAATTTCCTTCATCCGGTCATTGCCCTGTGATTCGCGCATCACGGACACCATCATAATTGCGGCGAATATCAAAGAAATCAATCCCGCCACTGGCGCTACGTAAAGCAACATTTGCTGAGACATACAAACCTCCTTGTGAAAGCTGAATTTTTCGCATATCCAAATTAACCATTTGTTTCCTGATTGTAACTATTCGCCGTGCGAGGGGAAATTCCTGCAAGAAAATAAAAAAAGCGCGGATATTTCCACGCTTTGATTTACCTTAGTGATTTATAGAACGTTCCAACAAAATTACTGCAATTGCAAATAACACGGCAATAAGTTTGGTCGCTTTAGCCAAAATATCATCAATACCTTTACGTTTACCACCAAATAGTACTTCAGCACCACCAGCGATTGATCCTGATAACCCTGACGATTTACTCGATTGCAACACCACGGACGCAATCACGAGAACTGCTAAAATAAAAACAACTATCTCTAAAAAGATTATCACAATCTTCCTCCAATATCTTTAGTCTAAACCATTAACTAACTTAAGGCCAAATGGCACCCTGACTAGATTAGTGTAGCTGGAATTATAGCACACTAGTTTTTTTTTGGCAAACAAAATTCAGTTCGTCATCGCGTTCCACAACCAATTTGCTACTCGAAATGTCGGCGCTCCCGACTTATTCACGCCGTCTACCGTACAATAATCATCGTCCAGTCGCCAGGCAAACATTCCTGCCATATTCAACTCCAATGCAGTTGCACACTTGGATTGAACTGAATCTATATTATCTTGATAACCGGCGGCAAAATCATCAAAAGTTACGTCACTTATCACGCCACCAATCATTTTTTCATAAGGAAATCCGGCTTCACGATATTGATGACTGTAGTAATCCAGGCTATATTTGGGCGCCGTTCCATAACTCATAATATTTATTTGATCGACCAGAAAACGAGTTTTAGCCACTAGCTGCGGCAACTGTGATCCCGGCCATACCGAGTAAGTAAGTTTATATTTTTTACCACGCGGCGTCATGTCAACTTTATCAAACTTGTTGCGCAGCGCTTCTAGCAAGGCAATTACTTCAAAACTATAATCATTAATATTCATTTTGTTCTGCCAGCCCAGGTCAAAGCCATCCAAATCATAAGTCTGTAGCAATCGGTATACAGTGTGTGCAAAATTTTCCGGATCGCTGGCCGCCATAAGATAATTTTTATTTGGGGCGCCTTCGCCCCGCTCCGACATTAAAAAAATCTCAGCCTTTGGGTTATTGACGCGACATTGAGCAACAATGTTATTCAATCGGCCTTTCCATTGAGCTTCGTCAGTATTAACCTTGCCTTCAATAAGTTGACCTCTTTCATTGACGGCGGCAAACGCAATGTAGATACGATTGAATTTCTCCCAAGGAATTTTTTTCGGGTCTTCCATTACGCTAACGTATGTATCACTATCAATCAAAAACGCCTGAGCAACAATTTTCTTGGTTCGCTCTCCATGCGTCATACCCCACAACGTCTTGGCGCCGGTGCTGTTTTGTGGCAATAAAAATGCTACCAGCAATGCCAAAACAAGAATTTTCTTAAGCATCTGCCCTCCATAAACAAGCTGGTCTATAACAAACCTTTCACCAACTGACTTTTTCCGCGTTTAATTACCAAAACCGAATCAGCTGTTTCAACAACAATTACGTCCGATAATCCGGCAACCGCCACAATCCGGCTATTAGCCCGCACCATGACTCCGGAGCAATCTAAACATTTAATGTCGCCGCGCAACACGTTGTCTTTATCATCTTTACCGCTGATATCATATACTGAATCCCAATGTCCAACATCGTTCCAGCCTACAGAAAACGGCACTACCGCCGCTTTATCAGTCCGTTCAGCAACTGCATAATCAATAGAAATTTTTGGGATGTCTGCAAAATTTCGCATTGCCGAATCAAAACCATCAATAAAATATGCAGCAACATCGCCAGCATGTTTTGAAAGTTCAATAAAAAAGCTATTAATCGTAAACAAGAACATTCCGGCATTCCAATAGTAATTTCCGGCCTCAACATATTCCGCCGCCACTGCACGTGTTGGTTTTTCTTTAAAACAACTTACCGAGTAACCAATGTTTAATTCTTCTCCCGCCTCAATATAACCGTAACCAGTCTCCGGATAATCCGGCACCACGCCAAAAGTCACGAACCAGCCTGATTGTGCTAATGATTCCGCAAGCCGCAAATAGTGATAAAATTCCCGGCGATTGCTGATAATATGGTCAGACGGTGCCACAAAAATCGTCTCACCATCTTCAACTGCTAATTTCTCTTTAATATATGCTGCTCCGAGCGCAATCGCCGGCGCTGTATTACGCGCACACGGTTCACAGACGATATGAGCAGCCTCACAACCAATATTCGCCAATTCTGCTACTACCTGTGCACGATAAGCCTCGCCGGTCAAAATTACCATATCCTCAGCGCGCATTATTGGCAACAACCGTAATACAGTTTCGGCCAACAAAGTATTATCCGAATGAATTTTTAAAAATTGCTTAGGCTGCTTAAGTGTTGACTCCGGCCACAACCGTGTTCCGCAGCCGCCGCAAAGAATAATTGCTTTCATCTTCGTCTCCCGTTACCACACCTTCCAAGGAGCCTGCTTCTTTTCCCAAAGTGAATCCAATTCGATTTTATCACGCAACGTATCCATCGGCATCCAAAATCCTTTATGCTTATACGACATCAACTGACCAGAATGAGCCAATGACTCTAACGGTTGGCGCTCAAAAATTGTCGAATCTCCATCAATATAATCAAAAACCTCCGGTTGCAAAACAAAGAATCCGGCATTAATCCAATTGCCATCGCCCTGTGGTTTTTCCATAAATCCAGATACACAGTTGTTCGCATCCATAGTGATCGCACCAAACCTTCCTTGAGGCTGGGTAGATGTCACGGTGGCCAATTTTCTATGACTTTGATGATACTTAACCAAAGCCGAAATATCAATGTTACTGACACCGTCACCGTAAGTAAGCATAAACGGCTCGTTGCCTATATATTCTTGAATTCGCTTTATTCGACCACCAGTCATTGTGTTCAGACCGGTATCCACCAAAGTAACTTGCCACGGTTCAGCAGTATGGGCGTGTGTAACCATCCTATTATTATCCCGAAAATCAAAAGTAACGTCTGATTCATGGAGAAAATAATTGGCAAAATATTCTTTAACAACATACGACTTGTAGCCCAAACAAATTACAAAGTCATTAAAACCGTAATGGGCGTAAGTTTTCATGATGTGCCAAAGAATCGGTTTTCCGCCAATACCGATCATTGGTTTAGGTTTGAGATGACTTTCTTCACTTATTCGGGTTCCAAAACCACCGGCTAATAATACTACTTTCATCCTCTCGTCCTCCTCTAATTACTCCGAATTAAAAATTTATCCGCTCCTTCTCTACCACTAATGGACGCTTAAGAATTTGTGTATAAATATTTCCAATGTACTCTCCCAATATACCAATAAAGAACAATTGTACAGATCCAAAAAAGTAAATCCCGATAAGCTCCGGCGCCATACCAAAATCAAATTTGTTCCATAAAATTATTTTTGCAATCAGATAAGCCAACGAAATAAGCAATGCAAAGACCGACATTATGAATCCGCCGATAGTAGCTATGCGCAAGGGTATTCTACTATGTGTGGTTATGCCCAATAGTGCCAAATCATATAGCGTGTAGAAATTGTTTTTCGTCACCCCGCGCTTGCGCTCCGGTTGATCGTAGGCAATCTTGCATATAGGAAAGCCAATATCAGCAACAATTCCACGAAAATAAGGATTATGATCGTCTAGTTTATTAAGCTCGTCAATAATAATGCGATCATACAAACCAAAGCCAGTGTAGTTTGGTATCAAGTCGATATTTCCCAGTTTACCAACCAACCAATAGTAGCTGGTGCGACACAATCCCATCATAAAAGAATCCTTAGTCTTGGCTTTTACGCCAACAACAACTTTATAACCTTCTTCCCATTTATCAAGAAACTGAGGTATGAGTTCCGGTGGATCCTGCAAATCAGCAACTATCGAAAACACGCAGTCGCCTGATGCCTGAAGCAATCCATGATACGGCGAGCGGGTATGTCCAAAATTACGCGAATTGACGATAACTTTAACATTCTTATCCATTTTGCAAATATCGCGCAAGATGTCCACGGTACGATCAATCGAATCATTATCGCAAAAAATATGTTCATAGCGATACTGCGGCTGCTGCTCAAATACCGCCTTTACCCGCGCATAAACCTCTTGAACATTGGCTTCTTCGTTGTAACAAGGTGTAACTACACTAATAAACTTCGTCGACTTCACAAACAACCTACCATTAACTTATTTTTTTCATTTTCTCCAGATAATCATCTTCACGGATTTTATCAACATCAATAGTTTTGATAATTGACTTGTAGTATTCAATCAATGCAATTAAGCCGTCATCGAAGTTAGAAAATTTAATCGAATATTCTTTTTTTACGCGCGAATTGTTGCCGGAATATTCCCGGGAAAAATCATTGTTCACAATAGTTACGTCATTTTTTTGACCTGTCAGCTTAATAATTTTTTTCGTAATATCTACAAGCTCGACAGAATCGTCCGGAGTAACATTATACTGCTTATGTACAGGAGCTTTTGCCAGTATTTTGGCAACCACAGCGCAAAAGTCGTCAATAAATAAATAATCGAAACGGGTATTGCGCTGAATGACTAGTGGACAACCCAATAAGTTCTTCAGGATTGCATTTGAAATGAATTTATAATAACAGCTTTCATATTTTCCAAACAATCCAAATATTCGCAAATTCACGATTTTTTTCTTGCTATTATCAATTGCTTTTGCAATCAAATATTTACCATAGCCATACTCATCTACAGGTACATGTTGATCAAAATAATCCTCAGACATCTTTCGCTGCCAATAACGCCTGTCATATTCAGCACCACTGCCGCAATTTATCAACATAATATTATTGTCAATACTGCGTTCGATGTTGAAAAACATTCGCAGTTCTTGCTCAAGAACATTGGTAGCGCTCTTGCCATAGCCACCCGTAGTCGCAGTATGGATAATCGCATCCGGCTGATGCAAAGAAACATATTGTTTAACTGCAGCTTCGTCTAACAAATTAAGCGTTTGACGACTAGCAGCTAGTACTTGATGAGCAGTGGATAAACGTTCTGCGAGATTCCTTCCGACAAAGCCATTCGCGCCAGTTATGATAACTTTCATCGCTTACAATCCGCTGACAATGACGTACTGGTTTTGTGCCAATTAATGGTTCGATCAATCGCCTCGTTAATATCCACAGTAACCTTTAATCCCAACTCGGCTGATGCTTTATGAATATTGGGAACGAAACATGATTTCACTGAACTTTTGTGCAATCCGCAAACTAGCGGTGGCGCTCCATCACAATTTTCGCTTATCGCTTTAGCCAGATCAAGCAATTTTATCGAATGGTCACTGCCAACATTATAAGCAGCGCCGATCTCGCCCGACAATAAAATTTTCAGCAGCCAAAATGCCATGTCGCTGCCATAAAGATAGCTTCTTCGCGTTTCGCCGTCACCTAAAATTCTAATTACCTGACCAAGCAATCCCTCTCTTAAAAAACTATTCACCGCCCACGGACGATCCAATGGCTGATAAGGTCCCATTAGCGCGAATGGCCGGGCTGTAACGATTGGCAAACGATATTTTGCGCGGTATATTGCACACAGCATTTCAGCATAACGCTTGGATTCGGCATAGACTGCATTGGCAGAATTACAATCCGGCGCCCCCACACCATCTTCGGCTACGAGAGCTGCTTGCGCACCATAAACATGACCGGAACTTAAATTAAGAATTTTCCGCAACCCGCTCAAACGACTGGCTGCCGATAATACCGCTTCAGTTCCCTGTGTAATTACATGAGCCGAATTTAGCGGTTGAGATGAATGCTCGCGGTTGTCGGGAATTGACGCGGCATGAATAATGTAATCCAAATTTACCGGGAGCTCGGTTACACCGACAACATTTTTAGAAATATATTTAATATCTTTTCTGCCCAGCAAGTGTGCCGCAGACTGCTCGAACCGTGCTTTCGTCCGAGCCAACACCCAAATGTGGATGTTAAAACTATACACATCATTCAAAGTTGTCAATAACTCACACAGCCAGGTACCGACAAACCCGGTTCCTCCGGTAATAATGATGCAGGAGTTTCTAAGCTCCGCCAATTGCTCAATGTTATTTTTCAACACTGCTTCGCAGTCACTTCGAACTATTTTCTCCGCACTAAAAATCATTTAGAGCCTCTTTCTTGAAGTTTATCGTTAGCTTGCTTTGCTAATTCCAAAGCTACTTCAACAATAAGATCTTCTTGGCCGCCGACTACTTTTCGCCGCCCTAACTCCATGAAAATATCCCTCGCATCTACATTGTATTCAGCCGCCACCCGCTTAACCGGAATGGCAAAACCGGAAAACACACCGGCGATACCACTAACAACACTAGTGGACTCTACGCCGGGAAGCAAGTCGGCAGGGAAAATTGATCTCGCGAAATCGGCCGCATCTAGGAGTCGATAAAAATCAATACCTGTAGCATAACCATATTTGTCCAGCACTGCAACTAATGTCTCAAGTTGTGCATTACCTGCTCCCGCACCAAACCCTTTGATCGTACCATCAAGTATGGTTGCGCCGCTTGCCACAGCGGCAAGCGAATTGGCGATTGACAGTCCGAGATTATTATGAGCATGAAAGCCGATGGGAATTCCCAGCTTATTTACCAGCTCTGATACATTCCGTTCAACTTCCCTCGGTATATAAGCGCCGGCGGAATCCATTAATATCACGCCTTCGGCACCATAGGCTTCCATTTTCCTGGCTTCATCAACCAAAACTTCCTTGGTTGCCATATGGCTCATCATCAATACACCATAGGTTTCTTTGCCCTTTTTGCGCGAAAAAGAAATATGCCGTTCAGTAATATCCGCTTCAGTACAGTGTGAAGCTACACGCACAACATCAACACCTTGCTCCAACGCCGGTTCCAAATCACGTACAATTGTAGCAAACCCCGGTATGACATGAATCCCAAGTCGAGCATTGGTAATATTAGCCCTGGCGATAGCAAACATTTGCGCGTCGCTCAAGTCGCTTTCGCCTAATTGCAATGAAGACGCACCCAAACCATTACCGTGCCCAATTTCAATAATTGGAATATTGGCAGCATCTGCCATACGCACGTATCCGGCTATTTGTTGCGCCGTTAATTTGTGACGAATGGCATGAGAGCCATCGCGCAACGTTGGGTCACTTATAAGAATTTTTTTCATCTAGCCCTCACAAGTCAACGATTTTGCATATTCTTCCGCAACCGCTATTGCCGCGCAGTTAATTATATCAAGATTACCGGCATAGCTCGGCAAATAGTCACCTAATCCAACAGCTCGTACCATCACTATCACGCGATTGTTTTCATAGGTCGGTTCGACCAGTAATTGATAACCGGGAACATATTGTTGAATTCTCTGCACAACAGCGTCTACTTCTTGACTAATTAAATCCATATTAGGATTGCCTATTTTGGCGTAAACAGTGGTCTGCATGTTTACACAAGGAACTGCCGGGTTGAGATTCAATATTGCTTTGGCCTTTACGCAACCGGTAAGCTGCTGTAAGGCATACTCAGTTGTTCCGATATATTCATCGAGATTTATCCGCGTTGCCGGTCCTGCGCTCCGCGATGCAATGCTTGAGACAACTTCGATATAATCAATTCCCGGATGGGCGCGACTAATCGCCCAAGCTATCGGAATTGATGCCTGTCCACCACAGGTAACCATATTGATGTTATCTTCGCTAAGACACTCTTTCATATTGACTGCCGGTACACAAAGTTTGCCGATCCGGGCAGGAGTCATATCAATAACTCTTATTCCCAGTGATTTTAAAATCGGAGCATGATACAAATGATCCTTTGCCGATGTTGCATCGAAAACCAAATCAATCGTATCAGCATTATCCACTATGGCATTAATGCTTTGATCAGACATTTTCACGCAAAGACTGGCCGCTTTAACCATACCTGGCGACGAAAAATTTCTGCCGACAAAAAGTCCGCATTCCAACCATTCTGAGCGCGCTACTTTTATCAGTAAGTCGGTTCCGATATTGCCACTACCTAATATGGCAATTCTCATTCTTCTGCCCATATAATTTCCTTTCAAACAATTGCTAGAACTTCTTGTCAGCTAAATACTCTTCACGCGGCAAAAACGGAAACATATCATCATAAGCCATCGAAACCATCGTGCCATCTGGCAACTGTTTTGATGCAACCCGCGGAATCAACAACTGTTCACGCGGTGTGATAACTTCGCAGATAACTGCCCCATTAAACGAACTGAGTTCGATTAACTTTTTGTCCAGTTCAGTTTCAGATGTAATTCTCAGATATTTTATACCATACGCATTTGCCAATTTTTGCAAATCTGGAAAACTTACCCCGGTTGAACTGCTTTCGCCCATGTAGCGTCCGGCTTGGAAATTTTTCTGTGTTGTCCTGATTAAGAGATAACCATCGTTGTTGAAAACAATCAGTTTAATCGACAATTTGTTGTGAACTATAGTTTGCAGTTCCTGAATGTTCATCTGTAACGAACCGTCACCAGTTATGCAATACACCGACGCACCTTGTGTATCGGCAGCAACACCGATCGCGCCAGGCATATATCCCATAGTTGACAATCCACCAGTGATGATATGCCGTTGACCAAATTTTACTTTAAATGCTTGCGCATAAACATGAAAGCACGAGCCAGTGTCGCAGACAAACACGCCACCGTCAGCCATGTGTTCAGAAAAAACGCGGGTAAAATGATAGGAATTGATTCCGTTTTTTTCGTCAAGATATTCAGGCAAATCCACCGGATAGCGTTTGCGCCAACTACGCACACGATCTAACCAATCCGCATTTTTTGATACAGGTGGTGAATATCGATCAATTCTTTGAAAAAACTCTTTAGCATCAATTTGCAGCGCTATGTCCGCCTTAACGCCAGGCTTGTTCAATTCTGTTTCGTCAATATCAATAATTACTTTAATTGCCTGCGTGGCAAAGGTATCATAATCATAGCCGGTCAACCCGATTCCCAACCGGCAGCCAACACTAATCAACAAATCGCAATTTTGCACGGCAAAATTAGCCGGCCGGTCGCCGTAAGTACCGGGGCGTCCTACGAACAGCCGATGGTCATCACCGATCAAATCCATCCCCAATCGTGACGTTAAGATTGGGATGTCGGCTTTTTCCGCAAAGCTGTGAAGTTCATTAATAGCGCCAGACAACCGTACGCCGGCTCCGGCAATAATTATTGGCCGCTTACTTTCAGAAATTAGTTTTGCGATTTCAATGAATTTGTCATCTGCAACATCTGCAAGCAGTTCGTCTTCTGACTCGTCGTAGTCTTTGTAATCATCAGGATCAAATTCAGCGCCTTGAATATCGATCGGGCATTCGACGTATACCGGACCGACCCGGGGTTGTAATGCAATACTTATCGCTTTTTGTATTTCATATTTTACCTGGTCAATCCGCTCAATCATCACCGCGTACTTGGTTATTGGTTTGAATAATTCGATATTATTATAGCCTTGCAGCGCAAACTGGCGCGGCCCCCGAACTACCGCCTGAGAAACTTTGGATTGACCGGAAACCACAATACACGGTGATGTATCAACCAGCGCTCCGACCACTCCGGTTATGGCGTTTAATGCGCCCGGACCAGCCGTTACGTAGGCAACTCCCAGCCGTCCAGAATATCGGCCATAAGCTTCCGCCGCCATCGCTACCGCTTGCTCGTGATGACAGCAAATATATTTTTGTTTTCCATGCACAAGTAACGCGTCGGTAAGATGCATAATCATTCCGCCAGTTACCAAAAAAACCGTTTCACCACCGGCACGATACAACGCATCAGTAATATAGTCTGCAACTCGCATTTTCGCCATCATTAACCGCCTTAATTTTTAAAAGAAAATTTGTTGTGAGCAATAAAACTCACGATAATAACCAAACCGGTAATTAGCATTTGCGAAATGTAGGCATTAATGTGCAACCAGTAAGTCAATACTGGAAACAACGCAACATTTACTACAAATCCGGTGCCATATACAACGTAAAACCGGAGATACTCGCGCAGATAATTGCCTTTGGTTTTGAAAACAAAAAACTTGTATCCAACATACGCAACCGTAATAGTAATTACATTCAACAAAACTAATATAGCTATATAGTTCCACTTATCGGCCAGCAGATAGTATAATCCCACAAACGCCAGATAGCCAAACAGCGTATTCCAGCCGCCGACTACTAAGTAATTTATCTCTTTTTTGCGTTTAGCATAAATATGTTTAACTTTTTTTCGCATTTACAAACTCATTAATTTTCTCGATCATATAATCATTCTTCGCTTGCGACATGCCCGGATACACGCCAATCCAAAAGGTATTATTCATGACAAAATCGGTGTTAGCCAATTCACCGACTATCCGATAACCATCGCCGGTTGCCCGCATTTCGTCAAAACAAGGATGCTTTAATAAATTACCGGCAAACAACATCCGCGTTTGGATATTGTGTTTTTCCAAGTGTGCGACGATTTCTTCACGATTAAACGGCGCATCGGCACGAACCGATATCAAAAATCCAAACCAACTCGGCTGACTATTCATTTCGGCTTCCGGTAACACTAAATAATCCGACAAATCTGCAAGTCCCTCTCGAAGGTATTGCCAATTATCCTGGCGTGCTTTGATAATATGCGGCAACTTATCCAATTGCGCGCAGCCGATAGCCGCCTGCATATCGGTAACTTTGAGATTATAGCCAAAATGTGAGTAAACATATTTATGATCATAGCCATAAGGCAATTCACCGAATTGCTGCGTAAACCGATGCTTGCAAGTATCATCCTTACCACTCGGACACCAGCAATCACGCCCCCAATCGCGGAATGATTCAATTATCCGTTTTAGCTGAATGTTATTTGTGTAGACAGCACCGCCTTCACCCATCGTCATATGATGTGGCGGATAAAAGCTTGATGTACCGATGTCACCGATAGTGCCAGTGTAACGCCATTCGCCAGCAAAAAAATAGCGCGATCCAAGCGCATCGCAATTGTCTTCGACCAACCATAAATTGTTTTTGTCACAGAACTCTTTGACGACTTGCAAATTAAACGGATTGCCTAAAGTGTGCGCGACCATAACGGCTTTAGTTTTTTCACTTAGCGCACTAACCAGCACATTAACATCAATATTATAGGACGGAATCACGACATCAACAAATATCGGCACGGCTCCGTATTGAATAATTGGTGCAACCGTCGTCGGAAAGCCGCAGGCAACAGTTATTATTTCATCACCACGTTTAATTGCTCTAGCACCAAGTTTTGGCGAAGTCAACGCCATAAACGCCAACAAATTTGCTGAAGAACCAGAATTTACTAGCGAACAATATTTTACACCCATGAATTCAGCAAACAGCTTTTCAAATTCATCGGCATATCGCCCAGTCGTCAGCCAAAAATCCAACG
Source organism: Negativicutes bacterium (assembly GCA_041666525.1). Taxonomy (GTDB): domain Bacteria; phylum Bacillota; class Negativicutes; order JBAXTZ01; family JBAXTZ01; genus JBAXTZ01. The sequence goes on from JBAYGT010000001.1 coordinate 415,452, forward strand.
CCGACTCAACAAGATTGCACACTTCCCGCTCGTCAAAATAACGGCCACCGTAATTAACACGGTCGCCGGGTAAAAACTCTTTGTCTGTCTTTAGATATTGCTCATAATATTGTTTAGTTTTTTCAATTATTTCCTGACGAAGCACTTCTTTAGATTTATCCATATCAATAATCCTCATGTTTCCAAACTATTATGCTAGATACTCTTCAATTTGTTGTTGACAAATTCTTCGTATGTCTTCTCGATTGATATAGGCAACATGCCAATCCACGATTTTACCCAATGTTTCTGAAAGATTCCAGCGCGGTTTCCAACCTAGCTCTTGCCGCGACTTGCTACAGTCCAATTTCAGATAATGCGCTTCATGTGGATGGTCACCATCGTCAACTATATATGTCGCCCCACTGTTCCACAACTGACACATGCGCTCAACAATCCATTCCACTGGTTTGGCATCTTCATCGCTCGGTCCAAAATTCCAGGCTTCGGCAAATTTATGCCCTTCTGTATATAAATTCTCCGCTAATTGCAAATATCCTGCTAGCGGCTCCAAAACGTGTTCCCATGGACGGATAGAATATGGGTTGCGAATTCGCACCGGTTCGCCTGCCTCAATTGATCGCAAAATGTCCGGAACCAATCGGTCCTTAGCCCAATCACCACCACCAATAACATTACCAGCTCGCGCGGTTGCGACAGCGGGAGCAGAAATAAGTTCAGAGTCATGAGTCCTGAGTCCTGAATTCTCTTCTGACAACCGAAAATATGACTGCCGATAAGCCGAGACTACCAATTCGGAACAAGCTTTGCTATTTGAATACGGATCATAGCCACCGAGACGATCATTTTCACGATAACCCCAAGCCCACTCATTGTTTTGATAGCATTTATCAGTTGTAACCACTACTACAGAGCGAACACTTGGACAGTTTCTAACCGCTTCGAGCAAGTTCGCTGTACCCATGACATTAATCTCGTAGGTCTCCAGCGGTTTGACATAGGACTCACGCACCAACGGCTGTGCTGCCATGTGAATTACAATTTCCGGTTGATAATTTCCCATAATTGTAGAAAGTTGCCGATAGTCGCGTACATCGCCGATATTATGTTCACACAGCTCCGACAATTTCGCAATGTCAAATAAACTGGGTTCTGTCGGTGGCGTAAGTGCGTAACCACAGATTTCTGCGCCCAACTCATTCAACATCATAACCAACCAGCTCCCTTTAAAGCCGGTATGTCCGGTGATAAAAACTTTTTTGTTTTTCCAAAATTTTCTATTCATAACAAACCACCCTCAAACAAAATCACATTTCATATACAACATCGATTTTACCTTTGCCGCTAACGATTAATATCAACGTACTAAATTGTTTTGCCGAATTCAAAATTCGTCTCACCATACGGAAATCTGCGCATCCTACACCTCAGATTAAAATAGCTGCAACTCTCGTTGCGGCTATTTTACCATATTACTATTTGTATAGCTATCACGCTATTGCACGCCTACGCTACCCCCGTATTTTCTCCATCACAACTGTTCGCTGCTTTCTGTTCTTGGATAATTGGTTCTAGTAAATAGAGTGTGTAACCGCTAGACACTAGATACTTCTTAATAATTATCATTTTCCCATTATTTATGGATTGCTCAATATACTCTTTAATATTACGTTGCTTTGAGTGCTTGCCTTGTCTGAATAAATCCTCATGACCCTTATATACAAACTCTGGGCAATCCAAATAAATAATAAATTTTGGGGGGTGCTTCTTAATTGTATCTAGTGATTTTTGCGCCTCATCATCTGGGCTAAAGTCAAACCAATCCACTTGTGAAAAGCAGGGATTCTTTCTAGATGCCAGTACATTAAAAAGTGGTAGGCTCGGATAACTATACACTAGATCAATGCTGCTAGAGTTGTTTTTAACGTACGACACCAGATCACTAAATGCAAGGCTATTATGTTGATTTAAACTAATTCCGGCAAGTTGCGGTATAGAATTGTTTGGTACGCTTTCCCAAATCGGCCGTTCAACATATCCCCACCAAGCATAAGGTCTATGATACTTTTCGGACACATAAAACATTGTTGCGCACGAAAAAGCAACAATCATGATAATCGTTAACGTTTTATGGAACCTTGCTGCAATTCTCTTCTTTCTTACTAGTTTGACTTTGTCCATCACATATTCGCCACTAGCAAGATTGGGCTTCATCAAAAACATTCCAATAATGTATCCTAATCCAATAGCTGCACCATACGGATTTACTGCTGCCGACAGACCCATTCCGAATGCACAAGTTACTATGAATCCTACGACACAAAATTCTAAACGTTTTTTTGCGTAACGCAAATAGTAGTATGCATAGTACGTTAGCGCGATAACTCCAATAAGTGTTACATCGCAAGTGGAAGAGATCATTAGACTTTGCAGGAACGTACTATACTTATCAGTAATTTCGAAAAATAGTTCTCCGCCTAAACAAGGTGTGATAATAATTGTCAAAAAAGCCAAGGATATTATCAGTTGCTGATACAATGAACTAGCACCCACACCGGCCAAAAGTGATTTTTCATCGTACTCTTCAAAAGAATGAATTCTGCCAAGTATACCAGCCGTTGCTAATATCCCAATCAAAACACCATTTGGTTTGTTATGATCTAACCAACCGGTCAGCATAGCAACTATTCCACCCTTCGCTCCGCCTGCTCCTACAAAACATTGTTGAATAAATGGATAGAACGCATCATTGCTATAAAGCCATAATACAACGCCAGCCAGTATCAGCAATACGCCGACAAAATAAGCTACGACTTTTTTTACATAATTCTGCCGCAACGCAAAACATACATATATCATTGAAAACAATAGGACAATAAATAACCCTACAGATTGTTTAAACATAAATGACATTGCACAGAGCATACCAACTATAAACTCAATTAACCATCCTGAACTTTTGCGTTGCCCTGACAAAGCCAATAACAACGCAAAATAACCCAAAAATATGCAAGGGTGAACGAAATCGTAATGATTTAGAGTGATTTCAGACTCATAAAAGATCATAGAAACTATAGCACAAAAAAAAGCAATTTTATCACTAAAAAAATATTTATATATATAATATTGCAATACAGCAGCACTAGAAAACATTAAAATTCCAAAAATATTAAACCACCAAATGGAATTCCCAAAAAATATCTGCAAAAAATATGTAAGCAGTATGAATCCGGGCGGCAATATCAAATAGAAATCTCGATAAGGAAAACTCCCAGTATGCATTAACCAAGCGTAATTTTGAAACCAATCTTTTGCAACCGGAAAAAAACTGTTTGCAAAAATTATATTATAAACAAAAATCAATACGAAGACGAGTATTGGAAAACCAACTTTCCAACATCTTCGTCCTTCGTCCCAGATATATCCGCTTGCTGCAACAACAAACAGCGCAGTCAATGCAATTATTATCAAAGAAAATGAAGTTTCATTCAAGACGGCGCTCAACTTCGCTTTTAAGTCAAGCGGAACGGCAGAATAAGTGACTTGCCAATTATTCACCGACTTATTTTTACCAAGACTGATAATCGTCTCACTCAAATCGACTTTTGGACTACTGCCTATGAAATAACTTTCGTATAATTTCAAGTCATTTAAGTAAAATTCAAACATTCTGGAATTCGTTATTGTCGCCCTGTATTTATAAGAACATTCTTTGTCGAGATTTGCAGTAATCGCTCGAGCAGAGCCACCCGATCCTTTAATATAAATCGAATATTTATTTTCGATATTTTTTTCCAAATCACGATCATCAGCAAAAAATACTGTAATTCCTTCTGCATTTGCCCTGGCAGTCTGCATGATCGGAATTGGATTAACAATGTCTTTAACACAAAATACACCACTTGCTTCAATATCAAGTAATTTATGGTCTAAATCCTTACCGAGAAATTCTGATACTGAACTATCACGACTGCTCTGCTGACCACTGAAAACAACCGTTTGGTTTAAATTAAACGTAAGCGCAAAGAAAACTAGACATAATACTAGCAAAGTCGCTACAGCCAGTATTATTTTGTATTTACTGATTTTCTGAAATAAGTTAGTTGTGTACAAAAGAAGATAATCAGCGATGATCAAACAAGCATTAATTATTACTCCGCAATTACTTTTCCAGTTTTCACTCAGATACTTATTCGAATAATAATAAAAAGATGTTAGCCAGACAACAAAAAATATTAATGTATTCGCACCTTTGTATGCATAAATTAATAGAAACAAAGCATTTAGCACAACAGCATATTTGCATTGAACAAAATACTTCTTTTTAAATATTAAATGCGTCCTGCAGTATGCGAAACAGTATATTACAAGAAAGATAAAAGAAATTATATATCCGGCGAACGAATATGCATATTTGTAGTTATACAGCATATTGAAGTCAACAAAGTAATAATAAAACAAACCTTTCAATAGACCAATCAATCCACAAAAATGTATAAATTTTATAAAATTTAGCACACAATTCCCCCAAATATCCATGCAATAGCTATGCAATTTTCTTATTTGTTGCTCTGCGAAAAATCACAACAACCTACTTCATCTTCTTAAGCCGTCGCAAAGGCAACCTTACGGACTCGCCATACCATTTACCAAGTCCGAACCAAATTTTCACTAAGTTTATTGGAATTATACTTACTATCCAAAATGCAACTATACTCGTTTTAGTAACATGTGGCAAATATTTTTTGTACAAGGAATATGTCTTGTAATCATATTCGCCCTGTTCACGGTTTCTGAGAAGTTTTTTGATTTCATAGACACCGTTCGTTCTGCCCATTGCCAATATCACTTCACTCTTCACGTCATCGTAAAAAGTTGGAAGCATCCAAACCACCTCGCACCAATCTTTCGCGAAAACTTTTAATCTCATAAATTCCCAATGCTGCAAAGACGTGTTTCCACTGTAATAAATACATAATTTGGAAAGAAAATATACTCCAGAAAATTCGCGAGAGAATTTTTCGAAAATGCTACCAAATTGAATAAAGTTAGTATCGTAATATTTAGCAAGAGGCGCCGCTTCTATTAATTTCTTGTTCCATATTTGCACGCTTATCCAAGTCATACTTGTTCCTAACTCAACAAGCAATTCTTTGGGATCAGAAAACAACTTTGATTTTACCTTGAAATCATCAGAATATCCCGCCACAAGCATCTCATAATCATTGTTTGCTAATCTATCTAGTATTTCCGACAAATGCTGTTCACTAATGCGGTCATCGTCTCCCAACAACCATGCATATTTTGTCTGTGACAATTTTAGAACTGCTTCGAAATTCCTGTCAGCCTCAACATTTTTACTATTTCTATAATAAAACAAAAATGCATATTCCGATTGTAGTTTAATTATTTCTGTTGAAGTTGCATCAGTGGATGCATTGTCTGAAACATATATTGGTATTTCATATTTGCCAAGTTTTTTTATTAAGTCCTTTATACAATCGGTAACGTCGCTCACTCTGTTATAAGTTGGTATACAAATACTCAATATTTCGTTCACATTCCCTCCAAGATGTTTTCAGCTAATTTTTGCACAGTGTATTTTTCAGATACAAATATTCTGCCCTTCCCCGTTATTCTATCGCAACGATCTTGATCTCTTAAATATATATTTAAGAGATCAATTAGTTCCTCCATGTCTTTGAAAAAAACCGCTTCTTGTTCATTACTAAATATTTTTAAAACATGTTCACAGGCATCGCATAACATTAGCGAACCACATGCGGGAATTTCAAAACAACGATTATTGATAATATCATGGTTTTGAATATGCACATTTAAGCAAATTTTACTACGCCGATAGATATCAGCCGCCTGTTCTGCCGTAGCATTGCGATTAGAGCAGTACTTTTCCAGTGGATGCCATTTTTTTATGAAAGCTCGCTTTTTCCACCAATAGCGCTCATCCCAATATCCAGCCCCATTTACTGCTAAATTCAATCTATTGTCTTTAGCATAGCACGCAACCTTCGACAAGATTTTTTTGCGATTATTAGTTGGCGCGCCAATAAAAGAAATATCGATATCTTTTACGATAGAGTTATCAGGATAAAATATTGCCGGATCATAACCGAATTGATGGCTACTAACATCCAACGACGGATGCGCTTTCTTTAGTTGACTAATATCGCCTTCGTCCATGCAAATAACTTTGTCAGCAATATCGACAATTTTACCTATTCCGGGAAATCGATATATCGCATCTAGAGTGTATAGTACTACTTTTTTTGAATGTTTGCGCAATTCTGACAAACAATTGTTATCAAAAAAATCACCGTTTAAAATCACTAATACATCTGGACTATAATCTTTAACCCTTTCAATGGTCGTCAAGGAAAATTGCCGTTTATATTCATTAACATGGTCTTTATCGCTAGTTCCTATACCTGCTTTCGCGAACTTTCTTTTCATCCAAGCACGTTTGGGCGGATGAGTATAGCCGACACATTCTGTAACGCAACCGAGATTGTTAAATGCTCGCTCAAGCGAATACAAGAAATTTATAAAATTTGGTCCGATGATGAAAACTCGCATAAAGCTCCTCAAAATCAATCAACTGCTATTTCCGAAAAAATCTTCTAATGCGACACAGTGCTTGCTTCAGGACCAAGGCAATATGGCCTTCGAACTTAGCAATGTTGGCATTGCCCTTGCTCTTTAATTGCAATGCAGGATTTTCGACAAACTTCCACGACATTACAGCGAAAAATAGCGTGATCAAAAAAACTATGATAAAATTGGCTGCTGTATTCATAACACCAAGATACTTAACAATCATTTGCTGGACGGGGAAGGCATAAATGTACATTCCATAGGAAAAATCGCCAAATTTACCAAATTTATGTAGTTCTATTTTCGGCGAGTATGCAAAATAAGTAAGTGCATAACAACCAAAAACTGAAAACACGAGCAATTGATTAACTCCAAAGTTTGTCAATATTACATATAAAGCCAAAGCAATATAAAAACCTGTTCGATTTAACACAATTTTTGTGCAATAAATGTAATAAAACATCCCCATAGCGAATGGGAGAAATAATCTGAATCAATAAACGTCGCTACTAAACCAAAAATTCAATAAAATCAATACTATTGCTATAGTCGAATATTTTTTGTTCCTAAATAAGCCAATCACTCCAATTAGCGCTACATCAAAATAACAGCGAATTTCCCACGGAATTGTCCATAAGGCACCGTCAATAGCTCTAGGAAACGGGTTGGCAGAAAAAACACCCGGCAACTGATCGTGAAAATTCATGATATTTAATCCAGCCAAATGTTCTATAAAAATAGGGTCTGCAAAATATGCACCCAAGGTCACATTAGTGATCAATGGACCTACAACAAAAGTCAAAAGGCAAAAGACTACCAGAAAGCCAGGATACAAACGCAAAAATCAACAAACTGCCATTACGGCAATAGCTCTGAGTTATTAACAGGCCGCTAATAAAAAAGAAAATGTTTACGCCAAGCTCACCGAAAGTTGTTTGATCTTTCGAGAAGACCGCCATAGGTTCATAACCAGCGCCCAATAAAGCAAACGAATGGGAAATCAACACCAGAGTTGCTGCGAAAAATCTTAAGAAATCATAATTATTGTTTCGCGAGTTTAACATTTCGGATAAAAAAAGTTTCATTTAACCAACCAACCAAACACCACTCCGCAACTTTGCGCAAAACGTAACCAACGCCGACAGATACTTTTTTTCCTTAAAGTCAATCCTGCAAAAACTAGTGCCACTAAATCTAACAGCGGTTTATGTATTCTTCGCAAAATTACCTTAGCACCGTTTGCCCGATATTCGGTAACACCTTCGGCAAATGCCCGCCTTGTCACCCATTCCAAATTTAGCCTGTCCACTGGTATTTGGTGATAAACTTTTGCTCCTGGAACGAAAAGCGCTTTGCACCCTTTCGACAACAATTCGTCCACAAATACTGTGTCTTCGCCAGAAACAAGCGAATTACCTTTCCTGCCAAGCTCCGTTCTAAATCGAGTTCCTCCTATTGCTGATTTTCTAAATATTGAGTTTCCTGTGCCAAACCCTCTGTTAATAAAATATGGTTTCTGTTTATCAACAATACTCTCCAATTCACCCCATTCAAAAAAACTTCGCGGCATCCAATATGGTGGTTGTTTTTCGTATACCGGAAAAACTGGTCCGGTTGCCATATCAGCTCCGTAAGTTTCCAGTGCCCGTACCATATTTTCTATCCATTCAGAGTTAACAGTTTCGTCATCATCAATGTATGCAACATATTTCCCAATACTGTTCTCAATACCGGCGTTACGAGCGTTGGATACCCCTACACGGCTTTCCAACACATATTTCACTTTTTCATATTCAGCAATAACAACAGCAGTGTTATCTTTTGAAGCATTGTCGATAACAATTAATTCACAATTGTTATAAGTCTGTTTAAGCAACGACTCAATTGTATTACGCAATCGCTTCGCACGATTATAGGTACATATAACCACTGATACTTTTTTACTCATTCATCCCTCAAAACTGTTTAGCTGTGATTGTAATCCGTCAAAAGCAAGCAACACATCGCTTGCATTAATGTTGTTCCAACATTTTCTATCAACACAATCTTCATTGTTTCGATAGCATTTACATTCTTCAAAACTTGATACCGGCAAAAAAGCGTCATGCTGTAACGACCATGTGAAAATCCGGCTATTGGTGTAAATCACAATCGTCGGTACATTCAAAGCTGACGCCATGTGCGCCGTACCAGAACATGGAGCTATAAGCATATTCGCCGACTTTAACAAAGCCAGCATCTGATTAATGTTTGTTTTTCCGCAAAAATTCGCAGCCGGAACCTTTGCTGCATCAATAACAGCTTGCGCATAATTATACTCGTTTTTTGTTCCGATAGTGTAACAAAAGCAATTGCGTTCCAACGTTAATCGTCTGACTATATTAATCCACTCCGCTTTTTTCCAGTTCCTGATATCAATGTTCTCGTCACGTATGCACAGACAAACTAATTTTTTCTTTTGTGAGTAATTTTTATTCGAAATAATCAGGTCCTTGACATAAGCCATATCCTCGTCTCTTATTTCACCGATATTAGCTCTTCGTTCGCCCCGTACACCGGTAACTGCCTGAATTGCATCAAGATATTGATCAATAACGTGCACAGTCTGATTCTTGGAATCTATCATCACCAGGTCATCGCTCAAAAGATGTTTTTTAAATAAATTAACTCGACCATACATTCCGCCAACCAAAACTATTCGTTTAATTTTAGCCAATTTAAGATATATAAGCGACCGCGTCTTATTATCTAAGTTAATCGCCAAATCAAATACTTCTTTTCTTAGTAAAAGAACAAACTCTAATTGCTTTCGGTACTCCTTAGCAGAAAAATCAATCAACAACAACTTATCAACATACGGACACCGAGCAAATAAAAATTCATGCACCTTCCAAGTAATTACCGTGATCTCCGCTTCAGGATACGACCGCCTTATCGCTCCCAACGCCGCAGTAGCATAGATGTTGTCTCCCAATGCAGTCATAATAGAAACTAATATTTTGATTTTTTTGGCATTAATATCCATCGCTTTGCCCTTTACTAGTTTTTTCTATTTTATTATTAATCTCGTCAATAACTTGACTCAAACTAATATTAAATCCATTATTTCTTTGTGATTGCTTTTCAGAAATGATTACAACACTATTATTTCCACTAACTTTCCAATCAGCAAAATTTTTGTCGCAAAAAGGATACAAAGCAATTAACTCTTTATTAAGTGCGTCGGCAATGTGCATAGGTCCTGTGTCTACAGTGAGAAACAACTCGCTACAATGCAACAATGCCGCCAATTCAACGATATTTAAGCAATTAATCAAGCTCTGCGCAGAATTCCCTTCAACAATATCTGACAAATCTTGTCTGTTTTTATCCACCCCAACTACAAATATTCTGTCAAAGCAATTTGTCTTTTCAACAAAATCTATTACTGCTCTATAGTTTTCAATCGACCAAAATCGACTATTTGTTGAACCAAATGGACAAATAACAAAAATTCGGTCTTCAACACGTAAAGATAGTTTTTTATTCATCGCGACTTGTGCCGCTAGCGGGACTTCGATATTTGCTCTACAAGAATAATCTACACTCACTCCTGCTTCACTTAGTACATCTAGCCAGCGGGCAGTTCTTCCATTTGCGGCATCACAATTTCGAACGAAAGAACGTTTTTTCAACACTTTACTTATGATATTTGCCAGCTTCGACCCGTTTCTAAAAGCTTTAATTTTAGGATTAATCGTAAACAATTTGGCAACGCTTGCGTCTTTCAAATCAAAAACAAAGCCGCAATCATAATCTTGTTTAGCGATTTTTCTACACAACTTAAACTCATCATACGTGTTTAATAGTGAGCGCAAGAAACCTTTGCGCTTTTTTTGAAAGGTATATAGTTGATTCACATCTGCGCAAAGTTCATACAGCTTTTTTTCACCATTTGATACTATTACGTCTATTTCGATGTCTGGAAATGCTTTTTTCAATGCAGTTATTGCCGACCAACTGACCACGCAGTCCCCAATATTACTCAAAAAATTTACGCCAATCGCTTTCTTCATAAAACCATCCTATACAAATTAACCATCTTTTCACACATCGCGCGAATAGAAAAATATTCTTCAACTTTTACTTTAGCCAGCACGCCCATTTTTTGCGCCATTATCCGATCCTGTGCCAGCAATAGCATTCGCTCCGCAATGTCGTCGGCATTTAATTCGACTAAAAATCCAGCTTCACCATCTGTAACAATTTCGCTCTGGGCGCCGTTTTGCGTCGCAATTACCGGTTTCCCGCAAACCATAGCCTCGCATAGTACCTGCCCGAATGATTCCCGTAATCGTGATGGTTGAACGAGGACATCGATGCCGTTCATTATTTTTGCAATATCTTTGGTTGCTCCATAGAAAAAAACCTTATCAGTTAAACCTAACGTAGCAACTTTGGCGCGCATTTCAACTCCAAACTCACCTTCATCAGCACCGACCAGAACGAGGCTTGCAGCCAATGGTTGAGCCAGCGCAAAGGCATCTAACAAGATATCTGTTCCCTTGTCCGGTGAAATCCGGCCAACCGAGCCGAACAAAAGTGTCTCCGGCGCAATACCAAGTTCGTCGCGCAAAAATATTCCGGTGTAGTTCTTAAGTCCGTCGATATCGATGCCATTATAAACTGTAACAACTTTTTTTTCGCCAACCAATGGATTAAAATGAACAAATGACCGCCGCACAGTTTCGGACGGACATACTATAGCGGCAAGTCGTCCATACAACCATAACCGCACCCTGCTAGACTTACCGTGCCACTGTACCATATGAATCGTATTAAGAACGCGTACTCGTGAAAACAACAGGCTGGCAAACACCGCCAACCAACTAACCTTGTTATGATGCGTATGAATAATATTCAATTTTTCTTTAACAATTATCCAAACAATTGCTGCAACGGTGATTAAATCAAAAGCGTTGATAAACGGCAAAGCGTAGGTTTTGAATTCATTACGAAAGCGTTCATAGGGAACCGTATTTCGACGCACAATAATTACGACTGAACACCCGGCGTCACGCAATCCACAGGCTTGATTGTAAACATGTTGCTCGGCCCCCGTCCAAATATTAGTGCCAATCATCAGCGCCACACTCAGCGGTTGATTTACATTTTTTTGCATAATTTATACCCGCTTTTTTAGTAATGCCGCAGCTGCAATCAATACATCTTCTACAGAAATTTCCCGCAAACAAAATTTCTCTGGACATTCTTCCGGTTTTTTTGCACACGGACTACACTCACGCATCGACCATATCGGTAAATAACTCGCTTGCAACGGATGCCAACGTCTGGGAACAGTACAGCCATAAATCACTAGCGCTGGCACTTTTGTAGTAGATGCCACGTGAACTGTTCCGGTGCAGACGGAAATCAACAAGTCACTTTGCTCCAGCATTGCCGCCATATCAATTATTGATGTCTGGCCACAAAAATTCCAACAACTCACTTCGGAACATGCAATTACTCTGTCAGCATATTCTCTTTCACTTGGTCCACCAACAATAAAGCACGCTGCATTAAACTGTTGTGCCAGTATTCGTATCAATTCGCCAAATTTTTCTGGCTGCCAATCTTTGAGTGGAAAAGTTCCTTTTACGCACAACGCAATTCGTATTTTTCCAGCTGGCAATTCGGACAATAGTACTTTAGCTGCAGTTTTGTTCGTTTCGGTTATCGTACCGACCGAAACATTCGCGGTTGTCTGCACTCCGGTAATTTGCGTTGCTACATCCAAAAAGTGTAACACACCGTGATCACGCGTTGGATCCAATCTTGTATGTACAACTTCGTTCGCTAATAATTTGCGCACAGTAGGTAACTCGCCAAAAATTCCATCCACCACTACTCGAATGGGAATGCGCGCAAAAAACATGTATAACAGCGAGCGCAGTTTTTGATCAAAACATATTGCCATATCATAATTCATGATTCTTAAGTCTTTGATAAATTCACTTGTCTCCGCCAAACTCATCTTGCCCGATTTGTAGTCCACGACAATCACTTCGTCAAATAACGGGTTGTTTTCAACGACATCTTTTGCCGCTTTACGCACCATTACTGCAAATTTTGTACCGGGCCAAGCTTTTTTTAGCGCTGCCGCAGCGGCAGTAAACAATACTACATCCCCGAGATTAACCAGTATTGACAACAACACTTTTTTCGGTGCGGTTTTTACAGCCTTCATCAAATCCTCGCAATTCGCACAATATCATTAGCTATATTTTCTGGTGAATAATCAATTGTCACACGCGCAATTTCTTTGCAATAACCATCAATTTTTTTTTCCCAATTGTTCACAAGCTGCTCCAACGCAATCTTTAGCTGTTGCTTATCTCCAGTTTTATAGACAACACCAAATTTGTACTCTGACAATAATTCCGGCCACACACTGTCAGCAATTACCACCGGTTTTTTTGCGCCAAGCGCTGTCAGTAATACTCCGGATCCATTTTGTTTATAGCGATCATTTGCATACGGCACAACTAACGCGTCGAAACCATCAACAAAAGCGTTCCATTCTTCACCGTAATACTTCCCCCAAGTGAAAACTACATTATCCAATCCAGAAAATCGGTTTTCCACTTCTAATAATTCCTGTTTTTCTTTTGGATTTAAAGCTGCCATTTGCACGGTAAGCTTTACTTTTTTATTAAAACTGCATTCAGAGAAAACTTGCAAAAACCCTGCCATGTCTTTTTCACGACGGTATTGACCAATGAAACCTAAATGCAAGCTACTGCCAGCAACAACTTTGTGTTGCGATTTTGTTGCTGCAATATACAAAGACATACGGGCGCTGAAAAGATTCGGGCAATTCATACCGCTTTTCTGTCCGGTCACCGAAAAATTCACAAGCCGAATATTGCCATATCGCTCGAGCTTCTTTGCTTCCCCCGCAAAGGATTTCAGCTCGTGTTCAGCCACTCCAATTACTCCGAACAACACTGGTATCACCGCTCGACGCAGGACGCTTTTATTCAACGATCGCAAAAATCTATATGTAACCATAGGAAATAATATAGCATCATAATTCCCCGAACGAGACAATGCGTACACTTGTTTGTACCATTTTAAGCGGTTCAGTTCACGTTTACATGACAGCAACAGCTTACGCCACCCTTTCGCGCCGGCATAACTTATACCGGAACCTTTAAGCCGCTTTACTTGCAGTCCATAAGAATCTTTTAATTCCGCGCCTTCGGGAACAAACAACTCCACTACGTGTCCAGTTTGTCGCAATCCGTTGATAATCTGACGGTCATGTTCAATCTCATGTCCACCAGCCCCGACAATCGTTTCAATTATTGCAAACCTCATACCAGTTCCCTCTGCAAAAAAATCATTTTAAGATATTTTGCGAAAGTATAAAAACCGTGCAGAACCGCCATGATAAAGCCTATTTTACCATCTCGAAAACCTTGACGTAAAATATATGCCTGAAAGAAAGAAAACGGCGCTCTAAGCGCCAAATCGGCAAACCCTGCTTTCTTACCATCTGCGATATTTTTTTGCGCCATCATTGTAGTATAGCGATTGAAAGTAATGAAATATTTGTCCCAGTTTTGATAAGTAAAATGAAGCAACAAGCCATTCAGTTTGCGTCTGGGCAGATTGACTACCGGGTGTTCATGTACTATTCCCTCCCAAGTAACTGATCCTTGGGGATAAAGACGATGCGACCAATCCGGTTTAAATACACCATATCCCAACTTCATACCCATAACATAGTTTTGCCGAAGTACCTCAAACGAGTTGTTTTGCAAGCCTATTGTTGCCGCTTTAATGCTTAGTGCCAGTTCAGGTGTGACCCTTTCATCAGCATCAAGATAAAAAACCCACTCACAATCAGTACAAGTCAATGCAAAATTCCGTTGAGCGGCAAACCCTTGCTCAAAGGAATTTTGGAAAACTTTTGCTCCCATTTGTTCAGCAATTCGCACTGTTTCATCGTTACTAAACGAATCTACTACAATTATCTCATCGGCGAATCTGGCGCTTAAAATACATTGCTCAATATTGGTTTGCTCGTTATATGTCAATATCAATACTGCAAGTCGGTTCATTTATTTCTCCCTAATTTACGCCAACATCTCTTTGACTGCGTTAATTATTGCTGAATTGTCGATAATTTCCAAACACTTTTTGTCACAATCATCAATCCGGCCCCAACAAGGTGAACACTTAACACCGGCATAAAAATTCTTGGTATTTTCATTATCTGCTCCCCATAAATCAGGGTGATTGGCGCCAAAAAGTCCAACTGTCTTTGTTTTCAACGCAACAGCCATATGCATCGGTCCGGTATCAACCGATAGCATAACATCCGCTGCTTTTATCAACGCTGCAAGCTGCGTGAGCGATAAATTTCCGGCAAGTACGACTGCCTGTTTTCCTGAATTTATTTTATCCAGCACTTCACGCTGTGCAGAGCTACCAATAATAAACACGGTTCCTAACCTGCACAAGCTTCTTAATAAATCTTTCCCTTTAGAAATTGTGAGGCTACGATTTTCAAAATTGCTAAGCGGACAAAAAATTATTTTCTTTGCACTGTCATCAATAAATATCTGTTCATTAACATATTTAATGTCCGTAACCGAAACGACCAAACTGGTACTTGAATCGAATTGTTGCGAGCTCAACGGTGCAAGCACTCGCAACTGATTCTTAGCTTCGTATTGGATACATGGATGCTTATCAACCGTATCTGTCAAAAATAATTGTGCATGTTGAGCATTATAACCGCAGCGTCGTTTAATTCCAGCTAACCAGCTAATCAGCGCTCCGCGCAACGCATAATTCGTACAAACCGCCAAATCATAATGTTCTCGGCGCAAGCGGCGTGCCATAGAAACAATGCCTTTGATGCCGCTATCAACATTTTTTTTGTCATATACAATTACGTTATCGACATTAACATCCATCTCAGCTATCGGTTTCACCGCTGGAACTACCAGCATATCTATTTTTGCTGAAGAATAAATAGTCTTCAACGCCTGCGTAAGCGGAGTACGCATAATACCATCGCCAATCGATGCCAAATTTATCACAAGTATTCTCATCAACGCGCTCCAAAAACAATCTTTTGTTCAATATCGCTTTTCCGCTAAATCAGCTTAACAACTTCTTCAACATCAATATGTTCATTATCTATACCACGTTCAGATGGCTTATAAGCTTTTATCACTTTAGTATTTTTGCCTTGCGGCATACAACGACTAAGATGATCTTTGTCAAAACCAAACAACGCGATTGTCGGGGTTCCTAACGCATCGGCAATATGCATCGGCCCGGTATCAATAGTTACGAACTGCTTACATTCACTCAGTAATGCCGCCATTTCATTCATGTTCAATTGCCCGGAAATGTTAATAATATCATTACTATAATCACTACACAAAGAATCAATATAATCTTTTTGTGCAGCGGCGCCGATGGCGTAAACTGCGCCATATTTCATTTTCAACGCTTTAATAATAGGACTGAATTTTTCACCGGGAATATTTCGATGCGGACCACTGGCATAGGTAGAACCGCTCATACAGACAACTGCATAATTTTCAGGGAGCTTCAAACGCTTCTTTAGCGGTTGAAAAACTCCTTCGGGTGCCACCAAATCGGCGCTAGTCGAAAAATCCACCGGTAGCCCCAGTCTGGCTAAAGAGTATAGGTAATGTTTAATAATATTCGTTGTACGATCTTCAATAGCGTATTTATCGATCGCGTTAGAAAAGAAATTCTTTCCCATTCTGCTCATAGTATTTCCGGTTTTGCGTTTTGCCATCGATAAAAACGCCATTACTACAGTCGGGCTTTTGGCCACCGCCACAGCTAAATCATAGCGGGTACGCCAAAATTTCATGAACATCCCGCATTCGTGAAAGAATTTTTTCAAACCGCGATCTTTGCTATGAATATATACCTTATCAATGTATGGCGACATCTGCCAAATATCCGCTACTGAATAGGGAACGTACGCATCTACTACGCAAGTCGGGTTCAATCGCTTGAGTTCTTTTGCAATAACTGTAGCTACCGCTGAATCGCCTAATGTTTTCCAGCGGCTTATCAATAACACTTTGTCGAATTTCAGCATTACCCCTCCAAAAAACGAGAATACACCAAGTCCGCGCTAATGTCCGCCATACATTCTTTCCCAAGTGAACATACACGTTGCATACACTCTTTGCGCTCGCATACGGTTTGTAAAACAACATTATTGTTGCCATACGGCCCAGTGCGGCGAAATTTCGACGGACCGAACAGAACAATTACGCGTGTACCCACAGCCGCGGCTAAATGCACTGGTCCAGAATCATTACCTACGAACACCTTCGCCTTACTAATTATATAAGCTAGCTCTTTTAACGAGGTTTTGCCGACTAAATTGACGATTGATTTAGGGGGTATAGCTGAAAGCTGAAAACTGAAAGCTGATATTAGCTCTTCCGCAAGACTGGTTTCGTTGGGTGCACCAACTATTACCGGGGTTATTCCGTTCTCAGCAAAACACGCCGCCAGTTCACCAAAATAGCGCGCTGGCCAGCATTTGGTCTGCCAGATTGAGCCGGGAGCTAGTACTACTAATCTATCTTTTTCAATATCCAATCCGCTTTCTATACAAATGCTTCTGGCTGCTGTTTTCTCTGGCTCGGAAAAGCCAATTCCAAAATCAGCAGTCCCCTCTGGCAACTCTATTCCTAGCACTCGCGGTACATCTAAATAACGTTCTACCACGTGCGCATTTCGATATGCGCCTTGTGTCCGCTTGCTTACCAGCCAACTACCCTCACGAAGATTATACCAGCCGATTTTTCTCGCCGCCCGTGCAAAAAAAACAATAGCAGCGCTTTTAAATAACCCCTGCAAATCAATACAAAAATCATAGCGCTGCTTTCTCAATAACTTAATAAATAATGCCAGATACTCTAGATTGGTTTTTTTCTTTTTCTCAAAAACAATTATCTCATCGATATATCGATGATTCTCAAGCAACGCCTTAGCTGCCGGCTCCACGACCCAAGAAATTTTAGCATTCTGCCATTTTTTCTTAAGCGCGGCAGCAACAGGCATTGCATGAATAACATCACCGACTGAACTTAGCTTTACTATCAAAAAACGCATATTACTCCAAAACCAAAGCCTTTGTGGTAATTATACCACAAAGGCTCTCATGATTTGCAATATTTTCAGGTTCACTGCTGTTGCGCCGCCACCCGCTGCATTTTTTCGATAATGTTGGTAGTTGAGCGCCCTTCAACCAAAGAAACAAATTCAACCCTACCGCCGTAACTCTCTACCAGTGTTTTTTCCGGAAAATCTACACCAAGATAATCGCCCCCCTTAACATATACCGAGGGCTTGAGCTCTTGAATCAACTCAGAGGCAGTGCGTTCGCCAAAAAATACTACAAAGTCAACTGCCGATAAACCAGAAACTACTTCCGCACGATCGTTTTCACTATTTACCGGACGCAAATCGCCTTTGAAAGATTTTACCGACGCATCTGTATTTAAACCTAAAATCATTATGTCACCATATTTTTTTGCAGCATTCAAATAACGAACATGGCCGGCATGTAATATATCAAAGCAACCGTTAGAAAAAACCACTGTGTTTCCGTTCGATTTTAATTCATCACATAGCTGCTGCGCAACTTTACGTGAAATCAATTTATTCATAAACTCCACACTCCTTAATCCAGTGTCACTCAAACTGCTCGATAACTGTTCGCAATTCCTCAACAGTTAAAGTAGCCGTACCCATTTTCCGTACAACGACTCCAGCAGCGTAATTGGCTATTTTTGCAGCATCTACAATATTCGCCCCGGCCGAGATTGCTAAAGCCGCCACCATCGTCAAGGTGTCGCCGGCACCATTAACATCATAAATCTCGCTTTTGTCCCTGACCGGAATGTGGTCAACCACTTTTTCCTGAATGACCATAACACCTTCAGTACCCAAACTAATCAAAGCGGCTTTGGCGTTTAACTGAACGCGCAATTTTTCACCGGCAACAATCAAATCTTCCTTTTCTGCAAATTCTTCAACACCGGCAAACGCCGCCAGCTCTGACTCATTTTGCTTAATATAGCTAATGTTTGAATAATTCGTAATTGCATAACGCGAGTCAACAAAACTGGGTATTCGATATTTGTTACATTCATCGATAATCGTACACGCGGAAGAATTATTTAACGTGCCATTACCATAATCACTCAAAATAACCACATCCATATTCGGAATAATTTTTGTAATCATTTTAGCCAGTTCAAACGCCTCGTTTTTGGGAAAACCATTTTTCGGAACCCTGTCTATTCTGACGATGTGTTGCCGTACTACTGCGTGATCCCAAGCCATAATCCGTTGTTTGGAAATGGTGTGCTCGAGTGGTGTTTTTACTATAAATTCGGTGTTCACTCCAAATTTGCACATTTCGCTAACCAATTGCTCACCGGCACTATCTTCGCCGATTATGCCTCCGGCAAAAATTCTCGCGCCAAGCACCGCTCCGTTATGAATTACGTTAGCAGCAGCTCCTAAAAGCGTTTTCTCTTCCGTCGGTTCTAGTACAAGTACCGGCGCTTCACGTGAAATCCTCGCTATGTGTCCGTCTAAATAAATATCTGCGGTCAAATCGCCAACAACAAGTACCCGCTTGTCATGCCATTTTGAAATTAGTTTTACTAATTTTTCCTTCATCCGCATATCACCATCATCTTCCACAGTTTTCAATAGTCAAAAAATTATTTTTCCAATACCGTGCCCCACATATTGCCTTTTATCGCCAGTTCTGAATAATCGGAACCTTTAAGAATCATTGCTTTATCTCGGTCAGAATAACTTCCAAATAACTCCCCACCTGGAATTAAGCAATAATTTCTGTTCGTGTTCATCAGATTTCTGCCAAATGCCGATTGGGAGTATTTGCTAGCATCAATACCAAACAGATAACAAATTGTTGGTAATAAGTCTACCTGACCACCGTTAATATCGCTACTATATGGTTTCATTCCTTTGGAATATATTATCAAAGGCACTCTGTGATAGTTCTGCTGCCACCAGTCTCCCTGCCAAACCGTAGCGTTGACATCATCCTGGTAAAACTTATGCAAACTGGGATGATCACCATAAAACACGAGTACCGTGTTGTCCAGCAAACCAATCTTGTCCAGACTCGCAATCAATTCAGCAATTGCTTCATCAGTGTAACGGGCAGCGCGCAGATATTTGCCTAAATAATGATTTTTGATTTCCGCCGGAACAGTCAAAGTAAGTTTGTCTTCAGGCAAATCAAAATCAGCATGCAATGACAATGTTAGTACCAAAGCTTGAAACGGTTGTTTAAATGTTTTTACTTTTTCAAAATATTGCTCTAAAAACGGCTTGTCGCCGATTCCATAACCAATTTTTTCGTCATATACAAAATCTTTTACGCTGTAACAAGTTTCATAGCCCATGTTAGTATCGACCTGAAACCAATTCCAGGTTGATGCATCGTCCGGATGAGCTGCGTATGTTCTATAACCTTTTTCCTCAAACAATTTTGGTAAAGAAATATATTTATTTCTCGGATATTCATAGCAAGGAGTTCCTTTTGTTAAACGATAGCAACCGCTGTTTAGCATGAACTCTCCGTCAGACGTCTGCCCCTCGCCCTCCTGAGCATGAAAATTAGTAAAATATATTCCTTCCTCGGCAAGTCTATTAAGTGTCGGCGTAACTTCTTGTCCCTCAACCATTTGGTACATTTGAAAACGCTCTAACGACTCCACTTGCACGACAATCAAATTTTTACCGGCGAATATACCTTGATAATTATTTGGTTTCAGATTTTCATAATTCCACGACAACCATTTGCGCACTTCTGCTTCCGCAGTAGCGCTAATGTGTTCGTGTTTGGTATCCAACCCGACAACCGCACTGCAAAGATCCAAAAAATGATAACCTGAAACGCCCAAAACCTTTACTACAACAGTAGACGCTTTCAAATCAATACCTACAATGCTTTTTTTATCCAAAACCGCATCTTTTGCAATATACGAACCTAAAACAACCACAAAAACTATTAAATAAACTATGAAACTTTTATTGGTCTTTCTTACAGGCACATCTGCAATAAATGCCAACAATATCAGCATAGGCAGATCAACAAAAAAAATCAAATCAATTGACTTCAGTAACGAAAAAGTCACAGTGCCAAAATTTTCCAACATACCGGCTTGATTCAACGCTGTCACAGACGGCAAGGAACCAAAGGCTCTAAAATATACTGCATCACAAAACAATAGTATCGAAATTAACACATCAACAGCAACAAACCACCAAATTGTTTTCTTTTGTCGAAATAAAAAACCGAACATCAGAAAAAATAAACAAGCGCTAAAATTCACCACCATACTGGACGCGCGAAAACCAATATTAGAAATAAAATATTGTAAGACGAATTCTTTGATGACTATTGCTATCGTGACCAACCAGAAAACCAAATGAACCAAAGATCTAGACACCGTTTTGTTTAGCATTGTGTACTCCTTTTGGTATATCAAAGTTTACTTAACAACGCTGGCAAATCAACCATTTTATCTGTAATCCCATTATCCGATGCAACTTTTACAATGAAATTATCAAATTTACTGCTCAGTGGACGATATTCATCATATTGCCCATGTCTGATAACCGCAACGGATGGCACATCCAGTGCATCAGCCAAATGCATCGGACCAGTATCAGTGGTAAAAAACTTCTGTGCTTTGCTCAACACTACTGTCAGTTCAGCAAGTGAAATTTTCCCGGCAATATTGCAAAATTTTATTCCAGAATACTTTTTGCCAATATAATCGCGTTGCGCCGACGAACCAATAACATAAACCTTTTCGTATTTTTCGTTCAACACTTTTACTATTTTTGAAAATAGACTTATATCAATTTCCCGCGCCAGCCCGTCGAAACTGCCGCTTCCCAATGGACATACAACCGCATATTTTTCGTCCAAATCAATTATTGCTGCATCAATATTTATTCGCGGCGCCACTAGCATTGGTTTAGTTTTCAGGTTTACCGGCAATCCAATTCTCGCCAAAGCACATAAATAACGTTCCGTTATCGGTGACGATTTGCTTATTTCAAATTTTGCCAATTTATCCGAAAACATCATCTTGCCAGTATTGCTGTCTGTATCACCTGTGACAATCGCTGATCGGCACATTAACGCAAAACCAAACGCAGTACTCTTGCCACAGGCTATCGAAATATCATATTTACTTCCTATTATTGATTTCACTATCCTGACAAAATTAAGCGTTCGTTCCCAAAACGTCTTACCGCCTTGCTCCTGTACCAAGTCAACAGTATTTTTGAAAAGTTTCCAAACGTTGACTGCCTCAGATCGTGCGATCACGTGAATCCAACTATTGGGATACAGCCGTTTCAACTCGCTGGTAATTACCGATACTTTAACGCAATCACCAATTGTTTTCCATTCGCTAACCAATAATATCTTGCAATTGTTTTTCAAATGCAGCTCATCACGATTTTTGAACCGCGGTAAATATTTACAAAGTTTGAGGATTGACCGAAATTTGTTTTTCAGCTTAGTCTTCATTGCCTAGCTCACATTTCAAATACTCTTTTAAAGCCGATTGCCAATCGCCCATCGGATCACCTATCGCCATGCGTAACATATAATTGTCCAACACCGAATGGCGCGGACGTTTGGCTGGCCGGGGAAATTCACTGGTGGTACACGGATTGACCACGGTTTTAACTCTAGCTATTTCAAACGCTAACTTAGTCAGTTCGTACCAAGTCGTCTGTCCCTGGCAAGTACAATGATAAGTTCCGTAAGCGTCCGTCCTAATTAACCGGTCAATCGCTTTTGCGAGTTCGCACGCCGAAGTCGGCGACCCGGTTTGATCATTAACAACTTTTAGTTGAGCATTAGTTTCGGCGAGCTTTAACATCGTCCGTATAAAATTATTGCCGTCACCATATAACCAGGCGGTACGGGCAATGTAATGCCGACCAAGTATCTCTTTTACAATCTGCTCACCTTGCAATTTGGTTTTGCCATAGACACTTTGCGGATTAGTTGCATCAAACTCACGATACATTCCTTCATTTTCACCATCAAAAACATAGTCAGTACTGACACACACCATCCGGGCACCAATTTCCAGAGAAGCGGCCGCGATATTTTGTGAACCAACAACATTAACGCTAAATGCACCGTCAATGTCAACTTCTGCCTTATCCACGGCCGTATATGCCGCACAATGTACCACCGCCTGCGGCCGGGTAACCGCAAAAGTTTCTTTTACCGCTCGCCAATCGGTAATATCCAGATTGTGAATATCAGTAAGAATTAGTTCATCGGTAATCAACTGTTTTTGTAATTCTCTTCCCAATTGCCCGTTACATCCAGTAATAAGAATTTTCATAATAACCTTCCTCTACCAGTTAACCATTGTAACGTTAAATTCATATATGCTAGTCGCCCAATGATAAACAAATATCGTATTCCAGCAACCCCAGTTGCGTATCCAGGTCGTATCCAATTGGGTTTGCTTCCATGATGCCAAGTCCAGTGTTTGTCTTACGCTAAAATTATCTTTCGTAGTTGGTTGCCAATTCACCCCCCAAACACCGGCATAAGATGCATTGGGATTATTGAAATCAAAAATTTGCGTCTGCGACCGTTGATAGTGAAATTCCAAAGCATAGCTCAAATTACTCGCAATAGGCTGACTATAGACAGCGTCACCCAGTAACGAAGTATTATATGCCTCTTGTGCGTTGACAAGTTGCGAACTGCTCCATATTCCATCCGGCACCGGACCGTCCCAGACACCTATTCCACCGGCACCAAGTTGCAATGTTGCGGAATGTGGTAAATTTATTGCATCGCCTTGAAAATAAAACTGGGCGGTTCTATGAAAACTCTGTAAATTTTGTTGCGGACTTTGCCAAACCGCACCACTGCCACTAAAATTCAAAGTAACAGGCGCCGCACCAATTTTAAATGGCACAGTACTTGCCGTCAATTCCGGTAATTTTTTTATAAAATGGCCTTGATCATCGCGATCAAATCCTACATACAGCTCAGTATTTAACCAGCTGGACGAATACTCAATGGCGGCATTTGGCGCAAAACCATATTTCTGATAGTAACCCAGATTAACGTCTAAATAGGTATTATCTACAAATAGCGGAACAGAAATTTCCTCGTTTATCCAAAAACCGGTATCGCTCCAATAGCCAACGCTGGGATATGGCACCGGACTGCCCATGCCAGATTTTTTACCTATATTAATTGTCATTTGTTGCAAACTAAATAACTCAAAGTTTTTCAAAAAAACATGTGCATTATATAACACAACTCTATCATTGGGAAAAATTTCCATTCTGTCAGCACTAATATGGTAATCAGGGATATTTGAAGGACAACCGGTTGCTATGGCATTATAAAGCGTAATTTTATCTTTGGCTATTTCAACCGACTCACCGCTGAAATAGCTGGTGCCGATCGTTCCCGCAAATACTTTAACATTAGCTCCCTGCGTTTTCCCTTCAATATATAAATCCTGTCCATTGATATTCATTTTATCGCCCAATATTTTTATCGGCCCGGGAACAAACCCCTGACCGGTTTGAGTATTACCAAACAGCGCATCTGCTGACATTTTCTTGCCGTCGTACTCGATAATTACACTGCCGTCTGCCGCCGCCTCACCAGTTTTATTATCAAAAAACAATCGATCAGCATACACGATAACCGGTGTAGTCGTCGGTGCTTTTTTCTCAACCACTCCAGACAAACCAGTCCGTTCGTTTTGTAAATCACATTCTGAACATTGCGGATTGTCCGGGGGCAATGTATCCGGACTCTGAATCCGTCCATCATTTTGATAATCGACACAATAACCGCTTGAACAAAAATCGACCATGAATATAACAAGTAAAAAAAATATTAATATATATCTAAACAGAGATTTAGTAAACTCCGTGTTAAAATTCATCTTGTTCTCCAAATTCAAATGAATCAATCATTATTTTCAATGTTTATCATTTGTTTTTTCACTGATAATCTTTTCACAAAAAACCAACTGCAAACCAGCCACAACGGCAAATCTATTAAGTAATCGAACAAATTTCGCGAACCAAGTAAATTAAACTGAAAAGCTACCATTATTGCAATAGCTACCACCGCAGAAATAACTGATTTATTTAAGTTAAAAACGGCATATAAGAACAATAGAGTAGCTATATATATATAATCATAGCCAAAATAACACAAATCAAAGGGAATTATTCCAAACGTTGTCAAATACAACAATCCGCCAATCACAACCATGACAGTTAAATGCAAAATTGAAACTTTATATTTTACATTAATGTTTGTCATTTCAGAAACAACCATACTACATATTAACACCAATGACGTAATACTGATGTCTCCGGTAAGTCCACGGACACACATTGCCAACGATGCTCCGTCGATCCGCACACTCAAAAAAATCAATCCGCAAATCAATATTCCGATACGATGTTTAAACTGCGAAACAAACCACTTGGCAAAGAGTATTTTATTTATTACTACACTACACACAAAGGCTATCGCGACTAACTGAACAGCATTTTGAATCGTTGTCATATACACTCCTGAATGTTGCTGTATTCGATCATACAAACAGATACACTACTTTTGATTATAAATTCGTTCAACATAGGCTAATGAAATCTTCGCAAAACCAATGCATTTTCTTTGATATGAGTAAGTAATGTTAAGCATATCACCGGTAACCAGCAACGCCGGATATGAATATTCGTTATTGTCATTTTCAATATCGGTAATTTTCTTAAAAACAAAGCCGTCTTTAGATGCATATAAACTCAACAAGCCACGCCCGCCATCTTCAACCGGATTACATGCAATTACAATATAATCACCAAAATTTGCAGCCGCTACCGACGAATCGCGATTAGGAATATTTATTGCCCCACTCGACAACAGACTACCACGATCATCCAATTCGCCAAACCGTATTTTTTTATAAGTATCGTTGCTATCCCGACAGTACATAAATAAGTGTCCATTAATCCCGCGAACAAGCGCTGGTTGAATGGCGCCATCCATCTGCGGATAGCTCCACTTTTGTTCAACAGCACCGTTATTCATCAATAATAAATCCGGATGCTTACTACCGCATTCAAAATACGCCGGTAATAATGTGCTGCCATTTTGTAGCAACACCGTTCCTGTTCTAACCAAGGTACTGACATTGGTCGTTGGTTCAATTGCCAACCGCTCTGCTTCGCTCCAGGTGTTGCCATTATCCGTCGATCTTTTATGATTTACTTTTCCGGCTGCCCAGCCAAACCAATCTGTAGAAACGTAATATAAATGCAAAATTCCGGCGTTGTCCACTGACAAGACCGGATTGCCTATTCGATATGTGTGCCTTTGAACATCGGCTGATGTTCCAAACCGCGTGGCAATTGCTTTAGGCGCTGACCAAACTCCGTTACTATTTTTCGAAAAATATATACAGGTATCTTTTGACCCTTCGCGCGTTCCACCAAACCACGCCACCGCCAACTTATCATCAGCAAGTGCCACAATCGTCGACGCATGTGCCGAAGGAACATTATCCGGTGCTGGTATCTTAACTTTCACCATATCGGCTACCGTAACTATTCTCACCTGATTATGCTCAGCGATATTCATTTTCATAAACGGCAGCGCCGTTTGTTGCGAGAAAAGTACAGTAATCAAATAAACAATAACGAGCCCGACAAACAATAGCGGTTTCTTTAGTTTTGCAATCTGCATCCACTCACCTCAGCAATTTCACTACGCGCTATTTGCTACTTGCGCCTTGTATTCCATTACGCTTTAACAAATAATAATACTTGTCAGCGTATACCAATCGATAGCCATTAGAATATGGAGCTTTTAAAAAATCTTGAACCCGGTCATTTTTTCTAATTAAAACATATGAATCCAATTGCTTCGAACGTTCAAAAAAACTTTCTGGTAATTCGTGCGGCATAACATATTTTCCGGCCCAAAAACCTGTCTCTTCCGCCCCCAACTGAACGATCCTTTGCCCGCTATAATATACTGCCGAAGTCATGTAGTCACCATAACAAGCTGTAAGCACCGGCTCTTTGGGCAAATGCGCGGCCATTGCTTTTGACGAGCGCTGATGCATATATGCCGGAACAAAGATTGAACCAAATAACAAGAAAGCAAGTGTAACGCCGATTGCCGAACGAATAATCAGCGAGCTATCACTTTTATGTACAATCACAAAAAATCCACCCAGAACAACGACCGAAATCATAGCAAATATTTTCCCGGTGTCCGGTGAGAAAATTAACGCCGCAACATTTAACCCCGCCCAAATCAGCAAACACGGAAAAACTAACAAAAACAGCTCCGTTTGAGAAAAATTCCGATATCGCTTGTCAATAAATCTCGCAGTAATCATTAGCGCCGGAAAAATTACTGGCAGGCAATAGGTCGGATATTTTGTTGCCATCAACGTGAAAAACAAAAAAAATCCTAAAACCCAAGCCAACACATATTTATAAATGTCTTCACTTCGCTCAGTCCAAAAAGCTTTTATTGCAATAAATGACCAAGGCAACAATGTTGCAGGAATCATATACATATAGTAATAAAAATGATTATCTTCGGGATGTTCTGACACGGTTGCACGTACAAAATTGTTAAGTCCAAGAAAACCATTTACGAAATCATAACCATGCGTATCGTACATGTACCAATACCAAGGCAGACCTATAAGTAAAGTGATTATTAAGCCAGGAATCGAAAATGCCCGTTTAATTATTTTCCAATCCCTTTGTATGATGGCGTAAATCATAATAATAAACGCTGGTAGCACAATCGCCATCGGTCCTTTGTCCAATATTCCGATCCCAATCATTACATAAGCAATATATAGATACTTCAGATCACGCTCGATCAAATGCAAATATGTACAGGCTAAAGCGATACTAAGTACCGCTACCAAAACGGCATCGGTAACTACCATTTTCGAAAAAATCCAAAACATCACTGCGCCTGATAATATACTAGCAAAAATCAACGATCCGCGCATGCTCGCGTAAATACGATAATAGAACCAAGCTGCGAAAGTAACTGTTACTGAACCAGCAAGAGCAGAAGGAAAACGCGCCGCAAAATCGCATATTCCAAAAAACTTGAACGATAGAATTAACAACCAATAAATCATTACCGGTTTATCATACCAAAAATTACCATAAATCCGCGGTGACATCCAATCGCCGGACAATAGCATCTCTTTTGCAGTCAAAGCATAATTTGTTTCTACGGGATCAGTAATAGGCATTAACCAATTGAATGCACAAAAGAAAAAAATGGCACCAGCAAATATCAACAAGATTTTTCTAAGTGACATATATGCTCCTCGAAAAATTTTTATTTCACTCTCAAAACATATTTTTCATAAAATATTTTTTCAATATTGACAAGTTTTTTTGTTTTTTCGCTCATTGAATTATAGTAAGAATCCAAAACCACATAGTAGGCTTTACTTCCTGCATTATTTTGGATTGACGTCTCTGTTTGACGCAAAGATTTAAGTTCTACTCCAGTAATTCCGGTATAAAAAGTGAATCCTGGATGCCGATATTTCACAATGTACACTTGTGATTTTCCGTCATAAATTTTCATGAACTGCGGCGCAAAATCACGGCAATCAAACATATTATAAGCAACCGGCGCCAAAACATATACCAACAGCAACGAAAATATTGCCAGTCCCGCCACTTGCCATTTTAAGCCGCTAATGACACTTTTACTCCAAGTCTTATAATTGGCGACACCAAAAACCAATAACGTACCAAGGGCCGTCACTAACGCCCGCCAAATCAACCAAGGTTGTTGAATTTGCATAATGATAGCACTGATAATTTGTTGTGTACTCACATCGTCCCTGGCCATAACACCTGATTGAAGAATAGCTTGTCCGAATATTGCCGCTACCGCTAATAGCAACGCAAACACAACTGAAATAATTGTCATTGCAATTTTAGTTTTTATGCCCAATTTCTCAATATATTTGTCCAGATACAACGCAATAATTATTGCTATTGCAGGAAACATCGGCAGAATATATGTGACTAACTTTGTCTGTGAAATTGAAAAAAAAGCAAATATCGTCCATGCCCAAAAATGCATAAATAGCTCTGGATTGCTATTCTTTCTACTGCGCCATTTATTAATTGCGTCCTTTGCTGTTTCATAAACAGATTGCAGCAGTACACTGGTCCACGGAAACATTCCAATCAATAATACCGGAACAAACCACCAATATTTTTCGCCGCCCGGATGCTCGGCAATCAAAAATCGCTGAAGATTGTTTGCGCCCAAAAAGCCATCAATAAACGCCTGTCCATGTACTTTCCACATCGCCAAATACCACGGCGATGCAATCAATATAAATACAATTATTCCGGAGAACAACCGCATTTTTTTTAATTCAAACCAGCGATTATTGAATAGCACATCCAAGAAAATTATTGCACCAGGCAATAAAAAACCAATCGGTCCTTTGGCAATAACAGCTAAGCCCGCAAAAACGTATAGCCAGAAATAGCGTCCGCTCCAATAACACAATAATGCGCCAGTCATGCAAAACACCAGCGTAATATCAATGACTGCTGCCTTACATAAATAGAAAAACTCCAAACTAGTTAACAAAACCACCGCCGACAGCAGCGCGATCCGACGGTTGGTTTTGACACCGACAAAATAGTACACCATGAAAACCGTAATCATACCCAAAAACGCTGACGGAAACCGCGCAGCAAATTCATTGTGGCCAAATAACTTGAAACACACTGCTACCAACCAATAAAACAACGGTGGCTTGTCATACCAGTATTGTCCATATATTTGCGGTGACAACCAATCACCACTAGAAATCATTTCCTGTGGTGTGAGTGCATAGACCGGTTCGTCTGGGTCAAATAACGGTAAATTGCTTATTCCCGGCATAATTATGACAAGGCAAAGCAACAAAAGTAATGCCAGATCACGTTTGTGTTCCCGAAGATAAGTAATCATGAAATTCCTCCTGTAGCCAATAAAATCCTATTTGAAGCGATTGTGCATCCAAAAATATTGCTCCGGATGTTCACGAATTACCCGTTCATATTCCTGATAGATACTCTGCATGGTATTTTTTACCGAATCATCAACTGTAGCACCCGCTACTACGGCTATTTCTTTATCCACCTTGATATGGTGGTTATTATTTGCGTCGCGATAAACATAGGTTAGCACCAGCGGGGCGCCAAATTTGACCGCAAACATTGCCGGACCGCGCGGCGCTGTCGTTTGTTTGCCGAAAAACACAACCGGAACATCCGTATCATGCTGATCCGCCGGTAAAATCAATATTGCTTTTTCTTTCTTGAATATTTGCAAATATTTTCGCGCGCCTTCACCCTTATATACAACTTTTAATCCGTTTTCTTCACGACGATCTTCAACAATTTTATTAAAAAACGGATTGTTCTGCCGCCGTGCGACATCGTATATTTTGTAGCCGAAAGCCCCCAAAGTGCAGCCAAGCTCCCAATTACCTAAATGCAACGAAACCATGACCACACCCTTGCCACACTGGACCGCTTCATCGAGTGTTTCTCGATTATCAAGAATTATTCGTCCACTTCTTAGTAATTGCACAGACCAAAAAAATTCTATATATGACATCGCCATCGATATGTATGATTGTTTAGCTATTCGTTCCCAATCCGAATATTTCATTTTTGGAAATGCATAGCTAATGTTTTTTATCGTTATCAATCGCCGCTTCTTTAAAATATAATATCCGGTCAAACCAAGCATCGTTGCAAACATATAGCAAATCTGCTCCGGTAGTAACCGCATCAATTTTCCAAACGAAGTAAAAGCTACCATTTCCAGCCAATAAATCAATTTTTTCATATTAGTTATTAAATTACCCTCAAGTTTCTATTATAATAAGTTTCAAAGACCATGCTATTCTACCACATATCCGCGCAACAAAAAACCCTGTACTGCTACAGAACCAACAAATACCTGTGCAAAACTGAGTTTCAAGCAAAAAAAAGCACACTTCTTATCGAAGTGTGCTTTTTAAAACCGGCAGCGACATACTCTCCCGGGCCGTTACCAGCCAAGTACCATCAGCGCAGGAGGGCTTAACTACTGTGTTCGGAATGGGAACAGGTGGAGCCCCTCCGCCTAACCACCGGATATCCTCAGTGCTTACGCCCTGAAAACCAGATAGAGAAAATGTGATAAACATCGAGTAAATGTTTGAGATTTGTATTCGAGCGCTTGATAAGTCAAGCCCTCGGGCGATTAGTACTGGTCCGCTCCATACATTGCTGCACTTCCACTCCCAG
>JBAYGT010000002.1:0-227634 GCA_041666525.1 Negativicutes bacterium
CTACTTTTTTATCAAGAAAAAAGTACGCTGCAAAGGCAAAGCTGTTTCGTAAATATTGCGCAACTATAAACGCTAATGATTTTAGTTAAGCTGGTTAGAAAAATGTGATGAAAACGGCTAAAATTGGTTGGAAAAATGTGATTGCGAGGCAGTATGTATCGAAATATGCTGGTTGAACTTGTGAATTGGAAGCAAAAATCCGGACGTATGCCGTTGTAAACTTTTTCAGTCGCATCTTGGTAAAATAAAACACAACAAACGCCCAAGCCGTTAATATGGCTCGGGCGTTTTTATATTGACGTTTTAATAACTTAAAAGTATAATATTGGTGTAGAGGAGAACTTTTGGAATGTTTGAAATAATCTTTTATAGAGATAGCGGCGGTAGTGAGCCGGTAAAGGAATACATTGAAACATTAGTGAACAAGCAAGATAAAGACAGCCGAATAAAGCTAAATAAATTACGGGATTATATAAAAATATTGAGTGAATATGGCACTAGAGCCGGCGAGCCATATATAAAGCATATTGACGATGGTATTTGGGAACTTAGACCATTAAGAAACCGGATATTTTTCTTTAGCTGGCAGGAAACTCATTTTGTTTTGCTGCACCAATTTGTTAAGAAAACACAGAAGACACCACGACGAGAAATTGATCAAGCCCAAAGAAATCGGGCTGATTTTATTGAGAGGAGCAAAGGTAATGAGTAAAAATAAAATTTCCCCAATAGGCGAAAGCTGGGATGTATTCGAGAAAAAAATATTCACCCCGGAAGAAATCGCGGCAAGTGATTTACGCGTTGCGTTGGTTGGCGAGATTATCAACGCGCGGCAGGCGAAAGGAATGACACAAAAGCAGATTGAGGAAGCGAGCGGGGTTAAGCAACCGGTAATTGCACGACTTGAAAGAGGAACAACAGACCCGCAATTATCAACAGTTATGAAAGTGCTTGCTTCATTGGGAAAAACGCTTGTTATTGCACCGTTGCAAAACAACGTCCAAGCAAGAAAATCAAAAACGGCATGAGCATCAGGTCTGACAAAGAATAACGGACAAATAGCCAACACAACAAACGCCCAAGCCGTCAATATGGCTCGGGCGTATTTTTTTGCCTCACGCGATTCAGACATCGCATCAGTTCCTATCGCGCATTGCGTAGGGCAAATACTTGTTCTTGGGCTAAATGCGCGGAAAGCAAAGCGGTATGTTTGAGCCGTAGGCGAGTTTGCCGTTTGCGACGCATAGCCTTAGAACAAGTTTGCCTGGAGTACGGCGCTTGATTTTTTGGCTACTTTTTTATCAAGAAAAAAGTACGCTGCGCAAGCACAAAGTTAAGGTCGAAGTAGTCAGCGCCGAAAAGCATAATCTCTACATTCACGCCAAGGTCTATATTGTTGACGGCAAAATTGCCGAACTCGGCTCGATAAATATGACCACCAACTCGATCAGACGCAACCGGGAATTGGGAATTATCTCGGTTAATCCGAAAGTCGTTGCGCAGTTGACGGAAGTGTTTTTGACCGACTGGGCTAAATACCATCAATAAGCGGTGTTGCAGTCACTGCTTCAAAGGACGGTGACGAAATGAAAAAGCAGGGCGGTTTTATCCGTCCTGCCTGGCGCTATTCATAATGACTCCACATTCTCATTACCTTTACAGTTCTTTCTGCTTCGTTTACTGTATACACAAGCCTGTGTTGAATATTGATTCTTCTGGAAAAAAAACCATCCAAGTCTCCTGATAGTTTCTCATACTTCGGTGGATTGGCAAATGGATTCGCTCTTAAAACTTCAATCAATGTGTCTGCTTTGCTCCACAACCCACATCCGATTAACTTTTCTTTATCCTTCAGCGCCTGCCTTGTGGCGATTATTGTCCATGTCATTAAATCACCACACACTCAGATATTGGCGTATTTTTTCCTTCAATTAGAGATTCTCTCATTCCGGGTATAGACAGCAAATATAGTGTTTCTTGCATAGAACGCCAGTCATCCTCAGAAATTATGATCACATTACCTTTTTTCGCAGTTACGCAGATGGGCTCGTGGTTATCAATTGCCTCATCGACGATTTTATAAAAATTCGCTCGTGCAGCAGTGGCATTTATTACGGACATAATTCACCTCACAACGGTTTATATTTTTGATTATACCGTACGCAATACCGCACGTCAATTGTTTTTCGTCCGCCGTCCACTACGTTTCAAAGGCCAGCAAGCGCTGCTGGACATCATCGTCGATGCCGATTTGCAAAATATTGACAAACCACACGAAAAAAATCGCCAAACAAATAGTTTTAATGTTGCACTACAAAAAATTGCTAAATAAATATAGTTTTCACAATGCTCTATGTTGTCTTAATGGTTGTTTGTTGTGAAACTACTTGACTATTTGACTACTCGATAACTTGGCATCAGGCTTCAGAATTTTATATGACTCAATCAACGAGCCGTCCTGATTTAATGCCGTTATTGTAAGCAGGTTATTGACAATTTCGACTTCGAGATAATTTGGTTGTCCGGTTGGATTATAAAAAAAGGCATCCCAGAGCATTGAGCTCATTCCGAGTGAATGCTTTTTTGTGCCGCTGCGGCCGCAGTTGATAAAGACTGTGCCGTTAGCGGTATCGGTTTTTTTGCCGTCATTGAGCGGATAAGTGCGGGCATAGGCATGGTCGTGGCCGTTGAAGACTACATCGACGTGATACTTGTCGAACAAGCCGCCGAACGCCGCGCGTAAGTTCGGATGCGATTCAGCAATAGTATTGTTATACAGCGGACGGTGCATGACGACGATTTTCCAGGTTTTATCGGTAGCTGCCAAATCTTGATCTAACCAAGTTTTTTGAATACTCAGAAGATTTGGCACAAAGGCGGCTTCTTCACCATATTGAGTATCCAGCACCACGAAATGAGCGTTGCTGTAGTCAAACGAGTAAGCCAGTCCTTTGATTGGATTTGGACCGTTTTGCGGCAGTGGTAATAGCGCCCGGAAATAATCCGGCATGATTAGTTTTTTGTTAATACTGTAGTTTTCATGATTGCCGCTCGCCGGCATACAAGGGATTGTGTTGATAATTCCTTGCGCATTGCGCAGCCAGGCTGACCATTGTTTATAATCGTCACTCTTGTCTACCAAGTCGCCAACGTTGGAAAAAAAATCAGCCTTAGGGTAAAGCGCGTAAGCGTTTTTGACAGTCTTACCCCAAACTCCGTAATCAGAGCTTTGCGAGTCACCGAATACCAAAAAATTAAATGGCTTTGGGCTGTACGGCGCAGTATTAAAGCTGCTGACGGCGCTCCAATCTTTGCCGTCACCGACACGGAAATAATATTTCGTTCCCGGCGTAAGATAAGTTATTTTCCCTGAATGAATGTTGAACTTTCCGGCGTTAGTGGCTAACTGCGCATAAGGAACCGGTGCCTGAATGGCAGTGGCGACAAAGTCGGCAGCGTCGCCGGTTTCTGAATACTCGATAAAACTGCCGGTGGTTGCAGTATCCGTCCGCCAGGTTATTGTCTGGGTAGACTGAGGGTCGTCGTTCCAAGTGAGCGTGATTAGTTCCGGCTTTCCGGCGAAACTGACAGATTGCGCAACTATCAATACTAACGCAAGAACTATGGCAGCGGGTTTTCTAAAATACATATTGCTGGCCTTTCAAAAATATTCTCTATTATAGCACAATAAAAGTTGAAAATTTAATAAATCAGACAGCTGTGTTTAATTTTGAAATTCGTTATCGAATACTTGAGTTTGGTGATAATAAAAAGCAGAAATCGCCATTTTTTAATTTTAATCCTTGTGTTACAATATTCATAAAAATACTTTCGGAGGATTTTATGGAACGAGAATTGGTTTTGGCTCAGGAGCTGATTGATTTTCTGTACGACAGCCCGACGGCTTTTCACGCTGTTGACAATGTTGCAGCGCAGTTGCGCGACAAGGGGTTCACAGAGCTTAATGAAGCTGACCGCTGGGACATGGAGCAGGGCGGCAAGTATTTTGTTACCAAGAACAGCTCGGCGCTGGTTGCTTTTGTTGTCGGTAGCGGCATCGTTGAAGAATGCGGCTTCAAGATTGTCGGTGCGCATACTGATTCGCCGGGGTTCCGGGTTAAGCCAAGTCCGGAGATGGAAGTCGAAGGCAGTTACGTGCGGTTGAACACTGAGGTTTATGGCGGGCCGATTCGCAGTACCTGGATGGACCGGCCATTAGCGGTTGCCGGACGGGTGATGTTGAAAAGCAGCGACGTCCTCAACCCGCGTACGGTTTTGGTAAATATCAAACGTCCGATTTTGATTATTCCCAATCTTGCCATTCACATGAACCGCGAAGTTAATAGCGGCGTGGAACTAAACCTGCAGAAGGACACCTTGCCGTTGCTGGCGCATATCAATCAACAGCTTTCCAAGGGCAATTATTTGCTGAATACGGTTGCTGCTGAGTTGGCTGTCGATGCTGCTGAAATTTTGGATTATGATTTGTTTTTGTATGAATATGAAAAAGGCTGTATTGTCGGTCTTAACAACGAGTTTATTTCCAGCGGCCGCCTTGATGACCTGGCGATGGTGCATGCCGGGATTAATGCACTTGTAAGCAGTACCGGAGCGCGTGCTACAAATGTGATGGTCGCGTTTGATAATGAAGAAGTGGGCAGTCGCACCAAGCAGGGGGGCGATTCGCAGTTTTTGGCAAATGTGCTGGAGCGGATTGTTATTTCCGCCGGTGGCGGCCGGGAGTGTTTCATGCGGGCGCTCGCTCAATCGTTCATGATTTCGGCAGATTCGGCACATGCCGTGCACCCGAATGTTGGTGACAAGCATGATCCGGTAAACCGGCCGGTTTTAAACGGCGGGCCGGTTATTAAATTAGCTGCCAGTCAGAGCTATACTACTGACAGCGATTCCGGTTCGGTCTATGTGCAGATTTGTAAAGCGGTCGGGGTGCCGGTACAAAAATTTGTCAACCGCTCGGATTTGGTCGGCGGTTCGACCATCGGCCCGATATCTTCGACCCATCTGGACATCCGTGCCGTGGATATCGGTGCGCCGATACTGGCAATGCATTCAGTTCGTGAACTATGCGGAGTTAAAGATCATTACTATATAATCAAATCATTCGAAGAGTTTTATAATATATAGATGATTTCTGATTATCGAAAAATTATTTTTGCGCCCCGCGCATTGCGGGGTGCTTTTTTGAATGAGCGCAGATACGCCGAGAGGAATTATGGTACGTAAACTTTCAGAACCGGATAATGAAAAAGCGCTGCAATTTTTATATGCTGATTTTGATTTTAATGCTATGATAATCGGCGATATAATAAACTATGGGTACGAATCGGACACGGTTGATGTTTGGGGCGATTTTTCCGGTGCGGACGAATTAATTGCGGTACTGTTGCGCTATGACAATTTCTTGATGATTAGTGCGCAACCGGATTATAACGGCTTAGCTTTTATTCCCGTCATCGACAGCTATCTGAAATTTGAATCGATTAGCGGCAAGGCGGAGATAATTAAGCCGCTGGCGACAGCGTTGCACAGAAAATGGCTGAACAAAACTTATATGCGTCTGAAAACACTGGCTAACGCCCAACCATATACCGTTACAGTTGAGCTGGCAACAGCAAACGAAGTCCAATCGATTGATGATTTACTGGTCAGTGTGGAATTCGGTTTTTCGCACGGCGAGATAGTCGAGCGTTATCTGCGGACGGTAAAACGGCATGAGGTGCGTTATTTTGTTATCAAACAGGATGGTAAAGTTGTGGCCTGTGCTGCCACTGCCGCCGAGTGTGCTGATTCCGCAGTAATCGTTTCGGTGTGCTGTCGCAAAGAATATCGCAGGCGAGGGTATGCCGAGGCCTGTATGCGGGAATTATGCACAAAGCTGAGCAGTGAAGGCAAGCAGCTCTACTTGTTTTGTGAAAATCCGGTTGCCAAAAAAATGTACGAAAAATTGGGATTTGTGACCATTGGTCAGTGGTCGATGATTGAAACGGAGGAAAATTAATATGCAAAAAATCATGGGATTTATGCAAAAACTGGGTAAAACTTTCATGTTGCCGGTAGCATTGCTTGCGGCGATGGGTATCATGCTGGGAATTGGCAGCGCGTTTACCGGTTCGCAAGTAGTCAAAGATTTCCCGTTTCTCGGTAATTGGTTAATCCAACTGGTTTTTAACTTCATGGCAACGGTCGGTTCGTTTGCGTTTGCCAATCTTGCAGTGATGTTCGCAGTAGCGATTCCGGCGGGAATGTGCCGCTATGAAAAAGGTGTAGCAGGTTTTGCTGGTTTTGTCGGCTTTGTCGTCATGAATATGTCGATAAACTTTTATTTAAATGCGGCAGCAATTATCGCCGAGCCCAAATTGATGAAGACTATGGGTCAGGCAATGATTATGGGCTTGCAGACTATCGATACCGGAATTCTCGGCGGTATTGCGGTCGGAATTATTGTCTACCGGTTGCACGAACGGTTTTATAACGTCAGCTTGCCGGACGCGTTTGCCTTCTTTGGCGGCGCGCGCTTCGTGCCGATTGTGTCAGCATTTGTGATGAGCATTGTCGGATTACTGGTGCCGATTATCTGGCCGGTATTTAATTTTATTATCTTTGGAATCGGTACGCTGATCGCATCAGCCGGGGTGTTCGGGCCGTTCTTGTTTGGCGCCGGTGAGCGGTTATTGATTCCGTTTGGATTGCATCATATTTTGGTCGCGATGATCCGGTTTACTCCGGCCGGCGGCAGTATGGTTGTTGGCGGTGAGCAAGTATTCGGTGCGCTGAACATTTTTTATAAACAATTGGCGGATCCGAACACCCGTGAATTTAGCTGGCAGGCAACACAGTTTTTGTCACAAGGAAAAATGCCGACGTTTTTGTTTGGGCTGCCGGCGGCAGCGCTTGCAATGTATCGGTCAGCCCGCTTTGAGAACCGGCCGGTGGTTAAGGGATTGTTCATTTCCGGAGTAATTGCCTGCATGGTCGGTGGGATTACTGAGCCGCTGGAATTTTTGTTTTTGTTTGTAGCGCCGTTCTTGTATTTGTTTCACGCAATCATGACCGGGCTGGGGTTTATGGTCATGGGATTGTTCCATGTTACTATCGGAAACACCGATGGCAATATTATTGACTTTCTGGTGTTTGGCGTACTGCAGGGAGCGCGAACCAAGTGGTATCTGGTACCGGTAGTTGGTGTGGTCTGGTTTGCAGCCTACTATTTCGTTTTCAGTTGGGCGCTAAACCGCTACGATTTACAAACCCCGGGTCGTGAAGAAGTAACCGAAGAAACAGCCAGCGCATTGCCGCAGAAGTCGCTTAAAGATTATAATGCTGAAAAAGTGCTTGCGGCACTGGGTGGTAAAGATAATATAACTTCGTTGGAAAACTGTATCACCCGGTTGAGGCTGACGTTGAAAAACGGCAAGGTAGTCGATGAAAAAGTATTAAAAAGCTGCGGCGCGCTGGCGGTGATAAAATTATCAGAAAATAACATTCAGGTGGTTATCGGGCCACAAGTTCATCTGCTGAAAACTCAACTGGACAGGCTGATGGGGAACTAGACTATTTGCTATGACTGACAGGGGATGGATGTTATGGATAGAAAGTTCATCAACAAGATATGGTTGTGGAATATTGTTTTAGCGGCGCTACTGCTCGCCGGAATTTGTTTTTTGTTTTTAAACCGAAGCTATCTGGAACTTAATCCCTGGGGCACTTATGACTATGGCTATGAAGCTACACGAGTGAATTGTGGCGATGACGGTAAACTTTATGCGCGTTTGTCTTCGGCTCAGGAACTGTTCAAAATCAATCTAAGCGGTGAAATTGAGCAGTTGATAACTTTTGAAAAATTGCCGCTAAATGCGATTGTCGAGCAGTTTGCAATTGACAAAACCGGTAATATTTTTACCGTGGAAATCGATCCCGGTGTACTACTGGAGAGCCAAACAGCATACAGTATCAAAAAATATGATAAAAATGGCGAATTATTGGCTGTTATCACCGAGTTTTGCGGAACAAACGATATTAACAGTTTGCTAGTATCGCCGGTAAGTTGTTTTGAAAGCAAGGACGGGGTATTATATTTTGCAAAAATAACTGATACAGCGGTTGAAATCCAAAAGTATGACCAGAATGGGCTGCATGCGGTTATGACTTGTGAAAAAGATCCGGCAACGGTTAGTGATATTGATGACTATGATTACTCTATCGATACGAATACACTGATATTGTCGCTAAAAAATGGCCGGATTATTAGCCGCGCCGCAAATGGCAAGGAAGAAACTGCCAATGCCCGCTGGCCGGGAGAAGTTACCTGGAATCTCAATAGCGATGCTAACGGCGGCTTCTACTATACTGATTTAAGCAGCAGTCGTATCTATAATGTCAACCGGCTGCATAACGACCGCCGGACGATGATTGATCTTACCCGGGAAAATGAGTTGATCGATGCCAATTTGTATGATGCAATTCTGCGCAATTATTCTGTCAGCAGCAACGGCACTATCTGCCTCAACGGGCGCAAGAATATCCTGCTGATATCGCCGGAAGGGAAAATTCGAAGCCTTCCGGCAAGCGGGAAATTTTCCCGGGGGTTTCAATGGCTGCTTTGCGCGGTGTGGGCGGTTGCAGTGCTTTGTCTGCTACTGGCATTGTATTTTGCAGTAATATTATTGCGTTATTGTATTCGCTATCCGACTGAGCTGGCAACAGTTATGTTCTATCTGTTTCTCATCGCCGTGGCCGGGGTGATGGCGGCTAAACTGACGCATGGCAATGTGCTGCGCGATTATGAAAAAACATTGGTAAAGGAAAATCAGCAGCTGGCAGTTATTGCTGCCCGGTTTTTTGATGAACGGTCAATCGGGGCCATAAACGGCAAGTTTGATTATGATAAACCGGAATTTAAAACATTGCAAAATGAGGCTGAAAAAGTTTTCCGGCCGGCTGGTGAAAAAGATCTGAGCGCCGACCGGACCTTTGTTTTGTATAAAACTGACGGCAAGATGCTGCGGCTGCTGGTTTCCAACAGCTGGAGCAGTTTGTGGCAACCTCTGCCGCGCAACGAAAGCAGCAGTGGCTTGTATGAGCTGATCGAACAAAAAAAATGTGACAGCGTGACCGAGCAATTCGGCAAGAAAACCTATATCAACAGCTATGCGCCGGTTATTGACAAAGATGGCGAAGCAATTGGTCTGGTGTGCGTGAATTTCGATTTAAGCAATATTTACAATGAATTGCGGGCACAATTTTGGCGCGATATGATCGGCCTGATATTTCTGCTGATTACTTTCCATCTGATTATTGTCGAGCTGAATCACTTGATCAGCGCTTGGAAAAGCTCGCGAATGGCGGGAACATCCTTACGGGAAAATACGTCGGTTATCCGGTTAGTTTCGTTTTTGACATATATGACGGTGAGCATGTCGCTGCTGTACTGCGCGGCGCGCATCGCCCAATTTGACCAGACGGCGCTTGCGCTTCCTAAAGAGCTTGTTATGGCGTTACCGTTTGCCGTAGAAATGCTGTCGATAGTGACACTGAATCTGTTTATAGCCAGCTACATGGATCGCTGGGGCTGGAAACCGCAAATGATCGTCGGAGTAATTTTAATGATTATCGGTTGCGCAATGACCTGGCAGGCGGAGAGCCTGACACTGTTTTTGCTTGGGCGGGTATTCAACGGCGCGGCTTTTGCGGTGCAGGTAAATGCGCTGAAAGCCTTTATCGTCTGCGAAACCGATCTTGAGCAGCGGAAAATCGGACAGGCGGAGCGGACGACCGGACGGTTTGCCGGCGGTTTGTGCGGCATAACTATCGGTACGTTGATTGCTACCTACGCGACGATACAGACAACTTTCTTGTTCAGCGCACTAATTGCGTTGCTGTTGTTGGTTGCGGTGTGGTTGCTGACCAAAAATCGCCATATTGCAGTAATGAAAGCTGATAAAATCAGTACGGCGAAAGCGTTTGGCATAATGCTCAAAGAGCCGCGAATACTGTTTTTCCTGCTGCTGGTATTTTTTCCGCTGTATTTTCTGGACGGGTTCAATAGTTATCTGGTACCGGTAGTAGTGAAAAATTCGAATTTAAACAAAGACTATATCGGCTATGCATCGTTTATTGTATATTTATGCTGTGCTTATTTTTCCAAACCGCTGTCATTGAAACTGAGCAAAAAAGTATCGCTGTATCTGTGCATTATCGGCGGCTTGACATTGTACCTGATCGCAACGGTTGTGTTGCAGGTTATAGGAAATCTTGCCGGGATCTTGCTTGCCAGCGTAATATTTGGTATCGGCATCAGCATCAACGGCGGATTGATCACCGAGATGTTTTTACGGTCATATATCGCTAAACGAATGGGCGCCAACAACATGAATAATATCTGCGGCATCCTTTTTGCGGTAAAAAGTGGTCTTGGACCGGTGCTGCTCGGCGTATGCTGGAAGTTCGCAGCGGGCAACGGCATATTGCTGTATTGCGGACTGGCCGTTATTTTGGCAGCAGTATATTTCGTTTTTTACCGGCAAGATATAGCGCACGACAATGAAGCCTGATTGTTGTTTGTTAACCTTGACAAAATTATTAAAATTTAAAATGATCTGAGGATGGTATATGAGCAAATATAATTTTGATGAAATGATTGACCGGCGCGGAACATACTGTACGCAGTGGGATTATATTGCTGACCGGTTTGGACGCGGCGATTTACTGCCGTTTACAATATCAGATATGGATTTTGCGGCTCCGCCGCAGATTATCGCTGAACTGGAAAAGCGGATGAAGCATCCGGTGTTTGGTTACAGCCGCTGGAATCATGCTGAGTTTCGTGATACGATAACCAACTGGTATCAACGCCGGTATCAGTGCGCAGTCGGCAGTGAAACGGTAATATATTCGCCGGCGGTGTTGTTTTCGATAACGCTGCTGCTGGAATTGTTAACGCAGCCCGGTGACGGAGTTATCATCCAAAACCCGGCGTATGATGCATTTTTCCGGTTGATACCGGCGAGCGGTTGTCGCGTGGTGGTCAATAATCTGTTGGAAAATCACGGCGAATACCGGCTTGATTACGCTGATCTTGAGCGTTGCGCGAAAAATGCGCGGGTTCTAATCTGGTGCAACCCGCACAATCCGACCGGACGGGTGTGGACTGCCGAAGAAACGCAAGCGGTGGTGGATATTTGCCGCAGAAATAACGTGAAAATAATCAGTGATGAAATCCATTCCGATATTGTCTATGCGCCGAACAAATTCATTTCGCTGGCGGAATATCCGGGTGAAGATTTGTTCGTTGTGACTTCCGCTTCAAAGACGTTTAATATTCCCGGATTGCAGGGTTCTTATGGATTTATTCGCGATGAAAAAATTCGTAATGGTTTTCTGGATTTATTGAAGAACAAATATGCGCTATCCTGTCCGTCAATTTTTGGCATGTACGGAATTATTGCTGCGTATCGCGATTGTGACGACTGGCTGGATGAATTGGTCAGCTATTTGTCCGGCAATATGGAATGTATCGAGCAGTTTGTTTTGGAAAACAAACTGGGAATTGATTTTCATAAACCACAGGGAACATATCTTGCCTGGCTGGACTGTTCACGGTTGGGAATGACAGATGCCCGGTTGCAAGAACAGTTGATTAATAACGGCAAGGTCGCGATTATGTCCGGCGCCAATTACGGCAAAA
Source organism: Negativicutes bacterium (assembly GCA_041666525.1). Taxonomy (GTDB): domain Bacteria; phylum Bacillota; class Negativicutes; order JBAXTZ01; family JBAXTZ01; genus JBAXTZ01. The sequence goes on from JBAYGT010000002.1 coordinate 11,705, forward strand.
GCGGTTTTTTGCGGTTGAATGCCGGTTGTTCGCGTGCCAAACTCGTTGACGGATTACAACGTTTGAAAAAATCAATCTAATCACATAAGGAGCAAAATGATTGAATTATTAGCGCCAGCCGGTAATATGAAGGCTTTGATAGCGGCAGTTCAAGGCGGCGCCGATGCGGTGTATCTTGCCGGAAAAATGTTTGGCGCGCGCAGCAGCGCAACCAATTTTGAGCTCGATGAATTAAAAACGGCCGTTGAATATGCACACACAAGAAATGTGAAAATTTATGCTGCCGTCAACACTTTGATTAAAGATAGTGAATACAATGAGCTAGGCAGTTTTATCGCTCAATTGTGTGAATGCGGAATCGACGCTCTGATTGTGCAGGACATCGGGGTCGTGGAGTACTTGCGCCGGAATAATGCTACTATCCCGATTCATGCCAGTACTCAGATGACGATTCATAACCGGCTTGGGATAGATTTTGCCGCGAGCTGCGGTATCAATCGCGTGGTATTGCCGCGTGAGCTGTCGTTGACCGAGATTGCTGAATTGACCGCACATGCCCATTTAAATAACGTTGAGACCGAAGTGTTTATTCATGGTGCGCTCTGCTATTCGATATCCGGCCAGTGTTTAATGAGTTCGCTAATTGGCGGGCGCAGTGGCAATCGCGGCAAATGTGCCCAGCCGTGCCGGTTGCCGTATGCGCTTGAATATAGCGGCAAAACAGCTCCGCTCAGTGTCAAGTTTCCGTTATCGCCGAAGGATTTGCAGAGCTTTGAGCATATTGGCAGATTAATTGATTGTGGCGTAACAGCGTTTAAAATTGAAGGACGATTAAAGCCGCCGGAGTACGTCTATGCGGTTACCAAAGCCTATCGGCAAGCAGTTGACAAACATATTAACGGGGAATTGGTTGGATTTGATACCAGCGTCAGCAAAATTTTCAACCGCGGCTTAACTGATGGCTATTTAGCTGGTGAAATATCGGAAAATATGCTGAGCAGTTATCGTCCGAATAACCGCGGTGAATTGATCGGTAGTGTTGGAAGCATAAGCGAACAACAGTTAGCAGAGTTGCAAGTTGCCAAAGATGATTTGTTTGTCGCTGATTTGAACGGAATCGAACGCAGTTTGAAAGTAAATATGATTAACGGAAAACCGGTAATTGATTCCCTGAAAAGTTTGCCGGCTAATGCGATACTCTACCGGGTTCGCGACAGCAGTTTTGAAAAAATAATTCAAAATGAATTAGAAAGCGAAGCGCGAAAAATTGCAATTGAGTTGTTCTGTAAGCTGGAGTTGGGGCAACCGCTTAAATTGCGTGCGGTCGATGACCGGGGAAACAACGTCGAGGTTGACGGTGAAAAAATTGCCGAAACTGCTCAAAAAACGGCGCTGGCAGCCGAAAAAGTTACAGCTCAGCTTGGCAAAACCGGCAATACGCCTTACCGCATAATTGCTTGTGGTTGTGAAATCGCCGATGATTTAGCGTTGCCTGTTAGTGAAATTAACGAAACCCGGCGAAAGCTTTTGGATAAGCTGTCGGTAGTGCGGTTGAAAAACAGTACTAAACACGAATTTCGTTGCAGTTTTCAACTACCAAAGAAGAGTTCGCGTGCTGACGAAAACACCGGGGAAATTATTGTTTGCGCCGACACTGAACAATCATTGTCTGCTGCTCTGACGGTTCATGAAGTACAGGGTGTTATTGCGGCGTTGGAGTGCTTAAACAACGAACCGCTTGACGTCGATCAGATAATCAGATTAGCGAAAGCAGCCGAAGTGCATGAAAAGAAATTTTATCTGGAATTTCCCCGGGTTATATTTCCCGACAAGCTAGAATATTTTCAGATAATGGCCAACCGGTTACAGGGAGTCAGGATAACCGGAATTTATGGCAGTGTTGGTGCACAGCATTTTGCCGACATTTTGAATTGTCAAATGTTTGCTGGATTTGGCACGCCGTTATTTAACACATTTGCGGTAGCCAAACTGGCAACGAGTGGTTATGCAGGCGGTTTGGTGTCGCCGGAGCTGAATTTTGAGCAGATTAGCCGTTTGAATCTTCCGGCTGATTTTCAGATCGAAGTTTTGGCGTATGGCGCCCTGGAGTTAATGCAGAGCAGGATTTGTCAAATCGGCGTGCATTATTCGCAAAAAGTCGGTGAACATTGCATGAAAAGTTGTAAAACAGATAACCGGTTAAAATTAGTTGATCGCACCGATGTAAAATTTCTCACCGTCACCGACCAGTTTTGCAACATGCATCTATTCAATTCGCGGCTGCACAACTGCGCTGGCCACTGCCAGCGCTTGCTTCAATGCGGTGTAACGCGATTTAGAATCGATGCGCGGCTGCTGGTTGACGGTGAACTACAGCGCGCCTGCAAGCAATTATTTACTGAAGTTAGCGGTGGGGCAGCAGCATTTTTTAACCAAATTCAACATACCCGCGGTCATCTGTTGCGTGGTGTAGATTAACCGCATAAGTGAGGCGTAATGAACGATTCAGTATTTCGGGTACTGGAATATGAACAGATAAAGAAAAAATTGGCAGCCAAAGCCGTATCGGATCTTGGCAAAGGACTGTGCGCGGATATTGCACCAAAGTTTGATATTGATGATATCAAACTTTGTCTTTTGCAAACTGACGAAGCGGTGTCGGTGTTGCTCACCGCGGCCCATGTTCCGTTGGCTGGTTTTTTTGATGTGCGTTCGGCGGCGCATCGGGCACTACTCGGCGCGATACTTGATCCGCACGAATTGCTGAAAATTGCTCAAACCATGAACGTTGTGCGGAGAATGAAAACTTTTTTAAGCGAGCTTGAGGGTGATTATAACTATTTACAGGAAATGACCTATCGAATTATGCCGCAAAAATTTTTGGAAGAGGCGATTACCAACGCAGTTGACGATTCCGGAGAAATTCGGGATAGCGCCAGCCATGAGCTGAACAAAATCCGCAAAGAAATGCGGGTGCTGCGCAGCCGTATAAAAGAGAAAATCGATTCGCTGGTGCGGTCTCAGGAAAATCACAAATATTTTTCCGATGCCGTGGTCACGATGCGGAATGACCGCTATGTAATTCCGGTGAAACAGGAGTATCGCAGCCAGTTTCCGGGAATTGTCCACGATACATCCGGCAGCGGTGCGACAGTGTTCATTGAACCAATGGCGATAGTAAACATCAATAATGATCTGAAACAATTGGAAAGCAAGGAAAAGCACGAGATTGAACGGATACTGACGGCGCTGTCACTGGATGTTGGCAGGTTTAGCGACGCGATAACCGAATCGTGTGTCGCACTCTCGGAGTTGGATTTCGTTTTTGCCAAGGGAAAACTGGCGCTGGAGCTGAAGGCAACTTTGCCGGAATTAACCAGTGAAAAATGCTACCGGTTGCGCAAGGCGCGGCACCCGCTGATTGATTCCAAATGCGTCGTTCCAATCGACGTGGTGTTTGGCACACCTAACAATCTGCTGTTAATAACCGGTCCTAATACCGGCGGCAAGACTGTCACGCTTAAGACGATCGGGTTGTTGACGTTAATGGCGCAATCCGGTTTATTTATTCCGGCGGATAGTGGTTCGAAATTGCCGTATTATACCGATGTATACGTTGATATCGGCGATGAGCAAAGTATCGAACAAAATCTGAGCACTTTTTCCGGGCACATGCGTAACGTTACCCGAATTATTGAAAACGTCTGCTCGGGTGATTTAGTATTGTTTGATGAAATTGGCGCTGGTACCGATCCGGAAGAGGGGGCAGCGCTGGCACAGTCGATATTGGAACAATTAATTGCAGTTAACTGTGTTACAGTTGCGACCACACATTATGGTGCATTGAAAAATTTCGGTTACAACAACGAAAGTGTCAAAAATGCCAGCGTGGAATTTGATATAAACACCCTTTCACCTACTTACCGGTTGCTGATTGGTGTTCCCGGCAGCAGCAACGCTTTTGCGATTAGTAAGCGGCTGGGGCTGGATGAAAGTGTAATTGACCGCGCAAAACAGCTGGTCAGCCATGAACATACGGCGCTGGAAAATGTTCTAGGTAAAATTGATGCGGACATGAAACAGGCTAATGACGAGTTATTGCAAGTAAAAATCTTGCGCGAACAAACGGAAAGAATAAACAAAGAAGCTAAAGCAAAGCTTGATGCGGTAACTATGAAGCGCGACGAGCTGGTGGAGAAAGCACGTAAAGAAGCCGGTGATATCGTACGCCGGGCGCGGGCCGAAGCTGAATATGTAATAGCTGAATTGCGAAAAATTCAGACCAAGAACGTTGACAAGCAGCAAGATGAAATTAACGCAATGCGGAAATTGTTGGTTGAAACGCAACAAAAAATTGAAGTTGAAGAGCAGTCTGATAAATTTGATACTTATGATGGCGAAATTACAGCTGGTAAAAATGTATTTATTGCTTCGTTAAATCAAGCCGGTATTGTCGAAAGCATCAGCGGGAATAACGCGCTGGTACAGATTGGTGCGTTAAAAACAACTATCGCTTTGAAAAAACTTAAACTGGTGCGTAACCGCGCCGAGGCGCGGGCAATCACTGCCCGGACTTTTACCGGCGAAATTGCCATGCGCACCGTACAACGGACGCTGGATATCCGCGGCAAGATGGTTGAAGAAGTATTGCCCGACGTGGACAAGTTTTTGGATGACGGTGTTATGTCCGGGTTGAATGAATTGATGCTTATTCACGGCAAGGGAACGGGAGCATTGCGCAGCGGAATCCGAGACCACTTAAAACAACATCCGCACGTTAAATCCATCAGTATTGCCGAATATAACGAAGGCGGTAACGGCGCTACGCTGATTAAATTGAATTAAACGCCAACTTTTTGTGAAATGTGCAAATCATTGCAGGAAATGAAAAATAATTGTCGAATTAATCAAGTAAATTATTTTTTAGGAGTTGATTAAGCTGGATATTTTTGTAGAGAACATTAGCCGGCTGCTGTATTCGCTGTTATATTTTATTGAGCAGGAATCTGACAATACTGCAAAAATTGAAATTGATGTTCCAATGTATCTGCAATTTTCTAACGCGTTTGATGAGTACAGTTATCGGAATGCTATTGCCAATTTTCTCGCGCACCATGGTATTGCGATCAACCGTGAATTTTTTGAAACGACACTTACGCTTCGCCAGCTTTCAAATGAATTGGAGCAGGCTGAGCTGGTAGCGGAAAGTCAGTTTGCTGATTTACTCAAGTCGATCAGAATATTTGTTTTACGCAACGAGGAAGCCCGCTATGCAGCTATGGAAAATAATCAATTGCATTATTCTGCATATCTTCACTAAATTCGCATAATAACGAGGTGGATTAATGGAACCTAAATATTTCAAGAAAGTTTTAGACCATGGCGAAGTGGCAATAATAAACTGGATGGGCAGTGACGATACCATTGCCGAAGCGGCGCGGGTCAGTTACAAAAAAGGTACAAACAAAACTAGTAATAACGCGCAGCTAATCCGGTATCTGATGCGGCATAAACACACGTCACCATTTGAAATGGCGCAAATACAGCTTTATATAAAAGCGCCGATATTTGTTATGCGTCAGTGGATGCGCCATCGCACCTGGTCTTATAACGAAGTTAGTGGCCGTTATTCCGAGATGATTTGTCAATCGTATGTTCCGGATGTGGAATTGATGACAACGCAGGATCAGAAAAACCGGCAAGCCCGTACTGAATCAACTATTCCCGCAGCTGCTGAAATACATGACAAGTTAGCCGAAAGTCAGCAAAAATTGTATAATGATTATCAATATTGCTTAAACAACGGCCTGGCGCGCGAGCTGTCGCGGATAAACCTGCCACTGGCGCTATATACTGAAGTTGTCGCCAGCGTTGATTTGCATAATTTGCTGCACTTTTTATCGCTTCGATTAACCGAACATGCCCAGTACGAAATCAGGGTGTATGCCGAAGCCATTGCTGAAATGCTCGTGGAAATATTTCCGGCGGTTATGCAAGCCTGGAATGATTGTGAGCGCGGCAAACTGGTACTTACACAGCAAATGGCGGAAAATCTGGCGGAATTGTTCAAATTCGTCACAAAAAATATCAGCTCTGAGCAAAAATCAGAGCTGAATGATAAAATAAACGCATTTGCATGGACATCAAAGTCCGAACAGGCTGATTTTGCAAATATTGTTGGACACTTGTTATTGTGACGCTAAGCGGATTTGAAAATCTCGATTTCCAGGTGAAAAGTATTCGTTGTATAAAAAAAAATCATTTTTGCACTAATAAATAAGCAGTCGTAACGACGGCTTATTTGTTGGTGTTTTTTTATTTTGGCGTTGATAAAAATATCAGTTAAGTGTAGCTTAAAAAAGTTGAGGGAGAGAGTTATGAAACAGTCGAGAAAAATTCGTCGCAGTTGGTTAAAAAGTATTCCGGAATGGATGAAATGCTTTTGTTTGTCGGCATCGAAAAAAGCCCGACGCATTAGCCAATGGACCATCGAGAAGAAGCGGCGGATAAAGAAATATGTCAAAGGCGCCTGCAGCTTGGTTGGTTCGGCTTGCCGCGTCCAGTTTGCTACCGTCAAATCCGGCTTGCATGCCTACAGTAAAGAGTGGACAACAGCCCTGCTCACCGCCGGACTGGTAGTTTCTCCGCTAGTGGTTGACGCTGCGCCTGAAGGCGGTGTGGTTGTCGGCGGTCAGGCTACAATAATCCGGGCCGGGGATGTTACTAATATCGCACAGGCCAGTCAGCGCGCTGCTATCGACTGGACGAGTTTTAATATTGCCGCCAAAGAAACCGTCAATTTTCAGCAGCCGAATTCGCAAGCCGTTGCCCTCAACCGGGTATTGGGAAATAACCCGACAGAAATATACGGACATTTGAATGCGAACGGGCAAGTGTACTTGTCCAACCCCAACGGGATGGTGTTTGCGTCGGGGGCGCAAATCAACGTTGCCGGATTGATTGCAACAACATCGCATGTCGATCCGCTGGCATTCATGAATAACGGCACAATCAATACCAGCGAACGGAACAGCTCGATTAGTAACCAGGGCAGTATCTTCGCGAGCGGTATGGTGCGGATCGAAGGTGCAACCGCAATCAATAATAGCGGATTAATAAAAGCTCAGAGCATAAGCAACGCAGACGGGAAAGTTATTCTCAGTGGCGCCCAGAACATCACGAATGCTGGAACGATAGATAGTGGCATTAACGGGATAATTGACATCAGCGCCCGCAGCAATATCGCGACGGAAATTGGTGGTGCGAGCATCAACGGTGAACTGAAGGCCGGTGGCGGCAGGGTAACAATCGACGCGGATTTAGTTGGAATTGGCGGCAACATCAACCTGACAAGTGTAACCGGCGGAACCTTGCAACTAACTGCCGCAACCATTATGCAGACGGCGAATGCCGCGATTCAAGCCGACGGGGAAGATGTTGGCGGTAACATCAGCTACAAAGCCGTCGATGGAGTGTTGCTGTCCGGCGCAATCCGGGCAAACGGCGCTCGCGGCGGCGCAGTAGAAATATTAGGCAAAAATATCAACCTGCAGGCAGCGGGGATAAGCGCCAAGGGAACAACGGACGGTGGCCAGATAAACATCGGCGGTGATTGGCAGGGAAGCGGCGAACGCCGGCATGCGGCAAATACTTATGTTAATTCGGCAACCGAACTGGATGTATCAGCAACCGCTGGACAAGGCGGAACGGTAGTTGTGTGGTCGGACAAAGCGACTGGATATTATGGCGTGATCGATGCCGCTGGACAGAACGGACAAGGCGGTGCGGTAGAAGTGTCCGGTTTGGGCGATTTGCTGTACGCCGGACAGGTAAATGCTGGTGTGGGCGGCAAGTTGTTGCTTGATCCGAAAAACATCACCGTTGGCGTGGCTAATCCATTTCAAAACACACCAATGGTTATGAACCAGAGCGCTGTTACCGGCGGCACTTTGTCCACAAATTTTGGAACAAGCGTAATAACCACAACAACCGGAGACTATTTAATTGGCGACGATGGCTGTACTGTTGGCGGAGTGACCGGCGGGGCGATCTTTTTGTTCGATAAGGCCTCAGGTGCGCTAAAGGCGACATTGTATGGTTCGCATGATGGTGATGCTGTCAGCACCGCGTCGGACAAGATTCTGACAAACAACGGTACGGCTACCGGAAAATACGTGTTTGCCTATGTCACTTGGAACGGCAATCGCGGCGCGGTGAGTCTTGTTGATCCGGCAACGATTACCGGTGTCAACGCGGTTTCTGCGGTTAACAGCTTGGTGGGGACGCAGGCAGGGGACAATGTTGGCCATGATGTAACAGCCTTAAGCAACGGCAATTATGTGGTTGGTTCACGTAGTTGGAAAAACGGGACGGCGGCTAGCGCCGGTGCTGCGACCTGGGGCAACGGCGCGAGCGGAGTTACCGGTGTGATTTCCCCGACCAATAGCTTGGTGGGAACGCAGAAGAATGACTTGGTTGGCAAGGGTGGTATAATAGCCTTAAGCAACGGCAACTATGTGGTTGATTCAAATTTTTGGGCGAACGGGACGGCGGCTCAGGCCGGTGCGGTGACCTGGGGCAACGGCACGAGCGGAGTTACCGGTGTGATTTCCCCGACCAACAGCTTGGTGGGAACGCAGGTGTATGATGCGGTTGGCCTTAGTGGGATAGCAGCCTTAAGCAACGGCAACTATGTGGTTGGTTCAAATAATTGGGCGAACGGAACGATGGTTTGCGCCGGGGCGGCGACCTGGGGCAACGGCACGAGCGGAATTACCGGTGTGATTTCCCTGACCAACAGCCTGGTGGGGACACAGGCGGAGGACAATGTTGGCCATGATGTAACAGCCTTAAGCAAGGGCAATTATGTGGTTGGATCGAAACTTTGGTCGAACGGGACAGTGGCTGCCGTCGGTGCTGCGACCTGGGGCGACGGCACGAGCGGAATTACCGGTGTGATTTCCCCGACCAACAGCCTGGTGGGAACGCAGGAGGATGATGAGGTTAGCAAGAGTGGTATAACAGCCTTAAGCAACGGCAATTATGTGGTTGGTTCAAATAATTGGGCGAACGGGACGGAGCTCTTCGCCGGTGCTGCGACCTGGGGCAACGGCACGAGCGGAGTTACCGGTGCGGTTTCCTCGACCAACAGTCTGGTGGGGACGCAGCGTGGCGATAATGTTGGCCTTTGGGCAACGGCCTTAAGCAACGGCAACTATGTGGTTCGTTCATATTTTTGGGCGAACGGGGCGGAGTCCTTCGCCGGAGAGGCGACTTGGGGCAATGGCACGAGCGGAATTACCGGTGTGGTTTCCTCGACCAACAGCCTAGTTGGGACGCATGCGAGCGACAAGGTTGGCTTTGATGTTACGGCCTTAAGCAACGGCAATTATGTGGTTGGTTCATTTTACTGGAGGAACGGGGGGGAAGCGGCTGGCATAGGTGCTGCGACCTGGGGCAATGGCACGAGCGGAATTACCGGTGCGGTTTCCTCGACCAACAGTCTGGTGGGGACGCAGAAGGAGGACTGGGTTGGCGTTGAGGTAAAAGCCTTAAGCAACGGCAATTATGTGGTTCGTTCATATAATTGGGCGAACGGGACTGTGGCTCAGGCCGGTGCGGCGACATGGGGCAATGGCACGAGCGGAGTTACCGGTGTGATTTCCTCGACCAACAGTCTGGTGGGGACGCAGGCGAGCGACTTTGTTGGCATTGTAGTAACAGCCTTAAACAACGGCAATTATGTGGTTGGTTCACGTAGTTGGAACAACGGGACTGTGGCTCAGGCCGGGGCGGCGACCTGGGGCAATGGCGAGAGCGGAGTTACCGGTGTGATTTCTCCGATCAACAGCTTGGTGGGGACGCAGGCGGGGCAAAAACTTGGGGGTCATATTTATGATGACGCAATAAACAATCGCATACTTGCAGGAGACGATTTTAATAGCGCCGTTTATGCTTACAGCAACGTTGTTAGCGCCGCCGCGCTGCTCAATCAGCTGGATGCGTATGCTACACAGCCGACTGCCAGTTTAACCACTTTGGCAAGCACGATTACCAACGCCTTGAACCAAGGCACCGATGTTACCTTCAAGGCTAATAATGACATCATGATCAACCAAAACGTTATATCAACCAACACCACGGCAGGCGTTTTCCGTCTATACGCCGGACGTAGTATTAATATCAACGCCGATATTACCGTGAGCGCGTTTAGCGCGGTGGCTAATGAAACAGTGGCGGATGGTGTAATAGCTGCTGACCGCGACCCGGGTGCTGGCAATATTATTATGGCTAGCGGAACAACGCTGCGGGTAACCAGCGGCGCTACGCTAGGTATCCTGAACGGTTTTACCGGCGGCTCTATAGCGCTTGCGAATATAACCGCCAATACGATTAATGCAAACGCTGTTGGTAATCTGACAATTCTCTCTGACGCGACGATAACAACTGGTGCAACCGGCAACGCTTTGATGCTGGCAACCAGCGGGAACTTCATCAATAGTGGTGGTGCTGCAGCGCTATCGGCAACTAACGGCCGCTGGCTGGTCTGTTCGGCAAATCCGGCGGCTGATACCCGCGGCGGTTTGACTTATGCTTTCAAGCAATATAACTCGACATACGGTTCTTTAGTACTTGGAACCGGCAACGGATACCTGTATTCACTTGCACCAACCATAAGCTATACAATAGCCGGAACGGCGTCGAAGGTATATGACGGAACTACGGTTGCTCCGATAAGCGGGATTGCGTCACATGGAATAACCGGATTTATTGACGGTGACAGCGGGACGGTTACGATTACCGGCGCGAATTATGACAATAAAAATATCGGCGTTGGAAAAACTGTAAGCATAAGCACTGCGAACATTGCGGCAACTAACGGAGTGGCTACGGTGTATGGTTATTCTTCGGCACCCGGTGTTACCGGAGCCATCGGCGAGATAACCCCGAACCCCGTCCCGACACCAGAAGAAAGAGCGGCGGATCAAGCCCGGCAAGCTGCGATTAACGCCGCGAACAACGCCAATAATAATGCTAACAATACGACGAATCAAAAACAAATCGCCAATAGGCAGACGGCCCCGGTTGGAAACAGCGGCAACACCGGAACGTCCAATACAGCGGTGGCTACCGTTAGCAATCAACTGGTTGGCGGGTTGGTAACGACGACATCCAATACGCCTCCAGGCGGCGTTGCCAGCGTTATCACAATGCCGGAATCGGTAAGTTATGTCGATCACTTGGTCAGTGGCAATGAGCTTGCCAATAATGGCAACAATACTGCAGCGGTAGCCGATTACGGCAAAGTTACTGTGGAAACACCGGAGTGAGTTTGTTGAAGCTTGCTTCAACCGGGCGTTGGCGCGAAATTGACAAAAAAACAGACAGCAAAAGCCGTCTGTTTTTTTGTCAATAAAAATAATTTGTCAAACATCAATGAGTGTGTCGGTGGTTAGTTTGTATGGCGACCGTCATCGTTCGCGTGTCGGACTAAGCATATTGACCGCGCTGGGATAACCGCAATGGGCATCAGGAAGCCGCGAAAAACTCATTAAAACAGCTGTTTGATTGTGTAGTGATGTTGAGTAATTAAATAAAACACGGATGGAATTGCGTGAGCGATTTTTGAATTCACCGCTTTGTGATGCCAAAAATTTACAGTTAATTTGGAACTTGCATGCTGCTTTATTTTTCCCATCGTCCTGCTTTCCAATGCTTTCGGCAAACCGATAAATATTTGATGTTTTGCTCGTGGGTTTCGTCGTTATCGACGACAACCTGCGAGCCTTTTTTTATGGCAACACCATTTTTTACGAGCATGTTCATCGTGGCTTTTCTGCCGCAATGACAGATAGTTTTAACTTCTTCTATTGAATCGGCGATTGCCATCAGTTGAGCGCTGGCGGCAAAAGTTCCGCCCATATAGTCGGAGCGCAAGCCATAGCAGATAACCGGAATGTCTAATTCGTCAACTATATCAGCTAGTTGCTGAATTTGTTCAACGGTGAAGAACTGGATTTCGTCAAGCAATACGCAGGCAATTTTTTCCGGATAGTTTTTTACAATCTCGAAAAGATTGTCGTTGGCGAATATCGACAGCGCTTCGCGGGTGATGCCGACGCGGGATGCAACTTTGCCAGTGCCAAACCGGTTATCGATACCGGCAGTCATAATCAAAACTTTGCGGCCGCGATCCTCGTAATTGTAAGCGACTTTTAATAAATCCAAAGTCTTTCCGGCATCCATTGCTGCGTAACGAAAATAAAGTTTTGCCATATGCGTTAATTGCTCCTTTAATGCGATTTGTATAAAGTATTCGTCATTGTTGTTGTTTTTCCTGCAGTTGCTTAAAAATTTTAAGAATGATTGTGTTATAATGTGCATAAAAAAACAAAGGAAGTGGCGCAACTGCGTCCATAATGACAATGAACACTAACGAATTATTTGATAGAGCCGACAAATTTTCTGCGAAAAAAAGCAGCGCTGAACTGATTCCGACGCTTGCACAAAGTGACTTGGCGCAACAGATTTTAGGAGTATTACGGCAATTCAGTCCAAATGATCAAATTCTATTTATGAATTGCTACAACCGCAAAAAGAAGAACAGAGACTGGGCGCAATTTTTTGCGTTATTTGCAGTGCACTATGCGTACTTGCGTAAACCGCTTACCCAACTGATATTTTTCATGACCGCCGGAGGTGTGGGCATTTGGTATTTGTATGATTTGTTTACAGTTCAGGATAAAGTAACAAAAGAAAACGAATTTATCGCGCTCGAAGCGCTGGATGCTGTCAAGGGGTTATAGTTGCCTTCAAATTAGTTGGGCTGTTAAGCGGAGCATTAGTCAAAAATTTTGTCACCAGTGTTCCTTTTGTTATTTCAAGCATAAAATCGTGCCAAACTTGAGCCGGATAGTCGCCGCCGGTCAATTTGCCGAGTGTTTGATTATCATCGTTTCCCATCCAGATAATTGTGGTGTATTCCGGTGTAAATCCGCAGAACCAGGCATCGTTGTGATTCGAAGTCGTGCCGGTTTTTCCGGCTGCCGGACGGTCGATTGCGGCAGCAGTTCCGGTGCCGATTTTGAGGACATCTTCCATCATATTAATCAGTGCTATACATGACTTTTTGTCAAGTGCCTGTTTAGCGGCGCTTTTTTGTTCAAAAAGCTTTTTTTGATTGCGATCGGTAATCCTGATGATGCTGCTTGGCCGGGTATTTTTTCCATAATTAGCAATTGTCGAATAGGCCTCAGCCATCTCCAGCGGAATTACACCGTCGGTCATACCGCCGAGCGCCAATGCCAAATTATTATCATTTACCGGACCGGTTTCGACCAGTGTCGTAATTCCGGCGGCTTTGATATTTTTTTGGATATTGGTTATTCCATAGCGTGCTGTCAATTGCACGGCAATGGTATTGTAGGAATTTGCCAGTGCAGTGCGAAGTTTCATTTGACCGTGAAATTTATTGTCATAGTTGCCGGGAGCATAACCGGCATAGGAAACCGGCTGATCATCGACGAGCGAATCCGGAGTCATTCCGGCGTTGAGCGCGGTGTAATAAACAAAGGGTTTTATTGCCGAGCCCGGCTGGCGTTTGGCGAGTATTGCGCGATTGAATTGATCGGTCCCTCGTCCGCCGATGAGCGCGCGGATTTGTCCGTTTTTGTTATCAATGCAGACGAGCGCAACCTGTGGTTGCATAAGTTTGTGGGCGTCGAGGTAACTAACCGGTATTTTTTTCAATGCCTTTTCAGCAGCACGCTGATAATCGGAATTTATCGTTGTATAAACAATCAGTCCGTCCCGGTAAATCGCATCAGCGCCGTAACGTTCGACAATTTGTTCAGTAACGTAATCGGAAAAATAACCGTCGCTGTTTTCGGTTTGGCTGATTATAAAACCAGGCGGTGTTTTTTCGGCGTTGTCTTTTTGCGTTTGGTTGATGAATTTTTGTTCGAGCATTTTTCCAAGAACCAGATTCATTCGTTCCAGTGCCTGCCTGCGATTTTTGCTATCAGAATAGTAATTTGGGCTTTGCGGTACGCCGGCGAGATAAGCGCATTCAGAGAGCGTCAAATCAGCCGCATTTTTATTGAAATATTCTTTTGCGGCAGCTTGAACGCCATACACGCCGTGGCCAAAATAAACTTGGTTGATATACATTTGCAGTATTTCCGATTTGGAGTATTTGCGTTCAATTTTGAGCGCCAACAAAACTTCTTTTAGCTTTCTAAGAAAAGTTTGTTCATGACTGAGCAATGCGTTGCGCGCCAGCTGTTGCGTGATTGTACTGCCGCCTTCTGCAATGCTCATTGAGAACAAATCACTAAAGATCGCCCGGGCGATTGCGATAATGTCCACGCCATTGTGAGAATAGAACCGTTCGTCTTCGATTGCGACAACAGCGTCCGTCAGGTTTTTGGGCATTGCATTGAGTTTCACCGGAATACGATCCTCGCTACCGTGGATGCTGAAAAAGATTTTGCCGTTGCAATCCAGCAGTTGCGTGGAAGCAATCGGTGTGTCGAGTGTCGCAATATCCGGAAGCTGTGAGTTCAATGAGGTAACAAATCCGGCGCAAAGGCCGATGGTAATAATCAGAATGAACGAAAGCCAAAAAATACGCATATTCACCTGTACAAAGATATTTAAACATAACAATAATATTTACTGTAACATTATTATAGCCGATAGCTTTTATTAGTTGCAAATTAATGGTAAAATACCAGTATTGTTTTGATATGGAGAAAAAATGAGTATAGTCAGATTTAAAGGAAACAAGAACGGAATTCAATTGATGCTGGCCAGCGATGCGGAATTCGACGAACTTTTATTTGATGTGCGCGCAAAGCTTTTGGCGTCTAAAGATTTTTTTTCCGGTGGCGCCGGCGTTACGGTTTCCTGGGGCGAAAACAAGTTTAACAACAAACAAACCGACGTGCTGAAAAAATTATTATCGGAGTATGGTCTTGTCTGGGATAAAGATTTGGTCGTTGAATCACCGCAAGTCAATGTTGAAAAACTTGAACCGCGAAAAACCCCTGTGCTAACGCCAAAGAAAGTCGAAATGGACGGGTATGAAGCGCCGGCGCTGGTTATAAACAAAAACTTGCGTAGCGGCACGCGAATAATCTACGATGGCATTGTGGTGTTGTTCGGTGATATGAATCCTGGTTCGGAGATTGTTGCTGGTCGCGATATTGTGATCTACGGAACATGCCGGGGACTTGTCCATGCCGGAGCCTTTGGTGCCCGTGATGCCCGGATTGTTGCCAACAAGTTAAAGCCGATTCAAATTCGCATCGCCGATGTAATTGCCCGCGCACCAGACGGTGGCGAATGGCCGGAACAAGGCAGTAATGGGGAAGTAGCTTATATTGATAACAATACGTTGGTTGTAAAACCGATGGGGAAATAGAATATATAGTTGATAGTTTTTTTGAAGAAAATGTGGAGGAAAAATGGGTGAAGTAATAGTTATAACATCCGGTAAAGGTGGTGTAGGTAAAACTACCTGTACTGCGAGTTTAGGTACCGGATTTGCACTGATGGGCAAGCGGACAGTAATAGTTGACGCCGACATCGGGTTGCGTAATCTGGATGTAGTTATGGGCTTGGAAAACCGTATTGTGTATGATCTGGTTGATGTAGCAGAGGGCCATTGTCGTCTTAAACAGGCTTTAGTAAAGGATAAGCGTTTCGAAAATCTATACTTGTTGCCGGCTGCGCAAACGCGGGATAAAACCGCGATCACACCGGAGCAGATGACCGAAATCGCTCAGCAATTAGCGGAAGATTTCGATTATGTTCTGATTGACTGTCCTGCCGGCATCGAAGGTGGCTTTAAAAATGCTATAGCCGGTGCTGATCGCGCTGTGGTGGTTACAAATCCGGAAATGTCTTCAGTCCGCGATGCCGACCGGATAGTAGGATTGCTTGAATCTGAGGGCAAAGCGAACCCGCTGTTAATTATTAATCGGTTACGGCCGCACATGGTTAACAAAGGCGATATGATGACTGTGGACGATATTTGCGATATTTTGGCGATAAAACTTATCGGTATTATTCCCGAAGATGAATACATCATTATAGCAACCAACAAAGGCGAACCAGCGGTACTAAACGATGACAAACTTGTAGGAAAAGCCTATCGCAATATCGTACGCCGGTTAATGGGTGAAGAAATTGAATTCCTGGATCTCGATGCGCCGACTGGTTTTTTTGGAAAACTAAAACGCGCATTCGGGGTTTAGTTGCACGGAGGTTAAAGATGGATATTCTTCAGGTATTTAAAGATTGGTTAGCACCAAACAAAGAACACACCGGCAGCACTGCTAAAAACCGATTAAAGTCGATGCTGGTAATCGATCGCTCGAATGTTTCTCCGGAATTGATGAATGACATTAAAGACGATATCATAAAAGTTTATCAGAAGTATTTCGAACTTAACGACGAAGATATGGAAGTTAAATTTGATAACAATCAAAATACTGTGATATTGACAACCAGCATTTCCGTGCTGCGGGTTAAACGCAACATTGATGCGGCAAATTCAAAAGACGATAATGACTATAAACGAAACAACGCAAACAGGCAAAAAAGATAATGTTAAATTTTCCGCGACGACTGGCGCGAAATATGGATTGGCAACTGCTGGCTTTTGTAGTTGCAGTTATTGCGATAAGCATTGTAACAATCGGCTCGGCTACGCATATGAATACACCGAGTGATGACCGGTTTTGGTACGTTGGTCGTCAAGGAATGTTTGCATTATTTAACGCTGTGATCATTTTAATACTTCTGGCCTTTGATTATCGTAACTTAAAAGTTATGGCAAAACCACTGTATGTGATAAATATGCTTGCGCTAATCGGGGTAACGTTATTTGGACAGACAGCGCTTGGTGCGCAGCGGTGGATTCAAATTGGGCCGCTTAATTTGCAACCGTCCGAGTTTTCAAAAGCAATAATGATTGTGGTATTAGCGGCATTTTTAGATAACAATCAGCGGACGGTAAATTCGCCAAAAACATTATTAAAACTGGCATTAATAGTTGGGTTGCCGTTCGTGCTGGTATTAAAACAACCGGATCTCGGTACCGCTATGGTTTTTTTGGCGATTACGCTGGGGATGGTTTTTGTTAGCGGAATAAGTTACAAATATATTGCCGGTGCAGCGGTGGCTGCTATTGCAGCATTTCCAGTTGTTTGGCATTTTATGCATGACTATCAAAAAATGCGACTTACGGTGTTTCTTGACCCCAACGTCGATCCGTCCGGATCAGGCTATCATATCATTCAGTCCAAAATTGCCATTGGTTCTGGGATGTTATTTGGCAAGGGCTTGTTTCACGGTACGCAAAGCCAGTTGAACTTTTTGCCGGAAAACCACACTGATTTTATCTTTGCGGTTGTTGGAGAAGAATTCGGATTTATCGGTACTTCAGTGCTGTTATTGTTGTATTTGGGGATATTATATCGGATGTTAAGGATTGCCGGAGAAACGCGCGATTCGTTCGGAATGTTGTTGGCATCCGGTGTGTTTTCGATGTTTTTATTTCATATTTTAATCAACATTGGTATGACGGTTGGTTTGATGCCGGTAACTGGTATACCTTGCCCGCTAATGAGTTACGGTGTTAGTTCGCTGACAACAAATTTACTCTGTATCGGAATTATGCTAAATATATATATAAGAAGGAAGAATATAAATTTTTAACGCCGTTTCTTTACGGCGTTTTATTTTGATTATGAAAAATTTACAAAAATACTTAAATCTCGTAGCAAAACCTGGCCGCTATGTTGGTGGTGAATATAACTCGGTTGTCAAAAACTTGCCAATTGATCTGCGTTTTGCTTTTGCTTTTCCTGACACTTATGAAGTCGGTATGTCGCACCTCGGTTCCCAATTATTGTATTCAATCATCAATGCACGTGAAGATACCTGGTGTGAGCGGGTGTATTGTCCGTGGCTGGATTTTGAAACTGTTTTGCGCGACAATAGCGTACCGTTGTACGCTTTAGAGAGCAAAGCGCCGATTGCTGATTTTGATATTCTCGGCATTACCTTGCAGTATGAGCTGACCTATACCAATGTTTTAAATATGCTTGATTTGGCACAGCTGCCGTTACGTTCAAATGAGCGTGACGAAACAATGCCATTAGTAGTTGGTGGTGGTCCCTGTGTGTATAATCCTGAACCAGTTGCTGATTTTTTCGACTGCTTTTTAATCGGTGAGGGTGAAGAAGCAGTTAATGATATTTGTGATTGTGTTATTAAATGGAAGAAATCTGAAAAAGCTGGCGGTAAAACTGCATTATTAAGTTCGCTTTCAAAAATACAAGGAGTTTATGTGCCCGCTCTCGGCAAACATGCGGTGGTTAAACGCGTGTGTCAGGATTTGGATGAGTCCAGCGGTGATATTGTTCCTATTGTTCCCAATATCGGAATCATCCACGAGCGCGCAATGCTCGAAATTTTCCGCGGCTGTACCCGCGGCTGCCGGTTTTGTCAGGCCGGTTTCGTGTATCGGCCGGTGCGTGAACGGCGGTTAGAAAATGTTTGCAGCATGGCGAAGCAGTTATTGGCAAGCAGCGGCTACGACGAGATTGCCTTGACTTCACTCAGCTCTGCTGATTATTCGCATATCACTGAAGCTGTGCAATGCGTTCAGCAAGACGGCAAGGAACGAATTAGTGTTTCATTACCTTCACTCAGGATGGACAGTTTTTCGGTTAATCTAGCTAAATTAGTGCAAAATGTGCGAAAAGGCAGTATGACATTTGCGCCAGAGGCTGGTACGCAGAGAATGCGTGATATTATTAATAAAAACGTGACTGACGAAGATATTGATGCGGCTTTGTCGGCTGCATTTGCCGCCGGCTGTCGCACCGTGAAATTGTATTTCATGATCGGGCTGCCGTTGGAAACCGATACTGACGTTAACGGCATTATTGATACTGCCAAGCGGGTTGAGCGGTTATATCGGTCGGTCACCGGTAAGGGTGGAGTGAAAATTACGGTAAGTGTTTCGAATTTTGTGCCAAAAGCTCAAACTCCGTTTCAACGGGAAAAACAAAACACTGCCGAAGAATTTTCCCGTAAACACGGATTGTTGCGGGAGGCTGCACGCAGTTGCCGGGCGATAACGCTCCGGTATCATGATGCGTCTACCAGCTGTTTGGAAGGGGCGTTCGCACGTGGCGGACGCGAGTTGTCAGCAGTTATTGAAAGTGCGTGGAGCGCTGGTGCCAAGTTTGATGGCTGGAGTGAAATGTTTAAGTATTCATTGTGGCGTAAAGCGTTTGAAGCAAACGGCTTGAATTTGGACGAATACTTAAAATTTGATTATCAGAAGGACACAGTGCTGCCGTGGACGCATATTTCGGCCGGGGTTAACGACGAATATTTTGCACTTGAATTGCAAAAAGCGAGTTCCGGTCAACCGACAAAGGATTGTCGCCGCGCTGATTGCACTGGTTGCGGAGTGTGCCAAAAATTGGCTGTAAAAGTGGTGGATTGGGGAAACAGTTGAGATGACATACCGTTTTGTATTTGAAAAGCGTGGAACCGCTTGCTATATTTCGCATTTGGAATTGGGAAAAGTTATTGAGCGCAGTTTTCGCCGCGCAAAAGTTGTTGTCGAATATTCTGAAGGCTTTAATCCGCATATGAAACTTTCTTTTGGTCCGGCGCTGGCGCTCGGGTGCGAGAGCTATGGCGAATATATTGACATCAGGCTGCCAGATGCGGTTGTTACTGACGATTTGTTGGCACGAATTAACGTTTGTACACCGCAAGGTGTCAGGTTTGTCGATTTTGTGCAACTTCCGGAGTCGCATAGCAGTCTGGGAAATGTCTATAACCTTGCCAGTTATGAAGCAACTCTGAGTTTGACACCGTCAGATTTGGAGCAGTTCAGCAATTTTTTAAACAGTGAACAGTGTATTTATGAAAAAGTTTCGCCTAAAGGCCGGAAAATTGTTGATGTAAAAAAATTGTTAGTAGAACCGCCGGCCTTGAATTGGCTTTCCAATGAAGATTACAAGCTCAGTTATGCGGTATTATTGAATTTAACCGGCGGGACAATAAAACCGGCTGAGTTTGTTACTGCAATATTTGGCAAAAGCATTGCGCAAAAAGCACAATATTGCCGAGTTAAATTAAGTACCTGGAGTTTGAATGAACAGTCTGTTACTAAGTAATACCAACGATAAATTTATTGCTGCAATTGTAAGTCAGGGACAATTGCTTGATTACGCCGAACACACAAATTCTATAGTCGGTAATATTTATAAAGCCCGTGTAGAACACCAACTGACGGAAATCAGTGCGATATTTGCCGATGTCGGTTCAAAACAACAGGTTTTTGTTAATTGTAACGATATTCCACCAACAGTTCAGTCCACGATCGGAAGCAGTCTGTTGCTGCAAATCACCAGGCCGTCAAACAAAAAAAAAGCCGCTACGGCAACCGGTAAAATTAAAATTTCCGGCAAGTTCCTGATTTATATGCCGCTGGCGGAAGTTAGCGGCATTTCCAAAAAAATCAGCGATAGTGTTGAGCGCCAACGGTTAATTGCTTTTTTGCATATGTACCCAAACGAAAAATTCGTTGTGCGAACTGCCGCAACCGCGGCTTCATACGAACAGTTGCACGAAGATGCGGTATTACTGATTAACCGCTGGCAACAGATCTGCAAGCGCTTTAATGTCGAGCATAAGCCACGGTTGCTGTTTCGTGAATTTGACTTTGTTTTACGTTATGTACGCGACAATCTTGTGCGTAATTCGATAACTGAAATTATTACCGACGATAAAACAGTCGAAACCCAAATCTGCGAGTTTCTTAACCAGGCAGGCAGTGATTGTCTGTTGAAAATAACTGAACCAGGCGAATCAATATTCTCACTGTGCAAAGTGTCTGAACAAATTGCGCAGTTAAGCTGTCGCGAACTGATTTTGACAAACGGTGTACGCATTGTTATCGATACTTGCGAAGCGCTCACGGCAATCGATGTTAATTCCGGAAATTATGCAAGCGGCAACAATCCCGGTATGGCAGTGGTCGAAATTAATACCAGCGCGGCGCAGGAAATAATGCGCCAAATCCGTTTGCGCAATCTTTCAGGAATTATCGTCATTGATTTTTTAAAAATGGATGTTAACGGACAAGAAGCAGTGAAGAACGTGCTAGCTGATGCTGCTGTTAAAGACGTTTCAAAAATTGAAATGTTTGGCTTTACCAGAGCCGGATTGTTTGAGATTGTCAGAAAAAGTCTTTCTTTTGATATATTGGTTGACAGGGACAATTCGGGAGGTTAGAATTTCAAAATAAACGTTAAGGAGAAATAAGCGTGGAAAAAGCAACAAAAAATGCCGACTTACTAGCCGGCGAGCAGGTTGAAGAGCTAATTGAAGAGAATGTAATTGTATTTAATGACGATGAAGGGAATGAATACTTTTATCAAGAAGACATCGTTATTCCGCTTGACGGGAAACAGTTCGCTATTTTGGTGCCGTTAGAAGCTGAATGTGATTGCGAAGAAGATTGTGAATGTGAAGTCGATTTAGTCGTGGCGCGTATCGATGTTGACGAACAGGGCGAAGCGGTTTATGTAGAAACTACTGACGAGGAATACGACGCAGTAGTGGCTGAGTATGAAAAAATAATTGCTGAATAGTTAATTGTTGCCGTTAATTAATTGCTCGAGGTTAAGCCGCATTATTGCGACGTAACCTTGAGCTTTGTTGTCAGCTAAGGGTGCCATTTCCAGTGGATCGAGCGGCAGTACCTTCGCGTTTATTTCGCCGGCAAACCTGGTTGCCAATTTTTCCGATTCACGCGGTTCAAAATAGATGGTACTTATTTTGTGTGACTTGCAGAATTCGGCCAATTTGTTAAGGTGTTTGGCTGACGGTTCTTCCTCCGGCGTATTACCGAGTATTGAATGCTGCGTTAGATTATAGCGGTTCGCGAGATAGCCAAAAGCTGCGTGCGTTACAACGAATTCTTTATTCTTGAGATGAGATAATTTTTCGTTATAGATTTTATCCAGCTCGGAAAGTTCAACAATTAATTTGGCTGAATTTTGCTGATAGTATTCGGCATTAACAGCATCGATTGAGCATAGTTTATTCACTATTTGCGGTATGAAGCGAATAAAGTTCTGCGGATTAAGCCACATATGCGGATCGGTTGCAGCGCCGTAGTTTTCGACGACGGCAAAATTGCACATAAATAACTGTTTGTCGGAATCAATCGATAGTTTTGCCGTCGGTTCGAGCATCGGACCGATTGCTACTAAAAATGCAGCGGCATTGATGTCTTTTAACGCGGAAGGCGACGGATCCCATTCGTGCGGCTCGATTTGCGGCGGAATAACTTGCCGGACTTGCATTTTTTCGCCGCAGATTCTTTGCGTTATATCAGTTAATGGATAAATCGTCGTTGCGATAAAGGGTACTTGACGATACTCCGTACCGCAACCGCATAAACAGATTATTAACAGAATTAGTATAAGATGTTTTTTCATAAGCACCTCTGGAGCGTTTATTTTTTTATGTAACTATCTGTGTGTGTTATAATGTAACCGAATATTTATTTATTATCAACTATGGAGGCGAAGAATGATTAATATTTCTACAAAAGCTGAACTAACAAAAATACTTGCAGATAATGCAGTCGTTATGATCGACTTTTGGGCGGAATGGTGCGGGCCGTGTAAATCGCTTGCACCGATTCTGGAGCAGGTCGCCGTAAAAACTGCCGGAAAAGCAGTTATAGCCAAAATAAACATTGATACTGCAGCAGAGTTGGCTCGAGATTATCGGGTGCGCAGCATTCCAACTTTGTTGTTCTTTAAAAACACCGAACTTGTCAACCGGGTTGTCGGTTTGCGCAGCGAGGCCGAGTTAGTGGCAGATTTAGAAAAAAATTATTAACCGAAACAGCCTTGGATTATCCAAGGCTGTTTTTCGATGAGGAGCTTATGGCGCGTCGCATACTAATAGCGGATGATGATACCAATATTCGCGAATTGATTAAGATTTATCTGTTGAAAGAAGGGTTTGAAGTCTTTGAGGCAGTTGATGGTGCCGAAACTATTGTCAAAGCACAACAATGCAATCCGGATATACTGGTATTGGATATTATGATGCCAGTGTTGGATGGTATTGAGGTATGCCGGCAAATAAGGCGGTTTTCCAAACTGCCAATAATTATGCTTACGGCGCGAGCTGATGATGATGACCGGATAATTGGTCTGGAAACCGGTGCCGATGATTATTTAACCAAACCCTTTAACCCGCGCGAATTGGTTGCGCGAATTAACGCGGTGTTGCGCCGCAGTGAAGAACGCAAGGCGGAAAAGGTTTCAGAAATTGTCGTATTCCCATATCTTAATATCGACCACAATAACTATTTGGTCAAAGTTGACGGACAGGAAATAAACATGACTAACAAGGAATTTGAGTTGTTGTGGTTTTTTACGAAAAACACCAATAAGGTGTTTACCCGTGACCAACTATTAGAAAAGGTTTGGGGCTACGAATACTATGGTGACACACGCACTGTTGACACACATGTTAAACGCTTGCGTGCAAAACTCAGTATCCGGGATAGTTTTGGTTGGGATATAAAAACTGTTTGGGGTGTCGGTTACAAATTTGAGGATAAAAACTAGATTATGCGGTTGCAAAAAAAATTATTCTTAAGCATTCTTGCGGTAACGATAGCGTCGATGTTATGCATTTATTTGGCGGCAGCTTTTTTCTCTTTCAAATTACTGGAAGCTAACCGTGTTGATGAACTGACAATAAAGGCCGGAGAGCTTGCCGCACTGACCGAAGATTATGCAAACAGACGGATTGCACCGGATGTGTTCGTGCGAATGATCAATAATGTTGATGATATGCTCGAAACTCACGTGCTGGTATTTGGTCTTAGCGGAGAAGTAATGGTATTGTCGGAGCGCGGACCAAGGTTTCGCAAACCACCGCAGGTATTTAACCGGGGTAATCGTATTCTTTCAGTTATGCCGGAAGAAGTACTGCAAACTGTTGACGGAAAAAAATTGGTGGATGAGGTTCTTGCCGGTAAAAAATATCAAGGCAAATTTTTTAACGGCTATTATGATGAGGACATGCTTACAGTTGCCGTGCCGTTTTATCTCGGTGGCAAAATTTTTGGCGGCGTGGTGTTGTTTTCATCGTTTGCCGAGCAAGTGCGCGCGCCGCTGACATTGTTGTTTTTTGTGCTTGCAGCAGTCAGCGCAATGGTCATTGTCTTTACTATATTTATTTCGCGCCGGATTGCACATAGTTTGACAAAACCGATAAAAGACTTGATTGATATCACCAATAGATTCTCTCAAGGCGATTTTGCAGTAGCCAAAGTGAAAAGCTCTAATGACGAAATTGGCGAATTAAGTCTTGCCTTTTCCAAAATGGCTGAAGATATCCGGCGGTTTATCAATGAAACCAATCAGGCTGAACGCATGCGCCGCGAATTTATCGCTAACTTGTCACACGAAATGCGTACGCCGTTAACTATTGTACGCGGATATGCCGAAGCGATATATGATGGCACAATAACCGGCGAGCAGAGCAAGCGGTCAATTGCGATAATGCGTGATGAGGCGATGCGGTTGGAGCGCTTGATACAGGACATGCTGGACTTGAGTAAATTGCAGCTGGCGCAGTATGAGTTGGAATTAGAGAAGCTGCCGCTGGCAGTTGCAGTAAAATATGCAGTAGATAAAATGCGTGACAAAGCCCGCGAAAGCGAGCTTGTTTTGAAATTCACTGATCCCAGCCATGAAGCGGTGATATTTGCCGACTACAACCGGGTAATTCAGATAATAATTATTTTGTTGGATAATGCAATCAAATTCACTCAACCTGGCGGAACGATTAGCGTTGCTGTGAATGAAGCAGCTGATTATGTTGAAGTGGTAATTAGTGATGACGGTTGCGGTATTAGTAAAGAAGATTTACCGTTTATTTGGGAGCGCTTTTTTAAGGCTGACAAATCACACAATCGAACAATTGAAGGTATGGGTTTGGGGTTGTCAATTGCCAAAGAAATAGTCGAAAAACACCAGGCCCGGATTTCAGTCAGCAGTTCGACTGCTGCAAGTGACCATGGCACTTGTTTCACGATCAGATTCAAAAAAAACTGAGGTAGTTATGAAAAGAAGCCTGTTCTGTACGTTAATTATGCTGTCGTTTTTGTTGCTGAGCTTTTCGGTTGGACAAGCAGAAACAACTGGTAATGATGTGTTGCCGATTCAAGTTCTTACAGTTAACGATTTTCATGGTGCATTGATGGAAGATGAAAACAACCCGGGCGCGGCAAAACTTGCCGGCTATCTGCTAAGTAAACGCGCCGATAATCCGGATCGCACATTGCTGCTTTCAGCCGGGGATATGATGCAGGGAACGATGGCGTCCAACTTGTTATTTGGTTCACCGGATATTGCTATTATGAATTATTTAAATTTTGATGCTATGGCGCTGGGAAATCATGAGTTTGACTGGTCAATCACGAAAGTATACGAGCGGCAGAAGCAGGCTGATTTTCCGTTTCTAGCCGCCAATATCTTTTACAAAGGTACCGCGAATGTTCCGGATTTCTGTGTACCGACAGCGATTATCACTCGTGGCGGTGTGAAAGTTGGCATTATCGGTTACGCGACTATTGAAACTCCGCAAACTACGATACCGACAAACGTAAGTGATTATATATTTACTGATCAGGCTGACAACGCGAGTGTAATTGCCCAACGGCTGCGCCGTCAAGGTTGCGATATTGTGATTGTGTTATCGCATATGGGATTAATACAAACCGGTGATTTATTGACGGGCGAAGCGGTAAAATTTGCCAATAAAGTAAAAGGAATTGATTTAATCGTCTGCGGCCATACTCACAAAGTCGCCAAAGGTTATGTGAACGGAATTCCGCTGGTCGAAGCCTTTTGGTCGGGGCGAGCGGCCGGAGTAGTGACATTAAATTATTCCGTCAAACAAAAGCGCATTATCTCATCGGTTATAGAGGTTGCAGATACAAACACAATCAGAGCTGCTAAGCCGGATACCGGCGTTTTATGCATACTCAATCGGGATTTGGCTGCCATCAATGTGGTAAGTAACCGGGTAATCGGCTACAGCGCCAATGGTTTGCGCAACGAAAAAAACAGCAGCAGTATTATTGAATCACAAATGGGACAGTTTGTAACTGACACAATGCGGACTAAGGCAAAAGTGGCAGTTGCATTCATGAATGCCGGAGCGTTACGCGTGCCTTTTGATCCCGGGAAAATTACCCTGGGAAATGTTTATTCGGTAATGCCGTTTGATAATACGTTAGTTACGCTCAGTATGACCGGTGCGCAAATTCTGGCCGTGCTAAACTATGGTATCGGAAAACCGAATATGGGTGCAATTCAATTTTCCGGGTTGGCTGTAACTTATGACAGTAACAAGCCTTATGGAAGCGCCGTGAAAAAAGTATCGATTGGCGGCAAGCCGCTTGATTTAACCCAAAAATATTCAGTAGTTACTAATGATTTTTGTGAAGCTGGCGGGGATGGTTATACAATGTTCGCCCAAGGAACGGAGCAGTTTAATACCGGAATATTGGTACGGGATTGCATGAACGAAGCAGTGGAAAGTACTAAAAATCTTGAAATTGTTGATGACGGACGATTAACTGTGTTAAAATAGGCTATCGATAGGATTTGGAGGAAAGTATGAACAAACATGTTGTAACGATTAACGAAACTGATATCAGAAAAAACATCGAGCATAAGGGCTGTGGTGAGTGCCAGACATCTTGCCAGTCGGCATGCAAAACTTCCTGCACTGTGGGAAATCAAGTTTGCATAAATAAAGAGGATAAGTAGTAAATATTCAAAGTCCCTCTTTGCCAAGACTGGTGAGAGGGATTTTTTTTTGAAAGGGTAAAATGGTTCACAGTTTTTCTTTTGAAGGAATAAATATTGCACTGGATGTCTCCAGTAATTCGGTGCACGTGCTTGATGATTGCAGTTATGCACAGTTGAACGGGAAATTGCCGGATGGCAAATACACCGCTGAGGAAATTAGTTCCGCGATTGCCGAACTTCAAGAATTGACGATTTCCGGCCGGTTGCATAGTGACGATTTAACCGGAAAACCAAAATTTCACGGCGATAATCGTGTGAAAGCGCTTTGCCTGCACGTAGCGCATGACTGTAACTTACGTTGCCGCTATTGTTTTGCGGGAACCGGTGACTTTGGGCATGATCGTGCGTTAATGTCCGCCCAAGTCGCAAAATCAGCTGTGGATTTTCTGGTTCGCTCCAGCGGCTCACGGCAGCATTGCGAAATAGATTTTTTCGGCGGCGAACCGTTGATGAATCTGCCGGTCGTTAAACAAACGGTTGATTATGTGCGCGAAATTGAGCGGAATACTAATAAAATGTTCAAGCTGACTTTGACAACTAATGCTGTTGCTCTTACTGATGAAGTCGTGGCTTATTTAAACGCTGAAAATATCAGTTTGGTTTTAAGCATTGACGGCAGAAAAGCTGTCCATGACCAATTACGACCGGATTGTGCGGGAAACGGCAGCTATGAACAGGTATTGCAAGGAATCAAGCGCGCGGTTGCGTCACGAAATGGAAAAAACTATTATGTTCGCGGAACATTTACTGCCAAAAACACTGATTTTTTTAAAGACGTTGTACATTTGGCGGAAATGGGGTTCTCGGAATTGTCACTTGAGCCGGTCGTTACTCCGATTTCCGATTTACAATTACAGCCGGAGCATTTACCGGAAATATTCCGCCAATACGAATTATTAGCAAAAAAGCTCTTTGAGTATTGGCAAGCAGACAATGCTGTAAATTTTTTTCATTACAACATTGATTTAGACAACGGGCCGTGTATTGCCAAGCGACTAAGCGGCTGCGGTGCCGGCGGCGATTATCTGGCAGTTGATCCTGAGGGAAAATTGTTTCCTTGCCATCAATTTGTCGGTAAGGCTGAGTTTTGTGTTGGCAATGTTACTGACGGAATCATCGATGGTTCCGTTGGCGAACAGTTAAGCGCTGCCAATGTTTTCAGTAAACCGGAATGTGTAAAATGCTGGGCGAAGAATTTTTGCTCCGGCGGCTGTCACGCTAACAATTATAATCACAATAATGATTTATACAAACCATACGAACTTGGTTGTCAAATGCAAAAGAAGAGATTGGAAATGGCTTTATGGGTAAAGGCCAAACAGTTTTTGAATGCAAAATAAAGTGAGGTAGTTATGATTGGTGCTCTGTTAGTTTTTTTGACCGCGGCGTATATGTTTGTCGTGATGCCGGTATTTGCCGGCGGATTTGGTGATTGGTCGTTTTTGTGCTTTATCTGGGGTGCGGGTTTAATGTTTATCGCGGTAAAAGTCATGTTGCAGCGCGGTGGAGCGGGATTAACCGGTTCGTTTATCGGTTGGCTGGTGTTCAGGTTGTTTGGCGAACGCATCCGTGTGCCGTCCCAAACCGTAGTAGCCGGCGAAATAGTGCCGCGAAAATACCGGATTGCCGCCTGGACCGGATTGGTATTGATAATCATTGCAGCGTTAAATGCGGTTGTCTTACCGATATTATTATCTAATCCGTTATTTTTTAGTGCCCGATTTCATAATTTAATCGGAAAAGTAGAAGAAAGCACTTTCGTGAAAGATGTTGAGCCGCTGAATCCGGCGCAGATACGAATAATCGATGATGAAACTGCTGCACGGCTGGCGGACAAAAAAATTGGTGAAGTTCCGGCGCTCGGTTCAGAAACAAAACTAGGCCGGTTAGTATTGCAGCAGGTGGACAACAAGCTGTATTATGTGGCACCGCTTGAACATCGCGGTGTATTTCAGTGGATTAGCAATTATACCAGTGGTAGCCATGGTTATATTTTGGTCAGTGCAATTGATCCGCAGGATGTGCGTTTAGTTCAGGATATTAAAGGTAAACCGGTTAATATCCGCTATCAAATGGGTGCATATTTGATGGAATATTTGCCTCGCTGGATATATTTGCATGGTTATGTTAACGTCGGCTTGACTGACTATACGTTCCAAATTGATAATGATTATAATCCGTATTGGGTTATTACTCTGTACGACAAAACAATTGGTTATGCCGGTGATAACGCTAACGGGATATTAACTGTAAATGCTCAAACTGGCGAAATAAAGAAATATGCAATTGATCAAGCGCCAAATTGGGCCAGCCGGATTCAACCGGAAGAATTTGTCCATGAACAAATTGCTAATTGGGGGCAATATATCTACGGTTTCTGGAACTCAGTGTTTGCAAAAACCGGTACGCTGAAACCGTCCGGGACCAGAATGCACCTGATTTATGGCAGTGACAACCGGGTGTATTGGTACACCGGAATGACATCTAGTGGTGGAGATGATAGCACGGTTGGATTTATTCTCGTAGATTCACGGAACAAAAAAGCAAAATTCTATAAAGTTGCCGGTGCGACCGAAGAATCCGCGGCAAAATCTGCCGAAGGGCAAGTTCAGGAAAAAGGCTATCGCAGCGGTTATCCGCTACTATACAATGTACACGGAATACCTACTTATATTGCGCCGCTAAAAGATAAGGAAGGCCTGTTGAAGCTGGTGGCATTTATATCAGTTGAAAATTATAATATTGTTGGCGTGGGTGGTAATATTGACAGTGCAATGCGCGCCTATCTGCAAAATCTTGCCAATAAAGGTGACAAGGTCGTACCGGGGCAATTCCTAAAAGAACAAACTATCTCCGGAAAAGTTTCGCGTGTAGCAACTATTGTTAAAGGCAGCGAAACCATGGTGTACTTTATGCTTGATAACGACACGAAAGTATATTGGGGGAGTTCAGGATTGAACGTTAAATTACCGTTGCTCAAAGCCGGAGACACTATTGAAATAAGCTTCAACGAGAATACATTGGGAGCAAACGAAATTAAGACTTTTAAACCGAATTATTAAAAAAAACGGCGCTTTTTAAAAAAGCGCCGTTTTTATTTAAATATTAGCAGGAAATCAACAATCACCGTCGAATATTAAAAAGCAGATAAGAGTAAATGTAAATGGAGAATTAATGAACCGGCAACAATCAAAAACAAAAAAAATTACTACAATCGGAATTTTATCGGCAATTTCGGCGATATTAATGTTCGTTGAATTTCCGTTGCCGTTTTTTCCGCCGTTTCTGAATATGGATTTCAGTGATGTGCCGGCATTATTTGCGGCGTTAGCACTTGGCCCCGCCGCGGGCGTAGCGGTTGAATTGATAAAATGTTTGTTGCATTTATTAGCAACAAAATCGGCCGGAGTCGGTGAACTGGCATCGTTTATTTGCGGCGCAGCGTATGTTTATGTTGCCGGAACAATATATTTTGTAAAAAAAACTCGTAATAATGCAATTTTTGCCATGCTGATTGCTACACTGGCTACAACACTAATTGCGGCCTTAGTGAATATTTTTATTTTGTTGCCGGCTTATCAATGGTTGCTCGGTATCAGCAGCAGCGCGGTTGTCAGTATGGCTCAAGCAGTTAATCCGGCGGTCAAGAACATTAATCAGCTTATATTGTATGCAATAATTCCGTTTAATATTTTCAAGTGGTTTTTGTCTTCGCTAATCGTTTATTTGGTCTACAAGAAATTATCACATTATTTTCATTAAAGGAGAATTATGGTAGGAATTGTTATTGTATCCCATAGCGCCAGAGCCGCCGAGGGGATTGTGGAAATCTCTGAAAAAATGGCGACGAAAACACAGAAAATAATTGCTGCCGGTGGAATAGAAGGCGGCGGGCTTGGTACCAGTGTCGAGCTAATTAAAAAGGCCATTGTTGCAGCCGAAGAAGGGGACGGTGTTGTAATTTTAGTGGACTTGGGTAGTGCCGCGATGTGTGCTGAATCGGCGCTTGCTGAACTGGGTGAAAAATTTGTGAACAAAGTTCGTGTTGCCAATGCACCGGTACTCGAAGGAGCTACGGCCGCCGCTGTTCAGGCATCTTTGGGCGCTGACCTGAACGAAGTTCTTGAAGTTGCTGAAGAAGCGCGGGGAATGAACAAGTTAATTATGAGCAAGGTGTTTAGTAATGATTTTTAAAATAATATATTTCGGAGAAGGAGAAAGATTATGATTGAGGCATTACTCGGAGAATTTTTAGGAACTCTGGTTTTAATTGTATTTGGTAGCGGCGTCGTTGCTAATGTCACCCTGAAAAAAACCTTCGGATACAATTCAGGATGGATGGTTATAACCACGGGCTGGGCGCTGGGCGTGACGATGGGTGTGTTTGTTGCGCAAGCTGTCGGGTCGGTTCAGGCCGATATTAATCCGGCGGTTACCTTAGCGAAGACATTAATGGGGATTTATTCGCCGCAGCTGGCGATTATTACGATGCTGGTCCAGCTCGCCGGCGCTTTTTACGGCGCGTGGTTGGTGTTTTGGTTTTACCGTCCACATTTTGCTATTACCGAATGCAACCAAACTAAAATGGGAATCTTTTGTACTTCGCCAGCGATAAGATCTTATGGCAACGCGTTTTTCTGTGAAACATTTGCCACCGTAATTTTGATTCTTGTTATTTTTGCGATATTTGCAAAACTTGATGCAAAAGTCGCTTTGCAATTCGGTCCATATCTCGTCGGAATGCTGGTTTGGGCAATTGGTTTGAGCTTGGGCGGAGCGACTGGGTATGCGATAAATCCGGCCCGTGATTTGGGGCCGCGGTTGGCACACAGACTGATGCCGATTAAAGACAAATGTCCGCCGGATTGGAAGTACGCGGCTATTCCGGTGGTCGCACCGCTTTTGGGCGGGTTTTTGGCTTTTGGAATTGCAACATTGTTTGGAATAATTAAATAACTTTGTGAGAGGGTATAATGATAACTAAACGCTATATCTTGGCAATTGATCAGGGAACTACCAGTTGCCGCGCCATAATTTTTGATAATAATTCGGAAATAGTCGCTGTAGCACAAAAGGAAATAACGCAAATTTATCCATGTCCGGGTTGGGTAGAACATAATGCCGAAGAGATTTGGATCACACAGCTGGATGTTATCAACAAAGTAATTGCCGAATCGGGTATTCCAATCGAGCGAATCGAAGCGTTTGGAATAACAAATCAACGCGAAACTACGGTGATTTGGGATAAGCATACCGGAAAGCCGATTTATAATGCAATCGTTTGGCAGTGCCGGCGAACGGCATCGATTTGTGACGATCTTAAGAGCGCCGGGCGCGCGGAATTAATTACTGATAAAACCGGCCTGGTTGTTGATGCTTATTTTTCCGGCACCAAAGCAAAATGGTTACTGGATAATGTTCCGGGGGCGCGAGAAAAAGCCGCAAAAGGTGACTTGCTATTTGGCACGATTGATAGCTGGCTGATCTGGAATCTGACCGGCGGTGATGTACATGTAACTGATTACACTAATGCCAGCCGGACGATGCTGTTTAATATTCGTGAACTGTGTTGGGATAAGGAGATTTTGGAAATATTAGACATACCGGAAAATATTTTACCGGCAGTCCGGCAGAGTAGCGAGATTTACGGATATACCTGTCCGGAATTGTTTAATGGTGCAAAAATTGCTATCGCCGGTGCCGCAGGCGATCAGCACGCGGCGCTGTTTGGACAAACCTGCTTTCTGCCCGGAATGGCAAAAAACACTTATGGAACCGGTTGTTTCATGTTGATGAACACCGGCGATAAAGTATTTAAGTCGAAAAACGGGTTGCTTACTACGATTGCTTGGGCGATTGACGGCAAGGTTGAATATGCGCTTGAAGGATCGATATTCATTGCCGGTGCTGCTGTACAGTGGCTGCGTGATGGTCTGAAAATATTGGACTCGGCGGCTGATTCGGAATATTTTGCCGAAAAAGTTGCTGATACCGGTGGCGTATACGTTGTCCCGGCGTTTGTCGGACTGGGTGCTCCGCATTGGGATATGAAAGCCCGGGGGGCTATTTTCGGTTTAACGCGCGGAACAAATAAATCACATATTATTCGAGCCACCCTAAACGCAATGGCCTACCAAACCCGTGATGTGTTGATGGCAATGGAAGCTGATTCGGGAATTAATTTACAGGCGTTAAAAGTCGATGGCGGCGCGGTTGAAAATGATTTGTTGATGCAGTTTCAGGCAGACATCCTCGGCGTTCCGGTTGAACGTCCGAAAGTATCAGAAACTACAGCGCTAGGCGCGGCGTATCTCGCCGGACTGGCAGTTGGTGTGTGGAAAAAAGAAGAATTGTCGATGACGTGGCAGCTAGATAGACGTTTTGAACCACAGATGACGGATTTTGAGCGTCAGACATTGTGTGCCGGTTGGCAAAAAGCCGTTAGCCGTTCGCTGGATTGGGAAGATTAGTGACCAAGGATAGGGTGATATAATAATGAAAATAATGTTTAAAAACAGACTGTTGATTTCGTTTCTGGTCACTTTTTTTGTTTTGCAAATGGTTTCAACACTGGTGTTTGCCGAGTACAAGTTCATTCCGCCGGTTCTGTTAAATTACAAAAGTGTGGTTAATGACCGTGAAACAGTTTTTATACCACAAGTTTACGGGATGAAAGATACGGCAATTCAGACGGATGTTAACAAAATCTTGTCAGCAGATATTGAAATCGATTTAAAGAACTGGGAAAAGAACTGGCCGGATATGTATAAAGCCACTCAACCGGAAGTTCGTTCCGGGTTGCATTTCTCATTTACATTTGACCAGAACTACAATAAAGAAAATATCTTGAGTGTTGTTATGTCCGAATACAGTTTTGCCGGCGGAGCCCACGGAATGGCTTTTCAGTACGCGCATAACATTGATTTGACCAATGGCAAAGAAATTTTATTGGCTTCGTTATTTAATGATACTATTGATTGGAAAAAAATGATTAATGCGTACATCGATAATGAAATTAAATATTACCAACGCGATTTAAAATTTGATGGTATTAAGGAAGATCAAAACTATTATTTATCCAATCAGGGACTGGTGATATTTTTTAATCCTTATGAAATCGGACCGTGGGTTGAGGGAATGCCTACTTTTGCTATCCCATATCGCGTAATTTCTTTTGCATTTTCGGATAAATATAAAGAGCGATTGCATTAATTGATAATTCCATAACTACTTAAGGGCTTGGTTTGCAATATGTTGAAAGAAAAATCTGACCGGGTAGCGTTAAAACGCCGGACACGTCGTAAAGGGCTACGCGATATTATTTGTTTGGCCTTACTGGTCGTTTTAGTGTTTTTTTTGGTTATTTTCGGCAAGCAACAGTATGATATGAGCGTGATCCGGGCTGAAAAAGAGCAGTTGCATCAAAAGATCGAAGCGTTAAAAATTGAGCAACGGCGCGCTATGGAAGAAAAGAAAAAGCTTGATGATTCGCAATATATTGAAAAAATGGCACGTGAACAGGGGTTGGCAAAACCCGGGGAAATTCCTTATATTTCAAATGAAACAACTCCGGTAGGTCCCGACAAGCAGAAGAAAAATGAGTAATCACAGCCGGAATTGCTGTCACATCGCCGAAATTTGCGAGCAAGCTGTTAATAACGCAATTTCGCCGGAAACACAGTGCCTGATTGTGGCTTGTTCCGGTGGTGTTGATTCAATAGTGTTACTGGACATAATTGAAAAGTTTTGCAAAAAAACTCTTCGAAGATTGGTTTGCGCCCATGTTAATCATGGTTTGCGTGGTGTCGAGAGTGACACAGATGAGCAATTTTTGAAGGATTATTGTCAAAAGCGTAAAATAACATTTGAATGTAAGCGGGTAGATGTCCGTCAGGAACAAAAACAAAATAAAGCCGGTGTTGAAGCAGCCGCCCGTGAATTGCGCTATGCAGCGTTAAGAGAAATTGCGGCTGCTTATCAACCTGGAAAAATATTTGTTGCGCATAACAAAAATGATCAAGCCGAAACATTGTTGTTACAACTTATTCGCGGCGCCGGGCTCAGAGGGCTGAGTGCAATGCAGTCAGAAACCGGAGATGTTATTCGGCCGTTACTGACTGTAAGTCGTGACGACATCGAAAAATATTGCGTTGAGTATCAACTCGAATATCGTTTTGATAGCAGCAATAACGATGCAAAAATACTAAGGAATAGTGTAAGACAGAAGTTGTTACCGCTTTTGACTGAATACAACCCCAATATAATTCAAACGCTCAGTCGAACTGCGAAGATAATTCGTGCTGAGGAAAGCTGTATGCACGATTTTGCGTCAGCTCTCGAAGCTGATTGTGTTGAATATCGGGAAGAAAAAGCTTATATAAATAAAAACAAACTTTCCAAACTTCATATTGCTTTGCAGCGTCGTGTTTTAATTTTAGCTGTTTCTAAATTGGGCTCTATCGACAACCTTGCTTTTGAAAAAGTCGAACAATTAAGAAAGCAAACCAGCGGCAGGTTGTCTACAATAGTTGAAATTGGCGGTAAATTACAGTCGCGGAATTGCTATGAACATTTGGAATTGTGCTATAATAATCCAAGCGGCAATGAAGTGACAGAGCCTGTATCCAGTAATTTGTCGATTCCTAGTGTTAATCGTTTGAGCGATTGCGAACAACTTCAACTTGAATTGATTGATAGTTGCGATAACGAACTGTCGACTGACGGACGATTTGTGTATTATTTTGATTACAATAAGTTGAAATTACCGCTGGTAGTCAGGAACAGAAAAAGCGGCGACTCTGTTCAATTGAGTTATGGCAATAAGGCGTTAAAAAAACTATTCATCGAGAAGAAGATTCCGAGCATTGCCCGCGCGCATATTTTGCTGGTTAGTGATTCGGAAAAAATTTTGGCGATACTTGGTGTGACAGCTTCGAAAAGCGCGATTGTATCCGGTGAAACTACTAAAGTGTTAAAAATAACATATATTAAGGAGAAGAAAAATGCACGACAATATTGGTGAGGTACTTTTTTCTGTTGAACAAATAAACGAGCGGGTTAAGCAATTGGGCGAGCAAATCTCGCGCGATTTTGCCGGACAAAAAGTATTTTTACTTGGGATATTAAAGGGTTCAATGATGTTCATGGCCGATTTGATGAGAGCGATTGATTTACAGATGGAAGTTGATTATATGTGCGTTTCCAGTTACGGCGCGGCTACGACGACTAGCGGCGTTGTCCGGATACTAAAAGATTTGGATGCGAATATCGAGGGGAAGAATGTTATTATCGTAGAAGACATTATTGATACCGGTGTGACTCTCAGCTATTTAGTTAAATATCTTGAAGGACACAAACCCAATACTTTGAAAATATGCACGATGTTAAACAAGCCTGAACGGCGAAAAGCTGAAGTTGATGTTCATTATAATGGCTTTAATATTCCCGACAAGTTTGTCGTTGGTTATGGGTTGGATTTTGCTGAAGAATATCGTAATTTACCATATATTGGTGTGCTGAAGCCGTCGGCATACAGTCATTTACTGAAATAAGCATCTAGCCATAGCGATTGGTTTTACTTGCTATGTACTATTGTGCTATAATGCCACGGTATTATATTTAGGGAGTGTTTTGCTTGAATAAGAATTATAGCCGTATCGGATTGTACATTTTGATAATTGTGTTGCTGATTGCCGGATCGGAATATTTTTCCGGACCGCGCCAGGAGGTACATGATATTAATTATACCGAGTTTTTGAGCCAGGTTAATAATGGCCGCGTTGCCAAAGTAACGATTATCCAAGGTGAAAATAAAATCAATGGAATATATGTCGATGGACGCAATTTCAATACCATGGCGCCAAATGATCCGTCGTTAGTGCCGTTGCTAAAAGATAAAAAAATCGATATCAAGGCTGAACCAACACCTTCACCTTCGTTTTGGATGACGCTGTTGGCGAACGTCATACCTCTTTTGATTGTTTTTGGACTTTTTATGTTTATGTTTAATCAAGGCCAGGGCGGCGGCGGTAAAGTTATGAATTTCGGCCGCTCAAAAGCAAAATTATCCACTGACGACAACAAGATTACCTTTGCCGATGTTGCCGGAGCCGAGGAGAGCAAACAGGAACTTGAAGAGATTGTCGAGTTCTTGAAGACTCCGAAGAAATTCAGCGAACTTGGAGCGCGAATACCTAAAGGCGTATTGTTGTTTGGACCTCCGGGCTGCGGCAAGACGCTGTTGGCTAAAGCTGTCGCCGGCGAAGCCGGAGTACCGTTTTTCAGCATCAGCGGTTCGGATTTTGTCGAAATGTTTGTTGGTGTCGGTGCGTCACGGGTTCGTGATTTATTTGACAACGCCAAGAAAAGTGCTCCGTGTATTATCTTTATTGATGAAATTGATGCCGTTGGACGGCAGCGTGGCGCCGGTTTGGGTGGCGGACACGATGAGCGCGAGCAAACACTTAACCAATTGTTAGTCGAAATGGATGGTTTTGGTGCAAATGAAGGCATAATTATTATCGCCGCCACTAACCGCCCAGATATACTTGATCCGGCTTTGTTGCGTCCAGGTCGTTTTGACCGTCATGTTACAGTTGATGCGCCGGACGTAAAGGGCCGCGAAGCGATTTTGGTAGTACACACTAAAGGGAAACCAGTAGCGGATGATGTGCAGTTGGATGTTTTGGCGAGACGGACTCCGGGTTTTACCGGCGCTGATTTGAGCAACCTGGTTAATGAAGCAGCGTTGTTGTCTGCGCGCCGCAACCGCAAACTCATTCACATGAGTGAGATGGAAGAAGCGGTGGAACGAGTAATTGCCGGACCGGAACGCAAGAGCAAAGTTATCAGCGAGCGGGAACGCCGTTTGACTGCTTATCACGAAGCAGGACACACTTTGATTGGTTCACTGATTGAAAACGGTGATTCCGTGCATAAAGTGACGATAATTCCTCGTGGACGAGCGGGTGGTTATACTTTAACCTTGCCACGTGAAGACCGTTATTATGCCACTCGCACCGAGTTGAAAGATAAACTCAAAGTGCTGTTGGCTGGCCGTATTGCCGAAGAGATTGTCTTGGAAGAGATTTCGACCGGTGCGCAAAACGACTTGGAACGCGTAACTGAAATTACCAAAAAGATGATTATGGAATACGGAATGAGTGAGAAGCTTGGACCGATTACTTTTGCCAAGAAGCAGGAGCAAGTATTCCTTGGCCGGGATTTTGCCGGTGAACGCAGTTACAGCGAGGATGTTGCGAAATCGATTGATATGGAAGTACGTGCTATTGTTGACGAGGCATATTCAACGGCAACCACAATGATAAAGGCCAACATTGACAAACTGCATCTGTTAGCGACGGTGCTGATTGAAAAAGAAACACTGGAAGCCGGCGAAATTGAAAGTTTGTTAAAAACCGGAGCGTTGCCTGTGAAACCGGTAGTTACTAATCAGCCGGAAGAGATAGAACTAAATAACCCGGTTATGGTCGTTGATGATGATGTAGTCATTGAAACGAACGATGCCGAAGATGAAGAGACTGTCGAAGTGCCGGTCAAAAAGCCTGCCGTCGGCGACATTAACTAAATTTTTTTGGAGAAGAAATGTTAAAACGAAAAAAAGATTTACCGGTTAATATTGTGCCTAATGCCCGCGGCGGAACAGGTGAAATTTCCATCCAGCCGTTGTTGGAAAACGATGAATTGCAAACCGGGGCTAAAGCCTTTGGAAAAATAACTTTACCGGTTGGCAGCTCAATCGGTTATCATCAACATGTTGGTGATATTGAGGCTTATTATATTCTTAGCGGCGAAGCGACTGTGAAGGATGATGATTTGACTTATAATGTGACGGCTGGTGATATTATTTTTACCGGTGACGGTCATAGTCATTCGATCGCGAACAATGGTGCGGTAGAAGTTGAATTCATCGGTCTGATACTTAAAGCATAATAGTTTAGTTGGAGGGAGCAAATGGATTTCGTATCGATTATTGGTTATGGGGCAACAGTATTTTATGGAATTGCATTTGCATCGAAATCAATATTGCGTTCAAAAATATTCAGAGCAATTGGATTTTTGTGTCTGGCCTTGTATGGTGTTTTTGTAAGTGCCTGGCCGGTTATTGCTCTGAGTGTATTGTTCCTGCTAGTCGATCTTGTTTTTGTAGTTAAGCTACTTAATTCAAAAAAACATGCTTTTGAGATGTTGCGTTGCAGCAAGAATGACTTGTTGCTTGGTAAATTTGTTAAATACAATGAAAAAGACATTCGAAAATTTATGCCCAAGTTTGACTGGAAAAAGATTTCAGACGATGCAGTGTGTTTTTATCTGATGCGTAATATGGAGTTGGCTGGTGTTTGGATATCTAATGTTCGTGACAGCTATACTTATGAGGTTAATTTAGATTACGTCACGGAAAAATACCGGGATTTAAAAAGCGGAGAGTTTATTTATGGTAAAAACAAAGAATTACTTCTGAATATTGGTATCCGGTTTCTGACTTCGGACAGACATTCAGATGCACATTGTAAATATCTTGAAGCGCTAGGATTTGAGTATCGTGAAAAAGACCGCCTGTATAAATTGAAATTGTAAAAATAACATACAAAATAAAAAAATAATTGCGAGTTGCATTGCAATTATTTTTTTATTTTGTTCACGAAAATCTTAATAATATGGAAGAGGTGTTTATGCTGCAACAGTTTCGCATCGGCGATGCATTTTATCTTGACTCAACGGCTAAAGAACAACTAAAAAATAGCGGAAGTGTTTTTTATAACGATGATTTAGCGCCTACCAACCCGGAGCAACGCTCATGGGGAGCGTATAATGTGGTTGCACTTTGGGTTTCAATGTGTTTTAGCGTACCGACATATATGTTGGCGGCAGGTTTGATATCTTCAGGTTTAAATTGGTGGCAGGCAATTTCCAACGTAGCACTCGGAAATGTAATTATTATGTTTGTTATAATGCTGAATTCCAATGTTGGAATACGTTATGGTATTCCTTATCCGGTTTTTGCACGGCTTTGTTTCGGGGTGCGCGGTGCGATGTTTGCAGCGTTGGCACGCGGGCTTGTCGGTGCTGGTTGGTTTGGAATAAATTGCTGGATTGGCGGACAGGCGCTTACCTGTATTCCATCATGTTTTTTTCCTGAGTGGAAACATACGATGCTTGACGACTTTATTTGTTTTTTCTTGACGATATTTTTGAGTGCCGGATTATGCTACTATGGCTCTGATTTGATTAAAAAAGTTAAAGCGGTTGCCGCACCGATTTTGGCGGTATTTTTTGCGGCGTTATTTATATTGTTTTGGTTTAAACTTTCTGCCAAAGGTTATTCGTTTTATGATGCATTGGCTTTTGACAGCAATTTGTTATCAGGCACTGCGTTCTGGGGCATATATCTTGGCGGCCTCACGGCCAATATGGCATTCTGGTCAACTTTGTCGTTAAATATTCCTGATTTGAGCAGATTTGTCAGAAGTCAGAAAGAACATAATACCAGCATTGCTTTTAGTTTGCCGCTGACAATGGCGATATGTTCCTTTATCGGTATCTTTGTTACAGGTGCTACAAATGTTCTTTATGGTTCATATATTTGGGATCCTGTAGCCGTTTTATCAGCAACAAATAGTGCGTGGGTTATTATTCCGGGCGCTTTGGTAATACTAATTTCGACGGTTGTTCTTAATGTGGCAGCAAATATGCTGGCTACAGCAAATGATGTATCCAGCCTTTGGCCAAAATTGATTTCTTTTAAAATGGCCGTGGTGATAACCAGTATTGCCGGAGTGGCAGTAATGCCCTGGAAGTTGCTTAGCTCCGCAAGCGCGTATGTTTTTGGCTGGTTGGGGTTATACGGAGTCTTGTTGGCGCCACTTGCGGGAATTTTTGTCGCAGATTACTATTTGCTTAAAAAACGTCGAATTGATTTAGGCGATCTATACAGCAAGGAGACTGATGGACGTTATTGGTATTCTGCAGGATTCAATAAAACAGCGTTCTTTGTCTGGGGTGTAGCCGTTATTCCGGCGCTCGTGGGACGGTTTTTCGAATCGTTCAGTTTTTTGTATGATGCCGGATGGGTTGTTGGCGCGGTAATTGCGCTGTTTTTATATGAAAAAATTGCTTCTGCTGATTCACATGCTATTATTACAGAAGCGGAGTGGCAGCAATTAAACATTTCTAAGTAGACTCAAAGTGTGCTTACTTAAAAAAATATAATAATTTGCAGGAATAAGAAAATCTTTGGCGAATGTTTAAAACATAGACAATGTGTTTTGTCGATTAAATTTGTGAGGAGACAATATTGAAAACTCTGATTAAAAATGGAACAGTTGTTAATGCTACCGACAGTATAAGAGCGGATGTGTTAATTGAAAACGGAATCATTGTTGCGGTCGGGACCGGATTGGACAGCCAAGACGCCAAGATTATTGAGGCAACGGGTAAATATGTATTTCCGGGTGCAATTGATCCGCATACGCATTTAGATATGCCATTTGGCGCTGCATCTACCAGCGATAATTTTTATAGCGGCACCAAAGCGGCTGTGATGGGCGGCGTTACGACAGTTGTTGATTTTTCCATACAGAGCAAGGGTGAGACGTTAAAACAAGCAATTGCTAATTGGCATAAACGTGCTGACGGTAAATGCTTTTCTGATTATTCCTTTCATGTAGCTGTTACTGACTGTAATGATGCAGTAATTGCGGAATTGAAGACTTTGATTGAACAAACTGGCGTTTCTACTGTCAAAATGTTTTTGGCTTATAAAGGTTTGTTTCAGATTGACGACGGTGTAATGCTGAAAGTATTTCGCGCCGCTCGGGAGTCTGGAGTTTTAGTTGGATTACATTGTGAAAACGGAGATATAATTGATGTGTTGGCAACTGAGGCGATGGCGGCGGGGCAGACAGCACCGATATATCATGCGCTGACGCGCCCGGATTATATAGAGGCTGAAGCGATAACCAGAGCTGCGGCGATTGCTGATGTTGTTGGTGTACCGTTATATATTGTCCATCTTAGTTCGGCAAAAGGGTTAGCGGCTGCACTTGCTGCTCGTCAGCGCGGGCAGAAAATATATATCGAGACTTGTCCGCAGTACTTATTGCTTGATGATTCGCGTTATTTTGAACCAGACTTTGGTGGCGCAAAATATGTAATGTCACCGCCTTTACGTAAAATCGAGGACAACGGGATAATTTGGCAGGCGTTACAGGATGACATAGTGAACGTTGTAGCTACCGATCACTGCGCTTTTAATTTGGCTGATCAAAAGCAAGCCGGGCGCAATGATTTTCGAAAAATACCTAATGGCGCTCCAGGTATTGAAACGCGTTTTTCGTTGTTATACAGTTATGGCGTGGCCGAAGGGAAAATTAGCTTAAATCAGTTTGTGCGGTTGTTGTCGGCTGAACCGGCCAGAACAATGGGAATGTATCCGCAAAAAGGAACGATAACTGCCGGTAGCGACGCTGACATTGTTATTTTCAATCCAACCGGAGAGTGTGTTATTACGGCAACCAATCTTCATCAAGCGGTAGACTATACACCATACGAAGGG
This sequence comes from Negativicutes bacterium, assembly GCA_041666525.1. Classification (GTDB taxonomy): domain Bacteria; phylum Bacillota; class Negativicutes; order JBAXTZ01; family JBAXTZ01; genus JBAXTZ01. The sequence continues at coordinate 54,230 of JBAYGT010000002.1, forward strand.
TTCGTTCAAAAAGGCAAAATTGAACATGTGTTAGTCGGCGGACGTCATGTTGTACAAAATTGTGAACTGGTTGACGATCAACCCAAAGGTCGATTCATTTTCCGAAAAGCGGTTAAATAACGAATTTGTTTGAGATGGAGGACAATTGTTTAAGAATAAGCAATTATGGGGATATTTAGCAGTTTTTATATCTGCGGTGATGTTTGGTGTTGGTGGACCTGTGACAAAGTATATTTATAATTACGGAGTGAATCCGTTGTTTTTGTTGAAAGTTCGCATGATCTGTACTACGGTCATTTTATATTTTGGGTTGAGAATATTTGCGCCTCAATATCTAAAAATTCGTAAACGTGATATCTTGTCTTTCGCTATTCTGGGAATTGTTGGATTTGGAGGATATATTGCGTGTACGATGGTAGCAGTAAGTAAAATCAATGTTGGGCTGGCGGTATTTTTGTTAAATCTAGCCCCGGCGGTAATGGTTATTTATTTGACATTATGGCGTCGTGAGCGATCTGATGGAATGACCATTTTTGCTGTTGCTTTGTCTTTGTGTGGTGGTCTGTTGATGGTACTATCACAGCCACTAACTAAAACTGGCGGAATTGGTGTTGTTTTAGGGATTGTAAGCGCTATTCTCTATGCGTTTCAAACTCTTAGAAGTAAGTCACTTGGTGTTAAGTATAAACCTCTCACAATCGTATTCTACACTTTCGCTTCGGCTTCTTTGTTTTGGATATTTGTTCCGATACAGATAGATTGGCATGCGGTCGTTTCACCGCCGCTGTGGACATATATTTATGTGGTTATCTTTTATACAGTAATCCCACGTATATTGTTCATAGTTGGTTTGGTGTACATCCCACCGGCTAATGCAGGAGTTACTGCTGCAGCTGAACCGGTAATTGCAGCATGGTTAGCTTTTTTGACGCTTGGTGAAGCGATGGGCTTTTTGCAGATCATAGGAGGCGCAGCTGTGTTAGCAGCAATTGTTGTTTTACAAGCGCATGGAATTAGAAGGGCGAATAAACGTAGACGCGATAAAGACAAGCCAATTGAACCTCTCGCTGGATGATACAAATAAAATTTTGGAGGATTTATGAAAAACAATTTGAAAGTAAGCTTTTGCGGTATTCAACTGGAAAATCCGTGCATATTGGCTTCGGCCTCGCCAACGCAAAGCAAGGAGGGTTTGGCAAAAGCATTTAAATTGGGATGGGCTGGGGTAGTAACAAAAACCTGTACGCCGAATTATCTAATTACTGAGGATGCTCCGAATCGCTTCGGCGTATTTAGGGGCGCCGACGGAAGCGTTGAAGGGTTTGAAAACTTCGAGGGTTTGACGCAAAAGCCTGTAGAATACTGGGAAAAAACTGTTAGCGAGCTAAAAAAAGAGTTTCCGGGTAAAGTAGTTATTGCGAGCATAATGGCTGATGTTAAACGAGAGCCGTGGCAAGATTTGGCGCGGCGTATGGAAGCTGCTGGTGCGGACGCTATCGAATTGAATCTTTCTTGCCCGCATTTTCGGCTGGAAGATGATATGGGAGCCGCAATTGGTAAAAGTGTAGAAAACTCGGCGCTTATTACTGCATGGGTCAAAGGGGTCGTGAATATTCCAGTTATTGCAAAACTGACGCCAAACGTCAGCGACATTCAAGAAGTAACAGCTTCAGTTGTAAAAGCCGGCGCTGACGCTATTGCTACCATTAATACTGTGCAAGGTATGATTGGTGTTGATATTGAAACTTTGGAACCGTTGCCGGCGGTAGAAGGGTTTTCTTCATTCGGCGGCTATTCTGGTAATGCTGTAAAACCGATTGGTTTGCGCTGTGTTGCTCAAGTTGCTCAAGTAACTGACGTACCAATACATGGTATTGGCGGAATATCTAAATGGCAGGATATAGTTGAGTATTATGCAGTTGGTGCGAGTTGTGTACAGATATGTACTGAAGTTATGTTAAGCGGTTATCAGATTATCAAACCGATGCTGGAAGGTTTGAGCGAGTATGTTGAGCGAAAAGGTTTGAACAGCTTAAATGATATTACCGGTGTAGCTGTTCCGAAAATAAGAGCCCGTGAGCGGTTGAACATGAAGTGGCACAAACGTTCAACAGTAGTAAATCCGCAAAACTGCACAAACTGCGCGAAATGCTATGTTTCTTGTAATGAGAGCGGTAAAAATGCTATTTCTTTTGTGGATAAGAAAGTTACTGTGAACGATGCTCAATGTGACGGTTGCTCGCTTTGTACACATGTTTGTCCGCATGGAGTCTTGGCTTTAAGTTAGATAATAGGAATAGATAACAAATGAAAAAAACTATTGCAAGCTATGCAGGAATTTTTGCCGGATTAGTAATTGCTGATAAGTGGTTGAACTACGTTTCGTTTTTGGGATATGAGTCGCTGTTGATTTTTGCTTTGGTGTTGCTGTTAATCAATACACTTGTTCGTCCGGTGGTAAAATTAATCTGTCTGCCTATTAACATCGCTACTTTAGGTTTGTTTACGCTGATAATTAATACTGTGATGATATACATTGCAAACTATTTTTACGACAGCTTAAAATTAACCGACTTTATTCACACCTTGGTAGCAGCGATTATTATTATGGTGTGCCAAATGGTTCTTCGGCGACTTTTCGTTGCTTAGCGTGTTAATCATTGTTATAATGGCTGAAAGGCATTGAAGAAAAATAGTAAACATTATTACTCGCTACAGAGAAAGAGGTTTTGGCTGTGAGCCTCTGTGAGTAACTGTTGAAAGTCGTTTCTGAGCTGCGCAGCTGAAAATATATTAAGCAGCGCCGTTTGATCAACGTTAACGGATTTTGAGAATCAACGGTCATCGAATAATGTGGTGATTATTGATTGAATCAGGGTGGTACCGCGAAAATTTGCTTTCGCCCCTGTGAATGATAACATTCACAAGGGCGAAAGCTTTTTTATTTAACCAGGCGCTTGCCGGGAAAAGAGAGGAAATATGAAAAATATTGCTACAATCTATAATCCAAAGGAAGTTGAAAAAAAATGGTATGCCTATTGGGAAAATAACGGCTATTTTCACGCGGAAGTATCAGCAGATAAACCGCCGTATTCGATAGTTATTCCACCGCCAAATGTAACCGGCCAACTTCATCTTGGGCATGCGTTAAATAATACGCTGCAGGATATTCTGATTCGTTATAAACGAATGCAAGGTTATAGCGCGCTCTGGATGCCGGGAACTGACCATGCCGGTATTGCGACTCAAGCCAAAGTCGAAGAAGCGTTGCTAAAGGAAGAAGGACTGTCTCGTCATGATTTAGGACGCGAGGCTTTTTTAGAACGGGTATGGCAGTGGAAAGAGCAATATGGGAGCCGGATAATTGAACAGCTTAAGACCATGGGCTGCTCGTGTGACTGGGAGCGCGAGCGGTTCACGATGGACGAAGGTTGCTCGCGTGCGGTCCGCGAAGTTTTTGTTTCGCTCTACGAAAAAGGCCTGATTTATCGCGGCAACCGAATTACCAATTGGTGCCCGCGCTGCATGACCGCGTTGTCGGATATTGAGGTTGAGCACATTGATACCGCAGGCAAACTATATTATGTTCGTTATCCGTTTGCCGATAATCCAGATGAATATTTGGAAGTTGCAACTACGCGTCCGGAAACAATTCTTGGTGATACAGCTGTTGCGGTAAATCCGCATGATGAGCGTTATTCCGCAATCATCGGCCGAAAATTACTGTTGCCGATAATTAACCGTGAAATTACCGTTGTTGCTGACGAATATGTTGATAAAGATTTTGGAACCGGTGCAGTAAAAATCACTCCGGCGCACGATCCGAACGATTTTGAGTTAGGGGTACGTCATGATCTTGAAGGCATTGTCGTTATTGCGGATAATGGATTGATGACTGAGTTAGCCGGAAAATATGCGGGCATGGATCGTTACGATTGCCGCAAACAATTGTTGGCTGATTTCGATGAACTTGGCTGTTTGGTTAAAATTGAAGAACATGAGCATGCTGTCGGACACTGCAGCCGCTGTGATTCAGTAATTGAACCGTTGATGTCGTTGCAATGGTACGTAAAGATGGCGCCGTTAGCCAAACCGGCCGCCGATGTCGTTCGAAGCGGTGAAATAACTTTTGTCCCGGAACGTTATAGCAAAACTTACCTGCACTGGATGGATAACATCCGCGATTGGTGCGTTTCGCGACAGCTTTGGTGGGGGCATCAAATACCAGCGTGGTATTGCCAAAAGTGCGGAGAGGTTATTGTTTCCCGTACCGATATTAGCAGTTGTCCAAAATGCGGCGAGTGCTCGCCTGTACGTGACACTGATGTACTGGATACCTGGTTTAGTAGCGCATTGTGGCCGTTTTCGACAATGGGCTGGCCTGAACGAACCAAAGAGCTGGAGTATTTTTATCCGACTTCAGTACTGGTGACAGGCTATGATATCATCCCGTTTTGGGTAGCGCGTATGATATTTAGCGGACTGGAATATTTGCAAGAAATACCCTTTAAGGATGTTTTTATTACCGGTTTGATCCGCGATCATCTGGGACGAAAAATGTCTAAGTCGTTAGGCAATGGTATCGACCCGCTGGATGTTATTGAAAATTATGGTGCCGATGCATTGCGCTTTGCGCTTATTTCCGGCAATACGCCTGGAAATGATATGCGGTTCTATATGGAAAAAGTTGAGACCTATCGCAATTTTGCCAATAAAATTTGGAATGCTTCCCGGTTTGTGTTGATGAATCTTGAAGACTATGAATATAATCCGGAGCAAGTTCCGACTGATTTTGTACTGGCCGATCGTTGGATACTCAGCCGTTTGCAATTGGTAACTGCCAATGTTTCTAAGGCTCTGGATAAGTACGAACCCGGTGAAGCGGCGCGGATGTTGTATGAATTCATTTGGGACGAATTTTGTGACTGGTATATCGAAATGGCGAAAACGCGATTATACGATAAACAGAATCCGCAATTTGCCAATACCGCCAAATGGGTGCTTGCACATGTTCTTGAGCAGGCAATGCAGTTGCTGCACCCGTTTATGCCGTTTATTACTGAGGAAATCTGGCAAAACGTTTCTAAGGGCGAGAGCGTAATGATTAGCCGTTGGCCAATCGTGGACGATCGATTAATAGATAGAGTAGCTGAAACTGAAATGGAATTCGTGATGAACTGTATTCGTGCCATCCGAAATTTGCGTGCCGAGGTAAACACCCAGCCAGGCAAGAAAAGCGAAGCTGTGATTTATGCGCCTGACCGCGAGGCGGGCGTATTAAACGCTAACAGCAACGTATTAAACAATCTTGCCTCGGTGTCACCGCTCACGGTATGTTCGATGGATAGTAAACGTGTTGACGATGCAATGACTGCTGTCGTCGAAAATACTGAGATATTTTTGCCGCTTAAAGGATTGATTGATATCGATTTGGAAATTAAGCGGTTGGAAAAGGAGCTTGAATCATTAAAGAAAGAAACTGTCCGGTTAGAGGGGAAACTCGAAAATCCGGCTTTTATTGCTAAAGCTCCGGTTGATGTCGTTGCAAAAGAGCGTGAAAAACTTGGCGATTACCAGGACAAGTATAATAAAATCGCTGAACGAACCAAATATCTGCGCGGTTTGTAACATGAAGTTTACAAATCTTGAAAAAACTTTGCGCTATTCGATGTGGGGCATATTGTTGTTACTGCCGTTTGAAGAAATGGCTGCAACGGTTTTTTTGCTGATAGCAGCTGTTTCAGCAGTGATTATTTGTATTAAAGAAAAATGCCTGTTGGTCAAGAAATCATTCGTTGTACTATTATTAAGTCTGATTTTGTGTATCGTTATTTCGCTGCGGTTTTCGCCTGATGTCAGCTACGGCGTGCAAATATTTTTGTTTACGATATTTCGTTATGCGTTAGCGGCGCTCGCGGCCGGCGTTTATGTCCGGTGTTTCGGAATCAAAGAATTCATGTTAATCACCGTGGGTGCGGCTTGCATTTCGGTTTTGTACGGTTATTGGCAAGTAATATTCCACCCGTATCTAGAAAACAAAGAATGGATTGATGCCGAAAAATTCGGCAATATTACTATTAGAATATTTGGCACTTGGGGTAATCCAAATATATTTGGCGGCTATTTATTGTTCGCTGTGGCAGCAGCGTTAATATCAGCGAGCGTATTTAGGGTTAATCGAAGATATTGTCTGGCGTTTTATGCAATTACGGCAATATTTATAATAACAATTTTCTTGACGTTTTCGCGCGGAGTATGGTTAGCGCTATTTGCAATGCTTATCGTGTTAGCGCTGCAGTACGGTAAAAAGAAAATATTGGTTATTGTTTTGCCGTTTCTTGTGGCGTTTTCGACAGTAGGGGTATTATGGCAGCGTTTGCAATCAGCATTTACCGCCGGCGATTCTTCTTCAGTAATGCGGTTGGCGCTTTGGACAAGCACCGAAAAAATGATTATGGTCCACCCAATATTTGGCTGGGGCTGGGGATTATACTGGTTCTACTATCCGCAATTTGATTATTTATTGCAGACGGCCGGATTAAAAGTTTTTCACGCGCACAACACTTATTTACATTATGCTGCGGAGATTGGTGTTGTCGGATTAGTTATTTTTCTTGCAATTTTGACACTTGCAATATATTATACATTTGTATGCTCAAGAGTAGAAAATTACCGTGAATATCGTTATTTGATGGCAGTTTTTATTGCTTTTGCGGTATTGGCAATGACTGATCATGTATTGTTTAATACCCGGATGAGTATTTTGTTTTGGTTGTTTCTGGGGATTGCGTTTTCGAAAACCAAGGAGGATAAATGACGCTACGACAGGCAATAGAAATTTTGCAAGCTGAGGTGCTATTTGGCGAGCAATACTTGGACCGCGAAGTGGGAACGGCCTGCGGTGCGGATTTAATGAGTGATGTTTTGGCCTTCCACAAAGAAAATGCACTGTTGTTAACCGGTTTGGTAAATGTGCAGGTAGTTCGAACCGCTGAAATGAGCGATGTTATTGGGGTGGTATTTGTGCGCGGAAAACGGCCAAACGCCGAAATATTAGAGTTGGCTGAAGAAAATTGCTTGCCAATTATAACAACAAAATTCCCGTTATTTGAATCCTGCGGCCGGTTGTATATGAGCGGTGTGCAAGGTTCTGTATGTTCGGAGGAATAATGAGCGAACCGATGAAACTCGAATTTCAACTGGAGCAGGATAATTTTGACTTCGCGGGCGTTGCTTCCAGTCGGATAAAAAAAGTGTTACAACAAATCGGTGTGAAAAACGAGGTCATCCGCCGTGTAGCGGTTGCGTCTTATGAAGCGGAAATAAATGTCATCATTCATTCTTTGGGCGGTTCAATAAAGGCGTTGATTTTTCCTGATCGCACTGAATTATACCTGGAAGACATTGGTCCTGGAATTCCAAGAGTTGATTTAGCGATGCAGGAAGGGTTTTCAACCGCTACGGATAAAATCCGGGAAAAGGGTTTTGGCGCCGGAATGGGATTGCCAAACATGAAACGCTGTTCAGATGAGTTTGATATTTCATCTGAAGTAGGTATTGGTACAAAAATAAAAATGACAATTTTTCATAATAAATAATTCGGCGGTGAATTGCAATGGAGACTTTTTTTCGCTCCGTTGGTTTAAAATCAGATCGATGCAAGGGCTGTGTAAGTTGTATTAAACGTTGTCCGACTGAAGCCATTCGCATTCGTGAGGGTAAAGCACATATTATTGAATCGAAGTGCATCGACTGCGGAGAGTGCATCAGGGTATGTCCTAACCAGGCAAAATTCGCAATAACTAACCACTTAGAGGATACGGATATCTACAAATATAATATTGCGTTGCCTGCGCCATCGTTGTTTTCACAGTTCGAAACAAAATACTCGATAGAAGAAATTTTGTGCGGGTTGTTGCGGTTGGGATTCGATGATGTATATGAAGTTGCCAAGGGTGCTGAAATTGTTGCATTAAAACTAAAAGAATATTTACAGCAGGACGAAATACCAAAACCAGTTATTTCTAATGCTTGTCCGGCATGTGTGCGATTGGTGCAAATTAGTTATCCGGAGCTTATTCCGCATTTATTGCCATATGAGCCACCAGTTGAAGTGGCAGCGCGAATAGCACGTGGCAAAGCGTTGAAAAACAATCCACAGTTGCAGCCGGATGATATAGGGGTCTGGTTTATCGGCCCTTGTCCGGCAAAAATGACTGCGGTAATACATCCGTTGACAGAAAAAAGCTCAAACTTAAACGGGGTAATCGCTATTTCGGCTATTTACGGCAAGTTGCATAAAACAATTCCCCGAACTGACGCTGAATATGCTGAATGTGAAAACCGCTTAGCAAACCTGGCAGGCTGGGGTGGAATCACCTGGGGGGTTGCCGGCGGTGAGAGTGACGCGATTGATAGTTCGCGCGGAACCGGGTTGATTGTTCATGGTATCCATCATGTTAAAGAAATGTTTGAGCAACTATCGGATATGAAATTGACAGGTGTCGAGCATATCGAGGTTTTAGCCTGTGAATCCGGTTGTGTTGGCGGTGCATTAATGGTGCAGAACCGCTTCGTTGGTGAACATAACATGCGTTCGCGAATTGAACTTATGAAATCAAACGGAACGGCAGATCGATTTAGTATTGACGGAAAAAATGACGAATTGATGAAAATGTGCGAAAGTTGTTCACAAATAAAAATTTACCAGTCGATGCGTATTGATGAAGATATTACGGAAGCGTTACGCAAAGTTGAGCAGATTGATCAGGTGTTGAAACAACTTCCGGGACTTGATTGCGGTTCATGTGGTTCGCCGACATGCAAAGTTCTTGCCGAAGATATTATTCGCGGATTTGCTGCGGAAACCGACTGTATTTTCAAGTTGCGTGAAAAAGTGCGGGATATGGCGCGAGCCATGGTGGACTTGGCAGAACATCTGCCGCCATCACTTGAAAAAAACGGAGGAGAGCAATAATGACTGTTCGAGAGTTGGCAGAACAAATTGATCTTTGCATTGTGGCCGGCGAAGCCGGACTAAATACCGAAGTGACTTTTGGTATGGTTTCAGATTTGCTGAGCAATGTTATGGGGATGGGCGACAGTGGCGGCATCTGGGTGACGATGCACGTTCATCAGAATATAATTGCGGTTGCGTCTTTATCGGTATTGTCAGCGGTAATTGTTGCCGGGGGCGCTGATCCGGACGGCGACACTATTGCCAAGGCTGAATTAGAAGGCATTCCGTTATTTACGACCGATTTGTCGCAATTTGAAGTGTGTGGTCAAATATACGCGCTCGGCATTAAAGGCTAAAATGAAGCAATATATTGCTGATTTGCATGTGCATACCTTGCTCAGCCCGTGCGCCGAAGTTGAAATGACGCCGCACAATATTATTGCGCATGCAGCTGCAAATAAAGTTGATATGATAGCAATAACTGACCACAATTCTTGTGATAACCTTGCTGCAGCCATTCAGGTAGCAGCTGAATACGGCGTAGTAGTGATTCCCGGAATGGAACTCGAAACCAAAGAAGAAATTCATGTAGTCGCGTTGTTTGCCAAGATGCGTCAGCTAATCAAATTTGAAACGTTCGTCGATTCCAGACGCAGCGGTGTTATGAACGTTCCGGAAAAATTTGGTCCACAGTTTGTTGTAACTGCCGATGACGAGTTAATTCGCGAAAAACCGGAAATGCTGATTTGCCCGGTTAATATTCCGATAGCCGAAGCGGTTGCCAAAATACACGAGCTCGAGGGAATTGCGATTGCCGCGCATATTGATCGCCCGGCAAATGGTATTTTATCGATTCTCGGGTTTATTCCGCCAGATTTGCCGCTTGATGCGGTTGAAGTATCGAAACGGATAAAATTGATTGACGCGATAAAAAAATTTAAATTTATTAAACAATCATTTGTGACATCGAGTGATGCCCATATCATCGAAGACTTTGTGACCGGCGGGAAAACTAAATTGCTTTTAGCGGAGCCGACTTTTGCCGAATTAGTTTTAGCAATAAAATCTGAACAAGGGCGAAAAATACTTCTAGAATAAATTCGGAGCGTATTGTATAATGATTACGGTATTTTCTGAATATTATATCAATATAACCATCAAGGAGGAAAAGCATTATGTCCCAAATGGAGAAGGCTTGTTGCGGCGGTTGTGCAAATACTGCTGCAATGCCGGAACTTGACGTTATTCTTGCAAAGTTTGAAGGCGTCAAGGGCGCGTTGATTCCAATCCTTCAAGAAGCGCAGCACACCTATGGTTACCTGGCAAAAAATGTTTTGGAGTACATTGCGCAAAAGACAGGAACCCCGATCAGTCAAATCTACGGTGTGGTTACGTTCTACGCTCAATTCCATCTTAACCCGCGCGGTAAAAATATCATTCGTGTGTGCCAAGGTACTGCTTGTCACGTTCGCGGTGGTAAGAAAATTCTTGAAATTATCGAGGACAAATTGGGAATTAAAGCCGGAGGAACTACTTCTGACTTGAAGTTCACGTTGGAAACAGTTGCTTGTATTGGCGCTTGCGGTCTGGCACCGGTGCTTATGGTGAATGACGATACGCACGGACGGTTGACGCCTGAGGCGACTCTCGCAGTATTAGCCAAGTATTAAGAATTATGATGCACGAACTGTCCTTGAGCATACTGGATTTAGTACAAAACTGTATCGCTGCTCAAGCAAACTGGGTGCTGTTAGAAATTGTTGAGAATACTTCGACTGATAAACTACTGTTCCGTATCAGTGATAACGGCAGGGGAATGGACAAAGAGATGCAGCAAAAAGTTCTCGACCCTTTTGTTACATCGCGTACTACCCGTCGTGTGGGTTTAGGTTTGCCGCTTATTGATATGACGACAAAAATGTGCGGCGGAAGTTTTACAATTAAATCGGAGTTGGGAAAAGGAACGGTAATTGAAGCGGTATTTCAACGCAGCCACATTGATCGCCCGCCTATGGGCAAATTGGCTGATACAATAAAAGGCTTGATTATTCTAAACCCTGATTTGGATTTTAATTTTAAGCACACTGTCGACGATGCGGAATTTTCGGTTTCAACTAAGGAGTTAGTAGCTGAACTAGACGGTATTTCACTACAAACGCCGGAAGTTCTTTTATGGCTTGATGATTTTATTAAGCAAGGTATAGCTAATTTATCTGGAGGAAAAAAATGAAATCAATCGAAGAATTGAGAAAGCTGCGCGAGCAATTAAAAGCCGGTACTGCGATACGCAAAGAAGCCGGAACTAAAATTATTGTCGGTATGGGAACATGTGGTATTGCTGCAGGCGCGCGTGAAGCAATGAATGCAATTGTCGATGAAATTGCCAAACGCAATATGCACGATGTTCAAGTAAGCCAAACTGGCTGCATCGGTATGTGCGTGCTTGAGCCGTTGGTTGACGTTGTCCGTCCGGGAGAGCCGCGCGTTACTTATGGCCATGTTACACCGGAGTTGGCGCGCAGAATAGTTACTGAACATGTAATTAACGGTAACATAGTTGAAGACGCTGTAATTGGTAAGATTGAATAAAGCTGTTGGAGGAAAATAATGGCACACGTAAGATCTCACGTATTGATTTGCGCCGGAACCGGCTGTGCGTCGTCTGGCTCTAAGCGCGTATTTTCGGCTTTCGAAAGCGAGATAGCAAAAAAAGGCTTAAGCGAAGAAGTTAAAGTTGTCGAAACCGGTTGTCATGGCTTTTGCGAAGCCGGGCCATTGGTTATTATTTACCCCGAAGGAACTTTTTATGTTCGCGTCGATGTAAATGATGTTACCGAAATAGTCGAAAACCACCTATATAAAGGCCGCATTGTTGAGCGGTTATTATTTAAAGACAAAATGACGTTGGCAAGTGTTCCGAAATATAGTGATATTGCTTTTTATAAAAAGCAGATTCGCATGGTTTTGGGCAATTGCGGTCAGATCGATCCTGACAGTATTGACGAGTATATTGCTAACGGCGGGTACGAAGCGTTAGGCAAAGCCTTGACTGAAATGACTCCTGATCAAGTTGTTGATGAAGTTAAAAAATCCGGATTGCGTGGCCGCGGCGGCGGCGGGTTTCCGACCGGAATGAAGTGGAGCTTCACCAAAGGGGCTGCCGGCGATAAAAAATATGTTGTTTGTAACGCCGACGAGGGAGATCCGGGCGCATTTATGGATCGCTCGGTATTAGAGGGAGACCCGCACCGCGTTATTGAAGGTATGGCTGTTTGTGGTTATGCAATCGGAGCTGATGAAGGCTATATTTATTGCCGCGCCGAATATCCGCTGGCTATCAAACGGCTACGAACCGCAATTGCTTGTGCTGAAGAAATAGGTCTGTTAGGCAGCAATATTTTAGGAACCGGCTTTAATTTCAAACTTAAAATTAAAGAAGGCGCCGGAGCGTTTGTTTGCGGCGAAGAAACTGCATTGTTGGCATCGATTGAAGGCAAACGTGGTATGCCGCGTCCGCGCCCGCCATTTCCGGCGATTTCCGGTTTGTGGGAAAAACCTACTAACATTAACAACGTTGAGACTTTTGCCAATATACCGCACATTCTTACCAAGGGTGCTGAATGGTATGCTTCAATTGGTACAGAAAAATCCAAGGGTACAAAAGTATTTGCGTTGACCGGCAAAATTAATAACACTGGTTTGGCCGAAGTTCCGATGGGAATAACAATGCGCGAAATCATTTATGATATCGGCGGCGGCATTCCTGACGGCAAGAAGTTCAAGGCAGTGCAAATCGGTGGCCCGTCCGGCGGTTGTTTGCCGGAACAACTATTGGATTTGTCTGTTGATTATGATTCATTAATACAAGCCGGCGCAATGATGGGTTCAGGCGGACTTGTTGTTATGGACGAAGAAACCTGCATGGTTGATCTGTCGAAATTCTTCCTGTCATTTACCCAAGCTGAGTCCTGTGGAAAATGTACGCCGTGCCGTGAAGGCACCAAGCGGATGTTGGAAATTTTGATCAGAATTACCGAAGGCGAAGGTAAAGAAGGCGATATCGAGTTGCTGGAAAAACTGGCTAAAGGCATTAAAGCTACGGCATTATGCGGACTTGGCCAAACTGCGCCTAATCCGGTGTTGTCTACATTGCGTTATTTCCGGAGCGAATATGAGGCGCACATCCGCGATAAAAAGTGTCCGGCCGGCGCTTGCACAAAATTATCCGGATTCTTTATCACCGATGGTTGCAAAGGTTGCGGATTGTGCAAGAAAGCTTGTCCGGCTGACGCGATTACCGGTGAGATCAAGTGCAAACATGTAATCAATCACGATAAGTGCATCAAATGCGGCGCGTGCGTGGCTAAATGCCCGTTCAAAGCCATAATCAAAGGTTAAAAGGAGCGAACAATAATGGATATGGTTAGTTTGACTATTGACGGTCGCAAAGCCATTGTGCCGGCGGGTTCAACGATAATCGAAGCTGCTGCGGCTGTCGGAATAAAAATTCCGGCGCTCTGTTATCATCCGGAATTAAAGCCGGAAGGCGCCTGTCGCGTATGTGTTGTCGAAATAAAAGGTGGCCGCGGTCCGGTGGCATCATGCGTGTTCCCGGTGGCCGAAGGAATGGAAGTTTATACTAATAGCGCTTCGATTCGTGATGCCCGCAAAACAGTTGTTGAGTTGCTGCTGGCTAATCACCCGCAAGACTGCCTGACCTGCCAACGTAGTACCAACTGCGAATTGCAGGCAATTGCCGCTGATCTGGGAATTCGTGAGATTCCGTTCGAAGGCGAAAAGAAACAATGCGCTCTTGACGATAATAATCCGTCATTGGTACGCGACCAAAACAAATGCATACTTTGTGGCCGTTGTATCCGCGCTTGTAATGAGCGTCAAGAAATGCATGTTTACAGTTTTATCAACCGTGGTTTTAATACTATGGTTTCACCGGCGTTTGACCAGGGTATCGACAAGGTTGCTTGTACTTATTGTGGTCAATGCGCAAGCGTTTGTCCGACTGCGGCAATTGTCGAGCGCGACAACACTGAAGATGTATTCCGCGCGATAAACGATCCGACAAAACATGTCGTTGTACAAACAGCTCCGGCAGTGCGTGTAGCATTGGGCGAAGACCTTGGTTTGGGCGTGGGCGGAATTGTTACCGGAAAAATGGTTGCAGCTCTTCGCCGGTTAGGTTTTGACGGAGTGTTTGATACCGATTTTACCGCTGACTTGACTATTATGGAAGAGGGCACTGAATTCCTCGGCCGTTTGAAGAATGGCGGGACATTGCCGATGATTACTTCCTGTTCGCCGGGCTGGATTAACTTCATTGAGTTGCAATATCCGGATTTGCTGGGTCATTTGTCAACTTGCAAATCACCGCAACAGATGTTTGGCGCACTTGCAAAAACTTTTTATGCTAAACAAAAAGGTATTGACGCAAAAGACATCGTGAGCATTTCGGTAATGCCGTGTACAGCTAAAAAAGCTGAAGCTGTTCGTCCGGAAATGCGCTCGAGCGGTTATCAGGATGTCGATTACGTAATCACCACCCGTGAATTGGCACGTATGATCAAAAGCGCAGGAGTTGATTTTTCGGTAATTCCCGAAGAAGATTTTGATGCTCCGCTTGGTTTATCGACCGGTGCTGCAGTAATTTTCGGCGCAACCGGCGGTGTTATGGAAGCGGCGTTGCGGACAGTATATGAGGTAGTTACCGGCGAGACACTGGCTTGTCTGGATTTTACAATGGTTCGCGGTTTGGAAGGCATCAAAGAAGCCACTGTAAATGTTGGCGGAATTGACGTGAAAGTTGCTGTAGCTCACACTCTTGCTAACGCCAAAATATTGATGGATAAGATTCGTGCCGGTACGGCTGATTATCATTTCATCGAAATTATGGCTTGTCCGGGCGGCTGCATCGGTGGCGGCGGACAACCGTTTGTTCATACCAAGGGCATGCGTCAGGAACGTATTGACGCCATATATGAATGCGACAGCTGTATGCCAATGCGTAAATCGCACGAAAATCCGGCTGTAAAAGCGTTATATGAACAATTCCTTGGCGAACCTAACGGTCACAAGTCACATGAGTTGTTGCACACTCATTATAAAGCGCAAAAACGATAATTAATAAAGGCGGCTCCAAATTGGAGCCGCCTTTATTTTCTTTGCAGAAATATTTACATTGGAGTATAATATCACTGTAAACAAAGCTACACACTACTTACGAGGTTATTATGCAAACATTTGTTGTGAAAGATGCGATTAAATTTGCTTGTGAAGAAACCGGATTGAAATTAAGCAGAATTGCAAAGGTGTCTGGAATCTCCACTGAGGATTTACGCAACATGAAACTCGGTAGAATTGCCGCAACTGAAGCGCAGATAAAAAAACTTGAAAGCGTGTTGGGCTTAAGTCTGCTCAGCCGTGCGGTTCCGGCAGACAAGCATATTCCGACTAAGGGTGAGCGAATAATCGACCGTTTATATACGATGGTTGAAGCTGCGTTGCGTTTTGTGCGTGGTAAATAAAATTAACCGCTATGCGGTTTTTTTTTAAGATGAAGATCGCAAGAGTTGATTCGTTTTGCCATAATGGCAGCGGTGGAAATCCTGCCGGAGTTGCGATTGTCAAACAGTTTCCGACTGCATCAGAAATGCAAGCAGCGGCGTGTGCGCTGCAATTTTCCGAGACGGTATTCACAATAGTTTCCGAACGCACACTAACAATGCGTTTTTTTACACCGTCAGCCGAAGTTGATCTTTGTGGTCACGCTACGCTCGCGATGCTTTCCGAATTGTGGCGTGTAAAAGCAATTGATAGCAATATATTATATACAATAAAATGCGCTAACAGCAGTATTACCGGTTATGTCGATGAAGAAGGTGTGCCGCATCTGCAAATGCCCAATCCGTTATTTGGCGAATATGTTGCAAATACTGAAATAGCGCCAACACTGGGATTGACGATAGATGAAATTGGGAAATACGGTTGCCGGATTGTTAATGTCGGATTACCGGATATTTTTATTGGAGTCAAAAATTTTGCTTGCTTAAAAAATTTGCAACCTGATTACGATTTGATAGCAGCAATTTCAAGAAAGTACTCGTGCACCGGCTATCATGTTTTTGACGAGAGCAATATAATTGATAACACTGTATACTGTCGCAATTTCGCCCCACTGGTAGGCATAAACGAGGAATCGGCAACCGGAACAGCAAATAGCGCTTTGGCTTGTCTGTTAGCTGTTGGCGGAGCTTTTGGATCCGATAGTGCGGATAAAATCAGTGTGAAATTGATTCAGGGAATGTTTATGAATAATTCCTCGGAAATAATTGTTAACTTAAAACTTTCCAATAGCGTCATTAAAGAATTGTGGTTGTCTGGAAAAACTAAATATATAGAGATCGTTCACGGAGGATAAATGATTAATACGACAAAAATTGATCACATTGGTATTGCTGTTAAGGATATTGAAACTGCTAAAAAGTTTTATGCCGATATGCTGGGAATGACAATTCAGGGCGAGGAAACGGTTGTCGAGCAAAAAGTGAAAGTGTGTTTTATTCCTTGTGGCGATAGTGAGATTGAGTTGCTGCAATCAACTGCACCCGACGGCCCGATTGCCAAATTCATCGAAGCAAAAGGTGAAGGGATGCAGCATATTGCCATACGCGTTGATAATATCGAGCAGGCAATTACAGAGCTAAAAGCAAAGAATGTCCGTATGATTGATGAGCAGCCACGCTATGGCGCCGGTGGTGCGCGAATTGCATTTGTTCATCCTAAATCTACCGGCGGTATTTTATTGGAATTAACTGAAAGGAAATAAGGGAGGCGATTATGGCTACTACTAAAGAACGAATTGATTTGTTTAGAACTTTGCAGGACAAGATTAAATTGGGCGGTGGACAGAAGCGCATCGACAAGCAACATGCATCAGGAAAAATGACAGCCCGGGAGCGCGTGGAGTGTTTGCTTGATGCAGATACATTTGTAGAGATGGATGCTTTTGTTATTCATCGTTGCGTGAATTTTGGTATGGAGAAGACCACAACACCGACCGATGGCGTTGTGACTGGCTATGGACTTATTGAAGGCCGGCTGGTTTTCGTTTTTTCGCAGGATTTCACCGTTATCGGTGGCAGTCTTGGTGAAAAACATGCCGATAAAATTGTAAAAGTTCAGCAAATGGCGGCTCGTATGGGGGCGCCGATTATTGGGATAAATGATTCCGGCGGAGCCCGAATCCAGGAAGGTGTAGATTCTCTGTCCGGTTATGCAAAAATATTTTATCAAAACACCATGGCATCCGGTGTTGTTCCGCAGATTACTGCGATTATGGGACCGTGTGCCGGAGGCGCGGTTTATAGTCCGGCGATTACCGATTTTATTTTTATGGTCGATAAGACCAGTCAAATGTTTATAACCGGCCCGCAAGTTGTAAAAGCGGTTACTTTTGAAGAAGTCAGCGCTGAGCAGCTTGGTGGTGCGATGACGCATAATGCAACATCCGGAGTTGCTCATTTTATAACCCAAACCGATGAAGAGTGTTTAAATGAAATTCGTCGTTTGGTGTCGTTTTTACCTGATAACAACATGTCTGAGACGCCAGTGGTGGTAACAGACGACGTGGCTGATAGAATAGCTGCCAGCCTAAATGAAGCGATACCTGACGATCCTAACATGCCTTACGATATGAATGAAATAATTACCAACATTGTGGACAATAATGAGTTTTATGAAATTCAAAAACATTTTGCTCAAAATATTTTAATCGGGTTTGCCCGTATGGATGGACAGACTATCGGAATTGTTGCTAATCAACCAACTGTTCTTGCCGGTTGTTTGGACATTAACGCCAGCGACAAATGTGCGCGATTTATCAGATTTTGTGATGCCTTTAATATTCCGTTGATAAATTTCGTTGATGTACCGGGTTTTTTACCGGGAACATCTCAAGAATATGGCGGAATTATCCGTCACGGCGCCAAAATGCTTTATGCTTTTTCTGAAGCAACTGTACCGAAAATCACGCTCATCATCCGCAAAGCCTATGGTGGCGCCTACATTGCGATGAGCTGCAAAGAATTGGGTGCTGATCAGGTTATTGCCTGGCCGACAGCTGAAATTGCTGTAATGGGTGCAGCCGGTGCTGCTGATATTATTTTCCGCGGCGATGCTGATAAGGACGCCAAGAAACAACAATACATTGAAGATTTTAGCAATCCCTATCGAGCTGCCGAACGCGGAATGGTGGACATTATTATCGAGCCGCAATTTACTAGAGCTTATTTGATTTCAGCACTAAATATGTTAAGCAGCAAAAATGAAACCAGGCCGATGAAAAAACACGGCAACATTCCGTTGTAGGTGATGAAATGGGAATATTTAAGTTTTTAAGAAAGAAAAACGGAGTATCAGATAAGCCGATTCTGGCGGTAGAACCGCTGCCGTTGCAATTTGAAATTTCTGATTTTAGTACAAACAAGATTGCTGTTGCACCAGAGAAAGAAATTTTGCAGCCGGAAATAGTAGCGGCGATAACTGTTGCAATACAGTTGATCATGAATGATGAAACAAACAAGATTGAGCGGCAACCAATGTTGCGCAGACAAACAAGCAGTTCATGGAAAGTTTCCGGAATTCAGCGTGTGATGCAAGTCCGACAATAGCAATTATAGTTTTTATTTAAGGAGAAGAAAATGAGAAAATTTATTGTAAATGTAAATGGTGTTGATTATAA
Source organism: Negativicutes bacterium (assembly GCA_041666525.1). GTDB lineage: Bacteria > Bacillota > Negativicutes > JBAXTZ01 > JBAXTZ01 > JBAXTZ01. The sequence goes on from JBAYGT010000002.1 coordinate 72,943, forward strand.
CGTTGAAGTGCGCGAAGAGAATGCTGTTTTACCAACAAAAATTATTCAATCAGCGGTACAACCGAAAGTGGTTGCTGCGCCACAAATAGCGTCGGCACCGGTTCAAGCTCCGGTCGCGACGCCGGTGGTTGCATCGACAGCAGCGGCGGATGGGTTTGGTGTAAATGCACCGATGCCGGGAAAAATTGTTAAAGTTACCGTAACGGCAGGGCAAGCGGTAAAGCAAGGCGACGTAGTAATTATTCTTGAAGCAATGAAAATGCAAAACGAAATAAAAACTCCAGTCGATGGAGTTATAAAGGCTATCAACGTTGAGCCGGGGCAAACAGTTAAACCTGGTGAAACAATGGTTGTAATCGGATAATTTTAAAAAAGCTCCTGCTGAAATATTTTTCGGCAGGAGTTTTTGTGCTTTTGTGGAATATATTGTAGTAGTCAATAATATTTCTAAGGATGTGATTGATATTCTGCTTGATTCTGACAATCGCCGGATAGATCATCTGCGGTTGTCTGTTACTGAACAATGCAATTTGCATTGTAGTTATTGTGCACCCGAAATTGCGACTGATCAATATCAGACACTTTCTATTGCGGAAATTCGCCGGATAGCAACAGTGCTTTTTGCGGCCGGCATAAATTCGGCACGCATCACCGGTGGTGAACCGCTAATGCGTCACGATATTGTAGAAATTGCGTTTTGTATTAAAAACATTGGATTTAGCGATGTTTCATTAACCACAAATGCGACGATGTTGACAAATGAACTGGCGAAATCTTTGTTGACGGCCGGAATAAGTCGGATAAACATTGGTTTTCCGAGTGTCAACGCGGTACATTACCGGACAATAACCGGATGCAATATAGCGCCGGCGCTGGCAGGGATAAAAACCGCAACAGAAATCTTTTCCGATGTGCGAATCAACGTTGTAATGGTTGAGGGATTTGATCAAACGGAATTTGAAGCAGTAAGAGATTTTTCCAATTCGATGAAGATTACACCACGGTTCATCGAATATATGCCGGCTTTTGGTGCTGCCAGCACTTCAAAGTTTGATATTCTGGGTACAATGCTCGCCATTGGTGCCAAGAAAATCGAACCATTGTCAGGGCAGGGACCGGCTGAATATTATATGGTTCCTGGTTTCGATAACCCCGTTGGCTTAATTTTGCCGTTGCATAAAAAGTTCTGCCATAGTTGCCGGAGAATTCGCTTGAATAGCTTAGGTGAGTTGCGTCGTTGCCTGTTTGACAATCAGTTGCTTAGTTTGCTGGAATTGTTAAATACCCGGACTCAATTGGAGGTTATTCAGAGTATTAAAGCTTTTATTAAAGAGAAGCCGAGCGAACATTTTATGAATGCTGAAACAAGACTTGGTCACAGTATGGCAAAAATTGGTGGATAGATAAAAAATCAATATAGGAGATAAATATGCTGTTAATTAAAAACGGATTACTTGTTACCAACGACCACAAAAACAGTATCATCGAAAATGGTGCAGTTCTCATGGATGGAGACAAAGTGAGTATGATCGGTGATTCTGCTGATTTGGCGCAGCGGTTTCCTGATTGTGAAACAATTGATGCAACTGGACGAATTATTATGCCCGGCTTGGTGAATCTTCATATGCATACTTATGGATTATATGCACGCGGGATTTCTTTGCACACTCCGCCGGCGGAAGACTTTATTCAGATTTTGCAGCGATTGTGGTGGACGCTTGACAAAGCGCTGACCCCGGAGGGCGTATATTATAGCGCACTGGTTATGTTCATTGAATGTATCAAAAATGGTGTAACTACCGTGTTTGACCATCACGCCAGCCCAACGTGTGTTCGTGGCAGTTTGTTTAGTATTTTGGATGCTGCGCGCAAGGCGAAACTTCGTTCATGTTTGTGTTATGAAGTTTCCGATCGCGATGGTGAACGTATTTGTGATGAGGGTATCCGTGAAAACGTGGAGTTTATTAACGCGGCAAAATCAATGCCGGATACAGCTGGAATGTTTGGGTTGCACAGTCTGTTGACGCTTTCCGACCGCACTTTGGAAAAATGCAAACGCGATAATCCGGCAGGCAGCGGTTTTCACATCCACGTCGCTGAAGGTAAGGGTGAGTTATATGATAATTTACTGCATTACAATATGCGTCCGGTCGAACGGCTGGACAAGTTTGGCATATTAACCGACCGGACTTTTGCCGGACATTGTATCTATATTAACGAGTCGGAAATGGATACTATCCGTGACCGCGGTACAGTCGTCTTGCACAACCCCCAGTCAAATATGGGTAATGCTGTTGGTTGTCAAAACCTTATGAAGCTATTCGAAAAAAATGTGCAGGTAGCGTTAGGAACTGATGGTTATACCGCTGATATGTTTGAATCTATGAAGACTGTCAATATTTTGCATAAACATCAAAATGCTGATCCGCGCGTGGCTTGGGGTGAGCCGATACAAATGTTAATGAACAATAATCCGGATATTGCGTCACGCTACTATGATGTTCCAGTTGGCCGGTTGATGCCGGGATACGCTGCGGATGCAATAATTGTGGACTATTTTGCGCCAACGCCGCTGAATTCTAACACATTGGGCGGACATATGCATTTTGGTATGAGCGGAAAATCGGTTTCGACAGTTGTCTCAAACGGTGAAGTCGTAATGAAAGATCGTCAACTACTGGGACTAGATGAAGCTGAAATTGCAGCAAAATCCCGTGAAGAGGCCGTTCGCGTTTGGAATCGATTGTAAAACTGTAAAACAAAAACAAATAAATATTTACTAAGTATCGTGGAGGAATTAATTAATGTCACAACACATGAAAGTTCAGAGTTTCGAGACACTATTGCAATGGATTATCGATGAGTATCAGACAAAACAATCAATTTTTGGTATTCATAAATCGTTGTTCTACAAACCGCAGGCTAACAATCGTTATGGCCGTGAATTGTTTGGAAGTTATTTGGCGACTCCGGTTGGTCCGGCGGCCGGCCCGCATTCTCAACTTACACAAAACATTATCAGCACATGGTTGTGCGGTGCTCGTTTTATTGAATTGAAAACTGTTCAGGATAACGACGAATTGGACATTGGCCGCCCGTGCATTGATATGGATGACGAAGGTTATAATTGTGAATGGTCGCAAGAATTAAAGCTAGAGCAATCGGCTTGGGAATATATTAAAGCTTGGGCAATAATCCATATTTTGCCGCAAATACTTGGCTGGGAGCCTGAGCTGCCAGTCGGTACTATTTTTAATCTGTCAGTTGGTTATAATTTGGAAGGCATTTTAAAACCGACAATGCAGGAATTTATTACCCGAATGAAGGATGCGACCGATGAAATTGGACAAATTCAAGCGGTTATTGCCAAGAAGTTCCCGCAATTTTCTTCGGTTGTTATACCTGTTAAAATTTCCAATAATGTCACTCTGTCAACTATGCATGGCTGTCCGCCGGAAGAAATTGGCCGGATTGCACGCTATTTATTAGAGGATAAAAAATTTCACACCACAGTGAAACTGAATCCAACCCTGTTGGGAAGAGAAATAGTGCTTGGTGTGCTTAATGATACTTTGGGTTATACCGACATCGATATTGCTCAAACAGTATTTGATCATGATCTCAAATATCCAAAAGCTGTAGAATTAATCAAAATGTTGCGTGAAGTGGCGGCAAATGAAGGATTGTTCTTCGGTGTGAAATTGACTAATACTTTGGCAATGACTAACTACAAAAATTATCTGCCTGGTCCGGAAATGTATATGTCCGGACGTGCGCTTTATCCGTTGGCGCTACAGTTATTTACTAAACTCATGGAAGAGTTTGATTATGATTTGAACGTTTCTTATTCGGCTGGTGCTGATGCACTCAACGTATCAAACATTTTAGTTAGCGGCGCGCTGACGATTACAGTTGCTTCGGATTTGCTCAAACCAGGCGGTTATGCCAACATGGTGCAATATCTTGAGCAGATTAATAAAGATATGGAGGACTGGGGTGCTGACGATCTGTATGATTTTGCTCACGCCAGACGTTATTGGTTGCCGCGGGTTGCAGCGGAATCACTGACAGATATTCGTTATAAGAAAAGTTATCATGAACAAGGTTTGCCTAAAGTAAGTTCCAGTTTAACCAAATTTGATTGCATTGCTGCTCCGTGCATGGAACAATGTGCCGTTTGTCAGGACATTCCCGGCTACGCGCACGCAATAGTTGAAGGCGACTACAATCGTGCGCTTGATATTATTATGGATCGCAATCCGTTGCCGGCTACTACCGGTTACGTTTGCACTCATCTTTGCCAAAACAAATGCAATCGTAATAACAACGATCAACCGGTAGCAATTCGCGCATTAAAGCGGTTTGCTGCTGAATATGGACGCGTTGTAATCAATGCCGCTGCGGAATTTGCCAATAGTGTTGCGATTGTTGGCGGTGGTCCGTCCGGGTTGGGTGCTGCCGCTGAGTTGGCACGCAACGGAGTGAAAGTGACAGTTTTTGAAGCACGTTCGCGTGCCGGTGGTATGATGGCGATTGCACCGGAGTTTCGTGTTCCGCCGTACGTTGTCGATCAAGATGTTGAGCGAATTATGCAAATGGGTGTGGAATTCAAGTTCAATGAACGAATTGCCAACAAACCGGAGCAATTGCTTAAACAAGGGTTTGATGCGGTATATATCGCTTGTGGCTTTCCAAATGATGCTGAGTTTAAAATTGAAGGACGGAACGGACAAGGCGTTTACGGTGCGCTTGAGCTCTTAGAACTTGCGGCAAGCGGCAATACGCCGTATCTTGGCCAAAAAGCTGTAGTTATTGGTGGCGGAAACACGGCAATGGACGCTGCCCGTACTGCGGCAAGGCTTACCGGACAACCGGTGACTGTTGTTTATCGCCGGACTCGCAATGAGATGCCTGCCATTGAAGAAGAAATCGAAGCGTTGTTGTTTGAAGGCAATGTAATTGAAGAATTAGCCACACCGGAAAGAATTATACTGAAAGATGGCAGAGTAACGGGTTTGATCGCGAGCCGGAATATTCTTGGCGCAGCCGATAGCGATGGCCGCCGTAAACCAGTTGCCGTGCCGGATAGTGAGTATGAAATACCGACAGATGCAGTTATTATCGCGATCGGTCAAAGTAACGACAAGTTGCTGTTCAAAGGCAGTTCGGTTGAATTAAAAAAGAATGGTGGAATTAATGTTGACAAAACGCAAGCTACCAATGTTTGCGGAGTGTATTCCGGCGGTGACACCGTACGTGGTCCGGAAATCGTTATTCGCGCTTGCGCTGACGGTATTGAAGCTGCCAAAACTATTTGTGGGCAATTGGGTATTGAAAACACTCGCAAAGTGTCCGAATTCGTGACAGTTGATGAAGCGGAGATTTCCACATTAAAGGCCGCGCGTTGCCGAAAAACTTTCCAAAACCATGAACAGGCAATTCCTGCTGATGCACGCAATAGCTTTGATTTGGTCGAGCATACTTTCACCGAGGAAGTTGCACGAAGGGAAGCTGCGCGCTGTTTGCAATGCACCAGTTTCTGTGATAAATGTGTCGAAGTCTGCCCGAACCGCGCTAATTTTACTTATCAGCTACCGGCAGCCATTAATTGGGAAATTCCGGTGATAAAATTACGGCACGGGGAGATGACCAAAACCGAAACACAACTGTTTGCCATTAATCAAACGCGTCAGGTTGCGCATATCGACGATCTGTGTAACGAATGCGGCAACTGCGCCAGCTTCTGTGTACACCAGGGACGTCCGTATTTGGATAAACCGCGAGTGTTCTTCAACAAAGCTGTTTTTGACGCTGAAAAAGATAACGCATTTTATTTCAACGGCAAAACTATCAGCCGTCGTGATAATGGACAAACGTCGCAACTAAAGATAGCGGTGAAAACACTCACATATAGCGACGATCGTCTGACTGTGGTTATGGACAGCGAATTAAAATTTAAATCAGTCAAAACCAACAAGAAGATTACTGCGACTGTTTCCATGGCGAATGCCGCTGAAATGCTGGCGTTATACAAAGGAATTCACAACTCTGCCGCTTATTTGGCAGAAATAAAGTAGCCGGAGAAGATGATGAATAAACAAATTGACTGGCAAATAAACCTGTTTGACACAAAAGGCAAAAAAGCTGATTTGTATGCTTTTTCGCAGAAAGAAATAGCTAAAGTTCGCAATTTTCACCGCTCAATTCCCGGTTACAAACCAACACCTCTGCGTGATTTGGATAATTTGGCAACTAAGCTTGGATTAGGAAAAATCTTCATAAAAGATGAATCCTATCGTTTCGGGCTGAATGCTTTTAAGGTCTTGGGCGGTTCATTTGCAATTGCCAAGTATCTTGCGCAAAAATTGAATAAATCGATTGAACAAATGCCGTTTTCGGTAATGACCAGTGACGCGGTGCGCAGGCAGTTGGGTGATGTAACTTTTGCAACTACCACTGATGGTAATCACGGTCGGGGAGTGGCGTGGACAGCTAATGTCTTAAAACAAAAATCGGTTGTGCATATGCCGGTAGGCTCCTCGCAATTCCGTTTGGACATGATCCGGGCAGAAGGCGCGACTGCCGATATAACTAACATGAATTATGACGACACGGTGCGGTTGACGGCAAAAGAATCGGCAGAAAATGGTTGGGTGATAATTCAGGATACTGCTTGGGAAGGCTACGAAGAAATTCCGTTATGGATTATGCAAGGTTATGGCACGATGGCGCTTGAAGCAGACGAACAAATCGCTGCCGAAGGTTTTGAGCCGCCTACGCATGTGTTTGTGCAGGCCGGAGTTGGCTCGTTGGCTGGAGCCATCCAGGGTTATTTTGCCGACAGATATGGCGCAGACGTAAAAGTAGTTATTGCCGAAGCCCGTGCAGCGGATTGTTTGTATCGTTCAGCAGTTGCTAACGATGGGCAACCGCATAACGTCGGTGGCGATTTGACAACGATTATGGCTGGCCTGGCATGTGGTGAACCGAATATTATTGGTTGGAAAATTCTTCGTGATTATTCCAGCGCATTTGTTAGTTGCAGAGATGTAGTAGCGGCTTATGGCATGCGTCTGCTTGGCAATCCGCTGACTGGTGATGCCAAGGTCGTTTCCGGTGAATCAGGTGCAGTAACTGCCGGATTGTTATCGTTATTAATGACCGACAACAGTTTGGCTGAATTAAAAACTGCACTAGGATTGTGTTCTTCCAGCCGGGTGCTGATGTTCAGCACCGAAGGCGATACTGATCCTGAGCATTATCGTGAAGTAGTTTGGAACGGCAAACTTCCGTTATAAATTGGGCATTGAAAAAATTTGTAATTGCGAAAAAATGGAGGAAACATGTTGACTAATGAACGTAAACAGCAACTGATCAGTTTGTGTCAAAACCTTATTCAAGCCGAGAGTTATTCCGGAAATGAAGGTGAAGTAGTTAAGCGTATTCAAGCGGCAATGAAAGGGTTTGGGTTTGATGAAATATATGTCGACCGCTATGGCAATGTCATCGGCGGAATTCATGGAAATCGTCCCGGCCCGACCATTGTTATGGACGGACACATTGATACTGTGCCGGTAGCTGATCCGACAAAATGGACGCAGGATCCGTTTGGCGGCGCGATAGTGGACGGGAAAATTTATGGCCGTGGCACGTCAGATATGAAAGGTTCGGACAGCGCGATGTTGTCGGCAATCGGTTTTTTTGCTCAGGATTTCGGACGGGATTTTGCCGGCAAAGTGTATTTTTCCGGTGTCGTCCATGAAGAGTGTTTTGAGGGTGTTGCCGCCCGCGCTGTTTCTGAAAAATTTAAACCGGACATGGTTATTATTGGTGAGTGTTCGGAGCTAAACTTAAAACGTGCCCAGCGTGGCCGCGCAGAAATTGTGGTAGAGACTTTTGGTATTCCGGCACATTCGGCTAATCCCGATAAAGGATTAAACGCAGTATATTTGATGGCTGACCTTATCGGCCGCATTCGTAAATTGCCGACAACCGAACATCCGGTACTGGGAAAAGGTATATTGGAATTAACTGATATTAAGTCTGCTCCGTATCCGGGGGCGTCGGTTGTACCGGAATATTGTCGTGCAACCTATGACCGTCGTTTGCTTGTCGGTGAAACACTAACAAGCGTGCTCGCACCGCTTCAGGTATTAATCGATGAGTGGCAGGCAGAAACCGGACATAAAGCCCGTGTTTCGTATGCCCGCGCTGAGGAACTCTGCTTTACCGGCAACAAAATTGAAGGAGAGCGTTTCTTTCCGGGCTGGGTATTAGATACGGAAGATGCCTGGGTAAAAACTGCTATCAGAGGGTTAAAAAGCGTTGGAATTAATCCGGAAATCACACAGTACTCTTTCTGCACTAATGGCAGCCACTATGCCGGAGAAGCCGGTATTCCTACAATCGGTTTTGGACCATCGCGTGAAAATTTGGCGCATACGATAGACGAACATATTGAAATAGATCAATTGGTACGTTCAACAGAAGGCTATTATGGTATTATCCGTGAGGCGCTTACAAAGTAGTTCGTAGTGAGGTTTTTGTGAAATATCTTATAAAACAAGCCAATATTGTTGACGGAAGCGGCGCAGCCGCTTTCGTCGGCGATATATTAATCGAAAATAAAAAAATTGTGGCTATCGAGAAAAATATTGAAGATGCCAGCGCCGAAATTATTATGGCTTACGGACTTACAGCAACTCCGGGATTCATCGACACTCATAGTCATTCAGATTTGGCGGCAATTTTGGCACCAACTCTATCTGCGAAAATTCGCCAAGGGATCACAACTGAATTACTTGGACAAGACGGTATCGCTCCGGCACCATTGCCGGAAAAATTCATATCATCATGGCGGAAAAACTTGGCTGGTTTAGATGGTGATAGTGACAGCATTGACTGGAGTTATCGCGATACCAGCGGTTATTTGAAAATGCTGGACCAGGCGCACGCCGCAACAAATTTGGCCTATCTTGTTCCGCACGGCAATGTGCGTATGGAGGCGATGGGGCTGGATGATCGTCCGGCAACTGCTGAAGAAATAACGACTATGAAAAATATCGTGCGCCGGGAAATGGAAGCCGGAGCTTATGGACTGTCAACCGGTCTGATTTACATTCCTTGTGCTTACGCAATCACCGAGGAGTTGGTTGAACTGTGTAAGGTAGTTGCCGAGTATAGCGGCGCATTTGTTGTTCACCAACGCAGCGAAGCCGATGATATTATAAATTCGACAAACGAGATTATTTATATTGCCGAGCAATCGGGCGCTAATCTTCATGTATCGCATATAAAAGTTTGCGGAAAAAATAATTGGAAAAACATTGATACCATGTTGTCGTTGCTCGAAGCCGCAAGCAGACGCGGGATACAAGTCTCGTTTGATCAATATCCTTACGTTGCTGGTAGCACTATGCTTGGAGTTATTCTTCCGCCCTGGGCACATGCTGGCGGTACTGATAAATTGATTGAACGATTAGCTGACCCGGAAATGCGTCGGGCGATTGAGCGGGATATTGCAACGGGACTGCCAGGCTGGGATAATTTCGTCGATTTCGCCGGTTTGGAGCAGATTTTTGTTACCAGTGTACTTTCGGAAAAGAATCAAGGTTGTGTTGGAATGAATCTCGTTCAATTAGGTGATTTTTTTGCCCGCGAACCATTGGATGCCACGATGCAATTGCTGATGGAAGAAAACAATGCCGTCGGTATGGTTGATTTCTACGGTAACGAAGAACACTTAATAAAATTTTTGACGCATCCATTTCAAAATGTTTGCACTGATGGATTGATGAGCCCAGGAAAACCGCACCCGCGGGTATATGGGGCTTTTCCACGGGTTTTTGGTAAGTATGTCCGCGAAGAACGGGCTTTAACTTTAGAGCAAGCAGTGCGGAAAATGTCCGGGCGACAAGCCGATGTTTTCGGATTTGCCGAACGTGGTTATCTGCGTAGCGGTTATTTTGCTGATGTAGTATTGTTGGACGACAAAGTCATTGGCGATAACGGCACTTATGTGGCGCCGGAGCAGTTTCCAAGCGGAATCAAGTACGTATTCGTAAACGGTGCGATTGCAGTCAAAAATGATAGCGAAACGGGCGTTGGTGCCGGAATGGTTTTGAGGCGGCAATAACATGAATTGTCTGATAAAGAATGGTTTAGTTGTCAATGCGAATGCTATTGTCCGCGCTGACGTCCGTATCGTAAACGGTAAAATTAGTGAAATTGCGGCGAGTATTACCGCTACTACGCAGGAAAATGTGTACGATGTTGCTGGCCGCTATTTATTGCCGGGTGGTATCGATCCGCATACACATTTTGCTTTACGTGGCGGAAATGCGACAGCAGACAATTTTTCTAGTGGAACTAAAGCGGCGGTTTGTGGTGGTACTACGACAATAATTGATTTTGTTACACCAGAAAGCAATCAGTCACTTGTTGATGCGTTCCTAAGCCGCAAGGCAGAAGCAGATAATGCTGTATATTGCGATTACGCGTTGCATTTGTCGCCATTGCCACAGCACGACAATGAATCATTCGAACGTGATTTTACTTATTTAGTCAAGAATTTCGCCGTGACATCGTCGAAAATTTATCTTGCTTATAATAATTTGATGGTCGATGACCAGTTTATATTACGAATTTTGGACTTCGCCAAACAGCACGGCATCATGGTTTCGGCGCATTGCGAAAATGGTAATGCTGCAAAATATTTGGAAGACAAAGCGATTTTTGCTGACAAAACTGCGCTAAAATATTTTCCGAAATTTCGTTCAGTAGAATTGGAGAATGAGGCCGTTTCACGGTTTTTGGCATTTGCTAATATTATTGATGTACCGGTTTACGTCGTTCATGTCAGTTCCAAAACCGCGTTAGCAGAAATAACCGTTCGCCAAGAAGCTAAACAAAAAATATTTGTCGAAACTTGTCCGCATTATTTATATTTTGACGAACGCAAATATCTTGGACCAGCTGAAACAGCAGCCCGGTTCATGATGGCGCCGCCACTGAGAACAACTGCTGATTCTGAGACTCTGGTAGCGGCGATTATAACTGGTGCAGTAGATACTGTCGGCAGTGACCACTGTGCGATTAACCTCGCTTGTCGAGAATTAAAATTGAATGACTTTATTAATGTGGCTAAAGGTGTTCCCGGTGTCGAACAGCGTTATGCATTAATGCTGTCGTTGCTGGCAAATTTCGGCGATTCCGGTATCAGAAAAGCAGTAGAAATATGTTCGACAAATCCGGCACAAATTTTTGGACTTTCACCACATAAAGGTCAAATTGCGGTTGGAAGTGATGCCGATATTGTGATCTGGAAAAAGAGCGAGCGGCAAAAAATTAGTGCCAGCACTCAGTTTCAAGCAGTTGATTTTACTCCGTATGAAGGAATTGAGTTGACAGGAAAAATCGAAACTGTTTTTCGAAACGGAGTGCAGGTTTATAACAATGGCGAATTTTCGGGAAACCTTGACGGAAAATATCTGATGCGGTCGGTCACTGTTCGTGCAAAATAGGAGGATGGTTTCATGCAATGTATTATTAACAACAAGGTAATTCAGTACGAAGACAATTTTAATTTGCTGGAATTTTTGCGTGATAAGTTGCACTTTACCGCCGCCAAAAACGGATGTGGTGAAGGAGCTTGCGGTGCCTGTATGGTATTGCTTGACGGCAAGCCGATGCGTGCTTGTTTACTGACCGGTGAAAAAGTAAATGGTAAGACAGTTTTAACCGTAGAAGGACTGTCGGATTTTGAAAAAAAGGCTTATTCGCTGGCTTTTGCGCGAACAGGTGCCGTTCAATGCGGTTTTTGTATTCCCGGTATGGTAATTAGCGCCAAAGCTCTTATCGATGCCAAGCCGGAGCCGACGACACTGGAAATTCGTCAGGCTTTACGCGGCAATATCTGCCGCTGTACCGGTTATGTCAAAATTATTGAAGCAATTAAATACGCGGCACGTTGTTTGCGCAATGGCAGTGTTCCTGACCACGCTACCGGTTCTGGTGTCGGTGCAAAAGCTGAACGTATCGATGCTGTGGAAAAAGTTTTGGGTATCAGTAAGTATTGCGATGATATGTATTTTGACGATATGCTTTATGGTTCAGTGCTCAGAAGCGCATATCCGCGTGCACGGGTTCTGTCAATTAATGTTACGCGGGCGGAACAACTACCCGGTGTTAGTTGCGTATATACAGCGGCCGATGTTTCTGGAAAGAAAACCACCGGTTTGCTAAAAAAAGATTGGCCGGCATTTATTGGTGTCGGTGAAATCACTCGTTATCGCGGCGATGCAATCGCGGCTGTTGCAGCAGTCGACAAGAAAACTGCTGATGCCGCAGTGAAGCTCATTGAAGTTGAATACGAAGAGTTGATACCGGTGTTTGCCCCCAAAGAAGCATTACAGCCAAATGCTCCGGTTATTGATCCAAACGGCAATCTGCTCAACAAGGTTGAAGTCAAGCGAGGTGATGTTGACGAGGCAATACGGACCGCTCGTTATGTCACTACAAATACTTATCTTTTGCCTTGTGTTGATCATGCATTTTTGGAACCGGAGAGTTGTGTTGCCGTACCGGATGACTCTGGCAAAATAACGCTGTATACTGCTTGTCAAACTGTATATGAAGTACAACATAATCTCATGGATTTAACGGGCATTGCTCCGGACAAACTGCGGGTCATCGGGGCGATAACCGGCGGTGGTTTTGGTGGCAAGGAAGATCTTAGTTGTCAACATCATGCTACAATGTTGGCGCAAAAAACCGGAAAACCGGTGAAAATAACTTTCTCTCGTGCTGAGAGCTTATTGGTGCATCCTAAGCGTCATGCTATGGAAGTAGAAATGGCCACGGCTTGCGATGAAAACGGCAGATTGACAGCAACCCGCGCGCGGATTTACGCTGATGGCGGCGCCTACGCGTCGATGGGCGGACCGGTTTTGCAACGGGCCTGCACACATGCTGCCGGACCATATATTATTCCCAATGTCGACATTGAAGGCTATGGGGTATATACCAACAATCCGCCCGCTGGTGCATTCCGCGGCTTTGGTGTGCCACAAACCAATTTTGCCTGCGAAGGGAATATGGATATTTTGGCAGAAAAACTGGGTATGTCGCCGTGGGATTTCAGATTTTTGAACGCAGTTGAAGTGGGTGATCGTTTGCCAAATGGTCAGATTTGCGACGAAGGTACCGCAATGAAAGAAGCGCTGATTGCTGTCAAAGAAGCTTATGAAACGCACGAAACAGCCGGATTGGCTTGCGGTTTAAAGAATACCGGCAAGGGGGTTGGCGTGCCGGATATATCGCGAGTCAAGCTGAAGGTGAAAAATGGCCGCGTAGTTATTATGACCAGTGCCGCCTGCATCGGTCAGGGACTGGCGACGATGTCCGCTCAGGTTATTTGTGAGACAACGGGAATAGCGCTTGATAAAATTGATTATATGCTGCCTGATACCGATTTAACTCCTGATGCCGGCAGCACTGTTGCCAGTCGTCAGACAATGTTTACCGGCGAGGCTTCACGATTGGCAGCAACGGAATTAGCGACAGCGCTTCGATCAGCCACGCTTGCCGAACTCGAAGGCCGTGAGTTTTACGCGGAGTTTTTTGGAAAAACCGATCCGATTACTACTGAAAAAGCTAACCCCTATTTTCACCTTGGCTACAGTTATGCGGCCGATGTCGTCGTGCTGGATAAGGATGGAAAATTGGAAAAAGTTTATGCAGCTCACGATGTCGGACGGGCTATCAATCCGTTAAATGTTGAAGGACAAATTGACGGCGGTGTGGCAATGGGACTGGGTTTGGCGCTAAGAGAATATTTGCCTATTATTAATGGTGAGCCAAAGGCGAAATATGGTACTTTAGGTATTATGCGTGCGACAGAAATGCCGGAAATAAAATCGATTGTCATTGAGAAAAATCCGGCTGAAATTGCATATGGCGCGAAAGGAATTGGCGAGATATCACTTGTTCCGGTAGCCTCGGCCGTGGCGGCAGCTTATTGGAAGTATGATGGTATCAGACGATTCGCATTGCCGTTAGAACAAACTCCCTACAAAAAATAAATAAACGCAGGTAAATTTAGTGCTAGACAAAATTACAAAATTAACCGGCAAACAAAATATTGTGCTAGTACGTGGCGGCGGCGACTTGGGTAGCGGAATAATTCACCGGTTGCACCGGTGCGGGTTTAATGTGGTTGTTTCCGAGTTGCCAAAACCTTTAGTCATCCGACGTGAAGTTGCTTATGCGACAGCGTTGGAGCGCGGCAATCTGACTATCGAAGGCGTGACCGCACGTGCAGTTGTTTTGGATAGTTATTGCGCAGTGCTTCGTGATGGTGACATACCGGTATTGACCGAGGACTATCAATTATTACTTGGACGGCTGGAGCCGGTTGCGGTTATTGATGCCACCTTGCGTAAGGCGGCTTGCGATACAAAAATTAATGATGCTCCGATAGTTATTGGTATCGGTCCGGGTTTTGAATGCGCTAAAAATACCCACGCGATTGTCGAGACAAAGCGTGGTCATTATCTGGGCGCAGTATATTGCAGTGGCTCGGCAATTGCTAATACCGGTGAGCCGGGAAATATTGGCGGGTACACTAGCGAGCGGGTACTGCGCGCGCCAATAACCGGATATTTGCAACCGGTCGCGAATATCGGTGATCACGTCTTCGCCGGTAATGTTGTTGCTAATTGTGATGACCATTTGGTAGTAGCAACAATTGACGGTGTGGTTCGCGGTATGATATCGCCGCAAATTGTACAGAGCGGTGTAAAAATAGCTGATATTGATCCGCGCGGTGAAATTACTTATTGTTTTTCAATATCGGAAAAGGCCAGGGCGATTGCCGGCGGAGCCTTAGAAGCATTAATGTATTTGGCAAAAATATATGAGCGAAATTAATTTTGTTAATTGTTTATTTTCGCGCCTGGTAAACAATAAAATTAAGCAAATGGCAATAATTGGTGGCGGCGGCAAAAGTAGTTTGCTGATAAAGCTGGCGAATGCAGCCGGTGGTATTGATTGCAAAACAATATTTACAACCACTACGAAGATGTTCTTTAGCGAAGCTTGTAGTGCAGTAGGTGAAGAAAACTGTTTCTGCGTAACCGACTATAACCAGTTTTCCAAAATAGCGTCTCTTGTTAAACCGGCAGTTCCAATATTTTGTTTTTATAGGCGTGATCAGGAAAAACTTACCGGCATTCCGCTTGAGTGGATTGAACGTGCTACTGAAATGGCGATTGACGTAAAATTTATTTACGAAGCCGATGGATCCAGGGGCCGGTCATTGAAAATTCATGGCCGGGATGAACCGGTCGTCGGTGAAGCAGCCTTGGTAGTCGCTGTTGTTGGATTAGATGCTTTTAATAAACCAATTAACGCTGATTGGATTCATCGTTATGAATTGTTTGCCGCAATAGCTGAATTTCATAATGACAAGACTATCGATTTAGTTCATTTGACCCATATCATTAATACAATGCATCGAAAATTGCTTAATCGCGACAATTTCATCGTTTTGTTGAATAAATTTGATCAGGTACCAGATCACGAAGCTGTATTTAATTATTTCCAAAAACAGCGTTTTGATTTTGAAATTATTATCGGAAGTTTGTATAATAACAATTATATGACAATTCCCAAAATATCCCGTCAGTAAAGAGGAGGAGAACATGTCTGCTATCGGAAAAAGTGTTAAACGGCAAGACGGATTGTTTAAGGTTACCGGCCGAACCAAGTATATTGACGATATTCATGTGCCAAACATGCTGCACGCCAAGGTGTTTCGCAGTCCGGTCGCCAATGGCCGCTGCACCGCAATTAACGTGGAAGAAGCCCGAAAATTAGCGGGAGTGGTTGCAGTGTTTACTTTTGCTGATGTGCCGCAATTACCCTTTCCTACTGCCGGACATCCTTACAGCTTGGATCCGCATCACCAGGATATTGCTGACCGGTTGATACTTAACGACCGGGTACGTTATGTTGGCGACGATGTCGCTGTTGTTGTGGCGGTAGATGAATTTATTGCCGAACGAGCAGTTGATTTGATTACAGCGGAATTTGAAGAATATCAACCGCTTTTATCACCGCAGGAATCACTGGATTCTTCCGCGGAAATTCATGAAGGTACCAATAATTGTTTTGCAAAATGGGATTATACTGTCGGTGATCGTGATAACGCGAGTAAGGATGTAGCGCATACTTTTTCCGCAGAGTTTCACGTACCGATTGTCCAGCATTGTGCGATGGAAAATCATAGCGCTTATGCTTATATTGATACCAACGGGAAAATTGTCGTTGTTTCCTCGACGCAAATTCCTTATATTTGCCGCCGGGTAGTCGGTCAGGCATTGGGAATTTCCTGGGGAAAAGTTCGGATAATTAAACCGTATGTCGGCGGTGGATTTGGCGCCAAGCAAGATGTGGTGCTTGAACCACTGGTAGCATTTCTTACGTCCCGGTTAAACGGCCGGCCGGTACGGTTGCAATATACCCGCGAAGAAACATTTGTTAGCAGCCGTGTGCGCCACGCGATGGATATGAAGCTGCATACCGGCGTGAGCGCCGACGGTATTTTGAAACTGCGCGAATTTGAAGTGCTGTCCAAAAATGGTGCTTATGCATCACATGGACAATCAATTTGTTCAAAGACTATGGCCACTTATTGTATGCTTTATGCGCCGCAACCGGATTGTTTTTTAAGTGCTTCCGGTAAAACACTGTACACAAATACTCCGGCAGCTGGAGCAATGCGTGGTTACGGCGCACCGCAGTCAATTTTTGCTGTGGAATCGCATATTGAAGATATCGCCCGGGCGATTGGCATGGATTCGATTGAATTGCGGTTGCGTAACCTGACCCGCGTGGGTTGGATCAATCCGTTAAATGGTGTGGAAGTACGCAGCAATGGTCTGCGTGATTGCATTGAAAAAGGCCGAAAATTGGTCAGTTGGGATGCCAAAAAAATGCAATACCGAAATCAAACCGGCGATAAGCGTCGTGGTCTGGGTATGGCTTGTTTTGCTTATTATACCGGCGTGCATCCGATAAGCATCGAAATCGAGGGTTGCCGCATTATGATGAACGACGACGGCTCGATGCAGTTGCAAATTGGTGCAACCGAGATTGGTCAGGGCAGTGATACGGTATTTGCGCAAATGGTTGCAGAAACTGTTGGTGTTCCTTTTGAAACTGTTTATGTTGTATCGGAGCAAGATACGGATGTTACCCCGGTTGGACTTGGATCATACGCATCCCGGCAGAGTTTTTCGACCGGATTGGCCGTTCGAAAGGCTGCTGAATTGTTGCGTGAGCAAGTTCTGAAATACGCAGTTGAAAACTTTAAAGTTGCTGCAGAAACAGCTGATATCTGTGATGGCTGGATAGTTTCCAATGACGCACAGGTAGTTTCGCTTGCTGATATTTCGTTGCATAGCTGCTGCAATAAACCGACTGCTGCGCCGTTTAGCGTGGATATTACCAACAATGCTATGGATAACCCGACAGCTTACGGTGTAACTTTCGCGGAAATTGAAGTTGATATTCCGCTTGGCAAAGTCGAAATAAAAGAAATTTGGAATGTTCATGATTCCGGGAAAATACTCAATCCACAATTGGCTGAAGGGCAAGTTCATGGCGGTATGAGCATGGGTATTGGTTTTGGTTTATATGAGCAGTTATTGATTGATGCTAAAGGTCATCCGCTCAATGAAAATTTGTTGGACTACAAGTTGATGACAATGCCGGATACACCGGAATTAAACGCCGCTTTTGTCGAGACGTATGACCCTTGTGCTCCCTACGGTAACAAGGCACTTGGCGAACCGCCGGTCTGTTCTCCGGCAGCTGCGTTGCGTAATGCAATACTTGATGCTACCGGTGTCGGTTTTAACAGTCTGCCGATTACACCGCAAAAAATGATCGAGGCGTTTACTGCCGCGGGATTGATTTCAGTTAAGGATGGTATATAGTAATGTACGATATTGCAGCATATCATGAACCGGCTTCAATTGCCGAGGCCGTAAAAACTTTGAATGATAATCCGCGGGCAATTATTATTGCCGGCGGTAGTGATGTTCTTATCAGAATTCGCGATGGTAAAAAACCAAACGCTGAATTGGTTAGCATCAGAAATATTTCTGAATTGCGCGGTGTGACTATCTCAGCTGATGGGAATATAGTTATCGGACCAGCGACGCCATTTAGCAAAATTGCGGCTAACGCTGATATTCTAAAATACATTCCGATAGTCGCCGAGGGCGTAAGTCAAGTTGGCGGTCCGCAAGTGCGAAACATCGGTACCATTGGTGGCAATGTCAGCAATGGCGCGACATCTGCCGACAGCGCTCCGTCGCTATTTGCGCTTAATGCAAAATTGAAACTGCAAGGGCCGGAAGGCGTACGCGTTGTAAATATTGCCGATTTTTATAAGGGACCGGGAAAAGTCGATTTCAAACCAGCGGAAATGCTGACGCAAATAATCATCGAAAAAAACGACTATGAAAACTACGGCGGCCAATACATCAAATATTCGATGCGCAAAGCGATGGATATCGCGACTTTGGGCGTTTGTGCATGGTGCAAAGTCGACGGCAAACGAATTGTTGATTTGCGCATTGCGTTAGGCGTTGCCGCGCCGACACCGATGCGCTGCACCAAGGCCGAAGCCGAAGCTGTTGGTAAAGAATTTTCTGCCGAACTGGTTGCCAATGTTGCCGGAATTGCTTTGAAAGAAGCGCGTCCGCGAACATCTTGGCGCGCATCGCGGGAGTTCCGCTTGCAATTGGTGTATGAGCTGGTGACACGCGCGGTGAATGAAGCCTACAAGCGCGCAGGGGGGATAATGTGATGGAAAAGAAAATTAGTTTTACAATTAACGGCGAACAGAAAAGCCTGACAGTTGATGTTCGCGAATCGTTGCTTGAGGTAATCCGCGAGCGCTTGGGTTTAACCGGCGCCAAACAAGGGTGCGGCGTTGGTGAATGCGGCGCATGCACAGTGTTGATTGATGGCGAAATGTTTGATAGCTGCATATACCTTGCAGTGTGGGCCGACGGCAAAAATATTCGTACAATTGAAGGTGAGGCTGATGGTGATAAATTGTCAGTTGTACAAACGGCATTTTTGGATGAAGCAGCTGTTCAATGTGGTTTTTGCACGCCGGGATTTGTAATGTCGACAACAGCATTAACCGAAACAGGTAAAGAATACAGCCGTGAACAAATCAAGCGTGAATTGGCAGGAAATATGTGTCGCTGTACTGGCTATCAAAACATCCTCAATGCCGCCGATAAAGCAATTAAGCAGTGTTGCGGGAAAAAAGATTGTGGCAATCATTAAAAATTTAGACAGGAAACAGTGATGAAAGAACAAGTTTATTATCAAGGACTTGTCGAAGCATTAGACGGTGGCTTGCAGTTAGTGCAAGCCACCGTTGTTAAAACCTTCGGCAGTTGTCCGGCGCAGGTCGGAAAAAAAGCGTTGTTTAGTCCGGCTGGATTGGTCTGCGGTACGGTGGGCGGCGGCGCCTTGGAACTGACGACGCAAAAAAAAGCAATTTCGATGATCGAAAAAAAAGAATTAACCGCATTTGAGCATTTTGTTTTAGGCGCGGATCTGGGTATGATCTGCGGCGGTGAAGCAGATGTTTTTTTTGAATTAGTAACCAATAAATCCTGGCGCATCGTCATTTTTGGCGCCGGGCATGTGGCCATCGCAGTTGTTGATTGCTTGCGAAAATTGGATTGTGAGATAGTTTGTATCGACCATCGGCAAGAATGGTTAGATAGAATTGCTTTTGACAAAAATGTAAAGACAGTGCTCTGTCAAAAATATGAAGATTATGTTACCAGCTTAACTGCTGAGGATTTTGTGGTGATAATGACACCCGGGCACGAGTTCGATTTTTCGGTTGTCGATGCAATACTAAAAAGAATAACGCTTCCGTACGTTGCAGTTATCGGCAGTAAGCGCAAGGCAACGGAAATGCGCACGCGGCTGAAAGAATATGGATTTTCCGAGGTGGAAATTGATAGCATTATTTGTCCGGCCGGGTTGCCGATAGGGAATAATAAACCCGAAGAAATTGCAATCAGCCTGATTGCGCAATTATTACAAAAACGAGATGAATATTATGGAACAAAATAGCCGGCTGTCGCACGTTGACGAGCGCGGCGCCGCCAACATGGTTGATGTCGGTACAAAAAATATTTCCAAACGGATTGCGGTGGCGCGGGCGGAAGTGTTAATATCGGCTAACGCCTTACGGTTAATAACGGAGAACAACATAAAGAAAGGCGACGTTTTTGGAACGGCGCGGATTGCCGGAATTATGGGCGCCAAGAAAACGCCGGAGTTGATACCGCTTTGTCATTCTTTAGCTTTAGAGAAAGTTGCGGTTGAAATTCGCGTTGATGAACTTGAAAATAAAATTATTATTGAGGCAGTGGCCAATTGCAGCGGTAAAACCGGCGTAGAGATGGAAGCGCTGACGGCTGTGACCATTGCGGCATTAACGATCTACGATATGATTAAAGCGGTCGACAGGGCGGCGGTAATCAATAACATTCGTTTAGTCAGAAAAAGCGGTGGCAAGAGTGGTGATTACAATAGGAGCAATTGATGAACGGGGAAATTTTATCAATAAATATTTCAAAAAAACGCGGTACCATAAAAACGCCGGTTAACTCAGCAGAACTAGTACATGGTAAAGGCATCGTCGATGACGCGCATTTCGGGTTTCAACACCGCCAGGTAAGTTTTCTGGCGCAGGAAAGTGTTGATAAAATGCCGAAGGGTTTGGTTGAGCTATATCCGGGAATATTCGCTGAGAATATTACCACCAGCGGAATTGTTTGGAGCGCGCTGCCGGTTGGTTGTGAAGTGTCTGTTGGCACAGCAAAATTACGCATAACTCAAATTGGTAAAGAATGTCACGACCGTTGCGCGGTCTATGAAACGGCTGGTGATTGTGTTATGCCGCGCGAGGGTGTGTTTGCCGAGGTACTGACGGATGGAATAATTACTGTCGGTGATACGATTATGGTTGTTGGCGCTTACAAAGTTGGCGTTCTGGTTACCAGCGATCGCTGTGCAAGCGGTGTATACTCGGATAGCGCCGGACTGGCAGCTCAGGAAATGCTGCAAAAATATCTTAATGTTACGAAATACTTGGTTGTAGCTGATGAAATCAGCGAGATTGGTTCAACGCTGGTTGAATGGACAGATAATCTAAAACTTGATTTGATAATAACCTGCGGCGGAACCGGATTAGCGCCCCGCGACGTGACTGTTGATGCTACGTTGACGGTTATGCAAAAAAACGTTCCGGGAATATCAGAACTGCTGCGTGCGCGTTCGCTGCAATTTACACCATTTGCCGCCTTGAGTCGCGGTGTTTCCGGTATCAGAAATAATACTTTGATTATTAATTTGCCTGGCAGTGAAAAAGCTGTGCGGGAAAATCTTGAAATTTTATTACCACTGCTGCCGCACGCTTTAAAAGCAATAAGCGGTGAAAAAATGAACTGTGGAGCGATACATGAAAATTGAAGTAGTCGATACCCGGGAGTCAATAGGAATCGCTTTGGCACAAGATATCACGCAGATTATTCCCAAGGAATTCAAAGGTCCGCGCTTAAAACTCGGTCATATCATTACTGCGAGCGATGTTGATACGCTCTTGGACTGTGGTAAACGCAGTATCTATGTTCTCAAACCTGAGGCACACGAAATTATGGAAAATACTGCGGCAACATTGGTTGCCGAAAACTGCCGAGGTGCGGGCGTTACTGTTGCCGATGCTAAAGAAGGGCGAGCGGATTTGATTGCCGAAACCGCCGGATTGTTGAAGGTGTCTCGGCTGCTGGTCGATAAAATTAACGCTAACGAGCGAATATTTTTGTCAACTCAGTACGACAACACTGTCGTTCGCGAAGGTGAAAACGTTGCAGCTGCCAAAATCGTTCCATTGTTTGTTATCGATGCTGAATTGGAACGAATAAGTAAACTGTGTGCCGAATCCAGTCAGCCGGTTGTAAGCGTATTACCGTTTAAACGCAAAAACATCGGACTAATAGTTACCGGCAGCGAAGTAGCCAGCGGCCGTATTAAGGATGGGTTCGGTGATATTATTGCTGAAAAATTAGCGCAGTATGATTCAGTGGTTCATCATAAATGCGTCTTGACCGATGATGCGGATTTGATTACCGAGCAAATCTCTGAATATCTGATTACCTGTGATATCGTTATTGTAACCGGTGGTATGTCAGTTGATCCGGACGATGTCACACCCACGGCAATACGCAATTGCTGTGCTGAAATCGTTTGCTATGGAACGCCGGTATTGCCGGGTGCGATGTTTATGCTGGCCTATGCCGAAGAAAAACCGGTCGTAGGATTTCCGGCCTGCGGCATGTTTGCAAAGGCTACTATGTTCGATGCAGTTTTGCCGCGGTTGCTGGCCGGAGACAAACCACGAACTGACGAAATACGCGCTATGGGTTATGGCGGATTGTGCCGTAAATGCGACGAATGCGGTTATCCAAACTGTGGTTTTGCCCGGATATGAAACGAGTGGCAATATTATTAGCGGCTGGTGGGTCGCGGCGGTTTGGCGCAGAAAACAAACTGCTGCATTTGGTTAACGGCAAAACAATGCTTGAAACAGCTATCGATGCTTTACTATCAACAGAAGTATTTAGCGAAATTATTGTGGTCAGCAGCTATCAACGGGATATTATCACTGATATTGCGCAGAAAAAAAACGTTTCTGTTGCATATTCGGATAATTGGGAGATGGGAATTGCTGAAAGTCTTAAAACCGGGGTGCTTGCTGCAACAGATGCTGATGTTGTGTTGTTTATGCCATCCGACATGCCGTATTTATCTGCAGACACAATTGCAGCAGTTGCCTTAGCCGTAGATGAGAACAATGCAGTTGCCTGCACAAAAAGCGGCGATTATCTCGGCGTGCCAACCGCATTTTACCTGAATAAATATCGCGATCAACTGCTGGGACTGACACATGATTGCGGCGCGAAACACATTTTGAAGAGCTGTGTAAATCCGGTAATGATTGCAGCTAATGCCGAGGACCTGATTGATATCGATTGTAAAATATGAGAAAAACTAAAAACCGACTTTAAACGCCTAAATGTAGTGCGTTCAAAGTCGGTTTTCTTCATGATGGAGTGGTAACGCTATATAAACAAATTCATATCGGACCGCTCGGCCTTTTCAATATAGCTGGCGACGCCGCCGATTTCTATGCCGTCGATTAGTTCTTCCGGTTTGAGACCCATAACATCTAGCGACATCTGACAGGCGATGATTTTTACGCCCTGCTGTTTGGCTTGCTCGATGAGCGCGGGCAGGGTATCGACATTCTTTTGTTTCATTACATATTTCATCATTAATGTACCCATGCCAAGCATATTCATCTGACTGAGTTTTAGCCCCGCCGGACCGACAGGCAGCATCCAGCCGAACATTCTGCCGAGTAGATCTTTTTTGGTAGCCGGAGCCGGTTTGCGACGCAGAATGCTCAAGCCCCAGAATGTAAAGAACATTGTTACCGGTTTGCCGGTAGCAGCGGCGCCGTTGGCGATGATGAACGAGGCAATCGCCTTGTCTAGGTCGTTAGAAAATACCACCATGGTTTTACCATTGCGGTTGTTGATAGCGGGTTCTGCTGGAGCGCCGCTGCCTTTTTTGATACAAGCCTGGATAATCCGGTTTTTGTCGGAGATTTCGACGAGGGTATTGTTAGTAGACCGGCACCATGCGGCGACATCGCTCTTGAAACCCGGGTCAGTAGTGCGGACTGATACAGTAGTGCCAACTGCGAGTTTATCCAGTTCTTGCGCCAGTTTTAATATTGGACCCGGACATTGCAATCCGCAGGCATCGATTTCGACAGCAATCACCGGTTGCACCGGTACTGGACAAGTAGCAGCTTTTTGCATTGCCGGCAACGGATTACGCACGCTGTCCAGATCAGTCATCATCGGATTGTACACTGACAGCCCGCCGACGAGGTTGTATGAATTGGCGAAACCATTTTGCAGCAGAATGCGATTGGAGAAATAGCCTTTCTGACCTTTGGCGCAAAACACCACAATTTTTTTATCACGCGGCAATTCATTTAGCCGACTGCGCAATTCTTCGTAAGGAATATTAATCGCATTCTTCAGGGTATTCAGGTTGAATTCGGTTTTACTGCGAACATCGACATACAGCACAGAACTGTCGGTAAGATCAATCTCATGCCATTGAATTATTTTGGTTTTACCGAAACGGATATTCTCAGCAATCATGCCGATAACATTTACCGGATCTTTCGCCGAGCCAAACGGCGGCGCATATGTTAATTCCAGTCTGGCTAGTTCAGCAGTAGTAGAGCCGAAATGGATCGCCGTGGCAATAACATCGATACGCTTGTCAACACCTTCCATACCGATGGCTTGCGCGCCGAGAATTTTCCCGGTATCCGGAACGAACAACAGTTTGATTGTCATTTGAAAGGGGTCGGGATAATATTCAGCATGCGACCAGCCCAGTGTATATACTTTGTCGTAAGCAATATTTTTGGCTCTTAATTGTTTTTCGTTATTACCAGTTGTGGCAACTGTCAGGTCGAAGACTTTTGCAATTGCTGTACCTTGGGTATGCTCGTATTTACTGTTGATACCAACAATGTTTTCCGCAACAATACGTCCTTGTTTATTAGCTGGTCCGGCTAACGGAATGAGCGCTGCATCATTAGTTATCGCATCGCGAACTTCGATAGCATCACCAAGCGCATAAATGTCATCGTCGCTGGTCTGTAAATTGGCGTTGACAAGAATACCTCGGGATTTGCCGATTTCCAGTCCGGCAGCAACAGCCAGCGAAGTTTCCGGGCGCACACCGATGGCGAAGATAACAATGTCCGCATCGATACTTTTACCGCTTTGCAGATTGATTCCGACGCGTTCGCCTTGTTCAAACGACTGGACGCCATCGGACAGATACAACCCCAGACCCTTGCCACGGATATGGTTGTGAACTTTTGCTGCCATTTCGCGGTCCAGCGGCCCCATGACCTGATCGCTCATTTCGACAATCGTTGTTTCTAAGCCGAGATGTGCCAGATTTTCAGCCATTTCAATACCAATAAAGCCGCCGCCGATTACTACGGCTTTCATACCAGCACGGGCAACGGTTTTTACAGCTACACCGTCTTCGACTGTGCGGATGGTGTAAATGTTTTTGTTGTCAATGCCGGGAATACGCGGACGGACTGGTGCTGCGCCCGGCGAAAGCACCAATTTGTCATAATGTTCTTCATATTCACTATTCTTAACCAGATCACGAACTGTAACAGTTTTGGCAGCACGGTTAATGCTGATAACTTCAGATTTTATCCGCGCCTCAATGTTGAGCAGGCCTCTGAATTTTTCTGGCGTCATCAGTAGCAGTTTGCTTTCTTCCTTGATGACATCACCGACGAAATAGGGAATGCCGCAGTTGGCAAAGGAAATGTGGGTGCCGCGCTCAAACATGATGATTTCAGCTGTTTCGTCCAGTCGGCGCAACCGCGCCGCCGTACTCGCACCTCCGGCAACGCCGCCGATAATTAATACTTTCATTTTTACCCCTTATTGTTTACTTAACTCTTGACTCTGAACTCGTTTTAAACTTCTTGAATTGCCTTCATCGGACAAAACTGGATGCATTTTTTGCATTTGATACATTTGTCTTGGTCGATCTTTGGTAATCCAAATCCCTCTTGTGTGATCGCACCGACCGGGCAAACTTTAATAGACGGGCATTTGTGATTTTGCGGACAACGATTGGGGTTAACTGCTAACATAATTATTCCTTTCGATACAATATATTTATTATATAAGTAAATTCGCATAAGCGCATATATGTTTTATTAAAAAAGCGCTGTTATTCCAGCGCGGCAAATATTTTCCGGACATCATTATTGACAACTTTATAACAAATTTGTGTTCCGTTACGAAAACCTTCGATTATACCGGCGGCTTTCAAAATTGTCAGATGCTGAGAAATTAGTGGTTGAGGTAAACCGAGGCCTTCGGCCATTTTTCCGACGTGACATTCGTGTTTGATGATTAATCCGGCTACGATGCGAACCCGAACCGGATGGGCAAGCGCCTTAAAAACATCGGCATGGTAATCAAAATTGAGCGGCATATTTTCTCCCGTCTAACATTCTAATATGCGCATATTGTAATATAGATATGCGAGATTGTCAATAGTTACTTTTAAGTTGTTAAAACAACTGCACATCCTGCGGATATGGCGCGAATATCAACCATACTGGGCGGGACAATGTTTAAATTATTATTGTATCGCGCTCCGGTTCCGGCGGTCATGAATTGGAAAGTTGCCGTACGTGATATCGCGAGGTAGCCGGTAACAGCAATTAGAAAATTCTACCGTTTATGATAGGTTCTAACGAACGATTTGGCGGTTTGAATTATGGCGCGGCGAAATTTGCAATGGCTGGGTGAAAA
Organism: Negativicutes bacterium; assembly: GCA_041666525.1. Lineage (GTDB taxonomy): Bacteria > Bacillota > Negativicutes > JBAXTZ01 > JBAXTZ01 > JBAXTZ01. The sequence goes on from JBAYGT010000002.1 coordinate 99,495, forward strand.
CGTTATAATCGGTTGGAAAAAGAAGCTGTTTATACTGAATAAAAGAAGACAAATTTTGAAATACAGAGAGTCCGGGATGCCGGCAGAGTGTATGTGGAACACTTTTTTTAATCCGGCAGAAATTCTTGACAAAATGGGTATCGACGCAACGCTGGATACCATTATTGACGTGGGTTGTGGCTATGGCACGTTTCTGTTTCCAATTGCAGAGCTTGTTAATTCAAGAGTCATTGGCATCGATATTGACGAAGAAATGATTCGAATATGCCGGGATAAAAGCCTTGGAAGCGATTCTGAGAAAATCGAGTTGCTGTATGGCGATATATCTACCGCTGAAACTTTAGAAATATTAGCGAAATATCACAATCAAGTTGATTATATTACCTTGTTTAACATCCTTCACTGTGAAGAGCCTGCAGAGCTGTTGAAAAATTCTTTTGACATTTTGGGTGACAAAGGGAAAATCGGTGTTATCCACTGGAAATACGAAGATACTCCCAGAGGCCCGTCGATGGAAATCCGGCCAAAGCCGGAGATGATTATCGAATGGGCGCACAAAGCAGGTTTTGTTTTGGATAGGCAAATTGATTTGCCGCCCTATCATTATGGGTTGCTATTTTCAAAATCATTGCCGAGGAGATAAGCATTAATGAAGATGTCGGATTTGACATAGGAACGCCGGAAGCAGAGCGTTGACCATCTCAGCCGCATACAGGGGCAGATCGAGACGCTCAAGAAGTACATAGAAGAAGGTAAATGTTGCGGCGATATCGCGATGCTGACGAAATCTATCGCCAAATCTTTTGATACCCTGCGTACGAAAACACTGGAAGGGTTTATTTTGAATGAGTTTCTGGAAAACGAAAACGTTTCAGCCGAGAAGCTGGAAAAACTGGATAAGATATTGAACCTCTGCAGGAAATAACCTGACGAGAGAAATAATATGAACAATGATCGAATAAAGAAGTTTGAAAACCCTGAACGTGTAGCAGAATTGAATCCGCAGCTGACTTTGCGAGCAGCCGGATTTGAACGCGGGATGACGCTCTGCGATATTGGCGCCGGTACCGGTTTATTTACTTTTGCTGCCGCCGATTGCGATCTGCCAGCAGTGTCGCGAACCATTTTCGCAAGTCAACTATGAAATGATTTGTCTGGCGTACGGTTAAGACGAAGTGCATAAAGTTTTGATGCGCCTAATTGGATAAAAACCACGGCTAAAAACAATAAATTATTCCCGAAGCAAAAACAACCGGTCTTAACCGCCCGCTATCGGCAGTTAAGACCGGTTGTTTGGTTTTGTGGTTAAACTTGTTTTGGCTGGTCGCCGCGCCATAATTGCAGCTCCCAACACAGTAACGGGATAACCAGTAATGTCAGGATAGTAGCTACGACCGCCCCAAACATCATCGCGATTGCCAGTCCTTGGAAGATCGGATCCATCAGCATTACTAACGAACCGACAACTACTGCGGCGGCTGTTAAAATTATCGGCCGCATCCGGATGACTCCAGCTTTGGCAAGCGCTTCCCTGTAGCCCATTCCGGCGCGGTGTTCAGTATTGGCAAAATCGACGAGTAAGATGGAATTGCGGACAATTATGCCGGAGAGTGCGATAAAACCAATCATTGAAGTGGCGGTGAAGAACGCGCCAAAGACCCAGTGCCCGGGTAAAATGCCGATGAGTGTCAGGGGAATAGGTGTCATGATTACCAACGGCAGCAAAAAATCTTTAAACCAGGCTAATACGAGAATATAGATCAGTACCAGCACTACCGCAAAGGCGATGCCCATGTCGCGGAAAACTTCGTAGGTAACGTGCCATTCGCCGTCCCACTTCATCGCATATTCGCTTGGGTCAGTTGGTTGGACTGATGAATATTGTTTAAGATGGTTGCCGCCCATCATAATTTCATCGACGGGCTTGAGCATGTTGATGATGCCATACGCTGGGCTTTCGGCAACACCGGCCATGTCGCCGATTACGTAGGTCACCCGGCGCAGGTTTTTGTGATAGATTGTCTTTTGTTCAATTTCATTTTTTAAGACTACTATTTCGGACAATGGCACTGTGGCGCCGGTTAATGCACTTTGTACCGGGATTTGCTGCAAAATTGCGGTTAATTGTGTGCGGTTGGAATAGGGAATTTGCAGATTAAGAAATACCGGTTCCGATTCACGCGGGAAATGTACCAATCCCGCTTTTGTGCCACTGATAACTTGAGTTGAAGACCGGGCAACATCAGCTACGCTTATGCCGTTTTGAGCGGCTTTTACTGTGTCGACGGCGATATTTATTTTGGGCTGGTCGGCTTCAACATACCAATCAACATCGACAACGTCCGGTGTAGCAGAGAATATATTTTTAATTTTTGTTGCGATTTCGCGTTGCTTAACCAAATCCGGTCCATATACTTCGGCAACCAGCGTTGACAGGACTGGCGGACCGGGCGGAACCTCTGCTACTTTAATTCTGGCGTTATAGGTTGCGGCAATTTTAATGAGTTCAGGCCGCACCGCTTTGGCAATTTCATGACTAGAGCGCGAGCGTTCGGATTTTGGAGCCAAATTTACCTGAATATCGGCTTGCCAGGGATTTTGTCGCAAAAAGTAATGCCGGACTAAACCGTTGAAATTGTAGGGTGACGCGCTACCGCTGTAGATTTGGTAGTTAGCTAACTCCGGAACCGTCGTAAGGTATTGACCGAGCGCTGTGGCAGCAGCAGTAGTGGTTTCCAGGCTGGTGCCTTCGTCCATATCGACGATAACTTGGAACTCGCTTTTGTTATCAAACGGCAGCATTTTCACTGCCACCAGTTTTAGCGGCACTAACGCTGCAGCAGCGACCAAAAGTATCGCCACTGCGGCCAAGACTTGACGGCGTTTTTTGGATTGATTGAGCAAGGTGACAATTATTTTCTCGTACCAGCGTTGCAACAGATTGGGTTGCTCATCACCGTGACAAATGGCGTCGTTTTCATAGTGGCCTTTATGCAACAACCGCAGCGCCAGCCACGGAGTGATTGCAAAGGCCACCGCCAGCGAAAACAGCATTGCCGCGGATGCTCCGACCGGAATTGGCCGCATGTATGGGCCCATGAGTCCGGAAACGAAAGCCATCGGTAGTAACGAGGCGATAACGGTGAAAGTTGCCAGAATCGTGGGATTGCCAACTTCGTCGACAGCTTTTACAGCAGATTCCCGGCTGAAACCATGCAGTGAAAAATGCCGGTGGATGTTTTCTACGACAACTATGGCGTCATCAACCAATATTCCGATGGAAAATATCAGCGCAAACAGCGTAACCCGGTTGAGCGTGTAGCCATAAAGCCAGTTAACCATCAAGGTGAGTGCCAGAGTCACCGGTATTGCCACTGCTACAACTATTGCCTCGCGACGTCCTAAAGTAAAAGCAATCAATAATACTACCGCCAATGTGGCTAACAGCATATGCTCTAGTAACTCGTTGGATTTGTCATTAGCAGTTTCGCCGTAGTTTCTGGTGGTGGTGATCTCAATATTTGCAGGCACAAAATCTGTGCGGGTTTGATTTATCGTTGACAGCAACCGCGAAGTCAGCGCGGTTGCGTTCACCCCGGTTTTCTTGGCCACACTTATCGTGACCGCGGGAACGGCGCCGCTGACGGGTAGCGTAGCGTGAGTGGCAGCACCGCTGTTGGTTAACACGTAAGAAGCCGGTTCACCGGCGCCGTCGGTTATTTTGGCGATGTCGCCCAACAACACCGTTCGGCCATTCTGGGCGTTCACCACGATTTGCCTGGCATCCGCCAGACTGGTTACGAAATTGCCGGCAGTAACCGTGAAAGATTTGCCGTTAACCGGTGTCAAACCGGAATTCGCTTTACTATTGCCGGCACCGGCGGCAGCAATAATTTTATCCATAGTCAGGCCGTAGGCACTGAGCGCCGCCGGATCAACATTTACCGATATTTCCCGGGGGTGGCCGCCGAGGACTTTTACTTCACTGACATCGCTGTCCTGTTTGACCGTATCGGACAAAACCAGGGCGATACGCCGCAAGTCAAACGCCGAGCTTTGGCCGGATTTGTCCCATAATGTCAGTGTGAGCACCGGTACATCATCAATGGAGCGCATTTTTATAATCGGTTGACTAACCTCCGGCGGGATTATGTCATAATTCGCCATTAGCTTACTATACAGCTTGGTTAAGCTGGTTTCCGGATTTTCGCCGACTTTGAAACGCACAATCGTCAAATTCCGTCCGGGCATGGCTTGCGAGTAAATGTATTCAACGCCGCTGATTTCAGCCAGCAACTTTTCTACCGGTTTTGTAACCCGTTCTTCGACTTCAGCCGGAGCGGCACCGGGAAAATCGACAAAGACATCGACCATCGGGACAGTAATTTGCGGTTCTTCTTCACGGGAGGTAATACTCGTCGCGAACAATCCGATTGCCAATGCCAAAATTATCAAGACCGGTGTAAGTTTGGAATTGATAAACATGTCGGCAAATTTACCGGAGAAGCCTAACTTTTCCTTCATGATTGCACCTTGTTGCCGTCAGCCAGCCGATCAACGCCGGACGTTGCAACCTTATCGCCGGGTTGCAAACCGCTGAAAATTTCATAGCTGCCAGCCAGCGGTTGATCGCTGATTCTGAGAATTCGAAACACAGCATTGTTATTCCTGGTTATTACAAAAACACCGGTTAATTGACCGCGTTCGACGACTGCGGCAGCCGGAACGAGCAATGCCGAACGCTTTTTGCCGCTATTCACTGCAACGTTGACATAATGACCGACCGGAGTGTTATAGTCAGCCGGAAGTCTGGCGCGAATTTTATAGGTGCGGGTTGTATCACTGATCAGCGGTGCTACCTCGGTTACAGTAGCCATAATCGGCTTTGGATTATTATTTTCGAAAACGGTTATATTGCTTCCGATTTGCAAGGCTGAAAATAGTGTCTCGGGTAAAAAAACGGCCACTTCGCGCGGGCCGTCGCCTTCGATAGTAAAGAGCGCTTGTCCTGGCATCACCATATCGCCGACGTCAATATTTTTGAGCGCAACCACTCCGTCAATCGGCGCCGTAACATCATAGTAACCGGCAGAAGACTTGACTGCGTTTGCGTTCGACTGTGCAGATTGCGCTCCGGCAAGTGCTAATTTGTACGCTTCGTCAGCAATAGCGTAAGCGCTTTTTGCTTGATCAAAATCATGAGGCGATATTACGCCTTGATTGAAGAGTTCGGAATAGCGTCCCAAGGTGATTTTTGCCAGTTTGAGCTGTTCACCTGCTACTTTCACTGCTTGCTCGGCCTGATTGCTATTGTGCTGGGCGGCGTTTGCCTGACTGTCTGCCGTACGGCCATCAATGCGGGCAATGACCTGACCGCGATTAACCCGCGCTCCCGGTGTAGCAGTCAGCGAAAGTATTGTTCCCGCTACCTGCGCTGCTACCTTTGCTTCATCAACAGCATGAATCGTACCGCTAAAATTGAATACTTCCGGGATAGTTGCAGTCTGAATAACTGCTACTTTAATATTGTTGACGGCCCGAACGGCGCTGGTCGTTTTTTTGTCACTGTTCCAAACAACCAGCGCAACGACGGCCATTATTACGACGACCGCCGCAATGCTGATAAATTTGTGTTTTTTAAGATATCCCATTGAATACTCCTTTTGTCATTTCGACTGCATCGGCTTACATAAACAAATTCATGTCCGACTGTTCGGCTTTGTCGATATAACTTGCAACGCCGCCGATAATTAATACTTTCAGTTTGACTTCTTATTGTTTACTTAACTCTTGACTCTGAACTTGTTTCAAGTTTCTTGAATGGCTTTCATCGGGCAAAACAGGATGCATTTTTTGCACTTAATACACTTTTCCTGATCGATTTTTGGCAGGCCAAAACCGTCTTGAGTAATAGCGCCGACTGGGCACACTTTGATAGACGGGCATTTGTGATTTTGCGGACAGCGACTAGCGTTTACTGTTAACATGATAATTTCCTTTCGCACTTTTTAATTTTAAGCGCGGTATGTATATAAATTCGCATATATGAATATATGCGTTGTTAAAAAAGCGCTGTCATGCCAGCGCTGCGAATATTTTTCGGACGTCATCGTTGATAACTTTGTAGCATATCTGCGTCCCGTTGCGAAAGCCTTCGATAATACCGGCGACTTTAAGAATCGTAAGATGCTGTGAAACTTGCGGCTGCGGCAAGCCCAATCCGTCAGCCATTTTTCCTACATGGCATTCGTGTTTTTGAATCAGTCCGGCGACGATTCGAACCCGCACCGGATGTGCAAGGGCTTTGAAAATATCAGCGTGGTAATCAAAATCTAGCTGCATAGCGCCCCCTCCCGAAACATTCTTATATGCGCATATTGTAATATAGATGTGTAAGATTGTCAATAGCGAATATTTTACGTGTACATTGTCTGGAAAAAACGTGCGTAGCGCAATTATGTTCACAAGTTGACAATGTGTGAGAACGGTATTACATTATTAATCAACAAATGTTTGAAAACGCTTCTGATAAATGTGGGGTGAAAATATAATGAACAATGATCGGATAAAGAAGTTCGAAAACCCTGAGCGTGTAGCAGAATTAAATCCGAAGCTGACTTTGCGAGCAGCCGGATTTGAACGCGGGATGACGCTCTGCGATATTGGCGCCGGTACCGGTTTATTTACTTTTGCTGCCGCCGAAATGAGTGCGAACCAGATTTATGCGTTAGAAATATCCGCACCGATGCTTGATTTACTGAAACACAGGATTCATGAACGGAAGGTTGACAATATCGCCGTTTTGAAATCTGCTCCGGCTGCATTACCGATAGCGGACAAGTGTTGTGATATTGCATTAATGGTTACGGTTTTCCATGAATTAGACAACCCGGCGTTAATATTGGCGGAGTGTCAGCGAATTTTAGTTTCGGGCGGAAAACTGGTAATCATTGAGTTCCACAAACGAACTACGCCGATGGGGCCGCCGGTTGTGCATCGGATTGCCGAAGAAGCTGTTGAAAATATTTGCGCCGGATGCGGATTTACCGCAGCTAGCAAATTCACGCTGGGCGACAATTTCTATTGTTTGATTTTTAAGATAGTTTAGCAGCTCGCATTTTAATTCTTTGTGATATAATTTAGGTAGCAGTAATTCTGTGTATGCAGACTCAAAATAACTTACGGAGGTTTGCGAAAATGAACAGGAAGTTTCTAGCTTTGTTTGCAGTCGCAGCAGTATTCGCGGCAACAGTTTTCGTCGGTGGTTGCGGCAATAGCGACACAAACAAAATAATCGTCGGCGTTGATAATAATCCGCCTTATACTTTCGCCAGTCAGCCGCCGTCGGTAATTCTCGACGAAAGCGGTGTAGAAATTACCCCTTATACCAAAGACCCGCAATATCAGGGTTTTGACATTGACGTTATTACGGCTGCAGCCAAAAAAGCCGGACTTACGCTTGAGTTTCGTGACATTGCCTTTGGAAAAATGTTCGAACAAATTGAACAAGGCAAAAATATTGATGTGGCAATTGGCGGTGTATCGGTTACGCCTGAACGCCAGAAACACGTTGATTTCACGATTCCCTATGCCAGGGGCGGTGCTTGTATTGTAGCTTTCCAAGGCGATAACATTAACAGCGCAACCGATTTGTCCGGAAAAATGGTTGGCGCGGAACTGAATACTACGATGGTTACTCAGGCGAGCGCTATCAAGGGCATTAAGCTGAAAGGCTATCAAAACCAGCAGGAAATGTTTGTCGGCTTGTATAACGGTGATATCGACGCGATAGTCATGGACAAAATGGCTGCTGAATATTACCTGAAAGAACGCAGCATGAAACGGCTGAAAATCGTAAATATGCTGTCGAATGAAGAATTTGCCATGGTCTTAAAAAAAGGCAATACTCAGTTGGCGGACAAGCTGAACAAAGCGCTGATCGAGCTGGAAAAAAGCGGCGAGTTGAAAACTATTTACGACAAGTGGTTTGCCAAAAAATAACTGATATTCTGAATAATGGCTGCTGATTGGAACGATTTGTTTCAATCGGCGGTCATTTTTTATTTTAAAATATTGCGCTTGACAATTAAAGATAGGCGACTTATTATGTGCATACGCACAAATAGAAACGAGGTGATTTTTACGTCCAGACCAAAAAAGTGCCGCAGAGTGGGGTTTGTACCCGAGCAGTCGTTTTTTTCCGCCGGATGTCAGGTTGTTGATGAAGAGGTTGTTGAAATTGAAGAACTCGAAGCGATAAGACTATCGGATTTGATGAATATGGAGCAAGACCGTGCTGCCGAAGTGATGGAAGTTTCGCGCGGAACTTATCAGCGGATTCTGAATTCCGCCCGGCAGAAAATTGCGTCGGCGCTGATCAACGGCAAGTCGATTCGTATTCATGGCGGTAATTATCAAATTTCCGAGCAGTGTTCGGTCCGTAAGGAATGCGGCAAGCCACGCTGTGAACGCTGGAAAAACGGTGTTGGTTGCCGCCGTGCGCAGGAATGCGGAGTTGCTGATGAAAACGAGGTAAGCGATTAATGTTCTCCAACAAGGTTATCGAACATTTTTTGAATCCGCATAATCCTTTTACCATGCCGGATGCCGACGGAATCGGTGATGCCGGAGACAGCGGCTGCGGCGATGCGCTGACGCTGTATATCAAAGTCGAAAACGACATCATTACCAGCGCCAGCTTTCAAGTGTTCGGCTGCATGGCGGCGATTGCTTCGAGCAGCGCTACCGCTGAATTGCTGGAAGGCAAGAATGTCATTGATGCCCTGGCGCTAACCGAAGACGATATCGTTGACGCGCTGGACGGGTTACCGCTGCACAAGGTTCATTGTTCAGTACTGGGAGTGGCTGCAGCGCGCGCCGCCATCGGTAATTATCTTGAGAAAGAAATAGAAAGAAAGATTGAGGAACAAAAATGAGCGAAGACAAAGAGTACAAGCAGCTTGAAGATTTTAGGGTGAAAACGCATGAACTAAATGACATCAAACACGTAATCGGTATCGTTAGCGGCAAGGGCGGTGTCGGCAAGTCAATGGTAACTGCCAGTCTGGCGGTGCTGCTCAGCCGGATGGGCTATAAAGTCGGGATACTGGATGCCGACATTACCGGCCCGTCGATTCCGCGAATGTTCGGGATCACCGAAAAAGCCACCGGCAGCGAGCTGGGAATTTTCCCGGCGCGTACCAAAAATGGTATGTTGATTATCTCGTCCAATATGTTGCTGGAAAATCCTGACGATCCGGTGATTTGGCGCGGGCCGCTGATCGGCAATATGGCGAAACAGTTCTGGACAGATGTGGTTTGGGGTAACCTTGACTACCTGTTGGTTGATTTGCCGCCGGGAACCGGTGATGTGCCGCTGACGATTTTTCAGGCAATACCGTTAAATGGTGTAGTCATCGTATCTTCACCGCAATCGCTGGTGCAGATGATTGTGAAAAAAGCCCACAAGATGGCACATCAGATGAACGTTCCGGTTATCGGGCTGGTGGAAAACATGAGCTATCTGGAATGTGATTGCGGCAAGCGGATTGAATTGTTCGGTCCAAGCAAAATCGACCAGATCGGGCATGAGAATTTCACGCCGGTGTTGGCGAAAATGCCGATTAATCCGGCGCTCGCGGCGCTTGCCGACCAGGGTGAATTTGAAAATATGCAGGCGGATTATCTGCAGGACGCGGCAAACATCATCGTCAGCAAATATTCCCCGAATAAGGAGCAAAATGCGAATATTAATTCCAACATTCAGTAAAGAAACCACCAGTAGTATTAATCCGTCATTTGGCCGGGCCGAGTTTTTTGCGATATTCGATGATCAAACCGGCGTATATACATTTATCGAGAATCCGGCGTGTAGCGCCGAAGGCGGTGCGGGAATTCTTGCCGCTCAAACCGTTGTTGACAACAAAATTGACGTGGTAATCGCAACGCAATGCGGACAGAACGCCGCCGATGTTCTGAAAGCGGCAAATATCAAAATCGCCAAAGCGATACCCGGCAAAGTGTTTGAGCTTGTAGAAAAATATCGTTCCGGTCTGTTGGCAGAACTGACCGAAATCCATTCCGGATTTCACCGGCGCGGAGGCCAGTAATGAAAAGCATCGCGGTTCTTAGCGGTAAAGGCGGTGTCGGCAAAACATTTGTGGCGGTTAATCTGGCGTATGCTGCCAAAGCCGCGATTTATATTGACTGCGATGTTGAAGAGCCTAACGGGCATTTGTTTTTCAAACCGCTAAATTACTATAGCGAAGAAGTTTCTGTTACCATCCCGGCAATTGCTGCAGATTTGTGTTCCGGCTGCCGGGCGTGTGTGGATTTTTGCCAATATAACGCGTTGGCTTACGCTGGCAACAAGGTTTTAGTTTTTGATGAACTGTGCCATTATTGCGGCGGCTGCGCGTTGGTCTGCCCGACTGCCGCCATCTGCGAGAGTTCCAGAACAATCGGCACGCTAATCTGGACAACACCGACATTATCGAGCGTTATTGCGTGAAAGCCGAAGTGCCGATTTTGGGCTGGATACCGGTTGACAGCGTTTGCGTGACGGCGATAAATCACGGTAAATCAATCGTCGATTATCCGGAAAGCCAAGCCGCAATCAATGTTACGGCAGTTTGGGAGCGAGTGAAAAAAATCGGAGGAATAGTATGAAAGCGATAGCAATTAATGGCAGCGCCCGGAAAGATGGAAACACGTCGCTTCTTATCGAAGAGGTTTTCAAAGTCCTGCGTGCTGACGGCATCGAAACCGAGCAAATAGCTTTGGCCGGACAGCGAGTCCGCGGCTGTGTCAACTGCCTGCAGTGCCGTGTCAATCTTGACAAGCGTTGTGTGCTGAAAGATGACATCGTTAACGATTGTATCGTCAAAATGACTGAGGCCGATATTATTATTTTGGCATCGCCGACCTATTTCACGGACATTACCCCGGAGTTAAAAGCTGTCATTGACCGCGCCGGGCGGGTGGCAAAAGCAAACGGCGATATGTTTAAGTACAAAATCGGCGCCGGAATAATTGCTGTGCGCCGCGCCGGTGCAATCCACGCCTTTGATACGCTGAATCACTTCTTCCTCATCGAACAGATGATCGTTCCGGGGGCTAATTATTGGAACATCGGCATCGGTATGGAAGCCGGGGACGTTCTGAAAGATAACGAGGGACTGAAAACGATGCAGGTGCTGGCTGCGAATATTTCCTGGCTGTCGAAAAAAATCCGGTCGTAGAAGATGAAAACGAAACTAATCTTAATCAGGCATGGCGAAACCGTCTGGAACACTGAACGCCGCGTCCAGGGACGGAAAGACAGTGCGCTCACCACCAACGGCATCGCGCAGGCTGAAGTCTTGCAGGAATATCTCGCTGCGATAGCCGTGGATCATTGTTACAGCAGCCCGCAGCACCGGGCGCTGCAAACAGCGAGAATCGCGCTGGCAAAAAAAGCTGCGCTGATTGTGCATGACCAGCGTTTGAGCGAAATCAATCTCGGCGACTGGGAAGGCAAAAAAATCACTGATTTGGAAACTGATTATCCCGCTGATTATGTACAATTTGCCGCAGGATTGCCGGACGTTAATTTCGGCGGCGGTGAAAATCTTGGTGAAGTACAGCAACGGGTTATGGCAGCGCTGGAGGAATATGCCCGGAAACATAGCGGTGAAACCGTTGCCGTAGTCTCGCACGGCATGGCGATAGCCGCGGCTCTGTGCGCGTTGAATGGTGTCGAACTGAACGGACGCACCTACAACAGAAAAACGGCTGCCTGAATCTTGTTGAATATCAATCCGGAAAATGGACGGTCACGTTGCAGAACCATGTACCCCGGTCAGTCGGAAGCGGGAAACTTACCAGTCTCGAACTATAAAACAAAAAACGAAAGAGGTACTAATGATGAAAATTGCAGTAGCAGTAGAAAATCAGTCAATCTCCGGACATTTTGGCCATTGCGACGGATTTCAAATCTTTTCGGCGGCGGACGGCGCTATTTCCGGTTCCGAGTATATCGCCAGTCCCGGGCACAAGCCGGGATTCCTGCCGAACTTTCTGCACCAGCATGGCGTCAATGTAATCATTGCAGGCGGCATGGGCGCCGGAGCAATCGAAATATTCGACGGTCATGGTATCGAAGTGTTTACCGGCACAACCGGCGAACCGGAAGCTGCGGTGAATAAATATCTGCAAGGCACGCTGACTACCAACGGCGCAGTTTGCCGCCAGCATCAGCACCAGGGCGAATGCGGCGGACATCAGTAACGGATAGATTAGCTGAACAACTGACTTGCTGTTATAATACTAGTATAGTATTGAACGAGAGGAATGGGGATTATGCCATTTTATACAGAATACATCGGTTATGCGGCATCGTTAGCTATGTTGATTTCTCTTATAATGAAATCAATGTACAAATTCCGGATAATTAATACTATCAGCTGTATGTTATTCGTAGCATATGGTTTATTGCTTGGCGCGACGGCGATTGTTGTAGCCAATATTATTCTGATTATTGTTAATTTGTATTTTGTTATCAGAAATTCCAAGCCACGCAATGATTTCATCATAGCCCGATGCGGAAAAAACGATTCATTGTTAAATGAGTTCGTTAATTTTCACCTGGCGGATATCAAAAAACTTGTACCACAGCTAAATTGGGATAAGGTTGCTGATGATGCTCTTTGTTATTATCTGATGTTGAATATGCAGCTAGCCGGAGTCTGGGTCGCTGAAAAAATCGACGCTGCAGCTTATGTGGTCAAACTGGATTATGTGGCGGCAGAATATCGCGATATGGAAGGCGGCAAATTTATTTACCGCAACAACTATGAAATGCTGCGGGCTTTAGGAATCAGAACTTTGATTACCAATGTCGGGCTTGATGCTTACAATCATTATGTCGAAAAAATGGGTTTTGTCCGTGAGGATCAGGTTTACAAACTGGTAGTATGAGGCATATACTGATCATGACTTATAAAATCGGTTCAGCTTGCTGCATTGGCTGTTGAATATTACTAGAAGGATGGATATATGCGTTGGGATAATGGAGAATATTTCGTTTCTGACGAAAACGGATATCTTAATTACAAGGCGGCAACACGACTGATAATAGAGGTTTCTGATTGGGGCAAAGATCAACAAAAAGACGAAAACACTGTCAGAGATTCACTAAATAACTCTGCTTGGGTTTTTGGAGTTTACAAAAAAAATGCGGCAGAAAATTATATGATTGGCATTGCGCGTATTGTGTCCGATAAACGCACATTCGGATATTTATGCGATGTAGTGATTGAGCCGCAAGAACGCAGCAAAGATCACGGCAAATGGCTAATGCATTGTATCGCTGAACATCCTGATGTTGTAAAAGTGCAGTTTATGATACTATTTACTCCAGACGCGCATGGGTTGTATGAACGCTATGGTTTCACTGAATTTACGCGCTCTGATTTGTTGATGATTCGTAGAACAGAAGAGGCAAAATGATTAAAGCAAGCTGTTTATCTGAAGATTATGCCGGAACTTTGGGGGTATTGGCCGAATTCGGATTATCGTTGCATATTGAATTTCGAGCGCATAAAATATTATTCGATACTGGGCAACTCGGCGCGTTCGTCAGGAATGCCGGTAAAATGAATATTGATCTTGCTGCAGTTGATGCCTGTGTTCTCAGCCACGGGCATTTTGATCATGGTGGCGGGTTGAGCAGGTTTATCCGGGAAAATTCCAGTGCGCCGGTTTATTTGCGTGCTGCCGCGCTGCAAAAAAAATACAAGCGCACTTTGCTTGGAAAATTTTATATCGGTATCAACCGCAGACTGGTGGCAAATCCGTTTTTTCTACAGCGGGTTGTAATAGTTGATGAACTGGTGGAAATATTTCCTGATTGCTATCTGTTAGGCGGATTCGCGCCAAACTCCAGCGGCTTTGAGCCGCTACCGTCAAACATGCTTGGCGCCGACGGCAAGCAAGATCAGTTTTCTGATGAGCAGGTATTGATCATCCGCGATAATGGCCTGCATATTTTCGCCGGTTGTTCGCATCCGGGCATTGTCGGAATGCTTGAACAGATTTGCGATGTATTTCCGGGCGAAAGCATTGTATCCGTTGTCGCTGGAATGCATTCGCGCAACTGCACCGTCGAGCGGTTGCAACACACGCTTGACTGGTTCGGAAAACAAGAAGATATCGTTGTTGTGCCATTGCATTGCACCGGGTTTTCCGAATGTACGCAATTCAGAAATATTTTAGGCGACGACCGCTGCGAATTATTGCATTGCGGTGATATACTAGAACTGTAATAAGTTGTGCCGAAGAGGGGAATATATGATTGTCAGGAAGGATAGCACAAAAATTAAGGCGGTATTATTAGTTGTAGCATTGGGGCTGGTAATTTTATTTATTGCTGCTTGCGGTAAAAGTAACAACCAATCCGGCCCGGTGGTGGAGCTTAACGTATCAGCTGCAGTCAGTTTAAAAGATGTATTGGTTGACCTTCAGCAAATTTATCAAAAAAACCATCCGCAGGTTAAAGTACTATTTAATTTTGGCTCTACGGGTTCACTACAAAAGCAAATTGAGCAGGGGGCATTGACGGATATTTTTATTTCCGCCGCTTCCAAGCAAATGGATGAATTGGAAAAACAAAATCTTATCAACAAGGAAACTCGCAGAAACCTTGCTGGTAATGAATTGGCGCTTGTGGTGCCGCAAAATTCAACGTTGGCGTTAACGTGTTACCAAGATTTAGACAAAACAGTTGTCGAAAAAATTGCGCTTGGTGAACCTTCAACAGTTCCGGCCGGACAGTATGCGCAGCAAACTTTGCAGAAAATTAATCTGTGGGATAAGATCAAAGCCAAAATTGTTTTTGCCAAAGATGTTAAGGCGGTATTGACCTATGTTGAAACCGGAAATGTTGATGCTGGTATCGTGTACAAAACCGATACGCTGAATAATAACAAAATAAAAATTATTGCAACTGCTCCGAAAGATTCACATTCGCCGATTGTTTATCCGGCAGCGATTTTAACCGATACCAAGCAAGCTAAAACCGCAGAAGATTTTTTGACATACTTGTTTTCGCCGGACGCCAAGGTTGTTTTTGAAAAATATGGATTTGTAGTCGAAAAATAAACACTTAGTATTTAATCGCAAGTAAATTAACGGAACGGGTGGAGTATGTTTGAATGGCATCCGGTTATTCTGTCGATACAAGTTGCCTGCATGTCGCTGATCTTTGTCAGCTTTTCCGGTGTTTTCGCAGCCTACGTTATGCGACGTTATGATTTTTTCGGAAAAGCAGCCGTAGAGGCCGTTTTTGCGTTGCCACTGGTATTACCGCCAGTAGTTACGGGGTTTTTGCTGTTGTTGTTAATCGGTAAGCATGGGCCGATTGGCAGTATTTTGGCCGAGCAATTGCATATCCAGATTATTTTTACGCCGTTTGCGGCGATGCTGGCCGGTGCAGTGGTAGCGTTCCCATTGATGTATCAAAGCGTCAAGGCGGCTTTTCAGAATATTGACATAAAAATTGAAGACGCTGCCAGAACACTCGGTGCCAGTGAATGGAGATTGTTTTGGACCGTTACACTACCATTGGCAAAACAAGGATTAGTAGCGGGCATGGTGTTGGCTTTTGCGCGGGCATTGGGTGAGTTTGGTGCGACCATTATGGTGGCCGGTAATATTCCCGGTAAAACCCAAACCATCCCGTTGGCAATTTATTTTGCAGCAGATTCAAATGATCTTTCTACTGCCGGGCTATATGTTTTGATTATAAGCGGCCTGATGTTTGCTTTAATTTTCGGGTTAAACAAGTGGTCGCATTCAAGAGCTTCCTTTGTCAAAGGAGACTACTGATGCTTTCTGTAGACATTGCTAAAAAACTGCCCGATTTTAATTTAAAAATAACTTTTTCAGTTGATAACAATGTTTTGGTTCTTTTCGGACCATCGGGTTGCGGAAAAACCACTATTCTTCGTTGTATCGCCGGGTTACTCAAACCTGATACCGGAAGCATTGTTTATAACGGACAAACTTTCTATGATTCGGCAAAAAATGAATTTATGCTGCCGCGTTTCCGGCACATCGGTTACATGTTTCAGGACTATGCGTTGTTTCCGCATATGAATGTACGAAACAATATCTGGTATGGAATAAAACAACGTACTGCAAGAGTGTCGGAAATATACCAAAAACTGACGGCTACGCTAAAAGTCGAACATCTTGAAAAGCGGCGGGTGTATGAACTTTCCGGCGGTGAAAAACAACGGGTTGCCTTGGCACGGGCGTTAATTGTTGAACCCAAAATATTGCTGTTGGATGAACCACTATCATCGCTAGACAATGAAACCCGTTTTGAACTGCAATCCGAGCTTTTGGATATTCACAAATTATGGAAAATACCATTTGTTGTTGTCACCCATGATCGTGATGAAGCTAAAACGCTGGGCGACCAAATACTGTTTATTGATAAAGGACGACAGGTGATTTAGCAATGGGCAGAATGTCGTCGAGATTGGCAAACGGCTGTAGATTTATGAGAGCTGTGCAGAAGTTTGGAAATGACACATCGCTGAGCAATTTGAATCCTACAAAAACAATTGCTTTCTTGATGAAAACTGTTCGGTAGCGATACCGGCAGTTTTTTGCGTAATGCAGGAATAAGTGATGATGTGGCGAATAATATCTGTATAAACGCTATATTAATACAAAACAAATCCATAAACTACAGAGGAAAAGGAATTATGTTATGTGCACGCTGGTAATTGCGAAAAATATGCCGGAATCAAAGTGGCCGTTAATAGCGGCTTTTGTTCGAGACGAAAAAACTGACAGAAAATATCTGTCACCGGGGCGGCATTGGGAAAACAACCAGGGAATCTATGCCGGTATTGATGTAGCATCTCAGGGAACATGGCTTGGAACAAGCAACAGTGGTTTGTTCGCGGCATTACTGAATCAATGTGATACGTTGCATTATGACGGAGGGCCTTCGCGAGGGACAATTGTTTTGCAAGCACTGAAATCCGAAACAATTGATGATATGTTTGAGTTAGTTAATAATCTGAATTTTCAAGACTATCGGGGGTTTAATCTGATATTTGGCAATATTGAAAAAATGTACTTCGCAACCAATATCGGCAGACGTGAGATCGGTATTGTACCAGATGGAATAAGCATGATTACAGCTTTTGGTATGAATTGCAATGATTGTCAAAGAACGAAGTTGTTTCTCTCGAGATTCAGGAAGGCAAAAGTACCTGCTCCAGAGAATAATGACTGGAACGAATGGCTGGAGCTTCTGGCCGAGCCGACTACGCCGCAAAATATGTTTGATGGAATAACAATTATTAGTGATGAGATAGCATCAGTTTCAACTGAATTATTAGCGTTGGATGTTGATACGAATAATAATATTCATGATTTTTTTCCGGGCAGCCCACGTGATTGGCGCCGAAATAGGAGCGAGGAAATATGAAAAAAATATTATTAGCCGTTAGCGGCGGAATTGCCGCATACAAGTGCTGTGAATTGGTACGCAGGCTCAAAAAAACGGGCTGTGAAGTAAAAGTCATAATGACGAAATCGGCACAGGAATTTATTACTTCACTTACCATGCAAACTCTAAGCGAAAATCAGGTGTATTGCGAACTGTTTGATGACCAGCAGCCGGTTAACGTGCAGCATATCAGTCTGGCGCGCTGGGCGGACGTTATGATTGTTGCGCCTGCCACCGCAAATATCCTCGGAAAGATGGCCAACGGAATTGCCGACGATTTGTTGACGACGGTTTATTTGGCAACAACTGCTGATGTGTATGTCGCACCGGCAATGAATGTTGAGATGTGGCGGCATCAGGCAGTACAAGATAATCTTAGTCTGCTATGTGAGCGCGGCGTAAAACTGATTTCACCGGGCAATGGCGAAATGGCTTGCGGTGAAACTGGTGACGGACGGATGGCCGAGCCGGATGATATTGTCTCATACATATATAATGATCAACCACGCCAGCAGTTGTTGGGGAAAAAAGTTGTAATTACTGCCGGACCGACGCAGGAAGATATTGATCCGGTGCGGTTTATCGGCAATCGCAGTTCAGGGAAAATGGGTTACGCGCTGGCAAAAGCTGCGGCAGCTCAAGGCGCAGCTGTTGTTTTAGTGAGCGGGCCGGTAAATATCGGACAGCCGTGCGGCGTGGAAATGATTTATGTAAAAACGGCGCTTGAGATGCATACTGCAGTATTTGAGCATATTGATGATTGCGATGTTTTTATCGGAGTGGCAGCAGTGGCGGACTATCGTCCGGCAAAACAGTTTTCTGAAAAACTGAAAAAATCAACAGATCACTTGACGATAGACCTGATTAAAAATCCGGATATACTTGCTGAAATCGGTGCGCGCCGTGCCGCTAAGCTAATTATCGGTTTCGCGGCTGAAACCAACAATGTTGCTGAGTTTGCAAGCGAAAAATTAAAAAACAAACGAGCTGATATTATCGTTGCCAACGATGTAAGTAACGGTAGTGTGTTTGGCAAGGATAGTAGTCAGGTGACAGCTTATCGCAAAGACGGGGTTGTGCGTGTTTTCGAACAATGCGCGAAAGGCGTTCTGGCAACGCAATTAATTGAATATTTTGCGGAATATGTGAAGGATAGCAATAGTGAGCAAAATTAATAAAAAAATGATTGCCGTTGTTGCGTTCGGATCGGGTTTTGAATACTATGATTTCGTAATCTATGCTTTGTTCATAAATATTATCTCAAAGCAGTTTTTCAGTATCGGTGACTCAACGCACTCGTTAATATGGGCCGTGACGGTGTTTGCAACCGGTTATTTAGCGCGGCCGGTTGGCGGAATAGTCTTTGGTTTGCTCGGAGATAAATTTGGGCGAAAACCAACTTTCTTTGCATCAATGTTGTTGATGTCGTTTGCTACATTGATTATGGGATTAGCACCGGGCTTTCAAACTGCCGGAATCGCCGGAACAATTATTTTTGCCGGCGCCAGATTTTTACAGGGCCTGTCATATGGCGCTGAAATGCCGGGGGCGATGGTGTATGTCGCGGAAAGTTCCGCAAAAGACAAGCACAGCAGTTCGTGTGCGCTTATGCTGACCGGTGCGTGTCTTGGGGTAACACTGGCAACGCTAGTCTATTGGTTGTCAATTACTTTTATTAGCACGCAAGATTTGGCTGATTGGGGCTGGCGCATACCGTTTTTGTTCGGTTTTGCCTTAGCGATTGTGGCCTTAGTATTCAGGAAAAAAATGTTGGAAACCAAAGCCTTTCGTGAGAACAAAAATCAACGCCAGTCGTTGCGTGCTGTTTTCGGCGCGCTCGATATAAAGAAACCGCTTTTTGCCGTTCTTTTGTTGTTATTCCCGGCTAGTTATGTGTTGTTGAACACATTGTTCTTGCCGGTATATGTTTTGCATACCGAAACAAATATTACCTCAGCGTCCGTCGCTATGGCGATGTTTGTTGGTAATTTGTGGTGTGCGTTGCTGTTGCCAAGAGCCGGAGCAATAATCGACCAATATGACCGGATAAAATTTTTCGGAGTATTGCTGGTAATCGTGTTGGCGGTGAATCCGATATTGTTTTGGATCCTGCATCAGCAAACGCTCGCGGGCTTGTATGTGTTTGTTATTGTAAATCAAACTATTCTGGCATTTATTGCACCGACTTACATGGTTTTTATACCCGAGCTGTTTGCGGTCTCAGTCCGGTTAACTGCGGTTGGTCTGGTTTATAATACTGCCTATTGTTTGGCTTCTTTTGTGCCGATGATTTTGTTTTGGCTTGACCGCCAAAGAAGTTCAATGTTTGACGGTGGAATGATTTTTTTTGAATTGCTGGCGCTATTGTCGTTAGTTGTTAGTTATCGTTTAGAAAAAAGCATGATTAATAAAAATTGTAGCGTCAGTGATTAAAAATCGGCGGCGTTACAATTTTTATTTGCTGATTTGCCAGGAAAATATGCTATAATTACAGAGTTGTAAAGTAAAACGAGGTAGCAATTTGAAAAATCTGCATGAAGGGATAGTAATCAATACCGAGCAAGGACGGGCAAAAATAAAAATGAACCGCCACTCGCATTGCGAAAGTTGCGGCAGTTGTCCGGGCGCTAATGCGATGATATATGATATCCAAGACAACCTCGGCGTTCGTAAAGGCGAGAAAATATTGTTATATATTCCGGAAAAAAACATGCTCAAAGCGGCGTTTGTAATGTTTATTTTGCCAATGTTGATTACTTTTTTGTTTGTGTTTCTCGGCATCTTAATTGCTCCATATATTGGACTTGTGCCTTATTATTCCGGGCTGTTTCTTGGCGGATTAGGAATTATTCTTGGTTTTATTAATGTTTATCGGTTTGAAAAAAAGCAAGCAAAACGCAATACGATATATATTCATTCCATAATAGATTAGATAAATCGAGGTGAAATTGTGGCTAAAACGTTTTTGGGCGGAGTACATCCACCCGAACAAAAAATCACTGCGAAACGGCCGGTAGAACTCATCGAGTTGCCAGACAAGTTTTATTACTCGACGAGAATGCACATCGGCGCTCCTTGTGAACCGGTAGTAAAAGTTGGCGATTTAGTCAAGAAAGGTCAGGTTATCGCCGCGACCGAGGCGTTCGTGTCGGCAAATATTCACGCGTCTACTTCCGGAAAAGTTACGGCAATCGAGAGTTTTGCTCATCCGGTTTTTGGAACATGTCAGACCGTAATTGTCGAAGCCGATCAAGCCGACGAGTGGCTTAGCGGTCTTCCGTTAGCCAAACCACGGGACTGGGAAGCGCTTTCGCCAGCTGAAATTACTGCGATTATTCGTTCCGCCGGTATTGTCGGTATGGGCGGAGCAACTTTCCCGACGCATGTAAAAACCACGGTGCCAGCCGGAAAATGCATTGAGTATTTTATTCTCAATGGAGCTGAATGTGAACCGTATCTGACCAGCGACCACCGCTTAATGTTAGATGAACCGGAGAGCATTATCCGGGGAATGCGGATTGGCATGAAAGCTGTTGGCGCAACTAAAGGCATCATCGGTATTGAACGCAATAAACCGGATGCAATTGCGGCGTTAGCCAAAGCTGCAACCGGAACCGGAATTGAGATTGTGCCGCTAAAAGTTAAATATCCGCAAGGCGCGGAGAAAACTTTGATTCAGGTTGTTACCGGAAAAGAAGTTCCGAGCGGCGGTTTGCCATCGGATGTCGGTGTGTTGGTGCAAAACGTAGCGACAGCAATGGCAGTCAGCGATGCAGTAGTTGAAGGCATTCCGCTTATCGCGCGCTATGCTACTGTTAGCGGCGGCGCGGTACGCGAACCGAAAAACATCCTGGTGCTGACCGGTATGTTGTTTTCGCATATTTTCGAGCAGTGTGGCGGCTTTATAGAGAAACCGGGAAAAATACTGCTGGGCGGGCCGATGATGGGTATCGCGCAACAAACTGCTGATGTGCCGGTGATCAAAGGTACATCGGGAATTTTGGCGTTGACTGTTCAAGAAAGCTGTGAACAACCGGAGCGCTCTTGTATTCGTTGCGGCAAGTGCGTTAGCGCTTGTCCGATGGGATTAGTACCCAGCATTTTGAGCATCCTCGGCGAGCGCGGTGACTTCCAAACCGCCAAAGAGGAATATAATTTACTTGATTGTGTGGAGTGCGGGTCATGCGTGTATGTTTGTCCGGCCAAGCGCAATATCGTGCAATACGTTCGTTTGCAAAAACATCTTAATACTCAGCAGGCGTTGCGCGCTACCCAGGCCAGACAATAACTTCAGAGGCGTTTTTAATATTAATTTGTTTCGAAAGGATCGATTATGAGTGAACTGAAAACACTTTTTAATATTTCAGCTTCTCCGCACGTCAGAGATTCATTAACCGTTAAGCGGATTATGTGGGAAGTTAATCTGGCACTGGCACCGGCAACGCTATTTTCATGCTGGTGGTTTGGTTTTGCAGCGATCAAAACCTATCTCATTTGTATTATTGCTTGCGTGCTTACTGAATGGATTATTCAAAAGGCGCGCGGGGTGGCTATAACCATTGATGACGGCAGCGCTTTTTTGACCGGGTTGTTGCTGGCGATGAATATTCCGCCGGAAATTCCCTGGTATATGCCGGTTGTCGGTTCGATAGCCGCAATTGGTATTGCCAAACATACGATGGGCGGATTGGGACATAATATTTTTAATCCGGCGCTGATCGGCCGGGCATTTTTATTGGCGAGCTGGCCGATTGCAATGACTACCTGGAGCGAAATGGTAAGCCGGGTCGACGGAGTAACCCGTGCCACACCGCTGGGAATTTTGAAACTGCATGGTTATGAACAGGTGGTAAACACGTTTGGCAACACCGCTACTATGTATAAAGATTTGTTTTTTGGCTTTAGAAATGGCTCGATGGGCGAAACCTCGGTACTATTGCTGTTGTTGGGCGGACTGTTTTTAATTTGGCGCGGACACATTAATTGGCAAGTACCGGCGGTAATGATTGCCACCGTTGGAATCTTTACATGGGTTTTCGGAGGAACTGCCGGATTTTTTTCCGGTGACGGACTATTTCATATATTGTCCGGTGGATTATTTTTGGGCGCGTTTTTTATGGCGACGGATATGGTTACGATTCCGATCACTGTGCGCGGTCAAATGGTTTTCGCCTTGGGCTGCGGTTTGATTGTCGCACTCGTTCGATTAAAAGGCGGCTATCC
The DNA here is from genome assembly GCA_041666525.1 of Negativicutes bacterium. GTDB lineage: Bacteria > Bacillota > Negativicutes > JBAXTZ01 > JBAXTZ01 > JBAXTZ01. Next base: position 122,224 of record JBAYGT010000002.1, read on the forward strand.
TGAAGGCGTCTGCTATTCGATTTTATTAATGAATGCCTGTGCGCCGCTGATTGACCGGGTTATCCGTCCCAAAAAATATGGCGCAGGAGGTAAATAGTATGAGTGGACACGGGGGGAAGAGCAGCGTACTAAAAGTTGCGCTTAATCTGACGGCTGCCTGTATTATTTCCGGATTGATCATTGCTGTTGCTTACGCCATAACCAATCCGGCAGCGGAAATTCAACGCGAAAAAATGAAAGATATGGCAATGCGCGGGTTGGTGCCGGCAGCGGATAAATTTGTTGATGTTCAGGGAAAAACCGGCTGGTTCGCCGCCGTTAAAGACGGGCAAACAGTTGCATATGAGATACCGTCAGAATCCAAAGGTTATGGCGGCGCAATAAAAATGATTGTCGCGGTCGGTATTGATGGTAAGGTTATCGGTTATACGATATTGTCTGCCAATGAAACTCCGGGATTAGGTGACAACGCCAACAAATCGTCGTTCAAGGATCGGTTTGTCGGAAAAGCTTTGGCTAATCTTGAAGACAAAGACGGTAATCCGCTGGTCGAAAAAGTTCCAAGCACTGATCACGTTCAAGCACTTACCGGTGCTACGATTACTTCAAAAGCCGTGGTACGTGCAGTTTCCGAGGCGGTAAAATTGGCCGATGAATTCATTAATAATGGCAAATCAGTAACAAAAAATGATACAGCGCACAAGGATGATGTGCAAGCAGTTACCAGCGCGACGAAATCAGTTGAGCATACCCGGCATTTAGCGAATAAAACTGCTAAATCTGCTGATGATTTGTAAAATTCGGAAAGTAGGTGTTTGACAATGAATTTATGGAAAGAGTTCTATAAAGGGTTATTTGACCAAAATCCGATTTTTCGACTGGCTCTGTCACTGTGTCCGGCGCTGGCGGTTACATCTACCGCCACTAATGCGCTAGCCATGGGATTATCGGTAATGTTTGTAATTACCACAAATAATATGGTAGTTTCGCTTACGCGTAAATGGGTTAATCCGACGGTGCGGGTGCCGGTTTACATCACTTCGATTGCAACTATTGTAACGCTGGTACAATTATTGTTGCAGGCATATTTGCCAATATTATATAAAGAATTGGGAATATATCTGGCGTTGATTGTAGTTTTCGCGATAATTTTGGCGCGGGCCGAAGTGTTTGCTGCAAAAAATGGTATTATTGCTTCAGCCGTGGACGGATTGGGAATGGGTGCCGGATTTACGCTGGCGATGTTGCTGATCGGTGTTATTCGCGAATTGTTTGGCATTGGCACGATTTTCGGCTTACAAATTATGCCGCTTAGTTACAATCCGCCGCTGATAATGATTTTAGCGCCGGGCGGCTTTTTGCTGATCGGTTTGCTGATTGGTTTCTTTAATCTTTTGAGCAGCTATTTGGAAAAACGTAGCGAGCGCGCGGCCGAGGGAGGTCAAAACTAATGTCTGAGTATTTTTTATTGTTCATGGGCGCGGTTTTGGTCAACAACTTTGTTTTGACGCGATTTTTGGGGTTGTGTATATTCTTTGGGGTTTCCAAAAACTTAAATGCTTCAATCGGTATGGGAATGGCGGTTACGTCGGTCATGACCATGAGCTCGATTCTGGCGTGGCTGGTTTATAATTATGTTTTGGTTCCGTTTAAGCTGACATTTTTAACAACAGTGGTTTTTGTATTGCTGGTTGCCAGTTTTGTCCAGTTGCTGGAAATGATCATTAAGCGGCATATGCCGGCGTTATATAAAATGTGGGGAATTTATCTGGTACTTATTGCGACAAACTGCATCGTGTTAGCCGTGCCGCTGATTAACTCCGAAAACAGTTACAGCTTGTTGATGAGTATCGTCAACGCGATTGGCTCGGGCTTGGGATTTGCTTTGGCGATAATTTTAATGGCCAGCCTGCGTGAAAAACTGCAATATTCAAATGTACCAAAATCGCTTGACGGTTTGGGTATTGCTTTTGTTTTGGCCGGTCTGCTGGCATTATCGTTTCTCGGTTTTTCCGGCATGATACCATTGTAGGGTTGGAGGGAAAATGTTGACTGCTGTTTATGTATTTTTAGTTTTAACGGCGCTTGGACTTGTATTCGGATTTATTTTGGCTTACGCCAATAAAAAATTTGCCATGGAAGTAAATCCATTGATTCATATGGTTGAAGATGTGCTGCCAAAAGGTCAATGCGGGGCATGTGGTTATGCCGGCTGCATGGCATATGCTGAGGCAGTGGTACTCGATGCTGCGGTTGCGCCGAATCTTTGTATTCCCGGAAAAGCCGAAGTTGCGAACCTGGTCGCAGAACTTACCGGAAAAAAAGCCGAGGCGACAGCACCGCGCATTGCTTTTGTCAGCTGCGCAGGCTCGCCGGAATTTGCCCGGGCGGCATATAATTATCAAGGAATCGATGATTGTGACGCGGCAACGTTGCTTATGGGTGGACCAAAAATCTGCAAGAACGGTTGCTTGGGATTCGGAACCTGTGTGAAAGCTTGTGTGTTCGGAGCGTTGGAATTGGGAGCTAATCATTTACCGATTGTTAACGAACGCAAGTGCACTGGTTGTGGTGCTTGTGAAAAAATTTGTCCGAAAAAAATTATCAGATTAATTCCGACAGAAGCTCATGTTGTCGTAAAGTGCAATACCAGGGAAAAAGGCGCCATTGCTAAAAAATCTTGCAGTGTGGCCTGTATTTCTTGTACACTTTGCATTCGCGAGTGTCCGTATGATGCCATAAAATTAGAAAATAATGTTCCCGTTGTTAACCATAAAATATGTATTGAGCAATGCAACGAAGCTAAATGTGTGGCAAAATGCCCGACCAGAGCAATTATTCAAATCAAATGAACATAGTAAAAAAAACGTTTCTGGTTTTGATCATGCTGTGGTCGGTGTCGTTTTGTAGTTATGTGCAGGCGATAGACAATATTTCCGAACTGCAATATTTTTCACCGGACGGAAAGACTACGGGAATCGTTGCAACAACCCCGGTTACGATGCTGGTAATATTTAAACCGGAATGCAAGGATTGCCAGTTGGAGTTGCCGTTAGTGCAAAAAATCGCCAAAGAATACTCGGAAAAACTGAATGTCACGTTAATTGTTTATGGTAAACAGTCTGCGGATATTGCTGAATACGTCAAACAGTTTCAAGATTTTAGCAACATCTCGGTATGTGCCGATCCTGAAAAACTCTCTAAAACGCAATTTGCAATTCGGTATGTTCCATGTATAGTTTTGTTTGACGCCAAAGGAAAGCTGCAGGATATAATTCAAACCGACAACGGTATTGTTGAGCAGTCTAAGATTGAAATAGCGATTAATCGCTATTTGCCAGTTTTGGAGTGAATATTATGCACAAAGCCGACTGGGTTTTGATTTTAGCAGCAGTTATGTGCTGTTCGTTGCTGTTGTTTACGCCAACGCATCCGGGAAATAAATATCTGATTATTTATGAAAATGGAAAAATGATTGAGCGGGTGGCTCTTTCGGATTCGCAAAATTTAACCAGAAAGTTCCTGCATAACGAAGTATTGATCATAAACGGCAGTGTCAGGATGCAGCATGCTGATTGTCCGGATCAAGATTGTGTTAAATCCGGTGTAATCGACAAGAGCGGCCAAATGATTGCCTGCTTGCCGAATAAATTATCGTTGCGGATTGTAGCTGAGAAGGCGGATATTGACGATGTCGCCAAATAAACTTACCCGTATTGCCTTGTTAGTGGTTGTTGCAGCAGTTATTCAGTATTTTGAAAATATTATTTATCTTCCCGTCGCTGTTCCCGGAGTTAAGCTTGGTTTTGCGAATATTATTACTTTGATTTGCGTGTATTATCTTGACGCTGGTTCGGTAGTTTTTGTCGCGGTGATGCGGGCGCTGTTGGGTAGTTTAATTGCCGGAGCATTGTTGTCGCCGCAGATGTGCATGAGTATGGCGGGCGCATTAGCCGCGGCGCTCGTTATGGTTATTTTAAAGAAACTTACCATAAATTATTTCTCACCAATAGGAATCAGTGTAGCCGGAGCAGTTGCGCATATTTTAGCACAATTATTTGTTGCATCATTGATAATTGGTAGTTTTTCGATGTATTATTACTTGCCTGTTGCCGGCAATCTATCAATATTAACCGGTATTCTAAACGGTTACGTTTTCTGTAAAATGCGACGAATTCTTACTAAAATATTCTATTAACGATTTATACAGGAGTCTGATGACGAAAATTATATTAGCTTCAGCGTCACCGCGACGCAGGCAGCTTTTGGAACAAATCGGCTGCAAATTTAGCGTTATGGATGTTGATGTTGATGAGATAGCGTGTTCGGATATTTCAGCAGTCCATGTCGCAATAACAAACGCAGTTGCAAAGGCTCAAGCGGCAAAAGTTGTTTCGCCAAACGATGCTGTTATTGTTGCCGCCGACACAATAGTTGTTTTAGATGATGAAATATTTGGCAAACCGCTTGATAAGCAAAATGCCAAGCAAATTCTTCAGCAACTATCCGGACGAACGCACGAGGTAATAACTGCAGTTGCTGTTTCCGGGAATGCGGGGATATTGTTTGATGTCTGCCGGACACAGGTTGAATTTGTCGTACTTTCGAATGCTGACATTGACAAATATATTGCGACGGGTGAGCCGTTTGATAAGGCTGGAGCCTATGGAATTCAAGGGTTTGGCTCGATGTTTGTTGCCGGTATAAATGGTTGCTATTTCAACGTTATGGGACTACCGATTGTCTTAACCAGAACTCTACTTCAGCAAGCCGGAGTAGAAATTTTTTAGAACAGGTAAATTTTGTGCAGCAAAGAAAGAAAAAATTTGATTATAAAATATGGTTACTTATTGTTGCGGCGGTAATTTTGATTTTGTCGCTCTTTTCGTATGTAAAAACGCAAAATGGATCAGTTGGATTTTTTGACCAAGCTGCAGCAACTATTGCGTATCCTTTTGAACGGTCTGCTCAATTTTTTATCAACGAGACACGCGGTGTTAAAAACTATATTTCTGATATCTACAGTGTTTATGATAATAATAAAGTGTTGAAACAGGAAAACTCTGAATTGAAAAATCGTTTAATTGGTCAGACCGAAACTGAAAATGAAAATATTCGGTTGCGTAAGCTGATGGAATTAAAAAAGGCCTATGGGTACACCAAATCAAAAACAGGAAATGTCATCGGATTTGATATTCAGGCTTATAGTAAATCAATGACAATTGATTTGGGATCAAGTGACGGGGTCACAATAAATATGCCGGTGATTGTCAAAGAAGGCGTAGTCGGTGCAATAAGCGAAGTTTATGCTTATAGTTCACGAATACGGCTGGTCGTTTCGCCGGACATCTCTTTCAGCGCGACGGTGCAACGGTTTGATGCGCGTACTTTTGCGCTTGGACAGGGCGTTGTCGGAATTGAAAATTATATTCAGCTTGATAATATTCCGCAAAACATCGATATTGTCAAAGGGGATCGGGTGGTAACTCGTGGTTTAGGCGGAGTGTTTCCCAAAGGATTATTAATTGGTGAAGTTGTTGAAGTAAGTGATGCTTCCGGTTATCTGCATTCGGCTAAGGTTAAACCGGCGGTGAATGTTTATGCGCTTGAGCAAGTCTTAGTATTAACCGATTATAAAGCCCCGCAAATCAATTAACCTTGTGTTGTGCCGATTTTTAATTTACGAAATAAAGATTCCGGAGATTTATGAGAAGCTTGTTTTGGATTGGTTTAGGATTGTTAGTAGGTGTTTTTGATTACACCTTTGCACATCACTTGACGTCGTTTGGACTGGCGCCATCGTTATTGTTTTTGACAGTTGTGCTGGCGGCTTTATTAGAAGATCGGAAAACCAGTCTCATTGTTGGTTTGGTGTTGGGATTAGTTGCAGATGTGATGACTGCGAGCGCATTTGGTGTCAAAACCGTAACTTTTACCATTATTGCTATTATAGTTGTCGTGTTAAGACGTAATACCATAAGTTATTCAATTTTTTTGCAAATTGCTGCCGTCGTTGTTGCTACAGTCATCACTGCAATCGGTACAATATTTTTTATTGATTATTACGGCGGAAACATGAATTTTAGTGATTGTTTGTTGCGTTGGTATTTGCCGTTTATGGTTATTAACGCGCTTGTTATGCCGTTTTTTGCATTTTTTATAAAAAAACTGCATTGCAAATACATAAAATATTTTGATTGAAGAGTAGATGATGATTGAAAAGAGAAAACTGCACCGTCTTGACAGTATGGCAATTGTTGGCTTAGTCATTTTTTTTATCTTGATTGTCAGATTGTTTTTTCTTCAAATATATGAAGGCAAGCATTATAGTGAAATGGCCGAAGGAAATCGGATGAGAATATTTCCGATTACTGCGCCACGGGGAAACATATACGACCGCAACGGTGTATTGCTGGTTACGAGTAAACCTGGTTATAGCATCTCGATTTTGCCATATACCAAACAGGTTAATGCCAAAGAAATTGACGAGCTAGCCAAACTTACCGGCACATCAACTGCGGTCATCGAACGGCGCGTTAAAGAAAAGAAAGATACTTTCGAATTAGCAACGATCAAAACGAACGCTCCGCAAGAAGTTGTGGCAAAAATTCGTGAAAATCCTGCCGAATTTCCCGGGGTAATCATTGAAATTCAACCGACACGCGATTATTTATATGGTACTTTGGCGGCACACATGTTTGGCTATGTTAGTGAAATTAACGATAATGAACTTGAATCATTAAAAAAGATCGGTGGTGGCGCTTATGTTGTTGGCGATATTATCGGTAAGACCGGATTGGAAAGTGTTTATGACGCTGATATTAGAGGAATCAGTGGTGGTAAGCGCGTGGAAGTTGATGTTAGCGGGAAACCGGTAACTACTTTGGCTGAAAAACTCTGTGTTCCCGGCGACAATATGATTTTGACCATAGATTACCGAATTCAACAAGCAGCAGAACAAGCTGTCGATAACAAATTAAAGCAACTTGGCACAAAAGCTGCGGCTGTTGTTGTTATGAATCCGCGGAATGGTGAGATACTTGCCATAGTTAGTCGTCCGACTTTTGATCCCAATATGTTTATTGGCGGAGTGTCGCAAAAAAATTGGAACGATTATAATAATAATCCGTTTCGAACGATGGAGAATAAACCAATATCCGGGGAATATCCGCCGGGCTCGACATTTAAAATCATCACCGGTACTGCGGCGTTGGAATTAAAAAAAATCACTCCGGAAGAAAAAATATTTGATTCCGGGCAACACTGGTTAATACCAAAGGTTAATGACAACGGCGAGGCGCTGGGCTGGATTTCGTTTAGAGAAGGATTGTCAAAATCAGACAATGTTTATTTTTATGAGTTAGGAAACCGGTTGGGAATTGATAACTTAGAGATTTTCGCTCGAAAATTTGGTATGGGCGTTCCGACCGGCATTGATTTGCCAAATGAAAGTGATGGGTTGGTTGCCAATCGTAAGTATAAAGAGCGGGTTTACAAAGAAGATTGGTATCTTGCAGAAACTTTCGATGCCGCAATCGGTCAAGGTTTTAACTTATCAACACCGGTACAGAATTGTGAGGTAATGAGTCAGATTGCTAACGGCGGTATTCGTTACAAACCGTTTATAATGAAGCGGATTGTAACTGCTGACGGCGCTATCGTCCGCGAAAATCAGCCGCAGCAATTGTCTAAAATTGATTTTACCCCTTCAGTGTTACAGCTCATAAGAGATTCGCTTAGAGATGTTTGCAAACCTGGTGGTACCGGTGGTTATGTTTTTGGCAATTTCCCGATTTCGGTGGCCGGCAAAACCGGAACGGCTGAGAATCCTCATGGTCGGGATCACGCCTGGTTTGTTGCCTTTGCTCCGTTTGACAATCCTCAGTTGGCGATTTCAGTATTGGTTGAGCAAGGTGGCTATGGCTCTGAGGCCGCCGCACCGATTGCCCGGGAAATTATCGCTGCAGCGTTTAATCTCACTGAAAATGACGTGATTGGTGCGGATGCAAAACGACACTATTTTGGTGATGTCTTTTAGCGCTTGCGGTTGACAATGGCAACTATTGTATGTATAATTTCACTTGCTGTAAGTGACAGCTACCGGAGAGGTGTCCGAGCGGCTTAAGGAGCACGCCTGGAAAGCGTGTGTGCGGGAAACTGTACCGCGGGTTCAAATCCCGCTCTCTCCGCCAGAAAAGTTCGTGCGCGCGAAGTGTCCGCCCGGACTTACGCAATGGGCGGCTATGAACCTTGTCAGATCCGGAAGGAAGCAGCAATAAGTAGTTTAGTCTATGTGCCGTAAATATCCGGACGGACGCTTCGCGTTCGCGTAACAATCAGCAGCCTGAAAAGGCTGCTATTCTTCTATATGAGGCAAAAAATGTATAAAGCACTATATCGAATTTGGCGTCCGCAAAAATTCGCAGATGTCGTCGGACAACAGCATATTGTAAAGACTTTACGTAATAGCATGGTAGCGAACAAAATCTCGCATGCTTATCTTTTCGTTGGTCCACGCGGTACGGGTAAAACCAGTATTGCCAAAATATTTGCTAAAGCGATAAATTGCCGTACAGCAAGCGACGGCGAACCTTGTTGCCAATGCGACAATTGTTTGGCAATAACTGAAGGCTCATTCATGGATGTATACGAAATGGATGCTGCTTCCAATCGGGGAATTGATGAAATTCGTGACATCATCGAACGAGTTAAGTTCCAGCCGTCCGAAGGGAAATTTAAGGTCTATATTGTTGATGAAGTGCATATGTTAACAACGGAAGCGTTTAACGCGCTGTTGAAGACGTTAGAAGAACCACCAGCGTATGTCGTATTTATTCTTTGCACTACCGACGTGCAAAAAGTGCCGGCAACCATCCTGTCCCGTTGCCAGCGCTATGATTTTAGCAGAATCGATATGAACGATTTAACTGAATATATACGAGTTGTCGCAGCTGCAAGCAGCATAACAATTGAAGACAAAGCGGTGCTGATGATTTGTGAACACGCGGCTGGCGGCGCACGCGATGCACTATCAATACTTGATCAATGCTCGATAATGAATAACAATGAAGTCAATGAAGAAACTGTGCGGGCACTGCTCGGACTTTCCGACAAAAGTTTGCTGGCACGGTTATTAACCGCGGTGTTGGCACATGACGTTGGTGAAATCATCGCTGTTTTGGATAAAACCGAAATTTCTCAGGACATCCGTCAGTTGTTTGCGGATCTGTTAAAATACGCTCAAGAGCAAATGCATGTTGCTGTCAAAGCAAGCGACAATGTTTCAGCACTACGATTAAGTAAATTAATAATCGAGGGTTCGGCAACCATTTCTGAAGCACGTTGGGCGCTTAGCCCCCGACTTACAATTGAAGCTTCTTTGATTAAACTGGCGCTCGACGGAATGAACCCTGTAGTTAAACATGAACAGCCAATCGTTAAAGCTGAACCAGACAAACCGGCAACCGACAATGCTATTGTGGTAACACCGGTCTCGGCCGCAGAAAATAGTGATGAATATCGGATGTTGTGGGAAAATGTTTTAGCGGAATTGATGCGTATGAATAAGCGGTTAGTAATCGAATGTGCAAAAAATGGCCGGATACTTAATATAAATAACGATAACACAATAGTTGCATTTAACTCCGGTGGAATATTTTTTAAAGAGCGGCTGGAAAAAGATGACTATCGCAAGCAAGTTGAAATTGCCTTGCAAAATCTAACCGGTCGGCAAACTAGCGTTATCGTAATAATTGATGATCATGCTGATAAGACTGAACATAAACCGACGCGCGTTGAGCAATTTAGTGAATTTTTTGGTGTTGAAGTAAAAAAGATTTAATTGGAGGTATTTATGTTTCCAAACATGGGGAATATGCAAGGGATGATGAAGCAAGTTCAAAAAATGCAGCAGGACATGGCGAAGATGCAAGAAGAACTAAAAATGAGAAAGTTTGAACATTCCGTTGGCGGCGGCGCAATCAAACTTATTGTCAGCGGTGATAAACAAATTGAAAGTTTGTTGATTTCGCCGGATGCAGTTGATGTTGAAGACTTGGAAATGTTGCAAGATATGATTATTGCTGCAGTCAATGAAGCTCTGCGCCAAGTGGACGATACTACCGAAAAAGAAATGGCCAAACTTACCGGTGGTATGAAACTGCCACCGGGCTTATTATAATATGAGTCACATATCGCCGCTCAGCAAGCTTATTGATTCGTTTCGGGGGTTACCTGGCATCGGTCAAAAGCTCGCAGTAAAACTGGCTTATTATATAGTTGAATGTGACAGTGCGCAAGTAGAGCGTTTCATCGCAGCAATTAGTGAAGCCAAAGCCAATATTCGGTTATGTCCAATTTGTTGCAATTTTACCGATAAAAATGTTTGTAAGTATTGCGACAACGAATACCGGGACAAATCGGTAATTTGTGTTGTCGAACAACCACGTGACGTTATGTCGTTTGAACGTACAAAAGAATATCGCGGAATGTACCATGTGCTACACGGAGCGCTGTCACCGTTGTCCGGTGTGACTCCGTCTGATATCAGACTTCAGGAATTACTCGCCCGGCTTAAAGATGATTCGGTCAAGGAAATAATTATGGCTACTAATCCAAACGTTGAAGGTGAAGCAACTGCAATGTACGTGTCCCGGCTGCTCAAACCAATCGGATTCAAAGTTACCCGTATCGCTCACGGTTTGCCAGTTGGCGCGGACATTGAATTTGCCGACGAAGTGACGCTCGCCAAAGCATTGGAAAATCGCCGGGACATGAATTAGTTGTGCTCTTAATGCCTGAACCGTGCGAAATTCTTGACAATTCATATTATTGTGATATTATAAATATTGTTTTGGGGTTATAGCTCAGTTGGTTAGAGCGCTTCGTTGACATCGAAGAGGTCTGCAGTTCGAGTCTGCCTAACCCCACCATAATTTTAGCCTTTACAGTTTGCTGTAAGGCTTTTTTTGTTAGGGGTGTCAGTGAGGAAATATTTAGCGTTTGATATTGGTGGAACCAGTATTAAGTATGGCGTCGTAAACGCTGGTGGTAGAGTTCTTGAAAAGGCTGAAACCCCTTCGGATATCCGATTGGGTGGGAATGTATTGATGGATAAACTGCTTGAGTTGACAAAAATCACAAGCCGGCAGCATCAGTTGTCCGGAGTGGGCATTTGCGCGCCCGGCGTGGTCGATGTTGTACAGTCCAAAGTTGTTGCGGGTGCCAATCATATTAGGAATTGGTACAACATTAATCAGTGTGAAGTTATTAAAAAGGAATTTTCCATAGATTGCGTAATAGAGAACGATGCCAAAAGCGCAGCAATTGGTGAAAATTGGGTAGGCTCCGGCAAGCCGTATTCGTGCTTCTATATGGCGACCTTTGGTACCGGATTAGGCGGCGCGTTGGTAATCAACAACAAAATTCATCGTGGTCACAGCTATGCCGCCGGAGAGATTTGTTGTCTGCATTCGGCTTGTTTAGACGATCGGCGTGCGGCCACCACCAGTTCGTTGGTTGCTATTGCCCGTGAGCGGTTCAATGACCATAAACTTGACGGGCGGGAGATATTTTCAAGAATCCGTGACGGTGACCAGAAATACAGTTTGTTGTTGGATGAATGGTGTGATTTCGCAGCGTTACCGTTGTGTGATATCTATGTAACTATTGATCCTGAAGCCATAGTAATTGGGGGCGGCATATCAGATGCAGCAGATATTTTCCTGCCGCGTCTGGAAAATTGTATCGGTAAACGACTGCATCGCGAATTGAAAAACCTGAGAATCAATTTAGTACCGGCGAAATTAGGGAATGATGCTGGAATGATTGGCTCGGTTTTTTCTTTGTGCAAAAAAAATAAAATATTTCAGTAGCCTAGCAGGAATTTTGAGTTATTCGGCGAATTAATAATAACGAAGAAATCATAAAAACGTGGAGGTATCCTTGAAAATACTACTTGTATGCGCATCTGGTATGTCAACTAGCCTTATTGTTGAGAAGATGAAAAAATCACTGACTGCGGACGAACAAGACAGCGTAATTACTGCAGTACCTGAGGAAGAGTTTGAGCGTATTGTTAAGGACTACGACGTGGTATTGCTCGGACCACAAATTCGTTATAAAAAAGCAGCTTTTGAAAAAATAGCCACTGAACTTGGCAGACCGCTTGATGTAATTAATACTGTTGATTATGGAATGGCGCGCGGGGATAAAATTTTAGAACATGCCCGTAAATTATTAAAAAAATAAAACAATTGCGAATAACTTAAAGATGTATTAGAATATTGGCGGCTTTTACGCCGCTAATATTTTTTTTTTGGAGGAAGCATGGAACAAGAAGAGATGGTAATATTTCAATTGATTACTTTTGGTGGTTCAGCACGAAGTGATGTATTTGAAGCATACGCTGCTGCGAAAGCCGGGAAATTCGAAGATGCACAAGCTTTGGTTAAATCGGCTGGTGAAGCGCTGCTTGAAGCCCATAAAGTTCAAACTGACTTAATTCAGCAAGAAGCTGCGGGTAATAATATGACAGTGAAGCTGTTAATGGTTCACGCTCAAGATCATTTAATGACTAGTATCTTGGCAAAAGACTTAATCGAAAATATGATTGACATGCAAAAACAAATCCAGGAACTTCAATCAAAAATATAATTTATGAGGACGTTATGAAATATACATTTCCGGAAAAATTTTTTTGGGGATCTGCGGCGTCAGCTCCACAGACAGAGGGTGCTGCTTTAGAAGACGGGAAGGGGCCTTCAGTTTGGGATTGGTGGTCAAAAACTGAACCAGATAAGTTTTGGGAAGGCGGAACGCCGGAGTTTGCTGCAGATTTTTATCATCGTTACAAAGATGATATCCAACTTTTTAAACAAACCGGACATAATTCATATCGAATGTCAATCAGCTGGACTCGGATCATGCCCAAGGGTTTTGGTGCAATCAACCCCAAAGGTATACAGTTTTACCATGATGTGATTGATGAGTTAATTAAGAATGGTATTGAGCCGTTTGTAAATTTGTATCATTTCGACATGCCTTATGAACTGGTGAAAATCGGCGGTTGGGAAAATCGCGCAGTAATTGAATATTTCGTTGAATATGCAAAAATATGTTTTCGCGAGTACGGACATAAAGTTAAGTTTTGGATAACCCAAAACGAACCGATTGTTGCCCCGGAAGGGTGCTATCTGCAGGGATTTCATTATCCGGAAGTGCAAGATGCGAAGCGCGCGGTGCAAGTCGGCCACTACGTAATGCTTGCACATTCAAAAACGGTTAAAGCCTATCATGAAATGAAGTTGCCCGGCGAAATCGGTGTGGTTCTCAATCTTACTCCGGCTTACCCGGCAACTGATTCGGCAGAAGATAAGGAAGCCGCCCATCTGGCTGATTTAATTTTCACTTACAGCTATCTTCATCCGGTGCTAAAAGGGATTTATCATCCTGAACTTGTTGCATTTATAAAAGAAAACAATCTTACTCCGGAAATTGCCGCCAGTGATCTGGAAGTTATTGCCGATCCGGCAGCAATTGTTGATTTTCTGGGCGTAAATTATTATTGTCCGCGACGGATTGGCGCCGGCCCGAAAATCAAAAAAAATCATCACGATTGGTTCACGCATGTCCAAAACACCAAGGCACGTTATAGCGACCGCGGCTGGGAGATTTATCCTGAAGGGATTTATGATTTGTTGATGCGAATCAAAAATAACTATGGTGATATTCCTTGCTTTATTTCCGAGAACGGCATGGGTATCCGCTCCTTCAAGGAAAAAGAAATGGTCGATGGTGACCGGGTACACGACGGAGTACGTATCGAATTTGTCAAAGACCATTTGAAATGTGTTCACAAAGCGATTGCTGACGGCGTAAATTGTTTTGGTTATCATATGTGGACCGGCCTTGATTGTTTTAGCTGGGTTAACGGCTATCGCAATGTTTATGGATTTATTCGCATCGACCGCGAAAACAATTTGAACCGCGTTATAAAAGACAGCGGTTACTGGTATAAAACCGTATTGGATAATAACGGTTTCGAAGACTGAAAAAAGCCGTGCGTTGCACGGCTTTTTTCATTTTAATGCAGGAAAACCGCTGGTCATTGTCGAATACAAATTAATGAAATGTGCTTGATAAAGAAATTAATGGGAGAATATTATGGACAAACCGACAATTGTTATTGGCCATCGCAATCCTGATACTGATTCGATCTGTTCGGCGATTGCTTACGCTTCGATGAAAAAACGGTTGGGTGAAAATGTGCAGGCAGCACGCGCCGGAAAAATTAATGCTGAGACTAAATTTGCCCTTGATTATTTTGGCGTTGAATCGCCAGTCTTGGTCAGCGATCTTTATCCAAGAGTCGAGGATATTATGATTACCAATCCGTTAACTATTACGCCTGAACATAATTTACGTGATCTCGGTCAAATCATGAGAGGGAACGACGTTAAATCGATATCAGTTGTTAACGGCAACGAAGAGTTCGTCGGTATAGTTACTATGGGGGATTTAGCCAAACGCTATTTTGATGAATTAGAAATGCAAGACTTATCGCAGAGCGGCATTTCTTATGAAAATATTGTCAAAGTACTGGACGCTACCGTTATCACCGGTGCCGATTTAACCGATAAAGTTACCGGCAAAGTTCTCATTGCTGCAGCGCGAGCCACAACGGTGTTTCAATCAATAAATTCCGGCGACATTGTGCTGGTCGGTAATCGCGAAAACTCGCAGGAGGGCTGTATTCGTCGTCACGTCCGCTGTTTGATTTTGACGAATGGCGCAGCTATCAGCAGTGAAGTTCTAAGTCTGGCACGCAGCTACGGGGCAATAATTTTACGCTCACAGTATGATACCTATGCCTGCGCCCGTCTGATTAACCAAAGTATGCCGGTCGGAAAAATCATGGCCAGTGGCAAGATCGTCAGTTTTCAACCGAATGATCTGATACACGAAATCAAGCCGAAAATGTTAACCAGCAATTTTCGGTCATTTCCAGTGCTACATGACGGAAAACTAGTGGGAATGATCAGCCGTGGTTTATTGTTGGGCCGGGCTAAAGAACGGGTGATTTTGGTCGATCATAACGAACAATCCCAAGCAGTTATTGGCATCGAGGAAGCTGAAATATGCGAAATAATCGATCACCATCGTTTGGGCGGACTGATGACTAATGAACCGATATTCATCCGCCACGAGCCAGTTGGCTGCACGGCAACGATAATCGCAAATCTGCACTGGCACCGTGATTTAGCGATTGAGCGTGATATCGCCGGACTATTGCTTTCTGCGATAATTTCTGATACATTATTGTTCAATTCGCCTACTTGTACGTCTGTAGATATTATGGCTGCAAAAAAGCTTGCTGCTATCGCCGGTGTTGATTTAGATAAGTATGGCATGGAATTGCTTCGGGCCGGTGCCTCGTTTGATGCCGACAATCTCGCGGCGGTAGTTCGTAATGACCTTAAAGAATTTGTACTAGGTGAAACGCGAATTGCTATCAGCCAAATCAATGTTATTGATGGGGAATCGTTGTTAAAATACGGTCAGGACATTGTTAAAGCGTTATGGGAGCTTTCAGAAAGCGAACGCTATGATTTGACTGAATGTATGATTACTGATATTGCCAAAAAATCAACTTATGCATTTTTCGCCGGAAAAGCCTGTGGCTTACTGGATGGCGATGATATCGGCGAACGAATTGATTCGCATATTTACTATTTGGACGGGGTAGTGTCTAGAAAAAAACAAATGCTTCCCAAATTGTTGACACTGCTTTCTAATTAATGGAGGAATTCAATTGGCACAACAAAATAAAATTCTACCGCTGCTGCCGTTACGCGGCGTAATCGTTTTTCCGCATTCGATTACCAATCTTGATATTGGTCGTGCGAAATCAATCGTTGCGCTTGAGTCGGCAATGCTTAATAAACAACAAATATTTCTTGCTGCGCAAAAAGATGTTAAGGAAGATAATCCAAGAGTTGAGGATATATTTCTGCACGGCACAATCGCTGAAATCAAACAAATGGTTAAACTGCCCGGCGGCAATATCCGCATCGTTATTGAAGGCATCAGTCGCGGTAAGATAGTTGGTTTTGCCACTGCTTCACCGTTTTTTTCAGTTGAAATTGTTGAATTGTTTGAAGTAACTGAGACTAATGAAGAAAGCGAAGCGCTATTGCGAACCGTGGTATATCAATTTGATCGTTGGGCGAAAGTTACCAAAAAACTATCGCCGGAAATTACTGCAAATATTGTCACAATTAACGATCCGCGCCGCATTACCGATATTATCGCCGCCAATATTCCGTTTTCTTTCGAGGACAAACAGGAATTGTTGTCGATTTCCGTAGTCCAGGAACGATTGTTACTGATTTGTGAAAAATTGGCACGCGAAGTGGAATTGGCCGAATTGGAAAACAAGATTCAGGCGCGGGTGCGCACGCAGATTGACAAAAATCAAAAAGAATATTACCTGCGCGAACAAATTAAAGCCATTCAAAAGGAATTAGACGAAAAAGACGGCAATGCCGCTGAAGCCGAGGCGTTGCGCAAACAAATCGAGACCAAGGCTTTTCCCGAAGAAGTTATCGAAAAAATCAATAAAGAGCTTGAGCGATTTGAAAAAATGCCGGCAATGATGCCGGAGTCTTCAGTCGTACGTTCATATTTGGAATGGTTGATTGATATGCCCTGGGTTACGGAAACCACAGATAACCTGGACATCATAAACGCCCGCATCGTGCTTGATGAAGACCATTATGGATTGGAAAAAATCAAAGAACGAATCATCGAATACCTTGCAGTTAAGCAATTAAATGGTAATAGCAAAGGCTCGATTCTTTGTTTCATTGGCCCGCCTGGTGTTGGAAAAACATCGTTGGCCAAATCAATTGCCCGGGCGTTGGATAAAAAATATGTCCGGCTATCGCTCGGTGGCGTGAAAGATGAATCGGAAATCCGCGGTCATCGCCGTACCTACGTAAGTGCGCTTCCCGGCCGGATAATTAGCACATTGAAAAAGGCCGGTACCCGCAATCCATTGTTTTTGTTGGACGAAATCGACAAGATGAGTTCGGATTATAAGGGTGATCCGGCATCGGCGATGCTTGAAGTGCTTGACCCTGAACAAAACAATTCGTTTACTGATCATTATTTGGAGCTACCATTTGATTTATCAAAAGTGTTTTGGGTTGTTACCGCCAATACCTACGAAAACATCCCGCGTCCGTTGTTGGATAGGATGGAAATTATTAATTTGTCCGGTTACACTATCGAAGAAAAATTACAAATTGCCCGTCAGTTTCTGATTAGTAAACAATTAAAAGAGAATGGCCTTAATGATGCCAAAATTAATTTTTCGGATGATAGTATCCGAAAAATAATCGTTGATTACACCCGTGAATCAGGCGTGCGCGGCCTGGAACGTCGGTTCGCCGAATTATTTCGCAAGCTTGCCGTTAAGTGTTTAAATAACGACTTGGAAACTATTGACATTACCGAAGATTCACTAAGAGACTATCTGGGAAAACCACGCCATCACAACCGCAAGCAAAGTTGTCACGACCAGGTTGGAGTAGCAACCGGATTGGCTTGGACTGAAGTTGGCGGCGATGTCTTGCCGGTAGAAGTTTCGGTGATGCAGGGTAAAGGTGTATTGACTTTGACTGGCCAGCTGGGCGATGTTATGCAAGAATCGGCTAAAGCCGGTTATACCTATATTCGTACAAAAGCTCTCGACCTGGGAATAAAAGCTGATTTTTATGAAAAAGATGATATTCATGTTCATTGTCCGGAAGGCGCTATTCCCAAAGACGGGCCATCTGCCGGAATAACGATGGCAACGGCGATGGCGTCGGCATTGACAGGACGAAAAATCCGTAGCGATTTGGCGATGACGGGCGAGATTACCTTGCGCGGACGAGTGCTGGCAGTTGGTGGAATCAAAGAAAAAGTGTTGGCAGCGCATCATCGCGGAATTCGCACTATCATATTACCAAGAGAAAACGACAAAGATATTGAAGATATTCCTCAAGATGTTCGCAATGAAATGAATTTTGTTTTTGTAGAAAACATGGATGCGGTTTTGGAAAATGCGCTTTGCAGTGGTAGTTGTTAATGGATATCATCAAAGCTGAATTTATAAAATCAGCAACGGCAGTCGCTCAATTACCAGAAGAGCCGCTAAACGAATTTGCCTTTATCGGACGATCAAATGTCGGCAAATCGTCTTTGATTAACTCACTCTGCCGACATAACGGACTGGCACGGGTGAGCGCCACGCCGGGAAAAACCGCACTGATTAACTATTTTAAGGTCACGATAAAAAACGAGAGCGTACGTGAATACGTTTATTTTGTCGATTTGCCTGGCTATGGTTACGCAAAAACATCCAAGAGCAACCGTGAAACTTGGTCGGAGTTCATAAACGCCTATATTGGCAAATCAGCATGGCTAAAAACAGTTTTTTTATTGATTGATTCGCGGCGCGAGCCACAAAAACTGGATTTGGAAGCTTGCGGTTGGTTGAAAAGCGTTGATCGGGAAGTAGTTTTGGTACTAACAAAAACTGATAAGCTGACCAAAAATCAACTGGCTACGAATGTACGCGCGATTATTAATGGGTTTGCTGTTGATAATGATCACATTGTAAAATATTCTACAGTAACTAAAATCGGCAGAGCTGAATTAATCAAAATGGTCTATGAAAGGATTAATCATGATTAAATCTTTTTCTGAAATCCGAACACTGTTGCAAAGCCGGCAACTGAAAACTGTTGCCGTTGCTGCAGCACATGACGACGCGGTGCTGCATGCAATTGATGCTGCTATCAAAGAGAAATTGACAAAATTTATTTTGTTCGGTTTGGCTGATAAAATAACAGTCATTTGCGCAAAAAACAATTATGATGTTTCAGGCTGTGAAATTATCGATTGTAGTGATGATAACGCTGCCGCGCGTGAAGCGGTGCTTGCTGTTTCTTCCGGTAAGGCTGACGCTTTAATGAAAGGTGATATGCCGACCGCGACGCTGTTACGGGCGGTATTGGATAAAGAAATCGGTCTTCGCACCGGGCGGGTGCTCAGTCATGTTGGCGCCTTCGAATTTAGCGGCCGGATAATTATTATCACTGATGGCGGTATGATTATTAAACCGGATTTAGCAAAAAAAGTCGACATTATTACCAACAGTCTGCAAGTAACCCGGGCGCTCGGTATTGAAAGGGCAAAAATTGCCGTGTTAGCAGCAGTAGAGGTTGTCAATACGGATATGCCGTGCACACTTGATGCTGCCGCACTGACACAAATGAATCGCCGCGGGCAGATTAAGGGTTGTATCGTTGACGGGCCGTTGGCACTGGACAACGCAATATCAATTGAAGCAGCTCAGCATAAAGGAATCGTCAGCGAGGTTGCCGGATGTGCCGATGTATTGGTGGCGCCGGACATTGAATCAGGAAATATTTTAGCAAAAGCCTTTACCTATATTGGTGGTTTGAAATTGGCCGGTTTGATCGTCGGAGCGCGCAAACCGATAATTCTCACATCGCGTTCGGATTCTTTTGAAGCTAAATTAAATTCGATAGCTTTGGCTGTATTGGCAGGCTAATTATAACAAAATAAGCAAACAGCAGCCGTTGGCTGTTTTTTGTTTCGGAGAAAAATATGTCAACAAAAATACTTTATGGAAAACCAGTCGCAGAAAAAATTTTGGCAAAGGTTCGTGAACGGGCAAAACAGTTTGAAAGCAGAAACTCGCGAAGAATTAAATTGACAGTTATTTTAATTGGCGAGAATCCGGCATCGCAAATATATGTCAAGCGCAAGCACCAGACCTGTATTGAACATAATATCGATTCGGACGTGATAAATCTACCGGCTTCAATCGTTGAAGCCGAGTTGATTTCTTTGATCCGGATGCTGAATAAAGATAAATCGGTGGACGGTATTTTGGTACAATTGCCATTACCGGAACATATTCGTGAGCAGGCGGTAATTTCGGCGATTGATCCAGATAAAGATGTCGATGGCTTTCACGCGATGAATACCGGAAATCTGTTTAGCGGCTATCATTCCTTCGTTTCCTGCACCCCGGCCGGAGTCATGGAAATACTTGATTATTATGCTATAAAACCTGAGGGAAGCCATGCAGTAGTTGTGGGGCGGAGCAATATCGTCGGCAAACCGATGGCGATGCTGTTGTTAGAAGCCAATGCCACGGTTACCATTTGCCATTCTAAAACGAAAAATTTAAGTGAAATAACTAAAACTGCCGATATAGTAGTCGCGGCAATCGGTCGTCCAAATTATATTACTGCAGCGATGTTGAAACCCGGTGCCGTGGTAATCGATGTCGGTATTAACCGTTTGAACGATAAAATAGTTGGCGATTGCGATTATTCTCAGTTGTTGAATGTTGCTTCGGCGATTACACCGGTACCGGGTGGCGTCGGGGTATTGACTATTGCAATGCTTTTAAACAACACAGTCCGCGCCGCTGAGCGCTGCGGCGCTACACCCGGCTATTTGGTATAGGAGGGATTCTATGAAATCTGATGTTGAAATTGCGCAAAGCGCTGAATTACAAGATATACGCCTGATTGCGGCAAAATTGGGAATTGTTGAAGATCAGCTGGAGCTTTATGGAAAATACAAAGCTAAAATTGATCCAAAAACCATTAAATCGAACAAACGCGGCAAATTAGTATTAGTCACAGCAATCAACCCGACTCCGGCGGGCGAGGGCAAAACTACAACGACTGTTGGTTTGGGTGATGCGTTTTGCAAACTTGGTTATAATACCGCAATCGCATTACGTGAGCCAAGCCTGGGCCCGTGTTTTGGCATGAAAGGCGGTGCTGCCGGCGGCGGCTACGCTCAAGTTGTGCCGATGGAAGATATTAATCTGCATTTTACCGGTGATATTCACGCCGTCACCACGGCCCACAATCTGCTTGCGGCGATAATTGATAATCACATTCACCATGGTAATGAATTAAATATTGATCCGCGCCGGATTGCCTGGCGCCGGGTTATGGACTTAAACGACCGTGCGCTCCGCAATGTGATAATCGGATTGGGCGGAAAAATCAATGGTGTGCCGCGGGAAACCGGCTTTGATATTACCGTAGCATCAGAACTAATGGCAATACTCTGCCTGGCAGCCGATCTCAGTGATTTTAAGCAACGGGTCGAGCGGATTGTCATCGGCTATACCTACGCAAATATACCGATAACAGTAGCCGAATTAAATGTTTCCGGTGCGATAACATTATTGTTTAAAGATGCAATAAAACCAAATCTGGTGCAGACATTGGAAGGAACGCCGGCATTCATCCATGGCGGGCCGTTTGCTAATATTGCGCATGGCTGTAATAGTCTGTCCGCCACCAATTTGGCATTGGATTTAGCAGATGTTGTTGTGACTGAAGCTGGCTTTGGCGCGGATTTAGGCGCCGAGAAATTTTTTGACATCAAGTGCCGTTATGGAAACTTGCAGCCGGATGCCGCGGTGCTCGTTGCAACAGTGCGGGCGCTTAAATCACATGGAGGCGTTGCAAAGACTGAGCTTTCCAAATCGGATGTTGTTGCGTTGCGGAAAGGTATCGGCAATTTACTTCAGCATATCGAGAATATCAAAAAATTTGACGTACCGGTAGTTGTAGCAATAAATGCCTTTCCCACAGACACCGCCGCTGAGCTTGCTGAGTTAAAAGCAATCTGTGAACAGAATGGCGCTGGGGTAGCGCTATCAGAAGTTTGGGCAAAAGGCGGAACCGGTGGTTTAGAACTGGCACAGATGGTCGTGGCTGCCATTGAACAACCTTCACAGTTCAAGCTGCTTTATGCCGCTGAATTACCGATAAAGGCCAAAATAACGACAATTGCGCGTGAAATATATCGTGCTGATAACGTAGTTTTTACACTGCAGGCGGAAAAATCAATTCATGAATTGACTGAACTGGGTTTTGACGCATTACCGATTTGTATTGCTAAGACACAATATTCGTTTAGTGATGACGAAAAGAAAATCGGTAGTCCGCGGGATTTTTCGATAACAGTGCGTGAAATTCGCTTATCCGCCGGCGCCGGATTTATCGTTGCAATCTGTGGTAATATCATGACTATGCCCGGATTACCTAAACGGCCGGCTGCAGAAAAAATGGATATCGATGCCAATGGCATAATTACCGGGTTGTTTTAATGAAAATAGCTGAGTTATTTAAGCAAAAGCGTCGAATATTTTCGTTGGAGATTTTCCCGCCCAAGCCGGATGTTGAAATCAACACTGTTTATGATACAATAGACAAGTTGGCCGAACTGCCTGCTGATTTTATTAGTGTTACTTATGGTGCATCCGGATCAACGGCAAAAACAACGGTCAATGTCGCTCAAAGAATATTAAATTACAATAAAATGTTACCTTTGCCACATTATACTTGTATCGATACTAATCATGCGGCGGCGGATGGGTTAATTAGCAATTTTCGCAAACTGGGAATCGATAACATCTTGGCTCTGCGCGGCGATTTGCCTGAGGGCTGCCTGAATGATGGTCCGTTTCGTTATGCTACGGATTTTATTCGCTACCTGCGTGAACACTCTGAGTTATGTATCGGTGCAGCGGCTTATCCGGAAGGGCATAGCGATACAAAAAACTTAATTGCGGAAATGAATTACCTGAAAATGAAATCGGATTTTGGCGCTGATTTTTTTATCACGCAATTGTTTTTTGATAACAGCTTTTTCTACAAGCTTCTGGAGCAGGCACAAAAGCATACCATTGCGCAGCCGATTTTGGCTGGAATAATGCCGGTATTGAATAGCAAATCGCTGCTGCGCATAATAAAGTTGAGTGGTGTCTCGGTACCGCTTAAACTATCTAAGCTAGTAGCGCGCTATGGCGACAATCCTGAAGAAATGGAAAAAGCCGGAATTGACTATGCCGCCGGACAAATCGATGATCTCGTTGCCAATAAAGTTGCCGGAATCCATTTGTATTGTATGAACCGCCCTAATGTTGCCAAAAATATTTTCAGTCGTTGCATTCAAAGGAGCAAATGATGTTTAAAATTGTTACTAAACGTGCATTAAACCCCAACACTAAACTGTTCGAAATTTACGCGCCGCGGGTGGCGGCAAAAGCTCAGCCCGGACAGTTTGTCATCTTTCGTGTAGATGATGTTGATAAACGCGTGCCTTTGACAATCGCCGATTTTGATCGTGAGCGCGGTACTATTACTATGGTTGCTTTGGAGTTGGGTGTGTCCACTAAACGATTGGGGAAAATGGAAGTGGGAGATAGTTTGGCTGATTTTGTCGGACCGCTCGGGCATCCCACCCATCTAGAAAAATTTGGTAATGTAGTATGTGTCGGCGGTGGCACCGGAATTGCAGCGGTTTATCCGATTGCTCGTGGTATGAAGCAAACCGGCAACCATGTAATCTCGATTATCGGCGCGCGTACCAAAGATTTATTGTTTTATGATGAAGAACTACGCGCGGTATCTGATGAGTACTTTGTTGCCAGTAACGATGGTTCGGTCGGTCAGCAGGGTTTGGTTACCAACGTCTTGCAAGAAATTATTGATAGTGGCATGAAAATCGATTTAGTAATTGCCGTCGGTCCGGTAATTATGATGAAAGCCATCGCTGAGCTGACGCGTGGTTATGGAATAAAGACGGTATCCAGCCTAAATCCAATTATGGTTGACGGCACCGGCATGTGTGGTTGTTGCCGGGTAATTGTTAATAATGAGACTAAATTCGCCTGCGTCGACGGACCGGAATTTGATGCACATCTGGTGGATTTCGATAATTTGATGGCGCGGTTAAAAATGTTCAATGCTCAGGAAGCAGAAATGAATGAACACGAATGTCGCATTGGATTGGATAAATAGACTTGTTTTGAATATTGGAGGAAGCAATGGATAGAATGAAAAAAAATCCGATGCCAGAGCAACCGGCAGCAGCCAGAGCAAAGAATTTTGACGAAGTTGCGCTTGGTTACGAATTGGAAACAGCTAAGCTAGAAGCGTCCCGTTGTTTGAAATGTAAAACTGAGCCTTGCCGGAAAGGCTGTCCGGTCGGTGTGGATATTCCAAAGTTTATTGAGTGCTTGAAGAATGGCGATATCGATAGTGCATATATTGTGTTAAAAACGGTGAATTCCTTACCAGCAGTTTGCGGCCGTGTCTGTCCGCAGGAAGTTCAGTGTGAAAAACACTGCGTTCTGGGAATAAAAGGTGAACCGGTAGCCATCGGACGCTTGGAACGGTTTGCCGCGGATAATTCGCATGCGTCAGCAGCAAAAAACTGTTCGTCAAACGGAAAAAAAGTTGCCATCGTTGGTTCCGGTCCGTCCGGATTAACGGCAGCTGGCGATTTAGCGAAACTTGGCTACGATGTGACAATTTTTGAAGCGTTGCATTTACCGGGCGGCGTGCTGATGTACGGAATCCCTGAATTTCGGTTGCCAAAATCAATTGTGCAAGCCGAAATCAACGATTTACGAGCGCTTGGCGTAAAAATCGAGACTAATTGTGTGGTTGGTCGCACGGTTACAATTGATGAATTGATGAACGAAGAAAAGTATCAGGCAGTATTTATTGGCACCGGCGCCGGATTACCATACTTCATGCAAATACCCGGCGAGCAATTGAACGGTGTTTATTCGGCAAACGAATTTTTGACACGTAGTAATTTGATGAAAGCTTATAGTTTTCCGGAAAATCGCACCCCGATCTATGTCGGCAAAAAAGCGGCAATTGTTGGTGGCGGAAATGTTGCTATGGATGCTGCGCGAACGGCTTTGCGTTTAGGAGCAGAAAAAGTTTACATTGTTTATCGCCGGTCGATGGCTGAAATGCCGGCACGGATTGAAGAGGCACACCACGCAGTTGAAGAGGGTGTTGAGTTCTTGACGCTATGCGCTCCGCTTAAGATTACCGGAAACAGCAGCAACTGGGTGACCGGAATGGAATGCATCCGTATGGAACTTGGGGAACCAGACGGCTCAGGCAGATGCCGGCCAATCGTGGTTGATGGTTCGAATTTTATGCTTGATATCGATGTAGTAGTGATGGCAATAGGCCAAGGCCCGAATCCGCTAGTTCAACAGACCACCCCGCATTTAGATACTAATAAATACGGCTACATTGTCGCGAGTGAAGAATCCGGCGCTACATCGCGGCCGGGTGTATTTGCCGGTGGCGACATTGTTACCGGCGCGGCAACAGTCATTTTGGCGATGGGCGCGGGAAAAAATGCTGCTGTTGCAATTGACGAATATCTAAAAAAACAATAAAATATCAAGTAGAACAAACAGGCTGCATCTGCAGCCTGTTTGTTGTTGCGCAAGCGCAGGAAACGGAGTGAGAACAATATGAAGATAATGGATTGGTATGAAGCATTTAAGAACGATCAAAAGCAACACAAAATTTGTGGAAATGTAAAAATAATAAAAAACTTTCCGATAACATCACTAAAACGCAAACGGCAAGTATGGGTATATTTGCCACATGATTATGATACAGTACCAGCTAAACGCTACCCGGTGTTATATATGAATGACGGACAAAATATGTTTGATCCGGCAACTTCTTGTTCCGGCGAGTGGTATATCGACGAAACGTTGGATATGTATGCAAAGCATGGTATTCACGACGGGGCGATAGTGGTGGCAATTGAAAACAGTGCATTGCGACAGCGTGAATATATGCCGGGAATGGAAGCCGACAAATACGCTGAGTTTATGATTTACTCATTAAAACCATTTATCGATCTTAATTTTCGCACTTTGCCATTTCGCGAAACTACCGGTATCGGCGGCAGTTCAATGGGTGGACTTATTTCGTTATACATCGGTTTGAAATATCAGAGCATATTTGGAAAAATAGCATCATTTTCGCCGGCAATGGGTATTGGCTGGAATGAATTGGCAAGTTTTTCACGAAAATATTCAATGAAAATATACAATGACGTCGGCACGGATGAAGTACGAAAATCCAAACGCTTATCCAAAAAATACGCTGATAACGTAATTGCTGCCAATCGAACGCTAAAGAAAATCGGATTCAAAGAAACCGAATTGAAGTTTATATTGGAACCAGGCAGCACTCATCATGAATCAGCCTGGGCCAGACGGTTTGGTGACGCGTTCGTCTGGTTGTTTGATCAGCAGGAAATAAATGAATTTCGCAACCAATAATGTTTCATAAAATAAAGGATTTTTTGCTTTCATGTCGAATAAAACTATATAAAACATGTTGAGCAAATATATTTGTTTTGATTAGGAATTTTATGAATAAACTATCATTAGTCAATTCGCCGACGCCACTGCAGTTTCTGGATAATTTAAGCTCAGCACTTGACGTGGAAATTTGGATCAAACGCGATGACCTTACCGGCGATTTTATGCTGGGGGGAAACAAATTAAGAAAATTTGAATATATTTTTGCGGATGCGTTGAAAAATGGTGCTGACACATTAATATTTGCTGGCGGTCCGCAATCAAATATGATCCGCGCGGGGATAGCGCTTGCTAATCGCCTGGGTCTGCGTAGTGTTGCCGCGTATATGTGCGAAAAACCAGAATCGTGTGAATTAACGGCTAACCGGCTGTTAAATTCATTTTCGGATATCACTGTCGAATATCTGGGGAAGCTAGCTTTAGAAGAGTTGCCCACGACACTGAAAAAACTCAAAATTCATTTGCAATCACTTGGCAGACGACCTTACGTTGTGCCGTTGGGGGCGTCGACGCCTTTGACAGTAAGTGGATATATCGATGCGGTACAGGAAGTAAATGAACAAGAGCATATAAAATGTTTTGATGCGCACTATCTGGCTGTCGGTTCGGCGGGCACTTATGCCGGGGTGGCGGTTGGTTTGGAAAAGCATGGTTGCATCGATCGACTGCGGGGAATATCTGTTTTGGCAACTAGCCAGATCGCTGCTCAACTTATCAACAATTTAATCAATTCGTATTCAAAACATCATTGCCTGGACTCAGACATTAACGACAAATTTATCGGCGCAGGTTATGGCGTACCGACCAGCGATGGGTTGACTGCGTTGCGCACATTGTTGAACAGCGAGGGAATAATGCTCGATCACGTTTATACCGCAAAAACTTTCGCAGCATTGTTGGATGATGTTAAAACCGGATTAATCCCCAAAGCCGGACGGGTTCTGTTTTGGCACACCGGCGGCACCAGCGGACTATTTGCACTAAATAGTGCTAATATTATTTAGTTGAAATGATTATTTCGAAAGGATGATGTGATGATTACTCATGAATTAAAGCGTAAATTCATTGCGTTGTTTGGCGAGAGTGACTTGCCATTATTGGAATATTTTTCTCCTGGACGAATTAATTTGATTGGTGAACACATCGATTATAATGGCGGATTTGTTTTTCCGGCAGCGTTGACTCTTGGAATAACAGCAGTTGTTCGCAGGCGTTCTGACAAACAAATTATCATGAATTCGCTTAACGCGGAAGGACAAGTAGTCATTAGCACCAATGCGCCGGTTGTATATGACGAAAAAGACGGTTGGGGAAATTATCCCAAAGGCGTGCTGCAATTATTAATTAATCGCGGCATGAATATTGGCGGTTGCGAGATTTTGTTTAGCAGTACCTTGCCAGACGGCGCCGGACTTTCTTCTTCAGCCGCAATTGAGACATTGACTTACTATATTATCTGCTCATTAGCCAGTACAGAAATTGATGCCGTGCAAATGGCTAAAGATTGCAGACAAGTTGAAAACAATTTTATCAAAGTTAATTGTGGAATTATGGATCAATTTACCGTAGCAATGGGCAGAGCGAATCGGGCGATTTTGTTGGATTGTGCGACCATTGAATATCAATACGTACCATTAACGCTAGGCGACTATAGCTTGGTTATTATGAATACCAACAAACGCCGTGAACTCGCTGATTCAAAATACAATGAACGCCGCACTGAGTGTGATGCCGCACTGGATTGCATTCGAAAACGGGATGGCTCGATTGCCAACCTCTGCCAGGCTACGCCGGATTTGGCGCTGAAATCAATTATTGATCCGGTTCTCAGGAAACGGGCATTGCACGCAATATCGGAAAATGCGCGGGTGCTTGACGCAGTTGAAGCGCTAAAGGCAAACAATCTGGCACATTTTGGCGATTTATTAAATGCTTCGCATCAATCGCTCAAGGATTATTACCAAGTAACTGGCGTTGAGTTGGATACTATTGTGGAAGAAGCATTAAACCGCGGCGAGTGTATTGGCGCGCGAATGACCGGCGCCGGATTTGGCGGCTGCGCAATCGCGTTGGTCAGAACTGTTGCATTAGACGAATTTGTTTCGGTGGTCGGCGCTAATTATCTTCAACGAACCGGATTGAAAGCGGACTTTTATATATCGACAATTGGCGATGGTACCAGGTTTGTTAGTTGACGCAATAAACAGATATTAGTGAGGGAAATGTGGATATTAGATTACATAAATTGGCACATTTGGTTGTAAATTATTCGGCAAAGGTACAACCAGGTGAGTTTGTACTGATACAGGCTGATGCGGTCGCTGCGAAATGGGTTGAGGCTGTTGCCGAAGAAGTGCTTAAAGCCGGCGGTCACTTTGAGACACTGATCGGCATTTCCGATGTATCAGATAAATTTGTACGTTATGCCAGTGAACCGCAGCTTAAGCATGAGCGAGAGATCCAGAAGTTTGCTATTGAACGCGCCGATGTCTGGTTGACTGCCTGGGCAAATAATAATACACGTGCTAATACCAATACAGCGCCCGAACGGTTAAAGATGATGTCTGAGGGCGCGCGTAGCTGGCGGGAAATTTACATGAACCGGATGGCCGACGGCAGCCTGCGCTGGTGCGGCACCCAGTTTCCCACACACTCTGATGCCCAGGAAGCTGAGATGAGTTTTTCTGAATACGAAGAATTTGTTTACGGTGCCGGACATTTGGACGAAGCCAATCCTGCTGCCCATTGGGAAATGGTCGACAATGATCAAAAACGTATATGCGCAATCCTAAATCAAAAGTCTATTGTTCGTTTTGTATCTAAAGACACTGATATTTCTGCTGATGTAAGCGGGCAAAAATGGGTGAGTTGCGCCGGACAAGTTAATTTTCCAGACGGCGAAGTGTTTACCGCGCCCAAGCCGGATGGCGTAAACGGCCACATTCGCTTTAGTTTTCCGGGAATTTATATGGGAAAAGCGATTGAAAATATTTTTCTCCGTGTTGAAAACGGCAGAGTGGTTGAGGCGACTGCGGATAAAGGCGAAGAATTGTTGAATACGTTGCTGGATATTGATGATGGTGCCCGTTTTTTTGGCGAAGTCGCAATCGGTACTAACTTCGGTATTCAGCGGTTTACCCGTAATATGTTATTTGACGAAAAAATCGGCGGTACGATCCATTTTGCGCTCGGTAACGGTTATGGTGAGTGCGGTCAATGTAACCAATCGCTCATCCACTGGGATATGCTCTGTGATATGCGCAGCGGTGGTGAAATATATGCAGACGACGAACTAATATACAAAGACGGGAGGTTTCTTGTATGAGTTTTTACGATAAACTAAAAGACGGTTTGAGTAAGACCCGCGATTCACTCTCGATTAAGCTTGATAATCTTGTTCTTGGTTCAGTGGCGTTAGATGATGATTTTGTGGATGAGATTGAAATGATTTTGTTGACGGCCGATGTCGGCACCCGCACGGTTCACCAGATTATGACTGAATTGCGCTTGAAAATAAAAAATCGCGAAATAACTATCGTTGAAATGGTTAAACCTTATTTAGAGAAAATTGTATATGATATTTTGGCTGAACAAAATAGTTCAACTGAACTAACCGGTAAGCCCCATGTTATATTTTTAATCGGTGTAAACGGTGCCGGTAAAACCACAACGATTGGCAAACTTGCCAACTTTTACCGCGAGCAGGGAAAGAAAGTGTTGCTTGGCGCGGCGGATACCTTCCGCGCTGCGGCAATTGAACAACTCGAAGAATGGGCGAAACGTGCCAAAGTTGATGTCATCAAACAAAAAGAAGGCTCCGATCCGGCAGCAGTAGCTTTTGACACCGTAAAGGCCGGTATCGCACGTGGCGCCGATGTTATTTTTATCGATACCGCCGGGCGGTTACAAACAAAATCCAACCTTATGGAAGAACTAAAAAAGATCCGCAGAGTAGTTGCCCGCGAGTTGCCGGGCGCACCGCATGAAACACTGATGGTGTTAGACGGTACCACTGGTCAGAACGCTATCAGTCAGGCGAAGTTGTTTTCTGAGGCTGCGCTTGTTACCGGATTGGTGTTGACTAAAATTGACGGCACCGCCAAAGGAGGCGCAGTACTCGCCGTGAAAAACGAGCTTGGCATTCCGGTGAAATGGGTAGGCGTTGGTGAAGGCATCGATGATCTGCGACCGTTCGTGCCCGAAGAATATGCACGGGCGTTGTTCGAAAAATAGTAAGTTTATCAAACGCTGTCAAGCTGTTATACTTGACAGCGTTTTTTTTATCGTATATAATATGTCCGTTATGTTAGAAAAAAAATTGACTTACATTGAATTATTCGACGAGTATCGGTTGTTATTAACCGATAAGCAACAACAAATATTCACGTTGCATTTTCTTGAGGACTTGTCGTTTACTGAAATTGCAACTGATCTGGCAATATCCAAGCAAGCAGTTAATGATGCCTTGAAAAAATCTTGCGAACAGCTGGAACAACTCGAACAAAAACTCCAGTTGGCCACAAAACAAAAAAAACGTGGCACTTTAATTAACCGATTGCTTGAATTTTCAGTTTCGGATGATATTCGTCAAACTGTAATCGAATTACAGGAGATTTCATAATTCAAATTTTCCTACGAGGTAAATATGTTTCAAAGTTTATCAGAAAAACTCGAATTAACGTTTAAAAAACTCCGCGGCCGCGGCAAAATCACTGAGACCGATGTCAGCGAAGCAATGCGTGATGTCCGGATGGCATTGCTCGAGGCGGACGTTAATTTCAAGGTTGTCAAGGAGTTCGTCGCCAAAATAAAAGAACGGGCTATTGGCCAGGAAGTTCTGTCCAGCCTGACGCCGGTACAGCATATCATTAAGATTGTTAATGATGAGCTAACCGAACTTATGGGAGTGGCACAAAGCCGGATCACGATGGCATCCAAGCCACCGACTGTTATTATGATGGTTGGCTTGCAGGGCAGCGGCAAGACTACAACTTGCGCAAAATTGGCAAGTGTTCTCACCAAACAAGGTAAAAAACCGATGTTGGTTGCCGCAGATATCTATCGTCCGGCAGCAATTAAGCAATTGCAGGTTGTCGGCGAACAGGTCGGTGTACCGGTATTTGAAATGGGCGACAATGCCAATCCGGTAACGATAGTTTCCGGTGCGTTAAAATATGCCTATCAGCATGCCTGCGATGTGATGATCATTGATACAGCCGGACGACTGCACATTGACGAATCACTGATGCAGGAATTGAGCAACCTTAAACAGGTTACCAAGCCGCACGAGATTCTGTTAGTTGTTGATGCGATGACCGGACAAGATGCCGTTAATGTCGCAGAAACTTTCAACAGTCGTTTGGGAATAGACGGCGTAATTCTTACCAAGCTAGACGGTGATGCCCGCGGTGGCGCGGCGTTGTCGATCAAGGCGATTACCGGAAAACCGATTAAGTATATTGGTATCGGTGAAAAACTTGACGGCATTGAACCGTTTTATCCCGACCGTATGGCACAGCGGATTCTCGGAATGGGCGATATGCTGTCGCTTATCGAAAAAGCTGAATCGGTGTTTGATGAGAAAAAATCGGCGGAATTAGAAAAAAAATTACGCAAACAAGAATTCACTCTCGATGATTTTCTCGATCAACTCCAACAGATTAAGAAAATGGGTTCATTGTCGCAAATCATGGGCATGATTCCCGGTATGGGCAAGCAAATGGCGCAACTCAAGGATGCCCAGATTGACAAAAAACAAATGAGCCGGGTCGAAGCGATTATCTATTCAATGACGCCCAAAGAGCGAGCTAAACCGGAAATACTTAACGCAAGGCGCAAGCAACGCGTAGCTAAGGGGAGCGGCTCTCAGGTGCAGGACGTCAACCGGCTGCTGAAGCAATTTGATGACGCGCGTAAAATGATGAAGACCGTTATGAAAATGTCCGGTAAAAAGGGCGGCGGTGGCATGGCCGGACTTGGTAATATGTTCGGCAGATAAACAGAGTAATATGCAAAAGCATTTACATAAAAATTAATTAAAATTAAGGAGACTTATCATGGCAGTAAAAATTCGTTTAAATCGTCAAGGTTCCAAAAAAAATCCGTTCTATCGGGTAGTTGTTGCTGATTCCCGCGCGCCGCGTGATGGCCGCTTTATTGAAATTATCGGTACTTATGACGCAACAAAACAACCGGCGGCAGTGAAAATCGATGAAGAAAAAGCAATGGCATGGTTGCTAAAAGGCGCACAACCGACCGATACGGTAAAAAGCTTGTTTAAGCAAGCCGGTATCAATAAAAAGTTTAGTGAGCAGAAATAATTTGTGAGGCATTATGAAAGATGTAGTTGAATATATCGTAAAATCGTTGGTTAATCATCCTGAGCAAGTTGTCATAACCGAAAAAGTTTCTGACGGAATGACAGTTTATGAAGTGAAAGTCAATGAAGCTGACACTGGCCGGGTAATTGGCAAGCATGGTCGGATCGCCAAAGCGGTGCGCGCTGTGGTAAAAGCTGCTGCTGCGGTTAACGGTGACGAAAAAGTTACAGTTGATATTATTTAAAGTTAGAGGAAATAAGTAAATGCAAAAAATAACGATAAAAGTGCCTATTACCGTGAATGCTGTAGTAACTGACAGCCTGAAAGCCCAGTTGGCTGCTGAACTCCAAGAAACTATAAAGAAAACCGATATGGAATTACAACAATTAGAGTTTCACGGCAAGCGGATTATGGCGGAGCAATTAAAAGTTGATCCCAGCGGAATGACTGCGTTGCGTCAGCAAATTGATGCTGAAAAAAAACAACGCCTGGATCTCAAAACTCACTTGCTCGAACGCGTCAAAGAAACTGCGATGCTCGAAATTGGTGCGGTAGTTCAACAAGGAAGCATGGAGCGGATGGTAGAGATTGGCGTGGGCGATGATTTGAGCGCGATCATGGGGCAGTCGGTGTTGGTTGAAGACGGAAAAATTGTCGAAATCAAAACGGTTGAATAACAATAATGGCTAATAACCTATTGATTAAAATCGGGATAATAACCTCGGCACACGGTATTACCGGGGATGTGAATGTTAAAGCGCTGACGGATTTTCCGCAGCGCTTTAAACAAACAAAAACCGTTCTAATTGATGATAATGAATATAACATAGTCAGCGCGGCCGTAACTAGCGAGCGCGTTATTTTGCGTTTTGCAGAAGTATCTGACCGAAACTCGGCCGAAAAACTACGCGGAAAATATTTATGCGTCACCGAGAGTGCCACAGTCCGGTTGCCAAAAGGCAATTATTATATCTACGATATCGTTGATTGCGAAGTTTATGAAGACGGTGTGTTACTAGGAATTGTTAAAGATGTTCTAAGCACCGGCAGCAATGATGTTTACGTTGTCGAATCCCAGACTGGCCAATTGCTCATTCCAGCGTTAAAACAAGTAGTAAAAGTGATTGATATTGCGAACAAGCGTCTTGACGTGAAACGGTTGTCGGAGTTATAGCATGAAGATATTTATTCTGTCGCTATTTCCGGAAATGTTTGCCGGGCCGTTTTCCCACAGTATCATAAAACGTGCAGTTGATGCGAAATTTTTGGATATAGAAATAATCAACCCCCGTGATTTTGCCTTTAATAAACATGACTCAGTAGATGATTCTCCGTTTGGCGGCGGCGCAGGCATGATTATGCGCCCGGAACCGGTTTTTCGCGCTGTCGAGCATATCAAAAACAAATTCCATTCAGAAAATTGCCGGACGATTTTGCTTAGTCCGGTTGGCAGGCAGTTCAATCAAGCCATCGCGCGTGAATTGAGCGGCTGCGATCAGTTGATTTTCATCTGTGGTCATTACGAAGGAATTGATGACCGTGTCCGAGCAGCATTAATTGACGATTCCATATCGATTGGCGATTATGTGTTAACTGGTGGCGAATTGCCGGCAATGGTCGTTGTTGATGCTGTTGCGCGTCTGGTTGACGGTGTATTAGGTTGTTCGTCAAGCAGCGAGGATGAATCGTTCTCGGCGGCATTGCTTGAGTATCCGCAGTACACTCGTCCGCGCGAGTATCGAGACCAATCCGCGCCGCAAGTATTATTGAACGGTAATCATGCCGAAATCAGTCGCTGGCGCAAACAACAAGCAATTGAGGTAACTAAAAAACATCGTCCTGATTTGTTAACTCAATCGGAAGACAACGATAACTAAAACTGAGGTAGTATGTCAGCAGTATATATCGGTCTTGTTCATTTTCCAATTTATAATAAAAATTATGAAGTAATCTCTACCGCGATAACTAATCTGGACATTCATGATATTTCCCGCACTGCCACAACTTATGGAGTGAAAAAATATTTTATTATTCATCCGCTACGGCAACAACAGGATTTAGCAGTACAGATTCTTGATTACTGGCGTGATGGATTTGGTGGCGCGTACAATCCGGATCGCAAGCAAGCGCTTGACCGCACAATGGTTATCGCTTCTATAGAAGCTGCAATTTTTGAAATAACCGCCATTGAAGCAACCGCGCCGATTGTCGTAACAACCGATGCTCGTGAATATTCGAACACTGTTAGTTATCAGGAGCTGCGTTCAAAAATTGAAACTGATGCTCAGCCAGTTCTGGTATTGTTCGGCACTGGTAATGGCATCGAGAAGTCGGTAATGGCAAACTTTGATTTTATTCTTGAACCGATTCGAAGTCGTAATGATTACAATCATCTCTGCGTTCGTTCGGCGGCAGCAATAATTTTAGATCGTTTACTTGGAGTATAGATGTTATGAAAATTGGTATTATCAGCGATACACACGGAATGTATGACAGTTGGCGTGTAGTTTACGAAAAATATTTTTTCGATTGCGATTTTATTTTGCATGCCGGTGATATTTTGTATCATGGTCCGCGCAATCCGATATTGGCAGAATACAATCCGGCAAAACTTGCGGATGATTTAAACAATATACCGAACACGATACTGTTCGCGCACGGAAATTGTGATTCTGAAGTAGACAACATGATATTGCAGCATCCGATTCAAACGCCTTACGTCCTTGCGTATCTCAATAACATGCGAATTGTGCTGTCACACGGGCATTATTTTGATGATGCTGAATATATTCAGAAAGTCGCTAAACAGTTTAAGGCAGATGTAATGATTTACGGGCACATCCATCTCCCGGTGTTGGAGAAAGTTGATAATATTATCTATCTCAATCCTGGTTCGCCGTCACTATCAAAACTGGAAAACAAGCGCGGAACAGCGGCAATATGGCAAGATGATGTAATCAAAATAATCTACTGTGACAATGGTCAAACAATAAAACAGGTGAATCTGCATGAATGATTATATTCTCCGGGTGAGTTGTGACGGGTTAGTGGTTTTTGCCGGTAGTTTGCCCAAAGTTTGTAATGAAGCAAGTTACAGACACAGTTGCTCGCCAACCGCTGCAGCAGCCTTGGGACGCACGATGATTGCTACTGCCTTATATGCGGAAACGATGAAAAACGACGAGAACATTTCTGTACGCATTTCTGGCGACGGTCCGCTTGGCAATATTATTGCAACCGCAGATGCTGACGGCAATATTCGTGGTTACGCACAACATGCCGATATGAATATAGCGCCGCTAGCTCCGGGAAAACTTAATGTCGGCGGATTGGTGGGCAGTGGCGGAAATATTTATGTATCCCGTTATTCGCCATCAACCGGAAAGACCTTTACCGGTGCTGCCGAATTGGTCAATGGCGAAATCGGCGACGATTTCGCGAATTATTTGCACAAATCGGAACAAATTGCGTCAGCAGTCGGGCTGGGCGTGTGGATAAACCCGGACAATACTATCACTACTGCCGGTGGTTTTTTAGTAATGGCACTGCCGGGATGTTCTGAACATATACTGGAAATATTGGAATCAAACATTGCTAAAATGTGTGGTGTGACAGATATATTGTTGTCGGCGAACAATTCAGTACAAGCTCTGATTAAAGCTTTGTTAATGGGAATTAATTACCATATTACTGCGACCAAAAACGTTCATTTTAAATGTAACTGTGATGATCAACGAATTAAACTGGTTCTCAACAGTTTATCGACTGACGACTTGGAACACTTGTTGGCAACAGATGATACCGAGATGATTTGTCATTTTTGTAACGAGAAATACATTGTAGCCCGCGAGGATATTATCAAAATCATTGCTTCGAAATAACACATAAAAAAAGAGTCACTTCAAGCTATTAACTAACTTGAGTGACTCTTTGATTTTTTGTTGCTATATTATGCGCGTTCGATTTTACCGGAACGCAGGCAACGAGTGCAAGTGTTGAGACGAACTGTTTCGCCTTTTACGACAGCTCTTACTGTTTGAATATTCGGTTTCCATTTGCGACGAGTCTTTAAATGAGAGTGGCTGACGTTGTTACCACTCGCAGTAGTCTTTCCGCAGATTTCACAAATATTTGCCATATCTATCATACCTCCTGTCAGGTTATGTTCGTAAAACAGTAACATTTTAATATAAAAGTGGTTTCTAAGCAAGCAAATAATGTATAATTGTGATAAAAACCTGGAATTTTTGCTCGTCAGAAAGTTAGAATTATTAAAATACTATGCAGGTAGGCAAATGAATTTAGATTTATCCACTTCAATTCGCTATTTAAGAGGCGTAGGCAATGCTCGAGCTAATATTCTTGCCAAACTGAATATTTTCAATTTCCGTGATTTACTGGAATACTATCCGGTTCGCTATGAAGACCGTAGCAGTATTAGTACCATTTGCCAGCTAAAAATGGGTGATGTTGTTTCGATATACGGGCTAATTGCAGCTGTTACTGGCAGAAAAATTCGTGCCGGATTACATATTACGACGGTACGAATAACTGATGCCGGCGGTACCATGAATCTGGTGTGGTTTAATCAACAGTTTCGCGAAAAACAATTTCACATTGGATCAATGATCTCTGCATATGGCAAAGTTGAACGCAATAATTTTGGCATTAGTATGACGAATCCAGAATATGAATTATTCGACATTGATGACGATTTTCAAAGTATGGGTATAGTACCAATTTACCGATTGACCGAGGGAATAACTGGAAAAACTGTTCGCATGTTGCTTAGTAGCTTGCTCGAAAGTGTCACGCTAAAATCGGCACTTCCTGACGAACTAATACATAACTTGACACTAATGAATTACCATCAAGCAGTCAAGAATATTCATCAGCCGACGGATGCAACAGTTATTGCTCCGGCACGGGAGCGTCTGGTGTTTGAAGAATTTTTTGCTTTGCAAGCCTGCATATTGATGCATCGTATTCACAATCAAAGTAAACAAGGTGTGGCAAAATTCGTTAATCAAGCTAGGACTGCTCAGTTTTTGGAGTTACTACCATTCCAATTGACTGATGCGCAGCGTGAAGTTTGGCAGGAAATCAAGTCTGATTTACAAAAAGAAAGTCCGATGGAACGCTTGATTCAGGGCGACGTTGGATCAGGCAAGACGGTCATTTCAGCATTGGCGCTGATTTGTGCCGTAGAAAATGGTTATCAAGCCACGTTAATGGCACCGACCGAAGTGTTGGCAACACAACATTTTAATTTTTTACAAAACTATTTCTCAAAACTTGACATAAAGGTTGTGCTGTTAACAGGAAAAAGTAAAACCAAAACCACAGTTCTTGAGTCAATCGCGCAGAGACAGGTAGACATAGTAATTGGCACTCATGCTATAATCCAGGACAAAGTTGAATTTGCCAAACTTGGTTTAGTAGTTACCGATGAGCAGCATCGGTTTGGCGTTGAGCAGCGTGAGCGGCTTAAAACCAAAGGTAATAATCCGCATATGCTGGTCATGACCGCTACACCCATTCCGCGCACCTTGGCTTTAACAGTTTTTGGCGACCTGGATATTTCTACGATAAAACAGCTACCGCAAGGACGCAAACCGGTAAAAACTTATCTCCGCGACTCAAAAAAACGGTCAGCTGTTTATGATTTTGCTTTGAATCAAATCAAATCAGGACGTCAGGTGTTTGTCGTCTGTCCGTTAATCGAAGAATCCGAAAAACTGCAGGTACAGTCGGCGATAACATTATACAATGAGTTATCCACATCAGTTTTTCGAGAATCGTGCTGTGTACTACTTCACGGACAAATGAAACAGCAGGAGAAAGATGCTGCAATGCGGTTGTTTAGTGAGGGAAGTGCCGATGTCATGGTTGCTACAACAGTGATCGAGGTAGGAATCGACATTCCAAATGCTACAGTTATGCTTATTGAAGGTGCCGACCGTTTTGGGCTGTCACAATTACACCAGTTACGTGGCCGCGTGGGGAGAAGTGCGCATCAATCTTATTGTATTTTACTAAGCGAAAGCGGCAACCAGGACACACTCCGGCGATTATCGGCATTTACCGATTGCAACGATGGTTTTACGATATCTGATTTGGATTTACAATTTCGCGGCATTGGCCAATTTTTCGGATTGCGTCAACACGGCTTGAGTGATTTGAAGATTGGTGACATCATCGCCGATTATCCGGTGATGATCAAAGCGAAAGCAGCAGTCGTTGCGATTTTAGAGCAGCCGAAAGGGCAGGCTGTATTGACTAATTATATAAACGAGCATTTTACAGTTCCGCCTGAGCTGCTCAAAAATTAATGTCAATCGGAAATCCTTGCGTTGGGCTGGATGTGCGCCTGTTGATATGATATAATATTTCTCGCTTAGCAGCTCAATGCTTCTTTCAATGGCTTTTATACTAAAGTGATTGTTTGTATCGGAGATATTGTGAATTATAGGAAACTTTTGCGCAAAATATTGTCATGGATAATCATTATTGCCGTCTGCATCGGAACTTATGAAATAAACCCTGAGTTTTTTCAAAAAAGTCTAAAAATGATTGCTGTTGGCGATATCCAGTCTTTGGCAACGTATTTGCACAGTTTTGGCGCATGGACAGCTGTCATATTGCTGCTACTGTTCATAATTTTAACTTTTGATGTTGTTTTCCCGTTTATGTTACTCGAAGGCGCCGCCGGAATCATCTACGGTTTCTTTTGGGGAACGTTGCTAAGTTGGGTTGGTGAAGTCGCAGGCGCGTTGGTGATGTTTTTTGTTGCCCGTTATTTTTTTCGCGACTACGTTCACGGGTTGTTAATCAAGAGTAAATACATGAAGCAAGCTGAAGATTATTCATCTAAGAAAGGTTTTTGGATTTTATTATATGCGCGGTTGTTTCCGTTAGCACCGTCTGGGATTATCACTGCGGTTGCAGCTATCAGTCAAATAAAGTTTCGCGATTTCATTCTAGCAACTATTATTGGTAAGCTTCCACCGATAATTATCAAGGTGCTAATGGGTCATGATTTAGCTTTCATTAATAATCCCGACAGTTCCAAGAGCATGTTACTAATTGTCATCGCAATAGTATGTGCTTACGGTGGTTTCATGTATTATCAAAAAAAGCAAAGGGAAAAGAAAGCTCTGCTCAAAGAACAACACG
This sequence comes from Negativicutes bacterium, assembly GCA_041666525.1. Lineage (GTDB taxonomy): Bacteria > Bacillota > Negativicutes > JBAXTZ01 > JBAXTZ01 > JBAXTZ01. Next base: position 161,986 of record JBAYGT010000002.1, read on the forward strand.
AAAAACACGAACACCATAAACATGATCATCATAAGGATTGAATTTTGTTATGAAGAAGAGAATATTGCTGTTTGCGACCCTTGTCGCAATAATCATTTTTTATGCAATTAATAATCAAAAATTCGTCAATATAATTATCGCATGTGTTTTTGCAGGCGATCATCTTACTTTATCTGCCTATATCCTTAACTTGCATCACTTCTTGATAACTCCGTTTGCATTGTTTTTTGCATATATAATTGGCGCAATCATGCCTACTTTTAATAAGGCTATTTTATACAAAAGTTGTCTTGATCTGTACGGGGAAATTGCCGGGGTTCCAATTGCGCTTCTATTCGAAGTGTTGGTCGCCAGCATCTATTTTTGTATCTTTAGATTCTTTTTTGCGCGTTTATTCGCGCGTCACGCTGTTGGTCAAGCGTTTGTTTCGCGTCTTTATCGATTTATTCATAATAACGGTTTCTCAACGACGCTTTATATGCGGTTGCAGCCATGGTTTCCCTCAGAATTAGCGACGTTAATTTCTGCGTCGTGTAAGGTGAAATATTATGAATTTCTGCGCGCGAGTTTGTGGGGAAAAGCCGCATTAATTCTGTCAAAAGCATTGTTGGATAATTACCGGCTGTTTTTCATTGGAACACCGCGGACAATATTTAGATTGTTGACTATTTCAGTAGTGATTACTGTTGTTTTTATTTATCGTTATCACAAAAAATATCGAAAGGACATTTTTGATGAAAAAATATAACGTTGCCATTCTTGGCGCAACTGGCGCAGTCGGTCAGGAATTCATCAGATTAATTGAAGAGCGTAATTTTCCATACAACAACTTGAAATTATTGGCATCCAGCCGATCAGCCGGTAAGTTAATACCGGTAAACGGTGTAAACTACGTTGTCGAAGAAGCTACCAGAGGTTCTTTTAACAATATTGATATTGCATTGTTCGCCGGCGGTTCTAACAGCAAAGATTTTGCGCATGATGCAGTACGCGCCGGAGCAGTAGTTATTGACAATTCCAGTGCCTTCCGCATGGATCCGACAGTTCCGTTGGTTGTGCCCGAAGTCAACCCTGAAGCGATAGCTAAGCATAGTGGTATCATTGCTAATCCCAATTGTTCGACGATAATTATGCTGATGGCATTAAAACCATTGCACGATTACGCGAAAATCAAACGGATAGTTGTGTCGACCTATCAGGCAGTATCCGGCGCTGGCAAGGAAGCCATCGACGAATTGAATGATCAGGTGCGCGCGGTTATGGAAAACCGCAAACCGGTCGCTAATATTTTGCCTTCAGCAGCGTTGCCAAAACACTATCAAATCGCTTTCAATCTGATTCCGCATATTGATGGTTTTCTTGATAATGCATATACCAAAGAAGAGATGAAAATGGTACATGAGACACACAAGATTTTTGGTGATGATTCTATCGGAATTTCGCCAACTACGGTGCGCGTTCCCGTATATCGCAGCCACTCTGAATCAATCAATTTAGAGTTTGAGCAACCGCTATCGCCGCAAAAAGCTCGTGAACTGCTAGCGGCTTTTCCTGGCGTAATTGTTGAAGATGATCCGCAGGAGATGCGCTATCCAATGCCTCTCGATGTATCTGACAAAAACGATGTTTATGTCGGACGAATTCGTGCGGACTTGTCGGTTACGAACGGACTAAATCTCTGGGTAGTGGGCGATCAAATTCGTAAAGGCGCAGCACTGAATGCTTTACAGATAGCCGAATATATGATTAAAAACAACATGTTTGCAAACAAATAAAACACAATCGTCAATTAACACAACAAACAGCTTCGTGAATATACACGAAGCTGTTTGTTGTTATATAGGCGCAAATAGTGTATAATCAACTTAAATATTTTGTTCGGCGGCAAATACAATTTTCATTATTACTGAACTGGTTGCATAATATTTCAAAGCTCGTCTTGTGTCGGTTTCTATAAACAGCTAGCCGCGTCTATAGAGCGACAGCGAGTTTGAAAAGCATATTGTGAATTTTGTTAACAGGTAATAATACTAAACGCGACAACAGAATAATAATTAATGAGCGCAAAAATAATATTTGACGCTCTGTATTTGATTTATATGGAGGAAATCTTGTCAAAAAAAGAGAAAATTCAAATAATTCCACTGGGTGGAATGGGAGAAGTCGGCAAAAACATGACCGTTGTCCGTTACCATGATGAAATGATCGTGGTAGATGCCGGACTGCGGTTTCCTGAAGATGATATGTTGGGGATTGATTTGGTAATTCCAGATTTTACATATCTTATTGAAAACAAAGAAATACTTAAAGCGATTGTAATTACTCACTCTCACGAAGATCATATCGGCGCTTTGCCGTATGTAATGAAGGAGATACCCGAGGTTGCCGTCTACGGCAGCCGTCTGACTTGCGGATTAGTCGCTAACAAATGCAAAGAGCACGGCTTGCGTGATAAAATGTTGCGGACGGTAAAAGCTGGTGAAACAATCAATCTCAGTAAGTCGTTTCGCGCCGAATTTATTCATGTCAGCCACAGTACACCTGATGCCATGGCAATCGCCGTGCACACACCGGTCGGTACAGTTTTGTTTACCGGAGATTTTAAAATTGATACTACGCCGGTTGACGGACAAGTAACCGATTTTTTTAAACTGGCATCACTTGGACAGAACGGGGTATTAGCTTTGCTATCCGACAGTACCAATGCCGAACGTGCCGGCTATACGGCAAGTGAAAAAAGTGTCGGACCAACTTTCGACAAAGTGTTTGGTACTGCGCGCGAGCGAATAATTGTAGCAACTTTCTCATCAAACATTCATCGTATTCAACAAGTATTAGATACGGCAGTCACCCATGGCCGGAAAGTAGCCATTTGTGGACGCAGTATGGTTACACTTGTTGCAATTGCAATAGAAATGGGTTATTTAAACGTTCCAGATAACTTGTTAATTGATTTAAACCAACTAAAAAACTACCCGAAAAATAAAATCGTTATTATTTCTACCGGCAGCCAGGGCGAACCGCGTTCGGCGTTATCACGGATGGCTGCCAATGATCATCGTCAGGTAGAAATCACACCTACCGATACAGTAATCATTTCAGCCACACCAATTCCGGGAAATGAAAAATCGGTCGCAAAGACGGTTGATTCTCTGGTTAAGCAGGGGGCGGAAGTGGTCTATGAAAGCGAGGCAGGAATGCACGTTTCCGGTCACGCCAGCCAGGAAGAATTGAAGTTGATGCTGCAATTGATAAAGCCGAAGTTTTTCATTCCTTATCATGGTGATTTGCGATTCTTAAAAAAGCATTCTAAACTGGCTCAGGAAGTGGGCATTCCAAAAGAAAATATCATTGTCGCTGAAAATGGTAACGTGGTTGACATCTCTAGAGGCAGAATAAACATCTCTGGAAAAGTTACATCCGGGAAAATGCTTATTGATGGTTTGGGTGTCGGCGACGTCGGCAACATCGTATTACGCGACCGTAAACAATTATCCGAAGACGGAATTCTCATGGTTGTTGCAACGATTGACAGCAACGCATGTCAGTTGACCGCAGGACCAGATATTCTATCGCGTGGCTTCGTATACGTTCGTGAATCAGATGAATTAATTCAGGAGATTCGTCAACGTGCACAAGGAATAATTGAAAAACAATTACAAAACGGCAATGTCGATTGGCAAACAATTAAATCCGCGCTTCGCGACAATCTTAGCCGATTTCTTTACGAAAAAGTGCGCCGTCGTCCGATGATCTTACCAATTCTAATGGAGAGCTGATGTTTTACCATATCCAAACCCATGGTTGTCAGATGAATGAAAATGATTCGGAAAACTTGGCTGGGCAGCTGCATGAATTAGGTTATCAAAACACTACCGATATCGAAACGGCAGACTGTATAGTCATTAACACCTGCTGTATCCGGGAAAGCGCTGAAAAGAAAATTCACGGCAAAATCGGTGAGCTTAAACGGCTGAAGAAAGAACGTCCGAGCCTGATTAATATTATAACCGGATGTATGGCACAGAAGAATGCTGACAATTTGCTTAAAAAATATGCACATATTGACATTGTGCTCGGACCGCAGAATATTGAATATTTAAGCGATGCCTTGGTTGCCGCACAAAATGGCGAGCGGATAAATCACACTTCTACGGAAATTCGCCGTTTCACTCAAAATCATGAACCGGCACGATTTGACAAAACCGCCGCTTATGTTCCAATAATGCATGGCTGTAACAATTTTTGCAGTTATTGTATTGTCCCGTATGTACGCGGTCGTGAAATTAGCCGTAGCAGCTCTGAAATATTGGATGAAATCCGAAGCATCATCACAAACGGTTATAAGGAAATTGTCCTGCTCGGTCAAAATGTCAATTCCTACGGCAAAGAATCGGTAAATGAGATGAGTTTTGCGCAGTTGCTTGCGGCAATAGATAATATACCCGGCATTGATCGGTTGCGTTATATGACCTCGCATCCGCGTGACATGAGCGGTGAGGTCATCGACGTGATAGCCAACAGCCACTCAATTACCAAGCATTTTCATTTACCGGCGCAAGCTGGAAATGATGAAATATTAAGGTTAATGAACCGTGGCTACACAGCTGCAGAATATCTCAACTTAATTAAAAAAATTCGCGATGTCGTGCCCGATGCTACAATTACCACAGATATTATTGTTGGTTTTCCCGGCGAAACCGAAGAAATGTTCAACGATACGCTTAAACTAATGCGCGCCGCTGAGTTTGATTTAGCCTATACTTTCATTTATTCTCAGCGGTCCGGAACGCCAGCGGCATCCATGCCCAATCAAATTGCTCTGCCAGAAAAAAAACGCCGCTTGCAGCAATTAATGGCTGTTCAAAATGAAATTAGCTTAAAGAAAAATCGTGATTGTGTTGGAAATAACGAGCTGGTTTCCGTAGAGGGGCCAAGTAAAAAAGACGCTAGCGTTTGGACTGGCAGAACGTCAGGAAATAAAATCGTACATTGGACCTATCAGGGAACAGAGCAGGTCGGTTCAACTATAAATGTCAAAATTACTGCCGCCCAAACCTGGTTACTGCGCGGCGAATTAATATGAGGGACGCATGAGCCAAACACCGAATTATACTCCAATGATCATGCAGTACTTGGAAATAAAGAATAAACATCCGGAAGAAATCTTATTTTATCGTTTGGGAGATTTCTACGAGATGTTTTTTTCGGATGCTTTGACTGCTTCGCGCGAACTCGACATAACGCTTACCGGACGTGATGCCGGGAGTGACGAGAAAGTTCCGATGTGCGGAGTGCCATATCATGCCGCAGAGAATTATATTGCAAAATTAATTGCCAAAGGCTATAAGGTGGCAATTTGCGAACAAGTTGAAGATGCAAAAGTCGCAAAAGGTCTTGTCCGTCGTGAAGTAATCCGTATTATTACACCGGGAACCATATTATCCGAGTCGATGCTATCCCAGTACCATAACAATTTTATAGCGCTACTATTTGAACAAGATACGACACTATATCTTTCTGCGGCTGATATTTCCACAGGCGAGTTTTTTTGGTTAAAATGTTTGAATTTTTCCCAACTTGAAGACTTTCTGGCCCGTGTGTTACCGGCGGAACTTTTACGCTCCACACGTATTAGCAACTTAGAAGAACTAAACAAGTTGTTAAAAACTCGGTTGCCAAACACCGTTGTAACCGAACGATTATACGATGGTGCCGATTTGCCGATTAATTTGTTCACGCGGCATTTTCCTAACCAACCGACTAATGATTCAAATGCCGTGTTGGCTTGCGGTTTGCTGCTTGAATATCTTGAGTTTACGCAAAAAAGTCAGTTGACGCATATTAACCGGCTAAATTATTTTTCGGTTGATGATACGATGGTTATCGATTCAGCCAGTTTGCGCAATCTGGAAATATCACGAAATATGCGTGATGGGTCCAAGAAAGATACGCTATTGTCGGTTGTTGATTTTACTTGTACGGCAATGGGTAGCCGGATGCTGAAAAAATGGTTGGAATATCCGTTGCTTAATCCGATAAAAATCAACAGACGTCAAGATGCAATTCAGGAGTTAGTTTCGCAGCCACTGTTGCTACAAAATTGTCGCGAAAACTTAAACTGTGTTCAAGATTTGGAGCGCATTCTCACCCGGATTGATTTGGGAACGGCAAATGCCCGCGATTTAGTCGCGTTAAAAACTTCTCTGATTGCGATTCCGCAGCTTAAGCAGTTATTTTTGACCGCTAACGCACAGTTGCTGACTGACTTTTCCGCAAACACCTGTGCTTATACCGAAATAGTCGATTTGTTAACCGCCACTATCGAAGATAATCCGCCCCTTTCGGTTCGTGACGGCGGTTTTATTCGTTCCAATTATGATATCGAATTAGATGAGCTAAGAGCAATCTCCAAAGACGCTAAGACGTTTTTGTTGGAAATGGAAACACGTGAACGCGAAGTAACCGGTATTAAGTCGCTAAAGATTGGTTTTAACAAAGTATTTGGCTATTATATTGAGATTACTCATGCCAACAGTCAAGCCGCGCCGTTACACTACACCAGAAAGCAAACTTTAGCTAACGCCGAGCGTTATATTACACATGAGCTCAAAGATTTTGAATCCAAGATTCTCGGCGCGCATGAACGCATAATAAATATCGAATTTCATTTGTTTAATCAAATTCGCGAAAAAATCGCGGCACAGCTTAACGGCATTCAGGACAGCGCGCGACGAATAGCAGAAATTGATACACTGTATTCATTAGCTGAAGCGGCCAGCCGCAATAACTATATCCGGCCGGAAATTACGACTGGAAACGAAATCAGCATTGCCGACGGACGCCATCCGGTAATTGAGCAGCTATGCATCAATGAACGCTATGTGCCAAACGACATTGTTTTAAACAACACTAACAGTGAAATTTTAATTATCACTGGCCCAAACATGGCTGGTAAATCAACGTATATGCGACAAACAGCATTACTGGTATTGCTTGCGCACACTGGAAGTTTTATACCGGCGACCGCCGCCAGCATTGGCGTTGTAGATAAAATTTTTACGCGGATTGGCGCCAATGATGATTTATCCACCGGACAGAGTACCTTCATGATGGAAATGAACGAAGTGGCGCACATCATCAAAAATGCTACCCGCAACAGTCTGATAATTTTAGATGAAATCGGTCGTGGAACCAGCACCTACGACGGCATGAGCATTGCCCGCGCAGTTTTAGAGTATATCAAAGACAGCATTCACGCCAAAACGTTATTTGCAACACATTATCATGAACTCACGGTACTTGAAGAACAATTAAGTGGTGTCAAGAATTTTTCGGTAGCTGTCAAGGAACGGGGGAACGATATAACATTTTTGCATCGGATTATTCCCGGCAGGGCTGATAAAAGTTACGGCATTCATGTAGCCAGTTTGGCTGGTCTTCCTAAGAAAATTTTGATAAATGCACGTGAACATTTAGGCAATTTGGAAACTGCCAATCACGAACCACAACAGCACCTCCAGCTTCAGAAAATGTCCGATAACTCGATGAGCTCGCTGTTCGACGCACAAACATCCGAAACACTACGGCAATTAGCAGGCATTGACGTGTTGTCACTCACACCAATCGAAGCTTTAAACATTCTCTACAAATTAAACGCAACCGCCAAGTCGGAGATTTAGCAACTATGGAAAACTACATTAAAGTTTTAGATACCAACACCGCCGACAAAGTAGCGGCTGGAGAAGTAGTTGAACGACCGGCATCAGTCGTGAAAGAGTTAGTTGAAAATGCTATAGATGCCGGTAGTACTAATATTGAGATAGAAACTGAAAACGGCGGAATGTCGCTTATTCGGGTTAGCGATAATGGTCGCGGCATGTCACCGGCTGATGCTGAATTATCGGTGCGCAGGCACGCGACCAGCAAAATCCGTACAATTGAAGATTTGTTTCAGGTTCGTAGCATGGGTTTTCGCGGTGAAGCGTTGCCGAGCATCGCCGCGGTAACAAAATTCACGCTGGCATCGCGAAATTCGGCGGCGGATTTTGCAACAACAGTTTTACTAACCGGCGGTCTTGATTTGCAAATTGATAATTGCGGCCGGGCGATTGGAACTACTGTCAGTGCACGTGAATTATTTTTTAATGTGCCGGCGCGGCGTAAATTCATCAAAACGGACTCCACGGAAAATACGCATATCGTAAATATGTTGATCAAGGCGGCTGTAGCTAATACAGCTGTCGCGATAAAATACAAACATAACGGAAAACTGATTTTGAACAGCCCTGGCAACGGAAAACTTTTTGATACTATTGCCGCCGTATACGGTAAAGAAGTTGCCACACAACTAATGGAAGTGAATTATACTACAGATGGAATTGCAGTGCACGGCTATATTGCCAAGCCGGGAATTGTACGCAGTAATCGTTCCTGGCAAACTTTTTGTGTCAATAACCGGGTAATTACCAATAAAATGTTATTTCGCGCCCTGGATAACGCCTATCACTCGCTATTGCCAAAACACGGCTATTGTTTTGCGGTAATATTAATTGAAACTGATCCAGCAGTTATCGACATCAACGTCCATCCGCAAAAACAAGAGATAAAGTTTTCTGATGAACAATCAGTATATAGCGCGGTATATAAAGCGATTTCATTGGCGCTAACGACTAGTTCGGTTACTCTCAATTCTGTTCCGGAACGTCAGTTTTTTTCCGGAACTGCCACTGTTCCAAACCGCTACAGCCAAAAGCCGCTCGTCGAACTGGAACCGATACGTGACGCTATGCATAACATTGTAGTATGTGCGCCAGACGTTCAGCCCTCACAGTTATATGTAGCGGTTGAAAAAACAAACGAAGTAACAGCGGCAAATGAGAGCGTTGCTTCTAAAGATACAAGTAATATCGATATTTATGGATGCTTTGAAAATACATTTATTTTAGCAAATATTGATAACAATCTGTTGCTAATTGATCAACACGCAGCACATGAACGTATCATTTATGACAAGCTGGCAGATAGCGCAGGACGTATTGCATCGCAACAGCTCTTAATTGATGAATTTGTCGATTTGTCTACGCAAGAATGCGCTTTGGCAATTCAACACGCACTAGAATTTTTTGAGTTGGGCTATTCCATTGAATTGGCTTCACCAACTAGTATCCGGATTTCTGAAGTACCGATTGACATGAACGGAAATGTCGCTGTCGAAATATTTTTGGTGGCATTGAAATATCTACAACAACATCATAAACTTAACCACGGTCAGTTGCGGCACGAATTTTTACAAATTGCGGCTTGTCGTGCGGCAATAAAGGCCGGCGACAAACTCGATGAAAAAGCAATGCACGATTTGCTAAGACAACTTATGCAAACGAAATTACCTTATACCTGTCCGCATGGTCGGCCTACTGTAATCAGTTTCTCGCATTCAGATTTGTATAAAATGTTTAAAAGATTGTGATTTGTATTTGGGAGATGGTAGTTTGCAACAATTTGTTACAACAATAAAAGCTGCCGATGAGCCGCTAATCAACAAGGCACGCGCAACTGCTGTTGAGTTGAATTTGCCCTATTTAAATCGCAACAACTTTTCATTAAAAGAGCTGTTAACCGAAGCGAACTCAGCTTTGGTTTTTGAAAAATACAGTTTGGCTTTGCATTCAATTAATGGTATTCATCGTTTTCATCTAAATCTTGCTGGTTTACGAATACAAAATATCGAACGTGGTTTTGGTGACAATATGGTTTCAGCGATGGGACTTGGCCCAAGTTGTTGCAGGGTATTAGATTGTACGTTGGGAATGGCCAGCGACGCGATTGTTGCTGCCTACAGCGTTGGTACTACCGGCTGCGTTCATGGCTGTGAGCAATCGGCGCTGTTACATTATATTACCAAAGCAGGTTTAGTTAATTTCTTGAGTGGAAAACCCCAATTAGATGACGCGCTGCGCCGCATAACCACAACGCACGGTGATTATCGCAATTATCTTGAAAAATCTAACGAAAACGACTTTGATGTTATCTATTTTGATCCAATGTTTACACGACCACAACATAAATCAAGTGCGTTTACGCCGATTAGGGGCATTGTTTGCGATTTACCGTTAGCACCTGAAACACTTAAAATTGCACTCAGCAAAACGGCCAACCGGGTCGTTGTAAAATTGTCTCAATATTCAACCTGTCAAATTCGATTCGACGATATCATCGGTGGTAAACATGCTGCAATTCGTTATGGTGTGATTTACAGGAGGTAACGCTTGCAGAACCAAAAACTAATTGCAATTCTTGGGCCCACTGCCAGTGGCAAAACTTCTTTAGCAATCGAATTGGCGTTGCGATTGAATGGAGAAATAATTTCCGGCGATTCAATGCTGGTTTTTAAAAAGCTTGATATTGGTACGGCAAAACCGACAATCGCTGAAATGCGTGGTGTAAAACACCATCTTATTGATATTTGCGAGCCGGAAGACAATTATAGTGTGGCGCAATTTCAGCTGCAGGCGCAAGAATTGATTGTTAAATTAAATCAAACCGGCAAAATTCCTATTCTCTGCGGTGGAACCGGTTTATATGCCAAAGCCTTGCTGGAGGATTACGATTTTTCTTCAGATGGCTCAAACGCTGCGATTCGCGAACGTTTAAATACTGTATTAGAAAAACAGGGTATAGCAGAGCTTCAGCGCGAATTATTAACACTAAATCAGGATGCTATAAACTACATTGACATGGAAAATCCGCGACGAATAATTCGCGCGATTGAAACAATCCTGGCGGCAGGTGAATTACCTTCAAAAATCAACCACGGCTTGTCTTATGATGCAGTAGTTCTCGGAATTGACTACCCACGCGAACAGCTCTACAAACGGATCAACGCCCGTGTAGACAGTATGGTCGCAACCGGTTTGTTTGCAGAAGTTGATGCATTACTAAAATCCGGACTAAACCCGGCTTGCCAAGCGTTAAAGGGAATAGGCTACAAAGAAGTTGTTGACTATTTGTTATCCAACTTAATCAGCAGGATAGATACTATCGAAAAAATAAAAACAAACACCCGTCATTTTGCCAAACGCCAATTGACTTGGTATAAAAAAATGCCTTATATTCATTGGCTGACTGCTGATTCAATCATTGAAACAAGTGCATTTTACAATGATTTGGCACAGTCAATAACTACAAAATTTTATTGTGCAAATATACCGGAGGACAAGTGATGCACGTTATTCAAACCGAGTTTATTAAGACAATTGCTGAGCAACTACAATACATTTCTTATACTATGTCTGCCGATTTTTTCGAGCGTTATTACCAGGCATATCAAAAAGAGCAGTCTGTCGCTGCAAAATGCGCATTGCTTCAGGTGTTAAAAAATGCTGAGTTGGCGAAAAGCACTCGACGTCCATTGTGTCAGGACACCGGCATTGTTATCGCATTTTTGGAAATTGGATTGAACGTTAAATGGGTTGGCGATATGACGCCGGAAGAAATGATTAATGCTGCGGTAAAAATTGCCTACAATGATTATCCCGCCAATCTTCTGCGGGCATCTGTCGTTAAAAATCCCGGTGGCAATCGCAAAAATACGAAAAACAACACTCCGGCAATCACCCATGTAAAAATTACGCATGGTGACAAATTAATTGTAAAGCTTATTGCTAAAGGCGGTGGTTCTGAATTCAAAACAACTTTCACTGTGCTAAATCCATCCGACAGCATTGTTGACTGGGTTGTAGCAAAGATGCCCGAACTTGGCGCGGGCTGGTGCCCGCCAGGAATTATCGCACTTGGTATTGGCGGAACTGCAGAAAAGGCCATGTTACTATCCAAAGAAGCGCTATTTAATCCATTGAATATTGGCGAACTATTGCGCGACGGTGCGATGAATGACATTGAGCAATTGCGTATCGATATTTACGAAAAAATTAACTCACTAAAAATTGGCGCACAGGGATTTGGCGGTGATACTACGGTATTGGATGTTCTTATAAAAGATTATCCGACACACGCCGCAACTTTGCCGGTTGCGCTTACTGTCAGTTGTTCTGCAACTCGCCATGCGCATTTTGAATACTCTACACATAAAGCACCAATATGCTTATCAAATTTCATACCGAATTTGTCAGATGCTCCTCAATCGGAATCAAACAATTTCACTCATATAAATACGAACTTATATTCACGAAAAGATTTGACAAAATTGAAGGCCGGCGATCGTGTAAAATTAAGCGGTAAAATCTATACGGCCCGTGATGCTGCGCATCAACGATTGCAAAACTTATTTGAAAACGGTGAAAAATTACCGGATAATCTTAATTTTAACAACGCTTTCATTTATTATGTAGGCCCGGTTGCTGCAGTAAAAGATGAAATAATTGGTCCGGCCGGACCCACAACCGCCAAACGTATGGATAAATTTTCTCGGTTTATGCTCGAAAACCTAAATATTTCTGGGATGATTGGTAAAGGCGAACGAAATCGTGACACAAATATTTTAATAAAAAAACACGGTGCAATATATTTTGCTGCCACAGGTGGCGCGGCGTGCTTAATATCACAGTGTGTAAAATCAGTTCGAGTAGCAGCGTTTGAAGATTTAGGTATGGAAGCAATATTTGAATTCGAAGTGGAAGATATGCCGTTAATAGTAGCAGTCGACACAAATGGAGAATCAATATACAATTTTAATTGATTAGAGCTAATAGTGAAATTATTTGCATTTAGTTTACATAATATATATTATCGGACTCACAAACTAGCGCACAAACATAAAAATCAAAACACAAATTAGTTCATACAATAAAAAACGTTTATCATTGGAAACATGTTGTTATTCCTCCGACACCGGAATTTTATCAAGAGTGAAACATCCAAGCTTGCCACCGCGAAATTCGTTTAACAGCATTTCGCCCGCTCTGTTAATATCAACTCTATTACCTGATAATATCAAACCACGATTGCGGGCAATTTCTTCAATAATTTTCTCGCCATTCGGTTCATCACCCGCGAATATAAGAAGATTAACATCAACTTTGTAGCGATCTGACAACCGCTCCGGATAATTAACAGATAAATATTTCGCCAATTCAGCGATCATTGCCGGTTTATCGATCGCATCATCATTAATGCAGCCGGTAAAAGCCAAATATTGAGCGCCGGTCTGATCTTCAATTTTCGGCCAAAGCACACCGGGAAGATCTAATAATTCTAAATCCTTGGCTACCTTTATCCACTGTTTTCCACGAGTAACACCGGCTTTATCACCGGTTTTAGCAGCTTTTCCTTTGTTTAGAGTATTTATTAAGGTAGATTTACCAACGTTAGGTATTCCAATAATCATCGCTCGTACTGTAAATGACTTAATTCCTTTAGCGAGGTAATTAGCACGTTTTTGTTCGGTTACATCATGCAATGCTTTTTGCATCTGTTTTAAACCTTTGCCAGTTACTGCTTCAATCGGATAAGCAATAATATTTTTTGTTTTAAAATACTGAACCCATGCTAGAGTTGAACTACTGTCAGCTGTATCGGCTTTATTTAGCAAAATAACCCTAGGTTTGTTTTTTATAATTTCATCGATTTTTGGGTTAGCGCTACTTAACGGAATTCGTGCGTCACGCAATTCCACACATGCATCGACAAGTTTAAGATTTTCTTCAATGATTCTGAAAGCTTTAGTCATGTGTCCAGGGTACCAGTGAATATTAACGCTCATATATATTTTTTTCAACCATGTCAGCATGTTTTCATGTTCGCACCAAATCTGTTAATTTTAAGCTACATGTCGACATAGCAGCATTTCTTTCTTATTTAAAATTTATGGCAATGTTTTTATTTTATTTAGCGGCCAAAATATAAGCACTGCTTTTCCTTTTATGAGGTCATAGCTAACCAATCCTACGTCGGAAAAACGACTGTCTTCAGAATTATTACGATTATCGCCCATAACAAATACATAGTCTTTGGGAATTTCAATTTTGGGATAATTATTTGCAATACGCATCGATTCATAAATGTATGATTCGTGAATTTGATTGCCATTTAAAAACACTGTACCATCAATTATTTCAATAGTGTCTCCAGGTGTTGCAATCACACGTTTAATAAAATCGCGGTTTTGGTCGCTGGGATATTTAAATACAACAATGTCACCATGTTGTGGATCCTTTAACCACCGATAGATAAACTTGTTTACCACTAATCGTTGACCGTCAAATAAAGTCGGCTTCATCGAAGAACCGTCTACTAAATACAATTCTACGATAAAATATCTAATAACAAGCGCCAAAACTACTGCAATAGCAATACTTATTGTCCAGTCTTTTGCTTCACGAATAATAACGTTATAATTCATATATCCTCAAATTCAACGCAATTCACTGCGAGAATAATAATCGCTGATTTTTTGATCGTTCTCAATAACATCCTCTGTAGCAATTTCAGACGATGAAGCGTTTTCTATTAAATAATCTTTAATTTGTGTAGCAATTTCCGGATGCTTTTTTTCCAATAATTCCTTGATATCTGCAGTGATTTGGCGGTTATTGACATCCATCACATCCATCATCGCTTTAATAGTTGCCATTATTGCTTTTTGAAAAGCATCGGCATCTCCAGATTTTTCCAAGCGCTTTACGTAATATTCTTTATGAAGTTTTCCGATTTTTTTTCGGGATAGACCGAATTGTTTCATTATCGCTCCTAATAGAAATTAACCCCCCGAAAAATCGGGGGGTTCATCATTGTTTTTGTTACTTATCGACGGGTTAGGCGGAAATAGCGCCTACCGGACAAGCACCTGCACATGCGCCACACTCAACACAAGCATCAGAAATTTTGTATGGAGTGCCTTCCGAAATAGCGCTGACCGGACAAGTAGCGGCGCACGCGCCACAACCTACACAATCGTTAGAAATTTTGTAAGCCATTATTCACACCTCCCTTCAAAGAGGAAATATCTAAGCCAACTTGTTTTCGCGCAACTATTAATTCACAAAAACGATCACTAGAAAATATTACGTTTAAGCAATAAAATTTTTCGCTTAATGTGAATTTTCGTGACACTGGCTCAGTTGCCTTAATTGTATATTGAATTTCACAATCTTGCAAGTATTTCAACACTATATCAAGTGGTTGGGCAAGAATATTTTTTTTATGCACAGCATAGTTTTCCAAACATTATACTTCCATTAATTCTTTTTCTTTGGCCACAGCGATATTGTCTATTTCTTTGATATATTTATCAGTGAGTTTTTGCATATCTTCTTGTGCCTTTTTCGACTCGTCTTCAGTGATTGATTTATCTTTTTCAATCTTTTTAATCTGCTCATTACCATCACGACGCAAGTTACGAATGGCGATTTTATCAGTTTCAGCTTTTTTGTGAACGTCTTTTACCAATTCTTGACGACGCTCCTTAGTCAATTGCGGGAAAGCTATACGAATTATCGCACCATCACTACTTGGATTAATGCCAAGGTCGGATTTTAGTATTGCCTTTTCAATAACTGAGGTCATTGTTTTTTCCCACGGCTGAATAGTTAACAAACGCGCTTCCGGAACAGTAATGTTAGCAACTTGATTAAGTGCAGTCGGAGTACCATAATAGTCAACCATTATTTTATCCAGCAAATGCGGATTGGCCCGCCCCGCACGCATATTGGCATATTCTTTTTTAAGAACTTCAATCGTTTTTTTCATTCGTTCTTCGTGATTCGACAAAACATCTTTCATCATAATTATTTTTCGCCTCCAATATAAGTTCCGATATTTTCTCCCATAACCACCCGCATTATATTCCCCGTCGTATCCATATTGAAGACAATAATCGGAATATTATTGTCCATGCAAAGGCTTGCAGCAGTCGTGTCCATTACTCCAAGTCCCTGTTGAATAATTTCCATGTGTTCAAGCGATTTATAGAGTTTGGCGTTGGGATTTTTGCGCGGATCGCTATCATAAACACCTTCAGTATTTCGTTTGGCCATTAAAACAACATCCGCCTCAATCTCAGCAGCTCGCAAAGCTGCAGTTGTGTCGGTAGAAAAATATGGATTACCGGTGCCGGCAGCAAAAATTACAATACGACCTTTTTCAAGATGATGAGTTGCCCGACGGCGAATATATGGTTCAGCGATTTGCTGCATGGTGATTGCCGACATTACCCGTGTAGGATAGCCTTTGCTTTCAATTGAATCTTGCAATGCCAACGAATTCATGCAAGTAGCTAACATTCCCATATAATCTGCGGTTGCACGCTCCATGCCGCCTTTGGCGCTAGCAGTTAGTCCCCGCCAAAAATTACCGCCACCAACAACAATTGCTATTTCAACGCCTAAATTTTTAACCTCAATGATTTCGCGACCGATTGCATCAACCATATCATGGTCGATACCAAAACCTTTTTCGCCAGAAAGAGCTTCGCCACTAAGTTTTAATACAATTCTTCTGTACTTTAGTTCTTTCAAACCAGCACCTCCTAGTATTTATGAAAAATAAGAGAACACAAACGGTGTTCTCTTAAATTATCAATATGTAATTAACCGTTGGCTGCAGCCATAACTTCCGCAGCAAAGTCATCAACTTTTTTTTCGATGCCTTCACCCAATTGAAAACGTACAAAACGACGAATACTGATGTTTTCGCCAATTTTGGCAATAGCTTCGGTAATGAGTTGCTGTACGGTAACATCAGGATTCTTAATGTATTGTTGTTCAAGTAAACAAACTTCTTTGTAATATTTTTCTATACGGCCAACAACCATTTTATCAACAATTGCCGCCGGTTTGCCTTCGTTTAATGCCTGAGCACGAAGAATCCCTTTCTCATGTTCAATAACATCCGCTGGAACTTCTTCGCGTCGAATATACATCGGATTTGAAGCCACTATTTGCATACTAATATCTTTAACTAGAGCTTGGAAACCATCAGTCTTGGCAACGAAATCAGTCTCACAGTTAACTTCAACCAATACGCCGATTCGGCCGCCGCCATGTATGTAGCTTCCTACTGTGCCCTCAGCTGCAACACGGCCAGCTTTCTTCGCTGCCGCTGCCAGGCCTTTTTCACGCAATAAATCAATCGCCTTTTGCAAATCGCCTTCAGTTTCCACCAAGGCGCGTTTGCAATCCATCATCCCTGCGCCGGTCGTATCACGCAGTTGTTTTACTAGTTCAGCTGTTACTGCCATCTATTTTCCCTCTTATTCAACTTCTTCAAATTCTTCTGCAGCTTCATCTACTGCGTTGTCGGTCGTTGCCTCTTCGGCGCCGTATTGTTCGCCTTGGCGGCCTTCAAGCACTGCGTCGGCCATCTTGGCACACAACAACCGTACTGCACGGATAGCGTCATCGTTAGCAGGTATTACATAATCAATTACATCCGGATCACAGTTGGTGTCAACTATCGCAACAACCGGAATACCTAACTTGCGAGCTTCGGCAATAGCAATATGCTCCTTACGAGGATCGACAACAAATAACGCGCCTGGGGTGCGTTTCATGTGCTTTATTCCGTCAAGAAATTTTTTCAATCTGTCCATTTCGTGGCGCAGAACAATAACTTCTTTCTTCGGCAACACTTCGAATTGACCATCAGCTTCCATAGCTTCCAAGACGTGCAAGCGGTTAATGCGTTTTTTGATTGTCTGAAAGTTGGTTAGCATTCCACCCAACCAGCGTTGATTTACATAATACATGTCACAACGGATTGCTTCTTCAAGAATGGATTCTTGAGCTTGTTTTTTTGTGCCGACAAACAAAATCGATTCACCAGCAGCAGACAGATCACGAATAAAATTATAGGCTTCGTCAACTTTTTTTACCGTTTTTTGCAAATCGATGATGTAAATACCATTGCGTTCAGCAAAAATGTACGGTGCCATTTTCGGATTCCAACGACGAGTTTGGTGTCCAAAGTGTACTCCTGCTTCGAGCAGGGATTTCATTGAAATTACACCCATTATAGCCTCCTGTTTTTTCCTCCGCGTCAATTGCATATCATTTTTTGATACACAGGAAATTTTGACGCGTGTGTTATATGCATAACCGCATATATTATAGCAAAGAAATATTTTTGAAGCAAGGAATAACGTCGACTTTTCTGGTTTTTACAGTATAAATTGCGAAAGATCCTGACTTTTTACTATATTATCCAGTTTTTCACGAACGTAATCTCTAGTAATTACAATTTCCCCAGGTGCTTCAGGTGCATGAAAAGAAATGTCTTCCATCAGCCGTTCCAAAATAGTGTGTAAACGGCGTGCGCCAATATTTTCAGTATCAGTGTTTACTTTTTCAGCAATGTCGGCAATTTCATCGAGCGCTTCATCATTAAACAACACTTGGACGTTTTCAGTTTGCAGCAATTTTGTATATTGCTTCACAATTGAGTTTGACGGTTCAGTTAAAATGCGTTTAAAATCAGCGCAGCTGAGATTCTCAAGTTCTACACGAATCGGGAATCGCCCCTGCAATTCCGGAATAAGATCGGATGGTTTGGACATATGAAACGCTCCAGCGGCAATAAACAACACCCGGTCAGTACAAACTTGTCCATATTTAGTCATTACCGTTGAGCCTTCAACAATCGGTAAAATATCGCGCTGTACTCCTTCACGAGAAACATCAGCGCCTCCAGAATTTCCCCTTCCGGCGATTTTGTCAATCTCGTCAACAAAAATTATTCCGGCAGTTTCCGCCAGTTCAACGCCATCGCGATTTACTTCATCGTTATCGATTAATTTATGCGCTTCTTCCTGTTGAAATATTTTACGCGCCTCAGCAACTTTTACTTTGCGTTTTTTATTCTTTTTCGGCAACATATTTCCGAGCATTTCCTGAAGATTCATGCCCATCTCTTCCATATTGCCGCCACCAAGCATTCCCAACATTGGCATCCCACTCTGTTCGATGGCAATTTCGATGATTTTTTCTTCGAGCAGTCCGCTTTTTAATTCAGCGCGCACCTTCTCTCGCTCAACACTGGATGCATTAGCTTCCGGTTGTGGTTGCTGACCGTTGCCAAACAACATTCCGAGCGGATTCATTGGCGCATCATTTTGCTTTTTCGGAACGAAGCAATCAATTATGCGCTCTTCTGCAAGATCAGCTGCACGTTGCTCAACATCCTTCATCTTTCGGTTCTTAACCAAACGCACAGCCGTCTCAACCAAATCTCGAACCATTGATTCGACATCCCGGCCGACATAACCGACTTCTGTAAATTTAGTCGCCTCAACTTTTACAAAAGGCGCATCTACTATTTTCGCCATCCGCCGCGCAATTTCGGTTTTACCAACACCGGTTGGCCCAATCATCAGGATGTTTTTTGGAATGATGTCTTCTTGGACGTCTTTTGGTAACTGCGATGCCCGCCAGCGATTTCTAAGCGCAATCGCGACGGATTTTTTTGCAGCGTTTTGACCAACTATATATTTATCTAATTCGAATACAATTTGTTTTGGGGTGAGATTAGTCATTGTGTTCCCTTTCTATAGTTTTTCCACTGTAATATTATGATTGGTATATACGCAAATATCAGCAGCAATGGTCAACGCCTCATGAACAATTTTGTCCGCCGATAAATCTGAATGTTGCATAAGCGCCCGCGCTGCGGCCAACGCATAGAAACCGCCTGAACCAATCGCACATATTTCATCATCCGGCTCGATTACCTCGCCAGTTCCGGAAATAATTAGCATTTTTTCGTTGTCGGCTACTATCAGTAATGCTTCCAAACGACGTAACACTCTGTCCATACGCCAGTCTTTAGCCAACTCGACAGCAGCGCGTGACAAGTTGCCGTTGAATTCCTGTAATTTTGCCTCAAACTTTGCGAAAAGCGTAAATGCGTCGGCAACTGACCCGGCAAATCCGGCAATAACTTTGTCATTATGCAAACGACGAACTTTCTTAGCTGTCTGCTTCATAATTGTCGCCTGGCCAAAAGTTACCTGACCATCACCGGCAATAGCTGTTATACCATTTTTTCTCGCGCCAACAATTGTTGTGCCGCGAAATTTTATTGCATTTTCTTCCATTTCTTCTCCATTAAACAATTACAATTTTATTATTCTTTGCTAGCCCGTGGGTGCTTGGCGCCATAGACTGCAAGTAATCTGTCAGTTGTTATATGCGTATAGATTTGCGTGGTCGAGAGGTTGACGTGCCCGAGCAACTCCTGCACTGCACGCAAATCGGCACCGTGATTAAGCAAGTGAGTTGCAAAAGTGTGTCGGATGGTATGCGGGCTGATATGACGCTCATGGGCAAAGATCGTCGTATATTTTTCGAACATTCGTCGGACGCTTCTATCACTTAACCTGCCGCCGCGATAATTGACGAACAAATAGTTGTGTGGTTTGACTTCATTGGCTGCAGCTGCAATCAGAACATTGCGTGCGCTACGCAAGTAATTAGCAACGCATTTCAGCGCTGAGTCATTCACAGGTACGATACGTTCTTTTGAACCTTTACCCAAAACCAGCAACTCTCCATCTTGACAAGATGATATTCGCAGGTCGACCAATTCACCAACCCGCAATCCGGATGAATAGAGCAGTTCCAATATTGCACTATCTCTTAACCCTAACGGCGTAGCGCGATCGGGCAGATTCAGTAGTCTGATCATTTCAGCTTCATCAATAAATTGCGGCAATCGCCTGTCCATTTTTGGTGAACGTACTGCAGCAAACGGATTTGTTTCAACCCATTCCTCACGTAATAAAAACTTATAAAACGTCCGTAATGCCGACAATTTACGCGTAACACTGCGTTTAGAAATTGTTAATCGCACCTTAGTCAAGTAACGACGTATATCTACAATGGTTATGCTGTTGAGAGGAGTAGCGATTTCCGTAAAAAATTCTTCAATGTCTGAATGATAGTTTTTTATTGTATGCGCAGCAGCGTGTTTTTCAACACGCAAATAATCCACGAAAGCGTCAAGTTGTTTTGTTGGTACAAACATGTTCTTTTTCCATAAAAAT
Source organism: Negativicutes bacterium (assembly GCA_041666525.1). GTDB lineage: Bacteria > Bacillota > Negativicutes > JBAXTZ01 > JBAXTZ01 > JBAXTZ01. Next base: position 182,978 of record JBAYGT010000002.1, read on the forward strand.
TCGCAAACTGGCCAAAGACCGCTCGGCGTAATACGCATAGCGATCTTTTTTGCTGCGGATCTTTTTTTCTGCATTAGGTACAATTCCAAAATTAGCGTTCATCGGTTGAAAATGCTTGTTTGCAGTCGTAATATAAGCACATAATGAACCAAGAACGGTTTCTAACGGGAACAACAATTGAGATTGACCGTGCGCAACCCGCGCGGCATTGATTCCGGCAAGCATACCGGATGCTGCTGATTCAACATAACCTTCAACTCCGGTTATCTGACCGGCAAAATAGATATTTGCGTTATTTTGCATATTTAATGTTGGGCTGATTATCTTTGGTGAATTGATAAAAGTATTACGATGCATTACGCCATAGCGAATAAATTCAGCGTTTGCCAAACCAGGAATCATACGAAACACTCTTTTTTGCTCCGGCCACTTTAAGTTAGTTTGAAACCCGACCATATTATACAGCGATGCGGCAAAATTATCCTGTCGCAATTGCACAACCGCAAATTCTTCCCGCCCTGTGTGAGGGTTTATCAACCCTACTGGTTTCAACGGACCAAACCGAATTGTGTCATAGCCGCGTGCAGCCATTTCTTCGATAGGCATACAGCCTTCAAAAAGCACCTTGTCCTCAAATTCCTGAAGAGCTACTTTTTCCGATGCAATTAACTGATTGTAGAACATATCATATTGAGCTTTGTCCATCGGCAAATTTATATAGTCTGCTTCACCGCGATCATAACGGGATGCAGCATAAGCAATTGACATATCAATGGAATCGTACTCAATTATTGGTGCTGCCGCATCATAGAAATACATAAATTGGGCGCCGCACAGCTCGGAAATTTGTTTAGCCAACGCATCACTCGTCAACGGCCCAGTGGCAATTATCGTCTTATCGTTCAATAACTTTTTTAGATCAATTACTTCACTGCGGATTATTTCAATATTATCATGATTCGAAAGTTTTTTTGTGATTTCAGTTGAAAATACTTCGCGGTCGACGGCCAATGCACCGCCTGCTGGAACACGGTTGCTGTCAGCACTAGCGATAACAATTGACTCAAAATTACGCATCTCAGCTTTTAGCAAGCCGCAGGCATTGCCAAGTTCATCAGATTTTAGCGAATTACTACACACCAATTCGGCAAAATTGCCAGTATAATGCGCAGCGGTCATTTTTACTGGCCGCATCTCAAATAATCGGACGTGGCAACCTCGATTTGCAGCTTGCCACGCCGCTTCGCTACCAGCCAATCCGGCGCCGACGATATTAACTATCGGTTTTTTCATTTTTCTTAACCGGTTTTTCTTTTCCAAAATTGCAGTCAATATTACTGCAGAGTTTTTTTGCACCGCGGCCTTTGTAGAGATGTTTCATCAAATACTCACCGCATTTTGGACATTTTTCCTCAATCGGTATATCCCAGGTTGCAAAAGTACAAGTTGGATATTCACTACAGCCAAAGAATTTTTTACCTTTTTTACTGCGTTTTTCGGACAACATGCCAATTTTGCATTGAGGACAGATAAAATTCGAAAGACTGACGATCGGTTTGGTAAACTTACAGTCAGGATAACCCGGGCAAGCAAGAAACTCGCCGAATCGTCCGGATTTTTTCACCAGATTTTTTTCACATTTGGGACAGAGTTCATCAGTTATTATCGGTTCAATTACCCGGCGCTCAGCTTTTTCCCGTGCCTCACTGATACTCGCGCTAAAGCTTTGATAGAACTCACGCAATGCTGTAATCCGCTGCATTTTTCCATCAGCAATTTCATCAAGCTCGTGTTCCATTTTTGCAGTAAATTCAGCATTTACAATCGTCGCAAAATATTTTACCAACAGCTCGTTTACGATAAATCCAAGCTCCGTTGGAATGAATTTTTTCTCAATTTTTTCAACATAACCGCGATCAACAATTGTTTCGATAATTGGTACAAATGTGCTTGGACGACCTATTCCCAGATCCTCCAATAGTTTTATCAGCGAAGGTTCATTGTAGCGAGGTGGCGGCTCGGTAAATTTCTGCGCCGATTCTAGCTTAATTAGTTTCAGCAGTTGCTCTAAATCGAGCTCTGGCAACGTTTTTTGTTTATCTGCGCTGTCTTCTCCGCCGTCATCATAGACCGCCAAATAGCCTGCAAATATCCGCTTGGAACCGCTAGCGTGAAACAAATATTTCCCTGATTTGACATCACAAGTTTCAATATCATAAACAGCCGGAGTCATCTGACAAGCAATAAACCGATCCCAAATCAGCTTGTACAACCTTAACTGGTCGCGTCCAAGTGCGTTTTTGAGTTTATCCGGTGTAATTAGCGCATCAACCGGACGAATGGCTTCGTGAGCATCCTGAGATGCCTTTTTCTTGTATAAATTCGGTTTGTCAGGAAGATAACTATTTCCAAACGCATCGCCAATAATTGCACGTGCACTCTGTACAGCTTGTTCAGATATTCGAAAAGAATCAGTACGCATATAAGTAATCAAACCGGTATGACCAAATCCCGGCACTTCCATCCCCTCATACAGCTGTTGTGCAAGCTGCATTACCCGCCTTGGGGTAATATTCAACCGCCGTGATGCGTCTTGTTGCAAAGTGCTGGTAATAAATGGCGGCGGTGCGGCTTTTTTTCGTTGCTTTTTGGTAAGATCAATTACCTTGAATTCCGCTGTCTGTAAATCAGATATAATCTGATCGTTTTGAGTTTTGTTAGTGATTGAGGCTTTTTTACCGTTGATTTTGGTTAGCGCTGCAGTAAAATCGCCTTTCGTTTTGCCATTATTAAGTAATGCGTCGATTGTCCAATATTCTTCCGGCTGGAAATTTCTGATTTCCAATTCGCGCTCGCAAATTAAGCGAACTACTACTGATTGCACCCTACCGGCGCTCAGCCCTTTTTTTATTTTATTCCACAACAACGGGCTGAGTTCATAGCCAACGATGCGGTCCAAAATTCGTCGCGTTTGTTGCGCTTCAACTAAATCGAAATCAATAGAACGAGGCGATTTTACTGCACCTTGAATACATGGTTTGGTTATCTCGTTAAAAACAATCCGGCACTTACCGGTGATATCAACTTTCAGCACTTCGGCAATATGCCAGGCAATCGCTTCACCTTCACGATCCGGGTCAGTCGCGAGCAGCACTTGGTCGGCTGTCTTCGCGGCAAGTTTTAATTCCTTGATCAGCGCACTTTTGTCGCGACTATTAATATAATGCGGTTCAAAGTTATTCTCTAAATCCACGCCCATTTTGCTTTTTGGCAAATCACGGATGTGCCCCTTGGTTGATTTTACAGTATAATTTTTGCCCAGATAGCCTTCAATTGTCTTGGCTTTTGCTGGTGATTCCACCAATACCAAATATTTCAAGTAGTTCCTCCTAATTGCTGCGCAGATAGCGTTTACCTGATTCCTCGCGTACAATTCCTCTCATTAGCATGTTAAAAACAGCGATGTTCGCCTGTTTGGCACTGAAATTTGTACGCAAACAAATTTCATCAATAGTCATTGCTTTATCTAAAAATAGTGCTCCAAAAATTACTTCTTCATCAACATTGCTAAAACTTGGCGTGATTTTATTAATGCATTGACGAGAAAATAACACAAGTGACTGTAATTCGTCAATTAAATCTTTTGCGCTGTCAATTAATTTAGCGCCGCTCTTAATCAATTTATGACATCCGGCCGAATTTTCCGAAAAGATCGAACCCGGAACCGCAAAAACATCCTTGCCCTGATCTAGTGCAAAATCGGCAGTTATCAGCGCTCCGCTTTTTTCGGCGGCTTCTACAACGACAATTGAATTTGCCAGTCCGCTGATGATACGGTTGCGCATTGGAAAATAATACGGACGCACTTCAGTGCCGGGCGGATACTCTGATATTACTGCACCGCTTTCAGTGATTGCCTTAAGCAACGAGGCATTCTCCTTCGGATACGCTACATCAATGCCGCACCCCAAAACTGCGACTGTCGGCCGGTTAACCGCCAATGCAGCTGCGTGCGCAATTGTATCGATCCCCCGCGCTGCACCGCTGATAACAATCAATCCGGACTCAGCAAGATCATGCGCTAATTTTTGCGCTGCTGCTTTACCATATACCGTAGGGTTGCGCGAACCGACTATGGCCACCTTGGGATTTTTACATAATTCACCGCGGCAATATAACAACGCCGGCGCATTGTAAATGTTTTTCAAATCAGCCGGATAATCCTGGTCATCGGCAACGATAATTTTGGTGGTCAGCCGCGCCATAACTTGAGCGAGCTTTTCCACCTCTTCGTCGCTGCGCATATCAACAAACCGCGAATATTCAGCGCTAGTCACTGCAAATTCGGCAAGCTGTTCAGACGCAGCGAACAACGCCGCACGCGCCGAACCGAAGCTGTCTATCAATACTTGATATTTTCGGTTGTTGAATCCAAGCGCTTTATGTAGTTGAGCGCAAAATAAATTTTTGATAAGTTCACTTCCTCACTCAAATTTCAGCAATTCATCGGCAATCGCCGCAGCCGCATCCGGGCGCCCCAAATTCATAACGTTCAGATGCAATTGCTGCAAAGTTTTTGGACAAGTTAGCAAGCCTTCAACAATATTGATTAATTCATTAATATTCGGCGCTACTATCGCCGCGTTGTTACTGGTCAAAAAATTGGCATTATCTGTTTCATGTCCGGGTATCGGATTATATACAATCATTGGCAGTCCGATACTTAGCGTCTCGGCAGTAGTTAAACCACCCGGCTTCGAAATAATCATATCCGAGACCGCCATCACATCATTAACAAAATCAATGTAAGAATAAATTCGTAACGGTTTCCTGGCGTGTTTTTTGTACTCAACCAATTTTCGATACATCTTCAAGTTGGTACCGGCCATCATCACCATTTGAAATGGCACCGTTGATTTATCAAGCGCTTCAGCGATTTCAACTAGTGGAATCATTCCGGTGCCGCCACCCATTGCCGCAATTATCGGCAAATCATTTCGAAGATTGAGCTTATTTAGAATCTCAGTTCGTGCATTGAGCTTGCTTAAATCAAGGCTTGAAGGAATGCCGGTAACTTGAACATGATTGGCGTCAATGTCGTAATGCGCAAAGCTGGCAACCATTTCATCGCAACCAACAAAATATTTGCGAATGTGCTCAAAAACCCACCAATAGTGCAATGAATAATCGGTAATTATACCGTACACCGGAACATTGATGTGTTGTTTTTGAATGAGATAATCAAGAATTCCCGCCGGGAGGAAATGGCTACAGACAATTGCCGAAGGCTGAATTTTTCGCACAAGCTTGAGCATTTTGTAGGCTCCGGCCATGTGCATAAAACTGCGCGTGGAAAAATATTTGCCGTACTGGTTTTGCATATCATACAATGTGCCATAAAGTCTTGGAACTTTTGCGACAAAACGTAAATAAGCCTTAGTTAATGCTCCGCCGAAGAAATCTGGATAGTCTTCGAAAACATCAACCAGGCGTGTATCAACTTCACTATCTCTTTTTTTTATGGCTTTAATAACAGCTTGCGCCGCCTTAGCATGGCCATGACCAAACGGCGCCGAGAGAAATAAAATTCGTTTTGGTTTAATCATTGCTTTCACTATAATAAATTATTATTTGTTCGAGCTTATACTACAATAACGCAACTGGCAAGTCAATATAAACAAACAGCTCGCAATCAAAACGATTACGAGCATTTAGCGATTATATTGTCAGACTTTTTTTCAGTAATACAAGCGCGGCTTTTGGATAACGATATGCCAGAACCCCGGCCGAAGCCATAATATAATCATGATCAATCAATACTACTCCAGTACGCGGTAGTAAACGAACATCACGTTGATGAGTGTTTAAATTTTGCAAAATGCGTACGCCGCACTCCAGCTTGGTCAACGCCCCGCCCGTACCAATTATCCATTTGACCGCCGTCAGGTCTTTCCCGCGAGCTATTTGCTTGCGCCCGCTAATACCGTAAATATATTCGAGCGTGCCGCTGTGGCGGGCAAGCGCTGTGTGCGCTGCTGCGTTCGCCATGTGTTCAGCAAGTTCAAGTTGCTCAACAGTTTGCGGAACAGCTGCAACTAATGCGGTTAACTCAACATTATCGTAACGTCCGTTCAAAATATCCTCGGGTTCCAATAAGGCAACAATGTTTCCGGCATTAATAAACATTCCCAAATCGCCTTCAACAGTGCGCTTTGCCATTGGTTCAGGATTTATCAGCAAAGAACTTATTTCACTGTCGCCCTCAGTAACCGAGTGAACGTCAGTCGTTGCGCCGCCAATATCGATTACCAGTACATCACCAATGCTATCACGTAATAACTTCGCCGCATTCATCACTGCACCTGGCACCGGCAATATTTTACCGGTGACCATTTCACGAATCAATTGCATTCCTGGCGCGTGAACGATATGTTTTTCGAACACTTTTTGGATTGCAGCGCGTGCGGTGTCGACATTGAGTGCGTCAATCCGCGGATAAACATTATCAACACAAATAAGCTCTTTGCCATTATCTGCGAACATATCTTTGATCTCGTCAATGAGCGCGCAATTTCCGGCGTAAATAGTCGGTGCCGTCAAAGGCGAGCGAGAAAGTTTCTCGGCATTACGTAATGTGATTTCCTGTTCTCCGTAATCTACACCACCCGCCAAGAACACAATGTTCGGTTGAATTTTGATTATGCGTTGCAATTCACGTTCAGAAATATCTCCGGCAGTTATGAGTTGAATATTTGCCCCGGCTCCCAACACTGCTTCCTGCGCGGCTTTTACGGTCATGTCATAGACCAAACCATGCACAGTCATTCGCAAACCACCCGCTGCCGAGGATGCTGCGAGCATTTCTTTGTAATCCAGCTGGCAATTTATTGCGCACTCAATTTCCTCAATTGCCTTATGCAAACCGATGGTCACATCACCTTCAGCAACAGTCGTTAACGCTTGACCTTGTGCGATAATTTGCGGGTCGTCGCTTTCAATTTTGTCAATCGCTGTAACGATTGTTGTAGTGCTACCGATTTCGGCAACAAGACAGTCAACTGATAATTTCGTCATAAATACACCTGCTGTTTTTAGCTTAAGAGAAACATCGAAACGAAATCACAGAACTATTCTTCAAACATTTGAATTTCCGAATCAAAATACTGCTCCATGAAATAAACTTTTTTCATAATTTCCGCTTTTGATAATTTTTGGTTTGATACTATCCATTTCGTTTCAACGTCATCGTTTCGATGAACAACTGCAACGACCTTTCCTTGGTATTTATCGATCGGATAATCAAAATCCAAAACATAAACGTCCTGTTCTTCGCCATCCCCGCCAATAATCCCCGGTATATAGCCGTAGTTCACCGGATAAACATTATTGAATTTATCAACATAACCAATGGGCCGGTCAATAATTACTTGAACCAATTTTGATTGCACGATTGATCTCCAAATTTTTCTATTTCGAGCGCAACTTTTCCACTAAACAACTCGCCACATGAATGCCTTTTGTGCCACGGCCAAAGCCTGCATCCATACCGCTGTCAATAGCGATTTCGTTAGTTACCTGAGTACCGCCAGCGACAATAATTAATTTATCACGCACTCCTTTTTCACGGGCATATTGATCGATTTTTCGCATATTGTCCCGATGAACATCAGAATGGGAAATAATTGTGCTGATTAATACCGCATCAGCGCCTTCTTCAATTGCCGCATCAATTAATTTATTTACAGGCACCGATGTACCTAAATACGAATATTTTATTCCAAACCCTTCGATGCCGCCATGTTTAATGTCCAATATTTCCAACAAACCAACCGAATGCTCATCTTGTCCGACCGTTCCGGCAACGACCTTGAGTTGATGCTCTGCAGCATAGGCGCGAATTTCATTTTCGCTGATGATTTTTGGCAGTGGCGGAATTGTTAATTGCGAGGGATCGATGGCAAATGGTACTTTTCCCTTCAATTCAATCAATGTGCCTTCAGCCGGATGCATAACTTGTTTATTGATAACTTCAACATCAAGTAATCCTAAACGCTGTGCTATTTCCATCGCGCCGAACTCAGCAATACGCTCGGCAGTTGGTAAAAACATTGTCATGCTGACCAAACCGTCATTTTGCCACTGAACCTCCGGGCGCAACAAACCTAGCTTTGATTCCTTTGAAGCTTCCGTCATTCTGATATTGACATTATCGTTCTCATCGATTTCATCTACAAAGACAATTTTTTCCGGTTTTTCAAAAGTGCAGCCGCCGATAAGATCACAAGCGTGGCTGATGCCATTCGGTAAATTATTCTGTCCAAAATGATTGCAAACCGGAGCTAAATAATCACTATCACGTTCTACGATCGTGTTTGCGCCGATCCCACCGGCAATATTACGAATAATGCCATCGCCATTACGTTCCGGATAAAATCCGGAATCGACAAAGAAACCATTCTGGACCGCGGTGAAATAGCCACCTGTAGCAATGATTTCTTCCATGTACAATATGGCACGCTCTTTCAGCTCGCGTATTTTCTCGCCAAGCTCGCCATCACGGTTGAGGCTGATATAATCCATCAACGAATCAGTACCAACTAATGTTTGCTTTGCAGTATTTACGCCATTAATATTGTTATAATGCCACGGCACGTTACGGCCTTCATCCGGGGTAATTGTGCTTTGAATGTCAGCACTCGTCATTCGTGACAAAAGCGCATTCAAAGTATGCGTAACCGTTACCTCACGCGTGCAAGATTCCATATATTTGGTATTCATTTGCGCACGCATTTTGTACTCATCAAACAAATCGCGCAACGCAACAGCATATGGCAAATCCAGCGACATACACGGTGCCGGTGGCGCAGTCGGCGGTACGGTAGAAAGACAGATATTTTCTTTTTTCATACCGATTTTTGCTGAAAACATACTATTGATAGCATGTTGCACCATCAACTCCGGCATAACTTTCCAAGCCTGACGGGCGGTTGCATTCGCGTTATGTGCCCCGTCAATTTGTGCCATGTCATAGGCCGTCATGATCGTTTTCGCTTCAGCAGCATCAACAAATGATCGCAACATATTAATGTTACGGTATAGAACATTATACTGGGGATCCTGATGCGCACCGTTTACCCCTTCTTCTCCCTGCAACACTGCCATCTCCGGGCCAGCAACGCCGGAAATGTAACTGTGAAAATTAATTTCTCGTCCGACCTCTTCTTCAATAAGATCAAGCGCCTTCCGCGAAGCTCGTAATTGCTTGCGCGTAATCGGAACACCGCCAATTCCTTCCGGTGATCCTTCAATTAAACCGTCAAAATGCGACTGTCCGGCAGTACGAATAACCATTATATGATCTGCGCCATGCCAAGCTGCCATCCTCATGCGGCGTATATCATCTTCAAACCTGCCGGATGCAATTTCTGTAGTAATACAGCAGTCTGGCTGTGGATCAATGCCGTCAAAATATTTTGCTGCCGGCAACGGAATTGACTGTTCCAAATTTTCTGACATTTGCTTAAAAACAAACGGTCCAATCTTAGCATTGGGTGTTTTCTTGCGCCAATGCCAGCCACGGCGCTTGGGACGATAATTTTCCAGTCCTTCAAGCAATTGCTCAACATCAAGTTTTTCATTAGCTTTGAGTTTCATTTCAATTATTCCCCTTCCGCCATACTGCTTGAAGCTCGGTCCAACCGTCACCAACGGCTAACAACGCTCCTGCTGCCGAATAGTCGCAATTGCGCAATTCTGCAAGCTTTAATATGCAATGTCCTGCACCTTTGCCAAGAAGATTGTGCTCGAGGCAACGATTGACTATTTCTTTGGATTCCGCACTTGAAAATCCCATTCGCATTAGTACTGAACGTTCGATCGATGGCGAAGTGTGGCTTTTGGCAACCGCAATCATTGGGGCAACTATTGTTTCAGCCAGCTCCCAAAAGCGGTTTTTTAATTGCTCATCAGTTAATGCTCCAAGTATTGTCCGGCGTTTTGTAAAATCATCGTTTCTTTGCATAATTTCTCTCCATATTATTTATGTGATAATTCAAAAATAGTTTTCTCGACATCCGCAACGGACTGCTTGGTTTCTGCAGCAACATATTCCAATTCAGCTAGTGTTAATTCAGATGATTGTACAAGGATATTTTTGATGTACGATGTACGCAACTTTGTCATTGAAAAATCTATTACACGAATCATATTTGGATGGTCAGGAATGATAATGTTTTTGCCTGGGATACTGTCTCTTGGGTTACCAACGCTGACATCGATACCATTTTGCTTGGCAAAAGTAAGTTGCGGTCCAGGGCTTTTGCCGGCACCGGTATATTCAGTTTCCTGCACGACCAATATTTGGTCGCTGTCCATTTCCTGTGCCAAAACAAACGCCGCCGCGAGTGAAGTGTTACCTGCCGGTCCGCGTTCCAATCCTTCAAGCTGTGCCAGCATCTCTGTGGTGTAAAACACTTCACCTTGAGTTATTAAAACATAGCGATCCATGTAACGCAACGATCGTGCAGCATTACGCGGCACATCGGCTCGATCTGGCATCGTCGCAAATGGAACGCCAAAACCAGTGTGCCCTGTCGTAAATGACTTTTTGTTGAAATCAATATCACTAGCCATATGCAGCCCTTTCAAATCAACACTGGCAGCGATGATTTTAGTATCCGCGCAACCGGCTTTGATCAATCCGCGCGCCGTACCGGTAACGTTTCCGCCACCGGCGTGAGTTACGACCACTGCGTCTGGCATGCGCCCGGTACGGGCGATAACCTGCTCCGCCAATTCATAGCCTAGTGTCTCCACACCAGCAATCCCAAACGGAGTATATAATGAAGCGTTGAAAAAACCGGTTTCTTCCAATACTAACAAATATTTATAAAACAATTCTGGTCCGACCGATAACTGCATAACTTCGGCGCCGTAGGCTTCACAAACGCGGCCTTTTTCTTCGATTTCCGGCTGATTAACGCCCTGGCTGTCAAATACTTCCTGACAAATAATCGCTTTTAAACCACGCATCGCTGCCTGCGATGCTACCGCTGCACCATAGTTTCCTGACGTTGCCGAGGCAATGCCGCTGTATCCGAGTCTTTTGGCGTGAAATGCCGACACCGCCGCGCGTCGTGCTTTGAAACTGCCAGAGGGGTTACAAGCTTCATCTTTGACAAAAATTCGCGCACCTTTTCCCGGTTTGCTGAAAAAACGCGCTAGCGCCGTAATGTTCTTTAACTCCAGCAACGGCGTATTTCCGACACCAACATCAGCTTGAATATCTTGAATTTCTTTGAGCGAATATCCGGCTTCACGCATCATCATTTCATAATCAAATGCCACACCTGCCTGCTCAAACAGTGAGTAATCAACAGCAGTCGATTGTTTCATGATTTGAGGCTTTCGTTGCATTACGGCTGAGTAACTGTTATCAGACATTTTTGCCACCTCGCAAAATTTTCCGTAATTGAACGCCAATACCGAGTAACTCCGGTTGTGGCATACCAAAATCATGATTATATTTCGGCATAATCGCAATCATTTTTCCAGATATTTCCCGCTCTGCCAAAGTCAAAACCGTAACTTCGTCGCCCAAATTAGCCGTCACGTTTCTAAGAAAACCTTTAGTCTTCATAATCATTGGCACGGCAGCCGTTTCTGCAGGCACCTGCGGCGCACGTTCGCCAACAGCTAAAACAGTGTTTTCTATTTGCACCCAAGCGCCTTTTTTTGCAAAATTAATCATACAACTTTCCTCTTGTTTTGTTGGATTTATTTTATCCGCAAAAACGGCAGAAAGCTTTTGACTCTCTGCCGTTAATTTATTTTCTATCTAGCAGCACTCACCACTGCCGTGATTAATTTTTATCCGATAATCTCCCATTATTGCCGAAATCACCGGCAAATCCATCATGGTTTTCAACCCTGGTTCAGCATTAATAATTTGCGGGATCATATTTATCGCAGTTGCCATCGTGCCTTTTCCACCCGGACATTCCGGTTTGTTGGCAAATTGCATATTCGGGTCACCATGCACCCAGATGTAGTCGCCAGTATCGACCCCTTCGAGATGCGGGTGGATTTGTTGCGGATGCTCCAATTCAATAATAAGTTTACCAGCCTTGTCATAAGCTTTGGCGCAATGGCGACAACCAGCAACCATACCTGGCTGAACTTTAACACATGGAGTTTCACGATACACGTTACTAATGATCGGCTCACGGGTTTCATCAATACGCGCTATTTCCCAGCCGATAGCTTCAGCGATCATTCGCGCCGACTGTTGAAAGCCAATGTGGCCGACAATTGCTCCGCATGCAACACCACTCATAAATTCTTCAACAGTAGCACCCACGCCTTGCGTCTTCATAACGGTTGGTCCAAACGGCGAAAGATCGTTAATTCGCGCCGCTTTTACACTGTCAACTCGCAGACAACCACCAGATACCGCAGCAACCAGCATATCCATCATAAAGCCCGGGTTAACACCGGTACCTAATACCGAAACGCCGTTGGCACGCGCCGCCTCATCAATACGAGCGGCTAATTCAGGATCAGTAGCTTGCGGATAGGACATTTCCTCAGCAATCGTTACAACATTTTTTCCACAATCACAACATAAAATAATTTCTTCATACACAGTTTTTACAAAACTGTCGGTCGAATGCAAAACTACATCCGCTACAGTATTAACCAACACATCGGCCGGGTCACCGCTAATGATCACGCCGATTTTTCCAACACCGAGCGTTTCACCCAGATCTTTGCCGATTTTCGCAGGGTTTTTACCGATAGCACCAACGATTTCCACGCCACTTCGTTCCAACAGGGCTTTCGCCATGCCGCTACCCATGTTTCCCAACCCCCACATGATTACCCGTACTTTGTTCATTTTTTTCTCCTCGCCAAATTTTTATTGTTCAATATAGTATTTCGCCACATATGGCGAAAGCATCGCATAAATAAAAGCCGCATAACTTACTGAAAAATCTACCGTATCACCTAATTTCAAATATGGAACCGCTTCGACATCGCAAATTAAATGGTCGCTGCTGCCACCGAGCACTTCCACACCGGGTACCCGCGGCTGTAATCCTTCGACATCGATATCCAGTTTTCCGATTGCGCAAATTGCTCGGCGGCGAACGCCGCGGTCAGCGAAATGCGGCACCTGACCAAAAGCGTCCTGGGCGATTTCACCATACGGCAACGATGGTTTGCGAATGAGCTCAACAATTTCTGCCCGCAGCGTGACTGCATCAATATTGGCGCCGGGAATAGCCTGCCGAGTTAAAGTTTCCTTACCGAGTAACAGACATTCACCCAATCGCAACTGATTTATCCCGTCAGGAATTCCGTCATTGAATAGCAAGTTGACATTCGCCGAATTGCCGCCGGAAACAATTGTCAACTGCTTATTGAGTTGAGATTCAATCGCAGTTTTAAGTTCCAGTAATTGCAACAGTTTGGCGCCGGTGGGCGCGACACCACCGAAACAGGCAAAATTTGCGCCGATACCCACCAATTCAACATGTTCAAGCTGATCGATCAACTTGGCTATACTCAACGCGTTTTCCGGCAAAACTCCTTCGCGCAAATCACCTAAATCAATCATCAATATCAATTTGAGCGCTATACTATTTTTGGCATTTGCCTCGCTGATTAGTCGGGCTGTTACAGGCTCAGATATCAAACAATAATCAACAGTGGCTACCAACGCTGCTACTTCAGATGCCATTGGTATTCGCAACAACATATATTCAGCGACAATATTCGCTGCGCGCATTCTTGCAATGTTGTCCAGCCGTGAATCACCAAGAACAGTTATTCCGCTATTTACATAAACATTGGCTAACCGCGGTTCACCATCAAATGCCTTAGTTACTCCTACAATACTAATTCCACGTTTTTGGCAATTATCCTGCAAAAGTTTGCAATTTTCACCAATTTTTCGCAGATTGATTATTAAGCACGGATTACTCAACATTCACCTATCCTTTTTACGACAAACGGTAAATTATCGACGATTAATTCTACTTCGGCAATAGTGTCAGGTGTGCAACGAATAAAAACCATTCCGCTTTTGCTGTCAACAGTTGTGAGCGTTCCTAAATGTGAATAACCTTCTATAATTCGATTGAAAAAATTGATATTTTCTGGCGATACGAACAATTTTATTATGCACTCCACACTCATAGCGCTCGTCTCATTAACGTGTTTGGTTCTACTGAATGCTCAACGCGGACTGTGAAAATTTGTTGCGGGTGCGGAGCTACATGGATAGGTTGTCCGATGTCGTCATACATTTCCAACAGTGTTTGTGAAAAGGTTGGTCCATTCGGTTGAAAAAACTCGACCGTTTCGCCGCGTTTAATATTATTGCGTTGTTCAATAGTTGCAAATCCGCTAGTAATATCATAATTCAAAACGATACCGACAAAATCATGTGATTGCTGATAGGATGAATTGTCGTATATCTGCCCGGCTGCGCCTGGATTGTCAAAGTAAAAACCGTTACTGTATTCACGATGTGATATTTTGTTCAACTCTGACAACAGCTGAACGGCAAATGCGTCGTCATACTTACCGTTGTAGTAAGCGTCAATAGCGCGGCGGTAAGCGTTGGTAACGGTCGCAACATAATAGGCACTCTTCATCCGGCCTTCAATTTTAAATGAATAAATACCACTATTGATGAGCGCTGGAATATGTTCAATCATACACAGATCGCGCGAATTAAAAATATAAGTTCCGCGTTCATCTTCCGTAACTGGAAAATATTGTCCCGGCCGCTGTTCCTCAACAAGGCTATATTTCCAACGACATGGTTGAGTGCAACCACCGCGGTTAGAATCACGACCGGTAAGATAATTGCTCAGCAGACAGCGCCCGGAATAGGACACACACATCGCTCCATGCACAAAACATTCAATATTCATAGTAGTTTTGGCGCAAATAACAGTAATTTCATCGAGTGTTAGTTCACGTGCCATAACAACTCGCTCAGCACCAAGCTGCTGCCACAATTCTACGGCAGCGTAGTTAACGGTGTTAGCCTGAGTGCTGATATGAATCGGTAAATTCGGTGTAACCGAGCGTGCTATCAACATCACACCTGGATCAGCAACAATAATCGCATCCACTCCAAAACTTTCAAGTTTCCGCAAATATTCCGGCAATTCTTCTAGTTCATTATTGCGTAAATAAGCGTTAACTGTTACATAAACCAGCTTCTCCATGCTGTGTGCAAAAGCAAGTCCTTCGATAAAATCAGCATCATTAAAATTATCGCTATATGCACGCAACCCAAATTGTTTTCCACCAATATAAACAGCGTCGGCTCCAAATAAACATGCAAATTTGAGTTTTTCCAGATTTCCCGCCGGCGCAAGCAGCTCAACTTTATTCATCTCATCTCTTCCGCAGCCGTTGCCGCTAATTATCTCCTCGGTTCATGTTTTGTTCATGCTCTTCATAGGTTTTGGCGAAATAATGGCCGCCTTTGCCGTTGACAACAAAAAACAAATAATCGGTTTTTGCCGGATTAAGCACCGCTTTGATACATGCTAAACCGGGATTAGCAATCGGCCCTACTGGAAGGCCATAGTTTTGATAAGTATTGTATGGTGAAGCTATTTGTGTATCATGTATTGACAAAACGTCTTTGTGCTCTGGCAAAACATACTGCACTGTTGCACAAGACTGCAATGGCATTTTTATTTTTAAGCGATTTAAAAATACGCTCGCCACTTCCGGGCGTTCATCTTTTAATTTTGCCTCGCGCTCAACTAAAGACGCCATCGTCACGACATCATAAATCGACATATTTTCCTGGACTGCTTGCCGGCGTATTTTTTCATCGAATCGTCGATCGAACTCCCGCACCAGCCGTTTCAAAACATCAGTTGCCGGGGTCTTGGGCGCAAAATCATAAGTATCAGGAAATAAAAACCCTTCGCAAGCATACTTAACTTGCTGTCGTTTTTCGATATAACTGTATGGCGCATAATTTTTGGCAAGTTCCAAAAACTGTTCACGGTTTTCAATAACGCCCTTATCGGCTAACAATTGGGCAATTTGCTCCACTGTGTAGCCTTCAGGAATTGTAATACCGTTTTCTGACATTTTACCCGACGCCAGAACATCTACAATGCTTTGCATCGACAACGATGAAGACAACAAATAAGTACCCACCTTTAATTTGCTATCTAATCCTTCAATTTTTGCAAACAACTCGAATATTGTTTCGTTGCGAATCAAGCCTTTAGCTTTTAGTTCAACAGCAATTTCTCGTGCCGAACTACCTTCACGCACCGAGAACATTACCGCTGTCTGGTCATGATTCATCGGACTATTGAGAAATAAAAAACAAATCAGAGCAACTAAAATTAGCATTCCAGAGCAAACTAAATATTTTTGTCGAACAAGATATTCGCACAACTGTTTTACACGAGGATGCGCACATAAATCGGCGAAATATTTCATAAACACCTCTAACGTAAAATAGGACTGATATGGAATCAGTCCTATGCAAGCAATCATTAAGCCGAGTTTTGTCCTGCATAAGCAGTGATAATCATTTATCTCGACCACCTGTCGCCAGATGGCTCTAGCAGCCAACCCGGAAGGTCAGCGGACCGCGTCAACCCTTCCCTATTTGGCCTTGCTCCGAACGGGGTTTACCTAGCCAGTCGGTTGCCCGACTGCTGGTGCGCTCTTACCGCACCGTTCCACCCTTACCGGCATATAGCCGGCGGTACACATTTCTGTGGCACTTTCCCTAAGGTTTCCCTTGCCGGACGTTATCCGGCGTTCTGTCCTGTGGAGCTCGGACTTTCCTCAGTATTTCTACCGCGATTATCTTTCCTACTTGCAATGATATTCTAACACTTCCTAAAAAAGTAGTCAAACAATGTTTCGAAACGGTTGATACAAAAAAAAGACAATTTCTGTTAAGAAATTGTCTGAAAATTTATTTTGGCAATTTTGCTACAACAGCATCAACGTTCCCCATAAGTCTTTGCATTATTTCATCACAAGTCAACTGTTCATTGATCATTCCGGCAATTTGGCCTATCATAACCGAACCATGTTCTACTTCACCATCAACTACTGCTAACCGCAGCTTTCCGGCACCAAGTTTTTCTAATTCTTCGACCGGCGCATTTTGCCGTTCCATTTCTTCAAATTGGCGCGTAAACAAATTTTTCAACACCCGGACTGGATGTCCTGTAGAAAAACCGGTTATAACCGTCGAACGGTCTTTAGCTTTTAGTACCATATCTTTATAATTCTGATGCGCATTACATTCTTTGGCAACAACAAACAATGATCCGATTTGGACCCCTTGTGCTCCTAAAGCAAACGCTGCAACTACACCACGTGAATCAGCAATACCACCAGCAGCAATTACGGGAATATTTACTGCGTCAACAACTTGCGGCAACAATGCCATTGTTGTCAAATCTCCGACGTGTCCTCCGCCTTCGAGTCCCTCAGCAATAATACCATCTACACCCATGCGCTCCATTTTTTTAGCCAAAGCCACCGAAGCAACTACCGGGAAAATTTGCGCGCCAATTTCTTTCAAACGCTTGATATATTTCCCGGGATTGCCGGCGCCGGTAGTAACTACCGGAATTCGCTCAGCAATTATAATATCCATAATTTCTTCAACAAACGGCGACATCAGCATTACATTAACACCGAACGGTTTATCGGTTAAAGTCTTAGCTTTGCGAATTTCTTTCAAAAATGGTTCTCCCGGCATCTGACCGGCACCGATCAAACCCAAACCACCCGCATTAGATACCGCGGCCGCCAAATCAGCATCAGCGACCCACGCCATACCACCCTGAATAACCGGATATTTGATATTCAGCATTTCACAAATTTTATATTTGCTCACTATTTAACAATTCCTCCCCATCTTAAAACGCAAGATGCCCATGTTAAACCAGCGCCAAATCCTACCAAAACGGAATGTTCATCATCAATCAATTTTCCAGCGATTTTTGCTTCACAAAGTGCCATAGGAATAGACGCAGATGAAGTGTTACCGTAATTTTGGATGTTGACAACAACGCGATCCATCGGTAATTTTAAACGTTTAGCTGCGGCCTGGATTATCCGAATATTTGCCTGATGCGGAATTAATAAACTAACATCATCAACGGTAATTCCTGATTTTTCCACCGCTTTTATTGCAGTCGCTCCCATGATTTTTACTGCAAATTTATACACTTCATTGCCGTTCATTTGAATAAAATGTTTATGAGCAGCAACAGTTTCTGCTGTTGCTGGCATCCGCGTACCACCAGCTTCTACCTTAAGCAATTCACCGCCACTACCGTCTGCTCCGAGATCAAATCCCAATAAACCATAACCATCAGCCACTTTAGATACCACTGCCGCACCGGCGCCATCACCAAAAAGCACGCAGGTGTTTCGATCGGTCCAATCAGTGATTTTCGTAAGCGTCTCTGCACCGATAACCAGAATATTCTTATATGTACCGTTCTGCACAAACTGGCTGGCGGTTATAAGCGCGTACACAAATCCCGAACAGCCAGCGGCAAGATCAAACGCCGCTGCATTTTTAGCGCCGATACGATTTTGAACGAGACAGGCTACCGACGGAAAAAACATATCCGGCGACGCAGTTGCAACGATAATTAAATTAATGTCTTCTACTGCAACATTTGCATCTTTTAGAGCCGCCTCAGCAGCACGAACTGCTAAATCCGAGGTTGTGACATCAGCCTCAACAACATGACGTTGCTTTATTCCGGTAACCTCAGTTATCCACGCATCAGACGTATCGACAATTTTTTCAATATCAGCGTTAGTAACAACTTTTTCAGGAACATACATACCTAATCCGATAATTCCTGCTGAACATATTTCCATGACTATTATCTCCAAACTTCAATAAATGTATTATCACTATATGCACTTCTGACAGCAACTCGTTTATTATAGTACTTTACACAAAATATTACAATCTTTTACGATTTTGGCGGCACAATGCCATTGTTTATCTGCCTCTAATTTTTATAAGTACATTTAGGAAACTTATTGCAACCAATAAATTTTCCATATTTGCTAGTACGCTCAACCAAGTTACCCTCGTCACAAACCGGACATTTTTTATTCAACTCGACCGCTAAGGTGTTCGGAACAGTGTCTAATATTGGCATTCCGTCTTTATCTTTATAACTCCTCCCACAGGCCATACATTTCCAAAAAGCACCATATTTCCCTTCAAACCGTTTGATTACCCGTTCGCAAACTAAACACAAATTCGCCCCAGCAATATTCTGCATGTCAAAACTCAATTTCGAAAAAATTCCAATGTTATTTAGTTGCTCGTAAAGTTTATCCCAGAACTTTTTAGCGGCGCTTGAAAACTCGTGCGCCACACATTCAGTTACAATATCATCGAGAAACATTTCATAGACTGCCGTCGTCAGCGGATTGGCTAAAAAACCCAATTCTTGACTGGTCTCCTGTTGTGCAGTGAAGGAGCCAATCAACGTTGCTCCCAATTCAGTACCAATAAGGTATTTCTTTTGTTTATCAATAAACTTTTTACGATACAGATTTTCAATAATCCCGGCGCGAGTAGCTTCAGTACCCAATCCGGATGACTCTTTAAGAATTGCCCGATATTCTTTTATCAAGCGCTCTGAAGTCTCTGCATCGTAATTCATTTGCTTGACTAACTCCGGAACCCGGCTATGAATATTGGTCATCGCTTTGATAAGCGTACCTTCAGTATAATGTTTGGGTTTTGTAGCTTTTTTTGAAAATAATTTAGTGTCAACACATAGCACCGGTTGATCATTTGCTAATACCGGTAAAATCATTTCCGCATCATTTTCTTCAGCTACGTTATCTTCGTCTTTCTTGGTTGAAGTAACGGCAGTCGCCACAAAAACACTTTTCCAGCCCAAATTAACAATTGTTTTGCCTATAGCCCTAAACTGGTACTGTTCAACATCCACCAATATTTCCACCTCATCGTAGAGCATTTCCGGATAGAACTGTGCCAGATATTGTACTGAAATTAAATGAAAAACATTTTTGATGTCGGGATATTTTTTTGTCAATTCTTCTAGTGCGGTAAGATTGGCACCGGTCGGAACAATTGCATGGTGCGCGAATATTTTTTCATCATTCCAAACCGCCGACCTAATCGAAGCATCTGGCATCAGCGTTTTATAACGTGACAATCGCAAAAGATTTTTCAATACATTCGGTGCATCTTCAAATTGTGATACCGGCATATATTGACAATCAGTCCGCGGATAAGATGCCAGTTTGTTCTCATAGAGCGTTTGTGCCAAGTCCAATACCTGTTGCGCTGTCAAACCAAATTTCTTATTGGCTTCGATTTGCAAATCAGACAGATTAAATAGCAGCGGCTGCCGTTGCGATTTTCGGGTATTGCTATAACTTGCTATTTTGCCGGTTTTATTGATAATTTTAGCAACAATTTCCAATAACGGTTGTTTATCCAACAACTTGTTTTCATCGTCCAGTAAAGGTTTAATCGCATCGGGTAAAACAAGTTTTGTGTCAAATTTATTATCACTGTCATCACGAAAAGTAGCCTGCAACTCATAAAACGTCTTGTCTTTAAAGTTTGCTATTTCTTTATCACGATCAATAATCAATTTTAGTGTCGGCGTCTGAACCCGGCCAATGGATATTGAAGTATGATAACCATAAGAATCAAACATCCGCTTAAACGCCCGTGAATAATTCATGCCAATCAGCCAGTCTGATTGTTGTCTGACCTCGGCGGCGGCTTTGTAGCCAACATATTCAGCATTGGGTTTCAATGTTGCAAAAGCCCGTTTAATCGACAAGTCATCAATCGCAGCCAGCCACAGGCGGCCAACCGGTTTATCGCTCTGTAAATAATCCAACACTTCGTCAACAAGCAATTGACCTTCACGATCTGGGTCACCGGCATGAATAACTTCGCTGCAATTATTAAGCAATTCCTTTATCATAAAAACTTGCTGTTTTACGCCACCATCTTCGCGTAATTTATTAATAAATTTTTCCGGAATCATTGGCAATGCACAAGAGAATGATTTCCAGTCGGGAAAATAATCGCCCGGTTCATATAATTCAAGCATATGACCAAATACCCAGGTAACAACATAGTCATTTTTACACTCAATATAACCGGATTTGCGATAGCTACTCCCCAGCCATTCGGCTATCGCCCGCCCAAGGCTGGGTTTTTCCGCGATAATAAGTTTCATCTATGACTCCAAATAATTCTAGGGTGCCGACAACTGATTAACAATTATTCACCAGCTATTATTACTTTTTCAAACCCATTTAAATTAACATTCTTGCTTTTAGGTATACAAAGCATATTTTTAGAAACAATATTTCCAAAAACGTTTTCTTTATTGCCATAATAATTATTCGAATTAAAAAGTAACGGACAGTGCCAGTAAAGTTCATACCCCAACATCAGAAGATATTTTATCAAAGCAACTGACTTTTCTTCTCGATCATTTTCTACGTACATAATCGGTTGATATTTATCAATGGTTTGTTTTGCCCCTTTTAAAACATCCAGCTCCATGCCTTCAACATCGATTTTTATAAAATGACAAAATGGTAAATCCATACTATCAACTGTGATAACATCGACGACCTCTCCTTGTTCCCATGAACCAAGGCTCAGACCACCCCAATTATTCTCTTTTTCAAAATCCAACAAAGGCACCATAAGTGTACCTGGCAATTCGCCCACTGCTTTCTGATAGCAAAACGTGTTGGTGATGCTGTTTATTGCTAAATTGCCTGCTAAAACTTGAAAGACTAACCGTTGTGGTTCGAAAGCAAACACTGTACCGCTTTGGCCGACTATTCTTGACAAAGCGACAGTATGCGCACCAATATTTGCGCCAATTTCCAAAATTATGTTACCCTCGCGCACAATTTGTTTGAACAACTCAAATTCACCCTCGGAAAATTCTCCATAGTTGTTTAACGATTTTCCAACATAAGCGTCTAATTTGTTGTAAATCATCTTTCCGTAACGACAGTCTTTGATTTCATTAAAATCAGGCATACAATCCTCCGTTAATTTAGCAAATTGTTCAACCGGTGCTGCTAATTGTTTACTTTTCGGTAAATTATAAATTCCAGGCGAAAGCCATTCAGGTAGCTTTTTGTACACGATATGTCGCCAGGAATCAATATGATGAACACTATAGCCTAAATCGTTAAATAATTTATCTAAGGACTTTAACGTGTATATTGTAATATGACCATTTCTAGGCGAAATGTACCAGTAGTTCATATCATGAACAGGCAGATTTTCTATAGTCAATGTTGTAAATAAAACCGCACCTTCATCTGAAAGAAAATCAATTATAGTTTCAGCGGTATGCTTTGGATTCGCAGTATGTTCAAATACTTCAATTGCAGTAACTAAATCAAATTTCATATCTGCATGAATACTGCTAACCTTTGAAATCGGATCATAAGTAAAAGCAAAATTACCTTTTTCAGTTAGAAGTTGTGCAAGTCGCCCGCTTCCACCGCCAAAGTCTAAAATGTTCAAACTGCTATGATTGCCGATCAGATTACTTACCATTTCAAAGCTTTGCTCAGGGCGAATTTTTTCATAATCTGGATCAACTAATTTGTATTCTTCGTTATAGATATTACGAGAAAAATCATCATAACTCCATTCATCAAAATAGGTAGTGAAAAGCAGTCCGCAACTCTCGCAACGGTAGTAATATATAGGAATACCGCTCAGTTTTAAAAATTTTCCATTTCTTTCTCTACAGTTTTTATTGAAATCAACAACTCCGCATATTTCCGAGTTGCCAGAACATATTTTACATAAACACTGAGTTTGTATTACTCGTTCCACTACCATTCCTCCGCAAAATTTTCAAAATTGCGCTCCAAACTCCAATAAGAGATATTAATAATACTCAGGCCGCAAGTCATCAAAAAGATCATTATACTCCGTAATTCTCTTGTTGTCTGCATCAGAAAACTCAATATCACTGACGATTATCTGTTCTTCTTTATCTCCGGCGCGCTGCAAAATACTCCCGTTTGGTGTTACAATTTGGCTTCGACCAATAAAACCAAACTTATAACCGCCGCGATCTTCAATGCCTACTCTGTCGGCCGTTGCAGTGAACACACAATTATCGCGTGAGCGCACTGGCATACTGTCCGGGCAATGTGCACCGACCAGGTTTGATGGATGCGCAATCAGCTGGGCACCACGAAGTGCCAATGTGCGAGCGCTTTCCGGAAAATACCAGTCAAAACAAACCATCATTCCTATCCTGCCAAACGGCAACTCAAACACTGAAAACGGAATATTTCCGGGCTGAAAAAACAGTTTCTCGCGATTATATAAATGAATCTTACGATATAGACCAATTGCGCCGCTCGGTCCAATTAGCCCAGATGAGTTGAATAGCTCGCCATTGTCATTTTCTGCGAAACCATAAACAACGTAGCAATCATTATTGCGACAAAATTCATGTAACGCATAAAACGTCTCACCCTCAGCAAATTTTTCACTCAACTCATGTACTTCATATTCGTCGACAAAATTATAGCCACTGGCAAATAATTCTGGCAATACATATAAATCAGCGTTCACTGATTTCATTAAACAAATGGCCGCAGCAATGTTAGCAGTTTTCTCGCCAAAAATAGGATTCGTTTGCACGACTGCTAGTTTCATAAATTATTTTCCTTCTTAATAATTAATCGTTTTATGATTTCGCCATTCACATTGAAATTTCCTGCTTTGAACAATAAACAATTTGACATTTAAAACAAAAACGGCCGGTACTGTTTCCCGGTCGTTTTTGTTTTAAATTATAAAAACTTATTTTGCCAATTCTTCGAGCAGTTTTACGGTGAACTTGTAAAAACGCGGCACCGAGTCAATTTCAAGGTTCTCATCTGGAGAATGCGGATCAAAAATATTCGGTCCAAATGAAATCATTTGCATGTTTGGATATTTTTTTCCAATAACACCGCACTCTAAACCGGCATGAATTGCCATAATAACCGGCTTTTTACGGAATACGCGTTTATAAACCACTTGGCATTTTTCATTAATATCGGCGTCAGGATTGGGTTGCCAACCTGGATAGCCATCGGATTGTGATATTTCAAAGCCATAAACACAAGTAAAGGCATTGATTTTTGCGACGATGGCGGACAATTGGCTGGCCACCGAACTCCTGTGACTCATTTTCACGAGCAACTGTCCGTTTTCAATTTTTACATAAGCCATATTAGTCGAGGTCTGTACCAATCCAGGAATCGAAGGCGACATCGCGCACACACCATGCGGCATAGCAAGCAAAAATGCAATAAACTTCCAATCGTCCTGAGACGAAATTACACCAGACGGCGCATCAACTAACTCTGTTAAAGTAACTTGCACGTTCGGTTCGACGGTGCCGTATTCGTTACGAAAATCCGCTTGAATTGCAGCCAAAGCTTCAACAAGCTCGATCGCGTTTCTTGGTTCAATAAATATGTCCGCATAAGCTTCGCGAGCAATAGCGTTTACTTTATTTCCGCCATTAATCGAGGCAATCTCCATACCAAAACCACGTGCATTTACCCACAATGTCCGTGCCAACAATTTATTGGCGTTGCCCAAACCATCTTTAATATTTACCCCGGAATGTCCGCCCCGCAAACCGTTGACAGTCAAACGATAGGCTTTTTTTCCGTCAGTCGGCGTGGATTCAGCATAGCCATAGCTTACTGTACTGTTACGCCCGCCAGCGCAACCGATACAAAATTCGCCTTCCTCTTCGCTATCGAGGTTTAATAAATATTCAGCTTTTAACCAACCGGCTTTAAGATTGATCGCGCCAGTCATCCCGTCTTCTTCGTCAATTGTGAATAAGCATTCCAGCGGACCATGCTTTAATTTGCCATCAGCTAAAATCGCCATTGCACAAGCAGCGCCGATTCCATTATCAGCACCAAGGGTAGTTCCTTTGGCACGTAAAAACCCATCGACAATTTTCAATTTAATACCATCAGTTAAGAAATTATGTTTAGTCGCACTATTTTTTTCGCAAACCATGTCAACATGGCCTTGCAAGGCAACAACAGGAGCGTTCTCCAATCCGGCTGACGCCGGTTTCCGTACCAAGATATTACCCACTTCGTCCCGTTCAACAGCTAATCCTAACGCAGTCATCTCAGCAACAATATAGGCTGCAACCGCACTTTCGTTTTTTGAACCATGCGGTATTTCACACATTTTTGAAAAATAATGCCAAAGTTGTTTTGGCTCAGACGCTAACAATTGTTCAATGTTTTCCACCAGGTAACCTCCAAATAATTTGATTAATTTCCAAGACATCTGCTAAATTATAACTCATCATGCAATATTTTGCCAATAGTTATTGGCGACCTATTTCGGCTTCATACGTCATCGCAATAATGCTCCCCATAAGTCCGGTTTCAAACGGCGGCGATTTGTGCACAAAACCATTTACATCATTTTGTAATCCAGGAGAATGAATACAATCGGTAAGTAATGCAATCGCCAAATCATGAGCCGGATCAATTACTGTTAAGGTTCCCGTCCAGCCATTATGACCAAAGGCTTGATTAGAAGCATACGGTCCAAAACAATATTTCATGTCATTTCCGGTATACCAACCGGGTTTAAGCCAACCCAGTCCCCGGCAAGAATCGGTCACTGCCATCTGCGTAAAATAGCCAGCAGTGATTGGATCACATAGTTGGTAGTTTCCATAACCACCATTGTTTAACATCAATTGCATCAGCACCGCTAAATCATTGGTATTGCTAAACAAACCGGCGTGTCCGGCGACTCCGTCCATTGCGTAGAAGGCTTTTTCGTCGTGAACTTCACCGCGCAACGTATAAGTTCGCACATTAGGAAAATTTATTCGCCCGTCGCGGGTATTACCGTTTCGTTCTGTTGCAGCACATTGCTCCGGCAAGAAACCCTTACGAAGCGGATTATACATAGTATGTGACAATCCCAATGGTTGATAAATTGTTGTTTCCACATATTTGTCCAATGGCATATTCGTTACCGCTTCGACGACTAAACCAAGCAACATAAAATCAGTATCGCTGTACTGAGTTTTACTGCCGGTCGGATAAACTATCGGCGCTTTCATCAATAGTTTGCGAGTTGTAACTGCATTCTGCGAAAACCACTTATCAGTAGCTTTGTGAAAAAATATCTCCGGTGCGAATCCGGCATTATGCACCAACAAATTACGCACTGCGACATTTTCCCGGCCATCACCGATAAATTCCGACAAATATTTACAGACCTTGTCGTCTACATTAATTTTTCCTTCGGCTACCAATTTCATCACCGCGTAATTAGTAGCATACATTTTGCTGTTTGATGCTAAATCAAAAATATCATCCAAAGTTAACTTGACACGATCCTTAACTGCAATTTCACGATTCTTGTCCCATACTTGCACATAACCGTAAGCTGTATTCTTTACTATAACTCCGTTTTTGACAATCACCAGTTGTGCCGCCGGAAAATTTTTGGAAACTTCGCTGTTTATTAATTTATCAATCAAATCCAGTTTTTCTTGCGACATTCCGGCGCGTTCGGGTAAATCGCTAACTAATTCAGGATAACTAACATACAGCTCGAAATATGCTGATTTTTTTTCAACTACGCTAGCCGGAAGCACAATGTTTTCCACTCGCAACATGTTTATGCCATCACGGGTATAATCGTTAATTTTCAATACAACACTGCTATCTGCCTTATTGAAAACCGATTTAGTGTTTATTTTTTTGTCGTTAATATAAATATCAGCAGCAGTTACGCCACAGTTACGAATATACATAGTTCCCTGCCCGCGATAGCTTTTAAAATAACGTTTATTGTTCACTAATTGTCTGGTTGACGGATCACGATCAGGAAACACCGGATCAAATTGCCCAACTAATTTGGCAGGCACTGCATCTTCAGCGCCAACTGCCAAATACAAACTACTGCCAATTGTTATAAGCATTGTAATAAGCAATATTGATAACACTTTACACATAACAACTCCTTAATCATTTGTTTTCTTTTAAATCATATCTGCTTGAGAAATTTCCATCGAGTGCATAAACGTTGGTTGACCTTCATTTGCAGAAATTTTTGTTTGTTCTTTTGCCAAAAGCGCCCTTGTAATAATCTTACTGCCAAAGCGAGATTTGATAGCATCTATACAGTATTCCAATTTTTCCAGTCGCTCACGTTTTTGCTCGCAGTCAAACAAATCATATTGTCGATCTTCATTAAACGAGCACAAGCTAGACGCACGGATGCCGAGCGAACGAATCGGTTTGTGCCAATTATAATTGGATAGAAATAATTCATAAGCCGATTCGGCTATTTCGTTTGTAAGACAAGTCGGTTTATCCAGCGGTGCTTGCCGCTCAAATCCCGTTAAATCGTTGCTGCGAATCCAAATCTGTACTAGTTTGGATCTAAAATCATGTTTTCGCAACCTACGGGCCACACTATCTGCCAACATATAAAAAATCCGCTTAACTTCAATATTATTGGTGAGATCATACGGTGTTGTAGTCGAATTACCGATACCCTTTATTGTCGTTTGCCAGCCAAGCCGGTGTACCGGCGCCCTGTCCAGTCCGTTAGCATAATGCCATATTAAATCACCATGCTTGCCCAACATCCGGCGGATAAAAATCAAATCTAACTGTGCCAATGCACCGATGGTATACACGCCGATACTTTTTAGTTTTTTAGTGGTAGCAAAACCTATATAAAATAATTTTTCTACCGGTAACTGCCACACGCAATCCTGATAATTTTTCGGGGTAATAACTGTGACTGCATTCGGTTTTTTCATATCGCTTCCGAGCTTGGCAAAAGTCTTATTCCAACTGACTCCAATTGAACAGGTAATTCCTAACTCTTTTTTGACACGCTTGCAAATAATATTCGCAATCTCCTCACCATCTTTATGTAACAACGACGAAGTACTGACGTCCAACCAACATTCATCGATACCAAAAGATTCAATTTTATCAGAATAATCGTGATAAATTTTCTGAGCTGCTTTTGAAAAATCAATATAACGTTGAAAAGTCGGCTTAATGAAATGCAACTGCGGACATTTTTGTTTTGCCTGCCATAACGCCTCGCCAGTACGGATTTTGTATTTTTTCGCGATTTCATTTTTTGCCAACACAATGCCGCGCCTTGCTTCAGCGTTGCCGCCCACTGCTACCGGCAAATGGCTGATCGACGGATCAAGCATACATTCTACGGACGCAAAAAAGCCGTTTAAATCGCAATGCAATATTGGTGTTTTCATAATTCGCCTCATTTTCATCTTAAATACGAATATATATTTGTATATTATCATATTGTTCGATAAAATAATAGCGGACAAAAATATTTTTATTTCATTTTACCAAACCAAATTTTGCGGAACTTCACCATTTAAGGCAGCAACAACATTTTCTACCACTAACTTAGCCATTGCATCCCGAGTCTCAAAGGTTGCACTACCAACGTGTGGCGCTAAAACTACATTATCCAATTCAGCCAATCCCTGTGTAAGCTCCGGTTCGTGCTCATAAACATCTAATCCGGCGGCAAAGATACGATTGTTTTTCAACGCTGTTATCAATGCCGCTTCGTTAACGACGGGTCCGCGTGCAGTGTTTATCAGAACGGCAGTTGGTTTCATCATCCTAATTTCATGTTCATTAATCAAATAATGAGTATCTGGAGTTAAAGGAATATGCAATGAAATAAAATCAGACTGTTTAAGTAAAGTTATCAAATCCACCCGTGTTGCACCTGTAACCTGTTCAAAATTAGTCTTATTACTACGTGCATAATATATAATCTTCATATCAAAACCACGGGCTCGTTCTGCGACAGCCAAGGCTATTCTGCCAGCGCCGATTAATCCGAGAGTTTTGCCAGTCACCTGCACACCGCGCATAAAAAGCGGAGCCCAACCAGTAAATTCGCCGAGCCGTGTAAGTTTATCCCCTTCGGTAACCCGTCTTGCACAATCCAATAATAACGCCCAAGTCAAATCCGCAGTAGCGTCGGTTAATACGCCGGGGGTATTCGTAACATAAATACCCCGCTCCCGCGCCACAGTTACATCAATATTATTATAACCAACCGCGTAGTTGGCAAATATCTTACAACGCGTTGCTGCATTAATAACATCACTATCGATTTTGTCGCTAAGCATACTAATGACGGCGTCAGCGTCAGTCACCTCGCGCAATAGTATCTGTTTATCAATAACTCGGTCTTGTTCAAAAGTCTTAACTGTAAAACCGGCAGCCTTTAATAATTGCTCAGCAATTTCCGGCATCGAGCGCGTTATATATACTTTTTTCATGTACAACCTCTAAATTTATTTTGCAGATGCCTTAGCAATTTCAACTGACCAATCAGGACCAGAATAAACTTTGTTCTCAGCGGAGAAACTCTTCATATTTAACGCAAACGACAACTGCATCAGGCTATTCATGTACGCCAGCGGCTTGCCATCCGGCACGTCGCCAAAAGTATGTACATAAGGCAATATTCCTTGAAACACCAGTTTATTATTCGAATAAATCTTAACCAATATATTGTCGCCGATTTTTACACCTTGATTGCTCAATAGTTCAACGCCAATATTCGTCCAAACGTTACCATATTGAACATCCAAAACCGGAATGTTTCCAGAAATAACTGAATTATTCAATATCGCTTTCTGGTAAGCAATGCGGAATATTTCATTTTTTTGTAGCGTACCAACATCAGCATAAGTTATCATTCCGGACGCCAACCGTGCGCCGGTGTATGCGTAAACATCACGACCATAAAACGTATAAGAATCATTGGAATTTTGTAATCTGTTTTTGGTTTCATCAATTTGTCTAATTTCGGCAATACCAACGCTATCAGCAATCAACGTTAACGTACCGTTGTCCGGGGTAACAATATACTGACCGGTCAATGTTTTCGCAACAACTGATTTTCGACTGGTACCAACACCAGGATCAACAACTGAAACAAATACCGTACCCGGCGGCCAATAAGCAATTGTTTGCATCAACCGGTATGATGCTTCCCAAACATTGTATCCAGGTATCTCATGTGTCAAACTGAATATCGGTAATTGCCGGTCAACACTGAACGCCACCCCCTCCATCGCTGCAACTGCGCCATCCTTCAAACCGAAATCCGTCTGCAAAACCAGCGCGTTTCGATCGACTGCCGTGACACTCATAGAGAAACTTGACGATAGCAAAACTACCACAAAAAGTAAAAACAGTATTCGTCTGTTCATAAATAACCTCCAATTTTATTAACGTAAAAAACCCATTACTTCAGCAGCACCAGCATGAAGAAATGGGCTTGAGCTAATTTTACTAATAACCTTTTAACAAAATATTTTCACAATCAACCGGATAGGCCCCGATGTTTTCTTTGAACTTCACCTCGCCCGGTGTCATACAGTTCATAACCGGACATACATTGATACACAAGTGACAGCCAACGCAGTTATCATTAATCGACGGACGACGCTTTTTCTCATCCCAGTCAATCGCCTGATGTGCCGCGTCATAGCAGGAAACATAACAGCGGCCGCAACCCACGCAAAGTCCATCATCAATTTTCGGCAAAATTTTAAAGTTGCGAT
This sequence comes from Negativicutes bacterium, assembly GCA_041666525.1. Taxonomy (GTDB): domain Bacteria; phylum Bacillota; class Negativicutes; order JBAXTZ01; family JBAXTZ01; genus JBAXTZ01. Next base: position 213,709 of record JBAYGT010000002.1, read on the forward strand.
CCAATTCTTCAGCCGCCACGATATTTGGGAGCGCCAAACCGATAAAGTCATCTAATTTATTATAGCCACGTTCCGCCATATAATGCGACAAACCGCTAATCATATCCTCGACAATCCGGTAGCCAAACTGCATTACTGAAGTTGTGACCTGTAAGTTTCGACAACCAAGCAACAAAAACTCCACCGCGTCGCGCCATGTTTCAATGCCGCCAATACCACTCAGCGGTACGCTTTTTAAATCCGGATGCTGTTTTAGTTGGGTAATAAATCGCAATGCAATCGGTTTTACCGCCACTCCCGAATATCCAGAAATCGAAGATTTACCATTTACAACCGGCATCGCCGTGAGATGATCAAAATTAATATTGGTAATAGATTTGATAGTATTAATTGCCGCCAAACCACGTGCGCCACCGGCAATCGCAGCCAGCGCCGGTAGTTCCATCTGGCCGATATTCGGCGTCATTTTGGCAATCACCGGAATCGTTGTCGCACCCGATACTGCCAGAGAGTACTCCCTAACCAATTCCGGACTTTGCCCGACATCAGAACCCATAGCATGACTAGTCATCTGCGGGCAGGAAAAGTTACACTCGATCAAATCGGCGCCGGCTTCAGTTACCATTTTCGCCAATTCCTGCCATTCTTTGGTATTAGAGCCCATGATGGACGCAACCATGACCTTATGAGGATAATGTTTTTTTAAGTCGCTGATCATCTGTAAATTTTTTTCCAGCGGCTTGTCAGAAATCTGCTCCATGTTCTTAAAACCAATCCAAGGCAGATTATCTTTATAAGTGACGTCAAACCGTGGCGAACATTCATTAGCAATAAAAAAGCCGATAGTCTTGTAGTAAACACCGCCCCATCCGGCTTCATAAGCTTTGGCAACCATATCATAGTTACTGCCAACCGGTGAGGAACTCAAGAAGAACGGATTTTCACATTTTACGCCCAAAAAATCCAGAGACAAATTTTTTTTAATAGCCATTATACACACCCGCCTTCCAGATATTTTGCAATTGAACGCGCTGCTTTTTTGCCGTCAGCTACTGCCTGCACAACTGTTGAACCGCCATTTACGATATCGCCGCCAGCAAACAGGCCATCCGTTGACACCACCATATCTTCGTCTACAGTTAGCTTGACCGTGCTTTCACGCCAACAAGATGGAAGTTGCCCAATCGCAAACACCACTTGATCAGCCTTCAACTTCAACTGGCTATAATCATCAGTCCCCTGTGCTATAAAACCTGATACTTTATCCTGACCTTCAATCTTCAAAGGCTTGAAGCGGGTAATAATAGAAATATCCATCGCCTGAATATTCTCGACCTCTTCGATATCAGCCGGCGCCTCGGCAACCGTTCGGCGATAAACAATAGTCACATTGGCCGCTCCCAACATTTTCGCCGTGGCAGCACAATCCATCGCCGTATCACCGCCGCCGATCACCACTACATCATTGCCAACTGTAAAACCGCTGCAACCGGTGCGGGCACGCGCTAAATAATCAATGGCATTATATACACCGGTCAATTGCCCGCCTTCAATTTCAATCGGACGGCTGCACCACAACCCGACACCGATAAATATTGCAGCGAACTCATTCCTTAACTCTGAAATACTTAACTTTTCCGACAAACTATGCCCATAGTGAATCTTCACGCCCAGCTTAATAATTTGCGCGATATCATGTTCAATTACTGCCTGCGGTAACCGCGCCGGAGTAATTCCATAGCTCATCATCCCTCCGGCCAGCGGCATTTTTTCGAATATTTCTACTTGATAACCCAATTTTGCCATTTCCGCTGCACAGGCAAGACTTGCCGGACCGGCGCCAACACAAGCCACTCGCTGATTTTTCGAAGACGCAGTTTTCAACGTCTCCATTCCAAAGATTTGTTCCTGCTCGATTGCGAACCGTTGCAAACCACGAATGTCGATCGGTCGGTCAATACCGGTACGACTGCATTCTCCTTCGCATAACTGGCCAGCCGGACAAATTCTGGCGCAACATCCGCCCAAAACATTAGCTTCGCGAATTATTTCCGCAGCGCCCTTGAAATTGCGAAATCTTATCGAACGAATAAACCGACCCGGTTCAGTTCCAGCCGGACAAGCCTTGCTGCATGGCTCATCGTGACAGAGCAAACAGCGAGTTGCCTCTTCCATAGCCGTTCGCACATTGTAGCCCTTACTGTCGGCGTCATCATAGTGACGCGTCACAATTTTACTCACAATTTTCTCCTATTAATATTTATATCTTATTCATAAATATATTCTACTAAAGGCAACCATTTTCCTGCATAAAGCAAGAATTTTCTCCTATGGCGATATCAAATAACGGTTACAGCCTCTTAACAACAATCTTCATCTGTAACAAAATAATGTTAGGCTTTATCTGTCTCATAAACCAAACCTATTTGCCGCCTGACTTCGTCGAGTGCCGCCATAAGCGCTTGGGAAATTTTGTGTGACATTATTTTCGACTCAATTTGACCATTTTCTATCAGCGTTAAAAACTCCTTTATTTCATAGTAAAAAGAATCTTCAGTCTCAGTTCCAAGGTCAACAGTTTCACCGCTACGCAGTTGCATTTGCGCTGAAGCTCCCATGGAAATCCTGTTTATCAAAATATTGCCATCTTCACCTTGAATTTCATTCGGGATTAACGAATTAGAAATCTTGGAGTAATGGATATCACCAAGAAAGTCGGTATATTTCATCGATATCATGCCAATACCATCTACCCCGCTATGAAGAAAATGAGCACTTGCTGATAATTTAGTGCACTCGCCAAAAAAATACAACATTGCAAATAAGGGATAAATACCAATATCCACCAACGCTCCATTGGAAAGTTCCGGTTTAAAAGCATTCTCGACTATTCCATTTCTAAAATTGTCATAACGCGAAGAATATTGCGAATAGTGAAAAAACGCCCGGCGAATTTTTCCAATTCTATGTAACTGATTTTTAACATTACTGATGACCGGCATAAACGGCGTTTTCATAGCCTCCATAAGCAGAACATTGTTTTCTTTGGCCACGCTTATCATAGCCTCAACCTCTTCGCTATTTGAAGCAAACGGCTTTTCACACAGAATGTGCTTTTTATATCCCATTAGTTTTATAGCTTGCGGACAATGCAGATAATTCGGGCTGGCAATATAAACGGCATCAATAGCATTGTCTTCGCCTAGTTTATCTAAATCGGTATAAACTTTACAGCAAGAGTATTTCCCGCCAAAGGCTAGCCCCTTAGCATGTTATCGGGAATAAATCGCTTCCAAAGAAAAATTTTTGAAACCCAGCGTTGATTTAATAAACTTATCAGTAATTTCCGATGTGCCGATTACAGCAAATTTTATCATGTGAACCACCTTCTTGTAGTTAATGTTCGATATTGGCTGCTTGGACAATCCTTTCGGCGTGGAATGTCTGTATTTTTTGCCCCGTCCACACAAGACATTTTACATTAAAAATCAAAACTTATCTAACCAAAAAAATAAGCTTGCTCAAAACATTGAAATTTCTTACCCGGATTTACTCAACTTTCACGCCCCTTCTCTATACGTTTTTTCTTCAATTGACATCATTTTGCACCAAAACAAAAAACGCCTCCGAGGCAAAAACCTCAGAAGCGTTGATTTCATTGTGGTGCCGAAGGCCGGAGTCGAACCGGCACGCCCGAAAGCGTCTGATTTTGAGTTACGCCCCTAATAGTATCAGTAATAATCGCTAAACCGCCGAGCCTTATATAGCGCTCTATAATTACTTCTTACACGTTGCTTAATATCGGATGTATTAAAATATCGCCATTTATTTCTCCGGTTGCACCATGGTTGCACCACGATTTTTTAATGGCATAACCAATAATTGCGATTTTCACGAACTCTGCATTGCGAAATTTATCGGTTTATTAATCGTCGCCAGTTTTTTTCAAAAGAGCGTCTACCGTCAAAATTACATCAATAATTTTATCAAACTCTATACCGCGCGCATAAGCAAATTGTTCGCAATATTTTTCCCACTGCCTGCGCATTTCAACACTTTCGGATATTTGCGCGATTGTGTTGCCGGAATCGTTCAAGATCTCCAGGGATTTCCTTCTTTTTGCCGTAGCGTGGATAGCTCGCTTCAAAAGATCACCATTAATGTTATCGCCCTTTGTGCGTAAAATCATATACATGTCGTAGAAATCGCGTGCGCGTGTATTATATTTACCACGCCGAATAATCGTCTCATATTTCTCTGCCAAAACCGTTTCCGGATTATACGCGCAGATATTCAATACCGAACCATCGAATATTGTGTGGTATTTATATACAATTGCCCGCGGTGTTATGGCATCACCGGTAGTCACATCAATTTTCAGCGGTGTCTTGATCGTATCGTAAACAGCTTCAAGCACAATTCGGAATCCGCCGTATTCATCATCATCCCTAATCGCTGCTGCACTGATGAAACTGAAACTGGTAGCATCTTCGGCATCGATAGCACAGATTTCCGATATCGCAGCGATTATCGCCGCCTCTTCAAACGGAAACCGTCTTAGCGTAGCATCCATATCCATCGTTGTGCGATTACCCAATCCAACCAACGCCGCAATAAGTAAACCGCCTTTCAGAATCACCTTGTCTTTGTATTGTGACATAGAAATTCGTTTCAGTAACCGCTCGAACATCACGGTCTGTAAAACGGCTTGTGCCGGAATGTTTTTTTCGACTGCGATTTTCTTAACTTGCGCTTTCAGCTTCATCGCTTCTTTCACAGCAACACCTCTAAATAGTTTCGCATTATTTTCTCAATACCATAATTCGCTGCGTAGCGCGCAAGTTTGCTAAGATCTTTTTTTGGCGATGAGGCATACATTTTCAAGCCATCGAAAAATATTTGTTCATCTATTTTACTGCGACTACGGACAATGTCACAGATTGTCCGTTCTATATCGTAAACAATTAACTCGTTGCCGTGTAACGAAGGAACTGTTGTTAAGCCTTCACCATAAAGTTCTTTCTTGATATAGTATATCTTTGCACCAGTTTGCTTCAATCCGGCTGAATGATAACCAGACATAACCGTTACTGAAAATCGCAACGGCGATCGGTCGCACATTCCGTGCAGAAACAACGCGGTATCATGTGAATAAACTGCCTTTGGATAACGGATTTGAAGTGTCTGCATTTCATCTTCAAATTTTTCCGCGTCAGTATATATTCCCCTTGCCACCCGCTCTAAAACGCCTTCATTATGTAATTCTGATAAATGGGTTCGCGAAATGGCCCGGCCATTAGTATCCGACGCTCTCAATACTCCATTGTTTGTAGCAAGTAAATCTTCTACGCGTTTAGACTTTTTCATATTGCACCACCTTACAACCGCACTCATATCATAATCGAAATGAGTGTATTTGTAAACTTTTCAGTCGCATTTTAAAAAATAAAACGCAGCTTATAACAGCCGCGTCATTTGATTTATCTGGGTTTCTGTCAAAACAGTACGCTCTAAAACCGTATCTGCCTATTAATGTGTGCTGGCACCAACTTAAGCTATTTATCACTTGCAATCAGGTTGGCCACAATTTTAACGATAATATCTTTTTCCTGCGGCCGACTTTCGGCAATCATCAATGTAATAGCAATCAAGGTACTGTCTGCCATACACTTCTCACCGTTGGCATCGTATAACAGGTTATTCCGCCGCAAGAAATGCAAAAATATCGCAGCAGCAATTCGTTTATTGCCATCAGAAAACGAATGATTTTTCACCACGAAATACAACAAGTTCGCGGCTTTTTCTTCGATGCTCGGATAAAGAGCAGTTTCGCCAAAGCTTTGATATATCGCCGCCAGTGATCCTTTGAACGACTGATCTTTTTCAACGCCAAATAGTCCGCCAAAATCGCCACGCATCAATTCAATTATTGCCATAGCTTCCGGATACTGCAGAACATACGCCTGACTTTTAGTTACCCCTTCCAACACTACCCGGTCGTGATCGTAGGAATCAAGCACGTCGAGCGCGTAAGCGTAATCCGTCAACACCTTTATCAGCCCGGCGGCTTCCTGTAATGATTCTACCTGTTTTTCAGCGGTTCTACCCAGTAGTTTGATTGCGCTGGTGAGTGCGGCCAATTTTTCCTGCTGTTTGCTAAGCAACTGCTCGTTAATGCTGTAGCCTTGCAACAGATGTTGCTTCAACACATTCGTTGCCCAAATACGAAATCTTGTGCCTTCGACGGATTTAACCCGATAGCCAACTGAGATAATAACATCAAGACTGTACAGCTTCCCAGGTTTGTCGGAAAAAGCAATGTGCAAAATTTGCACATTGCTTTTTTCTTCCAACTCGCCTTCACGAAACACATTGCGTATATGCTTCGTTATTACGCTGCGTTCACGGTTAAAAACCGTTGACAGCTGCTCTTGCGTCAACCAAACAGAATCGTTTTCCAAAGTCACTTCAAGATTGGTTTTTCCGTCCTCCGTCTGATAAATAACAATCGACTTTTCCATATCCATCTAATCAATCCCTCGTCTTTATTTGCCGCATACTCTGTCCGGTGTTTTCGAATTTGTTCCTATCGTCACTTCTTCTTGCCGCCGTCGCTTTTCTGCTTCGGATCCTTCTTCTCAGCTTTCCCCGTAATCATATCGATAATATTCACCGCTTCGCGCTTTTCGTCTTCGATGACGTGGCTGTAGGTATTGAGCGTAACCTGAATATCGCTATGCCCCAGCAATTCCTGAATAATTTTGATATTTGCACCGTGCCGGTACAATGTCGTGGCGAAATAATGGCGCAGGTCGTGCAGCTTCACACCATGTCCGATTTTCGCACTGACCGAGTGATAAAACCCGTTCGGCGTGTAGGATTTATTGTTGTGTTCCAATACGAATGTGCTGATATATGGCCGCGATTCCCGGTGCGCTTGCAACATCGCCAGCAATGCCGGAGACATCGGAATATCGCGGTTCGAATCGATGGTTTTTGTCGCCGCAAACTGGCCGACACGCTGCAGCGTCTTGTCCACCTTCAACATTCCGCGCTTAAAATCAATATCGCTCCAGGTCAGCGCCACCAGCTCGCTGCGGCGCAGGCCGGTATGCAATAAAATATTAATCCCCAACAGCAACGTCGGTGAATCCTTCAAACCATCCGCCAGTTCACGCAACGCCTCTGCATCAAACACAAACCGCTTTTTTGTCAGCGGCGGCGTCTTGATATTCCGTACCGGAGACCGCAGTATCACGCCTTCGTTAACCGCACGGTTGAAAATCATCGTCAGCGTTTGTTTGACATATAATGCAGTACGCGGCATGTGTTTTACCGCGTTCACACACTCCTGAATATTAACCGAGCGAATCGAACCGAGCCGCATCCGTCCGAGGCGCGGCAACGCGTACTTTCTCAAAATACTGGCGTACATCTTGAGCGTCTTATCCGCCACCCGCCCGCGCACATAAACTTCCAGCGCCTTTTCCGCCCAGACTGTCAGCGTAATGTCATCGTCGTATTCCAGCGACTGACTGTATTTGTATTTCAACTCTTCCAGCCGGTCCCGGGCGCCAGTCAGTGTGTCTTCATAAAATGATTTACGGATCAGTTTACCGGTTTCGTCATAACCAATCGAAAATTGCACGCGGTAGCGGTTCCCGGATTTATAGATACTGCCCTCGTTCTGCCCGCGCTTTTTCATGCCGACCTCCGTTAATTCTCAATCTTCTTGCCCGATTTATTGACAATAATAAACGATTTAATCATCGTGTAAATAATCTTCTTCTGGGCGGCGGTCAACCCGCCAAAATCGCGCCAGATGTCCGCTGTCTCGACACTGAAATCAAACATTGAGTCCATCGACACGCCAAACAGCGTACACAGCTTAATAATATTCTCATAATCCGGCATCGTGCGGTCAGTCTCCCACGCCGCAACCGAAGTCTGATGTATCCCCAGCGCTGCCGCAAGCTCCGTCTGGGTAAACCGGTTTTTCGCCCGGAGAGTTTTCAACTTTGCGCCAATCATAATCCACCTCATCACTTAACACTAATTAATGTCTCTAACAGTAATCTACATCATTCTAATATATTTTGCAATATTTTTCTTGCACGTCACTAATATTTGCGCTATTATAATGTCGTAGCTATTATATTCAAAATTTTATGGAGGTTGGTATTATGTTCAAGACCATCGAAGAATTCGCGAAGATCACCGGCATGTCCGCCTGCTTCATCCGCAAACTCTGCCGCACTCCGGATTTTCCAGTCATGAAAGTCGGCTGCAAGTACATGATTGATTCCGAAGCCGCCATACAGTTCCTCAAAGAACGCGCATCATACCGCGACTATATGAAAATCAAAAACCGCCGCAAAGCGTAGGTGCTCCATGGAAAAAGCAATTGCACCGGAAAACCGCACATCATTCAATCTGTATCTGGAATTGTTCAGCGTCGTCCGGATGAAGTTCGAAACCAGCTGCATCGACAACAACGCGCTCATCCTCTACGTCAACCTACTGTATTTCGCCAACCGCTTCCGCTGGAAACCGTTTTGCACTCCGGAAATTAAACTGCTCGCCCATTGCGAATTCGGTCACAACATCTTCCTCAAGTCACGCCAGCAGCTCAAAGATGCCCATCTCATACTGCACGAACCGTCCGGACGTTATGCCCCGACCTATTATATGGTACCGGTCAGCAACAACATCGAACAGTTTCGCAAAATCATTGCCGCCGTTCCCACTCCCGACTGAGTGAGCATACCCGGCTCACTCTTTTTTCTTGCTCATCACCTGTGGATAACTTATAATTAATTGTGGACAACCACTGATTTTCTGTTGATAACCCTGTTGGTAACAATTCGAGTAGTTTAAAATATAAACTGCTTACTCAACCGTTGTTGTTTATAATATAAACCGATGTGTAAACCTATTATCTAAATGGTAAAACTCGTTTAAAATAAAAAGATATAGTAGTAGTACTACGGCATAATTTCAAAACGAAGGAGGCGAACGATTATTAACCCCAGCAGCGAACCAAACAACTCCGCCAACAAACCCGACGCCCTTGACCGCGAACAACCAGATACCGCCAAGTATCTGCCGATCATCAAAAAATTCGCCCGCCACTACCGCAATATCATCGAGGATTCCGAACAAGAAGCCTGGCTCGCTTACGCCGAAACATTACACGACTACGATCCCGCCAAGAATTGCCTGTTCACGACGTTTCTGTTCTGGAAACTACGCTGGCATTTCAAACAGCTCACGCAAAACTACCGCCGCCGTCAGAAACTGCACAACGAACTATGCGCACAGCAACTGTTGGAAAAACAAATCAAGCCGCTGACCAATGTTCCGGAAATCAATATCAACAACCTGCCGCCGCGCATCCGCGAAGCTGCACAACACATTCTGTCCGGTAAAACACTTAGCCAAACCGCCCGGACGATGCGGATTACACCGCAAGCCGTGAAAAACCTGCTCCTCCGTGCCAGAAGAAAAGCGCTGCTTCGTTAGCATTCATTCAACGGTTCGTGCAAACGAGCCGTTTTTTTTGATTTGGTTTAAACTCGCCTGTTTCCGGCAATATCTATTTACAGAGAGCAATCTCCGCCAAACAAAATCTTATGGAAGGAGCAAAAATCATGGCAGCAACTGAAATCCCTCAAGCCAAGTCTTTGGTCTGCGTCACCTCGTACACTAATGACAAAGGCAAAGTCGTTCACCGCAACAGCACGTTTTCCAACGTAAAAATCGATGCGCCGGTGCAAAACCTGTTGGACGCCGGAAGCGCGATCTTCAACTTGAAAAACGAAGCGCTGTACGAACTGACCACCGTCCTCGAAAACAAAATCGTCAACGAATAACCACCAACTATCTGAAATCTGAAACAAGGAGGAACCTATGTCTACTCAGCTAAACATGAATTTCAAGGATGCCGTCGGTGCTGACTACAAAATCGCTATCAGCCAACCGAAACCCGGCCTTGACGCCGCAACAATCCGCACTAACGCACAGGCAATCGTCACCGCCAACATCTTCGCCAATAAAGGCAGCAATCTTGCCAGCTACGCCGGCGCCCAACTGGTCGAAACTACCAAAACCGATTTCGCATCGTAATCCTGTAAAATCCGCTGACGCTCCACCGCGACCGGTGGATTTTTTTCGCCAATCATCAAATTTTGAAAGGACAACCGCCAAATGCAATCAGTAATAACCGATTTTGAAGGATTGAACGTAATACTCCGTGACGAGAACGGCAACAGAGACGTACTCAATATCTTCGATCTCTGCGAACTGGAAGAAGGGAACAAATTGACAACCACCATCAGCGGCAAGGAAATACCGGTCACGATTGACCGTTTCGAAGCTGAATTCGCGGTACTGGAAGTTATTAACCCGGATGGCTCCGTCCGTACCTTCAACATGGAAATCCGCGAACTCGCCGGAATCCACGTTGGCCAAATCATCAAATCCAGAGTATTGCAAACCTTCGAGTAGCGGCGCAGGCGGCGGTTATCCCGTACGCGCCAGCTGCAACGTTCCAAACGACGCGCGCGGTATTTTTTCTTCCAATCGGCGCGCGTCGTCTTTTGCAGCCAGCGGCGGAGATACCGCCGACGAAAGCAAGCTGCTCGTCTCCGTCGTTACTAATTGCGCATTGCCGTAAGCTATTCCAGCGCACTTGACGCAGTGAGCGATCAGCAAAACGGCATGTTTGAGCCACCGGCGAGTTTGCCGTTTGCCGCGAACAAGTCTTAGTGCGCTATAGCGAAACTGCACGGCGCTTGATTTTTTCTGTTTCGTCTTTTTGATCAAGCAAAAAGATGAAAAAACACCCTACACATACAAACATATTCACCTTGATCAGAAACTGGCAGGAACCGGCAAAAAAATCGCAATTAGCCACAAAATTACCGATCAGCAGGAGCAACTAATGACCGCCAAAGTAAAAATCCTCTGGACCCGCCGGATTCAGCGCCGGAAAAACAAACCGTACATCGCCGCCAAAACTTATATTGTTGAATATGACGGCACTCTTGCCAATCTCTGCACAGTGCTCGCCTACACCATTCGCCGCCGCCAACGGCTGGTAATGATAATTATTGACGGTATGCAGTTGCATAAGTCCGCGACCGGCAAAATCACCCTCGAACCAATCGAAAACATTCCGGAAATAAACCAACATTACCCCAACAGCCATCTGCCCTACTCCCGAAAAAGACCTCTCAACCCCAAATAACTCTACTCTGCTCACCGTAACTACTCTTTTCTCTCCAAGTAGTACTACTTCTCTCCCACAATAGGTCTTACTCTATAATAAAAATCCTTGCCGCCGAAGCCGACCGGCGCAGGCGGCCTTGCGGAGTGGGCGCAGCGTCTAACCGCGCCCTGCGACCACGCAGCTAATTTCCGGCGCACTTCCCCGATTTTCAGTACTTTCTCAAAAAAATCGTAAAGTGCCGAAAAAACAACGCGCAGAAATGCCCCTAGAACGTTGCAGCACAACGGTACGCGACGGTTTATACCTCCCGAATTTCGCAAAATCAGTCAATTATTCCGCGCGGCGAACGAGTGAGCCGCCTTGCGGAGCGAAGTGCAGCAGCGTGAGCGCTCACGCTCTCCGGCGTTCCATCCCGCCTAACAGACAACAATCGGCCGCCGGAAACCGCCTGCGCAGGGAATGGCTCTACGAATGCCACGCGTCCGATAGTATCGTTATGTAGAGTGTCCGTTTACGGATTGCCGCAGGCAACCTGCACGGCACTATACATAACGCTTATTATCGTTGATGCGCCGAAGCACGAAAACTTTGAATTGCGCCAGAGGCTTACAATCAGCCGACAGGCTGCCCGCCGAAGCACTGCTAATCTCAATGCCAGCAGGAAACAATATTAGCCACACAAGCTGCGATTGGCACCGGCGGCACTTTGAGGCGGGTTTTAGCGAGGATATTCGCGGCATACCAGTAGCGGGCGAACGTCTGCGCGATGAAGCGGCGGCGGGAGTGGGCAATCCGTCATTGCGTCTGCGGTTGTCACAAGGATCTCTCGAACGGCTATCCGCTGCCGGTCGAGATGTCCGCAGCTGACGAGCAGTCGCTACCATTGCCCAATCCTGCCAGAGCGCGCGCAGTCGCACCGCCGCAGCGGTGGCTCGCGGATATGGCGCGAATATCATCCAAAACGGGTGGGCCGGTTCCCTTTTCAACCACACTAAAAAATTAAAGGAGTAACTTTTATGAACATCGACATTTTCCAAATCCTCAAACTGGTTTTTCATTTGGTCGAGGATACCGAATTGAAGGATAACAAAACTTTCCAGATCGTCAAAGAAGTTGTCAATTCGATTGACACCAATCCGCAGCGTGATGCAGTTCAATCCTTGCCGCAGCCGAAAGACGGGGTGCGATGAGAATTTGCATCGACGCCGGGCATACCGGTACGAATCCGGATTGTGATCCAGGCGCAATCGGTAAAAACTGCAAAGAGTGTGAAATCAACCTTGCCGTCGCTTTGAAGCTCGACATCCTGCTGCGCGAACGCGGCCATTTGACTCTACTCACCCGCACTACTCCCGACAACCCGGACAGTGATGGTTTGCGCTACCGCACCGATCTGTCCGACAAGTTCGACGCCGACATTTTCGTATCGCTGCACTGCAACGGCTTCTACAATCCCGCCGCCTACGGCTTCGAGTGCTGGTTTTTCGAAAAATCCTACAAAGGCAAATTACTGGCACAAACCATAGCCGCTCAACTCAAAGCCAAAACTCCCCTCGCCAGCCGCGGCGCCAAAGGCACTTACAATCTTTATGTCCTCAAAAACACCAAAGCACCAGCCGTTCTCGTTGAAATGGGCTTCATCTCCAATCCGTCCGACGAACAATATCTCATGAGCGATGCCGGACAAAAGGCAATTGCTCAGGCAATATGCGACGCACTGCAATTCGGCTGACTGCTGCGGCTGGTCTGGCTGCCGCTGCGATCATACTTGCGCTATCGTTTGCCGATGCTTTCGCCGCAACCGCTCCGGACATGGTAGATAAAACCCTGCAAAACCACGAACGCCGCATCGCCACCCAGGAAGAACGCGGACGGCGGCAGGAAATAGAAATCAGCAAACTCGATGAGTGGTACGACACCCGGATAAACAAAATGGAAAAATATTACAACGCCAAAATCGAGAAGCAGGAAAGAATCGACACCGAACTACTCGCCACTCTCGACGCCGCCAAAACTTTTATCGCTTTCCTCGCCGGAATAACCTCGCTACTATTCGGCTGGATCGGCATCAGAAATATCCTCTGGAAAAACAAGCACAGCCAGTGAAAAATCACTGGCTGAATTTTTAAACAGGAGCTTCATAAAATGTTCAGAGAACTTGTCACCGCAATCGCCCACGCTAACGGCACAAAATTAATCGCCATTGTCGGCTACATCGCATACCTCGCAGTCTCAATCTATCTCTGCATAACCGGCGGTAATTTCCAATACTACAGCGAATTCGCCGCACTGACCGCCGGAAGCGGCACCCTCGCCGCCATCGGCGGCAGATACATCGACTCGGCGCTCAATTCGCCGAGAGGCGAAATACCGCAAAATAAATAGCCATATCTACCAAAACGCCGCCCGAACGATTAATTTCGTCCAGACGGCGTTTTTTTTTAGAACTTGCTTACATGCCGAAAAAAAACGATACTTATTTCTTCTCTGTCCAAAACTGATTGAGTACCGTCTGCGTCTCGCTCGGCGCGGAATTAATCAACTCATTCCAGGACATGCCTTTTCCCGCTTGCAGTTGAACCATCGCAGCCATGAGGCTATCAATCTGAGTAGATAAAATCCGCTTGCCGTTGCCAGCCTCGATTGTTTCAACTTTGTTGCTGTCGTTTTTATACCAATCCTTGACCGTTACCTGA
>JBAYGT010000003.1:0-150623 GCA_041666525.1 Negativicutes bacterium
CTATATTATACCAAAAACCGGTTAGTATCGCTCTTCTTTTCAGCGCTACTAACCGGCTTTCCTTGGTTTTGTGTTTTGTATTCTTTTGTATCGTTATTGCGCTACGGCTTTTTACACAGCCCCGTTATAGTTATTTAGTTGCTAGTTAAAGTTTATTCCTGTTCGTTAGATTCCCCTGGCGTATTAAATCGTTTAGCCAAGAACGGCATTATAAAACCTAGTCCGAGTAATGCAAACGGGGTAATAATGTTAAGCGCCAGTTGGAAATACCATTGTGAGGTGTAGAGTGTGACCCCTTTTGGGAACATCCCCATTATTATTGCAAACGCTGTTAGGGCAAAGCACCAGAAGCCGATGCCCATACCCATCAGCGGATTGCGGACAAAGTTATATTCGGCGTTGTAGTTGGCGGCAAGTCGCTTAACTGCCATATAAGCTACGAATACCCAAAGGTAGCGCATCGGCATGACGATGGAATTTAAATCGAGCAGCCAGTTGAATAAATCGTTCATGTTTTTGATGCCAATCGCGGGTACAAGAATCAGGATACTTACCAACACGCCGGTCAAATAGTAGCCGTTAATCGGTGCGCCAAACTTGTTGGTTTTGGTAAGAAATTTTGGCACGTAGCGGGAATCAGTGTCGGACAAGAAAACTTTTAACGGCGCATCAATCGAGAACATTAACGCGGCTACCTGACCGGCAAAGTTAGCCAAGGCATAGATTAACAGCAGGACGTTTCCAACCCCGTAATATTGTCCGAGCATCTGAAATGCATAATACTGTCCGTTCATTTTCAAATCTTTTGGGATATTATGCGCGTCAAACATCATTCCCATAGCAATTGAACCAAGCAGCGCCGAAATCGCAACCAGTGCGGCCAGCGCAATCATCGCCCGCGGGAATTCCTTGGCCGGATTATGGGTGTTGTTGACATACGGCGCGATTTTTTCCGAACCGCCGACGGCGAACAGTAACATGGAAATTGTTGTGAAATAAGTAAAATCAAAACTGGGGACGAAAGTATTCCAGTCCCAGACGGTTGTTGCGGAATGGATGCCGCGAATTGCCGGAGCGGCCATCATCAGTACGATATACAACAGCGACATGACTAACATTGAACTGCCGGCAATCATACCGATGCTTTTCAATGAATTTATACCACGGGCAGAAATTATCAAAAACGCAATAAAAACGATAAACGTCAGCGATTGCAGCAACATTGGATCAAGGGCTTTAATCGTTTTGCCGTCTTCGAATATTCCCCAGCCAAGCGCAATCAAAGCTGCCTGTGGTTTCTGAGCGAGATAGGGAACATGGACTACCCAATATGTCCAGCCGGCAAGAAAGGCAATTGTTGTGCCCATTGTTTCGCGAATCCAGGTTGAAACGCCGCCTTTGGCCTTGCTGAAAGTTGACCCCATTTCGCCGACCATCAGCGCGTAGGGAACGAAGTACAAGGATAGAATTATCACCCAGGAAATAACCACTTGCAGGCCCATGTTGGCGTAGTTGTTTACGACGTTGCCAAAGCCCCAGACTACTGTAAATACCAGTAGCGTCAAATTATACCAACGAAGTTGTTTGGTGTTGTCTGCCATATTCCCCCCAATATTATTATTTTGTTGTTACGCGTAAGTCCTTTGCATGATAAGAGTATTATAATCGTTTTTGCGTTCAAAAGTTATAGTATCGGTGAGTTTTTTTATTAAAAATATTCCCCAGCCGCCGGGAATGCGGGCGGCCTGGTCAGGAACTTTGGTGTATTGCAGCGGATCGAAATAGTCGCCTTTCCAGGAAACAGTGACTTCCAGCAATCGGGTTTCCAGTTCAAAAGCGACATTTACACTTATTGCGCTGCTGTCATTCAAATCAACGACACCGGAATATTTTATGGCATTGCTCACGGTCTCGTCCAGCAACAGGCCAATATCCCGGTTGGTCCGCGCCTGTAAATTATTAACCTGACAAAACTCCCGGCACTGTTCCATCAACTGACTTATTAACGCAGTGTCGCGCGCGAGGCTGCGATTAAAACGAGCGACGGTTTTGGGATTGTTGTGGACGGTAATATATAACGCATCGGTCAACTGATTCTGAATATTGAGAAATTCGCGCAATGGTGGCAGGATGTTGGTTTCAATATTAACAATGGCAATTACGTCCTCATTACGCAGGGTAAAATCATCACTGAGGATTTGGGTGTCGTGGCCGCGAATCAGCAATGGCCGGCAATTTTTTGAACCGTAATACTCAAAAAAATTGTCGCGCAGATTTATCCGGCTGCAAACAAGGCGCAAGCGGACGTTTTGGCCGGAGAACGCGCGCAGGTTTTCTTTTAGCGCCGCATGGATTTCTTGCGGTGACGAGTGATTTTGCGCGAGGTTTTCAAAGAGTGGTTTCAGATAAGAAATGGCCATGGCGACCGGTGTTTGGGCACCGAAGAAATAACCATAGCTGAAATAGCAATAATTATTTGCTGTTGTCCGGGCAATAAACCGGTTGGTGTATTGTGCGGTGTCGGTTTCCGGGTAACAAACGAACGTAAGCGCTTCAGTCGCCGGGGTGGATTTTTTGGTATCTGAATAGAGTGATTGAAAAATTTTTTGCGCAATGCCTTTTTCCAGAGTGATTTTTTGTTCGATTGCCTTGGCGTTTTGTTCGGCATCAAAATTTCTGATTAACAGCAAAAACAAAACGACGCTGGAAATATGGACAACTAACATCGGCGGGAAAATCAGTATTGCGGTTTTCCAAAATGCCGTTTGGTTGTCAGCCAGGAAGATTTCGGTCGGGAATATAATAAAAATGTCAAACAGCAAAACAAACAACGCGGCGCGGCCAATACCGATTAAGCACTTTTTGTGATGTTGATAAAGTCCGGCGCCAAGTCCGGCGAGCAAATTAATGACAACTATTGAATCAAGCAAATTACCGGTATTCTCGGCGGACATGCTGATATTAAAAACATATTCGACCAGTGCCCCGAAAATGCCAATAACAGCAACTCCGGTTCCGACGATCGGACCGGCGATAAAACCAGCGAGCAACGGGCCGATAATGCGGGCGTCGGCGCCGTGAGTAGTTATGCTAAGCGAATTGTAAAAAGCAAAGCCGCCGAAAACCATGCAAACAAGCCATTGATCTTTATGAGTAAAAGCACGCTCTTTTATTGATAACAACCGCCTGCCAACTGCTGTAGTCGTAAGCAGATAAGAAAGGGCAATAACAATTGATGCGCTGCCGAGTAGTTTTATAAATCGCAATGTGTAATCAATTAGCATTAGCCGGCACCTCCCGTGTTGGAGCATAACGGACAGCGACGATGCAAATATCATCGCTTTGGGGGGTGTCGCCTACAAAACCGGCAATTCCGGCAAGCAACATGCGCGTCGCTTGTTCGGCAGAGGTAATTGCATTGTTAGTAATTGCTGAATTAATCCGTGCTTGTCCGAATAGTTTGCCGGTATTATCAGTGGCTTCAGTTACGCCGTCAGTGACAAATATTAAGATGTCATTGGCTTCCAATTGTAGCGAACTAAGGTTGTAAGGCGAAGATTTTTTGCGAATGCCCAAGACGCCTTTGTCAGTTGCGCTGAATAATTGCAGTTGATTATGGCGTAATAGTACAAACGGCGGGTGACCGACCGAGCAATAGCGCAGTTTGCCGGTTTTGAGATCGATTTCGGCGCAGCAAGCGGTTACAAACATAAAACAATTATTGGTTTCAAACAAGGAGTTGTTGGCGAGTTGCATGACTTCGGCCGGGGATTTATATATGCTGTCGAGATTGGTACGAAACGCCACGCAGCTGGCGGCCATAAATAGCGCGGCCGGGATGCCTTTGTCGGAAACGTCGCCGATTACAAAACAGGCACGGTCATCTGTTATTGTGCAATCACACCAATCGCCGCCGACGGATTTGGCCGGCTGCAGGCAGGCTGTAATGTCCAAATTGGCCGGTAATTCGATTGCCAAAAAATCGGGAATGATTTTTTGTTGCAGTTGTGCCGCGATATCAAGCTCAGTCGTTAATAAATCTTTAGTAGCGAGCGTGTTTTTTTCAGAAAACAGGTGTGCGATTACATAGAACACCCAGACGTTGATAAGGGTTTTGAAAAACATTGTAAACAATACTTCGTGCCACAAGCTCATATCAAAGCGTCCGGACAACGAAAAAACGGTAGTTACAATTGCGTAAACCAAAAACATGAACAGCGTGGATTTCTCCAAATTATTCCAGGGCAAACCGATATAGCGGCGAAACAGGCCGCCAAACAAGCCCAATCCTGCGGTCACCAAAGAATAATACGACGGATGACTGCCGGCAAAGCTGGCAAAAAATACACTGGTTGTGCCGACAGCAATTCCGGCTTTAACCCCGAACAGCATTCCAAACAGTAGTGATGTTTGCGGCGCTACACCGATGATGTACCAATCTAAAAAATGGGTAAAGTAGATGTTGGAGATTACCGCCATTGCGCCACCGATAAATCCGGCGACAATAATGTTAATTAAGGTAATGCGCTCAAACAGCATGCGGCTGACGATGCGGGTTCGGGCAATAAAATAGATTAGCGATAGCTCTAGCGCCATGTAATTGAGGATATCAAAAATATCGCCGAAATTTGCACTGTTCATGTAGCTACCTCTCTTGCTTGCCATCTATTATATAGCACTGACCGCAGTCTTTAAAGCAATAAAATCCGCTACCACAAGGTAGCGGATTTTTGTATTATGTCACATTATTATCTGGTTCCGAGAATTTCCTTGCCTTCGGCAACGACGGCTTGCGCAGCGGCCAAACGGGCAATTGGCACACGGAATGGTGAGCAGCTTATGAAGTCTAAACCAATGTCGTTACAGAACTGTATTGAACTCGGCTCGCCGCCATGTTCGCCGCAAATTCCGACGATGAGGTTCGGACGGGTTTTCTTACCGTTTTCGCAGGCTATCTTCATCAATTGGCCCACGCCTTTGCGGTCAAGCACGATGAACGGGTTTTCTTTCAGAATTTTCTTTTCCAAATAATCCTTCAAGAATTTTCCCTCAGCATCGTCACGGCTAAAGCCCAAAGTAGTTTGGGTAAGATCGTTGGTGCCAAAACTGAAAAACTCGGCGAACTCAGCAAGTTCACCAGCCATCAACGCGGCACGGGGTATTTCAATCATCGTTCCGCTGGTGTAATGGAAACCGGTGCCGAATTGCTGTTTAACTTCTGCGGCAATGCGATCGATGCGCTCTTTGAAGAACCGCATTTCATTAGCATCAATCGTAAGCGGAATTTCAACTTCCGGATGCGGCTTGAAGCCTTCTTTGGTCAGTCGCGCAGTAGCATTGAAAATTGCGCGGATTTGCATTTCGTAGATTTCCGGCCAGCTGATACCGAGGCGGCAACCACGGTGGCCAAGCATCGGATTGAACTCGTGCAGATGATCGACTTTGTTCCAAAGTTTTTCCCACACGGCAAGTTTATCAGCATTTTTGCCGGTTTCGCGGGCGATTGCGATTTCGACCATCAACTCTTCACGGTTCGGTAAAAATTCATGAAGCGGCGGATCAAGCAGGCGGATGCACACCGGATAGCCGTCCATCGCCTTTAATATTCCGTAGAAATCACTTTCCTGCATTGGCAGCAGTATCGCCAGCGCTGCGGCGCGGGCTTCGAAATCTTCAGCAAGAATCATGGACTGCACATGTGGTAGCCGGTCAGCGCCCATGAACATATGCTCAGTGCGGGTCAAACCAATGCCTTTTGCGCCAAATTCGCGCGATTTAATGGCATCTTCAGGAGTGTCAGCATTGGCGCGAACATCCAGTTGTTTGATTTCGTCAGCCCAGCTGAGCAGTTCGACGCATTCCGGCGACAGCTCGGCATCTTTAACAATAATTTCGCCTTTGATGACGCGGCCGGCGGTACCGTCAATCGACATCATGTCACCGGCTTTTATTGTTGATCCGCCGATAGATAATGTTTGTGCTTCGAAGTTGATTGATAGTGCTTCACAGCCGCAAACACAAGGCTTACCCATGCCGCGGGCAACAACTGCTGCATGGGAAGTCATACCACCGCGGCAGGTCAGAATACCTTCAGCAGCGTGCATACCGTGAATGTCATCCGGGGTGGTTTCGGTACTTACCAATAAAGTCTTGATGCCTTTTTCGGCGGCCTCAGCCGCTGCGTCAGCGCTAAACACTACTTTGCCACAGGCAGCGCCCGGGGATGCCGGGAGTCCGGTGCCAAGAACTTCAACTTTTACCGAACCGTCGATTTGCGGGTGCAACAGTTGGTCAAGTTGAACGGCATCGACCAGCAACATTGATTCGCGCTTGGTTACAACACCCTCAATGCAAAGGTCATGGGCGATTTTAACAGCAGCCGGCGCGGTGCGCTTGCCGTTGCGGGTTTGCAGAATGAAGAGTTTGTTTTTTTCGATTGTGAATTCGATATCCTGAACGTTTTTGTAATAGTTTTCCAGTTTTTTACAGATGGCGGCAAATTGGTCATAAATTTCCGGCATTTCATCGTGCAGTTCGGAAATTTTCTTGGGAGTCCGTACTCCGGCAACCACGTCTTCGCCTTGAGCGTTGAACAGGTATTCACCATACAGCAGATTTTCACCGTTGGAAGGGTTACGGGTGAAAGCAACGCCGGTTCCGCAATCATTACCCATGTTACCGAACACCATTGACTGAACACTAACGGCAGTTCCCAGGTTGTGGTCAATTTTGTTCAGATTGCGGTATACAACAGCGCGCTCGTTATTCCAGGAGCTAAATACTGCCTCGATTGACAAACCGAGCTGTTCCATCGGATCGTTCGGGAATGAACGGCCGGTGCGGTCAAACACGTATTTTTTGTAAGCAGTGATAACATCCATCATTGCTGACTCAGACAAATCCTGGTCAAATTTGGCTTTTTCCCGTTTTTTGATGTCGGCCAAAACATGTTCGAGGTCATGTTTGGATACGCCGAGAACAACATCGGAAAACATTTGAATAAAGCGGCGGAATGAATCAAGCGCGAACCAACGGTTACCGGATTTTTTGGCAATCGCTTCGACGGTAGTGTCGTTGATACCGAGATTCAAAACCGTATCCATCATGCCCGGCATGGAGAACACCGAACCGGAACGGACGGACAATAATAACGGGTCAACTGCATCGCCGAATTTTTTGCCCAATTGTTTTTCAACGTCGGCAAGCGCAGCGGCTACTTGAGTCATAACCCCGTCCGGCATCTTTGCGCCGTTTTTGTAGTATTCGCGGCAGACATCGGTAGTAATCGTGAATCCCGGAGGGACTGGCAGTCCGATATTGGTCATTTCTGCCAGGTTGGCGCCTTTTCCGCCTAACAGCGGCTTCATGTCTTTGTTGCCTTCGCGGAATAAATAAACAAATTTCGACATTTTTTTGTAATAACTCCTTCTAAATTATTTATAAAGTTGTACTTGCAATATGCGCATATGATTATAATTGATATGTTGTTGTTTAACAAGTAATAACTACATAACTGAAGCGGGTTTGTTGAAAAAACTAAATTGTTTGTGGTAAATTGTGAAATTCGATAAAATAGCAGGGATAGAAAATGCATGATGGATAATGTATAATTCGCAAAGAGGGCATTAAGCGTGAATAAAAAGTTAAAGAAATTAAAATTTGAACCATTGCATATTAGCGAAATCCGGCCACAAGGCTGGTTGAAAAAACAGTTGGATATTCAGTTGAAAGGCTTAAGCGGCAATCTGGACAAGTTTTGGCCGGATATCAAAGACAGTCATTGGTTTGGCGGACAAGCCGAGGGCTGGGAGCGCGCGCCGTATTGGCTGGATGGGGTTATTCCGCTGGCGTATCTGACATGTGATGAAGAGTTGATAAAGCGAGTGGATAACTACGTTGATTATATCGTTACGCATCAGCATGAAGACGGCTGGCTGGGCCCCAAAGCAATGGGCAGCGCGCTTGCGATTTCTACGCAACACGCTCACTATGATATTTGGGGACAGTTTATTGCCTTGAAAATGTTGGTGGTTTATGCTGAATCAACCGATAAAGAAGCGCGTATCAGCGCTGTGAAAAACGCAATCGAACGCGGACTGCGATCGGTATTGAATCACCTCGACCGCGCGCCATTGTTCAATTGGGGGCAGGCCCGCTGGTTCGAATGTTTGATACCGATATATTGGTTGTATGAGCAGACCGAAGGACAATGGCTGCTGGAATTAGCCTATAAAATAAAAGCTCAAGGCTTTGACTGGGGCGGTTTTTTTGAAAACTGGCCGTATAAACAGCGTACCCGCGACAAAAACTGGAATTATATGTCGCATGTTGTCAATAATACGATGGCGATAAAAGCGGGCGCATTATGGCACCGTTTGTCGCGTCGTGACACCGATCTCAGGAGCGTTTACAATCAAATTGATTTGTTGGATGAACATCACGGTACGGCAGTTGGTATGCCAAGCGGTGATGAGTGTCTGGCTGGAAAAGATCCGCGGCAAGGAACTGAGCTTTGTTCAATAGTTGAATATATGTATTCACTGGAGTGGTTGTTAAAGATTTCTGGCGATCCGGTTTTTGCCGACCGGCTCGAATTGTTGGCGTTCAATCCGCTAATGGCGACGTTTGACGATGATATGTGGGCGCATCAATATGATCAGCAAAGCAATCAAATTGAGTGCAGCGTGCGTGAGGACTGGCCGTGGGTGAATAACCGCCCGGATGCCAACACTTTTGGGCTGGAACCGGACTTCGGTTGCTGTACGGCAAATTTTTCGCAAGGCTGGCCGAAATACACGTCATCGCTCTGGATGAAAGAGAACGAGTCCACGTTGGTGTGTCTGAGTTATGCGCCGGTGGAAATTCACACGAAGCTGATAAAGCTGCAAAGCAGCAAGGCTGTAAAACCGCAAAGCTGCAAAGCTGTAAAACCGCAAAGCTGCAAGGCTGCAAAGGATGACGGGAATTCAGCAGAAATCAAAATTACTGTTGTGACCGATTATCCGCATAAAGACACAGTGCAAATGCGAGTGGACAATCCGGAGCGGATGCATTTCACTATTAAATTGCGCATACCGCAGTGGGCAGACAGCGCGGTGTTGGTTATCAATGGCGAAAAAACCGGGCTGGCCGGTGGCGGCTATTTCCATGAATTGATGATTATAGATGAAACGGTTGAAATAGGATTGAAATTTGATTTTAGTGTAACTACTAATTACCGCGGCGAATATTTATCGGTGCAGCGCGGTCCGACTATATTTGCGTTGCCGATAGCGGCTGAGTGGCGGCGAATTCACGCGGACTGGCCGCAACGGGAATTGCCGCATGCCGATTGGGAGCTTTTTGCACAGGCCAAGTGGAATTATGGGTTAGAGAATGTGGATAACGCCTGCGTGCGGCAATTGGCTTTTGACGAAGCCTTTTCAAGTAAGGTACCTACACAAAAACTTAGTGTTCAGGCACGGGAAATTGTTAATTGGGGAATCAAAAACGGTTGCCACGGCGATTTGCCAAAAATATTTGATTTGGGCAAGCAAACAACTGTCGAATTGGTGCCATATGCGCAGGCAAAGTTGCGGATAACTGAATTTCCGCATATCAGAAACTGAAAAATTGATTACGAACAGAAACGGAGAACGATGCATAGCAAAAAAATTACCCGCATGGCGATATTGGCAAGCGGTAGTTCAGGAAACGCTGCGCTGGTGCAGACGAACAAGACAAACATTCTCATTGATGCCGGAATAAGTGCAAAACGGATAGCGGTGGCATTGGGAGCTTTTAATTTACGTACCGAAGATTTGCAGGGAATAGTGATAACCCATGAACATTCCGATCATATCAAGGGACTGGGAGTGTTGTTGAAAAAGATTGATGTTCCGTTATATTGCCGGATGGCTACGGCTAAAGAGATTTTGCGGCAGTTTCCC
Organism: Negativicutes bacterium; assembly: GCA_041666525.1. Classification (GTDB taxonomy): domain Bacteria; phylum Bacillota; class Negativicutes; order JBAXTZ01; family JBAXTZ01; genus JBAXTZ01. The sequence goes on from JBAYGT010000003.1 coordinate 9,930, forward strand.
AATCTTCATGATAACATTGTCGAAATAAACGATTTTTTTGCAATCGGAAATGTTAGCTGTGAGGCCTTTGATATCGACCACGATGCCGTTGATCCGGTCGGATATAGTTTTTTTCATGATCGTGTGAAAGTGGGATATTGCACGGACCTCGGAAGAATGACCGCTACAGTGCGGGAAAAACTAAGCGACTGTGACATTCTGACGCTGGAGAGTAATCATGACCCGGAAATGCTGAAACATGGTCCTTACCCCGAATTCTTAAAAAAACGCATCTCCGGAGTTAATGGACATCTGTCCAATTTTGAAGCCGGATTAACCTTGGCGAAATTGCGCCGTCAAAAACGCTGCACTACATTTTTGGCGCATCTTAGCCGCGAGAACAATCTCCCGGCCATTGCATCAGAAACGGTAAAAAAAGTGTTAAAAGAGCATGATATTTGTATGATAAATGAATTGGATGTCCGGTTGTCCTATCCGGATACTATAGTAACCTGTGAGATTATTGCCGATAGATAATACTTGTATTGAACATCCAATAGTTTTTTGCTATAATGTCGAAATGTAAGCCAGAAGGCAAATCGAAAGGGGTAATTATGATTTTAGCAACACTTCGTAACAAAAAACTCTACAAAATTGTGACAATAGCTGTATCATTAGTTTTCTTGGGCAGCATCGTGGCAGTAGCGCTTGTTAGTGGCGGGACGGCTTCCGCGGCGGCCAGCTCCAACATTGGTACCGTTGATTATCAAAAAGTCGTTACATCCAGCCCTAGTTATCAGGCGTATGTCGATCAGATGCAGGTTGAAGAAGCAAAAACAAAGCAAGATTTCGACCAAAATTCGGCTAAAATGACTGATAAAGAGAAGGAAGCTTATTTTAATCAGTTAAAACAGCGTTTGCAAACCAAGCAACAGGATTTGCTTAAAGGGGTAATTGAAAAAGTTAACGGAATTATCAAAACTGTAGCTGAAGACAAGGGTATTTCGGCAGTTCTTGATAAAAGCCAGGTGTTTTACGGCGGCACTGACATCACTGACGACGTATTAAAGAAAATCGCCGGTAAATAAGAATATAATAGCTAAATAGACGAGCGAGCGCTTTGCTTTCTCGTCTTAGCTTGTTTTTATGAAGAGAAAATTAATAGTTGCGGTTTTGGCTGTCACGATTGCTTTGGCCGCAAGCGGTTGTGGTAGAAAACCAGCGCCGCCGCCCGCGGAAATTGGCTTTGTGGATTACGCGAAGCTTTATAGCAATCATCCGTTAGCGCCTGAAGCGCGTGAATTGGAAATGAAGATCAATTTCACCGAAAACATGGCTAAAGGATTTTCTGTCGCCGTGCTTCCTGCCGGTGTGAATGGTGACAATGCAAAAAAACAGCTGACGCAAATTTTCTTTCAGCAGGAAATAATGACCAAAACCCAGGAAGCGCAGAATTTGGTTGAAACTATGAAGGAACAAGAAAAAGCCAGACTTAAGCGTTATGTTGAGGAAGAATTAAACCGGCAAATGGACGCGGATAGCGCGATGGCTATGGATCTAAACACCAAACTTGATGTGCTGGAATTAGACAAGGCGAAAGAATCAGATTTGCGAAAGCGTATAGGTGACTTATTTCGCGAGGACGATGAACAGAAGGCGCTGATTTTTGCGGCGAAAAAACAGGCCGCCATCGCCGGGGTCAAGGAGTATACTGAAAAAATTCGCGACGATTTGAATGTTTTTGCTGCCGGATTGTTTGCCAACATCCAGCAGGAGCATGCCAGTTTGGCAGAAATCGATGTTCCGAGATATGTGTATAGTGAAAACGATATCGCGCGGATGAAGGCTTTAACCAGCACTCAGCTGGTTGAAATGAGCAAGCGCTATGAGGAAATTCGCAAAAAAGTAATTGCGGATATTAATCAAAGTGTCGCTTTGGTGGCAAAAACAAAAAATCTTAAGGTTGTTGTCGGTATGCCAAAAGTTAACATTAATTTTATTGATATTACTGACAGCGTAATGGAAAAATTAATTCACGGAAATTAGTTACAAATTAACTTTTCAAGGAGTAAATCATGAAAAAAATTGCGATATTAGCACTGTTGGTATTTATAGTAGCGGCATTTGCCGGGTGCGGTGGTGCCAAGGTGGGCACGGTCGACCCGGTGAAAATCATGCAGACCAGCATTAAAATGAAGAATTATCAAAACGAGTTTCAGGGTAAAATAAAAGTGCTTCAAGATCAAATGGGAAAAGAAGCTCAAGGCCTAGATCAGGCCGGACAACAAAAGAAACAGCAAGAATTTATTAATAAGGCCAATGCCGAGAAACAAGGTTTTGAGCAAAAAATTGAAACCGAACTTAAAGCGGTTATGCAGACTGTAGCTAAAGACAAAGGGTTTGATATGGTTATGGCCAAAGAAGTGTTGTATGTTGGCGGTACCGATATGACCGATGACGTGTTAAAAAAATTAGACGAAGGTGCAGTGGCCCTGCCTGCGGCAACTCCGGCAGTTAGCGGAAAATAATTAGTAAAGTTTCGGTTGAATATTCTCTAAAGACAAAGGAATCAACATGAAAAAATACCGATTATCAGAAATTGCTTCGATGGTGCATGGAGAACTTGTTAGCTCTGTCGATTATGAAATAACCGGAGTTACTAACCTAATAGATGCCACGGCAAACGATTTATCGTTTGCCGTGCCACCGCATATGGAGCCGGCGTTGCAAAGTGCGGCGGTGGCATTGATTGTTGACCGTGGAACAACGGACTATCCCAAACCGCATATCAAAGTTGAAAATCCGCGGATGGCATTTGCCATGCTGTTGGATTTTTTCTATGGCTACAAAAAGCCGGCTGCGCATATTCATCCGCGAGCAACAATATCCGAGACTGCAAAAATCGGCAATAATGTTGCGATAATGGCAAATGCCGTAGTTGATGATGGTGCGGAAATTGGCGCTGGTTGTGTGCTGTATCCGGGAGTTTATGTTGGTAGCAACAGTAAAATTGGTGCCGGTAGTATTTTGTTCGCGAATGTTGTAGTTTACTATGGTTGTATAATTGGCGAGCGCTGTACATTGCATGCCGGAGTTGTGGTCGGTGCTGATGGCTTTGGTTTTGTTACAGATAAAGGCGTACATCACAAGGTACCGCAGGTTGGTAATGTCATTATCGGTGACGATGTCGAGATTGGGGCCAATTCAACGATAGACCGGGCGGCCACCGGCAGTACAGTCATCGGAGCCGGGACTAAACTTGATAATTTATTGCAAATAGGACATAATGTTCAGATGGGTAAGGGATGCTTGGCGGCAGCCCTGGTGGGAATTTCCGGAAGTACTATCATTGGTGACTATTGTACGTTTGGTGGGCAAGTTGGCAGCGGCGGGCACCAGACTATTGGTGATAATTGCATATTTGCGGCGCGTACCGGGATAAATACCGATGTCCCCGCCAACTCATTTATGGCTGGACATCCGATGAAACCGTATAAGCAATGGGTACGCGACATGGTAGCTTTTAGAAATATTGGCGACCTGGCTGCAAAAGTTAAAGCATTGGGAAAAGCAGTGGCTAAAATATCGGATGGCGAAAGCGAGTAAGATGGATTTTCAAAAAACTATCGCACATTCAATTAAATATGTTGGTATTGGTCTGCATTCCGGAGCTGAAGTGACGATTATTTTGCATCCTGGTGCTGAAAATACCGGCGTGGTTTTTCGCAGAACGGATTTACCCGGGTTTCCGGAAGTAAAAGCCGATATTGCAAATGTAACGCAAACGATGCGGGCAACAACACTGGAGCGCGGAGCTGCAAAAGTATTCACCGTTGAACATTTGTTAGCGGCATTTTATATTTGCGGCGTGGATAATTGCCTGGTTGAAATCAATTCGGTCGAACCGCCGGTTGCCGACGGTAGCGCGCGAGTTTTTATTGAACTTATTGAAAGCGTTGGTGTAGTCGCGCAACGGGCAAAGCGCCGTTATTTTGTGATTGAGCAGCCATTGGCGATTGAGGCCGACGGCAAATTTATCGCGTTATTTCCCGGAGCTGGTTTCCGATTGTCGTATTCGTCATATAACAAACATCCGTTATTAGGATTTCAATATTTTGACAGTGGAAACGAGGTCAGCAGGTTTAATGAGCTGTTTGGTGCTGCCCGCACGATTGGATTTTCAGCTGAATTGGCGATGCTTCAGGCAAACGGACTAGCCAAAGGTGGCAGTCTGGACAATGCGCTGGTTTTCACTGAAGACGGTACTCTGAATCCGATGCGTTATCCTGATGAACTTGCCCGGCACAAGGTGCTGGATATTGTTGGTGATTTATTTTTGGTAGGAAGAATAATTGGCAGGGTTATTGCGCTAAATTCTTCACATGAGCTTAATGCCAAAATGGCGCAAAAATTACGAGCTACGTTTAAGGAGTAAAAAAATGTGGACCAAAGAACAGATCTGTGAAATGCTTCCGCATCGTGAGCCTTTTTTGCTTGTTGATGAGCTGACTGATTTGCAGCCTGGCGTCAGTGTCATAGGCAAAAAATATGTCAACCCGGACGAATATTATTTTCCGGGGCATTTTCCGGGAAATCCGGTGATGCCGGGAGTTCTTATCGTTGAGGGGCTGGCGCAGACCGGTGCGACAATTTTGTTGTGCATGGAGGAATACAAAGGCATGACACCAATGTTTGCCGGTATGGATAAGGTGCGATTTAAGCGAGTCGTGAAACCCGGAGATGTGATTACCTTTGAAGCGAAAATTACAAAGCTAAAAGGGAAAATGGGCAAAATGCTGGGTGTGGCAAAAGTTGACGGAATGGTCGCAGTCTCGGGAGAGTTTATTTTTGCATTAGTGTGAGGTAGTTGTGGAGAAAGTAATTCATAAAACTGCAATAGTTGATGAGCATGCCGAAATAGCTCACGGCGTTGAAATTGGTCCATATTCAATTATCGGGCCTAACGTAAAAATCGGTAAAAACACCAAAATCCGGTCACATGTAGTGATCGAAGGTTGGACAACTATTGGTGCAAATTGTGATATTTTTCAGTTTGCGTCAATTGGCGGAATTCCCCAAGATTTAAAATATGTGGGCGAAGAATGCTATGTTGTAATCGGTGATAATACAACTATTCGAGAATACGTTACTGTTAATATGGGAACTGCCGGCGGCGGAAAATATACGCGGGTTGGCAGCAATTGTTTGTTGATGGCTTGCTCGCATGTAGCGCATGATTGCTTACTTGGCGATGGTGTTATCCTGGCAAATGCAGCGTTGTTAGCCGGACATGTTACGCTTGAAGATTACGCGATCGTTGGCGGTGGCAGCGCAGTTCATCAATTTGTTAAAATCGGCAGAAACACCATGGTTGGTGGTATGTCGCGAGTTATATATGATGTTCCGCCCTATTGTATTTTGGGAGGGGTGCCCACGGTGGTTGTTGGTTTAAATCTGGTAGGGATCAAACGTGCCGGATTTTCCGAGGATACCATTAAGTTATTGAAACAGGCATTTAGATTGTTATACCGCTCAGAACTTACTTTTAGCGATGCGATCGAGCAAATTAAAAAACTCCAACAAGTAGCCGAGATTAAGCATTTTATTGATTTTTTAACGAGCGCGGAGCGTGGTATTATGCGCCAGCGGCCGACAAAATCCAAAATATAAGGTGCATATGGAAAAAAAAGTTGGTCTGGTAGCCGGTATTGGCCGGTTGCCTGTGGAGTTTATAAAAGCTGCGAAAGCGCAAGGCTACAGCGTTGTTACAATCGCTGTCGTTGACAAAGTTGAGGAAGAGTTAAAGCTGCTAAGCGACAAGTACTACGACATTAATGTTATGAAACTAGACAAAATAATAAAAACACTTAAAAAAGAACAGATAACGCAAATTACGATGCTTGGAAAAGTGACTAAAGAAGTAATTTTTTCCAAATGGTTTTTGCCGGATTTTCGGTTAATCAAGCTGATTGCCAAATTGCCAAACCGTAGTGACGATACTGTAACACTGGCGTTAATTAACGAAATAAATAACGAAGGCATTCAGGCAATGGATCAGACCTTGCTGCTGAAAAAGATGTTTATTCCGGTAGGTGTGTATACACGCAGGCGGCCCAGTGAAGCAGAGTTGGCCGATATCAAGTACGCGTTGAAGATGGCAAAGGCTATTGGACGATATGATATCGGGCAGACGGTTGTCGTAAAAGATTGCGCGGTTATCGCCGTTGAAGCGATCGAGGGAACCAATAAATGTATTTTACGCGGCGGTGAATTGACGCGCGGCGGTGCGGTTGTTGCAAAAGTAGCCAAGCCAATGCAAGACAGCCGGTTTGATATGCCGGCAGTCGGAACAGAAACTATTGAAGCGATGATAACTGCACAAGCTAAAGTGCTGGCCATTGAAGCCGATCAAACATTGATAGTAGATTTTGAAAAAACTATTGCGCTTGCGGATAAGCATGGTATCGCTGTTGTGGCGGAAATCGTCAATAATTGCGTGTAGTGTCTATTCGTTGTGGGGGATGTTATAGAAAAAAAAGCAACAGTGTTCCTTTCCGCAGGGGAAGCATCAGGTGATTTGTTGGGCGCAGCTTTAGCGCGGGATTTGCTGGCGCGAGTTCCGGGAATAAAACTCCTGGGAATTGGCGGTGAGAACATGCGTGCCGCCGGTGTAGACATTATTTATGATATTAATGACTTGGCGTTGTTTGGCGCGCTTGAAGTTGTCGCCAAATTGCCGCTGCTGTTGCGAATCAGGCGCAATTTGAAAAATATGTTCTCGAAAAACCCGCCAGATATTTTCTGTGGGATTGACTATCCGGGATTCAATGTCTATTTGGCTGGAATTGCCAAAAAGTTTAAGATCAAGACCTTGTGTTATAAAGCGCCGTCAATTTGGTCTTGGGGCGAGTGGCGGGTACATAATGTCAAAAAAAATGTTGATTTTGTTGCCGCAATTTTTCCTTTTGAAGCCGATGCTTACCTGAAGCATGGAGTGCAAGCCGAATATGTCGGTTGTCCGATTGTAGATAATGTCAACAGCTACAAAATTGAAACGGATTTGTATAAACAATTTGGGTTGAATAGAAATAAAAAAATAATTTTGTTGTTGCCCGGAAGCCGCAGGCAGGAAATTAGTAATTCGCTTCCAATTATGGTGAAAGCTGCTGAAACAATTTACGCACGTGAAGAAGTACAATTTGTATTGCCGCTGGCATCAACAATTAGCCAAAACGCTGTTGAGAAAATTATTGCGAAAGCTAACAATGTTAGAATTAAAATTGTACCTGGAACTAAAGCGTATAGTTTTATGAGCATCGCTCATAGCGGAATCGCCACTTCCGGGACGGTCACTTTAGAGGCGGCGCTATTGGGATTGCCGCTGGTTATTATTTATCGGCTGAATCCGTTGACGTACAGGTTGGCAAAGTTTCTTGCCAAGGTAAAATTCTTTGGCTTGCCGAATTTGGTAGCCGATAAAAAAATTCTGCCAGAATTGGTTCAGGGTGAGGCTTCGCCAGAGAGAATTGCTTCGGAAATAATCAACTGGCTGGATAATTATGATGAATACACCAATACCAAAGCTGCGCTCGAGGCGGTTCGTGTGAAACTCGGAGCGGGTGGCGCAGTACAGCGTGTTGCCAGTATAATAATTGAATTCATTGATAATAAAGGGGGGAAATAGTGAAAACATATAGAAGGTTACTCGGTTACATACATCCTTATCTCAAATTAATAATTCCTGGTTTGCTTTTTTCAGTTTTAGCACAAGGATCAACGGCTGGATTTCCCTGGCTGATAAAAGAATTTTTGGACAAAGTGCTCCAACCGGGAAAGCCGATGCATTATTTATATTTATTGGTTCTGGCTATTTTGGCGTTGATGGCGTCCAGGGGGATTTTTAATTTTTTACAATCCTATATTATGGCCAAAGCCGGTCAAAAATTTATTATTGATTTACGGGAAAATGTTTATCGGCATTTACAGAAATTGTCGTTAGCTTACTATGAGAAACGCAAAACCGGCGTAATAATGAGTAACTTAACAAACGATGTTGGTGCGTTGCAAAGTGCGATTGTTGACAACCTTGTTCAACTCGTGGGTGAGTCGTTTAGTATCGTGGCTTGTATTACAATGGTTTTTTATTTTAACTGGCGATTGGCGTTAATCACTTTGATTACTGCACCGCTTATCGGAATTACGGTTGGAAAGCTTGGCCGCAAAATCCGTGGCGCCGGGAAAATATCGCAAGAGAGTATCGCCGAAGTAACTTCGGTATTGCAAGAATCAATAAGCGCCGTACGTGTGGTGAAGTCTTATGTACGCGAGGATTATGAAATTGAGCGGTTTGCAACCGAAAATGATTTCAATTTTCGGGCACAAATGCGATCGATTAAGCTGAGCGCAATTATGTCGCCAGCCGTTGAATTCTTAGGATCAATCGGCGTGGCATTTTTGGTTTGGTACGGTGGTTTGCAGGTAATTAACGGGACGATGACAACCGGTGACCTCGTAGCTTTCTTGATGTATGCCGGTTATATTTCCAATCCGCTTAAACGGATTAGTAACGCACTGGCCAATATTCAGCGGGCAAGCGCCGCGGCCGATCGCGTTTTTGAAGTACTCGATACCGTTCCGGATGTTGAAAACAAGCCGAATGCCATGGTGTTGCCGCATATTATCGGCAGTATCGAATTGGATTCGGTAGAGTTTGAGTATGACAAAAACGAACCGGTATTACGCGGGGTATCGCTGAAGATTAAGCCGGGCGAAGTCGTGGCTCTGGTCGGCCCAAGTGGCGCGGGTAAAACAACGATTGTAAATATTATTCCGCGCTTTTATGACGTAACCGCCGGCAGCGTGAAAGTAGATGGAATTGACGTTCGTGATGTAACTATGGATTCGTTGCGCGAACAAATTGGACTGGTACCACAGGAAAATATTCTGTTTCACGGTACAATCTATAACAATATTCTTTATGGAAAGCTGGATGCTACCAAAGAACAAGTTGAAGCGGCGGCAATGGCGGCTAACGCCCATAATTTTATTTTGGAACAGCCCTTTGGTTATCAGACAATTGTCGGTGAGCGCGGCAGCACGTTGTCAGGTGGACAGCGGCAACGAGTTGCGATAGCGCGGGCAATATTAAAAGATCCGCGCATTCTGATTTTGGATGAGGCAACCAGTGCACTTGATAACGAGAGTGAAAAACTGGTACAGGAAGCTTTGGAAAAACTGATGGTTGGCCGGACGTCGATCGTTATTGCCCATCGGTTGACTACGGTTCAAAATGCTGATTTGATTGTGGTCATGGATCAGGGCCGTATTGTTGAACAAGGTAAGCACGAAGAATTATTGGCAAACAATCAGTTGTATTCCAAGTTATATTATCGGGAATTTGATGAAGTTGAAGCTACTGTTGAGGCATGATTTAAGAGGTAAAGATGCGGCAAGTATATAGTTTCCTTGTTATAATCGCAGTGATTGTTATGCTGCCGAAATTTATCAAACGACTGTTAAAGGAAGCGGGATTTAAAGAACGCTTTAAACAAAGCTTTGGCTTCATTCCGGCTACTGAGTTGACAAAAATTTCCCAAAAGAATTGTATTTGGATTCATGCGGCTTCGGTTGGCGAGGTCGTAGCAGCCAGCCCGATCGTCAGGGAAACGCGCAAACGGTTCCCTGACCGGTTGATTTTATTTACGGTTATTACGGCTACCGGTTATGAGATGGCAAACAGAATCATAAAAGAAGCTGATGCCATAACTTTTTTGCCGATTGACTTACCGTGGTTGAGCAGGCGAATGGTCGCTAAAATTCAACCAGCGGTATTCGTAAATATCGAAACCGAACTTTGGCCAAATTTATTGTATTATTTGAAACAAAAAAACATCCCGGCAATAATGGTTAACGGCCGAATCAGCGAAAAAAGCCGCCGGCAGTACAAGTGGATCCGTCCGTTTATGAAAATGACAATGACGGCCATTGAAAAATTCTGCATGCAGTCAGAGGTTGATGCGCGATACATTATCGAGGTTGGAGCAAATCCGAAGCTCGTGTTAGTAACCGGCAATACCAAATTTGAACAAAGTTATACCCAAATAGATGACGCGCTCAAGAAAGAAAAATTGGCTGAATTGCAAATTATTAGTAGCAAGCCGATTTTCATTGCCGGAAGCACTTATGAAGGCGAAGAAGAGTTACTGTTAAAAGCGTTTATTGAATTAAAAACTGCATACAACAAAGCGGTTATGATAATTGCCCCGCGCAAACCGGATCGCGCCGATGCTATCGCTGAAATTGCTGGCAGCTTCGGAGTTGTTACGATAAAGCGTACAATGATTACGCAACCGCATGACGCGGATGTGATAATACTCGATACTATCGGCGAGCTCGGGCAATTGTACGGTATTGCTGATTTTGTCTTTGTCGGCGGCAGCTTGATTATGCGCGGCGGACATAATATTTTAGAGCCGGCTGCGCATGGCAAACCAATAATTACCGGACCCAATATGTTCAACTTTAAAGACATCTATGCTTTGATGAACACGAACAAAGCTTGCATCACTGTAACGGATTTCAAAGAGTTGTCGCAAACAATGCAGCGCTTGGCAGGTGATGAGCAATTTTGCGCAGAATATTCGCAAAATGCGCTAAAAGTTATTGCTGAAAATAGCGGTGCGGCAGAGCGGAGTTTGGATGAGATTGAAAAATTGATAAACCGTGCCGGCAGATGATTAATAGCTATAAAAAGGCACTCGAATGACGAGGAAAGCATGACACGAAAAGAAACGCTATCTGACTACCTGTTTGCAGTGATAAAAGGTAAGAAAACCGGATTTGGACCGTCTTTGTTTTTAACATTAATGACGTGGTTTTCGTGGATTTACTATGCCGTGATTTGGTCGCTGTGTGCACTTTATCGCTGCGGATTGTTTAGTAAGCAGAAATTGCCCTGTTTCGTGGTAAGTTTGGGCAATATTACCGTTGGTGGAACGGGGAAAACACCGACTGCCGAGCGAATGGCTACGGAATTTTTGGAGCGTGGCTATAAGGTCGCAATACTTAATCGCGGCTATCGCGGTACCTGGCGTGGAATCGCCGAAATTGTCAGCAACGGTGAGCAAATGCTTATGACGGCTCAAGAGTGCGGTGATGAAGCCTATCTGCTCGCGGCTAATCTACCCGGTGTTGGCGTAGTTATCGGCAGAGACCGGTATACCTCAGGGCTGCTGGCCATCAAAGAATATGGAGCCGAGGTGCTAATTCTCGATGACGCTTTTCAGCATTGGCAGCTTGCTCGCGATTTAGACATCGTTTTGATAGATGCTACCGATGATTTGTTAAACAACCATATATTGCCGCGTGGTACATTGCGCGAGCCGCGCAGCGGCCTAAAACGCGCTACGATGTTTTTCGTGACGAAAACCGAACACGCCGATCAGCAACGACTTGAAGAAATTAAGGAATATCTTGCGCGGATAAACCCGGCTGCGCCGATCATAGAAACCAACCATAAACCGGCCGGATTCATTGAAATAGAAGATTGGTATGCCGGAAAGGCCAAAGCCATCCTTCCGACTGATACTATCTATGGACAAAAAATCCTGGCATTTTCAGCTTTGGGAAATCCGGCGTCGTTTGAGCATACCATTGTCAGCCTTGGCGGCGAGGTGTATCAGCGGGTGCGCTTTCCTGATCATCATAGTTATTCGATGGCTGAAATGCAGCGGATTTTGATAAGGGCGGTTGCCAGCGGAGTATCGGCACTGGTAACTACCGAGAAAGACGCAGTAAAAATTCCGTCAGAATTCATCCATCGCTTTCGAAAATTACCGATTTATGTTTTGAAAATCCAAGTTTTCTCTAATGAAGAAGCAGAATATGACATTGTTCGAAAAAAAGTCTTTGAAATGATATCGCAAAAGAAAATTGAACTTGAAAAAGAAAAGCGGCGGTTTGATTGAGGGATAAACAAAGGAGCAGTGATGAAAGTACTTTGCGTTATTCCGGCACGATATGCATCCACCCGTCTGCCGGGTAAACCATTATTGCAACTTGCTGGCAAACCGATGGTTTGGCGGGTATATGAGCGGGCAAGCAGTGCGGTTTTACCGCAAAAAACAGTAGTAGCAACTGACAGTCAGGAAATATTTGACGTAATGATCAATCTTGGCGGTCAAGCGGTTATGACCCGCGCAGATCATCCTACCGGCACCGATCGGTTGGCGGAAGTTGCGCAATTGTTTCCAGAGTACGATTTGATTGTCAATGTACAAGGCGATGAACCATTAATCGAGCCTTGCGTTATTGACCAGTTAGCTCAGGCGTTAATTGATGACGATACTGCACAGATGGCGACTTGTATGAATGAGATGGACGAAGAAGAATACAACAATCCTGCCGCGGTAAAAGTTGTTACTGATGTTAATGGCAATGCGTTGTACTTTTCGCGGTCGATTTTGCCGTATCCGCGGAATAAAACCGGTTATCCGGTCTATAAACATATCGGTATATACGCTTATCGCCGTGATTTTCTGATAAAATATGCCCAAATGGCGCCGACACCGCTTGAACAAACAGAATCACTTGAACAATTACGGGCGTTGGAAAATAGTTACAAAATCAAAGTAATCAAAGTTCCTTACAAATTTTATGGCGTAGATACTCTGGAAGATTTTTTGCGGGTGGAGAAGATTTTATGCGAACAATAAATATTGATAACAAAGTAAAAATCGGTGGTGGCGATATTGTGTTGCTCGCCGGCCCGTGTGTGCTTGAAGGTTATGAGCGGAGTTTGTTGATTGGCAGCGAGATAAAAAAAATCTGTGAGCGGTTGGGTGTACAGTACATTTTTAAGGCATCTTTTGACAAGGCGAACCGGTCTTCGTTCAATTCATTTAGAGGGCCGGGGCTTGAAGCCGGATTGGTGTTGTTGGAGCGGTTGAAATTGGCGCTAGAAGTTCCGGTTGTCAGTGATATTCACGAACCGTTTCAGGCACAAGCGGCAGCCGGTGTGGTTGATATTTTGCAAATACCGGCTTTTTTAAGTCGGCAGACTGATTTAGTACATGCCTGTGGCGTAACCGGCAAAGTTGTAAATGTAAAAAAAGGGCAGTTCATGGCGCCCTGGGATATGAAAAATGTTGTAGCTAAATTGGAAGAATGTGGTAATACTAATATTATGCTGACAGATCGCGGCGTAAGCTTTGGTTATAACACTTTAGTTACTGATTTTCGCGGATTGCCGCAAATGCGGGCTTTCGGCTATCCGGTAGTTTTTGATGCTACTCACAGCGTACAGCAGCCGGGCGGAATGGGTACAACCAGTGGCGGGCAGCGCGAGTTTGTGCCATGTTTGGCGCGGGCTGCTGCCGCAGTAGGAATAGATGCATTGTTTTTGGAAGTTCACGATAATCCGTCTGAAGGATTATCTGATGCTGCGAATATGCTGCCAATTGCGGAATTGGAAAATTTATTAAGAGACGTACTTGAAATTAATCAAGTTGCGAAGAAGTACAAATGATTATTGATAATGCTAAAAAATGTTTAAATACGGAAGCCGATGCTGTTAGAGAGTTAGTGAATAGAATCGATAACAACTTCATTGTGGCTGCCGAAAAAATTCTTGAATGCCGCGGCCGCGTAGTTGTTTGCGGTATGGGAAAATCCGGACATATCGCTCAAAAAATTGCCGCTACGCTGGCATCCACCGGCACTCCGGCGTTTTTTTTGCATCCGGCTGAAGCTATTCATGGTGATTTGGGTATGGTTACTGCCGATGATATTGTACTCGCCATTTCCAATAGTGGCGAAAGCAACGAATTGGTGTCAATAATTCCGACTATTCGTCGCATCGGCGCAGAAATAATTGCTATGACTGGTAAATCAACAAGCACGCTTGCCAAAGCGGCTTGCGCGATTCTGGATTGCTCGGTGGAAAAAGAAGCCTGCCCGCTGGGATTGGCGCCGACATCCAGTACAACAGCGACATTAGCGATGGGGGATGCTCTGGCGGTAGCGTTACTGGCAGAACGCAAATTTACTTCGGAAGATTTTGCGCTCTATCATCCGGGCGGGGCGCTGGGAAAAAAATTATTGCTAAAAGTTGGCGACCTCATGCATAGCGGTGAAAATAATCCAATGCTTATTGGCGACCGGCCACTCAAAGAAGCGCTGTTTATGATGACGTCAAAAGGGCTGGGAGCTGTTAACATTGTTGACAATGACAGCAAGCTGCTCGGTTTAATAACTGACGGCGATATTCGCCGTCGGTTAGAACTCGGTTGCAATTTGCTGGAATTGACAACATATGAAATTATGACGCGAAATCCCAAAGTTGCTAAAGTTGACCAGATGGCAGTTGATGCGTTGAATATGATGGAACGGAACAGGCCAACGCCAATTACGGTATTACCGGTTATTGATGAGTACGGTTGTGCAGTGGGGATGATCCATATTACTGATTTGGTCAAAAGCGGGATTGTGTAACAGGGTTAGTTTGGAGGCCGAATGTTCAAAATTGGCGAGAAATTAAAATCGGTTGATTATATATATTATACGGTCAAGGTTGTAGGTAAAGTGCTTTGTCTGTTGCCTTATAATACGATTTTGTTATTAGGTACCGGTCTCGGTAAATTGGCTTATAAAGTTTTGAGCAAACAACGAAAGCGTGCGATTGCGCAGAGCCGGGAGTGTTTAGGATTAAGTCAGGCCGCAGCAGAAACAATGATAAAGAAAATGTTTGTTAATCTGGGTCTGTCGATTATGGAAATCTTCTATTTGCCGCGAGCGATAAAGAAAAAATTACTGGAAGTCTGCAGCGTTGAAGGATTGGAAAATGTTGAGAAAATTCAATCGGACAAAATTGGAACGATAATTCTTTCGGCACACTACGGTAATTGGGAATGGATGGGCGCTTACGCTATAAAACTTGGTTTATCGGTTTCTTCAATTGCCAGGGTTACTGATCGTGGAATTGATCGGTATCTTAATGAGCAACGGGCAATGGCCGGGCTGAATATTTTTCGAAAGACCGGAAGAACGGTGGCTGCCGGTGCGATAAAATCTTTGCGCAACGGCGATTTGTTATATATGATGATGGATGGCGATGCTGGTGGTGATCGTGGTGCCTGGGTTGATTTTTTTGGCAAAAAATCGTCTACGCATACCGGCACCGCTTATTTTGCAGCTAAATATAATGCTGCTGTCGTGCCGGCTTTTATGCGCCGGACACCGTCCGGGCATGTTATGAAGGTATATCCGGCGTTGCGCTATGAAGAGTCTGACACCGAAAAAGACGGCGGTATAAAGAATTTTACCCAGAAGTTGGCGAGTATTATTGAAGAGGAAATTCGTCAGTATCCGGAAAATTGGCTCTGGTTTCAAAAGCGCTGGAATACTAAGTGGAAGCAAGAAGTTGGAGGTTAGAAGTATGTTTAAGAAGTTCAAGGACAACTTCGCAAACCGTTACTTGCCGCAGCTATTAGCTGATTTTATCATGTTGTTTTCTTATGATACGATTCAGAAGATTGGTTATTATGGAGGGACGCTTGGATTTTTGGTTGCCAAGAAAACCAGAGAGCGCGCAGTTAATCAAATTAAATTTCACCTTAATCTAAATGATGCCGATGCCAAAAAACTGGCCAAAGCGAATATGATAACGCTTTGTCAGGGAGTATGCGAGTTTTGTTGGACCAGACGGGCATTGCGCGAGGGAATAGAAAAATTTATTCGTCTGGAAGATGAGGCGACGTTGCACGAAATATATTCACGCGGCAAGGGGATAATGCTGTTTACGGCGCATATGGGCAATTGGGAGTGGATGGCCGCGCTGGTGCATGCTAAAGGTTACAAAATCGGCGCAGTCGGAAAAAGACTCACCCGTCCGGGGTTGACCCAGCTGATTATGGCGTTGCGGGCTGAGTTTGGCATGAAAGTTTACGCCCGGGAAAGTAATGCTGATTTGCGCACTGCTGTCCGGGATGTGGCAAAGGAAGGCTATATGTTAGCATTGCTATTGGACCAGGATGAGGGGAAACATGGGTTTCCGGTGCGGTTTTTCAATCATGTGACCTCGGCGCCCAAAGGGCTTGCGATGTTTGCAAAGCTTACCGATGCCCCGATTCTTCCGGTATTTGCCGTTAAAGAAAACGGACGCTATATCATTAAAATAATGCCGGAGCTGGTGTATGACCGGGACAAATTAGATGAATTGGCACAATGGAAAATGACACAAACTGCAACATCGACTATTGAAGATGCTATCCGAAAACATCCTGCGGATTGGTCGTGGATCCAAAACCGCTGGAAATCGATATATAAAGACGAGATATTAGCGCCGATACATAATGACGTGGGAAGCAAGCTGGGTAAGCAATGAAAAAATACTTTTTACTGGCGTTGATTCCTCTGGCGATAGCCGCCGGTATAATATATTTGTACGTTCAGCCTTTGAATTTGATATACAGGACAATTGACACTGACAATTTGGCGGGGAATTTGACGTTTAAGGATAATGTAATCGAGGAAATCCAAAACGCCCGGGTTGTTTGGCGATTAAAAGTGGAAAAAATTGAGTATAGTAATAACAAGCAGAAGGTATACATTAAAAAAATTGCCGGAATAATTTACACTGCTGAAGGCGATAAAATTGAAGTTTCTGCGCCGGAGGGCGAAATCGACATGAAGACGCATGACGCGACGCTGTTCGGTGGTACTACAGCCAGTTGTGCAGCAAAAAATGCCAAAATGTTTGCACCTACGATAAAATATTTTGCCACCGATCAACATGCAGAAGCTGAAACCGGAGTAAAGTGCCAAAAAGACGATATTACTTTGACCGGTGATAAAGTTATAACTGATGCGGCAATGACGTTAATAACGGTTAAAGGAAAGGCAAAGATCAGAAAAGAAGCAGCGAAATAGCTGGGGGTTGGAGGATAATGATATGCGGACAACAAACAAGAAACTTCTGGTAGCGTTGACAGTTGTTATGGCAGTCGGCAGCATCTGCTTTGCTGCGGCCGAACAACCGGCGAATAAGGAGCCGGTGGAGATAACTGCTGATACTATGACTTATAATACCAAAACCAATATTGCCACTGCTGACGGAAATGTGGTAATGACACAAGGTACGGCAGAGATCACGGGAAAGCACGTTGAATATAACAGCCAAACTAAAGATGGACTGGTTACTGGTGGGGTTATTGCAAAAAAAGACGACGCGACACTTACCTGCAGTCAGGTGCAAATCGTTAAACAGGAGCAGGTCATTGCAACCGGTAATGTTGTGGCAATTCGCCAGGGCTATCAGTTTAATAGTGAGCGTTTGGAGTTTTTTGTAAAAGAAGAACGAATTTTCGCACCGGTTGCATCGGTTATCACCACTAAGGACGGCACATTGCACTCCGGTCAGCTGGAATACTTTTTAAAAACGAAATTAGGCAAAGCCTATAAAGGGGTAAAAATATTCAGCCCGGCACGGCAGATTACTGCAACCTCAGAAACAGCAACTTATCAGGGGGGCGAGAACGCTACAGTTTTGTTGAGTGGAAACGCCCACGCAGTACAGAACGGAAATACCCTGGATGGTGATGAATTAAGATATTATATGGCTGAAAACAGTTTTGTGGCTGACGGAAAAACCAAAGTTGTATATTATCCGGCAGAAAAAGACGAAACAACAGATAAGAAGAATTAATTATGAATGTTAACGAAATAAAGACAATAGATTTAGTAAAAAAATATAATGGCCGTACGGTTGTCAATAATGTAAGTGTCAGCCTGTGCCGGGGTGAAGTGGTTGGTTTGCTCGGAGCCAATGGCGCGGGAAAAACCACGACTTTTTACATGATAACTGGATTGGTAAAGCCAAATAGCGGTAAAATATTTATTAATGGCGAAGATGTAAGTCGGTTGCCGATGCACAAGCGCGCGGCCTATGGTTTGGCCTATCTTCCGCAAGAGGCATCGGTATTTCGCAAATTAACCGTCGAAGAAAATTTGTTGGCAATATTGCAAATGCAAAATATTACCAAGGCAAGGCAATTGAAAAAAACGAATGAGCTAATCAAAGAATTCAATTTGGAACACGTTCGGCACTCGCTTGGAATGGCGCTGTCCGGCGGTGAACGGCGACGCTGTGAAATTGCACGGGCGTTGGTGAATGATCCGCAATTTATTTTGTTGGATGAGCCATTTGCCGGAGTTGATCCTATAGCGGTTGCGGCAATACAGGAATTGATTAAGTATCTAAAAAATCGCGGCGTTGGGATATTGATAACTGATCATAATGTTCGGGAAACATTGAACATTGTTGATCGCGCCTATATTATCAATAACGGACAAGTACTGTTGTCGGGTGATCCGCAATATGTCGCCAATCATGAATTGGCGCGCAAGTACTTTTTTGGTGAGAATTTTGTATTTTGAGGCAATATGAAACTAATTGACAGATATATTATCAAAGAGTTGCTGGGGCCGTTCTTTTTCGCGGTGGCGGCTTTCGTCGGGGTTTTTATTGGAACGGGCCCGTTTTATCGAATTGCCGAGATGATGACCAAGTACAAGGCACCGTGGTATTTGGCCGCACAGCTGATCGCCTGTTCGTTGCCGGTTGCGATTTATCCAATGTTGCCGATGGCGTTGCTGTTGGCGACGTTGTTGACTTTTGGCAAAATGTCTTCGAGTAGCGAAATAACTGCGATGAAATCAGGCGGAGTAAGTTTCGCGCGGTTGGTCTTGCCGGTTGCGTTGCTATCGCTGGTAATCAGCTTAATATCTTTTTTGACGGCTCAGTTTATCATGCCGATAACTAATGAGAAATTTGATAATATTGTTAAATATGAAGTGCAAAAAGTTACTACACCACGCGGTTATCAGGAAAACCTGATTATCCGTGGCGGATTTGGCACGATTGGCGACGGCTATACCGTTTTGTATGCGCGCGAATATGATCCGGCGACTCAGCGGCTAAATCAGATCGCGGTGGCGGATTTTGATGAGAACAAGAAAGTTTCCAAGCTCATCACGGCCGAATGGGCCGAATTTCATGATTTTAAATGGACAATGCATAATGGTGCCGGCTATGAATTTGATATTGATAAAAAACTCGAACGTAAGCTGGACTATAAAGAGCAAATATTGCCATTAGAGCGGCCGCCGGAAAAAAGTCAGCCGGACAAGAAAAATCCTGACCAAATGACCATCGGTGAATTGCGGCAGGTGATTATGCTGCATCAGCGTGAGGGGAAAACCGATTTTAAAAAATATGAAACAGAAATGTTCAGCCGGGCTGCGATACCTTTTTCCTGTTTTGTTTTTGCTTTAATCGGCGCACCCCTGGGAATGCAGTCTAACCGCTCCAGTTCGTCAGTAGGCCTGGGCTTGAGCTTGGTAATTATTTTGGTGTATTATGCGTTGTATGCCTCAATGACGGCGATGGCTACTAACAATATCATTCCGGCAATTTTGGCGGCCTGGACGCCGAATATTATTGGCTTTGTAGTCGGCAGCGCATTGGTAGTGCGGGCGAGCAGAAAGTAATTTATATTTTTAACTAAAATGAACCGTAGAAAATTTAAGAAGGGTGGGTGGTCATAATGGCTAATGGTAAATTTTTCATTCTTCTTTTGTTGCTTTTAGCACTGTCGGTCACAAATGTTAGCTTTGCTGATTCCGGTTATTCATTTTGGCCCGATCGCAGTGTGAGCGAGCAACCTGACGAAGATACATTGTTAATTCGTGAGACTGCGATACACACGGTGTTGCCGCGCAAATTCGTGTCGAACACCATGTTGTTTCCGCTGACAATCGGTCGGGGAAACATTGAGGGATTACGCCAATTGAATGTATCATGTAGTGGACAATTTTCCACCGAAGAATTTGTTTTTATAAAAAACTATGCCAAAAATATGAACCTGACGATAATCGATCTTCGTCCGGATGCGCATCTGTTTATGAACGGGTTTGCCGTAGGTTGTCCCGAAAGCACGGTGGCTGAAGAATCGCGATTGACAAAAGAGCTGCTTGGGCTGAAGTTGAAACTGGTGCCGGGAAAATGGATGATTCTAAGCCAAGCTCGCAAAGATTTTGGTCCGGTAATAATTAGTTCTATAAGCACTGAAGCCAAGTTTATGGAAAAAGCCGGCCAACAATATTTTCGGATAAATAACAGCGATTTGGAAACACAATTGCAAGATTTTGCAGTTATCGCCCGGAAAATTTCCGATACGCAATGGTTGCACATTCACGATAACGATGGAAGCCGTGCGCCGATTTTTTTGGCAGCGTACGACTTAATAAAAAACTCGACAAAAGTCAGTTTTAATGATATCATGTCTCGCAATGAGCGGTTGAACAAGATCGTTTTCGACGAACCAACCAAAAAAATCCTGCAAAATTTCTACAATCAGCAGGAAAATCACAAGTAATAATCTTACCAGCCTAGGCTTTTTCTGGTGTTGAGAGCGCCGGTTTAGCATATAAAAATCGAGGAGAGAAAACATGAAAAAGGCATTACTATTAGCCTTGGTTCTGGTGTTTGCGTTATCGACTTTTGTCGGCGCGGCTCCGGCAACTGCGTTTATTGACGTTCCGGCTAATGATCCATCGTACAAGTATGTTCAGCAACTTGTAAAAGCCGGTGTTGTAGACGACACTGCCGGTACCTTCAATGGCAACAAATTGGTTACCCGCTATGAAATGGCAGCATTTACTGCCAAAGCAATCAATAGCATGGACAAGGCCAGCGCGGCAAACAAAGTGCTGATTCAGAAATTAGCAGTTGAGTTTGAAGCGACACTGGAAGAAATGAACGTGCGCCTGACGGCGATGGAAACCAAAGCTGCCGCCGTTCAGGGTTGGTTCACACCGACGATGCCAAAGTGGAGCGGCGAATTTGACATCGCCTACACCGACGGCGCGAAAAACTATTTCAGCCCTTATCTCAACGGTACTGGTAATACGACCAGCAATCAGGGCAACAACGTGGAATTTGATTTGAATTTTAACGGTAACCTGGCGACTGGTTACAATATCCAATATCATGGCGGCTGGCAGTTTCTTTATAATTACACGCAAAACGTGGCGGCACCCGGTGCGGATAATGATCACGGGTTAACTTTTTTGACATCATCCGCGAATTGGGATAACGAAGCACTGTATATCGACGGCGATTTCCCCGGTATAACCGGGTTGACCAAAGCATTGTACGGTGCAAACACCCGGTTCGCCGTCGGCCGCGTTGCCTACACCCCGGGTGCAGGCTTGGCGGTTGACAGTACAATTAACGGTGCCAAATTGAGCAACATTTTTGACAACGGCCTGCAAGTCGATTTATTTTTTGGTTTGGATAAGCAGGAAATGGCTTATGCCGCGACTTATACGCCTAATCCGCAAGCTGATCCGTTGGATCCGACTATTCCAAAAGGCTATTACGATTATGGCGCGATTATTCGGCCGAGCAATAACACTGATATTAACGGCGAAAACTTTTTCAATATGTACGGACAGGTAAACGATGCTGCTAACCCACAGAACCCTGCAAACAACCATTGGAACGGCTTTACCGGTTATACTGCCAGCACCGCAGCAATCGGCGCCAGCTACCCGATCGGGCCGTGGAAAATCAGTGCCGGCTATTCTGCCTATACGGCGACTAATACTAACGGCCGGACGCCGGTTGTTGGACAGCAGATCGATGCTCGTACTGGTGGAGCGGTAGCTCCGGGTTCCACTTATGATGTAGTGCGTACTGTTAGCGTACCTTCAAGTTTCAATAGCATTGATGCCGGTGTCAGCTATGATGACGGCTATTGGCACGGCAATGCAAAGTTTGCTTACAGCCCGACTTATGACTGTTATAATACAGCGGAAATTTCAAGATACACAAATAATATAATTTCGATTAATACCGGTGTTTCGGTTGAAGTGCATGCCGGAACGACGGATAATTTTAAACAGTGGAGTTATGATGCTTATTTGAAATACACCAATCTCGGACCGTTGATGGGTTATGCGCCGAGCGGCGATACTCTTGGTATGGGCGGTACTGCTTACAAAGTTGGTTTCGATTTCGTGCCGCTTAATGGCACAAAATGGGAAAACAGTTTTGTTAACATTACCTCGGCGTTGAATTCGGCATTTGGTTCAGATACAGCGGCGGTTGCTTATCAAAGTTCAAATGTAGTTCTGACCAAGATTCACTTCTTCTTTTAACAATCTTTCATAGCTAACCCCTGCAAAAAATGCAGGGGTTTTTTATTGGGCAAGGATGTGGTAAAATCCAACGTACAACTTGCGATAATTTTTATTTTCAGCGTTGATGGCGCCGGTTTGGCATAAAAATCGAGGAGAAATATGAAAAAGGTAGTACTGCTAGCCATGATTCTGGTGTTTGCGCTATCGATTTTTGTCGGTGCAGCTCCGGCAACCGCGTTTATTGACGTTCCGGCCAATGATCCATCGTACAAGTATGTTCAGCAACTTGTAAAAGCCGGTGTCGTGGACGACACTGCCGGCACCTTTAATGGTAATAAATTGGTTACCCGCTACGAAATGGCAGCGTTTACTGCCAAAGCAATCAACAGCATGGACAAAGCCAGCGCGGCAAACAAAGTGCTGATTCAGAAATTGGCAATTGAATTTGCAGCGACATTGGAAGAAATGAACGTACGCTTGACGGCAATGGAAACCAAAGCCGCCGCTGTTCAAGGCTGGTTCACGCCGACGATGCCGAAGTGGAGCGGTGAATTTGACATCGCGTACACTGACGGTGCGAAAAACTATTTCAGTCCCTATATAAACGGCACCGGGAGTACTTCGACCAATCAAGAGAACAATGTGGAATTTGACTTGAATTTTGACGGTGACCTGGCGACTGGTTACAATATTCAATATCATGGCGGTTGGCAGTTTCTCTATAATTATACCCAGAGTGTGGACTTGGGCAATACCGATAATCACGGCTTGACCTCTTTGCTTTCATCCACAAATTGGGATAATAATGCGCTGTATATCGACGGTGATTTTCCCGGCATAACCGGGTTGACCAAAGCGCTGTACGGTGCCAATACTACATTCGCCGTCGGCCGGGTGTCTTACACGCCGGGCGCCGGGCTGGCCGTTGACAG
The DNA here is from genome assembly GCA_041666525.1 of Negativicutes bacterium. Lineage (GTDB taxonomy): Bacteria > Bacillota > Negativicutes > JBAXTZ01 > JBAXTZ01 > JBAXTZ01. The sequence goes on from JBAYGT010000003.1 coordinate 33,041, forward strand.
CACAATTAACGGTGCGAAGTTGAGCAATATTTTTGAAAGCGGTCTGCAAATCGATTTTTTTGTTGGTTTGGACAAAGAGGAGCTGGCGTATGCCGGATCTTATACGCCGGTGGATAATCCGATTTCCGGCGGATTACAAGGCTATTATGATTACGGCGCGATTATTCGTCCAGGCAACAATACTGACATCAACGGCGAAAACTTTTTCGATATGTACGGACAGATGAACAATTCACCTACTGCTACTGATCCTGTTAATCCCGGAAACGATTGGAATGGCTATACCGGCTATACCGCCAGTACCGCAGCAGTTGGTATCAGCTATCCGATTGGGCCCTGGAAAATCAGCGCCGGCTATGCTACTTATATGGCCACTAATACTAATGGCCGAACGCCGATCGTTGGGCAACAAATCGACGCGCGTACCGGAGCAATAAATACGGATGAAAATGGCTATGATTTAGTCCGCACTGTTGACGTGCCTTCAAATTTCAACAGCTTCGACATTGGTGTGGGTTATGATGACGGCTATTGGCACGGCGACGCAAAATTCGGCTACAGTCCGACCTATGACTGTTATAATACCGCGGACATGTCAAGATACACTAACGGCATAATTTCAATGAATACCGGTGTTTCGGTTGAGATGCACGCCGGAAATGCCGACAATTTTAAGCAATGGAGCTATGACGGTTACCTGAAATATACTAATCTCGGACCGTTGATGGGTTACGCACCGAGCGGTGATACTCTTGGTATGGGCGGTATTGCTTACAAAGTTGGTTTTGATTTCGTTCCGTTGAATGGAACGAAGTGGGAAAACAGTTACGTTAATATTACTTCAGCATTGAATTCGGCGTTAGGTTCAAATAAAGCTGCAGTTGCCTATCAGAGCTCAAATGTATTCTTGACCAAAATCCATTTCTTCTTCTGATAATTGCCCATAGCTATGTAGAAATAAATTGTTATTAAACAGAGGTGCTATGTATTTTGGACCAAATATCGGTACGGTTTTTCGTCCGCCGAGCGAAGCTAATAGTTTTTTACTGCGATTAACAGTTGGCTGTTCGCATAATAAGTGTACTTTCTGTGCGATGTACAAGGATGTGCAGTTTGCAATGCTTGCGGACGCGCAACTCGATGCGCAAATTAGTATGGCTATGAAATATCGTGAGCAGGTACGGCGAATTTTTTTCTGCGACGGCGATGCGTTGGTGTTGTCAACCGAAAAACTGTTGACGCTATTGCAGCGACTGCGACGGGAATTTCCGCACTTGCAGCGGGTGGCAAGTTACGCAGCACCGCGTAATATTCTCGCAAAAACCGTTGATGAACTCGTGTTATTGCGTGAAGCCGGACTGCAGTTGCTGTACTTTGGTTTGGAAACCGGCGATGAAGAATTACTCAAACGGATTAACAAAGGCGTGACTGCCGTTGATGCGATTACTGCCGGACAAAATATCCGTCTGGCCGGAATTAAGCTTTCGGTCACGATTATTAATGGTTTGGCAGGACGAACCGGTTGGCGCGAGCACGCGATTGCTACCGCTCGTGCTGTTTCGCAAATTCAACCGGACATGCTCAGCGCGCTCACTATGATGCTCAACCGCGGTACGGAATACTATCAGGCGTTTATCGAAGGTTTTTTTCAACCGCTCAATCCGTCTGAATTAGCCGCTGAAATGAAATTGTTTTTTGAGAATTTAGATTGGACGGACGGGCATTATATTTTTCGCAGTAACCATGTTTCAAATCAGTTCAATCTTGCCGGAATTATTCCCCGGGATATCCCCCGGTTAATCGCGGACTGTGGGGCAGCTGAAGTGCGGCTAAAGAAGCTTACTAATTGGAATCCGTTGAATGACGTTGATGGATAATTCAATAAAAATTATGGGGGATTGGATGAAAAAGGTTGTTTTGATTTTGTTCATATTGGCGTTATGTCTGTCGGCTATAGCAGTAGCGCAAGCCGGCCCATATCTTACACCGCTGGAATTGAAGCCGCCGGGGCAGATGATTGTGAACATGGCGGAGTATCACAACTGGTATTTTTTGAGCGATAGCCAGCGGAGTCAGGACGTCCACAATATTAAGCACTTTTTTGATTATGGAGCCGATGCACCAAATTACAACAAAGCTGTTTTGCAAGGAATCGATAAAGTAATGGCAACCGCGCCAAACGGCGGCGGCTATTTTGTCGGATTGAGAGCTAACCCGCCGGAGTCACCGCTTGGTTATGATTTAAAATTCGGGAAATATTCGTTGCTCACACCACCGCGCAGTACCAGTTATTGCAGCGGGTCATCTTACGGCGTATTTATCGAGGCGTTGAATATCATCAATCCCCGTTACAGTAACAGAATGACTGCGGCACAGCTTGAGGCTTGCCGGATGCAGGAACCGGACGGTGGGCGTCGTGACGACGATATCAAATTGTGGGGTTACTGGAACGATGATGTTTGGGGCATCCATCACGCGCTGATTGATTATACGCAAATGGGTGAAGTGGTTGCACCGTATGCTGCCAAGCCGGGTGATTTTATAAAGATTATGTGGAGTAAGTCGAGCGGACACTTTGTCGTATTTTTGGGCTGGGTTCGCGGTGCCAATAATCAACCGGTTGCTATCCGCTATTGGTCAAGTCAGCCGGGCACTAACGGATTTGGTGAGCAGGAAAGCAGCATTAGTAAAATCTATTCGATTTTATTTGTGCGGTTGACTTATCCCGATAACATCACGAAATTTGATCCGGACTACAAAGTTAATATCTGGAATGTTATGGATGCCGGCTATGTTCTAAAATAGGCTGGTCAAAACTGCGCTTTGGGCAAAAATCCTGCAAATCGGCATCGGTTTGCAGGATTTTTGCATTTAGTGGCGAATTAGTTTACTTATAATTATATTCCTTTAGGAGGCTGATTGTGATCAGGAGAATGTTTGCTTTGGTTACAGCATTGTTACTATTCACCAGTGCAGCTTGCGCTGTTACAAATGGCGAAGCAGCACAGTATACCAAACGCGCGGCAGACGCTGCCGCAAGCGGCGATTGGAAAACGGCCGCCACCGATTATCAATTAGCAATTGAGCTGAGCCAACCTAATGTTGATGGTGAGCTTTATCACCAGTTGGCGTTGTGCTACGGTCAAATGCGTAATTTTCATGATGCCTTGATAAATTTCGATTTAGCGATAAAAACTAGTCCGCTCAAACCCGTTTATTTTTATGACCGCGGTATTACCAATAATTTTGTCGGTGATACCAATCATGCGCTGGAAGATCTTACTCAGGCAATCGCGTTGAACAATGATTATGTCGACGCTTATTATGCGCGCGGTATTGTGTATGGCGAACGTGGTGACTATGAATTAGCGATGAAAGATTTTGACTGGGTGGTTCAGAAACGGCCAAAAGATTATCGGGCTTACTATTGGCGCGGAAAAATCGATTTTTTGCAGGGCAACAAAACTTCAGCTAACAAAGAATATGCTCAGGCAGTGAAGCTGGCCGGGGTGCAGTTGCCGATTTATAGTAAATAGCGGCTGTTGAAAAGCGACTTGAATATAGCCCCTTATGAACAGCCTTTTGTAAAGGAGAGTTGAAAAATGGATAGCGAAAAGGAAGTAAAACTTTTCAACGAGGACGAAGCGCTAAAACGCGGTATGAAATCGCGGCATCTGGCGATGATTGCGATCGGTGGTACGATTGGTTCAACGCTGTTTTTGGGATTGGGCGATATTGTGCGGACTGCCGGCCCGTTTGGCGCAACGCTGGCGTTTGTTGTCGGCGGTATCATTATGCTGCTGGCGTTACTTAGTTTGTCGGAGATGGCGGTAGCGATGCCGATATCCGGGTCGTTTCAAGCTTATGCGTCAAAATTCATTTCACCGTTTGCAGGTTTTGCTACCGGTTGGTTGTATTGGCTGAACTGGGGAACTTCGGCGACGGCGGCGTTGGTTGCGGCCTCGATTCTGATGCGTAATTGGTATCCGGGTGTTGCTGAGTGGACATGGTGTGTGGGTATTGCCGTGATATTATGTATAATCAACATGCTGTCATCTAAAGCCTTTGGTGAAGCGGAATTTTGGTTTGCCGGTATCAAAGTAGTGGCGATAATAATTTTCATTATTGTCGGCGGAGCGGTATTGTTCGGTATCTGGCCGGTGGTCGGGCAGAATATTGCCGGATTTTCGGCATTTACTAAAGACGGCTATTTTCCTAACGGAATATTTCCGGTGTTTTTGACGATGATTTTAGTTGTTTGTTCCTTTCAAGGCGCGGAGTTAGTCGGTATCGCCGCCGGTGAATCAGAGAATGCCGAAAAAAACGTACCCAAAGCAATTAAGAACGTCGGGCTGCGGATATTGCTGTTTTATATTCTCGCGACCATTGTGGTGGCCTGTATCGTTCCCTACAAAGACGCCAATGTCAGCGTCAGTCCGTTTGCTCAAGTGTTTTCAATTATTGGCATCCCCTATGCAACGGACGTTATGAATTTTGTCATTATTACCAGTTGTCTGTCGAGTATCAATTCGGCGTTATATGCTTGCTCGCGACTATTATGGTCGATGGCGCGTGAGCGGCTGGCACCGGTTTTTTTGGGTTATGTCAACAAGAGCGGTGTGCCGTTTAACGGCGTTTTGTTGACCGCCGGGTTGATGATGGTTGCATTGCTGGTTAAAGTGTTTGGCGCGGAGCAGCTGTTCATCATGATGATTGCCGCGAGCGGCCTGATTGGTTGTTTGATTTGGATAATAATTTCCTGGAGTCAAATCGGTTTTAGAAACTATTTAAAGCGTCAAGGCGGAAGCGCCAAACAGCTTAAATTCAAAACATCATTTTACCCGCTGGTACCAATTGCCGGTATTGTCGCCAATGTTGTGATTGTCTGCGGAATGTGGTTTGATGAGAGCCTGCGGCTGGTGTTATATTCTGGCGGTGTTTGTGTAGTGTTGATTACTGTCAGTTATTTCGCAATTGTAAAAATGCGGCGCAAAGCGCTAAGATAAATGTTGGAGTAGATTATGAAAATTTCTGTTCGTGCCGCTAAATTACGGGAGCAGTATTTTAATACGTTGAGTACGGCTAGTTTGGAATTTCCCTACTGGTATTCGCGAAAATATGATGAGCTAAATTATGAAATTCCGGTTGTGCGCCGGGCGGAGGCCTTGAAGTGTGCTTTCTCGAATATTCCTACAACAATCTGGCCTGACGAATTGCTAATCGGGAGCAAGACTGCTGACTACCGCGGCTCGTTTCCAATGCCCTGGCTGTCAGCAGGTTATTTTACCGCGCGCGCCAAAGAGTTTTTGCAAGCAGCAGATTTGGCAGAAGCAGCGAGTGACTGTGAGCAATTTGGTGCCGGTGGCGGCAATGTTACGCAGAGTTTCGGCAAAGTACTGTCGATTGCCGGAAAATTTGGAATGCGGGCCGAAAATATTCCTGCGCTAGTTAAACTTGCCGAAAACTGGGAAAATCGTTCGGTGGAAGATTTAGGGCGCCGTTATGAAAAAATCGTGCCGGAATATCAGGAAAAAGAACGGATTATGGAGTCACTCATTTGTATGTTCGATTCCGGATATACGCTGCCGCAGGGACGTGAGGTTATCAATTATTTTTATCCGCTACAATACGGTTACGATGATTTGATCGAACATTGTGAGGACATGGCAGCAAGCGTTGCCGGTAGCGCCGATGGTGATGGAATTGTTGGCATGGATCGGCTGTATTTTTATATTGCGGCAAAAATTGTGTTGCAAGGCATACAGCAGTGGTATCTGAATTATGCCAGGGAAGCGCGGCGATTGGCGGGCAAGTTGCCGAGCAAGTCGGGTGAGTTACTTGAAATAGCTGCAATTATGGAGCATATCGCGCACAAACCGCCGGAAACCTTTCGTCAGGCGTTGCAATTGATTTATCTTGTGCATATCGCGGCGCTCAATGAAGATGCAATTTCTGGATTGTCACCGGGACGGATCGGGCAAGTGCTGTATCCATACTTTGAACAGGATAGCTTAAGCGGTCGCATTACTGAAACTCAGGTGATTGAGTTATTGGAATGTTATCGCGTCAAAATGACCTGTATTGACTGTTTTGCTTCGACCGGTGTCGTGGGCGGTGTATTGTCCGGCAATACTTTTAACAATGTTTGTGTCGGCGGTTTGACCAAAGACGGCCAGTCGGCGGAAAATCGCCTGGAAGAGTTGATAATCGAAACCGGCATGTCTTGCCAGACCACCCAACCGACACTGACGGTATTGTATGATGAAAAACTGAGCGAAGGCTTTTTGTTGAAAGCGGCTGAATGTGTCAAAACCGGCGTTGGCTATCCGGCGTGGGTAAACAACCGTAATGCCATGGACTTTCTGCTCAAGCAATACGGGACAGAAGGAATGACGCTTGAAGAAGCGCGGTCGGTCGCAATCGGCGGCTGTTTGGAAACTTCGCCTTGTTGCTGGCATATGCTGAATTTACACGGCAAAAACTATACCATTCCCGGCGGGGCCGGTCAGCCGACCAGCGTCGGGGTTCATTTCATTGCCAATCCGAAAGTATTGGAGCTTGTGCTTAATAATGGCTATGACGAGCGAACAGCGCGGCAGGTGTTGCAGCCGCATAACCATGAATTAGCCGACTATTCGGAATTATGGCAGACGTTTTGTGACTACTACGAACAAATTGTTGATGTGCTGGTAAAAACCAATAATATCCAGCATGATATTTGGCGCAAACAAAACATGGCGGTATATAGTTCATTGCTCAAACCGGATTGTTTGGAAATTGGGCAGCATATCGGAAATATGGGTTACCGGTACAACGCAACCTATAATGTTGAAAGTTGCGGACAAGTCAACACAATTAACAGTTTGGCAGCTTTGAAAAAACTGGTTTACGAAGACAAAAAATATACACTTTTGGAACTGCGCGAAGCAATGAAAGAAAATTTTGGCTACATGACTGCACAGGCTGCCGGTAATTTTTCGATGTTGATGCAAAAAAAACGTGCCGATTACGACGGGCGCTATGATGAGATTCATTTTAACTGCAAAAAAGCCCCGAAATTCGGAAACGCTAACCAGTATACCGATGAGCTGTTTTTGCAGTACGAACAGTGGTTTTGCGAGATGTGCCGCAACTATCAGTCGCTGTATGCAGAGCCGCTGTATGCTTGCCAAATCTCGGTATCGACCCATGGCGCTCAGGGGATGGTGACGCAGGCAACGCCGGACGGACGGTTGAGCGGCACTACCTTTGCTGATGGTTCTGTTTCGGCGTATCCGGGTACGGATACCGAAGGTGTTTATGCATTGATGACTTCAGCAACTTGCTGGGATCAGCCGCAGTCACAAAATTCTCAATTAAATCTTAAGCTGCATCCGACGGCGATAAGCGGCCGTGCCGGTACTAAAAAACTATTGGAGATCACGCGTGCTTATTTACGCAAAGGTGGTTTCCATGTACAATACAATGTTGTTGATTCAAAAACTTTGTTAGCTGCACAGGCGCACCCTGAAGAGCATCGTGAACTGATGGTACGGGTTGCCGGATTTACTCAATATTGGGTGGAAATCAGCAAACCGATTCAAGACGAAGTTATTGCGCGGACGCAGTATGAGAAAGTGTAGTTCGGTATAAAAGTAAAAATATGATGAGATAAGATGGGAGAAAATATGCTAATTCATGGTTTGTGTGATAATTATATTCCTGTTGATGCCGCAAAAGGCAGCTGTGCGATTTCCGGGCAACCGGTGGTGTTTGACGGAGAAAGTTGCGGTAATTTTATCGCTGCGCCGCATTGTTTGAATTGTAAACATTTTCTTGATGTTAAGACCAGTGAATTAGGGGAATGTTCGGGATTTGGCAAAGTCGCCTGGGTCTATCCGACAATGCGGGCAAGGAATTGCGAGAAGTATGTTAACTGCAAAAATATTTGATATTCAGAGCTTTTCCACGCACGACGGACCGGGTTGCCGGACAGTCGTATTCTTCAAGGGCTGTCCGTTGAAGTGTCGCTGGTGTGCGAATCCGGAAGGAATGTATCCGTATCAGGAGATTATGTGGCGTGAATCCAAATGCAACGGTTGCGGGCGTTGTGCTGCAGCCTGTGCTAAAGACGCGTTGATATATATTGACGGAAAAATTCAACGGCAACGGAGCAAGTGCCGCAGTTGCGAAACATTTGCTTGCGCAGCAAGTTGTTTTTCTGATGCGCTTATTCCAAGCAGCAAGACCTACACAGTTTCCGAATTGATGGATGTGTTGCGGCGGGATCGTGAGTTTTGGGGTGAACAGGGCGGTGTGACGTTTAGCGGCGGTGAACCGTTCGCACAATTTAAGTTTTTGGAGCAAGTTGTACGCGGTTGCATAACCGAATATATGGATACGGCGATTGAAACGAGTGCTTATGCCAAAACCTTTGACTTTGTGCGGGTAATGCAGTGGCTGGATTTTGTATTTATCGATATCAAACATATGAATGACGCCAAACACAAAGCGGCAACCGGGCTCGGTAACGGTTTGATTTTAAACAATATTTCGATGCTGGCAATGCAACAACAGCATCCACGTATCGTGATAAGGATTCCGGTTGTGCCCGGTTATAATGACGATGAACAGAACATGATGGAAACGGCGAAGTTCATGAAGGCGAATAAATTATCCGAGATAAATCTGCTGCCGTTCCACAATCTGGGTGAGTCAAAATGGCGGCAGTTGGGCTTGCCGTATTTTTATGAGGGCAAACCGGGAATTGCGGCAGAAAATCTGAACCGGCTGGCGAAAATTTTTGAAGCCCAGGGGATCAAGTGTTATTGTGGCGCAACGGAGTGGTAAATGGGAAGATTGGACAGCGGGGATTGGAGCTTGAATGACGGAAACAAAATATCTTCGGAATGCGAAAGTAGCAGCAGTAAATTTTGGCGACGAAAAAGCGTTGCTAAACGTGCAAACGGGAAAGTATTTATATTTAAATGAAACTGGTTCACGACTCTGGGATTTATTAGAAAATTCCCGGACACTGCCAGAATTGTCGAATCTGATGTTTTTAGAATATGAGACTGAAGTGGATACGGCGCGCAAGAAAATCGAAAAATTTATTGAAAAAGCACTGGCGGCCAAAGTAATAATGGCAATAAATGAGTAAGAATATCGATGTGCTCAATCGCGAAACCAGGTTGTTGCTAAAGTTTCTTCAAGACAATGCTAATCAAAATGATGTCGAGGGAATTGACGCGGAGAAATTTTTTGAAACTTGTCAAAGACACCGGCTGGTTAATATTATTTGCCAGCGGCATGCGCAGCAAGTAGCTTTCTTGCCGCGCATAATTCGCCAGCGGTTGGTTGAAGAAAATCGCAAGAGCAGCTTGCGGCAATTACAGAATATTGCCGCAATGGAGCGAGTTTGTGCTGAATTTGCCAGATTAGGCATTCGCTATCAGCTAATAAAAGGTGCAGTACTTGCACGGCTGTTGTATGATGATGTCGGCGCCCGAATGTCACGGGATGTCGATTTTATTATTTGTCAGCCGCATTTCAATCAGGCTTGCGCCGTTCTCGAAAAACTGGGCTATCAGACCAAAGATTTTGCAACTGCGATGCATCATTCTTATGTCAACACTGATGATGTTATTGTTGAGCTGCATTCACAGCTTAGTGTATTTGGAATGAAGCTGGACGGTTCGCAATCGGTCAGCGTAAAAATTGCAGGCCGTGACTACCAGGTTCCTGATGCTAACGAATATTTTGTCTATCTTTGTTACCACGGCGCAGTGCATGGTTGGTACAGGTTACTGTGGTTAGTGGATATTGTGGAATTCAGCGTTCAGAGTTCGAAGTTCGGTGTTGATTTTATAAAAATAGCTGCTATAGCAAAAAAATACGGACTGCTAGATGTCGTCGGCCAAGCTTTGGTTTTGGCATGCGAGCTATTGGGCGCCGAAATTCCCGAAACTTTTTGTATCAGTAAACGGGCAGAATTATTGGCGGCTGATGCGTGGGAATTGGCGATTATTCGCGATTGTTCTATGGACGATTGTTTTAGTTTTATTTTGCAGCCCAAGCGTGAATTTTTATATCAATTGCGGGTACAAGGAAATATTCGGAACAGGTTGATTTATTTATTAACTCCTACGGTGGAAGATCGGCGGCAGTTTGCTTTGCCGGAGCGCTTTGCCTGGTTGTATTATTGCATCAGGCCGATTTTATTGTTAAAACGGATGTCGAAAAAAATAAGAAATCTCCGAAAATTCAATTTGCGAAAGTGAAGGTAATATGTACTCAAAAGAAAAGTGTCTGGAAACATTAAATCAATTTATATCCGAACCGCATTTAATTAAACATTCGTTGGCGGTGGGTGCAGCGATGCGGTATTACGCGGAGTTGTATGGTGAAGATGTCGAATATTGGCAGGCGGTCGGTTTGCTACACGACGCCGATTTTGAAAAATTTCCCGACGAACATCCGCGGCACACCGCTGAATTGTTAGCGCCATTGGGTTATGCGGAACAATTTATTGCGGATATTGTTTCGCACTGTTGGGAGTGGGATGCCGGACGCAGCCGGTTGCAAAAAACGTTGGCGGCGGTCGATGAAATGACCGGATTTGTTACCGCCTGTGCGCTGGTGCGGCCGGATAAGTCGCTGGAAAATCTGGAAGTAAAATCGGTAATGAAGAAGCTGAAAGATAAGGCATTTGCCCGTGCTGTTGACCGTGATGATTTACGGGCGGGCGCGGCACTGTTGGAGTTACTGGTCGAAGAACATATCGAACATGTAAGGCTGGCATTGATAAAATATGTGTGAAATGAGGAAGCAGATATGAAAAAGCGATTTTTGGCCGCAGTTATTTTGACGCTATGGGGGATGACTTCAATGGTTAACGCCGCCAGCATAAAGTTGGGCGTTGATAATCTTAATTCACACATGAAGCTATTTGCAGGCAAACGTGCCGGTTTGATTACTAATCCAACCGGTGTAGATAGCAATTTGCATAGCACTATTGATGTAATGATTGCAAACGGCGTCAAACTCACTGCTTTATACGGGCCGGAACATGGTGTGCGCGGCAATTTCGCCGACGGCGATACAATAACCACGTTTGTCGATGACAGCACTAAATTGCCAGTGTATAGTTTATACGGCAAAACTTACAAACCGACGCCGGAGATGCTCAAAGACGTTGACGTATTATGTTTTGATATTCAGGATGTCGGTGCACGTTTCTATACCTTTATTTCGACGATGTATTATGCGATGGTAGCGTGTAAGGAACAGAATAAAACTTTCGTGGTATTTGACCGGCCCAACCCTTGCGGCGGGATGGTTGAAGGCGCGGTTACTAAAAATAAAGATTTACAGGGGTTCACTTCAATTGGGCCGCTACCCACCCGGCATGGGATGACGGTCGGTGAACTGGCATTGATGATGAACAAGGAGTGGGGGATCGGTTGCGATTTAACGGTTATCCCGATGAGCGATTATAAACGTGATATGGTGTGGGCTGACACCGGGTTGCAGTGGATTAACCCGTCACCCAATATTCCCTCGGCGGATACGGCGTTGGTGTATAGCGGTGTCGGTTTTTTTGAAGCAACGAACGTATCTGAGGGTCGCGGACTGACTAAACCGTTTATGATTAGCGGCGCGCCTTGGTTGAATGCTGAAGACTACGCATCTTTGTTAAACTCTAAAAAAATGCCGGGAGTGCTGTTTCGTCCGGCATATTTCACGCCGAATTTCAACAAATATCAAGGCAAGATGTGCGGTGGTGTAGAAATTCATATTATTGAGCCGAAGATATATCGCGCCGTAGCCGTTGGTTTGGCAATGGTAATGGCAACCCGTGATTTGGGTGCGGATAAATTTTTCTTTGACAAGCCGGAAAAAGTCGGCGGAGTGTGGGGAATTGATGTTATGACCGGTGACGGTTTGCTGCGTGCAAACAAGCTGGGTTATTCTGAAATTTTAGCAACTTGGGATAAAGAGGCAACTGAATTTAAAGTAATGTCGAGTAAGTATTATCTTTATAAATAATCGGTGAAAATTGAAAATCATAATTAGGAAGTAATACGTTATGGAAAAGCTGGCGGCAGGCTGGTTTTTACAAATTGGTGTAAGTTTGAAAAAAGCGCTTGCCACAAAAAAACTCAACGCGGACGATATTCATGATATTCGGGTAGCGGCGCGAAAAATCAAGACGCTGGCCCAGGATTTCAAAGACATTTATCCGAATAAATGTTGGCGTGTGTCCAATACCGCTGCACATGTATTGCAGAAATTGTCAACTCAAAGAGATAATCAGCTGTTTGTGCAATTTATCCGGCAAGTGGCAAAAGTTAATAATGCTGCGTTTGATAAAAGAATTATCGCTGAATTATCAGAAAAAAGTTGTTTTCCTAAAAAACTTCGCACAAAATTTTTCAGGCGCTTGCAACAGTGTCAGCGGGTCTTGCAGAAAACAGTTGTTAATAATAGTAGTGGTAGTTATTTTGAAAAACATCGGGAGAAATTAGAACAACTTATCGAAAAATATCTTGGTGATTATGATGATAATCGGTTGCATGAGATCAGAATAGCTGCAAAAAAATTACGTTACAACCTGGAATGTTTTGGCGCAAAAGATCAAGAATGGCTAAAAAAGGCGATATCAATTCAGGAAGCGGCCGGCGAATTTCATGATTTAATGATTTTTGAAAACAAGTTAACGGCAGTTAATTTGGAAGAAGAATTTCGATTGCTTGTACGGCAGGCGATTGCTAACCAAAAAAAATGTGTCCGCGAAAGCATTTTGGAAGTACTAAAAAAATAATTTTAATCAAAAACTCCGGCATTATTGCAGGAGTTTTTTGACGTTTTGCAGAATATTAAACAAATATTAAACACAATTATTTGTGCGGAGAAGGAATTGAAATGAAAAAACTGATTGCGCTATTAACACTGATAATGTTCACGGCCCTGGTTTTCAGCGGTTGCGGTGGCAACCAGGCCAAAGATGACATGCATGATGAAGTGGAATTGGTGTGGTATACAGTTGAATTTGGCGGATTGAAGGATTTACCCAAAGTTCAGGAAAAAGTTAATGAATACCTGAAACAAAAAATCAATGCCAAAATAAAACTTATTGCTGTACCAAGTGGCGATTATGATAATAAGATGCGTACGCTGGCCTCGACGGGTGAGGCCTTTGACATAACTTTTACCTGTTTTTGGGCAAATCCTTATTCGCAAGCGGTTGCACAAGGCTTTTTGCTGCCGTTGGATGATTTGCTTAATGAGTATGGCAAAGATTTGCAAAAAACCGAGATCCCGGAATTGTGGACAGCGGCGCGGATAAACGGAAAAATTTATGCTGTTCCGACCAATGGCGACATTACTTATCAACAGGCTTGGGTTTTCAACAAAGCCCTAGTGGAAAAATTCAATATTGATTTGAATGCGATTAAGTCATTTAAAGATTTAGAACTACAGCTCGAAAAAGTCCATGCCAAAGATAAAGGCCTTATCGGTTTTTCAAACAATTCGGCCTTTTGTCCGGCGGATGAATATGATTTTGTTGTTGAACGCAAAATGCCCGGAGCCGTTTTGATTAGTGATAAGTCTTGCAAAATTTTTAATCAATATAAAGACCCAAAATTTATTGAGACTCTGAAAACTTACCGTGATATGTACAACAAGGGGTTATTACCGACAGGCGTGCCGTTGAAAGAAACTGAGAATATATTTCAGCGCGGCAGAACAGTTTGCTCTTTGAATGTAATGTCGCCGGACTTGGATTCAATATTGAGTTCGCGTTATGGCTTTCCCACGATATCAATTGCGGCAAATCCGCGCGGTGTGAAAACAACGCGTAAAGCTACCGGAAACATGAATGCGATTTCTTCCACCAGTAAACATCCCGAGCGGGCTATGATGTTTCTTAATTTGGTGAATACCGACCCTTATTTGGCAAATTTGCTTGCATTTGGTATTGAGGGCATACACTACAAGAAGCTTGACAATACGACCATTGAATTTTTGCCGGAGCACAAAAACTATATTATGCCCAAACCGTTGGTTGGAAATTGCTTCAATATGTATCTTACCAAGGATGATCCGAAAAACATGCTGGAGTTGGTGAATAAAGCCAACAGTGAAGCGGCTATGTCACCGCTATATGGTTTTACTTTTAACCCTGAGCCGGTCAGAATTGAATTCTCTGCTATTCAGAACGTATTAGAAGAATACGGTGACCAGCTTTGGAGCGGGCAAAACGATGTCGGAACGACAATTGACACTTTTATGAGCAAAGTTAATGCTGCGGGCATGGACAAAGTAATGGTTGAGATGCAAAAGCAAATTGACGAGTGGCAAAAGGCGAAAAAATAGATTTCTACAATTAAGGAGCATAACAATGAAACAAACGATAACCCGCAGCTATATAGTAGTATTTTTAATATTATGCTTAATTAGTCTGTCAGGATTTGCGGCGGATGAAAACAATGACATAGTTAAAATCCAGGTTCTGACAATCAACGATTTTCACGGGGCTTTAGTGAACAATGCCAAAGACCCGGGCGCGGCAAAACTGGGGGCTTGCTTGTTTTTGCAAAAAGCCAATTACCCGGACACCACAATGATACTGTCGGCCGGGGATATGTTCCAGGGTACGATGGATTCTAATTTGCTATTTGGCGCAACCGACATCAGGTTCATGAATTTTGTCGGATTTGATGCAATGGCATTGGGTAATCATGAATTTGACTGGAAAATCGCAAAAATCCGTGAACGGGCAACTCAGGCCAATTTTCCGTTCATGGCAGCGAATATTTTCGACAGCAAGTCAAAAAAGCCTGTCGATTTTTGCCAGCCGACGCTGCTGATAAAACGGTCCGGTGTAACTATCGGTATCATTGGCTATGATACAATTGACACACCGGTAACGACCAGCCCGGCAAATGTCGTTGGATTAAGTTTCGCTGATCCGGCCGCCAACGTTCAAAAATTGGCGGCTGGCCTGCGGGCTCGCGGCGCGGAAATAATTATCGTCTTGTCGCATATGGGGGTGAATCAAGATGGTGATGTGCTCAGCGGTGAAGCGGCAGACTTTGCAAAAAAAGTCAAAGGTATTGATTTGATTGTTAGTGGTCATACCCACGCTATCGTCAACGGCAAGGTCAATGGCATTCCGATAGTTCAAGCCTATTACAATGGCCGCGCGGTTGGAGATGTTATTTTTGAATTTTCAACTAAAGCGCACAAAATTACCAATACTACAGTTAATGTGATTGGTACGGAAAGTTTGCAAAAAATGACTCCTGATACTAATATCGCAAAAATTCTCGATGTCGACCTTGCAACGGTTAGCGCGGTAAAAAACCGGGTAATCGGGGTTGCGGAAAATACTATCAGCGATTCGCTGACTTATGGTGTGGCCGCACAAACCTTGATGGGCGAATTTGTAACCGATAATATGCGGATTTCCTCGAAGGCTGATATGGCGTTTACTAATATCGGCGGGCTGCGGACTTCGATTGACAAAGGCAATATTACACTTGGTAACGTGTATGCAGTGTTACCGTTTGATAACACCATTGTTACCTGCGATATGACCGGACAGCAAATAATGGACTTGCTGAATTATTCCATTGACAGCGCCAAAGTTGGTTCGGTACAGTTTTCCGGATTGAAAATAGTTTATGATTCAACCAAACCGCAAAATCAGCGGATTGTTTCCGTGAAAACGCTTGATGGCAAGCCTTTGGATATTAGTAAAACTTATAGAGTCGCGACTAATGACTTCTTGGCAATCGGCGGCGATGGTTATATAATGTTCAAAGCGGCGAAAAACATTATCAACACCGGAATAACAATCCGCGACAGCGTCGATAACGAAATTATTGTCCGCAAAAGCATTAATATTGTTGATGATGGCAGATTGCAAGTAATTAAATAATGAAAAAGCTTACAAAATCATTATTTGTTCTGTTGATATTGGTGTTACTTGTTGGTACAGTTTCTTGTGTTCTGGCAGTTGGTGAAAACACAAATCCAGTTACTGCTGCTATAGCAATACAGAAACTAAATGATGGCAATCAGCGGTTTGTGGATGCAAAATTTTTGCATCCCAACCAAACGACCGCCCGGCGCATTGAATTGGTTGCAGGGCAACAGCCTTTTGCTGTAATTCTTACTTGCTCCGATTCGCGGTTACCGCCGGAAATAATTTTCGATCAGGGGTTAGGCGATCTTTTTGTAGTGCGTATAGCCGGAAACGTTGTCGACGATGCCGTACTTGGGAGCGTCGAATACGCAGTCGAGCATCTTGGTGTTACACTGGTAATGGTGCTTGGTCATGAACGCTGCGGCGCTGTCGGAGCGGCTGTTTCTGGTGCTGAAATCCCGGTCCATATCAACAGTTTGACGAACGCCATAAAACCGGCACTGAAAATTGCGAAAACACAAAATGGCGATTTGCTTGACAATACTATTCGCGCCAATGTGGCACTGGTTGTGCAACAATTCAATAACTCAAAACCAATTTTGGCAGAATTTGTTCATGACGGCAAATTGAAAGTTGTTGGCGCTTACTATGATATGGATGACGGAACAGTGCGTTCGTTAGAATAATGGTTTTATCAATTACTAAATGAATATTTTGGCGAAAAAACATACAAGAAATTCGAGGTGAACGGATGAGAAAAACATCGGGTGGAATAACTGGCGGAATAATAATGATCGGTATCGCCGTATTGTTGATAACAGATTATTGGTGGCCGGGAATAATGTTTGTAATGGGTGCGGCGCTCGCTGTACCGGCGCTGTTGCGTAAAGAGTACAGTAAAGCCGGATTGGCAGTTGTAATATTTGCCGGTATTCCTTTTGTAGTAACGGCGATGGTGAATATAACTTATGTCGCCGCGGCGGTGCTTGCAATAGTCGGTTTATATAGTATCATTAAGCGGAGCTAAGTGTGTTGACCTTGTCGTTGCAGGAATAGAATGCTGTGGTTATTTTGCGATTTGCATTGTTAATCAACGCGGCAAGCGGTATAATTCTTTTTGACAATAGACATAATTACAGAAAGTGATTAGTAATGCAGTATATAGTAGTTGACTTTGAATTTACCAATGCTGCCGGAATGCGGTTCCGGCCACGGGGGTTTATCAGCGAGATTATCGAAATTGGAATGATCGTTTGTGATGAACAGATTGAAAAACACAGCTTTCAGGCGTTTGTAAAACCGCGGTTATTTCCGAAGATTACCAAGAGCGTGATGGATTTCACCGGTATCAGGCAAGTTGACGTTGAATTAGGGTTGGATTTTTCGGAAATGCTTGCGGAAATGTTGAAGTATTACAAAATTGATGAAACGAAAATTGTCGCATGGGGCGACTCTGATGAAAAAGTTTTAAAAGAACAATGCCGTCGCTACAAGGTGGACTACCCATTTAGCGACGGCGATTATCTGGATTTGGCCAAACTTTATTCCGAGCGGCGCGGTCACAGCCGGAATGTTTCGTTGATAGACGCTACCAACACTGAAGCGGTCGGTAGCAGCGGTTTCGCGCATATGGCGTTAGATGATGCGCGTAATACGGCACTGATTTTACAGAAATTGCTCAGTGAATAGAGCCGTTAGTTCTTCGGTTTTGATTTCTTTCGCTTGAATTTTTTAGTCCTTTGTAATATTATATTGATGTAGAAAAAATGTGGGTTGAGGTGAACAATGCAGTTTGCGCCGCTCGATTTCCGCTTGCTAAATAATTTCAACGGTTCGCGGGTAAAGTGCGTTCACACTCAAATAACTTATAGGGATTTTTTGTATAACCTTCGGGAGACCGGGGTTATTTTTATTTTGGAGTTATTGTGAATAATATTAAGCGAATTTTTGTTGAGAAAAAAACAGGATTTGATGTCCATTCAGTGAAACTATTAACAGAAATACAGAATCAGCTGGCAATCACCGGATTGGTCGGTATGCGTGCCGCGCAGCGCTATGATATCGAGGGTTTGGATGATGCGGAATTTTCAGCAGTCAGCGATACAATTTTGTCGGAGCCGCCGACAGATGTAGTTTACTACGAATGTCCGCGAGCTGATCATATTTTGGCAGTAGAACCGTTGCCGGGGCAGTATGACCAGCAAGCTGATTCAGCGGCACAGTGTATTCAATTGCTTACGTGCAAAGAACAACCAATTGTAAAATGCAGTAAAATATATTTATTTTATGGTGTGCTCTCGGAACTGGAGAAAAAAAACATAACCCGTTATTTGATAAATCCACTCGAAAGCCGCGAGGCGGCGCTGACAATGCCGGACAGTTTACGTGAGATAGTACAAGAGCCACAGGATGTTGAGATAATTAGCGGATTCATCGAGGCAGACAAAGAAGCGCTAAAACGCATTCGTAACGACTACGGTTACGTAATGAGTGAAGCTGATTTGGCTTTTTGCCAAAACTATTTTAAGAGTTCCGAACAGCGTGACCCAACGGCTACCGAACTGAAACTTATCGATACCTATTGGTCAGACCATTGTCGGCATACTACTTTTAATACTGAACTGGCGGAAATAACGCTAGATAATTGTGACAACAACCAACCGCTGGTTAAAGCGTTGCAATCATATTATGATTGTCGTACGGCAGTTTATAATGATGTAGCTTATCGCCCGCAAACACTGATGGACGTAGCTTGTATCGGTGCCAAGAAATTACGCAAAGATGGGTTACTTGCCAACTTGGAAATTAGTGACGAAAATAACGCTTGTAGCATAATTATTGATGCAAAAATTGACGGGCATATCGAAAAAGTGTTGTTGATGTTCAAAAATGAAACCCATAACCATCCGACGGAAATCGAACCTTATGGCGGCGCGGCTACTTGTTTGGGTGGCGCGATCCGCGACCCGTTGTCGGGACGGGCGTATGTTTTTGGCTCACTACGCGTTACCGGTGCCGCCGACCCTAGAAGATCAGTAGCCGAAACACTGGAGGGCAAACTGCCACAGCGGGTGATCACGACCAATGCCGCGAGCGGCTTTAGCGCTTATGGTAATCAAATTGGTTTGGCGACCGGAAAAGTAGCTGAAATATACCATGACGGCTATACGGCCAAGCGGATGGAGGTTGGCGCGGTAATAGCAGCGGCAAAGTTTGATGACGTTACACGTAAGCCGCCGCTGCCCGGTGACTTGGTTATTTTGCTGGGAGGCGATACCGGACGCGACGGTATCGGCGGTGCAACCGGTTCAAGCAGGGCGCATGATGATAGCAGCTTGGAAAAATGTGGAGCCGAGGTACAAAAGGGTAATCCGCCGACCGAACGTAAAATCCAGCGGCTGTTTCGTTTGCAACAAGCCAGCCGGATGATAAAGAAATGCAATGATTTCGGTGCCGGTGGCGTGGCAGTGGCGATTGGTGAACTTGCCGACAGTTTGGATATCGATTTAGCCTTAGTGCCGAAGAAATATGACGGACTGGACGGTACGGAGCTCGCAGTATCTGAGTCGCAGGAGCGGATGGCGGTAGTTGTTGCGCCGGAACAGGCAGAAGAATTTATTGCACTTGCGAACAATGAAAACCTCAAGGCAACAGTTGTTGCGAATGTTACTGACAGCGGTCGGTTGATAATGCGCTGGCGCGAAAGAAAAATTGTTGATATCAGCCGCGAATTTTTGGACACTAACGGAGTGAAATTGCAAATCGCTGCGAAAATGTGTGATTTGCCGGACAGTATTGATAAGTTAATTAATAAAAAATGTACGCTGGCTGAACTTAATGAAACCATGAGTAGTTTGCGTGGATGTTTGCAAAAAGGGTTGATCGAGCGATTCGATTCGACAATTGGCACTAGTACTGTGTTGTTGCCATTTGGCGGGAAACATCAACTAACACCTTCCGAGGGATTGGCGATGTTGTTACCGTTTGGCAGCAACAGTGAAACGGCGGCATTGATGGCGCATGGTTTTGACGTGAGCCTGGCAGATGTCAGTCCGTACCATTCGGCAGTCTATGCGGTGATTGAGTCAGTCAGCCGGATTGTGGCGATGGGGGGCGATTATCGCGCCGTACGGTTGAGTTTTCAGGAATATTTTGAACGGTTGGAGCGTGATCCGAAAAAATGGGGCAAACCGCTTGCCGCATTATTAGGTGCACTTACCGCGCAACTTGAACTGGGTACGGCAGCAATCGGCGGCAAGGATAGCATGTCGGGAAGTTTCAAGGAATTATCCGTGCCACCAACGCTGATAGCGTTCGCGGTTGCGACTGTTGATGCCGCAAAAATTGTTTCTAATGAATTCAAACAACCCGGACACAACGTCTTTCTTGTGAAAACGCTTCGGGATCGGCAGGGGTTGCCAGAATGGGCGAGTTTGCGGGCAACCTATGAGTTAATTAATAAGTGGCAAAATAACGGCGAAGCTGTTAGTGTTCAGAGCGTAAAAGGCAACGGAGTGCTTCACGCGCTTGCAGAAATGGCAGTTGGTAACGGAATCGGCGTGACGATTGAAAACGCCGCGGTCAGATTTTGCAAAGATAGTTACTACGGCGATTTTATCGTGGAAACAGCCGGAGTGCTTAGCGCTGATAATGTGCTGTTAATTGGTAAAACAGTTTGTGGAAAAATCAGCATTGCGGGCGAAAAAATATCAGTAACGCAATGTGCAACAGTGATGCTGGAACCATTGGAGCAGGTGTTTCCGACGAAATCTCCAGCGGAGGCGAAGCCGCAATGCAGCAAAGCAGCAGGGCTACAAAGTGGAGCGAAGTTGTCAGGTAACCAGGGAGCAGAGTTGTTTGGTACCGCGGTCTTGAATAATTCGAAATTTGCCAAACCGCGGGTTTTCATTCCGGTCTTTCCCGGAACGAACTGTGAATATGATACCGCTGAAGCCTTTAACAAGGCAGGTGCGGCCAGCGAGATTTTTGTTTTTAAAAACCTTAATGCCGCTATGGTTGGACAATCGATAACCGCCATGGTCGAAGGAATAAAACATGCACAAATCTTGATGCTTCCCGGCGGCTTTAGCGCCGCAGATGAACCGGATGGGTCGGGAAAATTCATTGCCGCTATTTTGCGAAACGATCAGATAAAAATGCAAATTGAAGAGCTGTTGGCGCGCAATGGGTTGATTTTAGGAATATGCAACGGTTTTCAGGCGTTGATTAAGAGCGGACTGTTGCCATTTGGAAAAATTCATGTCCAGCGTCCGGATGATCCGACGCTTACTTTCAATACAATTGGCCGCCATGTTTCCACAATCTCGCGAATAAAAACGGCATCCAAATTGTCACCATGGCTGGCGTTGGCAAATCAGGAAATGGTATATAATGTACCGATATCGCACGGCGAAGGGCGGTTCGTCTGCAGTGTGGCGCTACAGGAGCAATTGTGGCAAAATGGTCAGATTGCCACCCGTTATGTAGATTTGCAGGGGCAGGTAACGATGAATGAGCCGGATAACCCTAATGGTTCGTTGTACGCCGTGGAAGGATTGACCAGCGGCGATGGACGAATATTTGGCAAAATGGGACACTGCGAACGGGTCGGAAAGTATCTTTACAAAAACTTGCCGGGTGAATATGATATGAAGATTTTTGAAGCAGGAGTGAAGTGGTTTAGATGAAAGTTGCAATTATTATTGGCAGCGAAAGCGATCTGCCAATTGTCAAAAAGGCGGCAACAATTTTTAAAAAATTCGGTGTAAAATATTCGCTGCGGGTAATGTCGGCGCATCGTACGCCGGATATTGCCGCTGAATTTGCTAAAAATGCCGAGGCGAACGGCTACGAGGTAGTAATCGCGGCGGCCGGTAAAGCCGCACATTTACCGGGAGTGTTGGCGGCGTTTACGGTTTTGCCGGTTATTGGTATTCCGATAAAGGCTGCGGCCTTTGACGGTATGGACGCATTGCTTGCGATTGTGCAGATGCCAGCCGGCATTCCGGTTGCGACGGTGGCGGTTGATGGAGCGGAAAACGCCGCATTGCTGGCCGTGCAGATTATGAGTGGAAAACATCCGCAGTTGCGTGAACAGATGCGTGAATATCGCGCAGCAATGCAACAGGCAGTCATCGAAAGTGACGAGCGGGTGCAGCGCGAAATTGCGAATTAACAAAAATAAAGGAGAGCGTCATGCTAAGAGCTGAACAACTTTATGAAGGCAAAGCCAAAAGGGTCTACGCGACTGACGTGGAAAACTGTTATTGGATTTCCTACAAGGATGACGCTACGGCGTTCAACGGCCTGAAAAAAGGCACAATCGGTGGCAAGGGATCGATAAACAACCAGATGTCGGCGATTTTGTTTGAGATGTTGGAGCAAAACGGTGTTCCGACGCATTTTGTGAAATTGCTGAGCGATACCGAAATGCTGGTCAAACAAGTGAAAATCGTGCCGCTCGAAGTCATTGTGCGCAATTATACCGCCGGTTCGATGTCGAAGCGTTTGGGTGTAGAAGAAGGACTGAAAATAGATAGTCCTATTTTGGAATTCAGTTACAAGGACGACGGGCTGGGTGATCCGTTAATCAATGATGACCATGCGTTGTTTTTGAATGCGGCAACGGCTGCTGAAATTGATTTGATAAAACAACTGGCGCGCAGAATCAATCAATTGCTGACCGACTATATGGCGAAACGCGAAATAATTTTGGTGGATTTTAAACTGGAATTTGGCAAAACCGCGGACGGGCAAATTATTTTGGCAGATGAAATTTCACCGGATACTTGCCGGTTATGGGATAAAACGACCAAGCGGAAGCTTGACAAAGACCGTTTCCGCCGTGATTTGGGGGATGTGGAAGCGACTTATCGCGAAGTTTTCGAACGTGTAAAGGCTCGCTGAACAACGCACAAAATATGCGCTGTTCAGCAATTTGGTATCGGATAAGCAATTTCGTGATTTTGGGCGAAAGATTGATAGGGGTAATTAATGATATTGGATGATGATAAATTACACGAAGAATGCGGCGTAATCGGAATTTACGATCCAAACAGTATTGATACAGCATTGATGTGCTATTATGGTTTGATTGCATTACAACATCGGGGTCAGGAGAGCGCCGGAATATCCGCTAATAATGACGGCGTGATTACCACTTATAAAGCGATGGGGCTGGTTACCGAAGTGTTTGCCAAGCCGGTGCTGGACTTGCTCAAAGGCAATATGGCGATTGGCCACGTCCGCTATTCAACCATGGGTGACAGTGCGGTCTGCAATGCGCAACCGATCACTGTTCATGGTAAATGCGGTGATATCGTGGTCGCGCATAACGGCAACATTATCAATGCCGCATCATTGCGAAGCGAATTGGAAAAAACCGGCGTGACTTTTGAAAGCACCAACGATAGTGAAGTTATTGCCAAGTTGATTGCCAGATACTGTGAAGATGATTTACTGGTTGCGATAAAGCAGACAATGAACCGGATTCGCGGCGCATATTCGCTGGTAGTTATGAGTGCCGATAAAATTGTCGGAGTTCGTGATCCTAATGGATTCAGGCCGCTGATTATCGGTAAGAAAGCGGATAGTTATATGGTGGCATCTGAAAGTTGCGCACTTGATGCTTTGGGTTACACTGTGGTTTGTGATGTGGAGCCGGGTGAAATTGTACTAATCGACAAAAAGCAAATGAACGTCATTAAAAACCGTAAGCATAATGGAAAAACCTTATGTTTGTTTGAGTATATTTATTTTGCCCGGCCAGACAGCGTTATTGACGGACGCAGTGTCTATGCGGCGCGGATACAGGCCGGAATACAACTGGCCAGAGAACATCCGGCGAAAGCGGATATTGTTATCGGGGTTCCGGATTCAGGGTTACAAGCCGGGTATGGCTATGCGAGTGAAATTGGTATTCCTTATTCGGTAGGGTTCGTAAAAAACCGTTATATCGCTCGTACTTTTATCAAACCCGATCAACAAAGCCGGGAAATTTCCGTTTCCCTGAAGTTAAATCCGATTGCCGAAGTTGTGCGGGGTAAGCGGGTGGTAATGGTTGACGATAGTATCGTCCGCGGTACGACGAGTAAGCGGACGATAAAAGCGCTGCGCGATGCCGGTGCGAGTGAAATTCATGTGCGTGTGGCCTCGCCGCTGGTAGTGTGTCCCTGTTATTTTGGGATTGACACGCCGCGAAAAAATGAATTAATTGCCGCAAATGAAGTTCTCAAACGTATTCAGGAACGTCTGGGCGCTGATTCGCTGGGTTATATCAGCGTTGCCGGAATAGAAAAAGCCGTTGGTGGCAGCGGGCATTGTCTTGCTTGCTTCAATGGCAAATATCCGATGAAAATTCCGAAAAACATAAGCAAAGAAGTGTTGCAGTAAGAGGGTTAAAAATATGGTAGTAAAAAGATCGTTGGGCCCGCTAAATTATAAAAATTCCGGGGTAGATGTCAACGCCGGTTATGAAGCTGTCGAATTGATGAAACAGCATACTGCACGAACTTTGCGGCCGGAAGTTATCGGCGGACTGGGCTCGTTTGGCGGTTTGTTCGCGCCCAATTTAACCGGCATGAGTGAGCCTGTGTTGGTATCTGGCACCGATGGAGTGGGTACCAAGTTGAAGGTTGCATTTTTAATGGATAGGCACGATACAGTGGGCATCGACTGCGTGGCGATGTGTGTAAATGATATTATTTGTCAGGGGGCAGAGCCGCTGTTTTTTTTGGATTATATCGCAACCGGTAAACTCGATCCGGCCAAAGCCGCGGAAATCGTCAAAGGGATAGCCGATGGCTGCGTGCAGTCCGGCTGTGCATTGATTGGCGGCGAAACGGCAGAGATGCCGGGGTTTTATCCGCACGGTGAATATGATATGGCGGGATTTTCCGTAGGAGTGGTCGATAAACAAAAAATGATCGACGGATCGCAGGTTAAGTGTGGTGACATAATTATCGGGCTGCCTGCATCCGGCGTTCACAGTAACGGATTTTCGCTGGTACGTAAATTGTTTTTTCAGAAACTCAGTGTCAGTGTTCAGCATTATTATGATGAGCTAGCAAATACTTTAGGCAATACGTTACTTACACCGACGAAAATTTATGTAAAACCGGTATTGGCAGTTCTGCGTAATCACACTGTGAATGGGATAGCACATATTACTGGCGGCGGGTTCTATGAAAACATTCCCCGGGCGTACGCTGACAAAACTCTTAATGCGCGCATTGAGCGTAGTTCGTATATAATGCTGCCAATATTTAGTTTGATTCAAAAACTTGGCAACATCAGCGAAAAAAATATGTATAATACCTTCAACATGGGAATTGGTATGATTATGATTGTGGATAAGAGTAGCGTCGACAGCGTTTTGGAGACACTGCGCTTGAATGGCGAGCGGCCGGTTGTGATCGGTGAAATGGTTGACGGTTGCGGCGAGGTGGAGTTTGCGTAAGCGGATTGCGGTATTGGTCAGTGGCGGCGGAACGAATTTGCAGGCCCTGATTGATGCAGCGAATATTTCTGCGGTTAATGCGGAAATAGTTACAGTGATTGCCGACAATCCGGCTGCGTATGCGTTGGAACGTGCTATGCAATACGGTATTACAGCGCAGTATATTTCAAAGTCCGAGCTTGGTGAACTGTTGACTGCGAAATTGCTGGATTTGCAAATTGATTTGGTTGTATTGGCGGGGTTTCTCTCGATATTGCCGGCAGATACAGTAGCGGCATTTCGTAATCGTATTATCAACATTCATCCATCACTCATTCCGAAATTTTGCGGAAAAGGATTTTATGGTGAAAAAGTCCATGCAGCAGTATTGGCTGCCGGTGAAACCATCAGTGGCGCAACTACGCATTTTGTGGATGAAGGCGTTGATACCGGAAAAATAATCATGCAAAGGACGGTGCCGGTGCAGCCGGATGATACGGTCACCACGCTGCAACAGCGGGTGCTGGTTGCTGAACATGAAATATTGCTAGATACGGTGCGGCAACTTTGCAAAGAGTAAGTTTAAGAGTTGTTGACGGAGAGAATGAT
The DNA here is from genome assembly GCA_041666525.1 of Negativicutes bacterium. Taxonomy (GTDB): domain Bacteria; phylum Bacillota; class Negativicutes; order JBAXTZ01; family JBAXTZ01; genus JBAXTZ01. The sequence goes on from JBAYGT010000003.1 coordinate 58,999, forward strand.
GAAAAAACGGGCATTAATAAGCGTTTCAGATAAAAGCGGCGTAGTGGAATTTGCGCGTAGTTTGAGCGCTTTGGGTTACGAAATAATTTCTACCGGCGGTACGCAGAAGGAACTTGCCGCTAACGGAATTGTCACGATAAATATTTCTGACATAACCGGTTTCCCCGAATGTTTGGATGGCCGGGTCAAAACATTGCATCCGAAAGTTCACGGCGGGTTGTTAGCGGTGCGTGATAACGTCGAGCATCAGGCGACGGTTGCGAAATTAGAAATCGAATATATCGATATCGTTGCTGTTAACTTGTATCCGTTTAAAGCTACGATTCGTAAACCGAATATTGAATTGGCTGAGGCAATTGAGAATATTGATATTGGCGGTCCGGCGATGCTGCGGTCGGCAGCGAAAAACAGCAAATTCGTGACTGTGCTGACCGATCCGGCAGATTATGATTTGATTATCGCTGAATTGACTGCGAGCGGAACAACCGAGTTTGCTACCCGTTTCAAGTTGATGGCAAAAGCCTTCCGGCACACCGCGGCTTATGATGCGTTGATTGCTGAATATCTCGCAGAACAAGCCGGACTGGAAAAATATACACAGGAGCTGACACTTACCTTTGAAAAAGTGCAGGAGCTGCGTTACGGCGAAAACCCGCACCAGGCAGCGGCATATTACCGGGAGATTCTGCCGCAAAAAGGGAGCATTGTAACTGCTAAACAGCTGCATGGTAAAGAACTGTCGTATAACAATATCGCAGATGCGTCTGCGGCTGTTGATTTAATAAAAGAGTTTACGGAGCCGTGCGTGGTTGCCGTAAAACACGCAAATCCTTGCGGTGTGGGTGTGGCCGAAAATCTTTATGAAGCTTTTACAAAGGCTTACAATTGCGATCCGGTGTCAATATTCGGCGGTATCGTGGCGGTAAACCGTGAAGTTGATGCGGCAACTGCAGCTGATATGCACAATATATTTCTGGAAATAATCATTGCCCCCTCGTTTTCCAGCGCGGCATTGGAAATTCTGACAGCCAAGAAAAACTTACGGTTGTTGGAGTTGCCGGAGGTTGCTACGCCATTAACCAACGGTTACGATCTGAAAAAAGTCAGCGGTGGATTGCTGATTCAGGATTGTGATGTTCAGTCGCCGGATAGCTTAAAATTCGAAATAGTTACCAAGGTACGGCCAACCGAAGTGCAATTAAAAGACCTGTTGTTCGGTTGGAAAGTGGTCAAATATGTCAAATCTAATGCGATTGTAATTGCACGGGACAATGCTACTATTGGTGTTGGTCCGGGACAAGTAAACCGGATCTGGCCGACAAAAATGGCGTTGGAACGGGCGGTAGAGTGTGTTTCGTCGCCGAAGGGAAATGCGGATTTGAGCGGGGCGATTCTTGCAAGTGATGCTTTTTTTCCCTTTCCCGATGTTGTCGAAGAGGCAGCGAAGTATGGTATTAAAGCAATAATCCAGCCGGGCGGTTCCTTAAAAGACGATGAATCAATCAAAAAATGTGACGAATATGGTATCGCAATGGTGTTTACCGGTAACCGGCATTTCCGGCACTAACACTAACTGAGTTTTGACCAAATATGATACAATATTAGCAAATACGTTCAGTGCCAAAATTTACGAGAAGGTGTAAAAATGTTTTTAATCGTCAGAAATTGTGAACTTTACAACCCTGAGCCGCAGGGACGCAGGGATATTGTGGTTTGTTCGGGGAAAATTATCGGTGTGTTTCCGGAAAACAGCACACAGAACTTTGAGCAATTGCTACCGGAAAGCGATGTTCAAGTTATCGATGTCGGCTGCGACATCGTCACCCCCGGATTTATCGACAATCATGTACACATCGCCGGAGCCGGCGGTGAAGGCGGCTATGCCAAACGTACGCCGGAGATTCAGATATCGGATATTATTTCCGCCGGTGTGACGACCGTAATCGGAGTATTAGGTACAGACAGTGTTGCGCGTTGCAACAAAACGCTGCTGGCGAAAGCTTATCAGCTGGAAGCTGAAGGCATCAGCACCTGGATATTAACCGGTTCCTATGAGATACCGGTGCAGACGTTGACCGGGTCATGTAAAAGCGATATTGTGCTGGTGGATAAAATCATCGGCACCGGTGAGGTGGCGATTTCTGATCACCGCTCTTCACAACCGTCATTTGACGAATTTGTGCGTTGTGTTGCCGATACCCGTGTCGGCGGCGTGATTTCCGGCAAGGCCGGAGTAGTAAATGTGCACATTGGTGATGGCAATCGTAAACTGGAAATGTTAATGCGAATGGTAAGAGAAACGGAAATTCCGATTAAACAGGTCATACCGACGCATATTAACCGTACGGCAATTGTTATGGGCGCAGGGCTTGAATTCGCCAAACTTGGCGGCTATGTTGATCTGACCACCAGTTCCGATCCGCGGTTTTTGGAAGAAGATGAGGTTAAGGCCAGCACTGGCATGAAGAAACTTTTGAACTGGAATATCAAGCCGGAACAAATTTTGTTTTCCTCTGACGCTCAAGGCAGTATGCCGATATTCAATGATCAACGGGAGCTGATTGGTATCGGTGTTGGTGAAGTGCGGTCGTTGTACCGTGAAACCCGTGATGCGGTAATTGATGAACAAGTTCCGCTCGAAATTGCATTGATGGCAATAACCTCTAATCCGGCAGAGGCCTATAAACTACTAAACAAGGGTCAGGTAAAAAAAGATTTTGATGCGGACATGGTAGTGCTTGATAAAGATGATTTACAGATTAAGCATGTTATTGCCAAGGGTAAAATTGTAGTTCAAGATGGTGTCACGTTAATCAAGGGAATGTTTGAAAAATAAGCTAAACAAAAATAGGACTATCCGGAAACTTTCGTTTCTGAATAGTCCTTTGTTTTTTTTGGAGCGGGTGATGAGAATCGAACTCACATAGCCGGCTTGGGAAGCCGGTGCTCTACCACTGAGCTACACCCGCAGGGTAACAATAGCTATTTTAGCAGATATTTTGAAAAATTCAACTATTAACTAATGATAATTTCAAATTGTGGCAGCGCTGTTTTGAGATGCTGCATGCAAATTGGACTGGCAAGCATAATTATGATATTATATTGCAGCATTAATAAACACCCTAAATTTGCTAGTGCGTGGGGTTATTGCTTGAGGAAGAAAAAATGAAAAAAACTATTTTGGTATTATTTATGACGCTGCTAATTTCGTGCAGCTGTGCAGCGCTTGATCTGCAAACCTATAATCTCAATGTTGATAACGGGAATTACTGGTTGAAACATGATTTGTCACCGCTAAAAATTTATCGCGATATCAATTTCACGCGGTTCAGCGGAGTGGATACCTTGCTTTCGATAAATTTAAATGTCGGTGATACCATCAGGCTGGTATATGATAGTACGCATAGTTTTGGCGACATGAACATCGTTGTCATTGACCCGGCGGGGAAGGTTTATGCCAAATTGATGCCGGACGTTATGGATTCGTTGCACATTGTGAGCGAACAACCCGGTGTTTTCAAAGTGAAATTGATAGGCGATGGGGTCTGGTGGGGCCATGTACGGGTGCGGTTTGAATGATGAGCGGCCACGGAGGGATAAAATGAGTAAGTTATTAAATAGTTTGAAAATTGGCGGATGTGTTATCGGCGGCTTGCTGACGGTGGCCGGAGCATTGGCTGGATTGAGTTGGCATAATGCGCGGAAAATGGTTAGCCAATGTGAAAAGAACCGCAAGTATCCTGACGCTCATCCTGGGGACTATGGCATGAAGTTTGAGGCGTTGGATCTTCATACTGAAGATAATGTGAATCTTCACGCCTGGTTTATTAAGGGAGACAATGGCGCAACGGTAATTCTGCAGCATGGTTATAAAATGCATCGTGCGGAAATGTTGCCCAATGCTCAGATTTTAAATAAACACGGGTTCAATTTGCTGTTAATTGAGCTGCGTAATCACGGTTACAGCGAAGGCGATAAAATAACTTTTGGTTACGAAGAGATGTATGATATCAAAGCCGGTTTGAATTATCTAAAACGGCGCAAAGATGTTGACTATAATAAAATTATGATGATCGGTAATAGTATGGGCGCGGTTATCACGCTGTTAGCAGCAACAACGTTTCCGGAAATCATTGCAGTTGTTGCTGATTGCCCGTTTGCCGATCTGCCCAAACAAGTTGCGCGTGGAGTGAAAAAATTTGCGCCCACGCCGGCCTTGGCGGCGCCGCTGGTTGGTTTAATCCGGCGGTTTGCCGAGAAGATTGCCGGATTTAAAGCCGAAGAAATTTCGCCGGAAATGATCATCGCGGATATTTCGCCCCGCCCGGTCATGCTTATCCAAGGCGGTATCGATGATGTGGTTGGCACACATAACGGTGATGTATTGATGGCGGCGGCCAAGGAACCGAAAGAATTGTGGTATGTGCCTGATTGTGGGCACTGCGAAGCCGTGGAACTCTATCCGGAAGAATACGAAGCCCGGGTTGTTCCGTTCTTGAAAAAAGCCGCGGGAATAATTTAATATAAGCTTATGAAATATAGAGCCTATGGGATTGTTTTTGACTCGGATCTGGAATTTTCCGAGTTGGTACAGGCTACCGACGATGATTACCAAGTTAGCTTAAAACTTCGGAATCTGTCAGAGGACTTAGATTTGCGGTCGGAAAACCAATGGTTTGCCGGTGATAATGAACGGTTTTGGTTTCGAGTACGCGGGGTTGGTGAATTTTTGATTTGCCGAGGCCAGGAAATCACTGTTCAAGTTTACGACGATGCTGATCTGGCATTAGTACGGCTGTTTGTTATTGGATCGGCGTTTGCGGCGTTGATGCACCAGCGAGGCGCGTTGGTTCTGCACGGTGCGGTGCTTACCAACGGCGACAAGGCGGTGTTATTTACCGGCGAAAGCGGTGCCGGAAAGTCGACATTGGCGGCGATGCTCTGGAATCGTGGCTATAAGCTAGTCACTGAAGATGTGGCAGTATTATATCAGCAGGATGGTCAATGGCTGGTGTATCCGGGGTATCCGTTTATGCGGGTTTGTCCGGATATGTTGACGGCACTGGGGCTGGATGTTGATCGGCTGGAGCTTGTGAAAATTTTCACCCACACCGAGAAATATCTGGTGAATTTACGTGACCGTTTTGTGAGCGTGCCAGTTATGCTTAACGAAATTATTGTTTTGGCAAAAGCTGATCAGGAAAAATACGGCAGTCAAGATTTTAACGGTAATATGGATAAGTTTTCCGTTGTCGCCAACAATACTTATCGGTCGTATTTTTTACAACCACAAGATTTGCTGGAACAACATTTTCATCAATGCGCGAGCCTGGCTAGACAGCTAACTGTTAGAAAAATAGTTCGTCCGGCTGGAGAAACGCAAATTTACCGAACGTGCGATTTTGTCGAAGCGGCTGTTTGGAACCGGAAAAATGGAAATAAGAATAATTGTTGTTAAAGAAGCTCCTTTGCGAGCTTCTTTTTATTGATTATGGTTATCTTATGAGGTAATATTCTGACGTGAACATATAATTATTTAACGGAGGGTTTTATGGCAACTTATATTCCGGACGGAGTATGTCCAAGTGCGATTCATTATGATGTGGTTGATGGCAAGGTGCGCAATCTGAGTTTTGAGGGTGGCTGCAAAGGAAATCTTTCGGCAATCGGAGTGCTATTGGAAGGGATGCCGGTTGAAGAAGTAATTGCCAAACTGCGCGGCAACCAATGCCGCAACGGCACATCCTGCGCCGATCAGCTGTCCAGGGCGTTGGAAAACGAACGCAGCAATCAATAGCAATACTAGTCTACCTGTTGAATAAACGAGGAAAATTTATGAGTTCTCAATTAAAAGGTTATTTGATGGCGCTGTCGGCGGCGCTGTTTTGGGGTGTGGGTGGCGTGGTCGCAAAATTTGCGTTAAATGCCGGAATCCATCCGATAGTGCTGATGAAAGTGCGAATGGTCGGAGCGGCATTATTGGCGCTGCCAATTCTGCTGATATTTGCCCGGCCGCTGCTGGTAATAAAAAAACGTGACATTATTCCAATAATGTTGCTGGGCGCGTTGGGTGTGCAACTGACGCAACTGGCGTATTTCTTTGCCATGAACCTGGCCGGAGTAGCGACTGCAGCTTTTTTGCTGTATCTTGCACCAGTATATGTCGCGATGTTTGCGATAGTCTCTGGTTCGGAGCGATTGAGTCAGGTTAAGATAATGGTGCTGGTGATGTCAATTATCGGTGGCGGATTCATAGCCTTTTCCGGCGGCAGTGGTACGATTGGCGCGGCCGGCATTATTATCGGTTTGGTTTCCGGTTTGAGTTACGCTTTCGGTACAGTTTTTGGCGGACGGTTTGCCAAAATATACAGTCCTTACACCGTGGTGTTCTACTCGACGGCGGTTGCCGGTATCTGTTCGCTGCTAACTCCGCCCTATACTCTGATGTTGGATGTTTGGTTGACTTTGCCATGGTGGGTGCCATTTTACATCGCAGTGTTGTTTTGTATCATACCTTATTCACTATTTTATACATCGATGCGGTTCTTGCCGGTTACCAATGTCAGCATTGTTTGTAATCTTGAACCGGTGTTGGCGGCGCTCGGCGCCTTTTTGCTGTTAGGCGAACCATTGCGATTTTTTCAAGCGGCCGGGGGAGTTTTGATTATTATGGCTGTTGTACTATTGCAAACGACAGGAAGAAAAATCTTGAATTGATGAAAAACAAAAACGGGAGAAGTGATTATGTCAGGACAAATGACCGATATTCGTGAAATTGCCGCGAAGAATTATCTGGAGAAGAAGTTAAATTGTGCTGAAGCGGTTTCCAAGGCGGTACTTGAAGCGGGTGGCTGTGCACCGGAACTGGTTGATGCGATTGTGGCAGCAGCCTGCGGATTTGGCGGCGGGATTGGCGGATCCGGCTGCGTCTGTGGTGCAGTCGCAGGCGGAGCGATGGCGTTGTCGGTATTGACCGGCGCAGATAAAAAGCTGGTAAGCGAACGTACCAGGGAATTGCACGATAGTTTTATCAAAAAACACAAACTGACCTGCTGTCGTGCGCTTGGGCGCGGATTGGCAATGGGCACGCCGGAACGCAAACAATATTGTGCTGAATTGGTGCGGGACGCGGCGTCGATAGCGGAGAAGCTGATTCGAAAATAAATGGAGCAGAGGATACTATGAAAAAAAACCGATTATTTTTAATAACTTTGTTGATAATGCTTTGCAGTGTGGCTGCTGCGGTGAATGCTGAACCGGCTGCATCAGCCGACGATCAGTTGACTGCAATCTCCAAGCGAATCGAGAATCCGGTAAACAAAATTTCCACCGTGCCTTTTACCTACCAGATATACGCCGGCGTCGGATCTGACAATAATCAGAGCCAAAATCAGCTGTATATTCGCCCGGTATTGCCAATAATATTAAATAGTGATTGGATGCTTATTTCGCGCGCTGTCATCCCGTTGGAGATTAGTACTCCGGCATATACAGCTCAGGGGATATCCAGCGGCGGTTATGCTTCTGGAATCGGTAATATTGTGTTTTCAGGATATCTGACAGCTCGTGAGCAAAACAGCAAACTGTTGTGGGGATTAGGGCCGGTGGTGTCTACTCCGACCGCAACAAATCTTAATACTGGCAACTATAATTGGGGAATTGGCCCAGCCGCAATTGGTGTCTTTCGCGACGGTCCTTGGGTAGTCGGTTCAGTAATCAATAATGTCTGGTCAGTCGGGAATGTTAACAATCCAGAGAATAAGCTGGACTGGCAATTTTTCGCCCACTATAATCTCAACGATGGCTGGGATATCAGCACTTCACCGGAAATATTCGTCAATTGGAACAGCAATCTGGCAAACGGAGTGAGCTTGCCGTTAGGATTTGGTATCAGCAAAACTTTTAAAATCGATGGTCAGCTGTGCAATGCCGGAGTGCAACAGTATTATTATGTGTTGCACCCGCAAAACGGCCCTGAATATATGGCACAGTTTGTGTTCTCACTGATATTTCCGGATTACGCATCTAGTAATCATTAATAATAACGCAGAACAAAATACCAGAAACGGAAACGGAGACGGTGATGAACGAATATATCGCTGATTTTCATGTACATACCGCGCTGTCGCCGTGTTGCAATAATCTTATGACACCAAAAACGATTATTGAAGCGGCAAATACTATTGGCGTGAAAATTATTGCTATCAGCGATCACAATGCCGGTGATAATGTCCTTGTCATGGAGCGGTTGGCGGAGGCCGCCGGAATTAAACTTTTCTATAGTCTGGAACTGCATGTGTTGGAAAGTTTTCACATGTTAACGTTATTCGAAGAACGAAAGTGTTATATGGAATGGCTGGGAATTGTTGAGCAACGCCGTAGTAAACAACCATTAGAAACGGGCGTCGGTAAAGCGCAACGCATATTTAACGAACATGATGAAATAATCAGCACGGTTGCAGAGCGACTCAACGTGGACAGCTCTATTCCGGTGCGGGAGGCAATCGCTACAATTCACGAATTGGGCGGAATTTGTATCGCATCGCACATTGACCGGGCCTATGATAGTGTTCTGCGCGCTTTCGGCGGCGAAATTCCGGAAGATTTGGAGTTTGATGCCCTGGAAATATCTTCTGAGACGTTTATGCCGGATGCCCTGATAAAATATGCGGGATTGCGTAGCCGCTATCCCTTTGTTGCCAATTCTGACAGCCATATTCCAGCCGAATTCATTCTTGGACCGAAGACTGTTTTTCACATTAACGAGCCAACGCTTAACGAAGTTTTATTGGCGTTAAATAACCGCGCTGGCCGAAAAGTTGAATTTAAAAGCCGGGAGTGGTAGAATAACGAATATTTTGGTTTGAGTTTAGGAGAAAATACAATTGTCAAAAAAAGAAGAAGTTTGGAATGCGATAACCCACGGTTTTGGCGCAGTTATTTCGATTCCGGCGCTGGTGCTGCTGATAGTTTTCGCGGTTCAGCGCGGTAATTCCTGGCACGTTGTCACATTTACAGTTTTTGGCGTGACAATGTTTTTGTTGTATCTGTGTTCGACGTTGCTGCACAGCACGTTTAATCACAAAAAGTTACAAGATGTTTTTGAGGTGCTGGATCATTCGGCGATATATTTACTGATTGCCGGTACTTATACGCCGTTCATGCTCATTACCGTCGGCGGCGCGCTGGGCTGGACAATTTTCGGGGTCGTTTGGAGCATGGCGTTGTTTGGAATCGTTTTCAAAATATTTTTTGTCAAGCGTTTCAAATTACTATCGACACTGATGTATCTGGCAATGGGCTGGTTGATTGTTATCGCCCTGAAAACTTTGTATTTGAATTTGTCGTTCAACGGAGTGCTGTTGCTGGCGCTCGGCGGTATGTCGTACAGTATCGGAACGATATTTTATATGTCAAAATGGAAATACGCGCACACCGTTTGGCACGGATTCGTGCTTGGCGGCAGTGCCATGATGTATTTTTGTGTGCTGCTCTACGTTTAGTTGAAAGTTCATAAGCCGGTTTGAAGTGTTTGCAACGCACTTTAAACCGGCTTTTTTTGTATAGATAAAACGATTAGATTGTGTATAATTCGCATATTAGCTTGATTGAGCAATGTTATTTGTTGTGATATACTCGTAAACATTAATTATTCAATTGGGCGTTAATAGAGTGTTGTAAAGTGAGAGCAATTTGATTATGCTACAAAAAACCAAGAGAGACCAGTATCTGCAATATTTTCATGACGAAGACTTAAAATGTTTTGCGGTTCAAGTTGTAACTGCAATCATCCTTTCTTGTGCATTTTCCGGCTATGATATAGCTACAATCGGAATAACGCAGGGAGTAATATTGGTTGCTGGATTTAGGCTGTTTTTTGGATTGGCGCTTGGATTATTGCTTGTAGTTTTCTGGAAAAATATTTATACTTCATACCGGTGGGATGCTTTTGCGGCAACTGTATTTACGATTTTGGCGCTTGCGAGTTATATGCTTTCCACTATTCGTGCAGCCGGATACCCGGACGGGTCGCACGAAATGTTCGCAGTAGTCAATGTTATTTACATCATCGGTTATTTTTCAATGATACCAATCGAAAATAATTGGTTGAGGATGATGCCGGCTGTCGGATTCGTGCTGGTAATTGCCGTTGAAGTAATGATCTATTTCCGCAATACGGGGTTGGCGATATTTACTGTAGTAATATGTATATTGGCAAGTGTTCTTGGTGCTTACCTTTCCTTCAGGTCAGTTAAACGGCGGCATAAAATTTTTGATCAATATTTACGGGAACTCGAAGCAAAAAAGCAACTGGAACAAAAACATCATTTGGAAAAACAGTTGGTACAAGCCGAGAATTTGGTTATCCAATATGAGGCAGAGCTAAAACTGTTGAATTCACAGATAAAACCCCACTTTTTGTATAATGCTATTAGTACGGCGATTGTTCTTTGTCGTTCAAAACCTGGATTGGCAGCGACGGCGTTGGAAAAACTTGTTGTTTATCTCCAGGGGGCGACGAATTCTGATTTGGGGGTGACTAGCGTATCCGGTGAATTAAAGGTTGTTGAGGCGTATCTCGATATTCAGCAGATTCGTATGGATGAGCGGTTGCGGTTTGAAATTCATCGCAATTATAGTACTGATATTGAAATTCCAGTTTATGCTATTCAGACATTGGTCGAGAACTCTGTGATTCACGGTTTGCAAAACTGTGAAAACGGTGGCAAAATAATAATAACCGTCAGTGAGACACCGGGCAGGTTATGTGTGACGGTGCAGGATAATGGTGTTGGAACTGACGCTGAAAAGTTTAAATTTTTGAATGATGAAAGACCCGAAGAAAGTGATTATTTTGGGAAACGCAGTATCGGTATGTGGAACGTTAACCGGCGGCTGAAAATCATGGGAAGCACCGGATTGAGCGCACAGACGCACAAAGAAGCAGGAACCAAAATCAGGTTTGAGTTGCCGATACACTTGGGTGCAGGAGGATAAGATGTTACGAGCGATGGTTGTTGATGACGAAAAATTGATGTTGGAAGATATTGTTTGGCATCTCAATGATGTGAATTGTATAGTAACAGAATTTACTCGTCCTAAACAGGCGCTCAGTTGGTTTCGTGTGCATTCTGCCGAAATTGACGTGGTGTTTCTCGACGTTGTTATGCCGGAACTAAACGGGTTTGATGTTGCTGAAGTTATTCAAAATATTCAACCGGATATTCCGATCGTATTTGTTTCAGGCCATGATAAGTACGCCATTCAGGCTTTTGAGATGGCTGCGCTGGACTATATACTCAAACCGTTAACCTGCGAGCGAACCGAAAAGGCGTTGCAACGAATACATTCAATGCTTGCGCACAATAAACGTAGTGAAAATAAAGCAGCTGTTGCGCTTTCCAAGTTGGAGCGGAATGAGTTGTGGGAAAAGAAACGTTTGCGTTCGATTCTGCTCAAACAGCTATCCGGGGAGCATAACGACGAACTGTTGCTTTATAAAAACGGTAATTGGAGATGGGTTAAGAAGAATGCGTTGATTGCGTTTAGAAAAGGAAAAACGGAAAAATACGTTCAGGTAATGACTGCGGATAATTATTGTGAAACTATGGAAACGTTTACAGATTTTTCGTTGAATTTTGAACCGGAAGACTGGATAGTTTGTTACCGCGCCGTTCATGTGAAAATATCCGCAATTGAAAAAATGGCAAAAAATAACGATGGCGAGATCATTTTGCAGATGAAAAATTCCCGACACGAAATACCGGTCAGCCGAAATTATCTGGATCAAGTTATTGTAGCGCTAAACCGGCGTTGAAAGATATTGTTTAATAAAATTGTTTTGTCAGACACAGCGCTATTGGCGGCTGTGTCTTTTTTGTATATCATAATGGGTAATGGTTTTCGATGAAAATTTTGAATTTCGCGACGAATTTTGTATTTGACCTCGAATGTATTTACGGCAAAAGATTATCATGATAATATCTGCTCGAGGACTTGATTAGTAGTGTCAGCAAAATGTTCGATCACTTCTGATATAGACTACCTCTCTCTCTCTCTCTCTCTCTCCTTTGAAAAAAGCCTGGTGTAGTTTCCGGGCTTTTTTCATTTGTATTTATGTTGCAAAATTTTTAGGCGCTATTTATACACTTGGAGGAAAAATTGCATTTCGTTGCAAAAAATGATTTTCACAGTAAAACCTGCAACCGAGTGCGTAAGTATATGGTCAGATAAGGTTTTGTGCTAAGGTATGTATGGGTAAATTTAAGCTCAAGCAGAGCTGAAAAAAAAGGAGAAGAATTTGTGAAAAACTATCGAAACAGTCTCACGTGGTTGATGTTGGTAGTGTTTCTGTGCGCACAGGTGATTCCTGTAGCGGCAGTTGGTACACAGTATCAGGATCCTAATAACACAAGCACGGCAACGTCACCGATCTTTGCTGACAACAGTGGCAGCGCAGCGGGTACTGCTGCCGACCAGTTGTCGAACTACTATTTTAACCAGTACAAAAATTCCCTCGGTTTTGATTGGTTAAAAACAACCAGTGTTAATTTTAGTGCTTTCAATGGTAATGCACCGCAGTGGAATTTTAATACATTCCAGCCGTTGACATTGAAAGACAATCTCGACAATTTCCTGTTTGCTCAAGGGCAATATGGAACAATCAACAATACCATAAACGTTGGTTTGGGTTATCGTTCGATGAACCAAGATAAATCGTCGATGTATGGTGTTAATCTTTTCTGTGACTGGCAGACAACTGTTCAAGGCGAGAACGGTTACAACCCGAATGGCACCCATACTCGCGTGGGTGCTGGTCTGGAGTATTTTTTTGGTAGTATGGAGACTCGCTTAAACGGCTACTACGGCGTATCACCGGATGTACAGATTGGCGATAATGGATTAGGTACATCAGTTTGGCAACACGTCGCGCCGGGTGCCGATTTATCAGTTGGCACGGATTTTTCTTTTTGGAATGCGCCATGGTTTAAGCTTACCGCGACTGGAAGTTACTATGGACAAACGCAAAACGGTACGATTAACGGTTATAGCGGCAGTCCGTTATACGCGAATATAACTGCGGCTTTGCAAGTAATTCCGCAACTATCAATTAATGGCGGAGGGACTTTTGGCAATGGCGGGCAGTCGAATGCCAATATTGGTTTTCAGTTTAATTTGCTGGCACCGCCGCAACCGGCGTTATTTGTTGCTGATCCGACAATAAATCAGTTAGCAGCAACCGATATCAGCTATAAAATGCTGCAACCGGTACAGCGTAACAACACAATTACGGTGGAACGGTATACTCAGTTTGCATCCGGCACAATAATTGGAACGGTCACCGGTTTGCCGGATACCGACGGAACAAATCTGACTGCAACTCTTGGTGGTGTTACGGTAAACCCGGTTTGGGTTTATCATACAGATATAGGTGGTAATTATCTGACATATACGCTAGCTAACGTTCCGGCGGTCACACAAGAGCTGGTAATTGCGCGCGTAAACTACACTGCTACACCGATAGCGCAGAACGTAACTGTTCCTAAAGGTGGAATTGCAATTGCTGATGTGACTTTTGCACCTAACGCTGGAATACTCAGCGGTACAGTTAGTGGAAGCGACATAACAAATGGTTCTGGTATAACGGTGCTTCTCGATAATAATCCGGTGATTGCGAATATCTCCTGGAATGGGTTGGAATATACTGTTATCGGGGTGGCGGCAGGCGAGCACAATGTTGTTGTCGCAAAAGACGGATATGCCGCAACTCCTCCGAATCAAATATTTACAATGCCTGCCGGTGGAGCGTGCGACGTGGACGATGTGACGCTTGCAGGTCAACCCGGAAGAATTGACGTGTTGGTTACAGGTATTACTGATGGAACATATTTGACCAACACTATTGATGATGTTTCGAATACCAATACATCATGGGAACAAACCAGTAGCGGGGTAATGTATCACATAAATCAAGTAGTCGTTGGCACGCATACCTTGAGGGTGAATCGAAGTGGTTACACCGCTAATCCGTTGTCACAAACGGTGGTAGTAGAAAACGGTCAAGTTGCCCAAGCTACTGTAGGATTTGTATTAAACGGTAGCATACTGGGTACAATTGACACTTCAAGTACAGGGGTGACGATAAAAATCGACGGTAATACGTGGACAGATATTACCTGGAGTGGAGCTGATCCAAATAAAACTTATATGCTAAACAACGTTGCGCCAGAAGTGCCACATACACTAACAATCACGAAGAGCGGTTATAGCGCCGCTCCTGCGACACGAGAAGTTACTGTGGCTTCCGGCACTACGTCGAATGTTGGTATAACGAATTTTGCACTATACGGTACAATTTCCGGGTCAATCACCGGACTTGCTAGTTCAACCGGAGCGAGTATCATGCTCAACGGTGCTGTAGTTCCAACTGCGAATATAACTTGGACCGGGTTGAATTATGTAATAAACAACGTGACGCCTGGCACATATTTAGGCGCGTCCGGACTTGTAGTGGCCAGAAGTGGCTATACTGCTTCTCCACTTCAACAAACTATTACAGTTTATCCAGGCACAAACACGCCTGCTGCATCAGTAGATTTTTCGCAGAACGGGCAAATACAGGGAAAGATTACAAATCTTGCCAGCGCAACTGGGGTTAGCGTAACGCTAGATGGTGTTGCAGTCGCAGCTGGGAGTGTAACTTGGAACGGGTTGAATTATGTAATTGATAATGTCTCACCTATTCCGCACCAACTCGTAATTGCGAAGAGCGGTTATATTGCCAGCCCTGAGTGGCAGACAGTTTCAGTGCCTGCTGGTGGTATCGGAAATGCAACAGACGTGGCATTTGTACAAAATGGCGTAGACATTACGGTCAGCGGATTCCAGGCTCCAATACCGGGCGATGCCAAGGTTGTTATCAGTAAAAATGGCTCAGTGCTTGAAAATGTGCCGGTAACGGCAAACGGTCAGGTAATTAGTCGGAGCTTAAGCAACGGAACGTATACGGTTACGGCATTGGCAACAAATTGTGGTGTCATTGTTTCGGAATCAATCGCCAACTTTACTGTGGGAGATTACACGGGACGCGTTAGTGGTAACGTTATTTTCTCAGACATCTATGATGTGGCGGTTACGATGACAGATACGGCAGGTAACGATCTGCATCGACTGGAGATTGCCAATACTGCTACCGGAGCAGTGGTTGTCAGAGATTCGGTTGCAATTGGTACAAGCCTGATCAGAGATTATTGGTTGACGAACGGCAGCTATTCGGCGGTTCTCTATAACAAAGATAATACGGGGTCTACTGCGGTAACATTTACAGTAGCTGGTGCCAATACAGCTATCGCCGTAGGCTGGTAAGTCGATTAAAAGTCGTTTACAAACAGATTAACGGTGGTTTATAATTTCCAGAAGAAGCCCGGCGCTTGCCGGGCTTCTTCTGTTTAGTTTCAGCGGATGATTTATATCACTAAAACAATTTGTATATGATTGTTTTGCATTTCGCGGCGCTTTTTGCATTTGGCGCTCAAAGTATTAACTTAGTTAAGATCATGTGATAGAATTAATAATAAGATTGTCCAAATATATTAGCGCCTTTAAAGTCAATAAGTGCACAGACTTATGTGGCGTCAGGAGAACACTATGGATGTGTTAGCGGTTATCGATGACGAATTTCAGCTGTTGTTGAGTGCAAGCTATCAGATACCCAATACTCGAAAACGTATTGTGTCTGAAGAAGTTTTGGGAAGATTTGCTGACAATTTATTGGCAAAATTTTTTAAAACAAACGTTGAGTCCCAACTGATTTTGTGCGAAAAAAACGAAATTATCGCGGCTGCCCAGCACGAAGCTGATTTGATTGTCGCTGCTGTCGGCGCGCAGATATTACTGGATGGCGATTCATAGTAGGTTTACCATTATCGAGAAACTAGTATAAGGAGTTATGATGAAGAAAATATTTGGTAGCATTATCGTAGTAGCTTTTTTGCTGTCAATATTTATTTTTCCGGCGTGGGCTTTCGCCGCCGAAGCCAATAATGATTTTATTAAATCGATACAGGACAACTGGTCGCGTTGGTCAGAATCGGAAAACGCTGCAGCGCCTACGGCAATCCGGGTTCAACATTTGCTGGATATTATTCCCGATTCATCAAAAGCAACAACTGTAACTGATGCGGTCACTTTGGCGGCGATTACCCGCTATTACAGTTTGGAGAAGAAGGGGTTTTCTTCGGACAAGGAGCGTTCCATTAGCCCTAGCGATTTAATTGATAGTTCATCCGGTCAACCGGTACTTACCGAAACCGGAACAGCTATTGCGCAAAACAGTTTTTGCCAACAAATGTTGCCGGCGCTGCAGTCGCTGGCAACCGCTAATTTTCCATTGTACGCCAATGGTCAACCGACGTTTACAAATGTGCAACAAAACAAAGTCGGTGATTGTTTCTTGATATCTGCCATTGGCTATATGGTGAGTCAGAAACCGGAGCTGATAACCGGAATTGTCACGGCAACGCCGCTTTCGACGGCAGCCATCGGGCAGGTTCCGTACGAATTTTTTGTAAAATTTCCAAATGGTGCACATAATGGCGGAGCGCCGTACAAAGTCACATTGTCTTTGGCGGAACTGGCATTTTTTACAAGTCCGGCAACCTTGTCCGACGGAGTTTGGGAGCCTGTTATTCAAAAAGCCACTGCCGTGTGCTTAAAGAATTATTATGGTAGCAAAGCTAAAATTGACCGGAACGATGTACTATGGAATTTACAACTTAATCATTCCCCGGCAGCTTATATACAGGAAATATTCACGGGTTGTTCGACACCGAAAATTTATTATCTTGGCCGAGATTCGGTATCCGGCGACAAAGTTGCCAAATCCATTGTTGAAGCGCTAAAACAAAAAAGAATAGTGCAGGCGATGAAAGGCAGCAACAATCCGTCGCCGCAATATCCCGGCGATCATTGGTACGCTATCATTGGTTATGACAAAAGTTTGGACACCATAAGTATTTGGAATCCTTGGGGCGATAATCATAGTGGCAGGAAAAATGGCGTTTCACAATTAGCAGTGTCAGATTTTGTGAAGGAATTTGAATATCTCGTCATTCAACCCTGATATTGAATTGTTGCTGGATATTTTGAATTGCTAAAAAGAGGACATGATGAATAAAAATTTTTTGTACAGAACTTTTAATGCGACTATACTAGTTGTAGTAATGTTTATCGGCGTTGTATCTGCTGAAGCTCAGCCAAATTCGACATCGGAGGATAAATATGTTTCGCCGTACTCAATAGAGTTTACCTACAGCGATGCTGAATTAATCGGCGATATTCTTTCTGGAGAACGTGGCAATCCAAAGCTGGAATCGGACATTCCCTATTCTCAATGGGATTCTGAGCATGTTCGAAAAAGCTATGGGGCATGGGGACCGACAATGCGCAGCTATCATGAACCTGAAAGTGCTAAAACCGCTACAATTCAATGGAAACAGCAACGGTTGATTGCGGTAGCCAGACGGTTTATTGGCTACAAATATCAGCACCATCATATTCCTGATTGGCAACCACCGGAAAATTGGCCGTGGTTGGCAATTAAAAACAGTTACAATTCTAAAGGTGTAGATTGCAGTAATTTTACGACATTTTACTATTCTCAGGCGCTGGGGATAAGGCTTAACGGCGAAATAGTAACCCAGTCGAAAACGCAGTCCGCGCCGATAACCGGAACTGACAAAACAATACAACCGATAGTAATAAGTGCTAGTAGTGACTTTGCTGAGCTGACTAGTCAACTGGAAACAGGGGATTTGTTATATATTCAATCCAGAAATAAGGTTGTGCATGTAATAACCTGGATTGGAAAAATCGGGAAATCGCCTGACAATAATTATCTGGTAATTGATAGTACCGGAGATGGTCATTTGGACGCTAACCATGTTTCGATACCCGACGGCGTCCATCTGCGGCCGTTTACCAAAGAATCCTGGTATTTTAAGGGATTTGACCACGCGCTGCGGTTTGTTTATTGAGGAAATATTGCGAATCATGTCGGCACCAAACTTACAAGCAGGTGCCGCTGATGTTGAAAAAGCGTAAGGATGATTTGAAGAAGCGAAATGTCGATTAACTCTGTTGCGAATAGTGGTTCGTTTGAAGAAAAATTCCTTGTACGTGGTAGACGTGTGTGCTTTTTGGTGATGATCCGAAGCTTTTTTGCGCTATTTCAACTTGAATGTGCAGATATTACGCAACTCGATTAACGAGGCTGTTTGTTGTGAAAAACCATGGATTGAATTTATGAAAAATCACTATATAACTGTCTATCGTACCTTAATCAAGCCGGTAGTGCGAAGCGAACGGCTGACTATTTTTTTGTGTCTGCTGATGTCGCTGCTGTTGATGATCGTCGAGGCTGGTAGTGTGATATTGATGGTTCCGCTGTTGCAGGCGCTCGGGTTGTCGGGCGGGCAGGGTATGGAAAAGCTGAATGTTCTGGCAAAGACGGTTATCGACGCAACAAATATCGCGCCGAATATTATGCTGCTGTTGCCGGTAGTGGTTTGTTTTGGGGCTATGCAGGGCTGGATCAATAAGACGTTTATTTTATACAATTCCCGCCTGACCCAACGAATCACCACCCGGATGTCGGGAACGATGTTTACGCTGATCGCCGGTGCCTCATGGCGCTGGGCGCAGCGGCGCGGGCGCTCGGCCCTCTATATGCTGATTATGCGCGACAGCAACGCAGTCGGCGGATTTGTTGCCGGTGTGCTGCAAATGGTTACCGCCATCTGCAAAGCCGGAGTTCAGCTGATTATGGCGCTGTTAATTTCGCTGCCTGCGACAATCGTCGCGCTGGCCGCAGGAGTGATAATCGCCGTTGCCCGCCGTCCGTTTCTTGCAAAGCAGCGCGTTATCGGCGAGAAAACGCTGGAGCTGAGCCAGATCCAATATCACGAGATGTTTGATTATTTGGGCGGCTTAAAAGAGGTTAAGGGTTACGGCCAGGAAAAACAGCATGAATTGCGCTTCAATGAAGTTACCGAAAGAGTTGGCGCCAACAACGTCCGCAAGACCGAGTTGAGCAGCTCGGCCGATTTTATCAACAGATTGATCGTTATCGGCTTTACTGCGGTGTTCGTATTGGTGTATTACAAAATTTTCGGTGCCAGTCTGGCGGAAATAATGGTGATTCTGTACGTGTTCAACCGGCTACAGGGGCAGATAAAATATTTTCAGAGTTTCTTTGAAAGCTTGGTTGATGTCGCGCCGACGATGAAACAACTGTCGGATTGCCTGAGTGAGTTTTGGGATGTTCAGACAACTGTTCCTGATACCGACGCCCGGACGGATATTGACAGCCTGCGGCTGGATGAAGTCTGTTTCCAGTATGATTCGCAGACCGGTTTTGAGCTTGGGCCGCTGACCGCCGAAATTCCGGCGGGGAAAATCACCGCGCTGGCGGGGATATCCGGTTCCGGCAAAACTACCAGCGGCGATTTGTTGCTGGGATTGTTGTTTCCCGACAGCGGTGAACTGCTGGTAAATGACAAACAGCTTCAAGGGGAAGAACTTGCGAAATGGCGTAACTCGGTTGGATATGTTGCTCAGCAACCGTACATTTTTCACGGCAGCATCCGCGCAAACTTGCTCTGGGCAAATGCTGCTGCGACGGATGCAGAATTATGGCAGGCGCTAGACATGGCGAGATTTGCAAAACGCGTTCGTTCGATGAACAATGGGCTGGACAGCTGGCTTGGCGAAGACGGTGAAATGCTGTCTGGTGGAGAAAAACAGCGGCTGGCGATTGCCCGCGCGCTGGTACGTAAACCGGCGTTATTGGTGATGGACGAAGCGACTAGTATGCTGGATATCGAAAATGAGCATGAGATACGGCAGTCGTTGCTCGGACTGCGGGGCAAGATGACCATCGTGATGATTGCCCACCGGCTGTATACCCTAAAGACCGCTGACCAGATTCTGTTGCTGGAACACGGTAAAATTATTGAGCGCGGAACTTACGATGAATTGGCAGTGTTGCCGACCGGTCGGTTCGCAGAATTGCTAAACTATGGTGTGCTATGATCAACACAGAACAAAAACTTGCTCAACTTACGCGGTACGTTATAACAATAGCCGAGGACTGGCAGCTGGCGGAACTAAACGAAAAATTTTCCGCCGCAGGCATCGATTGGCTGATATTAAAAGGCGCGGCGCTGGGACGGTGGCTGTACGCCAATCCGGCCAAACGCCAGTCGGACGATATAGATATCTTGGTGCGTTATGCCGATTTGCAGCGGGCCGCCGCGATTATTGAACACTCTGGCTACCGTCGCTGGTGGATCAACCAGAGTAAGGCTGAGTGGCGGGATATCGATTGGCACTTGGTCTATCGCCATGAAAGAACTGGTTATAAAACGCTTGAGCTGCATTGGGAACTGGAGGAAGCCGGACGCGGTCGGCTCAAAACAATTGACGAAATATTTGCCGGTGCACGGATAATTGTATATAACGAGAAGATGTATAAAGGATTATCTGTCATTGACGCGTTTCTGCACGCTGCGTTTCACGCTTTCCGTACCAAAGAAGCGGAAATGCGTGAACAGTGGTTGCAGGATTATGAGCTGCTAACCGCGCAGATTACTGCCGAAAAATGTTGGAATGAGTTATTGAAAGCGGCAGAACAGTGGAATTGCCGCGGCGAGTTGGCGCGGGCGCTGGAACTGGTACGGCTGCGCGGCAATACCGTTATACCGGCAGCGGCGGCTGAATTTATTGCGAACTATTACCGGCAGCCGCTGGTGGACTGGCAAGAACGCCGGCTGAAAACCGCGTTGTCCGGTTGGAATTACGCGAATGTCCGGCAAAAAGCCGCCGGGTTGGCGCGCATGGTCTGGGCGCCGCGCGAGCGGATACAGACATTGTATCCCGGTAGACCGTTATTATACGCTTACTGTCTGCGCTGGAAAAAATGGCTCGAAATCGCGTTGAACGGCATTATTTCCAAATAATAATGAAGGAGAGGGGCGCACATAAGTGTACCCTTATAGAAATCATGAACCACAAACTGCATGATCACATCATTATCCGCGAGGAATTTGACGACTGGGCGATTTTGTTCGATCCGGATACAGCCAATGGCTATGCTCTGGATCCGGTCGGAGTTGCCATCTGCCGGCAACTGGACGGAGTGAAGACTGTTGCAGAAATCACGGAAGTTATCCGTGAACAGTTTGATGAAGTTTCTGATGAAGTTGACACGCACTGCGCCGATTTCGTCCGGCAATTGCTGGACGAAAATCTGGCGGCATGACTTTGCGCCGGGATTGGGAGAGTTTATGAGTTGTGACGAAACCCTGCGGGTGATGAACACTCCGAAAAAAATTGATATCGCGCTGACCAATAACTGCAACTTGCGCTGCCGGTACTGCTATTTTTTCACATCGGAAGCCGACACCGGCAAAGATTTGCCGACCGCCGCGTGGCTGAAATTTTTTGAAGAACTGAAGGACTGCGCGGTAATGGATGTTTGCCTGGCAGGTGGTGAACCGTTCATGCGCCCGGACTTGCGGGAAATTATCACCGGAGCAGTGCGCAACCGGTTACGTTATTCGCTGTTGTCCAACGGCACACTGATTGATGATTCGATCGCCGAATTTATTGCGGCGAGCAACCGCTGCAGCAGCGTGCAGGTGTCGATTGACGGCGCCGATTCGTCGGTGCACGATGCCAGCCGTGGCGGGTTTGAGCAGGCAGTGCGGGGTATAAAAGTATTGCAACGGCATAACCTCCCGTTGACCGTCCGGCTGACTATTAACCGCTTTAATGTCAATCATTTGGAGGAAACAGCGGCGTTTTTGTTGGAAGAAATTGGTTTGCCGGCGTTTTCGACCAATTCAGCAGGCTATTTCGGGCTGTGCCGCCAGAACAATGACGAAATTTCACTGACGACTGCCGACCGGATGAAGGCGATGCGATCACTGCTGCGGATAATTAAGAAATACGGCAACCGCGTTGGCGCTCAGGCCGGACCGCTGGCAGAAGCGCTGCAATGGCGCGAGCTGGTACAGAACAGCAACAGCGGCAAGAAACCGAACGGCGGTGGCTGCGGCGTATTGGGCAGCTGCGGCGGCGTGTTCAGCGCCATGGCGGTGCGCGCCGACGGAGTGATGACGCCCTGCACCCAGATACCGCATATTGAGCTTGGACAAATAAACCAGAACAGCCTGCGGGAAGTGTGGCAGAATCATCCGGAGTTGAACCGGCTACGGGAGCGGCGAAACATTTCGTTGCGGAGTTTTGCGATGTGCCGGAACTGCGAATATGCCGATTACTGCCGGGGCGGCTGCCCGGCGGTAGCCTATGGTCTCGGCGGTGATGAAAACATACCGTCGCCCGATGCTTGTTACAAGCAATTTTTGAGTGACGGAGGAACGCTGCCGGATGAATCAGAATACTGATAATGTGTCAGCTGCTAATAGCTGGCGGCTTAATTCGATATATTTCTATCTCACCGACGGCTGCAATCTAAATTGTCGCCACTGCTGGCTGGCGCCTTTGTTTACCGGTAATAATGAGCCGTGTAATTTTTTGGATTTGGACTTGCTCAAAGATATCGTCCGGCAGGGCAAGGAAATCGGTTTGCAATCGGTCAAACTGACTGGCGGCGAACCGCTGCTGCACCCGCAGTTTGAAGCGATTGTCGATTTTCTGCAGGCCGAAGAGCTGGGGATTACGGTCGAGACCAATGGAGTGTTGCTTACTGAAGAACTGGCGAAAAAGCTCGTCAAATCCAAGGCTTTTCATCTGTCGGTCAGTCTGGACGGGGTGGATGCCGATACTCACGAAGCGATGCGCCGGGTAAAAGATTCGTTTGCTGCCGCGTTGCGTGGTATCGCAAACATGGTTACTGTCGGCTACAAACCGCAGATAATCATGTCGCTCACACCGGACAGCGCCGGGCAGATGGAGCCGATGGTGCGGTTGGCCGAAGAAATCGGCGCCCGTTCGGTGAAATTCAACTTGATTCAGTCCAGTGGACGGGGCGAAAAACTGCACGCCGATAACGCGACACTGTCGGTGGCACAGATGGTCGAGCTTGGCAAATGGGTAGAGGACGACCTATCGCCTAATGCCAAAGTTGGTGTTTTCTACAGTCATCCGGCGGCGTTCAAGCCATTGCACCGCCTGTTTGGTTCCGCCGATGGCGGTTGCAATATCAGCGGCTGCGGGATCAAAGGGATAATCGGTGTGATCGCTGACGGTTCCTATGCGCTGTGCGGAATCGGCCTGCAAATCCGTGAGCTGATTTTCGGAAACGCCAAGACTGACAAACTGGCGGATGTCTGGAATAACAGCGCAGTATTGCAGGCGATTCGCGCGGATTTGCCGGATAAACTTGAAGGGGTGTGTGCTGACTGTGTGTTGAAATCCCGCTGCATTGGTTCATGCGTAGCCCAGAACTATCACGGTGCCAGGAGTCTGTATGCGCCGTTCTGGTATTGCCAGACGGCTTATGAACAAGGTTTGTTTCCGGCGAGCAGATTGCTGAGAGTTATATAATAATAAATATATAAATAAAAAATGGAGGCGAGAATGAAAAAATATCAGCGTCCGCAACTTCACAGAATTGGCCCCGATTCTTCGCAGTGTGCCTGCACGACTGGCAGCAGCGCAGGCTCTGCATCAACCTGCTCTACGGGGGCGACCCCGATGCCTGCGATGTGTCAGGCTGGGTCTGGAGACGCGCCACAGCCGTGTTTTTCCGGAAGCGCACCAGCTTTTCACGAATGTACTGTTGGGGGAGCTCCGAGCTGAAATGCAGGACAGGCTGCTTAATACGGCCGGTTGTAGACTCGAAAATCACCAGGAAGAGGCATGCCACGAAATACAAAAAATTCAAAATCCTCATCCTGATATTTCGCAGGTCATTTGCGAGGGCAACAGCATGTTTCCGACGCTGCGTAATGGCGATATATTGTTTGCTGACAGACAAGCCAAGGTTCGGGCGGGCGATATCGTTGTTTATAGTACGGCGGACGGCCAGCGAATTGTGCACCGGCTAGTCGCCCACTGCGAATCGGGGTTGCTGACGCAGGGAGACAACAACCGCTTGCCGGATAGTGATTTAGTCAGCAAAGAACAGGTGCTTGGTAAAATACTGTTTGGATTTCGCGGGCGCAAAACCATTAATTGCAAAAACGGCAAAACAGGTATGCTACGCTTCCGGCTATTTCAAACCCGGGTTCAGGCAAAATATCACGGGTTTATTGTATGTCGTTGGCTGTACCGGCTGTTATTTGATGAACAGACGCTGAAAAAATTCTGTCGTCATCGAAAGCAGAGAAAAGAGGATTGACGCTTGCAGGCTGCAGAATATTATTTTACGTTGGCAAACGGGTTTACCGTCGAATTTGGCGCGACAGCGCGAGCTGCGGATTTGCTTGCGGAATTCGCAGCGATTTACCAGCTGGAGACTAGCGGCCGGGCGGCGGATTATCGAATAGTAATTGCTTATTCGGATGAACGGCGCGATATTGAACAAACTGGAGCCAGTGACAAGACCAGCTATGAATTTATTTATGATTTGCCATTGAAGCGCACACGCGAGGAGCTGCAACAATTGCATTATATGCAATTGCAGAAAATCGGCCATCACGCGCTTCGCGCGATTGTGTGGAAAACATGGGCATTGCCGGTGCATTGTGCGCTGGCGGAACAAAACGGCGGTGGCTGTATCTTCGCCGGACACAGCGGTGTCGGTAAATCAACGCTATGTAGTAAAATGCAAACGCCCTGGCGGGCGGTTTCCGATGACAATGCCCTGATTGTGAAAAACGGCAACGAATATTTCCTTCATCCGCTGCCGACCTGGAGCCGGTTTATGTATGATGAGGGCGGTTACGCGGTGGCAACTGCTGAACACTTGCCGCTCAGTGGCATATATTTCTTAACCCAGGCAGATTGCGACGAATGTCGTCCCGTCGAGACAACTGAGGCGATTTTGCGGCTGCGCAAATCAGCCGAAGAAGCGTCGTTTATCTGGCAGGTGCCGAAGGACGAACGAATTTCCCTAAATGCGCTATTTTTTGACCGGGCATGCGAAATTATTTGGCAAAAGCCACATGGTGAGCTATTCAGCACGGTTGATGGGCTGCCGTGGTTGGAGATTAAAATATAAAAAACAGAGTCGGCAAATACATACGTTTGGTCATCCATTTGGCAGTGATTTTAACCCCGACGATCACTGGGTATCAATGTCTAAAGTGGCTTCATAGGGCGAGTTCGAACCTAAGTAATAGTATTATAGCGGCAAAACATTTGTGATTATGGTAAAATAAAAGGCGGTTGGTTGAATTAGGATTTTCGGAAAAATTTCAACCACGCCTGTTTATTTTATTTAAACAATGGAGGGCTTATGAAACAAGCGGGTAAACAATCGCTGATTGCGATGCTGTTCGTATTTTTTGGTTGGGGATTTGTAACTTGTCTAAACGATTTTCTGATTCCAAAATTCACAACCGAGTTGAGTTTGAGCCACTACCAGGCAAATTTGGTGCAGTTCGCGTTTTTTGGTGCGTATTTCTTTGTTTCGTTGTTGTTCATAATTTTGGGCAGCATAGTTCCTGGTTGGACCAGGATGATGACCAATCGTACTAATCTGCTGGTGGGATTGTCACTGGCGGCAATTGGTTCATTCATGATGATACCGGCGGGAATGGCGGTACAGTTCAATATGTTCTTGTTGGCGCTATTGGTTATCGGTGCCGGATTCACGTTTTTGCAGATAGCGGCCAATCCGATGATGCTGAGGCTGGGAAATCCTGACACTGCGGCCAGCCGGCTTAATATGGCGCAAGGATTTAATTCACTGGCTTATACGGTTGCTCCGTTAATAGCTGCCGGAATATTCTTGGCAATCGTAGATTTTCACGGCGTTATGTTGATGTACGGAATACTGGGAATTGCCTTTCTGTTGCTGGGTGCGGTAATTTGGTTTAGTATACCAAAAACCAAAATCGCAGCGGTTGCAAAAACCGACGCCAAGATAAGCGACTTATTTAAACATCCGATTATGATTGCCGGTATGACAGCGATATTTTTGTATGTTGGTGGTGAGGTTAGCATCGGTAGCAATCTGGTTACTTATCTGACTTCGGAATTGCATGTCAAACCAGAATCTGCCGGCATAATGCTTGCGATATACTGGGGCGGGGCAATGATTGGGCGATTTTTGGGCAGCATTGCGATGAGCCAAGTACAAAAAGGGAAGAAGTTTTTCTATATGTTGTTGACCGCAATTGTGTTGTTGGGATTGATTGGTGGGATAAACACTATAAAAGGACTTAACCCGGATACCATATTTGTATTCGCTATGATTGTGTTGGCGGCTTGTCTGGTGTTCAACCGGATTAGTGACAAACGGTTGCTGCTTAGCGGATTTGCAGTAATTAACATCATTATCGTTGCCATTGCGACGTTTGTCGGTGGTGCGTTGGGTGCATATTTATTGCTTTCGGTTGGATTGTTCAACTCCATTATGTGGTCGAACATCTTTGATATTGCTACCGAAACAGTGCCGGCGGAACTGGTATCTGCCGCTTCGTCTCTGTTGATTATGATGATTTTCGGTGGTGCATTGCTGCCGCCACTGCAGGGGAAACTAGCCGATTTAATTGGTATTAAATTATCGTTTTTGGTGCCGATAGTATCTTATATTTATATTTTCGGATTTGCAGTATTCTGCAAGCGCTTGGAAAAATAAATTCGCGACTTTGGGTTATTGTCTGGTATGATCTAACTGATTAGGATTGTTGGAGGGAATTAGTGGTTATAACAACTTTGAATTCGGAAATTCGAACACAGGCTGCGGCCGCGGCGCGTCCGCAGTTGCGGTTTTTGATAATGGCGTATTTTTTTTCGTCAGTCCTTTCAGAAGGCGGACAGTTATTTAATGTGAGCAATCCATCGCCGGCGGACGCTTATTTTGTTCTGGCAAGCGGCTTGGGGTCGTTGCTTTTGTATTTTGTCATTTCAGCTTCGCTTAATAAAGGCTATGCCAATTCAATGCTGAAAATTGTGGATGGGCAGCGGGCGGTAGTTTCGGATTTGTTTAATGTTGGCCGGGATTTTTGGCGGTCGTTTGCCGCAGTTTTGGTGGTGTTTATCAAAACTCTGCTTTGGTTCTTGCTGTTTATTTTTCCGGCGTTTATTGCTTATTATAAATATATTTTGACTTTTTATGTGTTGAATGAGCGTTCGGATTTGAGCGGCGCGCAATGTGTGCGAGAAAGCGCGCGGCTGATGAAAGGCAACAAGGCAAAATTATTCAGATTGCTGATTATTTATGTGCTTATGGCGGCCGCAGTTTCGATTGTCAGCTATTTTCTGTTTTTGGGAATAATTAAACTTACGTTGCCCAATGTAATCGAATCCAATGTCGAAAATGTTGCTTCGGTTATTTCGGTAACCCTTGCCGGTGTGATGTACGGAATTAAAGCTAATCCGGCGATTGCAAAATTCTATCGGTTAGTAAGCGCTGGTGAGTGAGCTGACTAAATAATGAAGTTTTGAGACATTTTTAATAGTTTAGTGATTTTTTTCAAAGTTTTTTGAAAAAAATCACTTTTTTTTTATACGAACATTGTGCAAAGTGGTGAATGGTGGTAAAATGTGGATGTAGAAATGGGAAAAGGTGGTGAGATCCAGTGTTTTTTGGTGAATATGAACACAGTATTGATGTCAAAGGACGCTTGATTTTGCCAGCAAGAATTCGTGAAAAACTTGGCGAAAAATGTTTCGTAACACGAGGTTTGGATAGTTGTCTGAATGTTTTCACTGAAGTGGAGTGGGAAAATTTCGTGGCCAAGTTTCGCAATTTACCAATGGGGCGTGAAGATGCGCGTAAGGCGCAGCGGTTTTTCGTTGGCGGTGCAGCTGAACTGGAATGTGACAAAATGGGGCGAGTGCAGCTGCCGACAAATTTGCGGGAATATGCGTTGCTCGAAAAAGACGTGGTGGTTATCGGAAATATTGATCACGTTGAAATTTGGAGTAAACCGGTTTGGCAAAATTACAATAACGAGGATGGCACAAGCATTAATGAAATAGCTGAAAAACTTGTTGATTTAGGCTTCTAATGGAATTTAAACATACCAGTGTGTTGTTGGATGAATCGATTGAAGGGCTGAATATTCGGGCAGAAGGAATATATCTGGATTGCACGCTTGGAGGCGCCGGGCACGCAGCGGCAATTGCTAGTCGGCTTACGACTGGAACGCTGATCGCTTTTGATCAAGACGAGGCTGCATTGGCTGCGGCTAGAATTCGATTAAAAGATGTCGGTTGCAACGTAGAATTAATAAAAACCAATTTTGAGAATCTTAACGAAGCGTTGGACAGTGCCGGGATAACGGCATTAGACGGAGTGCTGTATGATTTGGGAGTTTCGTCTTACCAATTAGACACTCCGGAACGTGGTTTTTCCTACATGAACGATGGTCCGCTTGATATGCGGATGGATGATGGCGCGGACTTAACCGCTGAAGTGATTGTAAATACTTATCCGGAACGGGAAATCTGCAAAATAATTCGTGAGTATGGCGAAGATAATTGGGCAGCGCGGATTGCACAATTCATCGTCAACGCCCGTAAAACCAATCACATTGTTACTACTGGACAGCTGACTGCTATTATTAAGGCGGCCATTCCGGCTGCTGCCCGCCGTGACGGACCGCATCCGGCAAAACGCACTTTTCAAGCGTTACGGATTGCAGTCAATCGTGAACTGGAAATTTTGGAACATTCGTTTTCTGCTGCGGTTGAGCGTTTAAAACCGGGCGGCAGGATTTGTATTATAACCTTTCATTCATTGGAAGACCGTATTGCCAAACAGTTTTTCGTGCGTTTGGCAAAAGGTTGTGTTTGTCCACCACGGATGCCGATTTGTGTCTGTGGCAAAAAACCGTCTCTTAAAATCATTGGAAACATCATTCCTGGAACTAACGAGTTAGAAGTCAATCCGCGTGCACGGAGCGCACGCTTGAGGATGGCCGAAAAAATTTGAAGCATGAGG
Source organism: Negativicutes bacterium (assembly GCA_041666525.1). Lineage (GTDB taxonomy): Bacteria > Bacillota > Negativicutes > JBAXTZ01 > JBAXTZ01 > JBAXTZ01. The sequence continues at coordinate 88,079 of JBAYGT010000003.1, forward strand.
TGATTGGTATGCTTGCAACGCGAAAAGTAGCTTTGGTCTGTGGCGTTAATACCGCAATTACTGAAAGAAAGCATGTAGCGCGAAAACCTGCATGGAACGCGCGTTTGACCATCTATATTTCGTTATTGCTTATTGGCTTGATGATGGGCGTTGTGGCGTTGCAAAATCACTTGCTGGTGCAAAGCGAATACGAATTGTGGGCTCAAAAAAAAGAATGGTTATCGGCGGTTAAGCATTCTGAGCAAACAAAACTGGAAATAGCCCAACTAAAATCGCCAGGGCGAATTCAGCAATTAGCGGCAGCGAAGATTGGCATGATTGTGCCAACTACTGTGTATCAAGTCGGTGTGAAAGCGGATGGAGTAAGTGACGGAAAAGTTGCTGATGCAACGAAGATAATTGCAAAAACGAATTAACAAGACTGAAATTAAGGCAGCCTTTAAATGAAGGCTGCCTTATCATAATATTGGGAGGAGTGTAGATGAAACAGTTAAGCAAATTGCTGGCGTTATTACCAAACAGTAATTGTGTGAATTTTATCGATGTTGATATAAATGATATAACTTTTGATTCGCGTACTGTTGAAGCAGGCACATTGTTCGTTTGCATTCCCGGAGCTAAAACCGATGGTCATGAATATGTGGAAAAGGCTGTTGCCGCGGGCGCGTCGGCTGTTATTGCCGAGCGAGCGATTGAAACCACTGTTCCGGTAATATACGTTGCCAACACTAGGGCCGCCATGCGAATTCTTGCACCGGAAATTTATGATTACCCCTCGCGATCAATGCGGATGATTGGGCTTACCGGGACTAACGGAAAAACTACCGTAACTTATATACTAAAAGCGATATTTGAAGCGGCTGGTTACAAATGCGGAGTAATTGGTACAATACAATCATTGATCGGTGACGAAATAATTCCTGTAAAAAATACTACACCAGATTCGGCGGAATTGCAGAAAATTTTGGCGTTGATGCGGGATAAGTCTGTGCAGTACGTTTTTATGGAAGTGTCATCGCACGCGCTTGAACTGGGGCGGGTGGATGGTTGTGAATTTGATTGTGTGCTGTTTACCAATTTGACTCAGGATCATTTAGATTTTCATGGAACTCTGGAAAATTATCGTGCTGCAAAAGCCAAGCTGTTTGCCAAACTTGCACAAGACGTTACTAAACAGGGTAAATTTGCAATTATTAACGCGGATGATGATGCGTCGCGATATATGTTGACTGCTGCTTCAGTGGAACGGATTAGCTACGCAATAAATAGTGCGGCTACAGTAACCGCGCAAGATGTGAAATTACGGCTGAATGGGTGTTCGTTTGTGTTGAATTATGCCGGAGAAAAGTATTGCTGCGATTTAAACATCACCGGGCTGTTTAATATTTATAATGTGTTAGCAGCAGTTTCGGTAGCGCTTGCGGAAAAAGTGGCAATGGCTACGATTCTGGAAGCATTGGAACGGTTTCAGTCAGTTAATGGCCGGTTTGAATTGGTGAATTGCGGACAGCCTTTTGCAGTTGCTGTTGATTACGCGCATACTCCGGATGGATTGAAGAATATTCTCCAAACGGCAAAAGATATTGTTACCAACCGTATAATCATAGTGTTTGGTTGTGGCGGTGATCGTGATCGCACTAAACGGCCAATTATGGGAGCGATTGCTACTGAATACGCTGACTTGGTTATCGCGACTAGCGACAATCCACGCAGTGAAGATCCGGAATTGATTTTGGACGATGTTGAAGTTGGTATACGCGCAATGTTGGTTAATCGAAGCAACGTCGAATTTCGCCGCATAACAGATCGAGCAGTGGCGATTCGTGCGGCGATTGATGCGGCCATTGTCGGCGATGTATTGCTGATTGCAGGAAAGGGCCATGAAACCTACCAAATTTTGCGGGACAGGACGATTGACTTTGACGATCACAAAATTGCCGGAGATATTTTACGAGAAAAATTTGGGGGCTGATATGCTGGGATTGACTGTTAAACAGATAGTACAATTTGTCGATGGAAAACTTAATAGCGCCGTTTTTGAAACGGTTGTAATAGACGATGTTTCTACTGATAGCCGCAGAGTTTCTAAGCGCACGCTGTTTGTACCGCTAAAGGGTGAAAAAGCTGACGGACATGATTATTTGCAACAAGTTGTGGCTGGTGGCGGTTGCGTGCTGTGCGCCCGTCGGGACATAAAAATAGAAAATGGTGCCTGTATTTATGTTGAAGATACGTTGCAAGCATTACAGAAACTGGCAAATAGTGTGCGATTGCTATATAATATTCCGGTTATAGCAATTACTGGTAGTAATGGAAAAACTACGACCAAAGAAATCGTTTTTGCGGCGCTAAGCGAAAAATTTAACGTTTTGAAAAACGAAGGCAATTTTAATAATGAAATTGGTCTACCACTGACATTGTTGCGGCTAACAGCTGAACATCAATGTGCAATTGTGGAAATGGGCATGCGCGGACTGGGGCAAATTGATGAGTTGTGCCAGATTGCCCGTCCAACTATTGGTATCGTTACCAATGTTGGTGAGACGCATATTGAATTGCTCCGTTCTGTCGAAAACATTGCATTGGCGAAATCTGAATTGCCGCAATTCTTGCAAGCAGGGCAACTACTGGTACTAAATGCGGATGATATTAATGTTGGAGCGATGGCGAAAGCAACTAAGGCGAACGTTGTGACTTATGGTTTTTGCGAAATGGCTGACGTGCGCGCGACTAATATCGTTGCAACTGTTGAGGGAATAACTTTTGCGGTGTCAATCGACAGTTTGGTTTTTTCGGTATTTTTACCGGCTGTCGGAATTCACAATGTCCATAATGCTTTGGCTGCGATTGCCGTAGCTTGGAATATGGGCTTGAGTGCTGAAGAAATAGTTGCCGGACTGAAGAAATACAAACCGGCTGGTATGCGGATGTTGCTCAAAAAAATTAACGGCGTAAACGTTATCGAAGATTGTTATAATGCCAGTCCGTTGTCAATGAATGCCGCGCTGGACACCCTGGCGCTGTTCACCGGCAGGAAAATTGCGGTGTTAGCAGATATGTTGGAATTGGGTGATCATTCGGAACGGCTGCATCGTGAGATAGGTTTTAAAATTGCCAAATGTGGTGTCAGCGCATTAGTAACTTATGGCAAACGTGCCGAATATATTGCAATTGCAGCAAAAGAACAGGGAATGACCAGAGTAATGGCTTTTCAATCGCATGATGATGTTCGTTCGTTTTTGCGCGGTTTTTTACGCGCTGATGATGTATTACTGGTAAAAGGCTCGCGCGGCATGGAATTGGAAAAAGTGTTGAGCGCGGTGGAGGAAATTTAGATGTTTTATTCACTGATTGCTGCGTTTTTGGTTTCGTTATTGATTGCTTTAGCCTGCGGTCCATTGTACATTCCCTTGCTGCGACGGCTGAAAGCCGGACAGGCAATTCGCGAAGAAGGCCCGCAGAGTCATTACAAAAAAGCCGGCACACCGACTATGGGCGGTGTAATTTTTCTAACTGGAATTTTGGCAACGACAATTCTGTTTGCATACGATAGCGCCGAAGCTTGGCTGGCGTTAGCAGTGACCTTTGGCCATGCTGGTTTGGGATTTGCTGACGATTTTATTAAAGTGGTGCTAAAACGCAATCTTGGGCTGCGTGCCCGCGAAAAGTTCATCGGGCAAATCGTGATGACAATAATTATTGCGGTGGTCTCACAAGTGGTATTCCATCGTGGTACTGATTTGTGGATACCGGTGGTGGATGCAGTTATCAACATTGGTTGGTTATATTATGTATTGATATTTTTCGTGCTGGTTGGTACTACCAATGCCGTAAATTTGACCGACGGGCTCGATGGGTTAGCCGCAGGAGCAACGGTGGTATCTGCGGCTGCGATGGCGATAATTGCGGTGTTGTTTAATCATCAGGCACTGGGAATATTTGCTGCAACGGTTTCCGGCGGTTGTCTGGGTTTTTTGAAATACAACAAACATAAAGCGCAAGTGTTTATGGGTGATACCGGTTCTTTGGCACTGGGTGCAGCGTTGGCGATGGTGGCATTGCTGACTAAAACTGAGCTGCTGTTTCTGATTATTGGCGGCGTATATGTCGCCGAGGCGCTTTCGGTAATGATTCAGGTAGCGTACTTTAAACATACCGGCGGTAAAAGAATTTTTCGGATGAGTCCGTTGCATCATCATTTTGAACTGGGCGGTTGGAACGAAACAAAGGTGACATTTGTATTTTGGTCGTGCGGTGTGCTTTGTGCGGCGATTGCGTTGATGCTGGTGCTAATCTAACAACGCAGTTACGGAGAAACATTGTGAATGTATTTTATAGAAAAAAAGTATTAGTACTGGGCGGAGGAATTAGTGGCGTTGGTGTCGCAAAGGTGTTGGCGCAATGCGGTGCATTTGTTGTGCTGAGCGACAACAAGAAAACCAAGGCGATTCAGGATGCTGAATCGGAGTTGCTTACGACTGGAGTTTTGTTTGCTTTTGGTGAACAAAATGAAACATTGCTGGACTGTGTGGATTACTTGGTGTTGTCACCGGGAATTTCGTTGTATTCGGCTTTGCCTCAGTTGGCAACGGCGCGTGGTATTGAGGTTATAAGTGAAATAGAGGTTGCTTATCGGTTGTGCAATATTCCTTTAATTGCAATAACTGGCACGAATGGCAAAACTACAACCACCGCATTATTAGGTGAATTGTTGAAGGCAAGCGGCTATAATACGGTAATTGGCGGTAATATTGGTGCAGCGCTGTCGCTGGAGATTACTAATAATACCCAGGCTGACGTAGTGGTCGCGGAAATTTCCAGCTACCAATTGGAAGCGGCGCGTGAGTTTCGTCCAAACATTGCGGCTATTCTTAATCTTACGCCGGATCATCTCGAGCGACACAAAACCATGGAAGAGTATTTAGCGATGAAAGCCAAAATTTTTGCCCGACAGCGGCCGACAGATTTTTTGGTGTTAAATTATGACGATGAAAAATTGCGAATATTGGCAGCAACAGCGGTATCAAAAGTGATCTGGTTTAGCAGGCATGAACGGTTGGAGCGTGGCGTATTTATAAAAAACGGACAAATAGTTATTGCGTCCGGTGATAAAGTAATCGAATTGATGCATATTTCCGAGCTCAAACTGTTTGGTGCACACAATGTTGAAAATGTTTTGGCGGCGGTTACCTGTGCTTATTTATTCGGCGCCAATCTGAACGCGATGGTGAACGCGTTGCGTAGTTTTGCCGGAGTTGAACACCGGATCGAGTGGGTGCGTGAATTTGCCGGCATTAATTTTTACAATGACTCCAAGGCTACTAATCCGGAATCAACTATTCCTGCGCTTTTGGCCTTTGATCAACCGATCATTCTATTGGCTGGTGGTAAGGACAAGAATACAGCACTCGACGAACTCATGCAATTGGTGCACGATAAGAAAGTGCGCATGATTATTTTTGGTGAAGCGGCAAGCCGTTTTGCTATGGCCGCTCGTGCGGCCATGGTGGTGAGTGTTACTGAAACTGTTGATTTAGCTTCTGCACTTAAGATGGCAATGGGAACGGCAAGAACCGGAGATGTTGTATTGCTTAGCCCGGCCTGTGCCAGTTATGATCAATATAACAATTTTGAAGAGCGTGGCCGTCATTTCAAGCAACTTGTTAATGAATTGGAGTGAAGTATGAAAGTAATTGTATCTGGCGGCGGTACCGGTGGACATATTTATCCGGCAGTAACTATTGCTCGTGCAATAGAAACTCAGCTGCAACAAGCCGGTCGTTCTTGTGAAATTCTTTATATTGGAACCAAAGAAGGCATGGAGGCCCGAATTATTCCTCGTGAAGGATTTCGTTTTGAGGCGGTTCAGGTAAGTGGTATCAAACGCAGCTTTTCCCCGCAAAATATAAAAACTATACTCAAACTTGGTGTAGGTTTTTTGCAGGCGATTGGCAAAATCAATAGTTTCAAGCCGGATATTGTCGTTGGTACCGGCGGTTTTGTGTGCGGGCCGATATTGCTTGCAGCAGCGTTGATGGGTGTACCGACAATCATTCAGGAGCAAAATGCTTTGCCGGGAATAACTAACAAAATTTTGTCACGGTTTGTAAAAAAAGTGTGTCTTGGATATCGTGAAGCCGCGAAATATTTTCCGGCGGCTGCCAAAACAAAAATGGAGTTTACCGGTAATCCGATTCGTAAGGATATTTTAACCCGCAAGCGGGCATCGGCTTATGATGATCTTGGATTGCCGGAAGATAAACGCACAGTGCTGGTGGTCGGGGGCAGTCGTGGTGCTCGCAGTATTAACAGTGCGATGTTAGAGGTGTATAAGTTTTTTGCCGGGCGTGAGGGAATACAAATTTTGCATGCTACCGGTGACGGCGATTTCCAGCGGATGCTTAAAGGACTGAATGAGTTGCAAGTAACAGATAAAAGCAATATTATCGTTCGTCCGTATCTGTTTAATATGCAAAGTGCGATTGCAATTGCCGATGTTGCGGTATTCCGTGCCGGCGCAGTTGGTTTGGCAGAGTTATCAGCAGTCGGGGTGCCGGCAATTCTAATTCCCTATCCGTATGCTGCAGAAAATCATCAGGAATTTAACGCGCGGGCGCTGGAAAAAAACGGTGCTGCGATAGTGATATTAGACAACGAGTTAACCGGTGCACTTCTAATAGAAAAGCTCAACGAATTACTAGGCGATGAGCAACGATTAAGTGTGATGGCCAGGCAGAGTGCGGCTTGCGGTGTAACCGATGCTGCAGAACGGATCGCAACGATTGCCATTGAATGTGCGAGGTGAAAATGTTGGAGAATATTAAGCGGATTCATTTTATCGGATTAGGCGGAATTGGCATGAGTGGCTTGGCTCAAGTGTTAAATTGGCGTGGCTTTGCCGTTAGTGGCTCAGACACTACGCCGTCAGCATTACTTGACAAAATGGCAAACCAGGGAATTGAAGTTATGATTGGGCATGATGCAAATAACATTGGGCTCGCTGAGGCATTGGTGGTGTCAAGTGCAATTGCCGTTAGCAATCCAGAATTAATGCTGGCTAAAGCCAAAGGATTGCCAGTATTTCATCGTTCGGATGTTCTGGCATATATCATGGCGGAAAAAACAGCTATCGCCGTTGCCGGAACTCATGGAAAAACCACCACAACTGCATTGCTTGGTGTGGTGTTAAAAGCCGGTGGATTTGATCCGACTGTAGTGGTTGGCGGTGTGGTAAATAGTCTCGGCGGTAATGTTATTGTTGGTGACGGAAAGTATTGCGTAGCTGAAGCCGATGAGAGCGACGGATCTTTTTTGAAATTGCCTAAAGCATTAGCGATTATAACTAATATCGAAGCTGATCACATGGAACACTACAAAACTATGGATAATTTGCTTAATGCTTTTCGACAGTTTTTGAGTACTTTGCCGGTAGATGGTTTGGCAGTGTTGTGCGCGGATGATGAACGAGTTATGGCAGTGCGTTCTGCCGCTTCGTGCAAAGTGATAACTTATTCTTTGCAAAATAATTATGCTGATATTAGTGGTAGTGATTTGGAATTCAGCGGCGGCCATGCACAATTCACGATTACAGCATTTGGTAAAATCTGGGGGCGGGCGAAACTTGGTGTTCCTGGCAAATATAATGTCGCTAACGCTTTAGCGGTCGCAGCGATAGCAATTGAATTTGGGGTTGAATTTACGGTTTATGCGCAAGCTTTGGAGAATTTCGTTGGCGCGAACCGTCGGTTTCAAATAAAAGGTGAAGTTAATAATGTGCTGGTGGTTGATGATTATGCACATCATCCGACAGAAATCAACGCCGCATTGACTGCGGCGGCAGAAATTGGCCGCACAAGAGTAGTGTGTGCTTTTCAGCCGCATCGCTATAGCCGCACCCAATCTTTGCAAAAGGAGTTTGGCCGTTGTTTTGATAGTGCTGATCTGGTTGTGTTGACTGATATATATCCGGCGAGTGAGCAGCCGATTCCTGGCATTGACGGCTCGACAATACCAAAAGAATATCAGGCATACAGCGGAAAAGCGCCTTTGTATGTTGGCGAATTTGACAAATTGCCACAAAGGCTTGCAGAGATTGTTCGACCAGGCGATATTGTTCTTACCATGGGGGCGGGCAGTATTACCGGAGTCGGTGATAAATTATTGGAATTATTAAAAGCGAAGTGAAGATGAAAAAATGAGTGAAGCTGACGAAAAGGAAATTGATTACAGCCACTTGCGCGGGGAGTCAAAGCTGCGAAAGCGGCGCAAAAAAAAATGGCGTGATGTATTGGTAGTAGTGACTATTATTCTTATTGTCATTGCAGTTACAGCGTTTATTTTTTCGCCATACTGCGCGGTCGGTACTGTGCAATTGAGTGGTAACAAGTCGGTGTCGCTAGACGATATTTGCAGAGAGGGTCAAATTCGCAATCCGGTTAATATAATCAGGCTGCAACCTGCAGTGATTGAAGGGCTATTAAAAAAAGATTTGCGCATTGCGTCAGTTGAAGTTGAGCGAAAATGGTGGCCGCCGACCTTATCGATAAAAATTACCGAAAATGCGGTAATGGCATATATATTTAGTAATTACGGTACACTTAGCTTGGACAAGAAGGGTATGGTGGTGGCTGCACAAAAAACGTTTAGTAACTATGACGCACCATTAATTACCGGAGTCAGACTGTCTGATGAGTATGTTGGCGATTACGCGCGTAATAAGGAAGTGGTTGCCGCGACTGAATTTTTGGCTAGACTGGAAAGTACGACGTTCGATTTGATTTCAGAAGTGAAACTGCAAAATAGTCAAGAAGTTTACTTGCTTCTTACTGACGGGCTTCAAGTCCGCTTGGGTGATTTTAGCCGTGCGGATGTAAAATCTAAGTATATCAAACAAATGATAAAAGAAATTGCGGAGAAAAATTTTGCAATCAGTTTGATTGACTTGAAATTCGAACCGCCGACAATGAGGGTAAAACAATGAAAGTACCACAAATCCGCCGTGGACAAATTGCTATTGCTTTGGTATGCGTAATACTTGGTTTGATGATTGCCGTGCAGTTTCGTACGACAAATGGTATCCGAAATACAGTGTCGATGCAGCGTGCTGAAGATTTAGTGCAACGTCTGGCGCAAACCGAACAGGAAAAAAACGATTTACAAAAGGAATTGGAAAAGTATCGCATAGAGGGAGGGTCTGCCGGGATCGCTAAAGAAATTCAAAATGCAAAAATGGTCGGTGGCATGCTTGCTGTTCATGGGCCGGGGGTGTCAGTTGTTATTGATGACAGCAAAAAAACACCTAAAAACGGCGAATCGGCGAATCTATATTTAATTCACGATGAAGATATTCTAAAAGTGGTTAACGAATTGCGCGCGGCGGCAGCTGAAGCGATTTCGATAAACGATCAGCGGTTGATTGCAACCAGCGAAATTCGTTGTGCCGGGCCGACGATTTCGGTCAATAACACCAGGTTTGGCGCACCGTTTGAAGTTAAAGCTATTGGTGATCCAAAGACGCTTGAAAGTGCGTTGTTGATGAAGGGCGGTGTAGTTGAGACGCTTGGATTCTGGGGAATAGATATTAAAGTAACCCAGGTCACAGACTTAAATATTCCGGCATATAGCGGAGCCGTGCATTTTGAATATGCCAAACCCGTAGACGTAGGAGGTAAACAGAAGTGATTTACCCAGTAATAGGTATAATTGTAGGGCTGCTTATCGGTGCGTTGTTTCCAATCTCGATACCGGTATTTTTGGCCAAATATTTGTCGGTTGCAGTACTTGCGTCGTTAGACACGGCTTTTGGTGGAATTCGAGCAGCCTTGGAGGACAAATTTAACAACACGGTATTTATCAGCGGTTTTTTTACGAACTCTTTGCTTGCGGTATTGTTGGTGTTTATCGGCGAGCGGTTGAGCATTGATTTATATATGGTGGCGTTACTGGCTTTTGGTTTGCGGGTTTTCAACAACCTCGCAGTAATTCGCCATCATTTTTTAAAAAAATAACACATGAAATAAGTGGAAAAAAACTATATAACGTGGTAAATTATCTAATGACATTTGCATTGACGAGGAAACGATATGAAATATAGGAAGAAGAAGGAGCAACGTGAAGTTATGAGTAGTAAAGTTGTTTTCGACACCCCAAACGATGGATTGGTGAATATTAAAGTCATCGGCATTGGTGGCGCGGGCAATAACGCTGTTAATCGAATGATTGATTTTGGTGTGCGTCGGGTGGATTTTTGGGCGATGAACACTGACAAACAGGCCATTGCGGGTAGCAAAGCGACGTTGAAACTTCAATTAGGCGAAAAGTTGACTTGTGGACTTGGTGCTGGTGCCAATCCCGAGATTGGTGAAAAAGCAGCACTTGAGAGTAAACAGGATATTGCCAATGCGCTTGAAGGCTCCGATATGGTATTTATTACTTGCGGTATGGGTGGTGGCACCGGTACCGGCGGCGCGCCGGTAATTGCTGAGTGTGCAAAAGCGGTTGGTGCGCTTACAGTTGGAGTAGTTACCCGTCCGACCAAATTTGAAGGAACAGCCAAGGCGCGAAAAGCCGATGAAGGAATAGCCAGGCTTCGCGAGCATGTTGATGCATTGATAATTGTACCAAACGACAAAATCCAAAAGCTTGCGGGTGCCCGTACTTTGCATCAAGCATTTATGATGGCTGACGATGTTTTGCGTCAGGCGGTTCAAGGCATATCCGATATAATTCATACACATGGTTTGATTAACGTGGACTTTGCCGATGTACGCAAGGTGCTGGAAAACTGTGGTACCGCGCTTATGGGGATTGGTGTTGCCTCTGGCGAAAACCGCGCCGAAGAGGCAGTCGAGCGGGCGATTAAAAGTCCGTTGCTCGAATCTTCAATTGCGGGTGCGCGCAACGTGTTGTTGAATGTTGCCGGAAATGACGAAATTACTTATGATGAATTTGCCAAAATTCAGGAAAAAGTACATGAAATTGTTGCACACGAAGGCGTGGAAGTGATTTTGGGTGTAACAACTGAACAAGAACTGGGTGATGAAATTCGCGTGACGATAATTGCAACCGGTTTTGGTGATACGATAAAAGCTGCTGCCAAAATTCCAAGTATCCAAATGCCGCAAACAATTGGCGATGCAGTTCCACAGATTTCACCGATAAGGTTCAATCCCAGCATCGGCGAATTGAATATTCCGGTGTTTATGCAAAAAGAAGAAAAGAAATAATTAGATAATTTATAAAATTAATTGACCGCTTTGTGTAATGCAAAGCGGTTATTTTATTGCCCGGGAGTCAAATGCAATGTTAAAATGTGTTTAAGTATTTTTAAGGAGAGTAAAGTAACATGCAGAAGTTTCAGGAATTTTTAGAAAAGTATTTTGTGCCAATTGCCATGAAAATTGGTTCGAATGTTTATTTAAACGGCATTCGCGATGGTTGCATGATTACCGCACCATTAATGATTATCGGATCGATATTCTTATTAGTGGCATTTTTGCCGTTGCCAGGTTACGCTGAATTCATGCAAGGCATTTTCGGCTTGGGCTGGCAGCGCTCATTGCTATATCCGGTCAATGCGTCATTCGATGTTATCGCAGTGTTGACGACGATTGGTATTGGCTATCGGCTTGGGGAGAAATTTAAACTCGACGGTATAATGGTCGGAGTGTTATCGTTCGTAGGATTTTTGATTGTTACGCCGTTTGAGGCAATGATAAAAATCGTTGATATGCCGAATGAAATTCTTATTGGGGATATTATTCCCAAAGTTTGGTTAGGCGCCAAAGGGTTGTTTGTAGCGATTATTGTCGCAATCATTACAACGTTGATTTTTCGCTACGTCGTGCGTAAAAATTGGGTTATCAAATTACCAGAAGGCGTTCCACCCGCGGTTATGAAGTCCTTTTTGGCAATTGTCCCTGGCTTTTTCGCTGTGGTATTTTTCTGGGCGTTAAGAGTGTTGTTTTCGATGACAAACTTCCACACAGTACATGAGTTTGTGTATAAAATTGTTCAGACGCCGCTAGAGCATTTGGGTAACACGTTGCCGGCGATAATTATCGCTTACATAGCTTGCCAAATGTTATGGTGGTTTGGTATTCACGGCCAGATGTTGGTGTTTAATACTGTTATGGGGCCGATATTGACGGCACTTACTTTGCAAAATTATGATGCGTTTGTTGTCGGACAAACTTTGCCAAATATTTTTACGCTTAAATTTGTCGATACGTTCGTAATGTTCGGCGGTTCAGGTTGCACGTTGGCACTTGTTGTTGTCATGGCTTTCATGTGCAAGAGCGCACAAATAAAAGATCTAGGCCGGATGGCGCTTCCGGCAGGAATATTTAATATTAACGAACCGATTATTTTTGGTTTGCCAATTGTTTATAACCCGATTATGTTTATTCCCTGGATATTGGTACCGGTGGTTTGTGCGATCGTTACCTATACGGCGATGAGTCTTGGGCTATGTCCGTTGACCAACGGTGTGAACATTCCATGGACGATGCCAATGATGTTTAATGCCTTCTTTATAACTGGGTTAACCGGAGTATTCTGGCAATTAGTTAACTTTGTTTTGGCTTTTCTGATGTATTTGCCATTTATCAAAATGCTAGACAAGCAGTATCGTGCACAAGAACAGGCTGTTGAAACGGAAGGTGTTTAGTCGATGTTTTTACTTTTTTCAACCAATGTGCTATAATCAAAAATCCTTATAGGCATTGATTTGGAGGTATTTATGTCGGTTTTTGATACTCTTGTGGAACGAGGGTTGCTACAACAGTTGACACACGAAGATGAAATTAAAGAAATATTAGCCACGAAGAGGGTCGCGTTTTATACTGGTTATGATCCGACCGCAGATAGTTTGCACGTTGGTCATTATCTGAGCATGATGGTTATGGCGCATATGCAACGTGCCGGACACCGACCGATAGTGCTTATCGGCGGGGCAACAGCGATGATTGGTGATCCGAGCGGCAAGAGCGACATGCGTAAGATGTTGACTCCTGAACAAATTGAATACAACGGCGCACAATTTAAGGCTCAGATGAGTACTTTGCTTGATTTCAGCGACGGCAAGGCTATCGTAGTTAATAACGCCGATTGGATTTTGCCGCTAAATTATATGCAGGTGTTGCGCGATTTGGGTCCGCATTTTTCTGTCAACCGAATGCTGGCAGCTGAATGTTACAAGCAGCGGTTGGAAAAGGGACTGACTTTTCTTGAACTAAATTATATGGTTATGCAAGCGTACGACTTTTTAGAACTAAACCGCAAGTATGACTGTGTGTTGCAGTTGGGCGGCGATGACCAGTGGTCGAATATTCTTGCCGGTGTCGATCTTATTCGTAAAAAAGAACGGCGTCAGGCGCTCGGTTTAACGTTTACGTTGCTTGCAACAAGTGACGGAAAAAAGATGGGTAAGACCGAACGCGGCGCGGTCTGGCTGGACGTCAATAAAACTTCAGTACATGATTTTTATCAATACTGGCGCAATGTTGCCGATGCTGATGTTGAAAAATGTTTGGCATTATTGACTTTTCTGCCGATGACCGAAGTTCGTCGGCTTGGCGCATTGCGCGATCAGGCAATAAATGAAGCGAAAAAAGTTTTAGCATACGAAGTAACAAAAATTGTGCATGGTGAAAGCGAAGCAAATCAAGCAGCTCAGGCAGCGGAAGCGCTGTTTGGCGGTGGTGGGGCGTTAGATAATGTGCCGACGATTTATGTAACCAGTGCTGTTGTCGGTAAAAACATAGTCGATGTTTTGGTAGAGAATTTGGTTTTTGCATCAAAAGGTGAAGCTCGACGTATGATTGCACAAGGTGGTTTGTATATTGGTGAAAATCGGCACGAAGATATTGACGCGATAATTGCGTCTGAAGCCTTTGTGAATTCCGAGCTGCTAATTCGTAAAGGGAAAAAGAATTATTACCGATTTGTAATAAAAAATAGTTAGATTTGCAATTATTGTCAAAAAAAAAGCTTGTCAGGCTTTAATATTTAGTTTTCGAGTGCTATAATGAATCATCTGTTACTTTATTAAGACTAGTCTACAGAAGACATTTAATGGGGGAAAGTTTATGAATTTTGTATTCATTTCACCACATTTTCCGGCTACCTGTAAAAACATTTGCAAAGCGTTGAAAAACAGAGGCATAAATGTTCTTGGGATTGCTGATACGCCTTATGCAATGTTGGAACCGGACTTGAAAGCAGTTTTGACGGATTATTATGAAGTTAGTGACTTGCACAATACCGACGAACTTGCGCGAGCGTGTGGATTTTTTACTTACAAGTATGGCAAAATTGATCGAGTTGAGTCGAACAATGAATATTGGCTGATGACAGATGCGGCTATTCGTGAAATGTTCAATGTGTTTGGCAAAAAACCGGATGAGTTGCGTTATTGTATCCAAAAATCATTGATGAAAGCGAAATTTATCGAAGCTGGTATAACGGTTGCCCGCGGAAGAGTTCTGGATAATTATCAGGACGCCAAGAATTTTGTTGCAGAAGTTGGATTTCCGATTGTCGGCAAACCAGATCGCGGAGTAGGCGCTTCCGGTACGTATAAGCTCGAATCAGACGCTGAATTGCAGGCGTTTTTTGCCGATAAAGCTGATGACACTGAGTATATTTTTGAAGAGTTTATTTCCGGACAGATAGTAACTTATGATGGCATCGTTGACAGAAACGGCGAACCGGTTTTAGCGATGTCGAGTGTTTATGGTGAAGGTGTTATGGAATCGGTTAATTCCGATAATCATATTTACTTTTTCACTGATCGCCATATTGATCCGGTCATTGAAGAGTATGGACGCAGGATATTGAAAACTTTTGATCTTAAAGAGCGATTCTTCCACTTTGAGTTCTTCCGTACTCATAATGACGGCAAAATTCTCGCATTAGAAGTTAATTGCCGCGCTCCGGGCGGGTTTACAATGGATATGTGGAATTATGCTTGTGATACAGACGTTTATGGCATTTACGCCGACCTTGTGGCTTATGGAAAAACTGATATAAGTTGTGAACGTAAATATTATTCATGCCATATTGGTCGTAAGAGTAACCGCAATTATCAGCATAGCCACGGGCAGATTATGAATAGATTTGGTCATATGGTCACAAATCATATGGAACTGCCGGCTGTGTTAGCACGAGCGATGGGTAATTATGTTTATTTGATTCGCGCAACGGAAAAAAATGAATTAATGGACGCGGTTAATTACATTTTGTGGTTAGATTAAGGAGGAGTATATTTATGAATATTGTATTGATTTCCCCGTATTTTCCACCTAATTGGAAATATTTTGCTATTGGGTTGAAGCGTGCCGGCGCTAACGTGTTGGCGCTTGGTGATGCCGATTATGATACATTTGACCCAGAGTTGAGCATGGCGCTTACCGAGTATGTTCGAGTGTCGGATTTGCACAATTACGAAGAGTTGCAGCGTGCTTGCGGATATTTTGTTTGGAAATACGGTTCGATCGATCGGATTGAATCGCATAATGAGTATTGGTTGGAAACCGATGCCAAATTGCGTTCGGACTTTAATGTTTATGGTGTGCGCGAACATCAACTTGAAGCGATCAAAAACAAGACAGGGATGAAACAGGTTTATATCAATGCTGGTTTAAACGTAGCTCGTGGTCGTTTGGTTAATAATTCCGAAGAGGCTCGGGCATTTATTGCTGAAGTTGGTTTTCCGGTAGTTGCCAAACCCGATGTTGGTGTGGGAGCTGCTAAAACCTATAAAATTGAATCCGAAGATGATATGAATTTCTTCCTCGAAGATCGGTTGCAGTGTGATTATATTATGGAAGAGTTTATTGTCGGTGACTTGTATTCGTTTGACGGACTGACCGACAAGGACGGAAACATTCGTTTCTGGAATGCCAATTATTTCTGCCGTGGCGTTATGGAAACTGTTAATAAGGATTTGGACATTTTTTATCATACCTGCCGTTATGACTTACCTGCCGGACTAAAAGAAGCGGGCGAACGTACGGTTAAGGCCTTTGATGTTCGGGAACGATTCTTCCATTTTGAGTATTTTGTCAACAAAAAAGACGGCCGAATTGTCTGTCTGGAAGTCAATATGCGTCCACCCGGTGGTGTAACCATGGATATGTTTAATTATGCTTGTGATGTTAACTTGTATGATGAGTGGGCAAAATTGGTTTGCGGATTACCGGTGTTGCCGAATGGTTTTGAACATAAATACTATGCGTCACATATTGGCCGCAAAATTGATAAAAACTATATCCACAGCCATGAAGAAATCATGCATAAATGCGGTAAGTTTATCATTGCTCAACAACCGATTAGTGGCGTGTTCCGTGGCGCGCTGGGAGACTATGTATATATTGCCCGCGCTGAGCAGCTTGATCAGTTGAATGAAGTTATTGCGTTTATTCAGGCAAAATACGAGTAGATTACTATTGTTGAAAATTGTCGTTACCCTGCGGCCCGGTTGGCCGTTAAAATAAAAATTTATCGGGAGGATATTTTATGAATATTGAATACCATAAGCATTGGAGTAGCAATCTGAATCGGGAAATGGAATACAAAGTTTACGGGCATTCCGGTAAACCGATTATCGTGTTTCCGTCAAGCGGCGGCTCGTTCTACGAATACGAAGACTTCAAGATGATCGAAGCATGTCAGCCGTATATTGACGCCGGTTCGATTCAGTTTTTTTCGGTGAGCAGCGTGGATAAAGAAATGTGGTTGTCAACAACTCATCCGATGGAGCATCGGGCGTGGGCAAGCAACGCGTTTGATAAATACATTACCGATGAATTTACTCCAATAGTTCGCGCGCGCACCGGTTACCAAACATTTATGGCTACCGGTTGCAGTATGGGCGCCTATCATAGTCTGAATATGTGGTTGCGTCATCCGGAAATTTTTGACGAAGCGATTGCTTTGTCAGGGCGTTATGATTTAGTTTTTGAAGATAATAGCAACGATGTAAGCAACGAAACGTTGTATTACAATGCGCCAGTACGCTATTTCCCGAATTTGAACAACGAGTGGTATCTTGACAAGTATCGTCATAGCCGCGTAATTGTATGTTCGGGTCAAGGTCCGTGGGAAGCGGAGACTCTGAAAGAAACTTATGAGATGCAGGAATTGTTCCGACAAAAAAACGTTCCGGTGGATATTCAAATTTGGGGTACCGAGGTTGCGCATGATTGGCCGTGGTGGCGCAAGCAGATGCCGGTATTTTTGGACAAACTCGGCTACGCAAAAGTTGGTTAAAATCTTAACAGTCAGAATTATTAAAAAGCAGTCGCATTGCGGCTGCTTTTTTGTTTGCGGACACATACAAAATGCGCTAAAATTGAGTCAGTTAGTATTTGGAGAAGTATGGATAATAAATGGTGGAAAGTCGCAATTGCAGTCAGTGCAGCTTTGATTATAGTTGGCGCTATCTATTTTGCGATTGATAATCGGTTTTTGCTTGGTAATATTCCGTCAGGCCAAGAGGCGCCAAAAAAAATTGCGCTGGTGCTACGTTCGACGGATAATCCGAGCTTTATTGAGATGGAACGAACAGCGCGTATTAGTGAATTGGCGCTGGGCGTTAATATTATTGTGCGAAAACTCAGTCAGGAAGTTGATTCGAGTGAACAAATTGCCATACTTCATGATTTGGCAAATCAGGATATTGACGCACTTGTGATTGATCCGGTTGATTCGATGGCGTTATTACCGGTGATAAAACAATATCAAGCGGCGGGAATACCGGTAGTAAATGTGGGTTGTCGTTTGGATCCGGCATCAATGATTCAGTTTAATATGTCGGTACCGCCGTTTGTATGTATCGATAATGAATCAGCTGCTTATGACGCGGCGAAGTTTGTCAGCGACCGGATAACGAAGCCTACTAATGTGGTTTTATTTATGGGAATTAATTCTTCGATTTTATCTGACACGCGTAAGCGTGGTGCGTTGCGTGCTTTTTCCGAGAATCCGTATTGTGCGCTAAAGCTCACTAAAATTGTTTATTGGAGCAAAAATCAGGCAACTTTCACCGCGAAAACGCTTTATAATGATTACGCATCAATCGGTTGTTTTTTTTGCGTAGACGACGTTGTAGCAATCGGGGTAGCTGAATATTTAGAGCAGACCAACCGCAGGGACGTAATGGTTGTTGGTTTTGGCGATCTTAAAGCTGCAGAAACATATATTGAAAAAGGTTATATGACGCTAACTGTTGCTGAGCGCAGCGGTAAGCAAATTAGTACCGCAATCAAATATGCCGTTGACTTGCTTGACGGCAAAAAAGTGCCGCAGGCAACCTATATTGACTATTCGCTGGTCGATGATAAAATGCTGAAAGAGCGATAGAGGTAGAGATGCACATTGTATTAGTTGAACCTGAGATTCCCGGTAACACCGGAAACATTGCGCGATTGTGCGCAGCGACCGGCGCTGAATTGCACTTGGTAAAACCGTTGGGATTTTCAATTGCCGACAAACAACTCAAACGCGCTGGCTTAGACTATTGGCATTTGTTAAAAGTGCATGTTTACGAAAATATTGCTGAGGTTTTCGTTGCTTATCCGCACGGACGGTTTTTTTATAACACTACCAAAGCTGTGCGGAGTTATTCGGAAATTGAATTTGTACCGGATGATTTTATTGTGTTTGGCAGGGAAACGGCAGGATTGCCGGCAGAATTGCTTGCAGATAACCCGAATTACTGTCTTAGAATTCCGATGGTTGATGGTGCGCGATCATTGAATCTATCTAATGCCGTAGCAATTGTACTGTATGACGCATTGCGTCAAAATGCTTTTGCCGGGCTGGTTTGAGGTAAATAATGAATAAAGTGTATTTTGGTACTGCCGGAAATCCTGATGAATTCTACGAATCCGGTAAGAAACGTTCTGAACAAATGCCGGAATGGTTGAAAAACTATAATCTCAGCGCCTATGAATACCAATGCGGCAGGGGTGTGAATGTCGGCGAGGAGACTGCCCGCAAGATTGGCGTTCAGGCACAAATATATGGAATACGAATGAGCGTTCACGCGCCATATTTTATTAGCCTCGCAACAACTGATGACAGTACTTTTGAAAATACTAAACAGCATATATTCAACTCGCTTCGTGCTGCGCAATGGTTAGGGGCTTATGCAGTCATATTTCATGTCGGCGGCGTAGGTAAGCAAGAACGCTCGTTGGCATTTGAGCTGGCGCAAACTCGGTTTGCGGCTATCGTTAAAGAAGCAGAAACTTTAGGGCTAAATGAGGTGTTGTTGGCGCCGGAGACGCATGGTAAAGTAAATCAATTGGGTACCATTAAAGAAATAATTGAGTTCTGCAAAATTACTGACTGGACAATTCCGGCTATTGATTTCGGTCATATCAATTCAGTGGGTCAGGGCTACATCGTTGATGAAATTCAGTATCAGGGAATATTCGATGAGCTTACCCAAAGTTTAGGTGCAGACATCGCGTCCAATATTCACATTCATTTTAGTCAGATTGAGTTTACGAGGGCTGGCGAAAAAAAACACCATACTTTTGCTGATGGATTTGGGCCGCCGTTTGAACCGCTGATGCGAGTGATTAAAAAGAACAATTATACTCCGACAATAATTTGCGAATCAAACGGTACTCAGGCTAAAGATGCGTTAGCAATGCAACGCTATTACGAAAGTATTTCAAATAAACCGTCATATTGAAAACAACAAAAACCTCGTAAGGCGTTATTTGTCTTACGAGGTTTTGGTAAATTGGTTTTCGATTGACTCAACTCTTGCCGATACAGTGATACTCGAATTTTTCATTTTCAAGAATGTCGGTATAAGCGATGTATTGATTACGTCCGTCAAAAATAATTTTGTTGTTCAGACGATTGCCGAGTTCCAAGAAATCTGGTGCGCGGAATTCGCGCCATTCGGTAAGCAACAGCAAAGCATCAGCCTTTTCAAGCGCGTCATATTTATTTTTGCAATAACGTACATTCGGATTATCTTTTAGATATATTTGCTCGGCCTCAGACATTGATTTTGGATCATAGGCTGCAATGGTTGCGCCGCGGGCAGTCAGAATGTTGATGATATCAATAGCTGGTGCTTCACGCATATCGTCAGTGTTAGGCTTAAATGACAATCCCCAAACTGCAAAATGCTTTCCTGTCAAATCCTTGCCGAAACGCTCGATTACTCTGTTTGCCAAGACGATTTTCTGTGAATCATTTACTTGCTTTACCGATTGTAGCAAACTAGGCGTATAGCCTAACGCTTGCGCTTGATGAATAAGGGACTTGACATCTTTTGGAAAACAACTGCCGCCATAGCCAATTCCCGGATAAATAAAGCTATAGCCGATACGCGAGTCGCTACCAATACCGATTCGCACTTCGTTGACATCAGCGCCAATGCGTTCGCAGATGTTTGCCATTTCGTTAATAAAAGAAATTTTGGTAGCCAAAATTGCGTTGGCGGCATATTTTGTCATTTCGGCACTGCGCACACTCATGACTGTGAATTTATCGTGATTCATTGAAAACGGTTTATACAATTGTCGTAATTTTTCGACAATCGCCGGATTATCGCAGCCAATAATAATTCGATCCGGTTTCATACAATCGGCAACCGCGCAGCCTTCCTTGAGAAATTCAGGGTTGGAAACAACGCTGAATTTGCTGATTGATTTGCGCAATCTCAAACGCTCGGTAATTATTTCGCTTACGATATCGGCTGTTCCGATTGGAACGGTTGACTTATTGACGATGATAATATCAGTCGCAATGCTGTCGCCAATTTCCCTGGCTGCTGCGCGAACAAAGCTCATATCGGTGCTTCCATCGTCGCTGCTCGGTGTTCCGACGGCGATAAAACAGATATCGGCATTGTCAAGACTACCGGACAGAGAAGTCGCGAATTTTAAATGCCCGGACTCAACGTTTTCTGCAACCATTTTTTCCAGACCAGGCTCATATATCGGCATTACTCCATTTAGAAGTTTGTTAATTCTATCCTTGTTCTTATCGACACATAGAACGTGGTTTCCGGCATCGGCAAAACATACCCCGGTTACCAAACCTACATAACCTGTGCCTACAACTACTAAACGCATCGTTCCTCCAAATACCATTTTACGAATTTTTCCAAACCAATGTCAATCGGCGTTTCCGGGTTATAACCAAGCTCGCGTTGAGATTTTGTTACGTCGGCAAAAGTTACCGGCACGTCGCCTGGTTGGAGTGGTTGATGATTGAAAATTGCCGATTTGCCAATAATTATTTCTAGCTTTTCGACTAATTGTTTGAGGGTAGTGGTACGGCAGTTACCTAAATTAAAAATCGCAAATTTTTCTTTATCATAGTTTATTGCACCCTTGATGCCACTTACGATATCGCTGATATAAGTGTAATCACGGGAAGTGCTGCCGTCGCCATAGAATTCAATCGGGCTTTCTTCGATAATCGCTCGTGTGAATTTGTGGATGGCCAGATCCGGACGTTGACGCGGTCCGTAAACTGTAAAAAATCGCAATCCGATGAATTGTATCGGATATAAGTATGCGTAACTGTGTCCGATTAATTCGCCGGCGATTTTAGTAGCAGCATATGGGCTGATCGGGTTGAGTACATAATCGTCTTCACGCCAAGGCGTGTTGGGGTTGACGCCATATACGCTGCTGGAACTGGCAAAAATGAATTTCTTAATTTCGCGAACTTTGGCAAATTCTAGCAGGTTCTGTGTGCCTTCAATGTTTACACTCTGATAGAGCATCGGCTGCAAGATACTTGGACGAACGCCGGCACGTGCTGCTAAATGAATTATTGTGTCGCACTCCGGAAGTCTGGACAAGTCACTGCGGATATCTCGCTCAATTAATTGATAATTTGCATAATTATAATGATTATGAATGTTTTTCCTTTTGATAGTTTCATCATAATAACTATCAAAATTATCCATACAGACAACAGAATGTCCCGCTGTCAGTAAATCGTCAATAAGACTGCTGCCGATAAATCCGGCGCCGCCGGTAACGAGAAATCGCATATTCTTCTCCTCTACAAATTATCTTTAGAGATCGTCAAAGTTGTTTTTATAGATTCTAAATCAAAGGTTCCCTCGGCGCTACTGCGGCTAAAAAAAATGTTCAGCGTCTGCAGCATAATTGAAATATCGGCAATCAGAACGCCCCATTTCTGACACTTGTTGATATAGTACAAGTCGTAGAGTATTTTGTATTCGGGAGCGGTATTGTATTTGCCAAATATCTGCGCCAGCCCGGTTATTCCCGGTTTTACATGGTGACGAAAATAATAAAAAGGAATTTTTTTGTCGAACACATCTGTGAATATCTTACGTTCAGGTCGTGGACCGACAACGCTCATGTTGCCTAATAGCACATTAATGAATTGGGGGATTTCATCAATTCGGGTCTTTCGGATAAAACTTCCAACTTTTGTCAACCGGGCATCGTTTTGCGTGGATAGAATTGCGCCGGTGTGTTTCTCGGCATCATTGCGCATACTGCGAAATTTATAAACGAAAAATTCCTTGTTATTGAGTCCGACGCGCAACTGTTTGTAGAAAATTGGACCAGGGCTGTCGAGCTTAATGGCGATGGCAACTGCCAACATAAGGGGAAAAGAGAATAATAGCGCAAAAAAAGAAAAAACAAGGTCGAGAGTTCTTTTTGCCACTCGATTTTCGTTAGCAAGACGAAATTTTGGTGCTGAAAAAGTCATTATGTCATCAATAGTGTGCATTGATGCGCCGTTACTCATTATCGCCAGAGCTGAAGGAACGTAAATCAAATCAATGTTGTTCAGTAAACAAAACGCGGTAAGTTCGGAGACGCTCGCATAAGCAAATCCTGCGCCTAATATGATGGTTTTGATTGCTTTTACGTTGATGCAGTTGAGATTGCCAACTTCGTCGTACCAACCTGCGAGGTTGTAGCGTGACTGTGTATGTGAAGAAATGCGCGCTACTATCCAAGCGGCTTCATTTTTTTTGGCAAACAGTAACGTGGGAGTTTTTGCATAGACGCGTGAGTATGCATTCCAGCGAACAATATTGGCAGCAAGATAAAAAGAAGAGACGATAAAACCGTAGACGACAAGCATCTTTCTGGAAGAATCCATGTTTGCGAAATAAACTAGTACCAGCAGTATCACAATACTCTTTGCGAGTGAAGCAATTGTGCGTGAAATGGTTTCATCTAATCGTCGTTCCTGATAGTTGTATACATCGTTTACCGTGAAAAAAAACAGCGTCAAGAAAGTCAAAAACGGCACATACAGTAGTTCAAAATTGTTCAACGCCGTATACTTGATGTCAATCGAAAAAAACAAAGCATCAGTAATAAATAACGCCAACGCACTGATAAAAATATCCACTGTGTACTGGAAGATTCGGTGAAGCATTTTTAATGTGATAAATTTTTGCATAACATTCTTCATAGTGGTCCTCGTTTAAATGTTGAATTGAAATTAAGTTTAAAAACAATCAGCAATAGCTTTGTATTCTGTCCTAACTTGTGACATAATGCATAATTATCACACGAAATTAATAAAAAAACAACGCAAAAGACTGCAATAGCAGTCAAAAACCATGTTAAAGATAGGAAAAAAGATTTTATGAATATTAAACTTTCGCTCAAAGACATAATCTGGAGTTATTTAGGAGTTATTATAAAAGCCGGAGCCAATTTGATAATTCTACCAGTTTGTCTGCGGTATATGAGTGCCGACGAGATGGGCATGTTCTATATTTTTATGTCGATAAACGCAATGATGTTGTTATTCGACTTGGGTTTTTCACCAACAATAACCAGGTTCGTTTCTTATGCATTTGGCGGGGCGAAATTAATAACCGGTAAAGGCTTTCTGGATGCAGAGCAACACGGACAGCCTAATTTTGCGTTAATTGGTCAACTGATGCGACTGGCAAAAAAAATCTATCTGATAATATCACTAGCGGTGTTAATTGTTCTGGCAATTTTCGGAAGCATCTACATCGACTATGTCGGTAAAGCGCTGCCTTTGGGCTATTTGTTTACGGCATGGGCGGTTTTTCTCGGCGGGATAGTACTGAACCTGTTTAATTATTATTGGGCGCCATGTTTGGTCGGTATCGGTAAGGTCAAACTGTTTCAAAAGGCAAATGTTTATAGTCAGGTGTTTTACCTTTTGATGATAACTGTTTCTGTGCCGTTTGTTAAATATCCGCTAGTTTGCATTGCAGTAGCGTATGCGTTGAGTGGAATAATCATGCGAAGCATAGCAAAGTACTATTTGAAGATCAGTGTTAATATGAACGATTCGCAGGGCGAAAAAACGATACAGAACGATAAAACAGTGTTTGCGATTTTATTTGCTAATGCCCGAAAAATTGTGTTGGTAACTGTCGGTTCGTTGCTTGTAAATCAAGGTAGTATGTTCTTGTGTTCGATTTTTTTCAGTATCAGCACTGTGGCGTCCTTTGGTTTGACCACACAATTGTTTGCGGCGGTGGCAACGATTGGTGCGACTTACGTCCGAACTTTCTTGCCGGCAATTAACGAGGCAAGCATGCGGAACAATCACGAGTTGCTGGTTAAGTTACTTGCAAAAAGCGTAGTTGTCGGTTGGAGTATTTTCTTGTGTGGCGTGTTGGCGATTGTGGTTGTTTTGCCACATTTTATCTTACTGCTAAAATCGCACACCGAGTTATTACCGGCACCATTGCTACTGTTAGTGGCGTTATATATGTTTTTGGAATTCAACCATGGACAGATTTTTGCGCTGTTTATTTATGCAAAAAATGAAATACCGTTCGTCATCCCGTCATTGGTTTCGGGCTGCGCTATTGTAATTATTGCGGTGTTTAACGTAAAAATTTTGGGTTATGGTTTGGTTGGAATATTAAGCGCGCAATTTTTGGTTCAAGCAGTGTTTCAAAATTGGTATTGGCCGCGGTTGGTACTAACAAGGATGAATATCAGGATGGACAGTTTACTGGTTATTGGTGCGAGAGAGTTTGTAAATATTTTACGACGTTAGTAATAAAATGGTGAGGGGAAATATATTTCTTTGCATTTTTCTTTCTCAACCTAATATTTTTTGCTATACTTACGCGTATTTAGAATTGGAAAACATCGAAATTCTAGAAAAAAGAGAGACGGTAAAATTTGATAAAATAGTTTTTAGAGGTGAGTTTAAATGGGGAATTTGTGTATATCGTTTGATTTTGAAATGTATTGGGCATTCATTGGCGAACGTGCTTACGATTCATATAAAGCAAATATGCTTGGGAAACGCAAAGCAATACCACGGATACTTGAACTTTTTGAACGGTACGATATTCATGCCAGTTGGGCAACCGTTGGGCTTATTATGTGTGAAGACGGCGAAGAGCTGGAGGGTTACCGCCCGAAAAAAATGCCATCATATTTGGCTAATGCCATTTCTCCATATAAGTATTTGTCATCTAAAAAGACGCAGTCAAGGCTGAAAAGCGACGCGGAATTCAAAAAATGCCATTTTGCGCCGGATTTGGTGCGCACGATTCTTGATTGTCCGAATCAAGAGTTGGCAACGCATACGTTTTCACATTATTATTGTAACGAACCCGGGCAGACTATTGATGAGTTTGATGCCGATATCGAGGCTGCAAAAAAAATTGCGCTGAATAAATTTGGCGTGGATATTAAGAGTATAATATTTCCGCGCCACCAAACCAACAAACAGTGCTTGGATGTATGTTTTAAACATGGAATAAAGTGTTATCGCGGTAATCAAAAATCGTGGCTGTTTAATGATGTTGATTCGCAGAAAGATTCATTGATTAAAAAAACATTACGCTATGCGGATAATTTTTTTAATTTAACTGGCTCTAATATCAGCCACATTTATACCCGAAAAAATAATTTGATAAATATTCCGGCAAGTTTCTTTCTTCGACCATACGATAAAAGGTTTGCATTGCTAAATTGTTTCCGCCTGCAGCGAATAAAAAATGCCATGAAAAATGCGGCGAATACTGACCACGTTTGTCATCTTTGGTTACATCCGCATAATTATGGTGTAGATATTGAAGAGAATTTAACTTTTTTGAACGAAATATTTGAATATTATACGCAATTAAACAAAGAAAGCGGCTTTAAGTCCTTAAACATGAAAGAACTGGCGGATGAACACGAACAGACAGGAATTGCATGGTGATGTTCGCTTGAAATTAATGTTTTTGATTGACGGTTTTAAGAAATTGTGGTATAATGCGCGACGCGTAGTCGCGTTGTGTAATTGCTGGCTACAATAAATAAAATCAAATTCATTAGCAGGAGTTTCAGGGAGAAAAAGTGTTAGATAGATGCAGGAAACTGGTTATTTATATAGTTTTGGCAGCTTTCGTTTGTAATTATTGCCAAATAACGGCGTATGCAACCGGAGCAGAATTGACTGATGCAGATCAGCAACAGGCGCAATCGGAAAAATACCGGTTTACGTCGGTTGCTGTTTCTGATACGCCCGGCAGCGCCAGTGCAGATAGTCAGAATATAAACGCGCTTAACAGCATGGTTTCGGCGGTTCAGGCTTGGTTGCAAAACGGTAGCGGTCCGGATTGGTTAAAACGCACTACGGTGCGCTTGGGCTTTTCGTCACAATACAATACTTTGTTTTCAATCGATACCATTCAGCCGTTTATGTTGAAAAATGAGGCGGCATTGTTTTGGCAAGCGAGCTACACGCGTGATTCGCAAGATATGGCAAACAGTGCGGTGAATTTTGGTGTCGGTTATCGAAAAATCGTCAACGATTCGGCAATAATCGGGGTAAATGCTTTTGTTGATCAAGCGCTTGCTAATAGTCATACCCGCGCTGGTATCGGCGAAGAACTATTGTTTTCGAATTTGGAAATTCGTTCCAATCAATATATTGGTTTGACAAATCCGGTGTTTATTTCGACTGCTAGTGGTATGGACACTTTGGAACGGGTTGTTAACGGTGTCGATTATGAGGTCGGCGGCAGCACGGTGCTAGCGCCATGGTTGGGAGTGTTTTTGCAAGGTTCGCATTGGTGGTTGTTAGATAACAACCAAACTATGCAGGGGAATTTAAACTCCTATAATGTACAGAATAATATCGGTGTGCGCGTTAATCTGGCGCTCACTCAACAGCTTCAGCTTGAAGCCGGTGTTAATGGCAATTATGGTGGTGGCGCTGCTAATCAGTCAGGTGTTAACCAATATGTCAAGGTTGATTTCAACCTCGCCAGTGACGCGGTCCGGGCCGCGCTGTTTGGACCAGAAGTACCGGTCGCAGAGAGCAGCGATGTTCATAACAAATTACTGCAAATCGTTCGACGTGAAAACATCATCATGACGCAACAATATCAGACACCATCCAAAGCAGCAGTGGTTGTGGCGGTGCAATATGCCGACAATAGCCCGGCGGCCAGTGTTCCAGTAGTGGCAACTCAGACCAATGGAGCGCGCTTGACTACACAGGCGAAGACTGATGCTAACGGTAATGCCAGTTTTCAAAATCTTAATTACGGCAGCTACAATCTTACCGCTGTGGTTTCCGGAAATGAATATACGGTAGCGCAAACTATATCTGACGATAGCAATAAGGCTGTTACTATCTTGACTCAGGAAGCGTATCTTCAGAAAAACAAAACGATGATAACCGCACTGGCAAAATATACCGACGGTGTTCCAACAGACGGATATACTGCCTATCTGCTTGATGAAAAAGGTAAAGTCCAAGATAAAGCTGAACTTGTTGGCGGGAAAGCGGTATTCAGTAAATGTACGCCTGGAAAATACAGCGTGCGGGTATATTTTAACGATGATCCCGATAACAAATATGGCAAATTCTATGAAACTGAACAAACGAATTATGCGGCTGGCGAATACACCGCACTGATTAATAATGTAAATTCTCCGGCTACGGTTACATTGAAAGTGAATTATTCCGATCGCACAGATAGTGCGGTAGATAATGCAAAAATAACACTTGCTCATGTATCAGCCGAGAGTGATGTGAAGAATATAATCGCCGAAGGGAGAACGGACAAGAATGGTTCGGTCTCTTTCGCTGGAATTTTGGCCGGAACAGCAGAAGTGACAGTGTTTGACAAGCAGCGCGATTTTGCCAGCATTGTTGAAATCAAAGAAAGTGTTGCTGATAATAATGCAAGCGTAGTGTTACCGGCAGCGACGTTCAATGTTCCGGTGGTTTATGCTGATAATACGCCGGCGCGTTTGGTAAACGTCGTAGCTCAGCCGCAGGCACATCCGGAATTAGCTGTGTCAACAACTACCAACGGTAATGGATTGGCGATTATCGATGGTTTGACGCCAAATATTGTTTATGACGTTTATGCAAAATTGAACGGTGAAACATATGATTGTGGTAACGAAATTGGTTATGCCGGTGAAACAAAACTGACAAAAACAATTACTGTTCCCAAAAAAGAAATTGATGCAACTGTAGACGTAAAGGTTGCTTACGATACCGGAACAGCGGTGGAAAAATCTAAACTAGTTGTATCTACCTTCAATGAAGATGCGCAAAAATGGCAATATTATCGCACGGTCTATACTGATGCCGCCGGCAATGCAACGTTTCCGGCGCTTGGTAAATTGCGTATCGAAGAAGAATATTACGGGGCGGCGTCAAAACCGGTATTTATCGATGTTTCCAAAAAAACAACCGAACAGGTTAATATTATCAAACAATCGGCAAAACTGACGTTGGCAGTTAATAAAGATGGCGTGCCGGCTGACTGTAATTATGTTGAAATTTCGCGTATGAATGAAGGTAAAATCAATACGAACGGCGATCAAAAGATTGTGGTCAAAACTAAAAAAGAAGGAACGGCGGTCGCGTTGCCAATCGGCCGATATCAGTTGCTGGCAGTTATTCCCGGAATGCCGCGGGCCCTGGTTACCGGCTATGAATTGCATAGTGATCAGCAAACGACTTTGCAAATCAGTTCCAATGACACCCCAAGTGTGTTGACTGTTAACGCAAGTCATTTGACCAGTAATGTTCCGGCCGAGAAAGCCAATTTGACTTTGTATCGTATTCCGCAGCAAGGCAGTAGTGAACGCACGCTTGTCGGTAGTACGACAACGAACACTGATGGTAAAGGCCGATTTAGCGGACTGGATAAAGGCTGGTATTATATCAAACTGGAATACAGAGGCTATCAGGACTACGCCGAGAGTTATGTTGAAGGCGAACGGATAATATCTTTTGGCACTTTGCCAAGCGGTAATTTTACAGTATTCACGGCAAATCGCGACCAACGTCTGTCGTTTGCCGATGTGACAATTACCCGTCTCAGCGAGGGTTATATTCGCGCCAACACCAAAACTATCAGTGTGAAATCAGATGCTGACGGCGTGGCGCCGCTGTGGTGTCTGCCGACGGGAGAATATAGTATTACCGCCAGGTATCAGTATCCTGGCGAACCGGTTATGGAAAGCACTGTGACTAGAAATCTGGCATTCAACGCTTGGGACAACGTTACAATCGACTTCGAAAAATATTGGAGTGTTGCAGTTGATGCAAAATACACCAATAATATGCCGGTTGCCGGGGTGAATGTTGAAATGAATTACCTTTCGGCCAAATTGCGTGGCGTTACAGACGTAAACGGCAGAGTGGTGTTTACACAGAATCAACCTTTTTCCGGGCCGCTGACCTGTAGTTTTATGGGTGACAGCCAGAATTTAGGGAATGTAAAAGCTACTTATAATGCGATAAATCCACTGCCGGCAATTTATTCGTTATCCGGCATCAATGTGCGTGCTATCAGTAAAAATGCCAAACCGTTGGCACTTGCGGAAGTTACTTTGCTAAAAGATGGCTCGGTAATTGCGACGCGCAGAACGGACTTTTTTGGCAGTGTTTCGTTTGGTGATCTGACGCCCGGGAAATATTCAATAAAAGTCGGAAAAACAACCAGTCAAACGACGCTTGGTTATAAGGAAACAAAAAATATTATTGTTCGCAGCCGGTTTATGCTGGAGAATGATAGTTATGCCGCGGTCAATTTGGACGAGCAGGAATTTGACGTTGAATAGGTACAGCACACAAAAACCTCGTTAAGATGAATATCTTAGCGTGGTTTTTTCTTTTATCCGTGTCCATGCTGTTTTGAAGTTTGTTTTGCACAATTATATTACGTATTGTATAATAAATCGGCGTGTGCAATTAAAAATTAGAAACGTCTTTGTGGGGGAACAATGCGAAAAATAAGGGTCGTTCACATAATTTCTGGAACTACTCACGGCGGAGCTGAGCGAATGTTGCAAAAGATTGTGCGGTTTACTGATAAAAGCCGTTATTGTGCAGAAATAATTTCGTTGAACGGCATTGGCGTGGTTGGGCAAGAAATGCTGGATGAAGGCATGACCGTACACAGTTTTTCGTTGAAATCATGGAAAATCTTTTTTTCATTGATTGCGCTTGCCAGATTGTTGCGGACTATTAAACCAGATATTGTGCAGACGTGGATGTATCACGGCGATTTTTTTGGCGGTGTATTGGCAAAAATCTGTACTAAAGCCAAGATAATTTGGGGTATCCGGGTAACTTTGGACGGTAAGAATCTTGAACAGCGCAGTACCTGGGTATTAGCATACATAAATGCACTGCTTTCGCATTTTATTCCTGACGTTATCATAAGTAATTCGGTTGATGGCAGAGATTCACATATCCGGAGTGGTTATGCAAGAAAAAAATTCGTTTTGGTTCCGAATGGTTTTGAGACTGAACGGTATCAGTTCGATAAAATTAAGCGGATAAAGTCACGTACTGAATGGCAGATTGGTGACGGTGATTTTGTTATCGGCATGGCTGGACGTTATGTCAAACAAAAAGACTGGTTGACTTTTTTTAAGCTGATTGCTGATTTGTGCAAGCACAATCCAAACATTAAAGCGGTTGTTTGCGGTTCGAAGATGGATAATGGCAACCCGGCGCTCGGCGCAGTTATTGATGAATTACAAATTCGGGACAGGATTGTTATGCTGGGACCGATAAGCAATATGATAGACTTTTATTGCGGGTTGGATTTGTTCGCGTTGACTTCGATTTTTGAGGGGTTTCCTAATGTGGTCGGCGAAGCGTTGGCGATAGGTCTTCCTTGTGTGGTAACCAATGCCGGAGAGTGCCGGGAATTGGTCGAAGCATGTTACGTCGCGCCATGTGGCGCGGTTTCCGCATTAAGTGCGATGTGCCAGCGGATTATTGATATGGATGATTTGCAACTTGTAAAATATAAAAGCGAGTTGGCACATTCGTTGCGTGCGAGATATGACATCAAAAATATTGTGCAGCTACAGCAAGAAATATATGATAGCTTGGTGCACGGTTAGTAATTATTTTTTAGCTGCAGAGAGGGGTTGTTTATGATTGAGGCAGGCAGACCACTGAAGGTTGCCGCTTTTACCGGTAACAATCGCCAGCCTAGTTCACGGTTTCGCGTCCGTCAATATATTCGTCCGCTAAAAAACGAGAATGTTGAAATGACAGATTTTTCTTGTCGCTCAGGGGTTTATGCCCCAGAGAACAAATATCTGCGGCCAATTTGGGGTGTTGCAAATTTAGCTGAGCATTTTGTTGCGGCGGTACGGTCACATCGTTATGATGTTACATTGTTAAACAGAGAATTCTTAGCAACTTATTATACTTTGGAATGGTTAACCAAGGCACCGCGAGTATTTGATATCGATGATGCGATATATACGCACCGCCGTGGCGGTGGATTTGTAGACAAATTGCTTCAAATTTCATCTGCGGTCATTTGCGGACATGAATACTTGGCTGAATATTGCCGGCGAATTAACCATAATGTCTACATTGTCCCGACATCTGTAGATGTTAAGCGTTTTATTCCGAGCGTGAAGACTGCCACTAGCGGTAAAATCATTGGTTGGTCTGGACAACAAAACGGATTGCAATATGTATATGCAATTGAAGATGGATTAAAAAAAGTCCTTGCTGCAAACAAAAATGCCAAATTACGGATTGTTTGCGACAAAGCGCCAAAATTTCGTTCAATTCCGGATGAACAACTGGAATATTTCAAGTGGACGGCAAACGATGAGGTGCAGTTGTTGCAGCAAATGGATATAGGCTTAATGCCGCTTACCGATAATGAGTTTAGCCGTGGTAAATGCAGTTTTAAGATGTTGACCTATATGGCTTGCGGTGTTCCGGTCGTCGTGTCGCCTGTGGGAATGAATCTGGAAGTAATGTGCGATGGCGAAGCCGGTTTTTTTGCGAATACTGACTTAGACTGGTATGACAGAATCACGACGCTGTTGAAGGATGATAAACTAAGTGCAGTTTGCGGCGTGCGTGGTCGTGAAATTGTTGAACAACGGTTTTCTGTGCAAATTAATGCAAAAAAAATTGCTGCGATTTTACGTTCAGTAAGTAATAACCACTAAAAAAGTAAATAGTTGACAGGAAAAAAATATGACAATTCATGATATAGTTGGTGAAATCAAAAAAAAATATAACAAAAAAAATGCATTTAGCGAGTTTTCGGCGGCGGACAAACAAAAGTATTGCCGAGCGCTGATTTTTCCGTTTATTGATATGCCAGAGCTCGTCAGGGATCGCGTCGAAATGCATATTGCTGCGCTATTGCGCCAGCGTGAAATTTTTATTGATTCAGAGATGTTGCGAAACCAGATAACCACAAACTTGACCGCTGCGGAAGTCGAAGAAGCGTTATTGTTAATTATTGAAACTAACGTTGTTGATGATTATCAAACAGACTTGGCTGTTTTGAAACGCGAAATTCCAAGCGAAGTTATGGCGCTGGATGTGATTGATGATATTCTCGCAACCTTAATCAAAGTCAGAATTGAGGAAGAACCCGTTCGCGAAAAGCCGGAAAAAAGTCCGATACTAGTCGAAGCTGAACAAAAAGATTACTTCTTTTTGAGTAGTAAGGAAATGTTGTTGGGCAAAGAACAATGGGCGACGTGTTTTGCTCTTGCGCATGATAGTGCCGAGCTGGCGTTTGCCGTGTACAACGGCGAAATATTTCTTTGGAATCGTGAAACTGCCGTATCCAGAAGAATTGCCGCCAGCAACAGATCGTTGTTGAGTGTGGTGTTTTCGCCAACCGGTGATGTTATTGCGGCTGGTGGTGAAGGCGGAACGCTGTTTTTTTATTCACTGGAAAACGGTGAATTGCTTTATCAGATTGATACAGGATTGGATACAATTTATAGCGTGGTATATTCACATAGTGGCTTGCAGCTGGCTGCAGGAGGACGCGGTGGTAGCGTGCGTATGTTTACTGTTAAATCTGGCTTGCCTGTGAAAGATGCTTATTGCACCGATATATATATTCAGCGCAATTTTTGTTGGAAGCTGTGTTTTTCAGAAGATGACAAATATCTGTTTATCGGAGGGGCTAGTGGTGAGTTGGTGCGTTACGAACCGGTTTTAGATGCACAAAACTATCTTAATTACGAATATTTTGAGCATATTTACGCGCTGGCCGTGATTCAAGGAAAATTGATGCTTAACGGTAATAGCGGCGAACTTCTTGTAAAGTCGGTTGTAACGGGAAAAACACAGCTGGCACGCTCATATCATGGCAGAATAATTGTTGGTATTGCGGTATCTTGTGATCAAAAATATATAGCGACAGCTGATTATTCTGGTAGTATCTGTATTTGGAACGCGTCTGACGTGGAGTTGCGCCAAGTGCTAAATTTGAATGAAGGCACATTGGTGCAAATTGATTTTGATGTATTTAGCAATGAACTGATTTTGCTGTATAAAAATGGAAAAGTTAAGTTTTTGGATCTTGACGCTGAAGAATGGCATAAGGTCCGGTGATCGGAGTGTTATATTTAGCTTTTGCGGCTGCGCATTTTGCTCTCATGGGGCTTACTTATGTGGTTTTTGACGATTATTTACATCCGGCGGTTGTTTGGTCGGCGATGTGGGGGATATCGTTACTGGTGCTGGCTGCAGTACAGGAGATGTACACAATAATTGTCACTTCAGCAGCGCTGTGTATGTTTTTGTACGGAACAGTTTTTTTGGTTTTGGGAAGCTATCTTGCCCAAAAGGTTTTAAACCGTTATGAATGGAACGTTTTAACCGAAAGTCAATTAAATCTCAAACGTTTGGATATAATAATCACCGCGTTGGTAGTGATTATTATAATCGGGTTTCCTTTTTTTTATGATACCGTTGTGCAATGGGCGCAATCGCAAGGCGAAGAATTTCAGATGTCGGATCCGGATGCATTTGCCAAAATCCGTAACGGTTTCTTGGCGAGCGAGACGGAAAATGCCCAAAATTTAAGTTTTGCCTATAATCTGGAACCGATTTCTATTATTGTTGCGTTGATGGCCATGGTGCATACTTCAGGGCATTGGTGGCGCGGAGCGCGTGCTATTGTTGCTTTGGCAACTACGTTAGGATACAATTTTTTGACCGGAGGCCGGTCGGGTGCCATGTTTATTCTCGTTTCAGCAATGTATATGAAATTGATTACCTCAAAGAAAATTCCGATAAAATTTATAGCTATTATGCTGGCAATTATGTTTTTTTTCTTTGCGGCAATCGACATCGTGCTTCAAAAAGGTACTACTGACCGGGATAAGACACTAGCTGAAAATCTTCCCAGCATTGTGCGCAGTTTTTCCGACTATTATATTAGCGGACTTTTGGCGTTTAGTGATTATTTTGAGCACCCGGAGCGATTTGAACCTAATTGGCATATTGATTTTATTTTCCGTAATGCGCTGATAAAACTTGGATTTGATTTACCCGTGGTATCGCAACACCAACAGTTTATCAATATTAGCGAGCGTGGCGATACTAACGTTTATACAATATATTATTGTTATTATCCAGATTATGGGTGGATCGGTACCGCTATATTGATGACATTGGACGGAGTGGTGCTGACCTGGTTATTTGTTAACGCACGAAAAGGCAGCTGCTTTTCGTTGGTATTACTTAGCTTTCTGATGCGGGGAGTGGTTTTCAGCGTGTATACAGAAAGTTTTTGGCGAAACTTGAATTTTCTCGGTAAAACAGCAGTGCTGGCAATTATTGTCTATCAATTTTCCAAAGAGCGAAATAATGGAACGGAAATAGAAAAAATATGAAACTTAAACGAACATTTGATTTTATCAGTATAAAAGCAGTATTTGTTTTTCATCAAAAGACCATTATTTATGCCAGTATTATCGGATTGCTCTGTGCGGTTGCCGTGACACTATACACAGATCCGGTTTACGAAGCGAACGGTTATATTCGTTTAACGACAGAAAAAAACCTGATTAATTCCATTTATGCAGCGATTGGACAGGACGCCAACGTGAAGCAGCTTCAGGGAACATATGCAGAGACACTGAAATCCCATTTAGTTATTGATCCGCTGATTGAAAAAATTGCCAAGGAATTACCGGAGAAATATAAAAAAATTGACTATAAAGAATTTACAAAAAAAATAAGCGTCACTCCGCTTAAAGATACAGAATTGATTAAAATCACCGGGCGGAGCGACAATCAAAAAGATGCGGCCACGTTTACGAACCTGTTGCTAAACGGGTTTTACCAAACTATGAGTGATTATCAGCGAAAGAACAGAACCGTTATCAGGGAATTCATTGGAAAGCTAGTTGAAGATAACAACAAAAAAATGAATGAGTACGCGAAAACTCTTGTCGAGTTTGAAACAAGTAAACAGACATTGGATTTTGCTGAAGAATACAAACTTTTTGCAAAAAACCAGATGGACTTGAACGGTGAAATCGACAGGAGTGTAAACCAGGTAGCAGAGTATGTGAGCAAATTAGGCAGTATTAATAATTCGCTTAGCTACGGAACCATGGTCAGAGTCGGAGACAATCCGGTACTTTTGCAATATCGGACGAATTTAATCAGTGTCGAAAATGAAATTGCGCAGTTGCGGGAGCAATATACCGAGAAATTTCCCCAACTAAAATCGTTAATAGCGTTACGTGACGAAATCCGCGAGAAAATTGACCGGGAGGAAGCACGGATAGCTAGCGGCGAGGCGTTGTCTACTAATCCGCTACATACGCCTCTGCTTCAAGAAAAATTCGCTACAGAAGCTGATCTTGCCGGTGAAAACGCTAAATTAGAGTCATTGAATAGCAGAAGCAAGTTGTATGAGCTGGCAATGAAAAAACTTCCGAAACTACAGCTTGAGTTTAATCAGAAACAGGCTGATTATCATAAGTATGTCGAGTTAAACAAATTGCTTACGCAAAAATATCAGGAAGCTCAAATCGATGAAGCGGCAACGAAGGTTGATTTCGACATCATGGGTAATGCAATAGCGGATGATTTGCCAATATCGCCAAACAAAACATTCAACTTAATTGGTGGTTTGATGCTTGGATTTATTTTTGGTGTAAGTTGGGCATTTCTTCGCGAAGTATTTGATCCGGTTATCAGAAAAAAAGAAGATATACCAGTGCTTATGTCCATTCCGCTATTAGCGGTAAATAAATACTATTTAAATAAACACGGACGATTATATAGGTTATTGGACAAACTTGGTTTGTTCAATAAAATCCGCCACCGCATGGAATTAGCGCCTAAAACCGGAGAGCTGCAAACTGTTGAAAGCAAGGTTCTGACGCAGATTCAGAAAGAAATTCAAAATAAGACAGTAGCTGTTGTCAGTTTTGATACTAACCGGAATATTGAGTTCGCCGCCAATCTTGCTGAAATAGCGGCGAAATCCGGCGAACGAACGTTGATTATCGATTGCGATTATGTAAATTCGTCGCTTGATAAAATATACGGAGTAAAAAACATCGGATTTGTTGATCTTTTGCAAGTTGACGATGATCCCGGAAAATATGTTGTGCGCACTTCGATAGAAGACCTCTATATTTTGCCAAGTGGTGTGGTTACTGATGTTAAACGAATAACCGCAGTGTTGAATAATTTTCGAACAGTCGAAACTTTATTTGACAGAATCAGCAAATTAGCGGACAGGATTATTATTGTATTGCCTAGGATGATTACCGGTGCTGAGCGCGTTTCGTTTCTACAAAGCGCCGGAATGATGATTGTTACGACTGAGGTTAATTGTACTAAAGTTTTGCATGCTTTGATGTGTTTGGATGAAATTTCGAAGCATTCGCAGTGTCCAATAGGTGCTGTATTATATGAAAAGGGATGACGTGTAAGGCGGAGACATTGTTTTTTATGATTTAGAGTTTCGCTGTGCCAGTTGCATTGCATTGCAAAATTTGCAATTGGATACGAGTTTTTTTAGTCAGCTGATGCAGTAAAATTATGTAAGTAGAAGGATTTATTTAAGTGATAGGTGAATTGTGAATATAATTAAAGCTAAAAATGCTTTTTCTCAAAATTCCGGACGTGCTGAAAAGACACTCGAGTATACGCGGATAATAAGTTTGCTCACCAGTAAAAATGGTGTGCGGACGGATAATCTGTTGCTGTCTTTGGTACATGGGTTGGATTATGCCGAGTTTGGCACAGCGCGATATGGAGAATTGGTTGACAAGGTTGTCCGAAGGTTGTCAAAAGATTTGCAGCATTTGATGCCTGAATTTAGTCGCGGCAGCATCGTATTAGTTGGTGCCAGTGAAAATTTTTCGCTGGCTTTGGCAGGGAAAATATCTGGCTGTAATTTGACCGGAGTGCTTTCGGACGGCAATTTTGCCATGAGTCATCTGATAACCTGCGGCCGAGCTGACGAAACCGGTTTTTTCAACAGACGTGGCAGTTATAGCGCGTTGACGACACAAATGGCTAAGTCCCTGTTCAACGGCGATGATGTTCAATATCGGTCGGCGATATTGGCAAACATGGATTGGTTGGTAACGAAAAAATCACATGAGTTTTTCAATCAACATAAGTTGATCATTGCCGGACAAAGCCTAAAAATGGCTAAACTTTGTCCGGCAGACACGTTGTTTGTGACTGGTATGATCACCGATTGTGATGAAGTTGTTGCCCGTTTCAATGAGATTGCGGATTTGTACGGTACGGCTGGTTCTGTAATTAATCAGGCCAATATAACGTTATTTGCGGCGCCGGGTTACGAACCGGTTAGAATTGCGAATAATTATTCGTCGATTATGCAACGGTTTTTTTCGCTTAAAATCCGGCCGTCAGCTTTTAGTGTTTTCGAGTATGATGAAAGATCAAGCAGGATCGGTGAAAAAATCTATGGAAATGATGTATGTATTGAATCAGACTTCCGGTTTTACGATGAAAGAAAACTGGATACGACATACATACGCGAGTGGTTATTGGCAACGCCAGAAGACCTTTTTGAAAGACAAGTTGAGTGCGGGCAGTTTTTAGAGAAACTTGCCAGACTTTCGTCGTATTTGTTATGTGTTGAAAACGGGGTTAAGTATTTGAGCCGTGCGATATATGTTCAGCTTGGTAAAACCGTGAAAAACCGCCTTAAACTTGCTTTGGAGCTGTTTGGTGAACAAACATACGCCCAGCAAGACCGACGAGATTATGGTAAGTATTTAGATGTTTCAGCGAAAAAAGTAGCGTCCCGGATAATCAGCGCGATAGTAACGCATCGGATTCCGGAATATATTGTTAACGGAACGGTTTTTAGTGCGTTTGTCAAGAGTGTGGATAAAATTAGGGCAGCATTGTTCTGCGACGGTGTGGGGGAGATTACCGTGTACTTTGATCAACAACCCGAGGTGCAAAATTTGTTTTATCAAAACAGCAAAATATCGTTCAGAGTTGAGGGCAAATCAGGCAGTAATTTGATTTTGGTGCCTGTTAGTTTGCCGAATGCTTTTGCCTGATACGTGGTGGCGCTATGAATGAAATGATTTTAGGCAGGCTCGACAGATTAAAGCACATCGGTGTTGTTGATGAGAGACAAGCTGATAATTGGCAGTGCCTTTTGGCAACTTATGAAATATCGAAAAAATTAAGCATAGGCGAAACCGCGTTATTATATCATGAAAAACAGGCGGCAATACAGACGTTGAATTTGTTGTTTGCAGACGTTGGGCTTGTTTTTGATGAAGAGCTTTTGAACAGAATCGGCATTGTTAATTTTGAATATGCTGAACATTTTTCAGTGCGGATAAAATACGCAGATGGATTTTCGGATGCAGCAAGCAATGGCATCAGTGAAATGCAGATAGCGGTAAAAGACACCGAGAATGTTTTCAATACTTTGGAAAACTATTTGGCTGATTTTTCAAAAAAAAACCAACTGGCGAAAATTACGATCGCATTGCCGGCCGAATTATTACGTGCCGGACCGATAGCGCTTTTTCCGATGATAAGCGATACTTGGAGTGAGAAAATTTTCGTACGTTTGAATCATTGTATTGCTGCATGTTATTTGGCTGCAAGCGCTGGTGTCCCACAATTTTTGTTCCAAAAATTATTGAAACAGGAATTATGGTCACGCGGAATTGCTGATATTGCTGTTCTGTTACCGGTAAGCACGAATGAAAATTATGATGCAACCGCCGTTAAGCTGCGTTTGTCGTCGATCTCTGCTGCTTGTACGCAAACAGATACGTTCGAAATGGTTCAGCCTTTTGCTGAAAAACTCCTGGATGCTACAGTTTTGTTTTGTAAGCACTCTGAAACGGACAGTTTGGGCGAATGGCGGATGCCCTTGATGCGTTTTCTCGCAGACAAACACGAAGTCTCCCCAGTTGATAGACGAAACGGTCTGTTGGCGGCTTATCTTGAATTTTTGTCTGGAGCGGAAAGTCGGGCACAGCTGTTGGTTGATGAGATTAACAGCGAAATACTTGCGATAGAGGAGTATCTTTCCAGGAAAACAGAAAAAAAACTTAAGCTTGCAAGCAACGACGAAAATAGCGTGATAGCTATAGTGAAAAATGAAGCAACTTATGCTGCGGGTGTGATTTCTGAAGCGTTTTCCGCGAATCGGTTGCCGCCGGAGAAAAAAGAAACCGAAATAGTTACACGCGAGCAACTAGTTGCGAAAAGAATTTTTGGTATTCCTTACGGAAAGAAAACACACACAACTTGTGATACGAATAGCATTGTTTCGATTGATCGAAAGGATGTTGAGCGACAAGTAAGATTGTTGTTTACACTATTTAACAAAATATCGAATATGTTACGCAAAGGAGCTTTGGCCAGATATTTACTAAGCGCTAAACAACTTGAAGAAATCGAAGCACGAACAATTGCTGTTATTCCGGATGAAGAAAATTGGATGCAGCGCTTACGGGCGGATTTTAACGATGAAAAAGAGTTGCGCGAAGAAAATGCCGTCGGTTACCGTGTTGTTTACCGCAAGTTTATGAAGGAGCTTCTGGACTCAGTTACTAATTACTTCGACTGGATTGAAAAGCAGGTTGTTCAAGAATATTTCAGCGGCGAAGCATCTGACGGCGGCAGTGACGGCGAGCGGTTGCTTAAACAAAAGCTTGCGTTGCTGCAACAGCGTATTAATGATTGTTTTGAGGCGTTGGAAATCATTTCACGCTTGCAGTCGGAGCGGTTTCTGAATTAAAATTGAAGGGATTTATTAATGAAACATATCTGTACAGTGGTGTTTTTGATTGTCCTGATTTTGTCAGTTGCGCATGCGCAGGCGAACGATATTGTTGTCACTCAGTTTGGTGCGCTCGGCAATGGTATTCATGATGATGCACCAGCAATCCGTGCCGCGTTAAATTCTGCAAAAAAAGCAGATTGCGTAGTTTTTCCAGCTGGTAGTTATTTGCTGCAGAGCGGAAGCGGGTTCATTTATGGTGATAATGAGTACATATTGGTTTTACCTGGCAATATCGAGATTCGCGGAGAGCGCGGCGCCCAGTTGAAAATTGGTGATGGATTGGCTTATAAAACCAGTGCCAGACGGGGGATGGCATTAATTTTCGCCGAAAACTGCAATGATATTTCGATAAGTAATATGCGCTTTGAATTGAACGGGGCGAACAATTTAGTACCAGATGACAGCCGGCAGATTACTGGCTACGCGTTGCGATTATATAACTGCAATAATACCCGTATTAGTAATTGTGAAATTATGAACGGTTATGGACAAAACGCTATAGTGATTTCCGGATATGCATCTAATGGTTGTGAAATAACCAATAACATTATTATTAATGGTGGAACTTCGATAATCGGAAACAGATATCAGGATGATTATTCAGCAATATATTCTTGTGCTCAAAATACGCTTATCACTGGCAACAGGATTGCCAGTGATTGTTTTCCGTTTGCCAACAGCGGCGCAGTCGAGATTCATAATTCTGACAGTATTGTAGAAAACAATATTTTCGAAAAGTGTCAGCCAGGTATTTATATATGCAGCGATTTTTCGGGAAAAACAACTGAGCGAATTGCTGTTAGAAACAATAAATTTTTACGATGCAATCGCGGAATATTTTTTGATGGAACAGGTGACTTTGCTGATATTGATATTTCCGGAAATTATTTTGGTATGAAGCGGTTTCAGCAGAGTTCCAAATTTTCGTTGGCTGCGGCAATTCAAACGCGACGGACTGATTCACCGGTTTATGACTATACACAAATTATTAAAAAACTTAATGTTTCAGACAATGAGATGAATGAAGAATTTATCGATATGCCGCTTAAAGCATCAGCGTGCTTTGCGCGGATAGCATCAGTATATGGAGGAATATTTAAGAACAACCGGATATCGCATATTTCCGGACAGGCGTTTGAACTACTTGGATCGCCTTTTGGAATGAAAAATATTTTTATTGTCGATAATCAGGTGTGCAATTTTGGGTTGAACCGTAGCCCTTATAGTCATGCCGCGATTGATCTTTATTTTTCCGGTTCCTCGAAGCAACCGCCTAAAAAATCATTTAGTGCCAGTAATTTGTATTTTTTCAACAATAGTTTTGTAATGGAAAAAGAATATTCGATCGAGAGTTGTGGATTTTCTGCTGGATATGATCAAAAATCCGGATTGACTAATATTATTTACGGTGGCAATAGTTTTACCGGTGTGAAGCAAACTACTCAGCCAGCTCGGATAATTCTTAATGAGGGAAGCCTGCCAGACAATTGGCAAGCCCAGACTCAAGATCGGCAGAATGATCAATTATGAAGATATGTTATATTATTACCACTAGCGAATTTGGCGGTGCAACAAAAAATGTCTATTATTTAGCAAAACACTTTGCAAAACAACATGAGGTACATGTAATTGCCGGTGATAGACTATGGTTG
Source organism: Negativicutes bacterium (assembly GCA_041666525.1). GTDB lineage: Bacteria > Bacillota > Negativicutes > JBAXTZ01 > JBAXTZ01 > JBAXTZ01. The sequence continues at coordinate 130,295 of JBAYGT010000003.1, forward strand.
GCCGATGAAGCCGAAGCGGCTGGTTTCGTTTTTCATCAAATACCGACAATTATCAAGCCGATATCGCCGCTTAAAGACGGACTTGCAATAATAGCGACTATTAAACTGTTTAGTAAAATCAAACCAGACATCGTCCATTGTCATTCTAGTAAAACTGGTCTGATTGGTCGTGTCAGTGCAAAAGTATTGCTGATTCCGACAGTGTTCACTGCACATGGCTGGGCAACATTGAGAAGCTATGGCAAACTCAAGACTTGGCTGTATTTAATTATTGAGAAGTTCGCAGCATATTTGACTGATTGCATGGTATGTATCTCGACCGGTGATTTGCAATTGGCAAAAAAAATGTTTGCTTGTAAGCGCTTTGAGCTTGTATATAACGGAATTCCCGACACGGAATTTTTGGCAACCAGACATGACTCGGCGCGTCCGCTGAAATTATGTATGGTTGCACGATTCGCGCATCCGAAAACTCCGGGGATAGTAGTTGCAGCGTTAGAAAAGTTGTTGGCGCAAGGAACAATTATGCAGTTAACGCTTATTGGCGGCGGCCCGGATATCGATAAAATGAAAAATCAGTTTGATAAATCATCAGTGGCTAAAGAGATTAAATTTTTTGGTGAAACTGCTTATGTTGAGCGTGAATTATTAAACTACGATGTATTTGTGTTGTCGACAATTTGGGAAGGATTACCGATTTCGATTATCGAAGCAATGCGTGCCGGATTACCGGTGGTGGCTAGTAATGTTGGTGGAAATTCCGATTTGATAGTCGACGAAGTGACCGGTTACTTATTTGAATCGGGCGATGTCGATAAATTAGCCGAAATATTAAATAAAATCAATTGCAACAGGGGACTGCTACAGCAGCTCGGGAATAATGGCAGGCGTCGATATCATGAATTATTTACTGAAAAAGTAATGTTGGAGAAAACTGTGAAAATTTATGAAACTGTTCTGAGATAACAACCAATAGTGATCTGATAAACACAATAAAACAGCTAGACATTAACAGTGTTTATACAAGTTATGTCTAGCTGTTTGCAATTAATCTAATAAAAAAGCACATCTACTGGCAGATCAGCAATCTTGTATTGTGCAGGAATAGGTTCGGAGGGAATTACGCGGATTACAATTTTGTTTTTTTCGTTCGAAACGATTCCAGTTCGTGACGGATCAAGCTCGGCCATAACCGGAGTGGCAGACACTGTGCCATTAACTAAATTGCCATTAGGAAAACGGATACGAACTTTTTGGTTTGCAACAAGTTTTTCGGATAAAAATTTTGATTCAATATATGCCAGAATAAACACATTTTGGCGTAATACTACTTTTGCTATTTCCTGACCTTCTTTGACATATTCATTTTCCTGAACAAACAATTTAGCCATGCTCCCATCTTCGGGAACACTTATGTTCAGAAGGTTAATTGAAGTTTTCAGCGCTCGCAACTTTGTTTCGGTGTCAAGAATATTTTTGTCAAAGTATTCAGTGCTTTGTAGCGTTCTAGTCGCCTGAAACCGTGCGATATCGGCTTCAAGAGCGTAATATTGCTGTTCAGCGATATTTAAATCGCGCCGGGCGTTGGCGGTGTCTAATATTGTCGTTGCGCCATCCTGACGTAGCTTCTGTAAAGTGTCAAGATTTTCCTGACACTTTATGCGATATGCCATCGTTGCTGCCTTAGCTTGAATGAGCTTCGTTCGCTCGGAGTCATCTTGTAAAAATTTTTGTTTTTCGGTTTTGAAAATATTGATTTCGTCCTGAAGGGCATTTTGTTCGGAAAGCATTTGCGGGCTGTCGAGTTTGATAATTTCTTGGTTTTTAGAAAAAGCTTCACTTTGTTTGAATCTGATTGTTTTTACGTAAGCGTTGGTTGGAGACCGTAAAGTTACTTCGCCAAAAGTAATGTACCCCGATGCGGTCATGAAAAAAGTATCGCTAAACATTACGTAGCCTAAATAAGCGAATGGCGACAATATCAGCAGCATCAAAATATACCAGTAAATTTTGGCCAGATTGCGCTTGCCAGGTGCATATTTTATTGGTTGGGTGATTTTTTGTTCTTTATATTGAAAATTAAAACCCATTAGATGTTTCTCCTCGTTATCCGCTTTTTTTTATGACCCACCATGGTGCCATTGTTGTGTCTCGGTGGGTGTTAAGTGTAAATTCGCTGATGGTTGCTATTGCGGTGACAACACGCATAATAAATTGATATATGGGCATTAATGGTGTATATAATATGAATCGAAAATCTTTTTTCTTGCGGTCAGATACGAAACAAAGATAGAGCGTAAACAACACTAATGTTGAAAATAAATAGTACAGATAAGTAAAAATCATCATCGTAGTTGCAAATGCCAGAGAAAACTTGATGAATAACCATAATATGTATAGTATTGAAAGAAACGGTACACACAAACAAAAAATGAAATCATACCAGAATATTGCTAATAGGTTATTCCAGCCAATATTTTTTGGACGCAAAAGTTTACGATAACGGCGGAAATACAAAAATGATAAATCGCCGTCCCAACGTAATCGTTGCTTAAATAGAGATTTCCAGGTATCAGGAACGTCAGTGTACATTGTAGCGTCATAGCTATGGATAATTTTTAGTTCAGGATAGCGTTTTAAATAGCCTTTAATTCTTAGTGTCATATCAGCATCTTCAGCAGTGCCGTTTTTCCAGCCGCCGATTGCTTTAACAAAACTTTTTCTAAACCAACCGTGGGCACCGGAAATATTGTTCAGCACACCTAATTCCGCGAGACCAGTTTTTGATAATTGCAGTCCAAGCATGTATTCAATTGCTTGAAATCGTGTTACTAAGGATTTGCGGTAATTACGAACTCGGATGTTGCCGGACGAACCAACGACGTTGGGATCGCTAAAACCGCGCATTGCCGCTGCGACCAAATCATTGTCTACAGAGCAATCGCCGTCGATAATAAAGATTATTGTTCCGCTAGACAGCGCCAGCCCCAGATTGTTTGATGAAACCCGTCCGCCGCGGATTTTTTTTGGAATAACCTTAATAATTCGTGAAGCGTCTTTATGCTTTGTATGATGTTTGCGTGCGTATTCCAATGCCACGTCATAAGTTTCTTTGTTAACATCCGAACCATCCACCATTACTAGTATTTCAATACGGCCGCGATATATTTGTTCGACCAGTGACTGGATGGTCGCAATTATTGCTTCACCTTCACTGTAGCAGGTTATGATACAACTTACAGTAGGAAAATAGTTGTCGGGATATTTTTTTATAAAAACCTCTTTCCAGAATTTTCGAAAATATCCGACAATAATGATTGTAGTAAGCGGTATTTCTAAAAAAATCACTACCGGAAATAGTAAAACTATGAATCTTCCGGAATCTTTGCTCTGTAAGTATAACGAAAAAAAATAAAGAATTTCATTAAAAAGATTGGTCATAATTTAGCCGAAACTTTTTCTAGTAACTCGCGGGCAGTTAAATCAGAAATATCTTCAACACCGGAAGAAAACCAAGCGATTTTGGTTTCAAATCGTCCTTGCTTCAATTCCATAGATTTGACAAATTCCGCTATTCGTTCGACAAGTATTGTCAGCCCTTCGGAGTCGGTATTTGGAAGCAAGAAGATGAAGGTATTATGATCTAATTTAGAACACATATCAGTGGTCCGTACGACTCTTCGTAAAAATCGTGCCAACTCCAGCATTAGGTCGTAACCTGAGGCAGAGTTATTTGGTATGATTTGTAGAGCTATCAATCCGAAACGTTCTTTATCATAGCGAATTTGCATGGCAACAATCCAGTCCAGCATAAATAGCATTTGGTTAATTACAATATAATTGAGTTCGTTAACAATTAGTCCAGCCGAGTTGACGGTGCCAAATTTGGTTTGGGCGCGACCAGCATCGGTTAGTTTGTATTCATAAATCGGTCGTTTGCTTAAGTCTTCGGTGGAAAAAGTTTTGTTGCAGGTCAGGCAAACGACGCTAAGTTTACTGTCGATATGATAATTTCCACAGTCTAAACATACACCGTTTTCCAATGGACGATCGTAGTCTTCACCGATTAGCCGCAGTTTTGTCCGGCAAGACGGGCATACCATACGACCATCTTTGATGAACTGGCTTTCGGGAGCAACATGTCCACAAGTAAAGCAGTGCACGAATTTTTCGTTGCGAATGTTGATGCTACCGCAATGCGGACAAAGATCGCTGAATTTGAGTAACGCCGAGAAACAGCTTGAACAGCAAAAAATTCGATCAACCAGTCGGGTTTTGGCAAGAATATTTTGATTTGTCATTTCTTCTAGCCAGAAGAAATAGTCTTCCGCACCGTCGTAAAATTGTTCAACATGTGGATAATAATAAAATATTGGCTTCGTTTTATCTAATTCTGGAATAATGTGGAATGCTGGCCTGGTATAGAAGTATGCAAGAACTCGATTTTCCCAACTACTATAATTATGAACTTCAATTTCCTGAACCAGTATTATGATTTCCAGGATATGTTTTTTGAGTTCGTTTACCGGCAAAGGTTTATAGTAAGTACTGAACTCACCATCGGTTTCCCAAACAATCGGCGTCAAGCAGAGTTGGTCAGACTTTCTTAACGAATTGATAAGCGGTTGTAATAACTCACGGCCGAAACCTGTGGAAACAATCAGCGCTGTGGGTATTAGCGCAGATGCAACGAAATCTTCAATTGAGTTAAACAAAATTATTTCGCCAAGCTCGGCGGATAACGTTCCAAGTAGGGTGTTATTGATGTTTTGTGCAATATATGCAACCTTCATATTGAGTAGACCTCCATATAGTTCATTATCAATAAGAAAAGGGTTTAATGTAAGTAATAAATGACAAAAAAATGTGTAACAATTATCAATCACTCGGTTAGTTTACCACATCACACAAATTGTTGCTTTACAAGTATGTTCTTCAATTTATTATAGAGAATAAAAGAAGGATTTTTTGCGAATCTGAGTGTTTTTCAAAAGATTGCTGATAAAACATTATTAGTATGCTAAAATACTAACAAGAGTTGTTGACTATTGTTCATCAACAATATTAATTTGGTTATTCAGGAGGACTAATGAGCAACGTATACAATGACATTCACAAGTTAGCATTTTCACTAAAAAATAGCGACGAGTTTTTGGCGCTTGCGGCTACGAAAAAAGCTTTAAACCAGGATGAAACTGCAAAAAAAATGGTGCAGGATTTCATGGAAAAGCAAATGGAACTGCAAATTGCCGCAATGTCTGGTAAACAAGAGGAGAATAAAGAAAAAATCGAGCAGGCGCAAAAATTGTACGAAATCATTGCATTGAATAATAATGCTCGCGACTATCTTAATAATATGATGAAGTTCGATCGGATCGTTCAGGATATGTACAAGATTATCAACGATTCTATAAAAGAAGGAATGGATTTACTTGAGAACACAGAAGCTTAACGCAGAAATTATTGCCCGTTTGCAACAAATAATTCCTGCAGAACGACTGTTCTTAGAAGAACCGTTATCGGCTCATACCACTTTTCACATCGGCGGACCGGCGGAGTGTCTGCTTTTGCCGATGACTATTGATGAAGTAGTGAATATTTGTGCTGTTGTAAAAGCCAATAACATACCGTTGTTTATTTTGGGCGGCGGGTCGAATTTGCTGGTGCGCGATAACGGAATAGCGGGAATTGTTATTAAACTCAGTCCGGATTGTTTTGGACGAATTGAGAAAACTGACTGCGGTTTGCGTGCTTATGCCGGCGCAATGTTGAAAGATGTTTGTGCCTTCGCAGCGGCACATTCGTTGACGGGCATTGAATTTGCTTGTGGAATACCAGGGTCCGTCGGTGGAGCCGTGTATATGAATGCCGGAGCCTACGATGGTGAAATGTCCAACTGTGTGCATCTGGTTAAGGTGCTGTTGCCGGATGGTACAATTACTGATATACAGAGCAAAGAGATTAGTTTTAGTTATCGTAACAGTGTCTTCCAAACGAATGGCGCGGTTATTTTGGCGGTCGAATTGCACCTTTCTAAAGCCGATCAAGATATGATCGTCGACAAAATGCGTGATTTGACTATCCAGCGTGAAAGCAAGCAACCATTGAACGAACCGAGTGCCGGGTCGACTTTTAAGCGTCCGCCAGGGAAATTCGTTGGTCCAATGCTTGAACAAGCAGGACTGAAAGGATTCACCTTGGGCGGCGCTCAGGTGAGCGAAAAACACGCCGGTTTTGTTATCAACGCGGGCAATGCTCAAGCAAGCGATGTTCTCGATTTGATTCATCACGTTCAAAACAAAATCAAAGAACAGTTCAATGTTGATTTATTCCCTGAAGTAAAAGTTATAGGAGAATAAGATTATGAGAGTGAAATTTCGTGGCAAAAGAAGCATTAAAATTGTTGGTCACTCGACGTTAAAGGAAAAAAGCAAAAACGATAAGCAACAGTTGTTCAACGTGCCCGAATATTTCGGTAATGCTGCCTGTACTGGCAAGGTTATGCTGATTGGCGGTGGTCCGGATCACAAACATAAAGATATTTATCCGAAAATTATTGAATTATCCGGCGGCGCAGCCGCGCTTGTCGGCATTATCAATACCAGCAATATCAATCCCAAAGCAACGGGAGCTGAGTATGTCGCTGATTTTGAGGCGTTTGGCACATCCGGTTTTGGTGCGAAAGAGTCGCCGTATGCTGTGAACATCGATATCACAAATGCGCCGGAGGACTGTAACTATAAAGAAGCAGTTTATGACCGAGCTATTATTGAGCAGATGGAGAAATGTACTGGATTCTATTTTCCCGGCGGTGACCAAAATCGGGTAATAGAAGCATTTTTTAATAGTAACGGTGGTCCTACCCCGGCACTCGAGGCAGTATTTAAAATCTGGCGTGATGGCGGCGTGATTGCCGGTACCAGCAGCGGAGCTGCAATGATGTGCAATCCGATGCTGATAAGCGGGGTGAGCTTTACTTCGCTGTACTATGTAAAGGGTGCTGAAACTGGTGCGTTGCATGATTATAACCGCTATGATGATTTGGCGTTAATTGGTGGCATGGGCGTAGTTCAAGACGCAATAGTTGATCCGCATATGGTCAAACGCGGCCGGATTGGACGTTTGATTGTTGCGATGCTTGATGCCGGAAAGCGGTTTGGTTATGGTGTAGGCGAAGTTACCGGGATGATACTGGATACTAATGGCAATATTGAGGTTATTGGCGATAATGGAGTGGTTATTGTCGATATGGCCGAAGCCGAATGGGATCAAACAAAGCCATTTATTCGTATTGAAAATATTCGGTTACATTTCTTGGCAAATGGGGACAAGTTTGAAAGTAAGGCGGGCCAAATTAATCCGTCCACAGAAAAAATTTGCGCTTCCATGCAATTATTTGATGACATGATGAAGAAACGCATTGCTAATCATTTATTTGCGCCAATGTTGCGTGAGTATCCATACCGTAAACGTCCGGTAGGTGATTCTTACTGTTTTGATTCGGTTTCTTTTGATATGGATGTGATGTTCAGGTTTGCGATTACTAATGACAGTAAGACATTGGCTTATTATGGTAACATCGAAGAACCTGAAAGTTATTGTATCGAAAACCTAAAATTGGATATTATTCCGATGCGGATATATACGGAGGAATTTTAGATGAAAATCACGTTTTGCGGTGCGGCCAAAACCGTCACCGGATCGTGCTATTTAGTCGAAACTGAATCAACTCGGTTCATCGTGGACTGTGGAATGTTTCAGGGGCCAAAACATGTTCGCCAGTTGAATTATCGCGGTTTCTTATTTAAACCAAGTTCGATTGATTTTGTAGTGCTGACGCATGCCCATATCGATCACTCTGGTTTATTACCGAAGCTGGTCAAAGAAGGTTTTTCTGGAAAGATATTTTCAACGGCGGTAACCGCTGAATTAAGTGCGATAATGTTACCTGATTCGGCACATATTCAAGAGCATGATGTGGAAATCGCCAATCGCAAGGGGCGTCGTTTGGGACGAGCGCCGGTTGAACCACTATACACCGTTGGCGACGCCGAACTTACACTCACGCACTTTTTACCTTTGTCTTATGAAATACGTGAGCAATTGGCTGATAATGTGACCTTGACGTTTCGTGATGCCGGGCACATTTTAGGCTCGGCAATCGCCGAAATCGAAATTACTGAACAATCCAAAACCACAAAGTTGGTATTTTCTGGTGATTTGGGGCAGTATCATCAACCGATAGTTCGTAATCCGGAATATATCAAACATGCCGATTATTTATTTATAGAATCAACCTATGGGTTACGCAATCGCGATTCATTTGATAAAGAAGAGGAATTAGCAAAAGCGATCAACGAAATAATTGACCAGGGCGGCAATTGTGTTATTCCGGCATTTGCGGTAGGACGGACACAACTGGTTTTATATTATTTAGTCAAATTAATGCGTGCCGGTAAAATTCCGAAAATACCGGTGTTTTTGGATAGTCCGTTAGGGATTGCTGCAACCAGAATATTTGGGCGGCATCCTGAAGTATATGATGACGATGCCAAGCTGACTATTCGTTTGGATAAGATTGTTGCCGGTGGCGATATTGATTTACGCATTGCGGTTAGTGCCGAAGAATCGAAGCGGATTAACGATTTGAGTGGCGCGAAAATTATTATTTCGTCCAGTGGTATGGCTGATGCTGGTAGAATACTGCACCATCTTAAACACAACCTGTGGTCATCAAAAAACGGTGTGTTATTTATGGGCTATCAAGCGGAGGGAACACTTGGCCGCCGATTGCTTGAAGGCGCCAAACTTGTTAAAATTGTTGGTGAAGAAATCGCTGTTAAGGCCAAAATATTTAATTTTGAAGGGTTTTCTGCGCATGCAGATCGTGATGAATTAATTGATTGGCTCAAACACTTTGAGCAAGCTCCTACAAACGTGTTTGTCATGCACGGCGAACCGGAAGTAGCTACTCAGTTTGCCAAAGACATAACTGAGTTAGTGGGTTACGCTGCTGTTTCACCGAATTTAGGCGACTGCGCGAATATTGATGGCCTGACTTGGACGCTTGAACACTCTGATTACGTTATTCCGGAATCGGCTTCTAGCCAGCTGCAGAATTACTTTGTGTTGGTAGAAACCGATTATATGGATTTTCGTCGTCGCATCGAGACAATAGTCGCCAAAGAGCCGAATCGGACTACAGATGTGGCAAGGCGGCTGGAAAAACTTCATAATGTGTTTAGCAAGATGATTACAAAACTGAAATAGAGGTGTGGTATGGGTTTTTTTAATGGAGTGAAAAATTGGGTAATGCCGGCTGAGACAGAAGATAATGGCGCTGACTTGGAAAATATCGTGGCGAAGCAATATTCGGGGGAACGGGTTAAAATTAGAATTGAAACTCCGCGAGATTTTATTGAAGCGCCAAAGCTGTTAGCCGATCTAAGGGAAAACAGTTGTTTGTTGGTTAACCTCAATAGCGCAGACGGTAATAATCGCCGCCGGATCTATGATTTTCTGGATGGCGCGCGAACTTTTGCCGGTGGTACGGTGGCTGAAGTAGCCAACGAAACATTTATGTTTTCGCTGCAAAACGGCAATGTTGAGAAAAAATTCACCGGACAAAAATCGGCGTTTACCTTTGACGAGCTCAAAAAAAAACATAATTTATAGTTTGCAAAGCCCTGACTTATATTAAGTTGGGGTTTTGTTACACGAGGGAATATGTCGGAATTTGTTCACTTGCATGTACATAGCGAATATAGCTTGTTAGATGGAGCAGCGCGGATAAAGCAAGTGGTTAAAAAAGCAAAGCAATTTGCGATGCCAGCGCTTGCTATCACTGACCACGGCTCAATGTATGGCGTAGTGGAATTCTATAAAGAATGTATTGCGAATGGCATTAAACCAATTATTGGGTGCGAAGTGTATGTTGCGCCGCAATCGCGGTTTGACAAAAACGGGCGCGAACAGGACGTTGGTCATCATCTGACTTTATTGGCAAAAGATGATAATGGTCTGCGTAACTTGATCAAATTGGTTTCAGTTGGACACGTTGAGGGGTTTTACTATAAACCGCGTGTCGATAAAGCAACACTTCGGCAGTTTGCAAGCGGACTGATTGCGCTTAGCGGCTGCTTGGCTGGAGAGTTATCGACGCTAATTTTACGTGGTGATTTGGAGCAGGGGACTGAAGTTGCGCTAGAATATGAAAAAATATTTGGTGCGGGAAATTTTTTTTTAGAGTTGCAGAATCATAATTTACCTGAACAAACGCAACAAAATGCCGGCATTCTGGAAATTCACCGTCGTACAAATATTGAACTTGTCGCGACTAATGATGTGCATTATATCGACAAACAAGCAGCAGAAGTACATGATATTTTATTGTGTATTCAAACCGGCAAAAAAGTTGATGACAACAACCGCATGAAATTTAATACGTCGGAATTATGGTTAAAGCCATACGAAGAAATGGCAGCGCTATTTCCGGATGCGATTTTTGAGCGTGCGCTAACCAACACACTATTAATCGCCGAGCGCTGCAATGTACAGATTGAATTTGGGAAAATTCAACTTCCGGAATATCCGTTACCTGATGGCAAGTCAGCAGAAGTCTTTTTACGTGAACTGTGTGAACAGGCCTTCGGGGCGCGTTATCCCGTTAATGGCGAAATTTCGCAAATTGATGCTCAAGCCAGGATGCAGCAAGAATTGCAGATGATTTATCGCATGGGATTTGCCGGATATTTTTTGGTGGTTTGGGACTTCATAAACTTTGCCCGCTTGCATGGTATCCCAATAGGTCCAGGACGAGGGTCGGCGGCCGGCAGTGTGGTTTCATATTTACTCCATATCACCAATATCGATCCAATTAAACATGGATTGCTGTTTGAACGATTTCTCAATCCGGAACGGGTGACTATGCCGGATATCGATACCGATATTTGCTACGTACGCCGTGGAGAAGTTGTTGAGTATATTTATCAGAAATACGGTGAAAATAATGTTGGGCAGGTTGCAACTTTTGGTACATTAGCGGCCAAACAATCGATTAAAGATGTTGGCCGGGTGTTGAATTATTCTTTTGCCGAAGTTGACCGGATTTGCAAGCTTGTTCCTTCCCGTCCGGGAATAACCATTAATGAGGCATTCGCTGAAGTGGACGACTTTAAGCGGTTGTACGAATCTGATTCAAGTACCAAAAGAATTATTGATTTTGCATTACAAATTGAAGGCATGCCACGTCATTCATCGGTCCATGCCGCCGGTGTGGTTATTACCAAAGACGAATTGTCAAATTACGTTCCAGTGCAGCTGACGCCGGATGGTGATATTGTCACTCAGTATGACAAGAACATTATTGAAGATCTCGGTTTGTTGAAAATGGATTTGTTAGGATTGCGCAATTTGACAATAATCGACGATACTGTAAAACTGATAAAACACTATGGTGTTACTGATTTTGATATCGACGCTATTCCTGAAGACGATCAGCTGACGGCCAGTATGTTGTGCCGCGGTGAAACTGAGTGTGTGTTTCAGTTGGAGTCGGGCGGGATGACGCAGCTGGTTAAAGATTATCAACCGAAGTGTTTCTCAGATATTGTGCCAATATTGGCGCTGTATCGTCCGGCAACTTTAAAGTCTGGCATGGTTAGCGAATTTGTTCGCCGCAGGTGTGGCGAAATCGATATTGATTATTTGCATCCAACACTGGAACCAATTTTGCGGGAAACTTTCGGGGTTATGTTGTACCAGGAACAGGTAATGAAAATCGCCAATGTTATGGCCGGATTTTCGCTTGGTCAGGCTGATATTCTTCGACGAGCAATGGGTAAAAAAAAGCCGGAAGTGTTGGCCGCTCAGCGGCAAAATTTTATCGATGGCGCAGTTAAAAACGGCTATAAAAATGAATTGGCAGCTTATGTGTTTGAGTTGATAGATAAATTCAGTGGTTATGGATTCAACAAGTCCCATTCGGCGGCTTACGCAATGATTTCTTATCAGACGGCCTATTTAAAAGCTCATTATCCGTTGTATTATATGGCGGCCTTGCTATCAAGCGTGATGAGTGACAATTCTAATGTTGGCTATTATGTGGAAATTTGTCGAAAGATGGCAATAAAGGTATTGCCACCGGATATAAATCATAGTGAAAGCGGATTTTCGGTCGAAGCCGATGCGATTAGGGTTGGATTGAGTGCGATAAAAAATGTTGGTAAAGCGGCAATTAATTCAATTATCGACGCTCGCGCTAAAGTCGGCAAGTTTTCCAGCCTGAGTGAATTTTTGCAAAATATTGATTTGCGTAGTATTAATAAAAAGTTGTTGGAAAGTTTGGTGTATGCCGGAGCGTTTGACAGTTTTGGTTTGAAACGAGTTCAATTACAGGCAATAATGGAGTCAACGCTCGACGGTGCACTTGCCCAGAGCCGTGAAACTGCCAACGGACAAATGTCATTGTTCGATAATGCAGAATTGACTAAAGCACAAAACATTGAAATCCCCAATCTTACAGAATATGCTATGTCACATTTGTTAGAACTTGAAAAACAGACCGTAGGTTATTATTTTTCCGGTCATCCGCTGGATGAGTTTCGTGAAAAATTTAAATATTTGAGTAAAATTGCAGACATCATTGCTCAAATCAAACCGGATAACAGTGTTGTGCGCGTAGCGGGAATTGTAAAAGCGCACAAACGGCTGACAACTAAACGCGGCGATTTGATGGCAGTAATCCGGCTTGAGGATTTCAGCGGTGAAATCGAGGTGGTCGTTTTTCCTAAAGTATTTGATTTGTTTCATGGGTTGTTAGAAAAAGATAACCGCATTACTGTTTGCGGAAAAATCTCCCGCAGTAGTGAAGAAGATAAAATTATTGCTGACAACATTGAGGAATTACAATATACCGCGAAGATATTGAAAATTCGCAGTGAAAATAAACTGGCAACGATAAATGCAATCAAAACTTCATTAGCAAATTATAAAGGTTGTACGCCTGTTTATATTTATCCGATAAACGGCAAAATGTTTTGCATGGATAGTAGTGGCTGGGTTCAGGTTAATCAGGAGTTGCTTGCAGAACTGCAAAAAATTGTTGGTGCCGATTATTTAAAAGTTGAATAAAATTCGTCAACTAGTTAGAATATTGTTGATACAAAAACGTTTCTGAACGGCTGATAGAATTAAGGGGGCTTTGATGGGTAAAAAAACCAAGATAGTTTGTACGATGGGTCCAAGCACGGACACGCCCGGTATTATCGAAAAGATGATTGAAGCCGGTATGAATGTTGCGCGTTTTAATTTTTCGCACGGTTCACATGAGGAGCATGCGGTGCGCATTGCTATGGTGCGGGCAGCATCTGACAAATTGAACGCTCCGATTGGATTGATGCTTGATAATAAGGGGCCGGAAGTACGTCTAGGGTTGTTTGATGGTGGAAAAGTACCGTTGAAGGCCGGCGAAAAATTCATTTTGACATCGGAGGATGTATTAGGAACAGCCAAACGCGCTTCAACAACACATGCAAAATTACATGAAGATGTATCAGTGGGTGACATAATTTTATTGTCCGATGGATTAATTTCATTGAAAGTGCTAGCTATTGACGGGTGTGAAATAACGACAGAAATATTAAATGATGGTGTTATTAGTGACCGCAAACGTGTTGCAGTCCCTGGTGCGCACTTAAAATTACCGCCGCTTTCGGAGCGGGATGTTTCCGATTTACTATTTGGCGTCGAACAGGGAATGGATTTTATCGCGGCTTCATTCACACAGTCAGCAGATGATGTGCGAGCTATCCGTGCGGTACTCAAAGAAGTTAATTCCGATATGTCGATAATCGCTAAGATTGAAAGCGCATCAGGCGTTCGCAATATAAAAGAAATTATCCAGGAAGCGAATGGAATAATGGTAGCTCGCGGTGATTTAGGCGTTGAAGTGCCGACTGAGGATGTACCGATTATTCAAAAGATGATTATCGCTGAATCCAACGCTGCCCGTCGGCCGGTAATTACTGCTACCCAAATGTTGGAATCAATGATAACCAATCCGCGGCCGACTCGTGCGGAAGCGAGTGATATTGCCAATGCTATTATGGATGGTACCGATGCAATAATGCTGAGCGGAGAAACCGCCGCTGGCAGCTATCCGGTTGAAGCGGTTGAAATGATGTCGCGTATTGCGCTTCGTACCGAAGAAGCATTGAAATATAATGAGATATTGGCACAAAAAGGCATCAGTGACCATGAATTGAACGTTACTATGGCGATTTCACACGCCACGGTGTCAATCGCTCAAGAGGTCGGTGCACGAATTATTATTTCGCCGAGCGAGTCGGGATTTACGCCGCTGATGATTTCTAAATATCGTCCTAAAGCCTGCATTGTCGCTGTTTCACCTCATGCCAGGCCGCTTAGAAAAATGACGCTGATTTGGGGAGTTTATCCATTGCTCGGTTCAGCTTGGAAGTACACCGATCAAATGGTTAGTAATGTTATCAGTATTGCGCTGTCACAAGGATTATGCGAAAATGGTGACACGGTTGTTGTAACTGCGGGTGTGCCGATCGGAAAAACCGGTAGTACCAACATGATTCGTGTACAAAAGGTTGGTCAAAGTGTATTTAAAGGCATTGGTATTGGTCATAAAATGGCAGTTGGCACGACTTGTGTCTGCCATTCTGATGAAGAGTTGCGCACTAAACTTGAAGATAAACGGATTTTGGTGATAAAATCACTTACCGCTGAGAATGCGTCCTATGCGGCACGGGCATCAGCAATAATTTGCGAAGATCCGGCGTTGTCTAGCGCTGCCGTAATTGTGGGAATCTCTCATGGAATTCCGGTAATTGCCGGATTAACTGGAGCTACGGATTTAATTATGGACAAAATTACAGTTACGGTTGATCCGATTAGAGGCGAAGTCTACCAAGGTATCCACTAATGATTTCTTGAAAAACGTTTATACATATTAAAAAATTTATCCCCGAGTGCGCTGATGCGATTCGGGGATAAATCGTTGATGGAGAGAAGATAGTGAAAGCATCAGTGAATTATGAATTGATTGCAAAATGTAAACGTACTAATGCTCGTGCTGGAATTTTACACACGCCGCACGGCAGTTTTCCCACGCCGATGTTTATGCCGGTTGGTACTCAGGCTACGGTCAAAACGCTTACACCGGATGAACTACGGGTAATGAACGCTGGTGTAATATTGAGTAATACCTATCATTTATTTTTGCGGCCCGGCCATGAGTTGATTAAAAAAGCCGGTGGGCTGCATAAATTTATGAATTGGGATCGTGGTTTGCTCACCGATAGTGGCGGATTTCAAGTGTTTAGTCTTGGGGCGATGCGAAAAATAACCGAAGAGGGGGCACATTTTCGCTCACATATCGATGGTAGTAAGCGGTTTTTATCACCGGAAGTATCAATGGAAGTACAGCAAGCATTGGGTGCAGATATCGCAATGGCGTTTGACGAGTGCATTCCCTATCCGGCCGATTATGAGTATGTTAAACAATCCACCGAACGGACAACGCGTTGGGCTGAGCGCTGTTTACAGGCGCATAATTTAGCTGACCAAGCGGTGTTTGGTATTGTCCAGGGAGGGATGCATAGTGATTTGCGTAAGCAAAGTGTAAACGATATTGTGGGGTTGGATTTTCCTGGTTATGCAATTGGCGGATTATCCGTTGGTGAACCGAAAGAAAAGATGTTCGAAATTCTTGAATTCACCGCTCCTTTGTTGCCGGATAATAAACCGAGGTATCTTATGGGGGTAGGCACGCCTGATGTGTTGGTTGAGGCAGTATATAGCGGTATTGATATGTTTGATTGTGTTTATCCCACAAGAGTCGCCCGCAATGGTACGGCGATGACTGAGTATGGCCGTTTGGTAGTTAGAAATGCCAATTTTATCGAAGATTTTGCGCCGCTGTCGGCCACTTGCGGTTGCTATACATGTAAAAATTTTAGCCGTGCCTATTTACGCCATTTATTTAAAACTGAAGAATTATTGGGGTTACGCTTGCTGACGATTCACAATCTACACTTTTTGATTGAATTTTCCGCTCGTATGCGCCAAAGTATAATTGACGGAGAATTCTATGATTTCAGGGAGCACTTTACCCGCGGTTATCAGCACTGATTCACAAAAAAACAATCTGTTCTTTTGCGTGTGTGGAAAATATGATATAATCAAAACAATATTATTTTTGGAGGTATTCAATGGCTGTCATTAAGGGAAATGTTATGGTGGCGCAATCTGGCGGACCGACCGCGGTTATTAATGCGAGCGTTTGCGGCGCAATTCAGGAAGCGATGATGCATAATCACATTTTTGAAGAAATTTATGGCGCCGAGGGCGGAATTTGGGGATTGATGAACGATAAGTTGTTCGATATCCGCAAAGAAGATCCGGCGGTAATAGATAACTTGAAACATACTCCGGGGGCGGCACTTGGTTCGATCCGTTACAAGTTGAAAACAAAAGCTGATTATGAAGCGGTTATTCATGCCTTAAAAAAATACAACATCCGCTACTTTTTCTATGCCGGCGGTAATGACTCGATGGATACCGCTGATAAAGTAAATAAACTGGCGATTGAAATGGGTTACGATTTGGTGTGCATTGGTATCCCTAAAACCGTAGACAATGATTTGCCATTTACTGACCATTGTCCGGGTTACTCTTCTGCAGCAAAATATTTGGCAACCATGGTTGCGGAAACGGATATTGACCAGCGCGACCTTCCTACTACTCCGATAGTTATTGTCGAAGCCATGGGACGCAATGCCGGTTGGCTGGCGGGCGCTGGTGCGTTAGCTAATCGCGGGGATTATGCCGGGCAAGGACCGCATTTGGTGTATTTGCCGGAAGTTGACTTTCATATTGCTGATTTTGTCGCTGATGTTGCAGCGGTTTATAAAGAATATGGCCGGGCAATGATTGTGGTATCTGAAGGTATCCATACTTCTGCCGGAAAATTAATCGGCGAAAGCGGTAAACTTGATGCTTTTGGTCACGCACAGTTGGGTGGTTGCGCGAACACGTTAAAAGAAATTCTCGACCGTGAGATTGGCGTAAAGTCGCGGGTTGTTCTGCCAGCTTCGGCGCAACGCGCTGGCGCGCACTGCGCGAGTCTGACTGACGTAAATGAGGCGTGGGGTTGCGGTAAACGTGCTGTAGAATTGGCAGTTGCCGGTGTTTCGGGCGTGATGGTACAGATGGTTAGACAGCCGGGACCGGAATACAAGATTGCTTTTGAGAGCGTTGAGCTTAGCCGGGTGGCGAACGTTGAAAACAAAGTACCACGAAGCATGATTAATGAAAAAGGTAATAACGTTACTGAGGAATTTATAAAATACGCTCGTCCGCTCATTGAAGGGCAGCCGACGTTAGTATTTAAAGATGGACTTCCCTGGTACAGCACACTGACAAAGCATTTCATAAAATAGGGTTTTAAGTTGAAAGGTAATAAAGATGAAAAGACCTGTAAAAATAGGAATACTAACGGCCGGTGGCGATTGTCCGGGGTTGAATCCGGTTATCCGCGCGTTGGTTAGGACTTTATTGGCCGAAGGCGTAGAAACTGTAGGAATTAAAAACGGATTTAAAGGACTTATCGACTGTGACTTTATGCCGCTTGATGAAAAATCTGTAGAGAAAATATTGGCGCTCGGCGGTACGATTTTGGGCAGCGATAATCGTACTAATCCTTTTGAATATCCGGTTATTGAGGATGGTAAAAAAGTTAAGGTTGATATGACGCAAGTTATTGTCGAGAATCTTAAGCGTCATGAAATTGAAGTGTTAGTGTGCACCGGTGGTGACGGAACCTTGACGGTTGCCGGTAAGTTGAGCGAAGCCGGTATCAAAATTGTGGCTGTGCCAAAAACTATTGATAATGATATTCCTGGTACAGAGCGGACTTTCGGTTTCGATACTGCTGTTGCAATCGCAACCGAGGCTTTGGAGCGGTTGCATACCACCGCGTGGTCGCACCACCGGATCATGGTTTGCGAAGTAATGGGACGGACAGCTGGCTGGATTGCTTTACACGCCGGGATAGCCGGTGGTGCGGATATAATTTTGTTGCCGGAAATACCCTATAAATTGGAAGTTATCGTTAAGAAAATTGAGGAGGCGCGTGCACAAGGCAAGTTGTATACAATTATTTGCGTCTCTGAAGGTGCTCATCAACTTGGCGGATCGGTATCTGTAGCGCGAATGGTAGAAGGAAGTGCTGAGTCCAAGCGTTTAGGTGGTATCGCCAATATTTTGGCGGCGGATCTGGAAGAAATAACTGGTGAAGAAGCGCGTGCTTGTATTTTGGGACATACCCAGCGCGGTGGTGACCCGACAGCGTTTGACCGGATTCTTTCTACCCGTTATGGCGCCGAAGCCGCACGTTGTGTTTTGGATGGTGATTTTGACCAGATGGTGGCGTTAAAACAAAACAAAGTTGTACGGTTGCCGATATCGTTCGTTGCCGGAAAGACTCGTACCGTGCCAGTAGACGATGAGTTGGTATTCGATGCTCGTTCAATTGGTGTTTGTTTTGGCGATTGTTAGTAATCAATAGGAGCTTGTAGTGGAGTATATTCAATCGATAATTATTGGTATTGTGCAGGGATTGACCGAATTCTTGCCTGTGTCTTCAACCGGACATATGATTATTGTTGATCACTTGATTGACTTTAACAAAACTGTCGGTGCGGATACGGCGAAGCTTTTTGAAGTGTTTATACAGCTAGGTTCAATGCTTGCAGTGCTGATACTGTATTGGCCAAAGTTCCGGGCAATGGCAACAAAAGCGCGAATAGTTTCGACAAAGGGATTAACTGTTTGGCATGTTTTGGCTGGTATCGTTCCGGTTGGATTGGTGGGGCTAATAGCACATAAATATATCAAATTATATTTATTTAGTCCATATACGGTGATCATTGGCTTGTTTGTGGGAGCGTTGATTATGCTGGCGGCGGAAAAATTAAATCCCCGTCCGAATACTACTGATGTCGAACAGCTGACAATCAGACAAGCTTTCTATGTCGGTCTGTTCCAAATCTTTTCGCTGTGGCCTGGGTTTTCCCGTTCCGGATCGACGATTGCTGGCGGTTTGTTTTTTGGTTTGAACCGTACTGCAGCAGCAGAATTTTCCTTTATTATCGCGGTGCCGTTAATGTTCATGGCCTGTGGTTATGATATGTTGAAAATGGTCGGACATTTGAGCGGCAATGGTATAATGGTGTTGACAGTTGGTTTTGTTACGGCGTTTGTATTTGCTTATATTTCGATAGTTTGGTTTATGAAATTCTTAAATCGGCATAAACTAGCGTCATTCGCATATTACCGGATTGTGTTGTCGGCAGTGGTATGGGGATTACTGATGCTGAAAGTAATTGATTGAAGCATTAACAAAAATACTAAACAGGTAAAGGCAGACGAAAGTCTGCCTTTTAGTTTGCTAACAAAAAACTGTGGATTTCAAAAAACAGTCGGATATTACTTGAAAAAACGGAAAAACGATTGACAAGCAGGTGGAGCTATAATATAATACGTTTTGTCTCCAAAGCAGGAGCGCCGCTGGCGTAGCTCAATTGGCAGAGCAGCTGATTTGTAATCAGCAGGTTGGGGGTTCAATTCCTCTCGCCAGCTCCAGCACACTGGAAGGGTTCCCGAGTGGCTAAAGGGAGCAGACTGTAAATCTGCCGGCTTCGCCTTCGCTGGTTCGAATCCAGCCCCTTCCACCATTTATATTTTTTCTCGTTTCATACCTTGTTATCGCGGGGTGGAGCAGTTGGTAGCTCGTCGGGCTCATAACCCGAAGGTCGTAGGTTCAAGTCCTGCCCCCGCAACCAAAGATTTAACAGCACGTGAGTGCTTTCTTTTTTAGAGCCGAGAGTGGCAACCGCTGATGTAGCTCAGTCGGCAGAGCGTATCCTTGGTAAGGATAAGGTCACCGGTTCAATCCCGGTCATCAGCTCCATGGCGGCGTAGCTCAGTTGGCTAGAGCAATCGGTTCATACCCGATGTGTCCGGGGTTCAAATCCCTGCGCCGCCACCAACTAGACTAAACACCTCGCCTTTGCGAGGTTTTTTTATTTGCATTGTATTTTTAGTTGTGCTACAATACCTTCGTGATTTTCTATAGTTTAGAAATTTTTTTATATTCTTAAGGAGGCATCACTCGAAATGGCAAAGAAGAAATTTGAGCGGAATAAGCCGCATGTAAACATTGGAACAATTGGCCACGTAGACCATGGTAAGACGACGTTGACGGCAGCGATTACGAAAGTATTGGCAGGCAAAGGAC
>JBAYGT010000004.1:0-142429 GCA_041666525.1 Negativicutes bacterium
CTGGAAGTGGATTACGCGTGGAAGATGTTCTACTGGGACAATGTTAACGGCGCGGACAACGACCAGGGCGAAGGCAACAACAACTTCCTGATTCATCTGAATTATTCGTTCTAGTTAGCAACCGAAACAACAAAAAAGCAGACAGCGAAAGCTGTCTGCCTTTTGCTGTTGAAAAATAATCTGACAAACGAAGGAAGATTAAGAAAATGAAAAATGTTTATGCACAAGCGTTGCAATTATTAACTAGTGGACAATTGGATCAGGCAGAAATTTTATATAATCAACTACTTACCGCTAATGTCAACTGTGATTTGATACTAAATGATTTGGGTGTAATCTATTTTATGCGCAAAGATTATCAAATTGCCGCAAAGTATTACGAGGCAGCGTTGCTGTTTGATCCCCACAACGCCAAAACTAATCTGAATTATGGCAATACTCTGCGCGAAATCGGCAACATTGAACAAGCCGAACGCATCTATAATCTTGCTTTTGAATATAACCCGGACATTAATTGGAAACTCAGGATACTTGAACAGTTGATTAATACGATGTTGTTGGTTGATCGCCGTCAGGACGCGCATAAATATTGGCAGAAGGTGCTTGACATTGATCCGCAGAACTTACATTCTCTGCACAACTATGCCAACTTTCAGCAAGAAACAATGAATGACTATACCTTGGCTTGTGAAATTTTTGAAAAAATTGCTGCCAGTGATAAATATCCGGCACTGGCGCAATTGTATAACGACTGGGCTATTGCCTTGAAAAACTTGGGCCAATATGAATTGGCTATGCAGCAATACGAACGGTCGATTGCCATTAGACCGCAGGCCCACATTTACAGTAACATGCTCTATGATTTATTGTTTTCAGAAGCTAATGATAATCTGGAGATATTACAAAAACATCAGCAATATCCGTTGCTGTTTCAATCAACGATAGCAAAAAAATATTCGCATTCGGCAGTTGCAACCGGTAGCAAAAAACTATTGCGAATCGGCTATATTTCCCCGGATTTCCGGCATCATTCAGTAGGGATGTTTTGTTTGAATGTCCTGAAAAATCACGACCATGAGGAATTTGAAATATTCTGTTACTATAGCTGTCCAATAAATGATGAAGAGACGGTGAAGTTCAAAGAGTGCGCGGATCATTGGCGCGATGTTGCCGTTATTAACCATGTTGAAGTTGCCAAAATGATCAATAACGACAAAATCGATATATTGGTTGATTTATCAGGACACACCAAAGGCAACGCAATGCAAGTATTTTTAGCCAAACCGGCGCCGATACAAATATCGTGG
Organism: Negativicutes bacterium; assembly: GCA_041666525.1. GTDB lineage: Bacteria > Bacillota > Negativicutes > JBAXTZ01 > JBAXTZ01 > JBAXTZ01. The sequence goes on from JBAYGT010000004.1 coordinate 1,308, forward strand.
CTTGGTTATAATTTCTCTACCGGTATAAATGATATTGATTATTTTATTACCGATACAACAATTGCGCCAGTTGGAATGTTGGACGAGCAGTTTAGTGAAAAACTGCTGCGGATGCCAGGATGCTTTTTGACTAACAAACCACATAATAACTTGCCGCAGGTCGCTGAAACTCCCGCTTTTAAAAACGGTTATATTACTTTTGGTCTGTGCGGAAATATTGCTAAAATTAATAAATCTATGATAGCAATATATACTGATGTTCTAAAGGCTGTGCCCGGCAGCAAGTTGCTTGTAAAATCCGCCGCGATGAATGATGCGGCTGTCAGAGATAATTTTTACCAACTTTTTGCGGAGTTGGGTATTGTTGCGGACCGATTATTATTTAAAGAACGTGATGATTCAACCGGACTTCATCTTATGAGCTTAAATAGTATTGATATACTTCTCGACTGGTATCCGTACAACGGTGTTACAATTACTTGCGAGGCATTATCGATGGGTGTACCGGTCGTCAGTCTGTACGGTGATAGCCATCGGGCCCGTGTAGGACTCAGTATTCTGACAGCGCTCGCCCGACCGCAATGGGCGGCCGGAAACCGTGAAGAGTTTGTTGAGATAGCTGTTGGCTTGTGTAGCGATGTTGAGGCGTTAAACAGAATACGTCTCGGTCTGCGCAACGAGTTTCTGAACTCGCCGCTTTGTGACGCTAAGACCTTCACGGCCAAGCTGGAGCAGGCGTATCGTGATGGCTGGCAACGATTTTGTTTTTTAAAATAGTTGAACCGGCTCGCGGTTATAGAACTCGATACATATTCAAAACATTGGGAAGTTGCTGAATAATTTAATAGAGTTATTTTATATTTCGCAGCGAATTTTGATTTTCGATTAACATGTATTTGCGATGCGTGGTGCAACTGCTACACTATCTCAGCGGACATGAGCCGATTTGTTGTTTGTGTCATTATATTGTCATCGGCATGTGTTACTATGGGATGGCAAGTGTTGTTCGTAGTGATGGTTGCTATTTGTGTTGCTAATGGTGACCCAATCAAAATTCATGCACTTGCTTTTGAATTGAAGTACGCTTTTAAATAAATTTTCAAGTGAGCAAGGAGCATAATCAATGAAGGTTGTAGCGTTACAATGCAGTTCAAGAATTAATGGCAATACAACACAGCTGTTGTGGGAAATTGTTGATACGCTTGAGAACGAAGGTGTCGACGTCCAATGGTACAATATCAGTAAATTGAACATAACTGGTTGCCAAAGTTGTTATGGGTGCAAAGAACAAGCTTTTTGCGTAGTTCAAGATGATGCTTGGGAGATTTTAAAGGAAATTTTCAACGCCGATGCGGTTGTTTTCGGTACGCCGGTTTATATGTGGGATATGCCGGGGCAACTAAAATTAGTTATTGATCGAATGTTCTCTTTTCTAAACGATGATTGTTCAAGCAAGTTAACTGCTGGAAAAAAGATGTTGTGGGCGGTAACGCAAAGAACTCCTGATGCAAATGTTTTTCGACCATATTTTGAGAAATCAATACATATGCTTCAGATGGCAGGATTTGGTGAAGGGAAGGTAGTCATTGGCGCAGATTTGCGTGAACAAAATGATATCTGCAAACAGTATGCGGTGTTGGAAAAAGCGCGGGCAAGTGCTAGCTGGTTATTGAACCGGGATATATCGTGATGAATGTGAAAGTACGCTGCTGTTGATGTGCAAATGAGTTTTTAATATAGACCCTCTCTCCTTCGAAAAGAGCCGTGGTGAGACTGAAAAATCTCAACACGGCTCTTTTCACGTTCCGGGTAATTTTTAGGTTATTCATCGCACAACGAACGAATGAACTGGTATCGCTCAGAACTGTTGTTCTCAAACCAAACACACATGGCGTCAAGTATCGGTACGACACTGGCGCCTTTTTTGGTCAGTTCGTATTCGACGCGCGGCGGCACTTCGGGATAAATATGTTTATTAATGAATCCGTCTAACTCCAATTCACGCAGTTGGTTGGTTAGTGATTTTTGCGAAATTTTCCGCAAATACTTTTTAATTTCGCCGGTTCGCTTGCGGCCGTCGCTGTGCAGAAGATAGAGAATAAGCGGTTTCCATTTTCCGCCGATCATATCAAAAACTGCTTCGATTTCGCAAACAACAACTTTTGTTTCCAAAATATATTTTCCTCACTTAATCATATTGTTACGCAATTGTTACTTTTTTGTATCTATACGCCAAAAAAGTACGTACTTTACAGCATTTGCTGTAGGTAGTATACTACCGTCGTCAAAACATCGTCTATAATTTAATTTTTCGATGAATGTGCGACTTAAGCTGAAAGAGGTAATGAAATGAAAAAATTAATAGTTATAACCGGAGCCAGTTCAGGAATTGGCGAAGCGACTGCGCGACTGCTGTCGGAAATGGGGCATCCGCTATTATTGTTGGCACGGCGTGTTGAGCGGTTGGAAGCGCTGAAGTTGCCGAACACTATTTGTGTTAAAACCGATGTAACTGACGTTGATGCAATAACGGCAGCGGTAGCACTTGCCGAAGAAAAATACGGGGCAGTAGATTGCTTTATCAACAATGCTGGCATGATGCTGCTTGGCGCTGCTGACACCCAGAATCCTGCGGAATGGAAGCAGATGTTTGATGTCAATGTATTAGGCGTGTTAAATGGTATCCATGCAGTGCTTGGTAAGATGATTGCGAAGCAGGCGGGAACAATAATAAATATCAGCTCGATTGCCGGGCGCAAAACTTTTCCGAACCATGCGGCGTATTGCGGTACGAAATTTGCTGTACACGCCATTACGGAAAATATTCGCGAAGAAGTTGCCGGCAGCAACGTGCGGATGACGACAATCGCACCGGGTGTGGTCGAAACGGAATTGTTAGGACATACCACCAGTGACGGTATAATTGACGGTTATAATCAATGGAAACAATCGATTGACGGCGGTATGCGTCCGCTGGATGTGGCAAATGCGATTGCCTTTGCCTATAATCAGCCGCAAAATGTTTGTATCCGCGAAATTGTACTGGCGCCGACAAAACAACAGGCCTAGTAAATTCGAAAACAAGCTCAACGGTCGGGAAGAAATAATCTTTCCTGCAGTTGAGCTTGTTTTGTTATTTAAAGCGCTGTTCCAATGCCGACAGGACTGACCAGCGTGGCTGTTTTTGTACCAAGCCGATGCCGGAAACCCAATAGTGGTAATTGCTGGTGATATAGCCATTCATTTTTTTACTTTCAATCCATTGATCGACAAATTCGCGCCAACCTTCGGCATTAGTATTTGGCGGCAACGGAAAGGCACCGGGGAATTCATTGTTATTGGTTGGAGATGTCATTACTGAATATTGCGGATGCAATATTCGTTGCGAATAACCTTCTTCGGCGCTGATTAACAATAAATCGGCCGGATGTTTGGTGAAAAAATCGGTTTGGTGATCAAGGATAACAGTTTTGTGATGGGGAAAGAGATGCTGGATTGGTTTGACAAGGGCGCTACCCGACGAAACGGCGATAGAAATGCTGTGATCGTTGATCAGCCGTTCCAAAGTTGTGTTCCAGTCCGGAAATTCGGATTTTTTGTTGTTAGCCGCCATCACCGCAATGTGCAAAGTTATATAAGGTATTGACATTTTATATTCTTCCAGACGGGTCTCGCTGACCGTGATGCCCCCGATGACTATATCTAGAACGCCGCTATTGATGGCTGTTAAATCTTTTTTGTTCAACGGAAAGAATACAATTGTTTTGCAATCCAAAGATTCGGCAAGGTTGTACATCATACTCATGTCAAAGCCAACCAATTTGTTGCGGGTGTTTTCGAAACTAAAAGGAATATTTGTTACGTAACCGACTCGCAACTCGCCTTCTTTTAGAATCTGCTTAAGCCAGTCTGTGTTTGCAGAACGCGGCGGATAATTTTTTAACGTCGCCGTTTTTTTCTCAATCACCGTTTGAACGAGGGCGTTTCGCTCGCGGTCAATCGGCATAAAGTCGGCGGCCAAGATACCGGCTGTTTTGGATTCGTTGTTATTAATCAGGTGGGTAAAACCGAGATAGATGCCCAAACCACAGAGCAACGAGAGAATTATTGATAACGGTGCGTAGAACAAAAGTTTTGCCGGACGAAAATGCCACTCGCGATTGAGCGCTGCACACCACATCAGGACAATTACTACGATGAACATCGTATTATTGGCATTGTTGAAAAACACCAAAATATTTGAAGTGATGAAGAAAATATTAAAGGCTTGCGGCGGGATATTGGCGAGTTCCAGCAAAAACGGCACTACCAAAACATTGGAACCGAACAAACAGGGCACACCGACCAAAAATAATAGTAGTTGATTGGCGAAAGTTATTGTGACATCAAAAAACCAGCCGCCAAACATTACAAAAAAGATTACCAGAAATTTATAACTCGATGGCACGATAAATGCCAGCGGTACAAATACATCAATATGTTTGCGGCGTTCTTCAATTACTGCTGGTGATGCATTGTTTTTTTCAGCCAGTTCCTTGTCGAGTGCGTACAGACCTTCGTAAGCCAACGGCAATGCCATAAAGGAGTTTCCCGATGCAAACGATAACAAGAGCGCGGGCGACGCGGCGCGGATAATTTGCGAGTAAGTCAGTTGTGTGAACATGATTGCCATCGCCGGAAGAATGAGTAATGTGAAAATCACATTGTAGGCCATGGACGCCGTAATATATAACAGTACTTCCTGCGCGCCGCTTGGCGAGGATACGCCGAAGGTATACGCGGATATCAGCATCAAACCCAATGGCATAATTTTCATAATATAGTTGTTGCAGAGTTTGAGCGACACTACTATTTTGTCCAACAAGCCAAGTGTTTCCGATTTGTCCGGGGCGTTTATCAGCGATACGCCCATGAGAATACAGAATAATACTACCGCCGGGATATAGCCCTCAGATAGCGAATGAAACGGATTGGCCGGGATAAAGACGTCGACCAGATTAATGGGTGAGCTACCATCGTTCATATGTGGCACGAAAAAAGTTGCCCGCTCGATATTGGGAAAACAGTAGGGTAAAAACCAGGCGAAGATAGCGCTGATCAACCACAGCAACAACAAAATCCAACCGCAGTATTTGGCGGCGGCTTTGGCGTTTTTGTTGTTAAGTGAGCCAATCGAGCGGATGAGCGAAAAAAACAGATAGGGAATAATCGTTATCTGTAAAGCGCCCACAAAAGCCGAGTTGACGAATTCCAGTATTTTACAACGCTCGCCAAAGAAAAAACCAATAATTGCACCGATGAAGATTGAAAGAATAATTTTCTTGTTCATGGACAATGCTTGATAGCGGTTTATTATTGACATATATTGTTCTCCGCAACATATTTTTTTTCATTATAACACAGCGCTGATGACACATAAACAATCTGTCTGCGCAATCTATTAACTACAACCGGAAATCTGCTATAATAAATGCACTAATTGTTAGTGAGGTTTTTGTTGTGCCAATAAATATTCCCAATGATTTACCGGCGAGTGATATTCTTAATAACGAGAATATCTTCGTAATGAATGAAGAGCGTGCTGTGCATCAGGACATCCGTCCGTTACGGATTGCGCTGCTTAATTTGATGCCGACCAAAATTGCTACCGAGACGCAAATTTTGCGATTAATTGGTAACTCGCCGTTGCAGGTAGATGTCGACTTGGTGCATACCGCCAGTCACCAATCATTGAACACACCCAGTGAGCATTTGTATAAATTCTATAATACATTTTCAGAAATCAAACATAATCGCTACGACGGTTTGATTATCACCGGCGCGCCAGTCGAAAACATGGAATTTGCTGATGTTGATTATTGGCCGGAGTTGGTAGAAATCATGGAGTGGAGTAAGCACAATGTGTTTTCAACACTGCATATTTGTTGGGGAGCACAAGCTGGGTTGTATTATCATTACGGCATTCCCAAATACCCGCTTGCCGAAAAAATGTTTGGCGTGTTTTGGCACAAAGTGAAAATAAATAATCGCAAGTTGCTGCGCGGATTTGACGAAGAATTTCTGGCGCCGCACTCGCGCCATACCGAAGTCAGAGCCGAAGATATCGAAAAGATCGCCAATCTGGAAATTCTCGTCGATTCAGATGCTGCCGGAATCTATCTGGTGAAAGCCGAGGGCGGACGGCAGGTGTTTGTGACCGGTCATTCGGAGTACGACAAGGGCACACTCAAGGCGGAATATGATCGTGATATGGCAAAGGCTTTACCGATTAACATTCCGAGCAACTATTATCCGGACGATAATCCGGAACGCGAACCGCAAGTGCGGTGGCGCAGCCACGCTAACCTGTTGTTTGCCAACTGGCTGAATTATTATGTTTATCAGGAAACACCGTATGACCTTGGCAAATTGAGATAAGAAATGCGGGTGGTTCTTTATGTATGAAATTACTGCTCTGAGCGGTTACGATTATGACCAGTTGGCCGAAACCTTTAACAGCGCTTTTTCTGATTACATACTGCCGGTTAATATTAGCGCAGCCGGTTTGCAATCAATGCTCTGCAGCCGTTCGTATGTTCCTGAATTATCACGCGGAATTACTGTGTCCGGCGTTTTAGCGGGAGTTATTTTCATCGGTCAGCGCGAGCGGGAACTATATGTATGTTCAATGGGTGTTGTTCCGGAGCAGCGGCGGCGTGGATTGGCAGTCCGATTGTTGGAAGCGGCACAAAACAGCTTAGTCCAGTCAGATGCGCAGCGATTATTGCTGGAAGTAATTACCACCAACGACAAAGCAGTCGCTCTATATCACAAGCAGGGATTTGAAATCCGGCGTGAGCTGGTGTGTCTAAAAGTCGCAAGAACAGCGCTGGCAAGTTTAGCTAATCAGATAGTCGAGCCTGTCGCATTATGTAATATCCCCGGAGATTGCAGTGATTATTTTGATTTTTTACCAACCTGGCAAAATCAATATGCGACAATAAAGCTGTTTCCGGAAAACACTATCAGGGCAGCACAAGTACGTATTGGTGGTAATATCGGCGGTTTTGCTGTATTCAATTATCAGTCGGGCAGCATTCTGCAGCTTGCGGTGGATAAGGCTAACCGCAGACAGGGTATCGGTAAAGCTTTACTGGCTTATATTGCAAAAGAAACCACTTGTGATTCGGTGTCGATGGTTAATGTTGAAGAAAACCAGCCGCTGGCGGTATTTTTGCAGAAGGCTGGTTTTAGTGAATACGTCAGACAATATGAGCTGGTGTGGGGAAATACTATCGGTTGATTTTTTGAACAAAATATTTGGAGGAGTTATGCCACATTTAATTTTTCGCGGAACCAAAAAAGTGCATGTTCAAGCTGCCAGCAAAGAGTTACCGGATTTACTTGCAAAAATTGTCGATTGTCCGCGCGACTATTTCACTTTTTTTCATGACCCGGGTGAATATTTTACCGATGGCAAACCAGCCACCGAATTTCCAATCGTGCAGGTGCTGTGGTTTGACCGCGGCCAGGTTGTGCAAAATCTTTTCGCCCAACAGTTGAATGAGTTTTTGCATGGGCAGGATTATGAACAGGTTGAAATCTACTTTCAAAAGCTGGAGCATGCATCATATTACGAAAACGGCGAACATTTTTAAATACAAGATACAAAAAACAGGCAGGCCGCGGTAGAGAGTTCCGCAGCCTGCCTGTTGCTATATAAGTCATCAATGTACCGGTACACCGGTGACTTTTTCGAGATATGCAATTGAAAGATTGTATTTATATACAGCTTCCCAGTAACTTGTCTGGTCAGTGGTCAACGCTTTTTGGGCATCAAGCACGTCAATGTTTGTTCCTACCCCGGATTCATAACGAACTTGCTTGATTTCGAGATCTTCGGTAGCTGAAGCCAGTGAAGCTTGTGCAGTATTGATCACTTCCCAAGCAGCGGCGATATCGTCGATTGCGCTGTTTACCGTCAAGTCAGTGTTAAGTTTGAGCGATTCCAATGTTTGTTTATCCTGTTCAATCTGCAATTCAGCCACCTCGGACTGACTTTTGACTTTATAGCCGTCAAACAGATTGAAGGACAGATTGGCACCGATGGTCAACCCCAGATTATTGGTGTAGTCGAAAGCACCGCCGCTTTCCGAATTATAGCCGTGGAAACCGCTTGCGGTTAGGCTTATCGTAGGATAGTAACCAGCGAGCTGAATCTTGTAGTTGTATTCATCGACTTGTATCGATAATGCCGCAATTTGTAAATCAGGATTATTTTTTGAAGTATAGGTTAGCAAATCTTCGGAATTAATGTTTTTTGTCGCGAGCGAGAGTGTTTCAGTTAGCTCGATCTCGGTTTTTGCCCGAATGTTCATGATGTTTTTTAGTGATAACAGTGCTTTGGAATAGGTATTTCGTGCAACTATGAGTGCCTGTTTGTTGGTAGAAACGGTTACTTTGGAGCGCAAGACGTCGCCTTTAGGGACCGATCCTTCTTCATACTGGGCGGTTACAACACGCAGATGTTCGGTAGAATTTGCCAACGCGGTTTCTTGGACGGTTATTTGATTTTTAGCGTTGATAACGTCAAAATAAGCTTTTACCGCATCGTATTTAAGTGATTGTCTGGTCTTTTGGATAGTTATATCTGATTGCTGCAATATTGTTTCGGCCTGCTTTATCCCATATTTGACGCTGCCACCGGCGTAAAGTTGATAGTTAAGGTCGAGTGATGCATTAGTAGTAGTGCTTTGAACTGAGTTGCTACCGCCGCCGGATATTGACCAGGTTCCGCCGATTGGCGGATTACAACCGAGATTAAGCGTAACGGTCGGATAATTTCCGGCTTTGGCTTTTTGTAATGCGGCCTGTGAACTTTCCTGCGCGAAAGCGCTTTTTTTAAGATCCGGGTTGTTTTGTAAAGTCTGGTCGATAGCTTGTTGCAAAGACAGCTTCATTGGTTCGGCAGTTGCCGTGGCGCATAAAGCTATTGCGATGATGAATATAATTACGCTGATTTTTTTCACTATATACTCCAAATTTATTATTCGTATCTTAACGCGTCAATCGGATCCAGCAACGCAGCTTTTCGAGCCGGATAGATGCCGAAAAAAATGCCAATGGCAACTGAAAACACTACCGCAACAATAATTGCCGTTACAGAAATCATACTGTTCCAGGACAGGTACAGCGATACAGCAACGGAAATAGCGGAGCCGAGTACTATCCCGATAATTCCGCCGGTGAAGCTGATGACGATTGATTCAATCAGAAACTGCAGCAGGATATTGGAGTAGGTTGCGCCTAAAGCCTTTCGGATGCCGATTTCTCTTGTTCGTTCGGTGACCGATACCAGCATGATATTCATTATGCCGATGCCGCCGACGACCAGCGAAATTCCGGCGATGCTGCCTAGAAATGCGGTGATAGTCGAGAGGGTAGAATTGATAGTGTTAAGCAGCTCAACAAAATTGTTGACGGTAAAATCATTATCATCACTAGCACGCAAGTGATGGCGCGCGCGGAGGATTTGCGCTACCGAGTCCTGAACTGAGTTGATAACGTCTTTATTTTCGACCTCAATTAAAATTGAATTTAAATTCGTTATCCCCATCACGCGCTGCATTGCAGTGGACAGGGGAATTATTACCGTGTCATCCTGGTCCATTCCGCCAGTTGAACCTTTCGATTCCAACACACCTATTACTTTAAAAGGTTTGGCGTCAATTCGGATGGTCTTTCCGAGAGAATCGCCGTCGGAAAACAAGTTGTCCACGACTGTTTTGCCGATCACGCAGACTTTAGCCTGAGTCTCGTCGTCGGCCGCTTCAATAAAGCGGCCTTCCTGGAGTTTGATCTGGCGGATATCCTGATACGCGGCAGTAGTACCGGTTACGTTGCTTGTCCAGTTCTGGTTGCCAAAAATAAGCTGAAATGATTTGGAAACCGATCCGGTTATTGATTTAATGCCGGGAACTTCGCGTTTCAACGCGGTCACATCACTTAATTTGAGGCTGTTGCCTTGACCGGCACTGAGTTTCACGCCGCTGGAAGAGCGGGCGCCGGGTGATACTGTCAGCATATTGCTGCCGAGGCTGGAAATCGAACTGGTTATTTGCTCGCGCATCCCCAGTCCGATTGAAACCATTGCAATAACTGCGCCGACGCCGATGATAATACCTAACATTGTCAGCAAGGCACGCATTTTATTGGCAACCAAACTCTGCCAGGCGATGAGTATACTTTCAAGTAACATGATTCACCTCGTCGGACACGATTTTTCCATCGCGGATAAGTATCGTGCGTTTAGCATGGGCAGCAATTTCCGGCTCGTGGGTTACCAGGATTATTGTTCGTCCTTCGTCATTTAATTTTCTAAACATGGCAATGATTTCGTCTCCGGATTTTGTGTCGAGATTGCCGGTTGGCTCGTCGGCCATAATAATTGCCGGATTGTTTATCAAAGCGCGGGCGATGGCGACACGTTGGCGTTGCCCTCCGGAAAGTTCGTTTGGCTTATGATGCGAGCGGTCACCCAGTCCGACATTTGTCAGAGTCTGTTGAGCACGGATGATGCGTTCGGCTCGCCGGACGTCTGAATAAACAAGCGGTAACGCCACGTTATCCAAAGCGCTTATCCGTGCCAGCAGGTTAAAGTTTTGGAACACAAACCCGATGTGTTTGTTGCGGATATATGCCAGTTTATTATCGTCAGCCTTAGCAACGTCTTCTGTTTCTAAAATATAGGAGCCACTGGTCGGACGATCCAAACAGCCCAAAAGATTCATCAGCGTTGATTTACCCGATCCGGACGGTCCCATGATGGCGACGAATTCGCCGCGTCGGACCGTGAAATCAATTCCGTCAAGAGCGTGTACGATGTTATCGCCCATTTTGTAGGTCTTGCGGGCGTTTATTACTTCGATTACTTTGTCCATATTGAAGCTCCTTGTTGAGTTCGCCGTTCTTTGATGGTGCTGGCTACAACGTTGGTGGGCCGCCACCTTGCGTGGATTTCTGGGTGCTGCTGGTTCCGGCTTTGGCGGTGGGAATTATTATCACATCATTTTCAGCTAACCCTGACTTGATTTCGGCATTATCCTCATCGGTTAATCCAACGGTTACCTGACGTTTTTCCGTTTTGCCGTTCACCTGAACTTCCACGTATTGCTTGCCGCTGGATTCTTTCAAGGCCAGGAGCGGAACGGTAATGGCGTGCTTGTTTTCACCTGTGACTATCGAAACCCGTGCGGTCATGCCCGGGCGTAAAAGTATTTGTTGTTTATCGGTTTTATCGACGGAAATTTCCACATTGTAATAGTTGACACTTGACTGAGTAGTAACTTTGTTGGAAATTGTTTTGACTGTACCGCTGAAAGAAGTATATTGGAAAGCATCGATTGTGAAATCAGCGCGCTGGCCAATCTTGATTTTACCGATATCCGATTCATCGATCAACGCCGTTACCTGCATTTTCGACAAGTTGGCAATGGTCAATATTGTTTGCAAATTTGCGCCACCGATAGTTTGTCCTGCAGCCATCGGTTCGCCGATGATCGTCCCGGAAGCCGGTGCGGTGATTATTGTATCGGATAGAGATTTTTGATTCAGCTGAACGTCTTTTACCGCCAAATCATAGTTAAGCTCCGCGGTTTCCAAGTCTTGTTTCGCCAGTGCCCCTCTTTTGTACAAGTTTAACTGTCGCTGGTAAACCATTCGCAGGTTCTCGGCTTTGTCTTTGGCCTGAGCCAATTGATTTGAAATTTTTTCGGGATCGATTTCCGCCAGCAACTGGCCAATCTGAACCGAATCGTTTTCTTTCACGTAAACTTTTTTCAATTGCCCATTGGTGTTTGAACCGACTGCAACTGAATCTATAGCATTAACAGTTCCGGTTGCCGTAACCACTGAAGAAATGCTGCCATACTTAACAGTAGAAGTTTTGACGGCCACTGTTGCCGCAGCATTTTTCTCCGAGTATGTGCGGTAGCCGAAATAAGCGCCGGTAAGGATGAGGCAAATCATGATTGCCCAAAACCATTTCTTTTTGAGTAATTGCTTCATTTATGACAGTTCCTTTCACTATTGTGCGGTTGCTCTCATTATAGTACCCGTTTCTTTAAAAACTCTTTAAAAGCTATAAACACTTGCTTTGAAGTTTCGTTGAGTTTTCACGAGTTTTGCGGTAAGCTTTATAGCGGAGGGAACATGAAAATTCTGTTGGTTGAGGACGAGCAACTGCTTGCGGATGCACTCGAGCATATATTAATGAAGCATGGCTATTTGGTAGATTGCGCCTATGACGGCACAGAGGGTTATTTGTTTGCCGAAACCGGTATTTACGATATCATCATCCTCGACCGGATGTTGCCGGGAATGGACGGAGTCACAATAATGCAAAGACTGCGCGCGAAAAACATCCAAACTCCGATTATAATGCTCACGGCACGGGGCTCGGTTGATGACCGGGTGAGCGGTTTGGATGCTGGCGCCAATGATTATTTGATTAAACCGTTTGCTACCAAAGAACTATTAGCACGCATACGCGCCCAAACGCGGGTGAACGCCAAAAATGATCCTTCGCAACTGGCTTGCGGCGATTTGTTTCTTGATACAAAAAGCTGTGAGGCAACACTAAAGAACATATCGGTCAAGCTAACGCTGAAAGAAACACAGTTGCTTGAATATTTAATGCGCAACAAAGGCCAGGTTTTGGCAAAAGAAACCATTCTCAACCGGGTGTGGGGATTTGACAGTGAATCTGACACCGCCAATTTGGACGTGTACATCTTTTTCTTGCGAAAGAAAATCAACTTCGGGCAATGCGGACTAAAATTGGAGACTGTTCGCGGCGTCGGGTTTAAACTCAAAGAGGTGGCGCATGTTTAAAAAAATGCTGTTGAAAATCACTCTTATCAATATGGCGATTGTAATGATTATTGTTACGATAATTTTATGCGGCGTATTTTTCATTATGAGAATAGAATTAGTCAATGCATCGGAAAAAATATTGGTATCGATGGCAACCGACAAACTTGAGACAACACCGTTGGGTGAGCATCCGAGCGGACCGCCATTTCAAAAAATCAAGCCGCCGCGTGAAAACGAATTTTTTTATATCAGGCTCGACCAGCAAAAGCGGTTTGTCAGCATTTCTCCGAGTGTGACTTTCGACCGCGAACAGATTAACAGTTTGATTACGGCGGCGCTGGCCACGACCTGGGATCGCGGCATAGCCAAGTTGTCGGAGAGCCAAGTGTTCCGGTTCCAAAAATTACTTCTGCAAGACCAATCCATTTCACTGGTATTTATTGATATCAGTTCGGAACAAAACGCGCTCTCCAGCTTGCTGCGGGCAATAGTAATTTCTGGAGGCATCGGGTGCCTGTTGTTTTTGTTCGGGAGTGTAGTGGTTGCCAGACGCTCTGTCGCTCCGGTAAAAGAAGCTTGGCAGAAACAGATTGATTTTGTTGCCGATGCTTCGCATGAATTGCGCTCTCCGCTCGCAGTTGCTGCAGCAAATCTTGATGTAGTGCTTGGTGAGGGTGATCAGACTGTAGAATCGCAACTGAGATGGCTAACCAATATTAAAAACGAACAACTACGAATGGCAAAGTTAATCGATGATTTGTTGTTTTTGGCGAGTTGTGACGGCCGTAAGAAAGTTGAGAAAAAACGGTTTGATGTCAGTCAGGCTTTGAACGAAGTTGTCGGGTCAATGTCGGTATTGTTCACTGAAAAAGCTATTACGCTTAATAAAGAAATAGATTCCGCACAAATGTTGAACGGGAATGAAGCCCGAATAAAACAGCTGCTGGTAATACTTTTGGATAATGCGTGCAAATATACCCCTTCCGGCGGGTGGGTAACCGCAAAATTAATCGGAACTAAAGCCGAAATAGTTATCAGTATTTCAGATAGCGGTGCCGGAATAAGCGAAAGTGAGCGTCAGAGAATTTTTGACCGTTTCTATCGGTCGGATAAGTCGCGTTCCCGTGCTACCGGAGGCAGCGGTCTTGGCCTGGCGATAGCGGTACAGATTGTTGCTGAACATCATGGTACAATATCGGTCGCAAACGAAGCGGGTGCCGGTGCCGTTTTCACGGTGAGATTGCCGGTGAAATTAACGTCTAGACATTTAAGTCAGTTTAATTTGTAGATTACCGGAACGGTTGTGCGGCACGGAGTTGGTTGTCCCGCGGCGTTGCGGGCCGGACTAAACTGCCATTGCCGTACGCAGGTTAGTGCCGCTTCGTCGAGTTCGGCATAACCGGATGTTCTTCTTATAGTGGCTTGCAGGATTTCGCCGCTTGCCGCCAGTCCGATGATGACGAGCGTTTTGCCGGAGTGTCCGGATTTTCTGGCGATGGCCGGGTAAACCGGTGCAACGCTGGATAACAGTTTTGGCGGAATAGCTATTGCCGATTTTCCGTCCGCGCCAGTATCGGTCGCCGGGCCGGCGTTACTTGCGACAATTTGATTAATAGTGGCGTCCGAAGCGGCTCCACTACTGTTTTCCGGCGAGTTGTTAGCAGCCGGACTACCATTATTGACGATCTGATTCATGTTGCTGAGTTTGGAATGAACAGTCTGTTGTTTGTGCTGTGCTACAGTGTATCCGCTAAGTTCTGTTGCCGGAGCAGCAATATCCAGTTCAAGGTATTTTTCCGACGGTTCAGGTTGTACCGAACCAATCATCCAGCTTATACCTGCGAACAATATTACATTTAGAAGTAGTGACAACAAATAAATAAGCGGTTTATGAGCGGCAGACGCGTTCATTTTGCCTCCGGTTGTTCAACTGCTACCGAAACGTGCTGTATGCCCGCCGATTGCAGCATGCCGAGCACTTCAGCAACTCTTCCATATTCAAGTGTCTTATCGGCGCGCAATATTACACCGCTACCGGGATGCTTCGCCACTTCAACGCTGATTGTAGACGCTAGTTCGCCGGAGGGCACTATTTGTTGAAAAATATGAATCTGGTGATTGGCGGTCATAGTAACCGGGATGTTTTCCGTGCTGTCGTTTTTTGCCGCGGCTGACTGTGGAAGGCCGACAGGGATAGTTTTTTGGTCAATCATGCACAGCGTACTCAGCATAAAAAATACCAGCAAAAACAATATTACGTCGATCATCGGGATGATCATCAGCCGGGGCTGGCGTGTGGAGCGTAAATTATCAAAGCGCATTTTTGCCACCAGTGGGTTCTGTCAGATAAAGTGCGATATCGGTTGCTTGTTCCAGTTCAGAAATAATTTGTTCCGTTTTTTGATTGAAATAGCTATGAACAATGAGTGCAATGATGGCAATACACAACCCGGATGCGGTTGCGATAAGCGCCTCGCCGATTCCGCCGGTTATTGCGAGCGGTTGTCCGGCTTTGAGGTTAAGGATGCTAAACGCCTGAATCATGCCGGTAATCGTTCCGAGCAGTCCGAGCAACGGCGCCAGTGTGATAATTGTATCCAGATAGCCGGTGCGGCTGCGCAAAAGATTGCAAATATTTCTGGCATTTACATCCAAAGCGGCAAGAATATTCAAACCCTTGGTATTGTTCTGCCGCAGGCTGTTGGTCAGCATTTGTGCGGCAAATCCTTTGGTTTTTGAACAAAGAGTAATTGCTTCGTTGATGTTGCCTTTGCCAAGATATTGTTCAAGTTGCGGTAACAATTGGTTGAGGTTTGTGGAACCGGCTCGGAAACAGAGAAATTTTTCTATTGCTACGGATACGACGATAATCGAACACAATGCCAGCGGGTACATGACCGGCCCGCCTTTGTCGAATAGTTGAAAGGCTTTTTCCAATAACATTGGTAGTCCTCCGAACGATTTTATTAAAATAATTGCTTGATCCCGGCAATCATGGTAAATCCATCCGCCGGATAGCCGTATACAAACTGGTATTGGTTATTAAGCAAGTTGTTCATGTTCAGGTATAGCGTAGTATTGTCATTGACTGTGTAATTTGTTTGCGAGTTTAGGACGAAGAAAGCGCCGACGGAATAAGGCACAATGCCTGATGCACTTTGATAGCTTCCGGAAAAGCTTTGGCTAAGACCGCCGGTATTGAAGGCAAGTCCGCTGTTGAAACAGTTGTCAGGCAGGCCGGAGGCGTTATTGTTTTGATCATAGCTGGTCATGATTGTATAGCCGAAATCAAATTTAGCCCAAGGTAAGAATTGCCAGCCCAGATTGAGATTCAAGCCATAGGCGGTGAGTGTGTCGATATTATAGGGAGTAGAAAGCCAGGTTGTCGGATCGGTTTCCCAGACGATAGCATCGTTGATTTTTCGGTAGAACAGTGCGGCAGAAGTGGTTAGATTATCGGACAGCGTATTCTTTGTGCCTAATTCCGCTACCCAGCCTTGTTCGGGTTTCAGATTAGGATTGCCTTTGCCGTAAGGGCTTTCATAATATAGTTCGTTGAAACTGGGGGCGCGGTAGGCTTTGTTGCAAGTGATGAATAGGCTGTTCCTGTCATTGAGCAGGTGCGTATATGAAACTTCCGGTGCGATAACGCCGCCGTAAACATTGTCGAGATTGCCGCGCACTCCGGCAGAGACAATATCATTGTCACCGAAATTGTGCGTATCCTGGATAACAACGCCGCCGGTGTTTCGATAGTTACCGCCGTTTACAAAATTGGTGCCGGTTACTTGCTCGTTGGTATATTCCAGCCGCCACAGCAATTTATCATTATTTTTTATTGCAGTTCCATCTTGATATTCCAGGGCATTTACGTAATTGTTGTAATTGAAGTAACCGAAATTTTGACCATTCAGGTTGTGGGCGTAACCGTAATAGCGGTACAGCTGTTCCAAGCCGTTATTTGTTTTACTGTAACCGATGCTCCAGTCGTTACTAATTGTTTTTCCGAAATCGGTTGCTGACAGATACTGTGCTGAACCGGGATAGCCAGAAAGCGAGTTGAAATAATTATAGGTTACGGTTATTGAGGAATTATCACTAAGATCGAAGTCATAACGCAGGGCGGCGGCATTGCCGGCGTAAGCACTATTGGGCCGCTGGCCGTCGGTACTGTTGCGGTTGGCTGAGAATTGGAAATGATGGTTGCCGGTCTGTCCGTTAGCATTGATTGCGTACGATTGAGCATAGTTACTGCCAAATCCGGCAGCGGCGCTGACCGCGGTTTGTCCGGAACCTTTTTTGGTAATAATATTAATTACGCCGCCGATAGCATCGGAGCCGTAGAGTGTCGAGGCGCCACCTTCAAGAATCTCGATATGATCGACATTGTCGTTGATGATATAACTGCTAAGATCGACCGTTCCTTGCGGCAGATTCATGCGTTTGCCGTCGACCAGTATCAGCACTTTGTTGGAACCGAGAATATACGGGGTGTTTACGGAACCGAAAGTGCCGCTGGTATTGACACGAACACCGCTGTCGGAAGCATTGAGCGCTTCGCCAAGTGTGCGCGGATTTTTCTGGTTCAGGTCATCGGCGCTGATAATCTTGATTATCGCCGGGGCTTTTGCGAGCGGTTCTTCAATGCGTGCTGCCGTGACGGTAATTTCATCCAGCTGATACTCTTGCGTATCTTCGGCGGATGTCGCGCCCGGACAAACGAAAAATAGCCATGCAGTAAGACAGAGTAACATTGCGGTTCGTTTTTGGAATTGTTGATACATTCTTTCTCCTTCATCCATTCTCGTGGAAAAATAATCTGGCTATTTAATAAAAAATAGCCTTTCCGAAAACGGAAAAGGCTAAAAAAAATAACCTTGTCCATTCTCGTGGAAAAGTGTGACCCCTTGCAGCAAGTAATCTGGCTACGGAGCGCTGATTAAGCGAACTCCTTACAGTGGCGGAACCGCGCCGGAATTTCACCGGTCTTCCCTTGGTTGCAAAGAAATATTCAATTTTTTACATTTTACATGGTAACATTAGTTAAACTAAAAGTCAAAAATGTGTATTCTGGCTTATTAATTCGGCTGGTTGACAGAACACAATTTATAATATAAAATAACGGTGTAGTTGATCAGACTGACTGAAGACTAAAAGCCGTTGCGCTTTTAGTCTTTATTTATTTTTTGGAGGATGTATGAAAATAGCACAAAACCTGACCGATTTGATTGGTAACACCCCGTTGTTGCAATTAAATAATCACAAGAAAACTATCGGTTACGCGGCGGAAATATTTGCCAAGCTCGAATATTTTAATCCGCTTGCCAGCGTAAAAGACCGGATTGCCTATGCGATGGTTATTGCGGCGGAAAAAGACGGACTGCTGAAACCCGGTTCGGTCATTGTTGAACCGACCAGTGGCAACACCGGTATTGGTCTGGCATTTGTGGCGGCGGCGCGCGGCTACCGCTTGATTTTGACGATGCCGGAAACGATGAGTATCGAACGGCGCAAATTGGTAGCATTTCTGGGCGCGGAGTTGGTGCTTACGCCGGGAGCTGACGGCATGAAAGGCGCAATTAAACGCGCCGAAGAAATCGTTGCGGGTACGGCCAATGCTTTCATGCCGCAACAGTTCAAAAATCTCGCCAATCCAGAAATTCACCGTCAGACAACGGCGCTGGAAATCTGGCGTGATACTGATGGTGCAGTAGACTTCTTCGTGGCCGGGGTTGGAACCGGCGGTACGATAACCGGAGTAGGCGAAGTTCTGAAAAAACATAATCCGAAGGTTAAAATAGTTGCGGTTGAACCGTTTGATTCACCGGTGTTATCTTGCGGAGTTGCCGGACCGCACAAGATTCAGGGAATTGGTGCCGGCTTTGTTCCGGATATATTAAAGCGGGATGTTATCGACGAGATAATCACAGTGACGAATGACGAAGCGATTGCTACGTCCCGCGGCGTGGCGCGTGATGAAGGGTTGGTAGTTGGTATAAGCAGCGGCGCGGCATTATATGCTGCGACCGTTATTGCTCAGCGTCCAGAGAATGCCGGTAAGAAAATTGTAGTATTGTTGCCGGATACCGGTGAACGATATTTATCGTCGGTATTATTTGAAGGCATTTAGTGATAGCAAAAGCAGTTGACTTTTTTTCAAACTATCGCTAAACTATCGCTGACAGATTATAAGAACTAAGGGTCGAAGGGGTGTTTCCTTTGGCCTTTTTTTGCGAGGAGGCGCTCTGAATACTGAAATTGCCGCAATTGCAGAACGAGCGTTGCTCGTCGCCCATGGTAGCATAACGGTTGCGTTTCAAGACGGTAAAATAGTCAGCATGGAAGTTACCGAAAAAATCCGCTTTTCTAACGGGATTGCCGAAGGGTTTTCGCCGGTTGGCAAGGATGTTGACAGCGAACAGTTGGCAAAGAAGCTTGCGAAATTATTTCGCAGCTTGGTTTACGGAAAAATCGTACTGTTTATTAAAAATGGCAAAATAATTCAATACTCGCGGCAGGAGCAATATCGCTTAACCGATGTTGGTGAAGGACTATAATTGTTGGAGGAAATTGTGACCGGAAAAGAATTGTTATTTGCAGCGTTGCACCGGGAAGTTACCGAACGTCCGGCATGGGTACCGTATGTGGGCGTGCATGGCGGATTTCTCATTGGTAAGACTGCGACGGAGTATCTCCAGTCGAGTGATTTGATTGTTGAAGGGCTACTAAAAGCCAAAGAGTTGTATCGTCCGGACGGGCTGCCAATATTATTTGACTTACAAATTGAAGCTGAAGCGCTGGGCTGTGGTTTGCAGTGGGCGGATGAAGTGCCACCGGCAGTGGCAACACATCCGCTGGCCGGTTGGCAGAAAAACATTTGCGATTTGCCGGAATTCAATGCACAAAGCGGCCGGATGCCGATAGCTATCGACGCCCTGAAAAAAATGAAAGTTGCCTGTGGTGACGAAATCGCATTGTACGGTTTAATTTGCGGACCGTTCACGCTGGCGTTGCATCTGCTGGGCAGCGATATCTTTACCGAAATGTTTGAAAACCCCGAAGCGGTTCATGAAGTTATTGATTACGCAGCCGACATTGCAATTAAGGCTGCTGAAATTTATTTAGATAACGGTGCCGACGTGATTGCCGTTGTGGACCCGATGGTCAGCCAAATTTCACCGCGCCATTTTAAAGCCTTTGCTGCTCCGTATTGCAATAAAGTTTTTGCGGCTATTCGTGCGTTGGGGGGCTATTCGTCATTGTTTGTTTGCGGCGATGTTACCCGTAATTTGGATAATATGTGTCAATGTACCGCGGACAGTATTTCGGTTGACGAGCAAATCAACATGGCACAATTGGCGGAAATAAGTGAAAAACATAAAATTGCTTTTGGCGGCAACATGAAATTGACAACGGTGCTGCTGCTTGGTGATGAGAATTCGGCAAAACTCGAAGCAATCAGCATTATCGAAGCATCAGGAAATAAAGGCTTCATTCTTTCGCCCGGTTGTGACTTACCGTATGCTGTACCGCCGAAAAATCTCGAAGCGGTAGCGTTGATGGTGCATGATGTCTATCAACGCGAAGTCGCCAAGGCGACAATTACTGAAGGCAGCATGAACGCTGATTTGCCGAAAGCTACCTTGCCGGATTATGCCAAACTTGATAAAGTTGTCGTCGATATTATCACTTTGGATTCTGAAGCCTGCGCGCCGTGCCAATACATGGTCGAAGCGGTAGTTGCAGCGGTTGCTGAATGCCGGGTTCCGATTGAATGGAAAGAGCATAAGATTAAGAACGTCGAGGGTATTGCCACGATGCTGGCGCTTGGTGTTGCCAATTTGCCAACGATTTGTATTGACGGCAAAGTAGAGTTCATTTCGATAATTCCTGAAAAAACTAAAATTGTCGAAGTAATTCAGGCTGCTGCCAAAGCCAAACGATTAGCATAAATAGTCAATAATTTACAAAGGCTGCAAATTTTGCGGCCTTTATTTTTTTTATAAATGATTTTGTTTGAGCACATAACGGTTTCGCTTTATAATGATAATAGATTTTTGAAGGAGAGTATAATGCTGGACGAAAATATTGGCACAGAAATGATCGGTTATTGCGGATTGTGCTGCGGCGACTGTTTTATGTTTGACGGAAAAATTGCTGCACTGGCAAAAGAATTGCGGGCTGAGCTTAGAAAAACCAAATTTAAGAAATTTGCCGAAGAAGTTAGTAAAATAAGTTTTTTTAGGGCGTTGGAAAAATATGATGAATGCTATGAAGCGCTCGGCGGAATGGTGAAGTTTAAGTGCGGTAAAACTTGCCGGAACGGTGGCGGCAATCCGTGGTGTAAAATTCGTGAATGTTGTATAAAAAAACAGTTGGATGGCTGCTGGGAGTGTTCCGGCTTGGACGAATGCAAAAAAAACGAACCATCTGCGACGCATGGTGACGCTTGCCGAAAAAATTGCCGCAAAATTGCTAAAATCGGTAAAGCAGCTTTTGTTATTGGAAAACGCGATTGGTAGTGACGAATTATCTAAGGATGGTATAGTATATGTACGAATCGGATGCAGAAAAAATTCAGGTATTGTCATTTTTGGAACGGTTGGCTGAGGCGATGACAAAATACGGTGCGCCGATCTATTCAATTGAGGATACAGTTCTCAAAGTTGCGAAAAAACTTGCTGCTGAAGGCGAATATTTGATAATTTTCGGCGCGTTTTTTTCGGCGTGCGGTCAATATTTATATCAAAAAATCGCGCTGTCGCGGTTGCCGGTAGCCGGGTTTGATGTTGAGAAACTTAATTTGACTAAAGCCGTCGCGGACGGAGTGCTGGATGATAAAATAGATTGTGTAGCAGCAGAGCAGCAGTTGATTGTGATTGCCAAACAACCATCAATATATAGTGATGCAGTAGTGGTGTTTAGTTGGTGGCTGGCTTCAACGAGTATCGCATTTCTGTTTGGCGGTATTTGGTCGGATGCACTGGTCGCCGGTGTCATCGGTTTGATTGCGGCAGTTATTTCGCTGGCGTTTAACAAACATACCGCGCTTGCACGGCTGGTTGAACCGCTGTCGGCGTTTATGGCAACTTTTGTTGCCGTAGCCGGGATGCTGGTGTTCAAAAATTATTCGATGCCGATTGTCTTGGTGTGCGGGTTGATTATCCTAATGCCGGGATTTACTTTTACCCGGGCAATGAGTGAATTGGCGATGGGGCATTTGATCAGTGGCACCGCGCGGCTGGTAAGCGCGATGCTCACATTAATGTTTTTGTGCGCCGGGGCGTTCGTTGGTTTTGCGATAATAAAATTATTTCTTCCGGTCTCGATTCAGGCGTTTTCGATAACGCCCCCGCCGCCACTGGCGCTGGCGTTGATTTGTTTGCCGCAGGCGATATCGTTGTGTCTGAGCTTCCATGTGCATCGGCGCTATATGCTGGCAGTGGTAATAGTCGATATTATCGTAGTGTTTATCATGATTTACGGCGGGCATGTTATGGGCAGCGCAGTTGGTTGCGGCGCCGGTGCCTTTGTAGTTTGCATCATGGCGAACGCTTACGCGCGCTGGAAGAAATGTTCGTCGGTAGTAATCAAAGTTCCCTGCATTATGGTGCTTGTTCCCGGAAGCGTTGGTTTCAACGCTATGGTTACGATTTTGGCGAGTAAACCGGCGGAGGGAATTGAGGCGGCAACGATGATGATTATTACCGGATTGAGTATTGTGGTCGGGTCGACGATGGCGGACGGGTTGTTCCCGTCACGTTAAAAAAAATGCCGGGAATTCTGTAGCTGTTTTGTTGCGCTGAAACAAAAACGAAAAATATTTCTATTGACAAGATGTTAAAAATAGAATATCTTCTTTACAAGAATATAAACGAAAGGAGGAATCGGACATGTACGCAATGCAAATTATTGTAAAATACAGTATAACTACTCGATATCGAGCTTTTATGTCTGATTCCGACATTCGCTGACGGTACTTTTGGTGCATGTTTTGGCAAGCTCTTTTTCGGGTATAGTTTATACGCGAAGAAGGGCTTTTTTATTTTGAGCAGTCCAATATTTAACGATTTTAATTGGAGACATTATGTTTAAGTTATTACGAGATTTATATTTTATCTGGCGGCCATATCGGCGGCGGTTTGTCTCGGCGTTGGCGGTAAATCTGCTTTCTGCGCCGCTAATCTATATGATTCCGCTGATTATGGGCCGTGTTTGGGACAACGTGTTGCCCTATGTCCAGGCGCCGGGCGGGTACATCCGGTTGACGGGCTATTGTGCGTTGATGTTGTTGTTTGCAGTGTTGCACAACGGATTCAATTATCTGATGGTACGCGGATGCTGGTCGACGGCGATCCGGGTGGAGCGCGACCTGCGCTTGAAATTATTTGCGCATCTGCAGCGATTATCGTTTGCCTATCATGGACAAAACCGTATCGGCGATACGATGTATTGTCTTACAAACGATCTGATGGGGATTCGTAATTTTTTTGCTTATGGCGCGGAACAACGCGTGCAGCTGGTTGTATATTTTGTAGTGGGCGTGATACTGCTTGGTATCATCGACTGGCAATTAATGTTGATGGCGCTGGCTGTTTTTCCACTGGTTGGCGTGGTGTTGTACCGCTATAACAAAAAAATCGAAGTAGCTGTTAAGGAATCACGTGACCGTTACGGCGAGCTGAGTACGATAATTCAGGAAAATATTAACGGTGTGCGCGTGGTCAGGGCCTTTGCGATGGAAGCGCAGGAACACGAAAAATTCATGGACAAGGCGCAGCAGTCTTATAACAGCGTTTGCAGTTTGATCCGGTTGTACTTTAACACCTATCCAATATTTCTGCTATTTTCGTCAGTGTGTAATATTATTCTGGTGTGCTTCGGCGGCTGGCAGGTCATAAACGGTGACAAAACTGTCGGGACACTGATTTCCGTGTTTGGTTGTTTGTATTTTTTGCAATGGCCGCTGATTCTCATCGCAATGAACAGCAGTCAGATCAGCAGCACCCAATATTCGCTGCAGCAAGTACAAAAAATCCTTGATGTGGTGGTTGATCCCTGCCCGCCGAAGCCGGGCCGGGTGCTTGCTGATTTGCGCGGTGAAATAAGCTTTGAAGCAGTAAGTTTTGCCTATGGCGAAAACGAAGTGTTGCGCGAGGTGGATTTGACAATCAAGGCTGGTGAAAAAATCGCCGTGTTCGGAACCGCGGGCAGTGGCAAAACGACACTGGTGTCGCTCGCGCCGCGATTTATTGATCCTACTGCCGGACGGATAACTATCGACGGTGTCGATCTGCGTGAACTTGATCTGGACTGGTGGCGCAAAAACATCGGTTATTCATTGCAGGAGACGTTTTTGTTTTCGATGAGTATCCGTGACAATATTTCTTTCGGGCATTTTGCGGCGACTGAGGAACAAATAGAATTGGCGGCAAAAACCGCGCATGTTCACGATTTCATCATGACGCTGCCACAGGGCTATGACACTGTGATTGGTGAAAAAGGCGTCGGCTTGTCTGGCGGCCAGAAGCAGCGCATCGCGCTGGCGCGTGCCTTGCTGACCAATCCGCGGATATTGATATTGGATGACGCGACAACGGCGGTTGATAATATCACCGAACGAATAATTCAGGAAAATATGCAGGAAGCATTGGCTGGACGAACGGCGATTATTGTTACCCAGCGGGTGTCAACGGCGGCGATTGCCGACCGGATAATTGTGCTGGAAGCGGGCAAAATAACCGCTGTCGGTACCAAAAATGAGCTGATCAACCGGCCGGGATTGTTTGCCGACATCTATCGGATGCAGTTTGAGGCAGGTTAATACGGAAGCAGGTGGAGCGTGAACATAAAAACAAATAAAACCGCAGGTAAAGCGGAAGCAAAAGTTGCCAAACAACGGGTAGGCTTGCTGGCGTTGAGCGAAGATAAAGATGATGAACTAAAGCCGTTTGACTATCAGATGGTGCTGCGGTTACTCAAATATCTTCGTCCATATCGGAAACTGGTAATAGCGGCGGTGCTGGTTAGCGCTGTCGCCGCGCTGCTGGGGATTACCTTCCCCTATTTTCTTAAACAGGCAATCGACGTCTGTGTGAAAAACAAAGATTTACAGCATTTGTGGAATATCGGAATCATCATGGCGGTGATTGCAATCAGTCAATATTTGCTGCTGATTTTGCAGGGACGACTGTTGGTAAAAACCGCGCAGTCGGCGATTTTTGACATTCGGGTACAACTATTTGAACATTTACAGCATTTGAGTCTGAGCTTTTTTGACCGACAAAAAGCCGGCCGGATTATACTGCGGCTGACAAATGATGTCGATGCGCTCGATGAGTTGCTGACCAACGGCATCATGACGTTATTTGTAGATACACTGTCGTTGGTCTGCGTAATTGTGATAATGTTTTTCGTTGATTGGCAGTTAATGCTGCTGATGTTTATGCTGATACCGGCATTTTTCCTGGTGATAACCTACATGCAACGGGCGATGTTGCATGTGTCGCGGTCAATGCGCAAACAACTATCGGCGGTTAATGCCAATCTTAATGAAGCGTTGCTGGGAATCAAAGTTACCCAGGCGTTTAACCGTGAGTCGCTAAACTGTGAAATGTTTGGCGAAATAAACGAGTCGAATTATCGCTCGTCGCAGCAATTTGTGCGCCTGAATGCGCTGTTTTGGGTGATGATGGGGATGCTGGAAGAATCCTATAATGTAGCGTTGCTGTTGTGCGGCGGAGTGTTGCTGGTTTTTGGCGCGACGACGCTGGGTACGGTTGCGGCGTTCTATGCTTATGGCACCTTTATTACCCATCCGATGCGGCACATCAGTGAATTGTTCAATATCATCAGCCGGGTAATGGCGGCCTGTGAGCGGATTTTTGAAATTTTGGATATTCATCCGGAAGTCTCAGACAAACCGGCGGCGCTGGCGGCGGATGAGTTGCGCGGCGTGGTGGAGTTCGCCGGTGTAAATTTCTCTTACAAGGCGGATGAGCCGGTGTTAAGAGATATTAATTTTTCGGTAGCTGCCGGGCAAACGGTGGCGCTCGTCGGTCCGACCGGCGCCGGAAAAACCACAATCATCAATCTGGTCTGCCGCTTCTATGATGCAGTCGATGGTGTTGTCAAAATTGACGGAGTGGATGTCCGCGAATACAAGCAACGGGATTTTCGCAGCAATATTGCCGTGGTGTTGCAGGACGTTTTTGTGTTTGCGGGAACGGTAATTGACAATATCCGTTACGGCAAACCGGACGCCACGCCCGATGCGGTGATTGAAACGGCAAAAATGGTCGGGCTGCACGATTATATCGAAACGTTGCCGGAAAAATATCAGACCGAGATTTTCGAAAACGGTTCGAATCTGTCTACCGGTCAAAAACAACTGCTGGCGTTCGCGCGCGCCCTCATCCGGCGTCCGCAGATCCTGATTCTTGACGAAGCGACGGCTAATATTGACAGTCAGGCTGAACAAAAAATTCAAACAGCGCTGGCGAAATTGTTAGAGGGACGGACGGCGTTTGTAATTGCGCACCGGTTATCGACGATTCGCAATGCGGATATGATTATGGTAATAAAAGACGGAATAATCGCCGAGCATGGAACCCATGAGCAATTATTGCAACTGAACGGCGAGTATGCGTCGTTATATGACCGCGGATTTAGTGACGAGGAATAAAACCGCCAATAAATTATTGTTGCGTTGATGCAGGATTTTTTGCGGATAGCAGCGAATAACTAATACAAGATTCGGTGTCCGGGGAGGTAATGTATGGTGCGTCTGGGAAATGCGCGCAGCGATGAAAATATCAAGGGCTGGTTGTTCTTCTTGCCGTTTGCGGCGCTGGCTTCGGTGTTTTTCTTTATACCGCTGATTGGTGCGTTGCTGCTGAGTTTTCGTGAGTATTCGCTGCTGGATGGCAGTCCGTTTTCAGCAGGACGCTGGATTGGAATACAGAACTATGTTACGGCGTTCGGTGATCCGACGTTTTTGCGGGCGCTCTGGAATACTTGCTTGTATACAGGAATAACAGTGCCGGCGAAGTTAATAATTTCGCTGGCGCTGGCATTAATATGTAACGCTAAAATCGTCAAAGCCAAGGGCTTTTTTCGTACGGTCTATTATATTCCGACGATTACGTCCTCAGTTGCGATTTCGATAATTTTTTTGTATTTATTTAAGGCCGACGGTTTGATAAATATGGTGCTGGCGAAATTCGGGGTTGCGGAAATTGCCTGGTTTTACGATCCGAAGGTCGCGTTACCGATAATTATGCTGATGGCGACTTGGGCGGCGGTCGGTTTTTATATGGTAATATTTTTGGCTGGCTTGCAGTCCATTGACCCGACGTTGTATGAGGCGGCGATGATTGACGGCGCATCCGAATGGCAGCAGTTTCTTAATGTTACCTTGCCGTGTCTGAAGCCGACGATATTTTTTAATTTGGTTGTAGCAATGATCGGTTCGTTTAATATTTTTGATTTCGCCTATATTATTTCCGGCGGTTTAGGCGGCCCGGCCGATTCGACGATGACAATCGTGTTGTATTTGTATCAAACCGGTTTTAGTTATTTGAAAATGGGTTATGCCAGCAGCATCGCCTTTATCTTGTTTGCAATAATTCTGGCACTTACCTTTGTGCAAAAGCAATTCTTCAAAGAAGATGCGGAGTAGGTGAAAATATGAATAAACGTGAAAGTGCCATTCGAAAGAACTTTATCAGGGTGTGCTTTTATATTTTGATTGGCACTTATGCCTTGATTGCTTTGTTTCCGTTTGTCTGGGCGTTTATTACATCGCTCAAACCGACCGCGGAAGCGAATAATTTCAGCATTCCGCTCGATAAAATGTCGTTTGATAACTATCTGTATATTATGAAAAAATTCCCCTATTTACGCTGGTTTGCTAATTCGCTGGCAGTTTGTCTGGGCGTTACCATCGGCAGCATTTTCATTAATTCACTGGCCGGTTATGCACTGGCGCGGATGAATTTCAAAGGCCGTAAAGTGATGTTTTGGCTGGTGCTGGCGATGATGATGGTACCTGTGCAGGTGCTGCTGGTGCCGCAGTATGTAATTCTTGCCAAGCTCGGCTGGATAAACACTTATCAGGGATTAATTGTTCCGTACTTGTTCAGTTGCTTTGGAACATTCATGATGCGCCAATTCTTCCTGAGCATTCCCCGGTCACTGGAAGAAGCGGCAATGATTGACGGTGCCGGACGGTTTACGATTTTTTGGAAAATCATCTTCCCGCTTGCCAAACCGGCGGTTGCCGCGCAGTTTATTTTAACCTTCGTCGGCATGTGGAACGAGTTCCTCTGGCCGTCCTTAATCGCGAAGCGTCAAGAAATGTACACCCTGACTGTCGGCTTAAATTCATTTTATAATCAATACGCCCAATATTGGGATCAAATTCAGGCGGGGGTCATGTTGTTGTCCATTCCGGCAGTGGCAATTTTCATTATTTTTCAAAAACAGTTTGTTGAAGGAATGACAATGGGCGCAGTGAAAGAATAGAGAGGTTTGTTTTATGCAACGAATGTTGATAATCGGCGCAGTGCTGACACTGCTGTTGATAGCTGTGTTGTCGGGATTGGGGTCGGATATTTCCGGAAACAAAGATATAAAATTGTACATTGGTTGCTGGTCGGCATCGCCGGTGGAGACCGATTTGATGCACCGGCAGATTGCGTTGTTTGAAAGCCGCCACCCCGGCGTTAAAGTAAAGCTGGAAACGGTGTCCGGTGTTTATGACACTTATATTCAAAGCAATATTGCCGCCGGAACCGAACCGGATGTTTTTTTTCTTGAGCCGCAGGAAACTTTTGTCTATGCATCGCGCGGCTTGGTGTTGCCGATTGATAAATATGTCTCCAAAGAAGTAATTGCTGATTTTTATCCGAATTTGTTGGCAGCGTTTACCTATGATGGTCATATTTACGGTTTGCCCAAAGGCTTTAACCCGCTGATAATGTATTACAATAAAGAAATGTTCCGGGCGGCGGGGATAAAGCAATTCCCGAAAACCTGGAACGAATTACTGACGGCCTGCGCGGCATTGCAGCAGGCCGGTGCCGCCGGAAAACTCGGCGACAGTTTTCGCAAACCGATGATTGTCGATTTTCTTGCGTATCCCTATATTGTCCAAGCGGGCGGCCAAGTCTATGATGAAAAAACCAATAAGCTGGTTTTTAACAGCCCGGAGGCGATAAACGGGTTCAGGTTCTTTTACGAAACATTGTTTCGCGATAAAAAATATGCTGCCGAAGCCAAAACGCTCGGTTCAAGCGGCAGTATCGGCGCGCTGGTCGAGAAAAAAGCGGCAATTGTTTGCAGCGGCGGCTGGTCAATGACCGGATTGCAACGCATGGCGCCGGATTGGGATTATGGTACGGCAACACTGCCGGCCGGGAAGCAAATGGGCGGTATCATGTTTACAACTGCCTACGCTATCGGTAAAAATACCAAACATCCGCAGTTGGCGGCGGAGCTGATTGAAACGCTGACCGGAACGGAAAGCGAGAAAATGACCGCGGCTGCCGGATTGGAAGTGCCGCCGTTAATGTCACTGGAAACCTATTACCGGACTAATTACCCGCGCTGTGCGCCGTTGGCCGAAATGGCGCCCTATTGCATAACTAACACTTTCGGAAAAAAAGCGCGGCTGGTTATGAATGAAATCGAAAAAGCAGCCAGTACCTATATCGCAACACCAGACGGAGATATCGCAGTTGCGGTAAATAAGGCTTATGAAACTATCAAAAAAGCCGATGCCAACGATAAAGAATACAATTGGTAGCAAATACCAATCCTATACCTCAACCAGCTTTTGTGATAAAATTATCGGCAAAAGCTGGTTTCTATTTTGCAGGGAGAGTATTGTGAAAAAACTATTGTTATTGCTAATGATATGGGGTGTATTGTTTTTCGGTTCAACTTGTAACGCTTACGAAGTTTGGAATTGGGATATTGTCGGACATATTCCGGAGCTGGCGGTTGACAAACATGATTACGGCCCGCGATTGTTATTGTCCGACAATCCGGAGACTGCCGATGAATTCGGGGTGCTATATCAGGACTTCGTTTTTGGCAAGACGCGGCTGTTCATGCATCATGTCAATGGCACAACCACGCCGGCATGGATTGGTGCGGTGTTGCAAAACGAAGGTGATACGGATGTCATGGTAGAAGTAACCAAACATAACTATATCGGCCCGGATTACGATTACAGCCTGGTTGGCAAACGTACGAACCTGGAATATTTTGCTTTCAATATGCCGTACCGTCTGGTCGTTCCGGCACATCAAACACGGTTGCTGGATGATATGATGTTGAGAAAACTGGTTTATCGCAATCAGCTGGTTACCGGAATGTATGACTGCAATGTTCATGGCAGGCTGCTGATGAAAACAGTGATGGCGCCGCATTATCGGGAATTTGTCGAGTATTCGGCAACGGCGGCCATCCTGCCGAAAGAAAACATGCATCCGCGCGGTACTTTTGCGACCGGAGACCGGGCGTTGTTCTTTCGTAACGAGTATCGGCCGCTGGCGGACGGATTGTGTGCGATAACGCTTGCGGACAATATTATTGACAAATATTTAATCGGAATTGACGGTATTACCGGCGAGCAAGTGGTTAATTTTGGTAACTACGGCGTTGTCTACCGGTTGTTTTTAATTGCTGACGAAAATCAGCCGTTCAATATTTACCTTAATCCCAGAGGCGGAACTTATGGCGGGGCATTAGCTTACCGTCCGGGACAGACGCTGTTGTGGGAAAATATCGACACGCCAAAAGGCCGGACGGTTTTTGGCGAACAGACGGTGTATCATGTTGAACAGGTAATGACGATAAATCATGAACTTGTGACACAATTGCTGTTTTCGCCGCCCGGGGCGTCGAATTTGCCGATAAAGTTGTTGTTTGCGCCGCCAAATTTTGATTTGCAAAAATTTGCCGCAGAAAACAAAATAAAATATCCGAAAGAGGATTAATTACGAATCAGAAACAATAACATCAGCTCTAGCGGTCAATTGACTTGCGGAGCTGAATTATTAATGAGGCGGAATATTATGAGTTGTTGTTGTAACTCCGGCGTTGATGAACGAAAAGAACAGCTTGCGAAAATTGCCAGAAAATATAAAACAACTAAGGGCGCACTTATCAAGGTGTTGCATGAAGCCCAGGAGCTTTACGGTTATTTACCGGTTGAAGCGCAGGAGATAATTTCAAAAAATCTCGGAGTGCCAATGACTGAGATTTATGGTGTAATAACTTTTTACGGACAGTTTTCGCTAAAAGAAAAAGGGAAGTACCAGATTTCGGTTTGTATGGGAACGGCTTGCTATGTAAAAGGTTCAAGTTTATTGCTGGAAAAATTAAAAGAGAGACTGAGTATTGAGGTCGGCAACTGTACTGAAGAT
This sequence comes from Negativicutes bacterium, assembly GCA_041666525.1. Classification (GTDB taxonomy): domain Bacteria; phylum Bacillota; class Negativicutes; order JBAXTZ01; family JBAXTZ01; genus JBAXTZ01. The sequence continues at coordinate 32,594 of JBAYGT010000004.1, forward strand.
AAGAAATTTTCGCTGGAAGCCTGCCGCTGCATCGGTGCTTGCGGTCTGGCACCGGTGCTCACTGTCAATAAAGATGTGCATGGCCGGCTGCTGCCGGAAGACGTGGATAGAATATTGGCATTGTATGAATGATTTTCGGTTGCGAAAGTTGTGAAAACGGAGGAACGATGAAAACAGCCGAACAGCTGGAACAGATCCGGCAAGCAACACTTGCCAGGATTAATTTGCGAAAAGCTACTTCGAATAGTGTTGTTGAAGTTGTGCAAGATAACCGGGCGCACGTTATGATTTGTGCCGGAACCGGTTGTACTTCATCAAACTCCGAGGCGATTATTAAAGAATTTAACGACAAGATTGTTTTTCACGGGTTGGAAGAGCGGATTACTATCGTTAAATGCGGTTGTTTGGGCTTGTGCGCCCAAGGGCCGGTAGTAATTATCTATCCGGAAAATTGCTTGTATAAAACGGTTAAGGTTTCTGATGTCGTGGACATTGTGGAACAGCATTTGCTGCGCGGTAAAAAAGTCGGGCGAATTTTCGGCGGCAACCTCAATGATGTTGCAAGTGAAACAGAAATCTCCAAATTTTTCAGCAAACAATTGCGGATTGCTTTGAGAAACTGCGGTTTAATCAATCCGGAAAGCATCGATGAATACATCGCCTTTGACGGCTACAAAGCACTGGCGAAGGCACTGTTTACGATGTCTCCGGCCAAGGTGATTGAAGAAGTTTTTGCATCCGGCTTGCGCGGCCGTGGCGGCAGCGGCTTTCCAACCGGTAAAAAGTGGAGCTTTGCCGCAAGCAGCGCGGATTCCGACAAATTCGTTTTGTGTAACGCTGACGAAGGCGATCCCGGCGCATTTATGGATCGCAGCGTATTAGAGGGTGATCCGCATGCGTTGATCGAGGCAATGATTATTGCCGGTTATGCAATTTGCGCGCATGAAGGTTATGTATACGTCCGTATCGAGTACCCGATTGCGCTGGAGCGGTTGAATATTGCGCTGGAACAAGCCAGAAATTACGGATTGCTTGGCGATAACATTATGGGATCGGGCTTTTCCTTTAATTTGAGCGTCCGGTTGGGCGCCGGAGCGTTTGTCTGCGGTGAAGAGACGGCGCTGATTGCGTCGATTGAAGGCGGACGCGGAATGCCGCGCCCGCGCCCGCCGTTTCCGGCAATTCAAGGGTTGTGGAAAAAACCGACATTGATTAACAATGTCGAAACTTTCGCGAACATTCCCAATATTGTTTTACGCGGCAGCAGCTGGTACAGTTCCTTTGGAACGGAAAAAAGCCGGGGCACAAAAGTTTTTGCGGTTGGCGGTAAAATAAATAATACCGGTTTGGTAGAAATTCCGATGGGGACTACTTTGCGTGAAGTTATTTATGATATTGGCGGCGGTATCCCAAACGGTAAAGCATTCAAAGCCGCACAAACCGGCGGGCCGTCCGGCGGTTGTATTCCGGCGGCGTTGCTCGATACGCCGATGGATTATGATTCATTAATTGCAATCGGCTCGATGATGGGGTCGGGCGGTTTGATTGTTATGGACGAAGACACTTGCATGGTGGACATCGCCAAGTTTTTTTTGGAATTTACCGTTGAAGAATCTTGCGGCAAATGCCCGCCCTGCCGGATTGGCATCAAGCGGATGCTGGAAATATTGGAACGGATTACCAGCGGCGAAGGTCAACCCGGCGATATTGAAAAGTTGCAGGAGCTTGCCGAAGTCATCAAGTCAACTGCGCTGTGCGGGTTAGGCCAGACTGCGCCCAATCCGGTGCTGAGCACGCTAAGATACTTCCGGCATGAATATGAAGAGCATATCACAATGAAAAAATGCGCGGCCAAGGTTTGTAAAAAATTGATTAAATACCGGATTGCCGCGGATTTGTGCAAAAGCTGCGGACTGTGCGCCAAGTTTTGTCCGGTCGGAGCGATTTCCGGAGACCGGAAGACGGGGCATATCATCAATACCCATAAATGTGTGAGATGCGGCGTGTGCACCGGGAAATGTCCGATGCAGGCGATTGGGATAAGTTAACCGGGAGGCTGGATGATGAATAAAGTAACAATAGAAATCGACGGGAAGAAGCTCTCGGTGCCGGCACATTATTCATTGTTGCAGGCAGCCGGCAGCGCCGGAATACAGATTCCGACATTGTGTTATTTGAAGGGTGTTAACGAAATTGGCGCCTGCCGGATGTGTATTGTCGAAGTCCGGGGAGTCCGTGGTTTTCAAACAGCCTGTGTCTATCCGGTTGCCGACGGCATGGTAGTGCAGACGAACACCGATGCGGTAAGAACGGCACGGAAGAATGTTTTGCAATTAATTCTGTCAACACATTGTCAGGACTGCCTGACTTGTGAAAAAGCCGGTGGTTGCAAATTGCAGGATTATTGTTATGAGTATGACGTGGATACATCCGCTTACAACGGAAAAAACAACGAATATATTATTGACGATTCAAATCCGTTTTATTATCGGGACAACAACAAGTGTATTGTATGCCAACGCTGTGTAGCTGTTTGTTCAGTGCTGCAATGCACCGCTGCTATCGGACTTGTTGACCGCGGTTTCAATACTTTTATCGGTGCGGATAATGACAAGAAAATCAGTGAATCAAAGTGTGTGTCTTGCGGAAATTGTGTCTCCAATTGCCCGGTCGGTGCGCTTACTCCCAAGAAAAAGGTAAAATTTCGCGAGTGGGAAGTAAAAGCTACCCGTACGATTTGTCCGTATTGCGGCGTGGGTTGCGAGCTGTTTTTGAGAGTAAAAGGGAATACTGTCGTTGACGTCGTTCCAGCTAACGGTCCGGCGAATAATGGCATGCTGTGTGTAAAAGGCAAATTTGGTTATGATTTTATCAATCATCCGGATCGCTTAACCCAGCCGCTGATTAGAAAGAACGGGGTACTGGAAACAAGCTCCTGGTCCGAAGCACTGGCGTTAATTGCTGAGAAGATTAAGGGCGTGAAGCAGATTAATGGCGCAGATGCTTTGGCCGGATTGTCATCGGCGCGGGTCACTAATGAAGAAAATTATTTGTTTCAAAAACTGTTTCGGGCGGTAATCGGCACTAACAATGTCGACCACTGCGCACGGCTGTGCCACGCCTCGACGGTTGCCGGTTTGGCAACTACTCTGGGCAGTGGCGCCATGACGAACAGTATTGAAGAGGTTACCGGTGCGGATGTGATTTTTGTTACCGGTTCCAATACCACGGAAACCCATCCGGTCATCGGTGCAAAAATCAAGCAGGCGCAAAACCGCGGTGCTAAATTAATTGTTGCCGAACCGCGAAAGATTGAACTGGCGGAAACGGCAGATGTGTTTTTGCAAATCCGGCCGGGGACTAATGTGGCGTTGTTCAACGGTATGATGAATATTATTTTGACGGAAAATTTACAGAATGCCAGATTTATTGCTGAGCGAACCGAGAATTTTGCCGAGCTTGAAGAAATCGTCAAGAACTATCCGCCGGAGCGGGTTGCGGAAATTTGCGGTATCGATACGGCTAAGCTGCGTGAAGCGGCAATTATGTATGCCAGCGCGAATAACGCCGCAATTTATTATGCCATGGGCGTTACCCAACACTCAACCGGTACCCAGGGAGTAATGGCGATATCCAATTTAGCCTTGTTATGCGGACAACTTGGCAAAGAGTGTTCCGGTGTTAATCCGTTGCGCGGGCAAAACAATGTGCAGGGAGCCTGCGATATGGGGGCGCTGCCCGGTGATTTTCCCGGTTATCAAAAAGTGGTAAATCCGGAAGTAGTTGCGAAATTCGAACAGGCTTGGGGAACGAAATTATCCTCGGCACCGGGATTAACGGTGACCGAAATGTTGAATGCCGCAAGTTCGGGAAAAATAAAATTCATGTATATTATGGGTGAGAATCCGATGGTGTCTGATCCGGATACCACGCATGTCGCGCAGTCGCTGAAAGCGTTGGATTTTTTGGTAGTTCAGGATATCTTTCTGACCGAAACTGCCGCACTGGCGGATGTCGTTTTACCGGCAGCAGTGTACGCCGAAAAAGATGGTACTTTTACCAATACCGAGCGGCGGGTGCAAAAAATCCGTCCGGCAGTATTGCCTCCGGGTGCGGCAAAAACCGATTACCGGATTTTATTGGAACTGATGAATGTGCTGGATTATCCGGCAACATACGCTGATGCCTCGGAGATTATGGACGAAATTGCGCTGCTCACGCCGATTTACGCCGGTATCAACTATCACCGGCTTGAGCAGAAGGGATTGCAATGGCCTTGTCCGGATAAGCAACACAAGGGCACGAAAGTTTTGCATATTGACGGTTTTTCCCGAGGGAAAGGGTTGTTTGTGCCGGCAGAATATATTCCGAGCCGGGAATTGCCGGATGCAGAATATCCGTTGCTGTTGACGACCGGACGAAATCTCTACCATTACCATACCCGTTCGATGACCGGCCGGGTTGACGGGCTCAATGCGCTGTCGCCGGCATCCTACATTGAAATCAATCCGGTTACTGCCGAACGGATTGGAGTGTCGGACGGCGAGCTGGTCCGGGTACAATCAAGGCGCGGACAGATTGAGACAACGGTCAGAATAACTGATATTATTGAACAAGATATTGTGTTTATGCCGTTTCATTTTGCCATTGGCAGCGCCAATGTTTTGACAAATTCGGCAGTGGATCCGACCGCGAAAATCCCTGAATATAAAGTTTGCGCAGTGCGCATCAAAAAAAAATAAACGCCGCAAGGCGTTTATTTTTTTTATTTTCAGTCCTGACCGATATCAATTATTTTGATTACGTCCGCAGTGATGTCTTTGCAACCGTATATTGCGACGCCGTTTGTAACGACAATTTCCAGCCCCAGATTTTTGGCAACCAGTTTAATAGCGGTGCGGATGCTGGAATCAATTCGCGCTTCGGCCATCTGTTTGCGCATTTGTATATCATCCTCGTAAGCAGCTGCTTTAATTCGGGCATCATCTTCGGACAGCCCGACTTTCTCGCGATTGAAATCAGCAACTATCTGATTTTGAAAACTATCGAAATCCGTAGTCAGTTTTTGCAGTTTTTTACTTTGTTGAATGGTGTTTTCCAGATTCACATAACCGATAGTCGAACTCTCGGCAAAAGCTGCCGACGCCGAAAAAATAAACAAACACAAGACGATAAGCGCGATTATTTTTTTCATTTTACCTCACACCGGATTGTTTTTAAATCATTATATAGCATAATTCAAAAAAAATGAAGTCGTGCAGGGCGGATGATGCTATAATGAAAAGGAAAATTCGAGGTTAGCATGAATTTTGTGATAAAAAACATGACCAGAGCTGATTTGGATATTGCTGTTGCCTGGGCGGCGGCAGAAGGCTGGAATCCGGGATTGTACGATGCCGAAGCTTTTTTTGCCACTGATCCGTCCGGTTTTTTTATGGCTTGGGACGGTGACCGTCCGATTGGTGCTGTTTCGGCGGTGCGATATGCGCCGGAAAAATTCGGATTTATCGGTTTTTTTATTGTCGTTCAAGAACAACGCGGCGGCGCGGTTGGCCCGGCGCTGGGAAGAACGGCGCTAAGTTACTTGCAGGATTATAACGTCGGTCAAGACGGAGTGCTGGCGAAAGTGAAAAACTACGAGGCCGCCGGCTTCAAGTTGGCATATAGCAATTTTCGCTATGGCGGATTGGTTATTAGCGGCACTGGTGTCGAAAATCCGGCAGTGCAGGCAATTGGAAAAAATGATTTTGCCGCAATCTGTGCGTATGACCGCGAGTGTTTTCCGGCGGAACGGAAAATCTTTTTGGAAAACTGGTTTGCCCAACCGGAGTCGCGGGCGTTTGTGTACAAAGATGGTGGTGTTCGCGGTTATGGAACAATTCGCAAGTGTCGTATCGGCTACAAAATCGGGCCGCTGTTTGCAGACAATGCAGCTATTGCCGAGCAACTGTTTTTGGCGTTGACCAACGACCTGTCGGGTGAACAGCTATTTTTGGATGTTCCGGCGGTGAACAGCGCCGCGAAAAAACTGGCAGAAAAATATCAGTTGCAACCGGTGTTTGCAACTGCGCGCATGTATAACAAAGGCGAACCGGCGTTGAGCATTGACAAAATTTTTGGCGTAACAACGTTTGAATTGGGGTAGAAGACATGAGAGATCCACGCGAACCAATAATGAAAACAGTGTATATTAAACCGCCACGGCCGGAAAGAATTGCTGAAGCGCCTGAAGTTGACGAGCTGGTTTCCGAGCCGGTTGATATCGATGAGATTAAAACAGAGCAAGAACCGGCTGCCGAAGTTGAGGCGGCCGATTACATTCGCTACCGGGTACTGAAAAAAACCGAAACTGAAGAAGCATCAATCTTTGTACGCGGCGTATTCCAGATGTTCAACGCGCCGTCGCTCAAACCGGCCGGGCGCGAAGAGTTCAAGAAATATACTACGCCGGAGCAGTTTCACGCGCGGCTGTGCGACAACTATACCTATGTTGCAATAAACAAAGGTAAAATCGTCGGGTTGATAAACGCCAGAGATGTAAATCATATATCGCTGCTGTTTGTGACACTGCATATGCAAAAACAGGGTTTGGCGCGACAGTTGCTGGAGTTCGTCGTTAAGCGTGCCCGGAAAAAAGGCTGTAGCGAAATACTGGTTAATTCGTCGTTATATGCGGTTGCCGCCTATGAGCATTTAGGTTTTAAAAAGGTAAGTGAAAAAATTGTCGAAAATGGCATCGCTTTTGTAAAAATGATTATGGAAATTGAAGCATAGCCTGATTTTTTTGTGAAATTATTAGGAGGTGTCGATGTCGAAAATTGCAGTGTACTGCGAACGGTTGCGGATTTACGTTGGTGAACGCGATAAATACCAGGGCAAAATCGTTTATAAGTATATTATGGAAAAGGCAAAAGAGTTGGATCTTGCCGGTTATTCGGTTTTTCGCGGCGTGGCCGGGTTTGCCCACGGTGAGCGGATGCAAACGAATATTATTGCCGATGTCATTACTGATTTGCCGATTGTGATTGAGATAATTGACAATCCCGAGCATATTGCCAAAATCGTACCGTTTGTCAACGAAGCGGTAACGCAAGGCTTGGTGACTATCGATGAAGTGCGGGTCGTTCGTTACGGCGCGCACAGTTTTTTGGAAAAACATGTCTGAGCTAATGATAGTGGCAGTTGGCGGCGCGCTCGGAGCTGTCAGCCGCTATCTGCTCGGACTGCTGGCAATCAACCGCTGGGGGGCGTTGTTTCCTTATGGCACAATGCTGGCAAATTTCCTTGGTTGTTTTATTATCGGTTTGTTCATGACGCTGGTGCTAGAGCGGCTGGAAATCAGCCCGTATTGGCGGTTGCTGGTAGTGACCGGATTTTGCGGCGGATTGACGACGTTTTCATCATTTAGTTATGAATCACTGCGGCTGCTGCAGAGCGGGGAATATTTGCTGGGAGCGCTTAATGTCGTGTTGAATATGGTTATTGGTTTTGGGCTGACGATATTCGGCATGTATGTAGCAACGAAATTTTAATTTTCATGTCCCGATATTATTGGAGGTAAATATGTATCCGTTAAAGTTTAAGCCGATTTATAAACAGATGCTTTGGGGTGGCAAGAAATTTCAGTCATTATATAATCGTGAGATTCCCGGAACTGATACTGGTGAGAGCTGGGATTTGTGCTGCCATTGCAACGGTATGAGTGTTGTGAGCAATGGCGCATTAGCGGGAAAGACACTTGAGGAATTGTTGGCACAATGTCCCGATGAAATTTACGGTTGCGGCATGCAGCCGAAACAATTTCCGTTGCTGGTCAAACTGATTGACGCGAACGACAATCTCTCGGTACAGGTTCATCCTAACGATGATAACGCCGACCGCGCCAACGGCGAGAGCGGGAAGACCGAGGCCTGGTATATTCTGGCGGCGGAGCCGGGGGCGAAGTTGATTTTCGGCTTAACCGCGGGGACGACTAAAGAACAATTTGCGGAATTGGTAAAGATTGGTGCGGTTGAGCAAGTGCTGCGTCAGGTACCGGTGAAGACCGGCGATATTATCTCGGTTCCGGCGGGTATTGTGCATGCGCTGACCAGTGGTGTAGTGGTCGCTGAAGTGCAACAGAATTCAGATACTACTTACCGGATTTATGATTACAACCGGGTGGGCGCGGACGGTAAAACCCGTGAATTACACGTTGATGCCGCGCTGCGGGTGATTGATTTTGGCGAACAGCCGGACGTTGATTTTTCGGTGCGTGCCATTCAGACACCGTTTTTTTCGCTGGAAGAAATAGTAATTAATGGCGAACGCTGTGATAATACCAATGGCGGTTATCTGATTTATATTATTTTGGCTGGCGGCGGAAAAATTACCTGGGCCGATGGTCAAGCCGAAGAGGTTAACTGCGGCGAAACGATTCTCGTCCCGGCGGCGGTCGGGGAAATTACATTGCAGGGCAATATGAAAATTTTGCGGACGAACTAATAACAAGATATTTAAATAATGTTTAACGTGAAACATTATTTAAATATCCAAAAATAAGTTTGGATAAATAAAAGTGTGATTTTGAAATTGCTCAGCGATGTGTAATTTGGCAAAAAAGCAGCGTGCGGTATATTTTTTGCCGCACGCTGCTTTGTGTTATCCGGCACGGTATCATTACAATTAATACAAACTCAATTGACGCGGGTGGCAGGACGTTTAAAATAATCAGCAAAGGAAAGTGGAAGAATGTTATTGATGAAAAGTTCTCAATTAAGACAAGCTGCTGCAGCTGAGGTGAAGAAGCACCGCAAAGTGGTATTTTCAGCTTTTTTGATTCTGACCATTGTCAGCTACGCGCCGGCTTATTATGGAGGAATCGCGACCTCAATCGGGGAAACGGCGATAATGATGCTGTGGATATTGAGCGAATTAGCCTGTGCCGCATATATTATTGCGACGACAAAAGGCTATGCGAAATTTTCTTTGAAAGCGGCTACCGGCGGTGTGCCTTCCATCCGGGATTTGTTTGTCGGAGTAAAGGATGTTTGGCGATCTTTTCTGGCCTTGTTATTAATAGCGGTCAGAGTGTTTTTGTGGAGCCTGCTGTTTATTGTGCCGGGAATAATCGCACATTACAGATATATACTTACTTTTTATGTTATGAACGATAATCCGGATTTTACAATTACTCAGTGCTTGAAAGAAAGTGAACGACTCATGGAAGGCAACAAACTAAAACTGTTTGTGATTGTTCTGTATTATATAATCATGGCAATTATTTTCAGTCTGTTGTTGGAGTTAATATTGCTGCTGCTAATGCTCGTAGTTTCAATACCGCTAGTTTATCTGCTGGATTCAAGTTCGGTGACGCTAGCACTCTGCTATTTTGTTGCCGGTTTTTCATCCGTATTGATAGCTTTTTCAATTATGCTGTTAAAAATAAACACGGTAACGGCACGATTTTATTATGAAATAGTGAATGCGGATCGGAGGGAACAAGTTGGGCAGGTAATATAAGGAATATGCCGCTTTTAATTTATGCACTGAACTTATATTTTATTCATTACTGAATGCGCGTTATTTCGCTCTCGCGCCTTACTTTTGGGTCAAGCCAAAAGTATATTGCGAGAGCAAAAAAAACGGTTTTTGCTTTCACAACAGCGTTATGGGGAATAACAAAAAACCTCGCGAGGCATTTCTGCCGCCGCGAGGTTTTTATATGTCAATTGAGTTGTTTTTATTAGCGGGAAGCTTCTTCAATTGCTACTGCAACGGAAACGCTGGCGCCGACCATCGGGTTGTTACCCATGCCGATCAGTCCCATCATTTCAACGTGTGCCGGTACTGAAGACGAACCTGCGAATTGGGCGTCGGAGTGCATCCGGCCCATAGTGTCGGTCATACCGTAGGATGCCGGGCCAGCCGCCATATTGTCAGGATGCAGGGTTCGGCCGGTGCCGCCGCCGGACGCAACCGAGAAATATTTTTTGCCGCGTTCGTTGGATTCTTTTTTGTAAGTTCCGGCAACCGGATGCTGGAAGCGGGTCGGATTGGTAGAGTTACCGGTAATGGAAACGTCTACGTCTTCCAAAGTCATTATCGCAACGCCTTCCATTACTTCGTCAGCACCGTAACAACGGACTTTGGCGCGCTCGCCTTCGCTATAGCTGGTTTCTTTTACGATGTTCAATTTGCCGGTATAGTAGTCGAATTTAGTTTGAACATAGGTGAAACCGTTGATACGCGCGATAACCATTGCGGCATCTTTGCCCAGACCGTTCAAAATAACTTTAAGCGGAGCGGTACGAACTTTGTTAGCCGAACGGGCAATACCGATAGCGCCTTCAGCGGCTGCAAATGATTCGTGGCCGGCAAGGAACGCAAAACATCTGGTTTCTTCGCGCAACAACATTGCGGCAAGATTACCGTGGCCGATACCAACTTTGCGGCTGTCAGCAACTGAACCGGGGATGCAGAATGCTTGCAGGCCTTCGCCTAAAGCTTCAGCTGCATCGGCTGCTTTGGTGCAACCTTTTTTGATAGCGATTGCTGCGCCAAGGATATAGGCCCAGCAGGCGTTTTCAAAACAAATCGGTTGAATATTTTTAACAATGTTGTAAACGTCCATACCTTTATCTGTGCACATTTTTTGTGCTTCTTCTAATGAGGCAATGCCATACTTATCCAAAGTCTTTTGGATGGTCGCAATGCGGCGGTCATAACTTTCGAACAATGCCATTATATTTCACTCCTTCGCTCTCGAATTATTTATGTCTCGGATCGATTGTTTTTACCGCTTCATCGATGCGGCCATATTTTCCTGCAGCTTTGGTCAACGCTTCATTCGCGTCAACGCCTTTATGGATGCTTTCCATCATTTTGCCAAGATTGACAAAACGATAGCCGATAATCTGGTCGTTAGCATCCAAACCGATTTCGGTAATATAGCCTTCGGCTAATTCAAGATAACGCGGGCCTTTGGCAACAGTACCGTAAGTTGTTCCGATTTGGCTGCGTAAGCCTTTGCCCAAATCTTCCAAACCAGCGCCGATCGGCAGTCCGTCATCCGAAAAAGCCGTTTGCGTACGGCCGTAAGATATTTGCAAAAACAATTCGCGCATAGCTGTGTTGATAGCATCACAGACCAAATCAGTATTCAATGCTTCTAAAATGGTCTTTCCCGGCATAATTTCTGCGGCCATTGCTGCAGAATGAGTCATGCCTGAGCAACCGAGTGTTTCAATCAAGGCTTCTTGAATGATGCCTTCCTTGACGTTCAAGGTTAATTTGCAGGCGCCCTGTTGCGGAGCGCACCAGCCCACACCGTGGGTCAGACCGTTGATATCTTTGATTTCCTTGGAAACTGTCCATTTTCCTTCTTGAGGAATGGGTGCTGAGTCGTGTTTACAACCCTTGGCAACACAAATCATTTGTTCGACTTCGTGTGAATAATTCATTACTTAGCTCCTCTCGAAAATTTTGTCGTAGCTATATTCTATATCAGAAGCGGTATTTCCTGCAAGCTATTGCGTGGTTTGCTAAAAATCTTTCTGAATGATATAATGCGCGTGTAAAAAAATAATAGGAGCTTGGTGTTTATTGTGTTAAAGAAGCAATTTTTGATGATTCCCGGACCGACGATGGTACCGGAGCGGGTAATTCAGGCGATGACGCGTCCGGTTATTAACCATCGCGGTGTTTTGTTTGAAGGGTTGCTGAAAGATTGCACCCAACGGTTGAAAACGGTTTTTCAGACTAATAACGATGTAATTCTGTTTCCGTCCAGCGGTACCGGAGTGATGGAAGCGGCAATTGCTAATTTTGTCGGCAAGAACGAAAAAGTACTGGCATTAACGGTTGGCGTATTTGGCGAGCGATGGGCGGAGATTGCCCGACGTTACGGTGCGGATGTCGAAGTTGTTGCGACCGAAGTCGGTTATGCAATCGATCCGAAAGTAGTTGAGGCCCGGTTAGCAAAAGATACTAATCATGAGATAAAAGTAATTTTGGTTACCCACAATGAGACTTCGGCATCGGTTACCAATGATGTCCAGGCTATCAGCGCGGCGCGCGGCAGTCATCCGGCATTGTTGATGGTTGATTCGGTCAGTGGTTTGGGCGCAATGGAATTGAAAACTGACGACTGGAATCTGGACGTGGTGGTTGCCGGCAGTCAAAAATCGCTAATGATTCCTCCCGGTATCGGTGTTATGGCGGTTAGCGCCAAAGCCTGGGCCAAAGCCGATGTTACTGATAATCCGAAATTCTATTGGGATGCCAAATCCGCGCGCAAAGCGCTGGAAAAATGGCAAAACCCTTATACTCCGCCGGTCAGTTTGCTGTTTGGTTTGCAAGAAGCGTTGAAGATGATTGAAGAAGAAGGACTGGCAACAATTTTCGTGCGTCATCGCAAACTGCGTAATTGTATTCGCGCGGCGGCAAAGGCGCTTGGTTTAAAACTGCTCGCGCAGGATTATTGCGCATCAAATGCTGTTACCGGTATCTACCCGCCTGAAGGCGTTGAAGCCAAAAAAGTTCAAAAAATCATGCGTGAAACTTATGGCGTGACGATGGCCGGGGGACAGAAAGCGTTGGAAGGCAAAATTTTCCGCATCGGCCACATGGGTTACTGTGCAATCAGTGACGTTATGGTGACAATCACGATGTTAGAAATGACACTTGTTGAACTGGGGATGAAAGTCGAACTGGGGGCAGGTGTTCGGGCGGCGCAACAGGAGTGGATGAAGGCTTAGCTGATAGTGCTAACTGGTTATTGCAACGCTGATGACATTGGTCGTCGGCGTTGTTTTGCTGTTTAGTGATAATCAGCAAATTGCTGGTCGGAGGAAGGCGGCGGGAATGATGGAAAACGTGTTAATAAAACAAAAATACTCAGCGGTAATCCTCGCCGGTGGCCGTAGCTCAAGGATGGGCTGTGATAAAGCGTTGCTGGAGTATAACGGGCAAACAGCCGTAGAATATCTTGCCGGTCAGTTGAAAAGTTTATTTACGGACATTGTGATTAGCATTAATCGAAATCAGGCGCTTTCGATTGAGCACTGCCGGACAGTGTCCGACGAAATCGATGATTTCGGGCCGTTAGCCGGGCTTGCCGCCGGACTGCGGGCGACAAAGCATGAAACAGTATTTGTGGTCGCGGTTGATTCGCCGAAGATTGATGCAAGGTTAATTGAACAGCTATTGGCAGCTATGACTGCGGATTGTATCGCGGTTATGCCGGAAAAGAATGGTCGTTTGGAACCGCTGTATGCGGTGTACGGCAAACGGGCTGTCGCGGTCATCGACGAATTGATTGCCCGGAATATTCATCGCCCGACGGCATTAACCGACAGCGGGTTGGTGAAGCGATTTGTTCTGGATAGTGAACAGGGCATCGAAAACATTAACACGCGTGCTGATTATGAGCGCTTTTGCCAAGCTGAACTGGCGGCGGTTATCACCCAAAAAATCAGCCGCTTCAGAAACGGTGTCGCCGAAACTAGTTTGGATGAGTTGATTGCTGAGCAACGAGTGGTGTTAAGAACGCCTGACGAACAGCGGTTTCTTTGCACGCCGGTCAATTTGCGCGAATTGTTTGTTGGCTGGGGTTATTCGCAAGGATTGCTGTCCGGTATTAGCGATGTAACAAGCATCGAACGTTGTAATGATTTTGCATATCGGATGTTATTACAGAATGAGGTACCGGTGGTTGAACCGGTACGTGAATTTATTCGGCCGGAAATTTCGTTTATGCAGAAAATGCAACGAACATTTTTTGAGCAGCAAGTGATTTTTCGCCGTACCGGCGCCGCGCACGCTGCCGGATTTTTTGATTCGGCGGGTAACTTGTTAAGTTTTTTTGAAGATATCGGCCGGCACAATGCTCTTGACAAAGCTATCGGAGCGTTGGTCATAAGCGGAAATGTTCAGGCGGCAAAACACCTTTTATTGTCGTCACGCGTGAGCGTTGAGTTGCTGGAAAAAATCCGGCGTGTACCAGTTGGCGCAGTATATGCGGTGAGCGCGCCGAGCAATGCTGCAGTAGAACTTGCAGACGGTCTTGGACTTGCGTTAATTGGTTTTTTCAGAGATAATAGGTACAATTTTTACAATGATAAGGAGACTAACAATGAAAATATTGATTGCTGATCCGGTGGCTCAGGAAGGGATTGATATCCTGAAACTTGACCATCAGGTAGATATTAAAACCAAACAGACCGAAGAGCAGTTAATGGAAATTATCGGTGATTATGATGCACTGGTAGTGCGCAGTGAAACAAAAGTTACCAAAAATATTATTGACAAGGCTGATAAATTAAAAGCGATTGGCCGCGCCGGTGTCGGCATCGACAACATCGACGTTGAAGCTGCTACCCAAAAAGGCATCGTAGTACTAAATGCGCCGGAGGGCAATACCATAGCGGCTACCGAACATACAATGGCGATGATGCTGGCGCTGGCGCGCAATATTCCGCAAGCCTATATGTCGATGAAACAAGGAAAATGGGAACGCAGTAAATTTGTCGGCGTGGAATTGCGCGGTAAAACTATTGGTATTCTCGGATTGGGCCGTATTGGCCGCGGTGTTGCAAAACGGGCGGCGGCAATGGAAATGAAAATTCTTGGCTATGATCCGTATGTTACTGAAGAACAAGCCCGGTTGGTTGGAATCAGAAAGGCACAATTGGCAGAAATTTTTTCTGAATCCGATTTTATCACTTTGCATTTACCGCAGACACCGGATACAAAAGGTATGTTGAACAAGGCAGCATTTGAGAAAATGAAACCAACGGCACGGATAGTAAACTGTGCCCGCGGTGGCGTGGTTAATGAGGCGGATTTAGCCGCGGCGCTGAACAGCGGCATGATTGCCGGTGCTGCAGTAGACGTTTTTTCCAAAGAACCAATTGCAGCGGACAATCCGTTACTGTCGGCTGAGCGGATTTTGTTCACGCCGCATCTGGGTGCATCGACCGAAGAAGCACAGGTAGGCGTTGCTGTCGATGTCGCCCGGGGAATAATTCAGGTGCTGAAAGGCAAAACTGCGCAGACTGCGGTCAATATGGCAATGGTATCAAGCGCGACATTAGAAGCAATCAAGCCGTATTTTAATTTAGCCGAAAAAATGGGAACGCTGGCAGTGCAATTATTGCAAGGCGGCGTTGAAGAAATTCAGGTTGAGTATAACGGTGAAGTTAGCGGCTATGACTTACGGTTGTTGACGGCGGCGGTTATCAAAGGTGTATTGGCACCGATGACTGAACAAAGCGTGAATTTCGTCAATGCCTATCATTTAGCCAAAGACCGCGGAATCCATGTTCGGGAAATCAAGAGCGAAGACAAAAAAGAGTTTGCCAATCTTATTACTGTAACCGTCGGTTCAACAGATGGCCGGCATTTGGTTGCCGGAACATTGTTGGGCGACCGTGATGCGCGTATCGTCCGGATGGATAATTATCGGGTGGATATTGCGCCGAAAAAGGTATTGTTGATTTGCCCGCATGTCAATCGTCCGGGAATGATTGGCAAGGTTGCAACAATTCTTGGTAAAAACAAAATAAACATCGGCGGCATGCAACTGGAGCAGATGGCACAACCGGGTAACAATATCATGTTGATTGCCTTGGAAGTTGAACCGGGATCGGCAGTGCTGGAACAAATTGCCGCGATTGACGGTGTGGCGCAACCGACTGTGGTAACGTTTTAATGGCAGAAGTACTACCATTTAGAGCGCTTCGCCCCTATAAAGACAAAGTTGCCGTTGTAGCTTCACCGCCGTATGATGTGTTGAACAGTGTTGAAGCGGCGGAAAAAATCGTCGCTAATCCCAGCAGTTTCCTGCGGGTAGGCAAGGCGGAGGCAGAGCATCCCGACATTGATCCGTATGCACCGGAAATATATGAATATGCAGCATTACGCCTCGGCGCGATGATTGATGAGGGGTTGCTGTTTGAAGAAGCTAAACCGGCTTATTATATTTACCGGTTAATCAGAGGCGCGCATACTCAGACTGGAATAGCCGCGGCATATTCGGCGGCTGAATACCGTAACAACAAGATAAAAAAACATGAATTAACACGTCCGGATAAAGAAAACGACCGAGCCACACACATTCGTGTCACCCGCGCCCAAACCGGGCCGGTGTTTCTGGCGTATCGTGCCGATGCGGCTATGGCAAATATCGTTGCCGGTATCACAACCAGGATGCCGGAGTACGATTTTGTTGCCGATGACGGAGTGCGGCACAGTTTATGGGTAGCAGACTCAGAAACTGATATTGCTAACATTCGCGCTGCGTTTGCCGGTATTTCCGATTTATACATCGCCGACGGGCATCACCGGTCAGCGGCGGCGGCTTTATTAGCCAGCCAGCAGCCGGACAACCCCGCCGCCCAAGTCTTTCTGGCAGTGGCTTTTCCGCACGATCAGTTGGCGATTATGGATTATAACCGGGTAGTAAAAGACTTGAACGGGCTGACCAAGGTCGAATTCATTGAGGCAATTGCGAAGAACTTCCGAATTAGCAAGCTTGGCAAAGGCAGCGATGTGTCAGGAAAACCGCAGGCACGCCATGTGTTTGGTATGTATATCGATAATGAGTGGTATATGTTGCGCGCCAATGCGGCGATAATCGATGAAACTGATTGTCAGGCGCGGCTGGATGTTAATATTCTGCAGCGCAATGTTTTGCAACCGTTATTGGCGATTGAGGATCCGCGTACTGCGAAACGGATTGATTTTGTCGGTGGCATCCGCGGTATGAAAGAGTTGGAAAAACTGGTCGACAGCGGCGCTTACGCGGTGGCGTTTTCTTTGTTTCCGCCGTCAATGGATGAGTTGCTGGATATTGCCGACAATAACGAAATCATGCCGCCAAAATCGACATGGTTTGAACCTAAACTACGCGATGGCATTGTAATTAACCGGATATAGATGGTAATATCAAAAATCCTGCACATGACGCACTTCGCTGTCGGTGCAGGATTTTTGATTTAGGATCAAGAAGCAAAAGTTGAATTATTTGCGCGCCAGTGGTAGCATCTTATATGCAAAATAATTTTGCACCATGAACAATGTTTTAAAAAGTTCAGCTTGAAAAGGAGTACCTTATGGACGTGAATTACCGGTACAAACCACTTCGATATTTTGTTATCGTAGGTCTGATAACATGGTCTGCCATCCTGACTGCTGCCTGGTATAGTTATCAGTTAGCCAGCCCGAGCAATCGGCTGCTTATGTCGTTATTTATTTATATCGGAATGCTAACGCCTTTTTGCACGGCAGTTTGGCTGATTTTTACATCCGGGAATGCTGAGCTGAAGCGAGATTTTTGGAGCAGGGTTTTTAATCTTAAACGAATAAGAATTCGTTATATTCCGGCCATATTGTTCACCGTTCCGGCAATCGCGGCAGTGTCAATATTACTATCGACGCTGTTTGGCGAGCCGCTTGGGCAGTTTGGTCTGGTAAAGGGGGCGCTTTATGCTACCGGCGCTATTCCTGCACCGTTCATTCTTTTCGGTGCCGCGCTTTTTGAAGAATTGGGCTGGAAAGGCTATGCGATGGACAGCTTGCGCAGCAAACTGAATTTCTTTAACGCTTGCCTTGCTTTCAGTTTGTTTTGGATATTTTGGCATCTGCCGCTGTTTTTTGTTGATGATTTTTATTGCAATATTCTTTGGAAAATCAGTTTGTTATATGCATTGAATTATTGTGTTAGTATTGCTGCCACAGGTTTTTTGACTTGCTGGCTGTGGTATAAGAATAAAGGTTGTATCTTAGCGGCGGTTCTGGTGCATGCCTCGGCGAATTTTCAGGGAATATTCCAGATGGGACAAATTGCTAAATGTATTGAAACGGTGTTGATGATATTGGTAATAATTATCATCATTTCCAATAATAGAGAAATGTATTTCAGCAAACCATCGGGAAAAATCGGGCAATTCAGCGAGTGAAAGCCTGAAGTCAGATTAATACCAAAGGATCAAACAACGCCGTTCAGACGAAAATTAGCGCCTGGACGGAATTTTTTGCGTGGTTGTTTATAGTACGTGCAAAATTAAAGGGGTATAGATGTTACATGAATTTTCGCGAACCGAGTTGTTAATTGGCAAACAAGCATTGGAAAAACTTAAAAATAGCCGGGTGGCGGTGTTTGGCATCGGCGGGGTTGGCACTTATGTGGTCGAAGGGCTGATACGCGCCGGTGTCGGCAAGTTGGTATTGATTGATGACGATTGTATCTGCCTGACCAATATTAACCGGCAGTTGCACGCAACCCGCAAAACTATCGGCCAGCCAAAAGTCGAAGCAATGCGTGAGCGGATTCTCGAAATTAATCCCAAAGCCGAAGTTGAGATTTTTCAGGAATTCTACTTGCCGGATAACCCCAAACAATTAATTCGTCCGGACTATGATTATATTGTCGACGCAATCGACACCATGACCGGGAAAATCTCACTGGTAGTGACGGCACAGGAAATGGGCATACCAATCATCAGCAGCATGGGTGCCGGAAACAAAATCGAGGCCAGCGGTTTCAAAGTTGCCGATATCTACAAAACTACCAGTTGTCCGTTGGCACGGATTATGCGCAAGGAATTGCGCGAGCGCGGCATCAAAGCGCTGAAAGTTGTTTATTCTGAAGAAATTCCGCTCGAACCGCAGGAATCAGACGCAACCAGTTGCGCGATTAATTGTATCTGCCCGCCGGGGACAACGCGAAAATGCACGACCCGGCGCAAAATTCCCGGCAGTATATCTTTTGTACCGGCGGTGTGCGGGTTGATTATAGCTGGTGAGGTCGTAAAAGACCTCATTAAATAAGCTGCTGAAAAACGCGCATTTTCTTTGTTGCAACTCCGTCTGCTAGCTTGCGTACCTTTAGTACGCGACGCGTCGCAATACTCGTTGCGCCGCGAAACTGCACATTTTTGAGCAACTTA
Organism: Negativicutes bacterium; assembly: GCA_041666525.1. Taxonomy (GTDB): domain Bacteria; phylum Bacillota; class Negativicutes; order JBAXTZ01; family JBAXTZ01; genus JBAXTZ01. Next base: position 51,523 of record JBAYGT010000004.1, read on the forward strand.
GGAGTTGATCGAAAAACGCAAAACTGCTTTTTTATTTAAGAAAAAGGAAGTCGCGGAAGCAAGCGATTATTTTATACCGTTGGTGATGCAGTATAGAGTGAGGCGAAATGAAAAAAGATTTTCCAATTCTCGAATATGATCACAATCATGTGGCAGTGATTACGCCGCGAGATCGTTATCGGCCGGTCGAACATGACGGTTGTGCGGTGCTGTGCTTTTTTTGGGAAGTGCTGCGTGATTTACAGGCTGACGGGCGGCTGGAAGTTTTGGCAACCTCACCTTCGGAATGCGGGCCAATATATACATATTTGTTGCGGCACAAAAATCGCAAGCTGCTGGTGCAGCATCCGGGGATGAGCGCGCCGTTTGGCGCGTGTGTGCTCGAAGTTTTGATTGCTATGGGCTCTAAGCGGATAATTGCTTGCGGCGGTGCCGGAGTGCTCAAAAAAGAAATAGCCAGTGGACATTTGATTGTTCCGAACAGCGCCGTGCGCGATGAGGGGACGTCTTATCATTATCAACCGGCGGCGCGGGAAATCGCTATCAATCGGACGGCGTTGCGGGCGATCACGAATACATTGGACGAACACCAATGTCCTTATGTTGTCGGGAAAACCTGGACTACCGATGCTTTGTTTCGTGAAACCCCGGCGAAAGTTGCGCGCCGTCGCGAGGAAGGCTGCATCACTGTCGAAATGGAATGCTCAGCGTTTGCCGCCGTCGCACAGTTTCGCGGCGTAACATTCGGACAGATTCTCTACGGTGGCGATGATGTGAGTTGCGAGTTGTGGGATTCGCGTGACTGGGAGAACAATATCGTTGCTCACGCGTCGGTACGCGAAAAATTGTTTTGGCTGGCGGTCGAAGCGGCGTTGGCGATAACTGAATGAAATTTATTGTTTTTGAAAACAATAAAGTAAGTTGAGGAGCTTGTCTATGAACAACTTTGGTATGCCGACATTAATCGAGCTAAAAACCCTGCAGCAACAGGTTGATTTGTGTAAACAGCTTGGGCTGGATTTTGTTGAACTCAATATGAATCTGCCGGAATATTCAGTTGCAAACCTTGCGAAAATCGACTATCGTAATTTTGCAGAGCAGGGAGTGCGGTTTAATATTCATGCGCCGGAAGAACTTGATTTGGCAGCGTTTCATGATGACATTCGCAACGGCTTCGTCAAATTGGTGGTCAATACTTTAACCGCTGTGCCAGCGGGTATGATTGATATTTTTAATATTCATTTGAATAACGGTGTGCATTTCAAATTGCCGGACAAGAAAATTTGGCTATATGACGAATATTGCGATGATTTTCTGCGCAATCTGCGCCAATCAATTGAAGTTGTTTTGCCGGTCGCATGTGAAAAACAGATAAAAATCTGTGTCGAGAACACTGGGAACTTTTCAATGGCGCATATTCGCAAAGCTTTGGAGTTATTGTTAGAATATGATGATATATTTTTGACTTGGGATGTTGGACATGATTATTCGGCTGGTTATCCTGATACTGTAATATTTGAGCAGCATTTGGATAAAATCCGTCATTTTCACTTACACGATGCTATCGGCGAAAAATGCCATTTGGAATTTTTCGAGGGCGATATCGATTTGCAAAAATTTTTGGTGCTGAGTGCAAAACTTAATTGCAGTGCGGTAATTGAGACAAAATCGGTGCAAGCGCTGGTAAATTCAGTGGCAAAATTAGCTACTCGGTAGTTCTTTGGCGATGCAAGCCTGTATAGATAATCCAGATGACACAACTTCTTTTAGCACAGAGGATTTGGGGAATGGACAAATTGGAAAAATTGAAGGGCAATTTTGCAGAAAAACATTTGGTTTACGATAGAATCATATTGTCGAAAATAAATTATTGCAGAAAAATGTTGTAGAGGTAGAATGCCATGAGACGGATTAAAACAAGGTTATGTTTGGCTCTCGTTATTCTGGTTGCAATAATGTCGTCAGCTTTGTATTGTATTGAAGGAGTACGTGCCGGCGAAGTATATGAGCAAAACAATTTCACTGTCTCGGGTATTAAAGATGGCAGTGTAGTCAGTTCAAATCTGGCGGCTAAGCAACTAAAAAACGGTATGGATTATGCAATTGGATCGGACTCGTACAATGATGCGGCGGATAAAGCTGAAAAAACGGATTATCCTTTTCCGACTTGGGAGCCTTTGAGTGGTCCTACACGAGCATATGATTGTGCTGGATTGGTAGCGGACTTGACATGGCACATCGGAAAGTATTCTATTGGCGCGCAAAATTTATATGAATCGGTAATAGTCAAGTTTTGCAGAAAGCTTGGGAACAGTGAAGCTTATCAAAAGGGGGACATTGTAGTGTTCACGGGCTCATCCGCCGGTGGACAACCGGAGGCCAGACACGTTGCGCTGGTTATAAATAAAACGCCGGTTGCTGATCGGACAGCGTTGGTCATAGTTACTAAGGACGGAAGCGAGGGAACTTTTGTTAATAACGCTCCGTTAGCCGGACCGACTGCAATCCGACTTCAAAATCAATTGTTGTTTAGGCGCTACGGGTCTTTGGACAATGCTGAAATATGGAGAATGGACAGCGTTGTTTTGAAAACTATGCGGTTTGACAAACCCGGCGCGCTACGAGTTTCTGTTGCCGAAGAAAACACAAACATTCCGCTGTCAGAGGTTTTTGTCAAAGTGACTTTCCCGGGTAAACAAGACGTACTGCGCTCCGGAATGACCAAAGATGGTGAAATATTATTTGATTCTGTACCGGGAATGACCGGAGATCGTGATGTGATTGTTGTCAAAGAGGGCTACCAGTCGGTTACAAAACAGGTTAATCTTCCCTTTGAGCAGGCAGCGCGAGTTAATTTTGTGATAAGTAAAACCAAGCCCGCGCCGATGGTTCTAAAAATGTCTAATACTGAAGCGGCAGCGGCCGTAAAGGCGATTTTGATTGACACGGTGAAAAAATTCAACTTGCCGCACCCGGAGTATCAGATTCAGAACATCCAGACGGAAAAAGAATTAGAGGGCGATTGGCAGGTAGTAAGTTCTAATTTTTTAGATATTTTCCCACCCGGATATAAATCAGCCAACTACGAAATAAATATGCAAGAAGCATCTCGGGTTGTTAACTACGGCATATCGATACTAATTAGTCCGATTTATGCTACTTATCCGATTCAAAAGTATCAACCGTATATCGACTTACCGAGAGCAGGAAATTTTGTGGCGTGGTCGCCTACGTACGAAATCAACGCGAAAGCAAGTCAAAACGCCGATAACATGATAACTGCGCAGTCAAGGAGCTGTTACTTGACCATACATCGATCACGGGCATTCAGAAGTTATAGTCTGGCGTCATCCAGCGCTGATGCGCTTGCGGAACTTCCAAAGGGTCAGGCAAAAGTACAAGAGATGTTTATTTATGTCGCGCAACGGCTTTCGGAAATCATTCCGTAATACTTTGCAAAAATTTTTGGCGCTGAGTGCAAAACTTAATTACAGTGCGGTAATTGAGACAAAATCGGTGCAGGCGTTGGTAAATTCAGTGGCAAAATTGAACAAATAGTCGATGAGGAAATGAAAACTATTATGGATAGAAAAATGTATTGCATAAAATGCGGAGCTGTTGTCGACGATAATTTAATATATTGTACGAAATGCGGAAATGATACAACCGCTAGCCGTGATTTTTGCAATGCGGTGGCGACGAACGGAGTTGATAAAATAATTAGCGGCAATTCCGGACATTGGCTGTTGACCGTTATGTTGGAATTGCTGGCGATGTTTGCCGTGGTCGCACCAATGATATTCAAAAATATTATTACTACCACAATATGCGTATTATATTTGATAGGAATACTTATATATTCGAGGTTAAGAAAACCTGAGCATGAGTTATTGATGTATTGCAAAGACTGTGTGACTGCAGATTTGCAGCATCACAATGTGGTGGTCGGGGAGCAGCAGATTCGCAAAGCCGGAGCATTTCATAAAAATGTCAATATTCTGAAGGCCTGCGTTCTGTTTTCAATGTTCGCCGTCGGAATAATTATTGTGGACATAGTGGCTGGCTATTATTTTGCCGCCGTGACGGCATTGATTTATTTTGTTTTTGCTTATTCGGAAGTTAAGAGAACTAAAAAACCAAAAAATCAACAGGCAATATATTGTGTCTGCTGCAGCAACGAAATTGATTATTCGGAGGCACGAATTCTTGGTTCCGACAAGAAAGCGCAGCTCAAAGACGCGATTGCAAAACTGAAAACGCTGGCTGTTATTAATTGGCTTATCGCATTTTGGTTTGTGTTCGATTGTGAATGGCGATTGTTTGACTTGGTGATCGGATTGAGTTTTTTGCTGCTGGGTTGGGGCATCTACCGTAAATATCAGGCGGCACTGTTCTTGTCTTTACTGACTTTTATCGTTTTGCTGGCGGCCTTAACTGCTGCCACTTCCGGGCTTATATGGATACAGATTACATTGATTCTGATTATCGCTTACTGCTATTATCAGGGAATAAAGGCTAGCTTAGTCCATGGTCGGTTGGCAAAAGAAATCAAACTGCAAAAAAAGTCTGAAGAAGAACAAAGCAATTCAGAGCAAGCGCCAAGTTGTAAAAACACTGTTGAAGTGTCAACAGCTGATGAGTTAGCTGTAGTTCCTAAAAACAACAACAAAGCGGCATTAAAAGCGATAGGTAAGAGTTTGTTGTTTATTGTCGCTTTTATTGTGATATGCCTTGCGGTCAATCTGATATTTTCGTTGTTTGGTCTGAAAAATTTCACTTTTGATGTTCTGAAATTCAGTAAAACTTCTGTTGAATTTCCGGCACTTTTGAAGATGTTGGGCGAAAACTGGTTTTCGATAGCTGGCACCGTTATTTGTATATTGTGGTTTGAGTATCGTCAAAACGGCAGTCCGAGCTATGTGTTTTTCGACAATAGAGCAGCCTGGAGAATATTACTGATATATACGTTGCTAGGCATAGCTACTTTTGTGCTCAGTTTTCTCGGAAGATTAGTGTTTGTTAATGGTGCGCAGCTACCTGATTATAGCGGCGTGAGTTTCATGAAGTATCTTGGATTGTCGTTTATATACTATTTTTCAGCCTCAACGCTTGTAGGCGTCGGCTTGTTTTCCTTTGCAGCAAGCAGTTTGCTGAAAGGTTTCAGCAAGTATGGTGCAGCGTTTGTCATTGCCTCATTGTTTATGATTGTTAATATTTGTCCGTTTGACTATTACACTGGATTGGACTGGATATATCAATATTTATTCGCGATGTTCATTGCACTGACATTCTTAGAAGAACGACACACGGCAGCTGCAATTGGAATTGCGTTCGGCTGGAATTTTGCGCAGGCATTCGCAATTCTGGATCGAACTCGAACAAAAGAATATTTTCTAGATGTTTCAGATTGGCGCAGTGCAACGATAATGACAATGTCGATTATCATAATTTATATTGTGTGGAAAAAACTTGTTTGTCGAGAAGTAAAGCTTGAACGAAAAGTATAATATAAGAAGCAGGTTGTGGTATGTATTATATCCAAGGTCTTTTGCTAGGCATAGCTTATGTTGTACCGATTGGGTTACAAAACATCTATGTAATCAATGCGGCGCTACGCGGTGGCTGGCGCAACCACATCATTACAATACTAATCGTTTCATTTATGGATATTTCGCTTGCGACGGCGTGTTTTCTGGGATTAGGTGCATTGATTGATTTGTTTTCCTGGCTGAAAGTTTTGATTTTGTTTGCCGGGTTCGTAATGTTGCTGATTATCGGCGTCAAACTTATCCGGGCGAGCGTCGATATTAAAGCAGAAGCTGGAACGAAAAAGCATTCTTTTTGGAGCATTTGCCGCGATCTGTTCGTGGTAACTTGGCTGAATCCGCACGCACTCATTGACGGATCAATCCTGTTCGGAACGGTTAATGCCGGTTTACCAATTGCTGCAAAAAATGTTTTCTTTTTCGGAATGTGCAGCGCGTCGTTGTTGTGGTTCGCTGCGTTAACCGTGAGCGTAGCACTGATGCGGCATCTGATATCTGCGCAAATATTTACCGTTATCAACAAAATCTGCGGTGTGGTAATAATTGTATTTGCCTTGAAATTTCTGTGGGAATTTATTGTGTTGATGAATTTGATATAATTGTATATAAAACAAGCTCCCCGTTTGGAACAATGGGTTCCAAACAGGGAGCTCTGCATTTTTAAGACAGATAATTATTTTTTGTGTTAACCGGGGCGTTTTTCATCTTTCACCAAGTTATAAACCAGCGGCAGCATTAGTTCGTGGCAGCCGATGAAATAGTAGCCTTTGCCATTCGGAATGGTTGGGCGGTGGACGATGTTTTCAAACGGGCGATAATGCCGGATCATATCAAAAACCGCAGAGTGAAAGCCAAATGCGTCATAGCCGAGATTGCGGGCTACTGTCAATGCCTTTAAGAAAACTTCCGGCAAAATTACCGCTGAACCAAAACTGATAACCAAAGCATCTTTGGTCAGTTTTGAGACAGAATTGGTGAATATTCTGAAATCAATTTCGGCTTTTTTCCCGGCGGCAGCGCCGTCGAAATTGGGATGTTGCTGAATAATTTCGGTGCCGATTGCCGAATGGACACTAAGCGGGATGTTTTCTTTCACACAATTTGCCACAACGCTCAGATGAATATTTTTCGGGTTTAATTTAAGCAGTTTTTCACCAATTACTTCGCCGTATCCTAAATCATCGTGGGCGTGCAAGTTGATCTCGTCATTGATGAAGGCCGCAGTTTCCCGGCACATGCCAAAGGTACCGTCCTGCAAAGCGGTTTTTACATCTTCGCTGGTCTGGCCCCAGACCGCGATTTCAACATCATGGATTGCACCGGCACCGTTCAACGCCAAATGTGAGATGAGTTTTTTTTGCATCAGGTCGATGATTAACGGTGACAATCCGCTTTTGAGAACGTGTGCCCCCATCATCCAGATGACGGGCTTGTTATTTGCGATAGCGTTTTTATAAATCGCGATAAATTCTTTGAATTGTTTGCCAAACAAAATATCCGGCAAGCTATCCAAAAATGCTGACATTGAAGCATCCTGAGGTATATGTGCAAAGTTGTCGATATCCACTTTGCTTTGACGATCATCAATGCTATAAGTGTTTAATTTGCTGACGTCCAATTGTTGATATTTTGACATGGTTGCTCCTTGGTTTTTCATTCATTGTAAGAGATGATAACTGTTTAGTCAACAACGGCTATTGCTAATTTTTTTGTATTGCGCAAAAATTCGGCTTGAGGTAATATGAAGTGAAGAAGTAAAACATTATCATAAGCAAACAAAAATAATCAATAGCAAGAAGGAATTTTGAAAAACGCGTCGAATAACAGAAGGTAATCAATAAACTTTTTATCAGGAAGGAGGAAAATTTATGAAGAAGACAAAAGAAAAAGGGCCGGTATCCCATGATGAACTCCAAGCTTTTCATCATGGTACAAATTATCGGGCATATAATTTGTTTGGCGCGCATCTCAAGCGCGAAAAAGAAATTGATGGTGTACGGTTTACTGTCTGGGCGCCTAACGCCAGCAAGGTTTTCTTAATCGGGATGTGGAACCAGTGGTCAGGTACGCCGGATTGCGAAATGAAGCAATTAGGCCATACCGGGGTTTGGTCAATTTTTAAGCCGGAAATTGGCGTTGATGCTACTTACAAATATGAAATTCATTCCAAAACCGGAGCAGTGTTAAAAAAAGCTGATCCGTATGCTGTTTGTGCGGAATTACGCCCGGATACGGCGTCAAAAATCGCTAAAATCGATGGTTATGAGTGGAACGACAAACAGTGGTATGAAGATCAAAAAGCGCTGCGCGGCAAATCACGGCCGATAAACATTTATGAAGTGCATATGGGCTCCTGGAAACGGCATGACGATGGTTTGGGTAATATGATGACCTACCGTGAATTGGCTGATGATATGGTTCCATATGTTAAAAAAATGGGTTATACCCACATCGAAGTTATGCCGATTAACGAGCATCCGCTGGACGCGTCCTGGGGTTATCAGGCGACCGGATATTACGCGGCGTCGGCGCGGTTTGGGCATCCGAAGGATTTCATGTATTTTGTCGATCAGTGTCACAAAAATGATATCGGGGTGCTGATGGACTGGGTGCCGGGGCATTATTGCCGGGATGCACATGGTTTGTATCATTTTGACGGTACACCAACTTATGAGTGGTCGGTGCCATGGCGCGCCGACAATCTTGAATGGGGAACCGCCAATTTTGATCATGGCAAACCGGAAGTACAATCTTTCCTGATTTCCAACGCAATATTTTGGATGGAAATGTTCCATATCGATGGTTTGCGCGTTGATGCGGTTGCCAATATGCTTTATTTGAGCTTCAACAAAAAAGAAGGCGAATGGGAGCCGAATATATACGGCGGCAAGGAAAATCTGGAGTCAGTGGCGTTTTTGCGTAAACTAAACGAAGTGCTGCATAAGGAATTTCCTGACATTTTAACAATGGCCGAGGAATCAACCGAATGGCCGCAAGTCACCAGGCCGACTTATATCGGTGGTTTGGGTTTTGACTACAAGTGGAACATGGGTTGGATGAACGATACTTTGAAATACGTCAAGATGGATCCGATTTATCGCAGATGGCACCATAATCTGCTGACTTTTTGCATGATGTATGCTTTTTCGGAAAATTTTGTGTTGCCGTTGTCGCACGATGAGGTGGTACACGGTAAGTATTCGCTGGTTGACAAACAGAATGGCGATTACTGGCGCAAGTTTGCCGGATTGCGGTCGATGTTTGGCTATATGATGACATTGCCGGGCAAGAAGTTACTGTTTATGGGCGGTGAATTCGGACAATTTGTCGAATGGCGATTTGCTGAAGGTCTGGAATGGAAACTGTGTTTGTACGATAAACATCGTCAATTGCAAGATTATGTGCGTGAGCTCAATCACATTTACCGTGAATACAAATGTTTGTGGGAAGTTGAGCAGAGCTGGGACGGTTTCCAATGGATTGATGCAAACGATGCCGAAGGCAGTACACTAAGCTATCTGCGGTTAGGCAAAGACGATTCTGACTTTTTGGTTGTGATAACCAACTTCACACCGGTGGTGCGTGAAGGTTACAAACTGGAGGTTCCCGGACCGGGCGAATATGAAGAGTTAATTAACTCGGATTGGGAAAAATTTGGCGGTTCGAATGTGGCGAATACCGGCAAAATTGAAACCGAGAAACACGATTTCAATGAAGGCGCATACCAGATTAAAATAACGGTTCCGCCGATGGCCACTGTAATTTTCAAACCCAAGAACATCAAGCGGGTCAAGCCGGAGAAACTGGTTGTGGAGAAACCGCAGGCAGTTGTGGTTGAAAAAGCTAAGAAATTGGTCGAAGACAAGCAAGTAATCGAGTTACCGTAAAGAATAATTATTTCCAAATATTCAGGAGGATTTTATGCGTAAAGAATGGTTAGGGATGATTCTAGCAGGTGGTCAAGGCGCACGATTAAAGCTGTTGACCAAGAAAATTGCCAAACCGGCAGTCGGTTTTGGCGGCCGGTATCGGATTATCGATTTTCCGCTATCCAATTGCCAAAATTCCGGTCTTGACACAGTAGGTGTATTGACTCAGTACAAACCGTTTGCCCTTCATAGTTACATCGGTACTGGTACGGCGTGGGACCTCGACCGTACTTATGGTGGTGTGTACACATTGCCGCCGTATGCTGACGAAAAAGGCGGAGAATGGTACAAGGGAACAGCCGATGCAATCTATCAAAACATTGAGTTTCTTGACATTCAGGATCCGGAATATGTTTTGATATTGTCCGGTGACCATATTTATAAAATGGACTATAGCGAAATGCTGCAAGCTCACAAAAAAAATAATGCTGACTGCACAATCGCAGTTTTTGAAGTGCCATGGGCCGAAGCTTCACGGTTTGGAATTATGGCTACGGATGAGACCGGCGCTATTGTTGAGTTTGCTGAAAAACCAAAAGAACCTAAGAGCAACTTGGCATCGATGGGTGTTTATATCTTCTCTTATGCAAAATTGCGTGAATACTTAATAGCTGATGCTCCTTTGGATACTGAACATGATTTTGGTAAAAATATCCTGCCGAACATGCTCAATGATAACCAACGGATGTTTGCATTCCGGTTCCAGGGTTACTGGAAAGACGTTGGTACTGTAGACAGCCTGTGGGAAGCAAACATGGATTTGTTGGAAGACGTTCCGGCGTTCAATCTGTATGATCCTAGTTGGCGGATCTTTTCCGTATCGCCGGTGCGTCCGCCACATTATGTCGGATTGACTGGCGAAGCACATCGGTCGATGATTGGCGAAGGTTGCCGGATATACGGTAAAGTTGATCACTCGATATTGTTCAGTGACGTTGTAATCGAAGAAGGCGCAGTTGTAAAAGACTCCGTGCTGTTTCCAGGAACAATAGTCCGTAAAGGCGCTTATGTGGAAAAAGCAATTGTTGCTGAAAACTCTGAGTTAGGCGAATTTGCCATTGTTGGCCGCGACGCGGCTGAAGGACCGTTTGGCGATAATGGTGGCGTGGTACTGATCGGTGAAGCAACAAAAGTTCCGGCCGGCGCCAGAATTCGTAAAGATGCTACCGTTGGTAAGGATAATGTTTAGATTAACTAATAGTATTTAGCTAAGATAAGGAGTATATAAACATATGAAAAACGTAATGGCGATTCTCAACTTAAATGAGAACGAAGAGAATTTATACGAATTGACTAAACATCGTCCGGTTGCTGCAATTCCCTTTGGCGGACGCTATCGTTTGGTGGATTTCGCGTTATCTAATCTGGTAAATTCCGGAATAATTAACGTTGGAATTTTGATGCCGGAAAAATTCGGACCGCTTATCGATCACATTCGTTCAGGTAAAGAGTGGGACCTTGACCGGCAGCAAGACGGTTTATTCATTCTACCGGCGGCAGATGGCAACGCCAAGCGCCGCGGTCAGCTTTCCCGCGATTTGGAAAACTTCCATGCTAATATCAATTATTTGCGCAACTGTCGTCATGAATATGTGATAATCTCACCGGCGGGCACGGTTTGCAACATCAATTACAAAAAAGCGTTCATGTTTCACTTGGAAAAAGATGCCGAAATTACCGTAATCTACAAAAATGTCGGCAGTGATTATCCGCTAGAGGGCGCGCTGACAATGGCGGTTGACGAGCGTGGCCGGGTAACCGATATGGCCTACAATGCCCGTGAAACGCACAACGATTGTCTGGCAATGGAAACGTATATTATGAAACGTACCGTGTTGATTGAGATAATCGACAATTGTATTGCCCGCGGCCAAAACAATTTGGCGATGGACGGAATTTTACGTAATCTTGACACCTACCGGGTGTATGGTTATGAGCATGAAGGTTATATCGGACGTGTTGATTCGGTATATAGTTATTACAAACACAACATGGATATCTTAAATCCTGAAGTTCGTAATGATTTATATTTTGCCAACGGTTTAATCTATACCAAAACCCGTTCAGAAGCGCCGGCAAAGTATTCATCCAGCGCCAAAGTTATTAATTCGGTTATTGCCAATGGTTGCCTCATTGAAGGAACAGTGGAAAACAGCGTGTTGTTCCGTGGCGTTCACGTTGCCCGCGGTGCAGTAGTACGTAACAGCATTTTGATGCAAAAAGCTCAGGTTGAAGAAAACGCATATGTTGACCGCGTTATTTTCGATAAAAATGTTCGAATTACTAGTGGCCGCAGCATGAAGGGCGAGACTACCATGCCGATTGTCATTGAGAAAAATTACATCATATAATTGGTTAAAAGTTGGAGGTTAGAGGTTTCTAACTTCCAACTTCTATATGAAAGGATAAATGAATGAAAAAAGTACTATTAGCAGGAGCAGAATGTGTTCCATTTGTCAAAACCGGCGGCTTGGCAGACGTCATGGGCGCACTGCCCAAAGAACTAAAAAAACAGGGCGTTGATGTTCGGGTAGTTATACCCAAATATACAAAAATTCCGGAAAAGTATCGTCATGCCATGGTCTGGAAGAAAAACATCGGTATTCCGCTTGGCGCTGATGTCAAATTTTGCGGTATTGAAGAATATGAATATGAAGGCGTAACATTTTATTTTCTGGATAACATGGAATATTTTGATCGTCCGGATTTGTATGGATATGCGGATGATTATGAGCGCTTTGCGTTCTTTAGCCGCGCTGTTTTGGAATTTTTGCCGCATGTTGATTTCAAACCGGACCTGATTCATTGTAATGACTGGCAAACCGGAATGGTGCCGCCGTTATTGCACGCCCAGTATATCCGCAACCCGTTCTATGCAAATATCCGCACGCTGTACACTGTGCATAACATGAAATATCAAGGGATTTGTGCGGCAAATGTTGCTACACATTTGCTGCATTTCGGGCGCGAGTGGCTGTCTTCAGACAAACTGGAATTCCACGGTAATGTCAGCTTCATGAAGGGCGGTTTGACTTACGCGGATATTATCAGCACTGTCAGCAATAGCTATGCGGAAGAGATTCAAGAGCCGCAATATGGCGAAAAACTTGAAGGGCTGCTTCAGGCGCGCAGCAACGATTTGTTTGGAATAGTTAACGGAATTGACTATGATTTGTATAACCCGAAAACCGATAAAAAAATTGCCGTTAATTATGATATAAAAAGTTTGGGTAAAAAAGTTGAGAACAAATTGGCGTTGCAGGAGCGCCTGGGCTTGCCGGTTAACAAAGACATTCCGGTTATTGGCATGGTCAGCCGTCTGATTGCGGCTAAAGGTTTTGGGCTGGTTGAGCAAGTGCTTTGGGAAATGATGGAATATGATAATATTCAATTGGTCATTCTGGGCACTGGCGATCCGAAATTCGAAGAATTGTTCCGCAATGCGCAAAATATGTATCCGCATAAATTATCGGTGCACATGTATTTTGACGCAACACTGGCTCAGCAAATATATGCCGGTTGCGATTTGTTCCTGATGCCGTCGTTGTACGAGCCGTGCGGCTTGAGCCAAATTATGGCGATGCGCTACGGGACGGTGCCGATTGTACGTGAGACTGGTGGTCTGCGTGATACTGTTCGTGCTTATAATGAACATAGCGGCGAAGGCAATGGTTTCTCGTTCGCATTTGTAAATGCGCATGATATGTTATATACTATCAGGCGCGCCGTGAGTTTCTTCCACGATTCTAAACACTGGGTTAAGATTCAAAAAAATGCAATGAACAGCGATTTTTCTTGGAAACACTCAGCGAAAGAATATGTTGAATTGTATGATTGGACTTGCGCGTAATTTGTCACAAAGTTAGGAGTAAAATTTCGAAATGATTGCAGATTTTAACAACAGCGTTGAACCAAAACAGAAAGCCGGGTTGCTCAAGGAGCGGATTGTTGAATATTTACGCGGAGTATATGGCGTCAATGTCGAAAACGCTTCGCGTCAACAAAAATTCAAGGCAGTAGCGACTTGCGTGCGCTCGGATATTATGGAGTTGTGGGCTAATTCTAAAGATGAAATAATGGATCGTGGCGGAAAGCGGGTTTATTATTTATCAATGGAATTTTTGCCGGGCCGGTTGCTTGGCAACAATGTAATGAATCTTGGGTTGATGGCTGAATATAATGAAGCCTGTCGTGAATTGGGAATCGACTTTGAAGATGTTCGTGAAGCTGAATCAGATCCGGGACTGGGTAACGGTGGTTTGGGACGATTGGCGGCCTGCTTCCTGGATTCGATTGCCACACTTGGGTACGTTGGTCATGGTCACGGTATTCGTTACGAATACGGCCTGTTTAAACAACGGATTGTTGACGGCTATCAGGTAGAGCATCCGGATAGTTGGTTACGTAACGGTTTTGTCTGGGAAGTAGCCAAACCGGAAGAATCGGAGAACATCCGCTATGGCGGAACTGCCGAACGGGTTGACACCGAAAACGGACCGACTTTCCGGCATTTTGACTATCAATATGTTCGTGCGGTACCGCATGATGTGCCGATAGTCGGTTATAAATCATCGGTAGTAAATACACTCCGGTTGTGGAGCGCCGATATTTCTGATGATGACGAAATTGATATGGCGTCATTTAACAAGGGCGACTATATGTCGGCTATTGCCGAAAAAGAATTAGCCGAAGTAATTTCCCGGGTATTGTATCCGGCCGATGAGCATGAATTAGGAAAAATGCTGCGGCTAAAACAGCAGTATTTCTTTGTTTCGGCGGCCCTGCAGAATATGATTCGTAAATACAAAACTACCGGTATGTCGTTGCATGAGTTTCATGAGCACACCTGTATCCATATGAACGATACCCATCCGACACTGGCAGTGCCGGAATTGATGCGGTTGTTCATGGAAGAGGGAATGACTTGGGACGAGGCTTGGACGGTAGCAACCAAGACCTTTGCTTACACCAATCATACTGTTATGAGCGAGGCTCTGGAAAAATGGCCGGTCAAGTTGTTCGAAAAACTGTTGCCGTGCATTTATCTGATTATTTGTGAAATTAATGAGCGGTTCTGCAATGAAATCTGGGAGCGTTATCCCGGCGACTATGACCGCTTGTCCACAATGTCGATTATTAGCAATGAGCAAATTAAAATGGCTAATATGGCGATTGTGGCAGCATTCTCGGTAAACGGAGTTTCCGGATTGCATGCGGATATACTAAAAGCAATTACCTTCAAAGATTTCAATGAGTTTTATCCGAAAAAAATTACCGGAATAACCAACGGTGTAACTCACCGCCGGTTCTTGGCGAAGGCCAATCCGGAACTTGCAACGATGCTTACAGAGTGCATTGGTTCGGATAAGTGGCTGACGGATGCAACCGAGCTGAAAAAGTTCGAACGCTTTGCCGATGATGCCGAGATCCAGGGACGATTAGCGGGAATCCGTTGGGCAAACAAGAAGAAAATGGCGGATTATATTCTCTGGCACAATGGTGTAGTTGTTGATCCGGATTCGATTTTTGATGTGCAAATAAAGCGGTTGCATGAATACAAACGTCAATTGCTAAACGCAATGCATATCATGTATCTTTACAATCATTTGCGCGATAATCCGAATTTGCCGATGTATCCGCGTACGTTTATATTTGGTGCTAAAGCTGCGCCGTCATACTACGCAGCCAAGAAAATCATCAAGTTGATCAATACTTTAGCTACTAAAATCAATAATGATAAGTCAATTAAAGACAAACTCAAAGTTGTCTTCCTGGAAAATTATCGGGTATCGTTGGCTGAAAAAATCATTCCGGCAACTGATTTGTCCGAACAAATATCGACCGCGGGTAAAGAAGCAAGCGGAACCGGTAATATGAAGTTCATGTTAAACGGCGCACTTACCATTGGAACGCTAGATGGCGCGAATGTTGAGATGTGTGACTGCGTTGGTGCTGAGAACATTTATATCTTTGGATTACGTGCGAATGAAGTTGAGGCGTATGATCAAAATCGTTCGACCTATAATCCTAAAGAAATTGTCGCCAGCAATCCGGCATTGAAGCGCTTGATGGAGCAAATGTGGCGCGGAGCGCATTTAGAAGGCGAAGCCGACGACCTGTTCCAGGACTTGTATTACAGCTTGTTGAAGGCGCCGAATGCAGACCCATACTATCATTTTGCTGATTTTGATCCGTATGTTAAAGCTCAGGCCCAAGTATCGCGTGATTATCTCAACAAGAAATTGTGGTGGCGGAAAGCGATATTAAATATTGCCAACGCTGGCTGGTTTTCGAGTGATCGTACAATCGAAGAATATAACACTAAAATCTGGAAATTACCGAAACACAATTTTTAGGAGGAAAAGATGGAACTAAACAAGTACATTGACCACACCGTGCTTAAACCGGAAACAACTATCGACAAGATTGAAAAACTTTGCGAAGAAGCTATCGAAAACAATTTTGCGGCAGTATGCATCAATCCGTCTTTTGTTGGTATGTGTTCATACCTGCTAAAAGACAGTGATGTAAAAGTTTGTACGGTTATCGGTTTCCCGTTGGGAATGAATACTATTGCCACCAAAGTTTTTGAGGCAGAAAACGCAATTCTTAACGGCGCCGATGAGATTGATATGGTTATCAACATTGGCGCGGCTAAAGGCGGCGCGTGGGAATATGTTCTCGAAGATATCTCTGCTGTGGCCAATGTCGTTCACAAACACGGAAAAATTCTAAAAGTTATTGTTGAAGTATGTCTGTTAACCGAAGAAGAGCAACACAAAGTTGCTGAAGTCGTGCTGGCGTCCGGCGCGGACTATATCAAAACGTCAACCGGATTTTCAACTGGCGGGGCAACTTTAGCGGCGTTGAAAATCATGAATGAGCATTGCGGCGGAAAAATCGGTATCAAAGCCGCCGGCGGCGTGCGCAACATGGCTGATGCTCAAGCATTTATCGAAGCAGGAGCAACTCGTCTGGGAACAAGTTCCGGCGTGGCATTGGTTACTACCGGTGAAGCCAAGGCCGGGCAATACTAAGGAGAAATGATGGAAATTTTTCAAAAACTGCAGGAGTATCATTACGAGCAACTGATGTTTTGTCATGACGCAACTTCAGGATTAAAAGCTATCATTTGTATACACGATACCACGCTTGGCCCGGCATTGGGCGGCACCCGGATGTGGGATTATGAATGCGAAGAAGACGCGTTAACCGATGTTCTGCGTTTGGCACGCGGTATGACTTATAAAGCGGCGGTTGCCGGATTAAATCTTGGTGGCGGCAAAGCGGTCATCATCG
Organism: Negativicutes bacterium; assembly: GCA_041666525.1. GTDB lineage: Bacteria > Bacillota > Negativicutes > JBAXTZ01 > JBAXTZ01 > JBAXTZ01. The sequence continues at coordinate 68,297 of JBAYGT010000004.1, forward strand.
GTAATTCCAAAAAAGATAAGAGCGAGTCATTGTTCAGGTCTTTTGGCCGTTATGTGCAAAGTTTGGGTGGCCGGTACATCACCGCTGAGGACGTCGGCATTGGGCCGGCAGACATGGATTACGTGCGTATGGAAACCAAACATGTTACCGGACTGGAATATCATTCCGGTAGCAGCGGCGATCCGTCACCAGTTACTGCCTTCGGCGTGTGGCAGTCAATGCAGGCTTGCGCCAAAGAAGTATGGGGAAAACGCGAGCTGACCGGAAAAACGATAGCCGTTCAAGGACTTGGTCACGTTGGTTACTATTTGTGCAAGCATCTTTATGAGGAAGGCGCTAACCTGATAGTTACTGACATCAACGAAGAAAATGTTCAGCGGGTTGTAGATGATTTCGGCGCAAAAACTGTAGCGCCAAATGATATTTACGACGTAGATTGTGATGTTTATGCGCCTTGTGCCTTAGGTGCAGTCGTAAACGACAACACAATTGACGGATTCAAGTGTCAGATTATCTGCGGTGCGGCCAATAATCAGCTGAAAGAATTGCGGCATGGCGAATTGTTACGTAAACGCAATATCTTATATGCGCCGGATTATGTAGCCAATGCTGGCGGCTTGATTAACGTCGCTGACGAACTTATTGAAGATGGTTACAATCGGGAGCGGGCGATGCGCAAGGCCGGCTTGATCTACGATAGTATCCGGAAAATTATTGAAATTTCCAAACGCGAGGACATTTCTACTGCGCAGGCCGCAGATATTTTGGCGGAATCGCGGATTGCGACCATTCGCGGCGTTAAGAAAGTTTTCGTAGCATAATCTATGAAAAGCTGAAATCTGAGAGCTGAAAGATGAGTTGTCAGATTATTAAGGATTGAAGGGAAAGTGAAAATAGATTTGCTTTCCCTTTTCTTTTTGCTTTACTCGATTATTTGACAATTTTATCACTTGACTACTCGTACGGGGGCAATATGCTATACGACACTCATTTGCATACTGAAATATCTGATGACAGTACCGTGAAAATCGTTGATTATCTTCACCGGGCACAGGCGCTTGGTATCGGCATTACGCCTACCGAGCATCTTGATTATGATCATCCTCACAATCAAGGTTTCGTGCCGGACATCAACAAGTATTTTCGTGATTATTCCCAATTTCGCGGCAAAGGTTGCTATTTGGGAATTGAAGTAGGAATGCAGACGCAAACCGCGGAAAAAAACCGTCAGGTGGTTGAAAAATACAATTTTGATCATATATTGTGCTCGTTCCATATATTGGACGGAAAAGATCTTATTGGCAATTCGCTGTATCAGCAGCCGAAGCTGAAAGTTTTTCACGATTATTTTCGACGGATGTATGAAAATCTGAAATTGCATAGTTATATGACATCGCTTGGGCATATCGACTATATTTCGCGCAGCTTTTGCGCCAAATATCCTGATCCGGAAATATATTATGGTGAATTTGCCGAAGAAATTGACGCTGTGCTGCTATGGTTAGCGAATAATAACAAAGCCATCGAAATCAATACCAGACGCTTTCCCAATGAAACTGCCTTTCAGTCGCTTAAGGTACTGCTGAAAAGATTTGCAGAGCTTGGCGGCAAAATCTGTACGTTCGGATCTGATAGTCACGTAGTTTCAGCGCTTGGCGGACACTTTGCTTTAGCCTGTCAACTGGCCTGGGACTGCAAGCTGCAGCCGGTATATTTCGTTGAGCGGCAGCCAGTCGAAATGCAGCCATGAAAATCAGTATCGTAGCTATCGGAAAAATCAAAGAGAAATATTTACGGGATGGAATTGCCGAATATTTGAAGCGATTGACGCTATATTGCAAACTGGACATAGTAGAGTTGGCTGAAGAACGGATGCCGGAAAATCCCGGCGACAAAGAAAAAGCCGCTTGCCTGGAAAAAGAAGGCGAGCGGATATTGCAAAACGTGCGTGTTGGCTCGGTATGTATCGTGCTCGATGTCGCTGGGAAAAACCTTGCCAGCGAACAGCTGGCGGCAGAACTTGACCGGTGTGGCATTTGTGGTCAAAGCGACATTACATTTGTTATTGGCGGAGCGTTTGGGTTAAGCCGAGTGGTGCGGGCGCGTGCCGAGATATTGTTGTCGTTTTCGAAAATGACCTTTACTCATCAAATGATTAGATTGCTATTGGTAGAACAGATATACCGGGCGTTCAAGATTATCAGGCGCGAAAAGTACCATAATTGAAAATTTATTTTTAATTATCAAAATTTAGCAGGATTTTTCGAATTGACGTCGAAACATAGTTCAGGAGAATCTACTAAATAATTTTCGAAGAGGAGACGACTTATGTTAAAAAAACGCATAGCGGTTATGCAGTTTTTCCAGTTCTTTGTCTGGGGCTCCTGGATGATGACAATTGGCGCGTGGTGGTTTGGCACCATGAAATGGTCCGGCGCTGAGTTCGGCGCTATTTTTGCGACCATGGGATTAGCGTCGCTGTTTGCGCCGACAATCGCCGGGATAATTGCTGACCGCTGGATGAACGCCGAGAAACTTTATGGCATCTTGATGCTGTTTGGCGCGGCAGTTTTATTCTACATTCCGCACGCAGCCAACCCGTCGCAAATGTTCTGGCTGATGTTGCTGAACATGGTATTTTATATGCCAACAATCGGTTTGTCGATTACAATTTCCTACGCTACCATGGAAAAAGCCGGGATGAATATCATCAAAGAATATCCGCCAATCCGGGTGCTGGGTACTGTCGGCTTTATCGTAGCGATGTGGACAGTCAGTTTGACACACAATGAAACTTCGGCAAATATGTTTTATATTGCCGGAACTGCTGCTACATTTTTAGGTATATTTGGTTTGACAATGCCGGCAGTTCCACCGCTTGGTCAGAGCAAAGGTGGTTCTTTGTCAGAAACACTTGGATTGCAAGCCTTTAAGATGTTTAAAGATTCAAAAATGGCATTGTTTTTCTTCTTTTCAATGCTACTTGGCGCGGCGTTGCAGTTAACCAATGCTTACGGCGATTTGTTCATACACGGTTTTGCTGATAATCCGTTATTTAAGAATTGTTTTGCCGTTCAATATCCGGCAATCATCATGTCGATTTCGCAAATGTCTGAAACCTTGATGATTTTGTTGATTCCGTTTGTGTTGCGCAAATACGGTATCAAAAAAGTTATGTTGATGAGTATGTTTGCCTGGGTACTTCGTTTCGGGTTACTTGGTTTCGGCGATCCGGCCGGTGGTCTGTGGATGATCATTTTGTCTTGCATCATCTACGGTATGGCGTTTGACTTCTTCAACATCTCCGGTTCGTTGTATGTTGAAACCCAGGCTGACCCGACAATCAGAGCATCGGCTCAAGGTTTGTTTATGTTCATGACCAATGGTATCGGCGCGGTTTTGGGCAGCTCAATCAGTGGTTGGCTGATCAGCGCGCATTACAGTGTAAGAACTGCTACTGGTGGAACAACAATATTGTGGCAGGGCTGGGATGGCATCTGGGTAGTATTTGCTACTTATTCGCTGATTGTTGGCCTGTTGTTTGCAGTAATGTTCAAACATAAACATAATCCTAAAGATCTGGAAAATTTCCACCACTAAAATTGAAGTTAAAGAGCGCTCAAAAAATGAGCGCTCTTTTTTTGCGCAATTTCGTCTGAGGTGATAAAATAAAGCTTAATCTATATCGGAGGCATATTAATGAGCGACATTAGCCGGAATTTTATTGAAGAGATAATTGACCGTGATTTGGCAAGCGGAAAACGCCGTGAAATAGTGACACGGTTCCCGCCGGAACCAAACGGTTATTTGCATATCGGACACAGCAAAGCGATTACGATTAATTTCGGATTGGCTGAGCAGTACCATGGCAGATGCAATCTGCGTTTTGATGACACCAATCCGACTAAAGAGGATATGGAGTACGTCGATAGTATCAAAGAAGATATTAAATGGCTGGGGTTTGAATGGGCGAATGTTTTTTACGCCTCGAGTTATTTTGGCAAACTATATGATTGTGCCGAAGAATTAATTAAGCGCGGCGCTGCCTATGTTTGTGATTTGACGGCTGACGAAATAAAACAATCCCGTGGTACACTAGTTGAACCGGGTAAAGACAGTCCGTATCGCCAGCGCTCGGTTGAAGAAAATCTAGGTTTGTTTCGCAGGATGCGAGCCGGTGAGTTTGCCGACGGAGCGCGCTGCTTGCGGGCGAAAATTGACATGGCATCGCCAAATATGAATATGCGTGATCCGCTGGTTTACCGGATATTGCGGGCTAGTCATCATCAAACCGGTGATGAATGGTGTATCTATCCATTATATGACTATGCGCATCCGCTGTCGGATGCTTTTGAAGGCATTACGCATTCACTCTGCTCGCTGGAATTTGAAGCACATCGTCCGTTGTATGACTGGTTTTTGGCGGCGCTGGATTATCCGGTGCGGCCGCAGCAAATTGAGTTTGCCCGGCTGAATATTACCCGTACGATAATGTCGAAAAGATTTTTGAAACGGTTGGTTGATGAACAACATGTTTTAGGTTGGGATGATCCGCGGATGCCGACAATTTGCGGGATTCGCCGTCGCGGTTATCCGGCAGCAGCGGTGCGTGATTTTTGCGCGCGTATCGGCGTGGCAAAAGCTAACAGTACGGTGGATATGGCTTATCTGGAAGCTTGTGTACGGGAAAATTTGAACAAGACTGCGTGGCGGGCGATGGCGGTATTGCGGCCGCTCAAAGTAGTGTTAACAAATTACGAAGAGGGCGTGGTCGAGCTGCTCGCGGCGGATAATAATACCGAAGATGTTGCTGCTGGTCAACGGCAAATTGCTTTCGGCCGGGAATTATATATTGAACAGGAAGATTTTGCGGAAAATCCGCCACCGAAATATCACCGCCTAACACCTGGCGGTGTAGTGCGTTTGAAACATGCTTATATTATTAAATGCAATGAAGTGATAAAAAATGCTAATGGAGAAATAAGCGAACTGCGGTGTGAATATTACCCGGAATCAAAAAGCGGACAAGATAAATCCGGCATAAAATGCAAGGGGGTTATTCACTGGGTGGACGCGAATACGGCAATTGATGCCAAAATCCGGTTGTTTGATTATTTACTAACCGAGCGGCAGGATAATGAAAAAGTTGATTTTGTTGAATTGCTTAATCCCAATTCAATGGAAGTGCTTGAGCATTGTAAAGTTGAAGCAAGTCTGGCGAAGGTGGAGCAAGACTCGCGCTATCAATTTTTGCGCCAAGGTTATTTCTGGGCCGATTATGACTCACGGCCGGGGGCATTGGTGTTTAATCGGATTGTTAATCTAAAAGACGGATACAAATTATAGTGATTGAATTATGAAAAACAGTAATGTACCGGTATTACTTATCGCAATTGTCGGTGCGGTCGCAATTTCACTCAGCTCATTGTATGTTGCATTAAAATTGGGAGCATTACCGTGGCCGACAGTGTTTGCAGCGTTATCGGCTTATGGCTTGTTACGATTGCTGAAACGACCGGATATCAATGAAGCTAATTGTGCGCAGGCGGCGATTTCCGCCGGCGGCCTGGTTGCCGGCGGGCTGGCATTTACTTTACCAGCGCTGTGGATGCTGCAGGCCGATGCTTCAATAAGCCGGTTTGAGGTAACTTGTTTGGCACTGGCCGGTGGATTGGCCGGTTGGTTTTTTGCGTCAATACTCAGACACGAAGTTTTGGATAAACAACAGATGCCGTTTCCGATGGGGCAAGCGGCGGCCGAGGTTTTAGAAAGCAGCGCCGGTGGCGCACACTCCCGGTTGCTATTCAGTTCGTTGTTTGTCGCCGGGGCGGTAACATTGATGCGTGATTGGCTCAAGTTGTTTCCGGCAGCATTAATAATTCCAATTCGGAGTTTTCCGGTGGGTATATGGATATCGCCGATGGCGGTCGGTGTCGGCTATGTGCTGGGTGCAGGCTATTGCTTGTATTGGGCGGGCGGAATGGTAGCCGGCGTGGTGTGGATGATAGCTTCCGGTAATCCGGAAGCGTTGTTTATAAAGAATAGCGCGGGGATTGGTTTGATTACCGGTGGTGGTATCGGCACGGTGTTGATAAATTTACAATTCAGTCGCGCAAAGATGCAGATTTCTGCAAGAAAACGGGACTGGTTAATATTAGCTGCGGCTTATGTATTGCTGGGGTTTTCCGGATTAGGTTGGCTGGCAACGCTACTGTTGATAGTTGTGACATTTATCGCCTGCCGGATTGCAATGCAGCTTACTGGACAGACGGCGATTAATCCAATGGATTTATTAGGGTTGATGACAGTTTTGATTATGTCGGCAATTTTCAACCTGGCTGTAAAACCGATGATTATGACGGCCGTGGTAGCGGCGGTGGCTTGCGCAGTAGCCGGCGACACCTTGCAAGATTTAAAGAGTGGCTTGTTGCTGGGAACTTCCCAGCGTAAACAACTGCGATTCGCTTTGCTTGGCACGATTGTTGGTGCGTTGGTGGCATCAGCAGCGATATTGATTTTGCATGAAGAATATGGCGTGTTCGGCGGCGTTTCGGAATTTGCCGCACCGCAGGCGGCAGCGATTGCTGCAATGCTGGGCGGAGAATTCCATTCAGCGGTGTTTTTTGGAGCGTTGGTATTAGGAGTTAGCGGGGTGCTTTTCAAACAGCCGATGATGCTCATCGGATTGGGCGTGTATCTGCCAACACCGCTGTCAGCAGCGATTGTGTTAGGCGGGGTTGTAAGTTATATAGCAAAATGCTATGGCGAGCATGCTGAGCGCCAATGTTCGCATATTGCCGCCGGTTGTCTGGGCGGCGAGGGAATCGCCGGAATGCTTTATGCCTTATTTCGCGCGGTGAGCGGATGAGCTTCATGGGTTTGAATATGAAGCTTCAAGGCAGCAAGCCTCAAAGGAGAAGTCTTTGTTTCCTTTGCAGCCTTGTAACTTTGCGGCTAGTATTCCAGTGGCTACAGTTGTCAATTATGAGTTATAAGTTACGCTGAGGTGATTATGTCAAAACGAACATCGCTATACGAGCAACACATTGCGGCTGGCGGAAAAATGGTTGAATACGCCGGTTGGGAATTGCCGGTGCAGTACGCCGGGTTGGCGGTTGAACATGAAGCAGTGCGTACAACAGCGGGAATATTTGACGTTTCGCATATGGGCGAAGCATTAGTATTTGGTCCCGAGTCCGAAGAGTTTTTAAACTACTTGCTTACTAATGCCGTGGATAAGCTCGAAGATAACAAAGTGTTGTATTCGCTGATGTGCTATCCGGATGGCGGCGTGGTCGACGATTTGTTGGTCTATCGTTTTGTCGAACGCGAATATTTTTTAGTTATAAACGCGGCAAACATTGCCAAGGACCTGGCCTGGATGACGGAACAAGCAACTGGTTTTGCGGTGCAAATTGTCGATGTTTCGTCAGAAACTTCCGAGATTGCCCTTCAGGGGCCGGATGCCGAACGGTTGTTGCAGCAGTGGACCAAATTTGATTTAAATGAGCTGAAGTTTTTTGAGTGCGCGCGTGAAGTCGAAATTGTCGGTTGTAAATGTCTGATATCACGTACTGGCTATACCGGCGAGGATGGCTTCGAAATATATACCGCCAACGATTACGTAGCGCAAATTTGGCAGGCATTAATAGCTGCCGGTGCGCAGCCTTGCGGACTTGGTTGCCGGGATACGCTACGGTTTGAAGCCGGGTTACCGCTCTACGGTTATGAAATATCCGCAAATATTTCGCCGCTGGAAGCCGGATTAGGAATGTTTGTGCGGCTGGAAAAACCGGATTTCGTCGGTAAACAGGCGTTGCTGGCCGCCAAAGAACAAGGGCTGGCGCGCAAAACGGTCGGGTTTGAATTGTTGGACAAAGGAATTCCGCGGCATGGCTATGAAGTGCAAATTGAGGGCAAAACAATTGGTACGGTTACAACCGGTTATCTATCGCCAACGTTGAAAAAATCGATTGGATTGGCGTTAATCGACAGTGATTATGCAAAACCAGACGGCGAATTTGCCGTGTTGATGCGCGGAAAATTGCTGCGGGCAAAAATTATCAGTCGGCAGTTTATCAAGAAAAACTACAAAAAATAAGAGGTGGGATGTATGAAATTTCCAAATGGTTACAGCTATTCCAAAGATCATGAATGGGTGAAAGTTGTTGGTGATTATGCTTATATTGGAATCAGTGATTTTGCCCAACATTCGCTTGGCGAAATTGTCTTCGTCGATTTGCCGGAAGTAGATACCGAGTTTTCTGCAGGCGACACTTTCGGTGCGGTAGAATCAGTGAAAGCTGCCAGCGATTTATACATGCCAATCGGCGGAAAAGTACTGGAAATAAATGAAGCGTTAAGCGCTGAACCGGGACTGTTAAACACTGATTCGTACGAAAATTGGATTGTCAAAATCGAGATGACAGACCGCGCGGAGGTGGATGCTTTGCTTGAGCCGATCCAATATGAACAATTTGTAAATACAGGGAAATAAGGACCCAAAATTGGAGGGGCTATGCACCGATATATTCCTGTCACCGAAACGGATAAGGCAACGATGCTTGATCGGATAGGTAAAAGCAGTATCGATGAGTTGTTTGTGGCAATACCCGAAAGCATCCGTTTGCAAACCGATTTAAATATCCCCGAGGGTATCAGTGAGCCGGAATTAATCAAGATAATGAAGGTCTGTGCGGATGAGAATATTTCCACAGAGGATTTGTGTTGTTTTCTTGGCGCCGGTTGCTATGACCATTATATTCCGGCCACAATAAAGCATCTTGTTTCGCGCAGTGAGTTTTTGACAGCCTACACGCCTTATCAGCCGGAAATCAGCCAGGGAACCTTGCAGGCGATATTTGAATATCAAAGTAATATTTGTAATTTAACCGGTTTGGCTTATTCCAATGCATCATTGTATGATGTTGCGACGGCGACTGGTGAGGCGGCATTCATCGCCGCTGATGCTACCCGCCGGAAAAAAATTCTGGTGTCGCGGGCGGTCGATCCGCAAATTCGCGCGGTGCTACGGACGATGCTCGTTAATGCGTCAATCGAAACCGAAGAAATTGCATTAATTGATTTTGCTACCGATGGTCTGAATTGCAGTGCGAAGAGTAATGACGGAGTTGCCGCAATAATTGTGCAGTCACCGAATTTTTTTGGCACCATCGAAGAAATGAAGGCGTTTTCGGAAATTGCCAAGGCCAATAAAGCGTTGTTTATTGCTATTGTTGATCCAATAAGTTTGGCAATATTGCCAACTCCGGCGGAATATGGTGCGGATATTGCGGTTGGCAATGCTCAGCCATTGGGCAACCCGATGAATTTTGGCGGGCCGCATATTGGATTTATTGCTGTAACTGAAAAGCATTTGCGCCGTTTGCCCGGCAGAATCGTCGGACAGACAGTTGACCGTGAGGGACGCCGCTGCTATGTGTTGACACTCCAGGCACGAGAGCAGCACATCCGTCGTGAAAAAGCCACTTCGAATATTTGTTCCAATCAGGCATTGTGTGCGCTGACCGCGACGATATATTTGTCGCTGGTGGGCGCGGATGGTTTACAGGAGGTTGCGCGGCAATGTACCAACAAGTCATATTATGCGCGTGAACAGTTGCTTGCTACGGAGTCCTTTAATGCCGTTCGGCAACCGGTGTTTTTTCGCGAATTTGTATTAGCTGCTAAATCCGGCGCAACAAAAGTTAATGAGCTGTTGATGAATTGCGGAATACTGGGCGGCTATGATTTGTCTGCCGACTATCCGGAATATCGGGATCATCTGTTATTTTGCGTTACCGAGAAACGCAGTAAACAGGAAATCGACCGGTTATGCCAAGTGTTGAGCTGAGGTGAACATGCATTACGATAAATTGATTTTTGAGCTGTCAGCTACGGGAAAATCCGGCTATGCAATTCCAAAATGTGATGTTCGGGATATCGTTTTAACAAAATTGGCGAAAACTTTGCGAAATTCGCCGTTGATGTTACCTTGTGTTAGCGAAGCGGAATGTGTGCGCCATTTCACCAACTTGAGCACGCAGAACCACAATGTTGATAGCGGTTTCTATCCGCTTGGCTCCTGTACGATGAAATACAATCCGCGGGTTAATGAAGACGTTGCCATGCTGAATGGTTTTTCTATGTTGCATCCGCTGCAACCGGCAAATTCCTGTCAGGGGATTTTACGGTTGTTGTACGAATTGCAGTGTTGCCTTGCCGAAATTACCGGCATGGACGCGGTTACGCTGGCGCCGGCGGCCGGAGCACACGGTGAATATACCGGATTATTGATAATAAAGAAATATCACGAGCAACGGAAGGATAACAACCGCCGAAAAATCATTGTGCCGGATTCGGCGCATGGTACTAATCCGGCGTCGGCGGCAGTTGCGGGATTCGATGTCGTTGTGATCAAATCAACGCCGGACGGCGGTGTGGATCTTGACGAATTAAAAGCCGCGCTTTCTGATGAAGTGGCCGGATTGATGTTGACTAATCCCAGCACTCTGGGGTTGTTTGAGGAAAAGATTTTGGAAATTGCCGCGCTGGTGCATGCCGCCGGTGGATTGCTATATTATGACGGCGCCAATATGAATGCGATAATGGGCAAAACCCGCCCGGGCGATATGGGCTTTGACGTTATCCATCTGAATTTGCACAAGACTTTTTCCGCACCGCACGGCGGCGGCGGACCGGGCAGTGGGCCGGTAGGAGTTAAGTCGTTCCTGACCGATTATTTACCGTTGCCGCAGTTGATTAAAACTGAAGATGAATATTATGAATTTATTGTTGATTTGCCGCAATCCATCGGGCGGATAAAAAATTTCTATGGTAATGTTGCGGTGTTAATAAAGGCTTATGCTTATATATTGACGCTGGGAGCTGCCGGATTACGCGAAGCCTCGGAAATTGCCGTACTCAACGCCAATTACTTAAAGGAATTGTTGCGTAATGATTACCAGTTGGCGGTAAATAAGGAGTGTATGCACGAAGTGGTGTTTGCCGGATTGGCCGACAAAAATTCCGGTGTGACAACGCTTGATGTTGCCAAACGGCTGATTGATTATGGTTATCATCCGCCGACGATCTATTTTCCAATGATTGTTGAGCAAGCCATGATGTTTGAACCAACTGAGACCGAAAGCAAAACTGCACTGGATGAGTTTGCTGCAGCCATGTTGAAAATTGCGCGTGAAGCAAAAGAAACTCCGGAAATATTTAAAAATGCGCCGTACACTGCGCCAGTATCCCGTCCTGACGAAGTTGCGGCTGCCCGCAAACCGGTTTTGAAATACAGCGGTGCATGAGATGGAAAATTCAAAATCAACGGTATATGATCTGGTAGTAATCGGCGCAGGCCCGGGAGGTTATACCGCAGCAGCTGAAGCGGCGCGCGCCGGGTTGAGCGTGGCGCTGATTGAAAAACAGCAATTAGGCGGCACTTGTCTAAATCGCGGTTGTATTCCGACCAAAGCACTGCTGAAAAGCGCTGAGGTTATCCGCACAGTAAAACAAGCCGCCGACTTTGGCGTAGAAGTCGGGTTAAATTCGCTCAACTGGTCAAAAGCCGTCGCGCGCAAAGATGGCGTTGTCGGACAATTGGCCAAAGGCATCGAACAACTGCTAAAAACCAGTGGCGTTGAGCTGATTTACGGAGAAGCGTCGTTTGTTTCAGAGAACGAAATTACAGTATCGGTATTTTTTGCACCAACAGAGGACAATTTCAAATTTCAAAATTCAAATTTTAAGTCCATAAGTTTTTGTCACTGCATCATTGCCGCGGGATCCCGTCCACAAAAGTTGAACATTCCCGGCACTGAACTGCCGACAGTGTATACCAGTGACAATGTTATGAATATTGAGCAGTGTCCGGCCAGCATCGCGATTATTGGCGGCGGCGTTATTGGCATGGAGCTGGCGACGATTTTCAACGAATTTGGTGCTAATGTTACGGTTATTGAATATTTGCCGCAGATACTAAACGGCGTAGATAGTGATATTGTGAAACGATTGTTGCCGATGTTGAAAAAACAAGGTATTACTGTTGTAACCGGCGCCAAAGTGGAACGCATTGTTAATGATAATGCTGTAACTCAGGTTGAATATATTGACAAAACCGGCAACAAACAACTTATTGCTGACATAGTACTGCAAGCAACCGGGCGGATTATGGTTGAAGGATTAAATCTTATAGCCGCGCAAATTCAAACCGAACGCGGTTGGATAAGTACGGACATGTATTATCAAACGAGTAATCCCCGGGTCTTTGCCATCGGCGATATTAACGGAGAATGTTTATTGGCGCATGCTGCTGAACATCAGGCACATTGTGCGGTAAAATCGATATTGCAGAATATGCAGTCCAGAGTCCAGAGTTCAGAGTTGCACCAGCAAAACTCAGGATTCAGAACTCAGGACTCTAAACTAATAATCCCTTCCGCAATTTTCATTCATCCAGAAGTTGCATATGTTGGTTTGACCGAAGAACAGTGCAAGCAGAAGCATTACGATTACGTGATTGGCAAGGCGTTGTTTGGCGCCAACGGTAAGGCGGTTGCAAGTGCTGAACCGGAAGGAATGGCGAAAATAATTGTCGACAGGACTAATCGGCAGATAATCGGCGCGCATATCTTTGGCGCACAAGCGGCTTGTCTGATCGCTGAACTGGTCTTGGCGATGACTATGCGGCTGCAGATTGACCGGATAGTTGACAGCGTTCATGCTCACCCGACGTTGCCGGAAGTTGTTGTGACTGCCGCCCGCGATGCGTTGACCAAATTAGTCGGAGCAGATTAATGAAATTTATCTATAATACCAATACTGATCCGTATTTTAATCTCGCTGCCGAAGAACATCTTATGGATAGTTACAGTAGCGAAGTTTTTATGCTTTGGCGCAATGCCCCTTGCGTGGTTATCGGCAAAAACCAAAACGCTTACGCTGAAATCGACGGTGCTTATGTGAAACGCGAGAATATCATTGTTGTGAGAAGGAATTCCGGTGGTGGCGCGGTGTTTCATGATTTTGGTAATGTTAATTTTACGTTTATTTCTGAATGCAACTCGGGCGTTCAGGCAAATTTTCGCAAGTTCACACTGCCGGTAATTGCCGCGTTGCAAAATTTGGGAATTGCGGCTGAATTTTCCGGGCGCAACGATATCACGGTAAATGGTTTAAAGGTTTCTGGGAACGCCCAATATTATCGCGGGAATCGGGTGCTTCATCACGGCACATTGCTTTATTCAGGAAACATCGGTATGTTGGCAGCGGCTTTGAAACCCAACCGGCATAAGTTGCAGGCGAAGGGCGTGAGCTCGGTTAAAAGTCATGTAGCCAACATTGAAACTTTTCTTGCCGAAAAACAACCAGTGGAATGGTTTTTACAGTATTTATTTCAGTTTTGCCGAAATTCACAAGTGGATGCCGAGGAATACAACTTTACTGCGGCGGATTTGGTGGGCATTAATCATTTGCGGACAACAAAATATCTAAGCCGGGAATGGACTTATGGCAAAAAGCCGCAATTTAATTATTGCGTTGAACAGCGGTTTGTCGGCGGGATCGTAGAGCTGTTTTTGGATGTGCAAAACGAAATAATCGTTGCCGCCGAAATTCGCGGCGATTTCTTTGGCAAATGTAATGTAGCGGGACTTGAGCAAATATTAGTCGGAACGCGATTTGAACGAGCGGCGGTTAAACGCGAGCTTGCGGGTATTAATCTGGATGAGTATTTGTCCGGAATCAGCGCGGATGAGCTGGTTTCGCTACTGCCGTGATCTGTGAATGAAGAGGTGACTTGTGAACAGGCGCTTGATAAATTGGTTGTTAGTTATGATTATGGTGCTGGGCGGGTCATCGACAGATTTGTATATTTCTAGTTTGCCGCACATGGCTGAACGATTTGCTGTTGATGCCGACATTGTCAACCTAACGTTAAGCATGTTTGCTTTGGGTTTTTCGTTGGGCTGTTTGTTGGCCGGGTTCTTTAGTGACCGTTTTGGCCGGCGCAAGTCGGCGTTGACCGGGGTGTTGGGTTTTAGCGTCTGCGCGGCGTTAATCGCGATCGCACCAAGTTTGACAGTTATCATCGTATTGCGATTTTTTCAGGCACTGTTTCTGGCTGGTGCAACAATTGTCTGCTGGCAGATTGCCACGGAAATTTTTGAAGGTAAAGAACAAATTGCGGCAGTCGGGATGATGATTTTAGGATTATCGGTATCGCCAGCGGTGGCGCCGGTGGTTGGCGCTTACTTGGCGTATTTTTTTTCCTGGCGCGCCTGTTTTACAGTAAGTGCATTCTTAGGCGCAATGACATTTTTGCTATTGTATCGGGCGTTGCCGGAAACGCTCAAAAAACCATTGCCGTTTCCCAGTCTTGGGGAAATTGCGAAAATATTTGCCAGCTTTTTTCGGGTGCGGATGTTTGTCTGTTATGCGCTAATTACCACGGTCTTATATAGCGCATATTTCTCGTTTATCAGCATGTCGAGTTTTATTTATATTGATAGTTACGGAATGAATCCGCGGTTGTTTTCGCAATTGTTTATTTTATTGTCCGGCGCTTCGTTTTCAGGGAATTGGTTGCTCAGAAAACTGGGTAACGCCGGAATAGAAAAACGGCAAATTGTTTATTATGGATTGTTAATTTCCGTGGCGGGTGTGCTGTTCTATCAGGCAGTATTTTTCACTAATGTCGCGTTATATGGAATCGTGATTGTCACTGTCGGTGTTGCACTCACGCGTTTAGGTTATGGCATGCTGGCCGGGGCAGCACAAGTTATTGCAATAACCGGTGTGCCTGAACGCGGTGGTTCAGCTACCGGAGTATTGTTCTTTATGCAGTTTTCTGCTTGCAGTTTAGCCAGTATAGTGGTATCATCGTTCCATGATTATTCGGTCGGCGCAACGGTTATTTTTACCGCGATTCTGACTATATCAGCTGTTCCGTTCTTCGTTTTCGCCAGATCGCGAGTTGAAAAGTAGTTGCGTGATCAAGTGTTTACGAATTTTTCAAATTTCAAATTTTCGAACTAAATATCGGCTAGGGGTGCTGAAAGGCTGAGAGGCAGGTTGCCAACCCTTTGAACTTGATTCGGGTAATTCCGACGCAGGGAAGTGAATTATAGACTTGTTGCGTCGCAATAGGTCTATTTTATTTTTTGGAGGATGGATATGAATAACACTGTAGGAGTAATTTTATTGGCAGCGTTGGTGTTGCTGATGCTGGCAATTGCCGGGCGGCAAAAATTAACGGCTCGGACACTGACGCTCACCGGCTTGTGTGCGGCGCTCTGCATAGTATTGGATTTACTGGCGATCTATCGGTTGCCGCAAGGCGGCAGCATTACGCTTGGGAAAATGGTGCCGTTATTTGTGCTGGCGAATGTTTGCGGTTGGCGGGTCGGGTTGCTGGGCGGCGCAATCGTAGCAATGCTTGATTTTTTAGTATCGCCTTTTATCGTTCATCCGATTCAGTTTATCTTGGATTACCCATTGGCGTACATGTGTTTGGCGGTTGCCGGATGCTTTCCGCGCAACCGGATAATCGGCGGATACTGCGCAGTTTTTCTGCGCTTTATCTGTCATTTTGTATCGGGAATGATTTTTTTTGCTGCCTACGCACCTGCCGGGGTTCCGGCTTGGCAATACTCATTGTCGGTAAATGGAATTTGGTTGGCGATTGAAGGAAGTATCGCGGTGTTTATTTATCGGTTGCTTCCGTTGGATGTTTTGAAAAAATAGCCTGAATTGCCCGAATTTACGAGCTAAGAGCGTGAATTCATAGCGAAATTATGATATAATAAATTCCAAAGTTTTATTGGAGGATTGCAATGATAATTAAACGAATGGAAGAGCATATCCAAGCTATTGAACTTATCAAAAATGAAGTGATGCGTGCCAAAATCGCCAAAGCAGCGGAATTGTGCCGTCACGCCATTCAAAACGGCGGTAAGTTGTTGTTTTGCGGCAATGGTGGCTCTGCCGCCGACTGCCAGCATTTGGCGGCAGAAATTGTCGGACGATTTGTAAAAGAGCGTGAAGGTTGGCCGGCGATTGCGTTAACTACCGACACCTCGATATTGACAGCGGTGGGTAATGATTATGGTTATGATGCTGTTTTTTCGCGTCAGACAGAAGCGTTATGTAATCGTGGTGACGTGTTGTTTGCTCTCTCCACTTCCGGCAACAGCGGCAATATAATCGCGGCGGTTGATAAAGCGAAGCAAAAAGGCGGTATAGTTATTGGTATGACCGGTAAAAACGGCGGCAAAATGAGCAATCTGTGTAACGTCAACATCAACATTCCTTGTAATACCACTGCGCGGGTACAAGAAGCCCATATTTTGATCGGACATATAATTTGCGAATTGATTGAAGCTGATTGCGAATAGTGCCCGCATTTTGCGTATAAATTTTTCGAAGTTGATTTAGAGGTTTTCATGCAATTTATATATTATCCTTCCGAACCGGCGGTAAAGGATGCAATTGTTAACGATCAGCCGTTACTGGTTTTGATTTCTTTCGACGGACAAAAGACTATTATCGGCGAATTAAATGAATCGGTTGAACATCATGTGCTACTAACCCAAATTGGTGAAAGCAGTTTGGATATTGATAAATATTTTCGCATAGTGCTTGATAAACAAGGGGCTGACTGGACATTTGTTTGTCCGCCGTACTACAAAAATGTCGAAGATAAACATCGGCGAATCGCAGCTTTTTATAATGACGGCTTTTCGGTGATTTCGCATGTTCTGGCAAGTATCGGCTATTTGGTAGGTATCAGCATTCCCAAACGCTACAGCCGTCATGTTAATATGTTGCTGGATTAAGGCAATATTTTTAATTTCAAATATTTTTCAGTCTTGGAGAATTATGTTCAAAAATTTTGATCTAGTAAAAAACTTCGTCGAGAAGAAGATATTCGAAACCAGAATTCTGGTTATCGGCGATGTAATGATTGATAAGTACTATTACAGTGAAGTGTCACGGATATCGCCAGAAGCACCGGTGCCGATTGCAAAAGTGATCCGTGAAAAAAACACGCTGGGTGGCGCGGCGAACGTTGCGCACAATTTGGCGCGCTCCGGCTGCGATACCCATATCTGCGGAATTTCAGGCATTGACGAAAATCGCGTACTCTTGCTGGAGTTATTGGCAGAAGTAAAAGTTGACAGCGCCAGTTTGATTACCGACAAGCGCCCGACGACAGCGAAAGCCCGGATAATCGGCGCACATCAACAGATGTTGCGATTGGATTTTGAAGACAATACACCGATATCTGCGAAAAAAACCAAAGAAATTATCGCTGCAGTTGTTGCGAAACTTGATGGTTTTGACGGAGTTGTATTGTCGGATTATGGCAAAGGGGTATGCGTTCCGGGGTTGTGTAAAAAAATTATTGCTGAATGTAAAAAAAGAAGCATTCCCATATCAGTTGACCCCAAGGGCCATTATTGGCAAAAATATGCCGGAGCCTATTGTATTACTCCCAATCTTAAAGAGTTATCCGAAGTTCACGCCCAAGCCATAAAGAACACTGATGATGATGTGATAGTTGCCGGAAATGAAATTTTGGAAAAATTCAAACTGACTAATCTCTTGGTAACCCGCTCAGAAAAAGGAATGACGCTGCTTAATGCCGAAGGCGGAGCAACTATTCCGACGCGGGCGCAAGAGGTTTTTGACGTGTCCGGCGCCGGCGATACCGTAATATCGATATTTACTGCAGCAGTCGCTGGCGGAATATGCGCCAATGACGCTGCACAATTAGCAAACCTGGCTGCCGGAGTGGTTGTTGGAAAACTGGGAACTTATGCAATCAGTAATTCTGAACTGCAAGAAGCAGTTCAGAAAAATTTGAAATCAGAAATTTGAAATTCATTATGAAGCAAAATGTGATTAGAGAAAAAAGTTACGAATTTGCAGTGAAAATTGTTAAATATGTTTCCAAGCAAAAATATGAATTATGTAGTAATATTATTCTGAAGCAGCTGGTAAGGTGTGCTACTTCAGTTGGCGCAAACACAGAGGAAGCGCATGGCGCTCAAACAGATAAGGATTTTGTCGCAAAACTATATATTGTCAACAAAGAATTATTGGAGACTATTTATTGGTTGAGACTTCTGGGAGATGTTTATCCCGGAGAGATTTTGACACGCGATGAATTCATTTCTGATGCGTACGAACTTAAGAGAATATTGTCAAGTATAATATTGAGCACAAAAAATAGGATGTCTGAAAAATGAACATTTCAAATTTCAAATTTCAAAATTCAGATTTAAAGCGCGCTGTTTTTTTTGACAGAGACGGGGTGCTTAATGTCGATCACGGTTATGTATATAAGCCTGACGACTGGCAATGGACACCCGGCGCTATCGAAGCAATAAAGTGGTGCAACGATAACAACTTTTTGGTTGTTGTTGTTACTAACCAAAGCGGCGTTGCCCGCGGCTATTACACTGAAACAGATGTTGTCAGTTTGCATGACTGGGTTAACGAGGACTTGCGTAAACACAATGCGCGTATAGACGCTTTTTATTATTGTCCACATTATCCGGATGCCAAAAATTTAGAGTATGCTAAGGAGTGTGCTTGCCGCAAACCGCAACCAGGGATGTTGTTACAAGCTATTGCTAGATTTGACATTGATGCAGATTCGAGTATAATGTTTGGTGATAAACCAAGCGATATCGAAGCGGCGACCGCCGCGGGCATTCGCGGTGTGTTGGTCGAAAAAAACGCCGGTTGGCTCGATGTTTTAGCTTTTATTAAACGTGTGGGTTGAAAAAACTCGTTTTCATAGAAAATATTGATGAGCTATGCTATAATTTCAAGAAATATGTTTTTGTACCTTGTTTCTTTAATTTCTGTTTGGGGGAGGTGTCAAAATGACAAGAATTATTGTCACAGGTGGCGCCGGATTCATCGGCAGCAATTTTGTGCCGTATGTTTTGAAAAAACATCCTGCTTACCGTGTGATCAACATTGACTGTCTGACTTATGCCGGTAATTTGGAAAATTTAACAGCGATTGAAAACAACCCTAACTATGTGTTTTATAAAACCGATATTACGGACAGAGTGGCTATCGCTGAGATTTTCGTTAAAGAAAATATTGGCGAGAGTGATTATTGCGTAAATTTTGCCGCTGAGTCACACGTTGACCGTAGTATCGAAAATCCGGGAATTTTTATTACTACTAATATTATCGGTACTCAAGTGTTGCTTGATGCTTGCAAAACCAGTGGTATCAAAAAATATCTGCAAGTATCGACCGATGAGGTCTATGGTTCGCTCGGCGCAACTGGGTCTTTCACCGAAACTACGCCACTCGCTCCGAATAGCCCGTATTCGGCGAGCAAAACCGGTGCGGACTGTATGGTGCGTGCGTATTTCGAAACTTTTGGATTGCCGGTGAATATCACTCGTTGTTCCAACAACTATGGACCCTATCAGTTTCCGGAAAAACTTATTCCGTTAATAATCAGCAATACACTGGAAGATAAAAATTTGCCGGTGTATGGTGACGGTTTGCAAATTCGTGATTGGCTACATGTTACTGATCATTGTGAAGCGATTGACTGTGTTTTACATAGCGCGAAGGTTGGCGAAGTGTATAACATCGGCGGGAAAAACGAAAAGGCTAATATCGATATCGTTAAGTTGATTCTTCACACCTTAGGAAAATCGGAAAGCTTAATCAGGTATGTTACTGACCGTCTTGGTCACGACCGTCGTTACGCGATTGACGCCGGAAAAATTAAACGTGATTTAGACTGGGAACCAAAATATACTTTCGAGCAGGGCATCAAAGAAACTATCCAGTGGTATCTTGACAACCGTAAATGGTGGGAAGATATCAAAAGCGGTGAATATACCAGATATTATGAGACAATGTATAGCGCAAGATAGAGAGGTTATAGTGAAAAAACTATTATGTTTGTTGATTTCGCTTATGTTGTTGGCAAACGCGGTTTGTTCTGCAGCGTCGGTTGTACAAGAATATCTGTTGGGCGTTGGTGATGTGTTAAACATTCAGGTTGTCGGATTGGATTCGGCAAGCAATAATATGGCAAATACGGCCAACACTAATATTGCCAGTGCTACTACGGTTAATTACAATACTGGCTCTAGCGGTTATATGATTAGGCCGGATGGCAAATTTGAATTTCCCTTTATTGGCGAAGTCAGCGCCGCTGGCAAAACTCCGAGTCAATTGAACCGGGAAATTACCGGCAGATTGGCTGAATATCTTAAGGCACCTAGTGTGGCAATTAACGTGACAAAGTTTCATACAACCCGTGTGTATGTTCTTGGCGAAGTAGTGAGACCCGGACTCTATGAACTCGAACGTGAGCACAATTTGGTTGATTCTATTGGTATTGCCGGCGGCTATACGAAATATGCCGCCAAGAAAACGATATTTGTTATCCGCGATTCCAATAAAGATGAGCCGATTGTTTGCAATTTACTCAACATGCTGGAAAAAGGCGATAGTTCGCAGAACATTGAACTTCACGATGGCGATGTGGTATATCTTTCTAATAACGGCAAAATCGATTGGAATTTGGATATCTTTCCGTGGTTTCAGGCTATTGCCAATTCCGCAACGGCGGTTGCTACTGTCTACGCAATTCAAGGAAAATAGTAGTCAATTTGGTAATTTATAATGAATAATGCTAGCGGATAACCTGATAACTTCTCAATCTACTACGCTAACTACACAAACTTATATTTGGTACAAATTAGTAAGCAATACATTAATACGATAGAAGATGGGGTACGCGTGGAACAAACAATTGATCTAAATAGTATTATTAGAATAATCAAGAAGCGCTATAAATTGATATTTTTTGTTTTTTTGTTTTCGGTTTTATTGATGGTATTAGTGAACCTTAAATCTTCTCCGGTCTACGAGGCGAGCGCGACCTTGCGGATTACACAGAAACAAGGTTTGGGGAATTCGCTTTTAAGCGAATTTTCCGGTGCAAGCAGTTTTATGACTAAAGAACTAATGGCAACTTACGCGGAGATGCTTACGAGTCGTTCAGTAGTTCAGACAATGATCGACAAATCATGGAGTCCAGTGCGACTTGACGAAAAAAAACCTGTTTATAGCTCTTATGTTGGGTTGATCACTACCACTCCGGTACGTGACACTCAAATATTAAAGGTGTCGGTAAGAGGTGGTTCGCCTGAAGAAGCAAAATTGCGTACTAATGTTTTGATTACAGCATTTATTGATCGTTTAGCGATGTTATCGCAAGAGGACCAGAAAACGGTGCGAAAATTCATCGGCGTACGACTGAATGAAATTCAGAGAGAGTTGGATAAGGCCGAAGCAATTCTCACAGCATACAAAACAGACAATAAGATTGTTTCTCCGAGCGATGAGGCAAAGGCGTTGTTGGAAGCAGTTGTCAATCTTGACAGGATCGATGCTGAAAACGAAGTCAAAACAATATCGGCGCAGGCGCAATTGGACACCGCGAACGCACAATTGGCTTCAGAGGCACCGGGATTTGTCGCCAGCAGTCAATTAATAGAGCAGTATAAAAGCAAAATTGCTGATCTTGAAGTGCAAAAAACGATGCTCATGCAGCAGTATACCGCTAAACATCCCCAAGTGATCGGAGTGCAGGCGGCGCTTGATGAATTGAAAAAAAATCTAAAAATTGAAGCAAACAATATAGCGACATCGAACGCACCTTCAGCGAATCCGGTTCATGTTGGATTGGTGCAAGCAAAAATTCTGGCAGAATCTACCGTTGAAGCAGGCAGGGCTCAAAAAAATGCCATCAAGCGGGAATCGGAATCACGCTTGAAAAAATTAGGTATGATGCCGGGAAAAGAGAGCAAACTTATTCAACTGATGCGCGATGCTAAGGTGACCGAGCAGATGTATCTTATGATGTCGCAGCGTTATGAAGAAGCACGAATCAATGAAGTTATGACTCCTCGTGATGTGCGTATAGTTGACGAGGCGGTCGCTCCTGATAATTATATTGCTCCTAAGGAAAAATTTAATTTACTTGTCGGGGCTATTATTGGATTAATTGTTGCCTTCTTCTTAGCGTTTACGCTGGAATATTTTAATCGTACAATACGCAATTCCGATGATGTCGAACACTTCCTGAAGTTGCCGGTACTAGGTCAGATTCCCGATTATTCGGTAAAACAGCGCAATTTCTACGGCAGAATGAACAAATCGAAACACGGGAGAGAGTATTCTAATAGGTTATAAAATTGTCAATAAAAAGAGCCATTGAGTCTTTTGACTATTTAGTCGTAAGGAAGCATATGAAAATATTTAGTATTTTTAACAAAAGAAGCAAAAGCAATCGTAGCCGGAGTAAAAACCAGGAAGACGGCTACGAGGGTTTAATTGCTTCAAAAGAATTGAAATCACCGGCGACGGAAGCTTATCGGGTGTTGCGTACCAATATTCATTACGCCGCGACTGAAAACCAGTTGCGCACTTTGTTGTTTACCAGTGCCGGCCCTAGCGAGGGGAAAAGTGTTACTTCGGCAAATACCGCGGTTGTTATAGCGCAGAGTGGTAAAAAAGTAGTGCTCGTCGATTGTGATTTACGCAAACCGTCGCAACATCGAATTTGGGCAACCGACCGTGCAGTTGGGGTAACGAATGTGTTGGTTGAAAACTGGCCAATTGATGATGTTTTAATTACAACCAAAGTACCTAATTTGTCGGTCGTCCTATCTGGACCGATTCCGCCTAATCCGGCAGAATTACTGGGCACGGCAAAATATGTTAAGTTTATAGAGAGTTTGAAAGAGCGTTTTGATATAGTTATCATTGATGCTCCGCCGACGATTGCCGTGACCGACGCCAGCGTTATTGCATCTAAAGTTGACGGGGTTGTTTTGGTTTGTAATACGGAATTAGCCCGGCCAGAAATGGCAAAGAAAGCCAAAGAGTTATTATTGAATGCCAAGGCTAATATTCTCGGCGTGGTGCTCAACAAAATGGAAGTTCAGGGTAGCGACTATTACTATTACTACTACTACGGGCAAAGCGAGAAGGCAGGATGATCTTAAAGCATTGTTGCAATTTTTCTGAGTTATTCTTAATTTGTGGTAGAATATTTTGAAAGATGATAAAAGAGTATCTAACTTTGTTTCTTTAGTTTGAGGTGTATATGAATTTGCAGAGGAAAAAAATACTAGTAACAGGTGCTGACGGTTTTATTGGCTCGCATTTAACGGAAACGCTAGTGCGACGAGGCTATGACGTTCGTGCGTTCGTTCTTTATAATTCTTTTAATTCATGGGGTTGGCTTGATAATTCACCAAAAGAAGTAAGAGACAATCTGGAAATTTTTTCTGGAGATATTCGTGATCCTTATGGCGTAAAATCGGCAATGAGAGGTTGCGATGTTGTATTGCACCTAGCAGCGCTAATTGCTATTCCTTACTCATACCATTCACCAGACACTTATGTCGATACTAATGTTAAAGGCACGCTCAACATTGTTCAAGCGGCAAGAGAACTAGGTGTTGAAAAAGTTGTACATACATCAACTAGTGAAGTATACGGTACTGCTAAATTTGTGCCGATAACTGAAGAGCACCCGTTACAGGGGCAGTCACCGTATTCTGCCAGCAAAATTGGTGCTGATCAAATTGCGATGTCGTTCTACTCTTCTTTTGGAACACCGGTCGCGATAATTCGACCGTTTAACACCTATGGTCCGCGACAATCGGCACGCGCTGTGATACCTACTGTTATTGCGCAAATAGCTAATGGTATTCGCAAAATTAAGCTGGGTGCGCTAACTCCTACTAGAGATTTTAATTATGTTAAAGACACTGTCGACGGTTTCATCGCGATAGCGAACAGTGAAAAATCAGTAGGCGAAGTAATAAATATCGGTAGTAATTATGAGATATCGATTGGTGATACGGTTCAACTAATTGCCGAAATTATGGGAGTCGATATTGAGATACAAACCGACCAAGACCGACTCCGTCCGGAAAAAAGCGAGGTTGAACGGCTGTGGGCTGATAATACTAAGGCTTGCAAATTAATCGACTGGAAACCAAATTATGGAGCGCGAGACGGGTTGCGACGCGGTTTGAAAGAGACGATTGAGTGGTTTTTAGACAAAGACAACTTAAAACAATACAAAGCGAGTATTTATAATATATGAAAACAATAGATGTTGGAAAGATTGTTAGTTCAATCAAGTCTGTTTTGTCAGAACAGAATAATGATCGAATTGGTTTACATGAGCCGTGTTTTGAAGGCAACGAGTGGAAGTATGTAAAGGAATGTATCGATACCCGTTGGGTGTCTTCGGTAGGAAAGTTCGTTGATACTTTCGAGGAGCAGTTGGCTGAATTTGCTGGTGTCAAAAAAGCTATTGCCACCTCGAATGGAACGGCAGCGCTTCATATCTGTCTAAAACTTGTTGGTGTAAAAGCAAATGATGAAGTGTTGGTGCCGGCTTTAACCTTTATTGCTACTGCTAACGTGGTGGAATACTGTGATGCGATACCGCATTTTGTGGATAGCGAGGAAAAGACCTTAGGAATTGATCCGAAGAAACTTGCGGATTATTTGAGTGAGATTGCTGTAATCAAAGATAACGAGTGTTTTAATTCTAAAACCGGCAGGAGAATTAAAGCGGTAGTGCCGATGCATACTTTTGGACATCCGGTTGATTTGGATGAACTGGTAAAAGTGTGTGAGAAGTATCACATAGAATTAGTGGAAGATGCCGCTGAGGCGCTAGGAACACTGTATAAGGGGAAACATGTCGGCAATTGGGGAAAAGTTACTGCAGTAAGTTTTAACGGCAACAAAATTATCACCTGCGGCGGTGGCGGAGCGATTCTCACTAACGATGTCGAGTTGGGTAATTTGGCGAAGCATCTTACTACTCAAGCAAAGCTACCGCATAAATGGGCTTTTCGACACGATATGGTTGGCTATAACTATCGGATGCCGAACATCAACGCCGCGCTTGGTTGCGCGCAATTGGAACAACTCCCGGGATTTGTTAAAAAGAAAAGAGCACTAGCGGAGCGTTATTGTGAAGCATTTAGAGAGTTAGCTGGAGTTGACTTTTTTGTAGAGCCCGAATTTGCCAAAGGAATTTATTGGCTAAACGCAATTATGCTAAGCTCAGAGGATAGGGCTTTGCGCGGTGATGTGTTAACGCAATTAAATGATAATGGTATCATGGCTCGACCCGCTTGGGATTTGATGTATACTTTGCCTATGTATAAAGACAATCCGCGAATGGAATGTGAAGTGGCGGAAAACATCGTGGCGCGGTTAATTAATATTCCCAGTAGTGTGTATTTATAATGAGCATAGCGGTAAGGAAAATTTGCGTTGTGACCGGATCTCGTGCTGATTACGGTCTGATGTATTGGTTATTAAAAGAAATTCAGGGCGATTCAGAGTTTATTCTGCAAATAGTTGCTACTGGTATGCATTTGTCATCCGAGTTTGGCTTGACTTATAAGATAATCGAGCAAGATGGGTTTAGTATTAACGAAAAAGTGGAAATGTTGCTGGCTAGTGACACTCCTGTCGGTGTGACAAAATCGATTGGGGTCGCGGTTGTTGGTTTTGCTGATACCTTTGCGAGATTGGCTCCTGATATAGTAATTTTGCTTGGCGATCGCTATGAAATAATGGCAGCGGCACAAGCGGCGCTCATCGCCAAAATACCGATAGCGCATATCGCTGGAGGAGATACTACAGAGGGAGCTTTTGACGAAGCAATACGGCACTGTATAACTAAGATGGCACACTTGCATTTTGTTACTAATGAGCAAGCATTGCTGCGAGTACTTCAACTTGGCGAAAACCCGGAATACGTTTTCAATTTTGGCAGTCCGGGCATCGACTATATCAAAAAAATATCTTTACTTGACCGTGAAAATTTGGAAAAAGAATTAGATTTTCGTTTTCAAAAAATAAATCTTTTGATTACTTTTCACCCGGTTACACTTGAAGATAGAACAGCTCAAAAACAGTTTTATGCGCTGTTATCCGCGCTTGATCAGCTTGGCAGTGACGTTGGAATTATATTTACCAAACCGAATTCAGATACTGACGGAAAAATAATTATCCAGATGATGGAAGATTATGTTCTACATCGACCCAACGCTAAAGTGTTTACTTCACTTGGACAGCTGCGTTATTTAAGTGCAATTGCACAAGTAGATGCGGTTGTCGGTAATTCGTCAAGCGGACTCTATGAAGTGCCATCTTTTAACAAACCTACCGTGAATATTGGCAACAGGCAAAAAGGTCGATTGCATGCTTCGTCGGTAATTAATTGTAAACCAGAAGCTCAAGAAATTTTTGATACGATTCAAAACGCTTTTAAACTGGACTGCTCTTGTGTAGTAAATCCCTACGGGGCAGGAAATAGTTCAAAAAGAATTTTCAAAGTATTGAAAACGACCAATGATTATCGCGCCTTGCTACAAAAACATTTTTTCGAGGTAGCTGCAAATGTTTCCAAATAAGCCGTATTTTATTGCTGAAGCCGGAGTGAATCATAATGGTTCACTTGATATTGCAAAAAAACTCATTGAAGTTGCTGCAGATGCTGGAGCTGATGCAGTGAAGTTTCAGACGTTTAATACTGAATTGTTGGTAACGAAAACAGCTGAAAAAGCAGACTATCAAACGAAATTGTTCGGCGAAAGTGAAACCCAGTATGAGATGTTAAAAAAATTGGAGCTTAGCCGAGAAGAGTGGGGGGCAATAAGTGAATATTGCAAGAGCAAGAAGATTGAATTTCTGTCAACACCGTTTGATAGCGTAAGTTTAAAGTTTCTATTGAAGCATTTTGATTTGCCTTTTGTAAAAATTCCTTCTGGGGAAATTACCAATGCTCCGTTTTTGATAGAGATTGCTCAAACCGGAAAACCAGTTATTCTTTCGACGGGCGCATCCACAATTGGAGAAATTGAAGCCGCGCTCGGCGTGCTTGCCTTTGGATATTTATTTCAGAATCAACCGACTGATTCAAAAGAATTTGTAGAAGCATTTATTTCGTCAGAGGGACAACGGCGACTACAAGAGAAAGTCGTTTTATTGCATTGTACTTCTGATTATCCAGCGCCGTTCGAAGAAGTGAATCTTAATGCTATCGATACTTTGCGCAGCGTCTTTAACCTTGAAGTAGGCTATTCCGACCACACTGAGGGAGTAGCTATTCCGATTGCCGCCGCAGTACTTGGGGCAGTTGTGGTTGAGAAACATTTCACTCTGGATAAAAACATGCCTGGTCCTGATCATCGTGCGTCAGCTAATCCTGAAGAATTAGAGTTGATAATTAAATCCATTCGTCAAGTGCAAAATTCTCTTGGTGACGGCATTAAACTGCCAATGAAGTCTGAAACTGCCAACAGATCGGTTATTCGAAAAAGCCTTGTTGCGAGAAAGAATATTGCAGCGGGCGAGAAAATTGATGTAATGAACCTGTCTATTAAGCGACCTGGAGACGGTATTTCTCCAATGCGCTACTGGGAGCTAATTGGCAGGACATCTGATAGAAATTTTATTGAAGACGAGACACTTTAATATGAATAACAAAGAACTCCCGATTATTGTCCTTGGAGCCGGCGGACACGCGAAAGTACTGATTGATGTATTGAAGCTTATGCAAGTTAATATTATCGGTATCGCCGAAAGAAATGATTGCTTGAAGAAAAGACAATTGCTTGGTATTAGCATTATTGGTGATGACGATGACGTTTTACTTTATTCACCAGATGAAGTTTTGCTTGTTAATGGTCTGGGCTCGACACGGTCTTTGACGGCTAGGAAAACATTGTTTGATAAGTTTTGTAAAAAAGGCTATTGTTTTGCTAGAGTAATTCACCCGTCGGCAATTATTGCGGGGGATGTAGTTATCGGCGAAGGTTCACAAATTATGGCAGGTTCTGTAATTCAGACTGGAACTGTAATTGGAAATAATACAATAGTAAATACGCGAGCATCCATTGATCACGATTGTATTATTGGTGACAGTGTCCATGTTGCTTCAGGCGCGATATTGTCTGGCGACGTAAAGATTGGTGATTGTTCGCATGTAGGTGCTGGTGCGATCGTGATACAAGGGATTTCGATTGGAACATGTTGCCTTATTGCAGCCGGGGCCGTCGTGATTAATCAAGTTGAGCCAAAGACGACAATTGTGGGAGTACCAGGCAGGAGAGTTTTACAATGAATAAATGGAAAAACGCGATAGTACGAGAAACTGATACAATATTAAGAACAATGCAAGTAATAGATTCAAATTCATTTCAAATCGCTTTAGTTGTTAACGAAAACATGCATTTAAAGGGCATTGTTACTGACGGTGATATTAGAAGAGCTATGATTGACGGAGTATCCATTCAAGAAAGCGTTAAACTTATTATGAACACTACGCCAGTAGTAGCAAGAAATGACGAACGTTATAGAATATTGTCAAAGATGCAAAACATAAGGATACATCAAATTCCTATTTTAGATGAAGAAGGACGACTTGTAGGATTAGAGATATTAGACGATTTGGTACAGCAAATCGAGGTTAAAGAGAATATTGTATTTTTGATGGCTGGTGGGCTTGGAAGCAGGTTGGGTGAATTAACCCAAAATAGGCCAAAACCTTTGTTACATATTGGTAAAAAGACCATTCTTGAAACGATAATAGAGAATTTTGCTAGTCAGGGCTACCGCAACTTTCGCTTGTCGGTGAATTATTTAGCTGAAATGATTCAGGAATACTTTGGTGACGGTACTAATTGGAATGTTAATATTGAATATGTAATTGAAAAAGAACGAATGGGCACCGCTGGAGCACTTTCATTATTGACGGAGAACATAAAAGCACCACTAATTGTTATGAACGGTGATGTTCTTACAAGAATTGATTTTGAGCAGCTTGTGAAGTTTCATAATGACCATGATTCAATTGCCACAATGTGTGTTAAAGAATACAGTATTCAGATTCCATATGGTGTGGTACAAATAGACAGAACTAAACTAATGGGAATTGTAGAAAAGCCAAAGCAAACGCATTTTACCTGCGCAGGAGTTTATGTACTTGATCCCAAAGTGATAGACTATTTACCACGAGACACACGATTCGATATGCCAGATTTATTTCAAATGTTAGTGGCGGATAATTTGAATGTTAGCGCTTATCCGATAGATGACTATTGGTTTGATATTGGAAGCAAAGAGGATTATATAAAAGCAAGTGAAGATTTGATTGAAATGTTTTAGTATAGAATAATGTAACATTTAGCGGAGGTACTTATGAAGTTTTTAGTTGTTGGACTAGGATCAATGGGTAAGCGGCGCATAAGATGCTTGCAAGCATTAGGTTTTAAGGAGATATCTGGTTTTGATGTCCGTGAGGAGCGGCGACTTGAAGTGAGCGAATTAGGAATTGTTGTTTATAACGAAATGGCAACCGCGCTTGCGGAAGCTAATCCTTCTGTGCTCGTTATTTCTGTTCCTCCTGATTTACACTACATCTACATTGAATTGGCGATTAAGAATAACCTTCATTTTTTCGTCGAGGCTAGCGTTGTTGATACTAATTTTGATTATATAAAACAAGAATTGTTATTGAATGACACTGTAGTTGCCGCTCCTTCGGCTACATTGTGTTTTCATCCGGCAATCCTGATAATTAGAAAGTTAATTAGCGAATGCAAGTTAGGTAAAATATCAAATATAATTTTGCATTCGGGGCAGTTTTTGCCTGATTGGCACACTTACGAAAATGTGTCGGACTACTATGTATCCAATCCAGCAACTGGCGGCGCACGTGAAATTGTTCCTTTTGAATTAACCTGGCTCTGTTCAGTTTTCGGTTTTCCTCTTAGGGTTTGCGGCAATTGTAGAAAAACCATCAAAATCGAGGGGGCAGAAAAAATCGAAGACACGTATAACTGTTTGTTAGATTATGGTGATTTTCTGGCAACGGTCACAGTTGATGTTGTTTCCCGACATGCTACACGGCGACTATTGATAAATGGTGATAAAGGACAGTTGATTTGGGATTGGGATTATTCCTTAATTCGATTATTTGATGCGCTCGACCAAAAGTGGATTGAGATTCCTTATGAAATGAAAACTGCTGCAAATGGATATAATGAAAATATTGGCGAGAATATGTATATTGAAGAGATGAGAAGTTTTATTAGAGCGATTGAAGGTAAACAGGCGTTCATTAACAATATGGATAACGACCATAAAGTGTTGAAAACATTATATGCAATTGAAGAAGCCGACAGAACATCCAGATATATTAGGATAGACCAGTGAAAACAGGAATTTTTTTAACAGCGCGATTAGGATCTAGTCGCTTAAAACGAAAACATTTACTTGAAATACAAAAAAAACCTATTATTTTGTATTTAATCGATCGAATACAACTTGCTTTTAAACAAGAAATAGCTGATAGAAAACTAGAGATAGTTATTACGACTTCTGACGAATTGGAAAATCGAGAATTTGAAGGAAATGTAAATTCGGGAGTGAAAATTTTTTACGGTTCCCTGAACAATATTCCTTTACGTCATTTACAAGCGGCTAAAAAAAATGATTGCGATTATATCATTGCTGTTGATGGTGACGATATTTTATGTTCGACTGATGGAATGAGAGCTGTTTATCAAGAGTTAATATTGGGCAAAGCGTATGTAAGAACAAGTGGGTTACCTTTTGGAATGAATGTTATGGGGTATTCAACGGAATTTCTTGTGAAAGCACTCAGGAAGAACACTTGTAAAATATTGGAAACTGGTTGGGGTCGTATTTTCAATGGAGATGAAGCTTCGACTATCACTTTTAGTGTTAACGGAGCTAGCGACGATATGCGATTTACATTAGATTATTTGGAGGATTTTAATTTTTTTAGCGAATTATTTCAAATGCTAGCTAATAATTCGGAGCTATCTACTGATCAAGAAATAGTTGACTGCGTTAGAAATAATAGACTTCACGAAATAACCGCTAATGTTTCGAGTACTTATTGGATTAATTTTAATCGAGAAAAAGAAAGGGAAGAGCAGCATGAATTTTAGAAAATCAAACGAGCTTCGGAAGAAAGCCATGCAACTTATTCCGGCCGGCGCCCACACCTATAGCAAAGGAGATGATCAGTTTCCGGAAATGTCACCTGGATTTATTGTCAGAGGTAAGGGAACAAAAGTTTGGGATCCGGACGGCAATCAGTTTTTAGACTGGGGTATGGGATTGCGGTCTGTGATTCTCGGACACGCCGATGATAGGGTGCTAAAAGTTGTAAGGACTCAGCTGGAAAAAGGTTCGAATTTCACAAGACCAAGTGTTATTGAAGCGGAAATAGCGGAAAAATTAGTGAATCTGATTCCCTCCGCAGAAATGGTCAAATTCGCCAAGAACGGTTCAGATGTTACTACTGCTGCTGTAAAATTGGCTCGGGCGTACACTGGTAAAGATATTATTTTACGTTGTAGTGACCATCCGTTTTTCAGCGTAAATGATTGGTTTATCGGCGATACCCCTTGTAATTCAGGAGTGCCTGAGGTTGTCCAGCAATTAACAAAGAATTTTCGCTACAACGATATCGAAAGTCTACGCTCGGTTCTAGAAGAAAACAGTGGTCGGGTCGCTTGTGTTATTTTGGAGCCAGCAGCTACGCAAGTACCTATTGAAGGTTTTTTGAAACAAGTTAAAGAGTTAACTCATCATCACGGCGCAGTATTGATTTTTGACGAAATGATTACCGGCTTTCGCTGGCATCAAAATGGTGCGCAAACATACTATGGAGTTACGCCGGATTTATCTACATTTGGTAAAGCTATTGGCAACGGATTTTCCGTTTCAGCGTTAGTAGGTAAAAGAACGATTATGGAACTTGGCGGACTCGAACATAATAAACCGCGAGTGTTTTTATTGTCAACAACTCACGGTGCGGAAACACATGCTTTGGCAGCTGCAGGAGCTACTATTGATGCATTGAGAGATGGTTTGATAATAGATAAGAACTGGAAAAAAGGAAAACAACTTACAGATGGCTTTAATGATATTGCAAGGGAACTAGGGTTAAATAGTTTTGTTAAAATGGCAGGAGCAGCTTGTAGCCCTTACCAAATGTTTCTTGATAAAGATGGACGTGTAGATCTATCGCTTAGAACACTATATTTGCAGGAAATGATAAAAGAAGGTGTGCTGATTCCGTATATTGCGATTGCCGATGCACATTCTACTGAAGATATCGAAAAAACTTTGGAAGCATCGAAGAAAGCGTTAAGAGTTGTTGGACAGGCAATTGAGCGAGGGACAACTCGTGATTTATTAGTTGGAGCAGTTGTAAAACCGGTATTTAGAAAATATAATTAGGGGCGATGATGAGAGTAGCTGCAGTTCAAATGCCGGTAAAAGACGGTTCCCTTGATGTAAATATTGAAAAGTTGTCAGAGCTAATTGATTTAAATCCGGGCGCGGATCTTTATTTATTGCCGGAATTATGGTCAAGCGGATTTGTGGTTGACAGGTGGTCGGAACTTTCTGCAAAGGAAACACCAGAAGTTTTGAATTGGATGAGCAAATTTGCAGCTAAAAATAATATTTGGTTGTGCGGTTCTGTGATTTCAAAGCACGATTCTGGCGGAATTTGCAATCGCCTAGTCGTTTTTAATCGCAACGGCGAGTTAGTAAAGTACTATGATAAAATTCATCGTTTTCTGCCAATGGGTGAAGATGTTTTAGTAGGCGGTTCTGAGACGGTGCGATTTAAAATCGAAGGAATTCAAGTATCGCTAGCGATATGCTATGATTTGCGTTTCCCGGAAATGTTTCGTAAGTCAGCACTTAGCGGTGTAGATCTTTATTTAGTTTCGAGCGCTTGGCCGATTGTTAGGCAGGAAGCAATGACTGCTTTAGCTGGAGCACGTGCAATTGAAAATCAAGCTTATGTATTGCTTTCTAATCGAACTGGTGCAGATGCGCAAGGGCAGGTATTTTGCGGTTGCTCCGGTCTATACGGCCCGCACGGCAGAGTAAAGGTATTTGACGCAAATGAACTTGGTGTGGCTATTGCTGAAATAAATATGGATGAGCTTCGAGCAGGGCGCGAAAAATTTAATGTTTTTGGTGATAGAATACGAGGAGTAGACTATGATTAATAGTTGTAAATCATTAGACCGGTTTTGCTTAAAAGACAAAGTTGTAGTAGTTACTGGTGGAACAGGTTTGTTGGGAGCTCTATATTGCGAACGTTTATCTGAAGCCGGCGCAACAGTAATTATTGCTGATTTATGTTCGGAAAAATGTGGTAATTTAGCTAGTGTAATCAGTCTATCAACTGGGGTGAAAGCCTATGGTCTAGCAGTTGATTTAAGTAATGAACAGTCTGTAATTAATTGGTCTAAAAAAATAATTAGCGAATTTGCCTGTGTTGATGTACTAATAAACAATGCTGCGGCTAAGGTGGCCGGTTTTTTTGCGTCTTTGGATCAGTTTTCCGTTGATGACTGGAATAGTGTTATGAGTGTTAATGTAACAGGTGCATTTCTCGCTTGCCGCGAAATTGGTGCTGATATGGCACGGCGCGGTAAAGGTAGTATCATCAATATCAGTTCAATTTATGGTTTGGTGGGACCTGACCAACGCATTTATGAGGGATCTTATTACGGAGATATGGGTGGAGCAATTAACACGCCGCTTGTTTATTCTGCGAGTAAAGGGGCAATAATTTCAATGACTCGCTATTTGGCAACTTATTGGGGACCTAAAGGTGTGCGTAGCAATACCATGACTCCTGGTGGAGTTTATACGGGCCAGAATGATATTTTTCAGGAAAAGTATAGCCAACATGTACCAATGGCCCGTATGGGCAAAGCTGAAGAAATGGTTGGTGCGTTGTTATTTCTGGCCTCAGATGCGTCAAGTTATATTAATGGTCAGAATATTATTGTTGATGGAGGGTGGACTGCTTGGTGAGAAGGAAAATTGCAATTGTTGGTGCAGGTCAAATTGGAAGCAGGCACTTGCAGGCTTTGGCGAAGCTGGAAGGCGAAGTGTTCATTCAGGTGGTTGATTCTTCTAGTGAGGCGCTACAGCTAGCAAGAGCCCGCTTTACCGATGTCTCTCGCAGTGACAAAAGTAATATTACAGTCGAGTATTTGAATATTATTGATGAAATGGATGACTCGTTCGATGTTATAATAGTTGCTACCAATTCCAATGTTCGAAGAATAGTTGCCGAGGAATTGTTGAATAAAAAGCAATGCAAACATTTGATCTTAGAAAAAGTTGTTTTTCAGAGTTGTGAGGACTTTGCTGATATTTCCGAATTGTTAATTGAAAATAATGTGAGAGCGTGGGTAAATTGTCCTAGACGTATGTGGACAATTTATCATTATTTGCATAATAAATTGAAGCATGCTGAGAATGTCAGTTATTGTGTTAGTGGAGCGGGACAAGGAATTATTGGGAGCAATGGTATACATTATATTGATAGCTTCAGCCATTTAACTGGCGAAACAGACATTGCTTTTTGCTCTAAACTGCTCGATGAAAAATTGACGCCGTCTAAACGACAAGGATTTGTCGAATTCACCGGAGTTTTAGAAGGCGTTACTGAAAGTGGAAAACAAATCAAGCTGTCGTGTTACGCCACTGGAAATGCCCCTATCATGGTCAACATTGATAGTGAAGTACTTCGTTGTATTATTATTGAAGAAGCAGGTACTGCATGGATTTCAGAAGAATGCAACAATTGGAAGTGGGAAGAAATGAAATTTTTAGCCGCATATCAATCTCAGTTAACAAATATCGTCGTTGAACAGCTAATAGAAACAGGTGGGTGCGATTTGACAAGCTTTGAAGTTTCAAGAAAATTGCACGAAATGTTGCTAAATTCTTTGATGGAATATTTGTTTAGAAATCATAAAGGCAGGTTTACAATATGTCCGATAACATAAGTCGCAACAGAGTATGTTTAGTTGGGACTGGGTATATGGCAAATGAATACGCTAAAGTATTAGCGGCACAAAAAGTCAACTATTTTGTTATTGGGCGTAGTCTATGTTCGTGTAATGAATTTATATGCAAAACGGGAATTGAAAAAGTTAGTAGCGGTGGAGTTGATAAATGGCTCAAGACTAAACCGGATGTTCCTGATGTTGCGATTGTTGCTGTTAGTGTCGAGGAATTGGCATGTGTGACGTTAGCGTTGTTGAAATATGGAGTGAAAAGAATTCTAGTAGAAAAGCCAGCAGGAATAAGCACTTTTGAAATTAACAATATTCACATAGCGGCAAAAAAAATCAATGCAAAAGTATTTGTGGCTTATAATCGAAGGTATTATGCAGCTACGCAAAAAGCATTAGAAGTAATCAATTCCGACGGGGGAGTAAAGTCATTTGATTTTGAATTCACCGAATGGAGTCACGAGATAGAAGTTTTGAAAAACAAAGTCGAAGTTAAGAAAGCATGGTTTTTGGCCAATTCGACACATGTTGTCGACTTAGCATTTTTTTTGGGAGGAAAGCCAAGGCGGTTCAGTAGTTATATTGCCGGTAGTCTTAGTTGGCATCCTTCTGCTTCAGCATTTGCAGGGGCTGGAGTTACTGAAGAAGGTGCCCTTTTTTCGTATCATGCTAACTGGGCGGCGCCTGGTCGTTGGGGAGTGGAAATATTAACAAAAAATCATCGTCTCATTCTTCGTCCGTTAGAGCAATTACATATTCAAAAAATCGGGTCTGTTGGAATAGATCGAATTGAAATTGATGATCAGTATGATGTCCAATTTAAACCAGGTTTATACAAGCAAGTCGAGGTTTTTTTGAGTGATAAATCGAGTTGTAGGTTAGCTACTATTGAGGAACACAATAGTATGGTTGAACGAGTGTTTTCAAAAATGTGTTCTAATGCTAATTAAGCACAATTGAAAGATCGGAGTTAATCATGAAAGTGTTTTTTATTCCGGAGACATATTATTTAAGTTATCTTACATTTCTAAATGTTATTGTTGAAGCAAAAAAAGAAAACATTGATGCATACATGTTAACCGTATTCCCTTTTGCAAGAAAATGGGAAGAAAAGATATATACCAATGAAAAATTTATTATGAACGATTGTCCGAGGAAAAAAATATATCTGTTCCCCAATATTGTTCCTAAAAAAAGATATGAGAGTTTAATAGAAAACTTTGTAATTATGGTTAATTCTATAATATTGCTGATTTATATGATTATAGAGCGGCCAGATGCAATCGTGATCAACTCTGATCTTGGCGGCACGTATATTAGGATGTTTCAAGAAATATGCTTATTGTTAAAGAAAAAAATATTCATAATCTACAATCATAGAATTATCGATAACAAAAGTTTTAGCAAATCAAAATCTAAAATTTGGAAATACTTTAAAGTACTATCTTTTTCTGACTATCGAATTGGCGCTTACACACAAAAATCGACCATTTTTGCGGCAAGTAACAAAATGAAAGACGAAATAATTGCTTTAGGAATTGATAGTAGTCGAGTGATTGTAGTTGGTGATCCAAGAAAATCTACGAATATCGTTGACGTTCGAAGAGCAAACGAGAAAAATAAAATTGTTATTTTGTATTGTACAGAGGTTATGCAAGAAATATATAGTAAGACATATGTTTTTTTGTTGAATAAGTGGTTGAAGAAGATGTTTGTTTATTTAGCAAAAAATCACGATAATCTTGAAATTGTCGTCAAACTTCATCCGCGGGAAAAGGAGCATCCGCGCATTGATAGATTTTATAGCGAATTGTTTGGTGATAGTACATTGTTTAAGATTATAGACGACCAAAGTCTGAATGATGAAATTTTGATTAGTGCCGATATTGTTGTTGCGCATTATACCGACATGTTAAGAATGGCTGCATGGCAAAAAAAAGTAATATTAAGTATTGAGCTTTATAATAAATCGAAGTTTTCTTTGTTTACTAAGCGATCACAAACAGAAAAGGATATGTTAGTTCAAAATATTTCTGAGCTTCAAGACAAAATGTCAAAGGCAATTTTAAATTCTGAGTATCGAGCTTATATGTCAACGCTGGCTTATAACTGGGTATGCGACATTGATGAAAACCAATTTGTTGATAGCAGTAAAGCTGCAGAAAAAATAGCAATAATTATGAAAGATATGCTTCTCGAAAATTGACTGCAGAAGATATTCCAGTTGAATTGATTATCGTAGGTAATTATGAAAATATTATTTATACCAGAGATTTATTATCTGAGTTATGAATCGTTTTTAAGCGTTATTCGTGCCACCAGGGCTGATGGTTTCGATTCGTATTTATTGTTAAAGTATCCTTTTCACAAAGCTTGGGAAGAAAATGAATATAGCGAACAGAGATTAGAAGTAGATAATTGTCCTTATAAGAAAATAGTGTTGCAGGATAATTGTGAGCATAAAAACATATATTTTAAGATCATTAACTTGTTGATAATACTATTTAATAGTTTTAAGATATACAGAATGTTTTTAAGAGAAAAACCAGATGCCATTGTAATAAATTCTGATTTAGGAGGAATTTATATTAGAATAGCTCAGGAATTATGTTTAGTCTTAAAAATTAAAATATTCATTATCCATAATATTAGAAATGTAGAGACAAAAACAAGAAAGAGAAAAGGATGGAACAAGTGGTTTCGATTCTTGTTTTGTGATGATTATACGATTGGTGCATATACAGGATCATCAATAATATTTTCGGCAAGCAACTCGATGAGAGATGAAATTGTGTTACAAGGAATAGATGCGAGCAGGATATTTGTGGTAGGTGATCCGCGTACAAAAGCTTTATCACTAAATAGAGATAATAGGAAAAAAAATATAGATTCAACGATAATATTGTACTGCACCGAAGTTATTCAAGAGAGTTACGGAAATATTTATACGAAGATGCTGAATTGTTGGTTGTTGAAGTGTTTTACAGAGATTGCTACTATTCATAAAATCAAAGTGATTGTAAAATTACACCCTCGAGAAAAAGAACATTTGTCAATTTATAGTTATTATTACGACTTGTTTGGCAATAATTCAGAACTATTTGATATTGTCGGAGATCATTTTGATAATGTCGGCATTATTTCGCGCTCTGATATTGTGTTAGGGCATTATACTGATATGCTATTTCAAGCGGCAGTGCTAAAAAAGCCGATCATTGCTATGAATTATTTAGCATCTAGAACGCATCTTATATTTTCTGAGTCCATTGATAATGCGAATGAGATTGTGAGCCATAACTCGTTAGAAACTAAAAACAAGATAATTAGGCTAATCGTTGAACGAAAGTATCGAGAAAAAATGGTTGCGATTGCTATAAGATTATCTAGTGAAAAAAATGGAGATCATTCTAATAATGATGAAGAGGTAGCAACTATGATTGCTAGATTAATTAGAAAGGAGCTCTCTAAAAAGTGAATCTGTTTTTATTAAGCACCCCACTACAAGTTATTAATGCTATTGAGGCAATTGATCAGTATGAAATTGGAAATGAATATTTAATAATTTATTATGGCAAGATAAATGTGACTAAGATACTTGAGCGTTTCGCAATAAAGAACTACATGATATTCAACAAATCAAGCGATATATCCAGATGGTTACTGTTATTATTGTGGTTTCGTAAGATTTCAAAAATGTTGACTTCGATAAATATTGAGAGAATATTTTTGGGTGAATTCAGAGTAGATATTGTTCGGGGATTGGTCAATTCGCTAAAATATAAATCGATAGTTTTAATAGATGAAGGTTTTGGTACGCTAGAACAAATTAGATTATGCACTGACGGGAGTGATAAAATAATCGAAAGAGAAATTTCTTATAAAGCTTTGCTAAGAAAATATTTGTGCTGGGTGTTAAAAATAAATTCATCGCTCGTAAAAATTGCAGAAGTATTTACTGTATATAAGTCAGCCGTAGAAAAAAGCGATATGAAATTGAGCCATAACGATTATAGAAAATTCAAGCAATTAGCCGCGAAAGTTACAGTAAAGCAAGAGGAGTGGATAGTTGGTAATGATTATTGTGAACACGGATTGTTGACTAAAAGTGATTATTTTTTATGGTTGAATGAGATAGCAAAGATTACAATTGGACGAGATGTACTTTATTTTCCCCATCCTAGAGAAAACGAAAAAAAACTTGATGAAATAGCTAGAAAACACAACCATTGGAAAATTAAACGCGGAAACTATTGCTTAGAACATTATATTTTCAGCGAGAATGAAATTGCAAGAACATTTTATGGATTTGGAACGGCTTTTTTAGTTAATATCAAAAAGATGTTTATGAATAAAATAGAAGTGTATTATTATTTGGTTGATTTAACGAGAATCAACCAAATCTATATCGATCGAGTCAAAGAGCAGGAGGAATATTTATTCAAAAGCGAAATATTTGACGAATATCGATCGCAGTCGACTTTGTTACTGAAAGCGTAGTCGGAAAGTGAAGAAAAAAATAGCCATATTACTCAGTTCGAGTATTGCTAAAAACGCAAGCGGATACTTTGGAACTACAATTATTTTGCAATTAATGCGTTTTATTACCAGTCCGATTATTGCTAGGTTTATCACAACAGAAGAATTTGGAGCCCTTAGTATTGTTACGACAGCAACATCCTTTTTAGCAATATTTTTTACTATGGGTATGGAAACTGTCGCAATTAGGAAGTTTTATCAATACGAAGGACGTGAATATTGGAAGTTTGTAAGACTTATTTGTGGCTTTATATTGTGTGCCAATCTGCTATTGTGTTTCGCAGTGTTTGTAATAGCAATGATTTATCCCCAAATATTTTCCATGTGCTTTGGATTTGGTTTTGATGATTATGGAGTTTATGTTTTGGCTGCAGCGTTGTATGCACCATATTATTCTATTGGTTGCGCAATATTGCAAGCCAGAAGGCTCGTAAGATCATTTTCTAAAATTCAAATAGCTAAAGCGGGATTTAGTGTAGTGCCGATAATTTTATT
This sequence comes from Negativicutes bacterium, assembly GCA_041666525.1. Taxonomy (GTDB): domain Bacteria; phylum Bacillota; class Negativicutes; order JBAXTZ01; family JBAXTZ01; genus JBAXTZ01. The sequence continues at coordinate 108,304 of JBAYGT010000004.1, forward strand.
GGCTTTTTTGGGACTGTTAAGAATTAAAAATCTACTTCTTCTAGATATTGTATCTGGAACACTATTTTCTGTTATAACTTTGAAAATAGCAATGGGACGTCTGAATACAAATATTGAAATAGTCAATCGTGACGATATTAGATTATTTGATTCAGTGCGAACTAAAATAGCTATTATTATTAATAGCTTGAAGTACGGTTTTCCGTTTGTTCCACAAAACATTTTCAACTGGTTGAATGCTTCTATAGACAGATTGATTTTGATGAGAATGATTGTGCTTGCCGATTTTGGAATATATATGTTTGGAATAACAATAGGCGCGATTGGCAACATGATAATCTCAGCTATTAATACCGCATATGTACCGTTCTTTCTGGAATTGGCAGCAAAGGATGAGCGTCGAGCTAAAAATAATCATAGAAAGATCATGCAATTATATTTAGTTGGAACAGGTGTGGTTTTTGTGACAATATGTTTCTTGTCCCGTGAAATATTGTTTGTAGTAGCGGGTGAGAAATACCTTAATTCCAATCCATATTTTATTTTGACTGTTGTAGCTAATTTTTGGATGGGAATATACCTAATTTATACAATGCCTTTGTACTTTGTTAACTGTACTTACGTGTTTATCTATTTAAGTGCTTTTTCTTTTGTAATATATTCTGTTTGTGGTTACTTCGCTGCAAAATATATTGGTCCCATAGGAATTGTTGCGTTGAAGTTTGTTTGTATGATAATAATGGCATATACAGGATTAGCATTAACGAAAAAAAAGTATAATATTTCTTATGGAAAGAACTCAGTGATTGTAGTTCCTATGGCTATGTCCGCGCTTATGATTATACCTTTATTTGTGACGAGTTTTTTTTTGAGAATTCCTGCTCTTATACTAATATACGTTGCTATAGCTTTGATTTTGTATTTTTTAAATTTCTATGTGAGAGTTTTTGAAAATGACGATACAACGTTTAATTGAGTACGTTCTTTCAAATTATGGGTTGTCGGGGTTAACATTTTTATTAATAGTAGTTAAACCTCAGTGGATTATTGTTTATTTACCATTCTTATTTATACCAGGAAGTTTGATCGTAAAATATCTCGAGGTCAACCATATAGATAGTGAATTCTATTTTTTTGCAGCGGCATTTGAGTTTATTTTGTGTCTGATACTGTTTGTGAAATATTCAAAATATAGTACCAAGTTGGAAATACGAGGGCTGTTTTGGACGATTGCTATACCTTGTTCGAGTCTCCCAGCCTTGTTTTTAAGCGAAAATTCGAGGTCTCTTAGCGTCTTTGTTTTTATCTTAATGATATTGGCGACGGGATTGTATGGATATTTTATATTTTGGTTGAAGAATGCTGATGATTGTGAAAAAGTGCTTAAGATAGCGCTGATTGCTTTGCTTTTTGTTTGTTTTCTAATGAAAGTTACTAATGCAACTGTAGCCGGTCTGGACGTTATCAAAGAGCGTTCCGGATTTTATGGTGACAACCATATTTTCGGTTGGGTTTTGTTGCTATTTTCAGCGATAAAAAGTTGGTGGTTGGCAGTTGGAGTAACACTATTTTTTTTGGTTTCATTATCAAGAGGAATATACTTGTCATGGTCATTTTTCGTTTGTCTTTGGCTTATCATGGCGATTGTTTCAACGAAGAATGTTTTGAGTACAATGTTTAGCAGGAGAACCATTTTAGCGATATCTATTGCAGCGGCTATATTAGTTATATTATTAACTTCTGGAGCGATTGAGTATATCATTATTTCTTTTTTTAGCAGATTTGACTCTAGTTTTAGAATGGCAGACGCGATACCAGTCTTGAATGAGTCATTTGCTGATGATGGCAGAAATTATATTTTTCAAGCAGCACTTGATATGGCGAGTAAATATAGCTATTTAGGAACAGGACTGGGTAGCTTTTTTGAATTTTCCACTAAAGCTGGTTTGTTCGGATTTTCCAATGCGCACAATTTATTTTTAACTAGTTTGGTCGAGGGAGGAGCACTTCATTTTATTGTTGTAGTTTGCTTTTATTTTTATTTGTTGGTCTTGTCTTTTGAGAAGGATAAAACAATATTTGCAGCTATAGTGGCTCTTTTAATCTATAATATGTACTCTGGAGAATTGTATGAAACATCTGGGGGTAGATTATCTTTGATCGATTACTACTATCACATTTTTATTCTTGCATATTTGTCTTATAGTCGTGTCAAAAAGGTTGTATAGCGTTTGGTTTGTCAACTTTCATAATTTCACAGTCAGGTAAATGTATTGTGGCGAAAAATCGTTGAATTAAGGATTACTGGATCGATAATAATAATGCGATACGAAGAATTACTATAATGGAGAAAAAACTAGCATGGATATTTTGAGTAGTAGATACAATAAATGTTCGGTATTTGTTCATCAAGGTCTGGGTGACTTAATAATGGCAATACCTCTTTTGGTGGGAATATTTGAACGTGTAAAAAGCGAAAGTTTCCAACTTGTCTTTTATGTGAAAACAAAAAACGAAGTGGAGTTCATTAAGACTATTATTGGAACAAACAAAAATGTGCGAGTTGATATTATTGGACAATCACAAGGAACTAACAAATTATTGCGTGTTTTGCATACCTTGAGAATTTTGCTTTGCACCTCATGGAAAAAGCAAGTTATTATTTCGCCATATTTCACCAATAGTTATTGGACCGCAGCATTCTTGTTCTTTTTTCCTTATTCATTTAAAATCGGAACGTTGCAAAGTAAGCTTAAGAGATGTTTGAATTTTACTGTTCAATATAAAATCGGCAATCATAAGGCTGAGCACGTTTTACAACTTTGTGAGGCTGTAGGAGTTTTGAATGCGCTTACTATAGCAGATATTCGGGAAAATAAATTCAACTCATCGTTTTTGAAAAAAAAGTGTAATATATCACTTAATAATTGTAAGAAAGACAATACTATAATATTTTCTCCGGGGTCGGGCGAGGCGGAGAAATATAAGAGATGGCCTGTCAATAAATTTAGCGAATTGGCTAATTTGCTGCTCTCGGATGATCTGCTTTTAAAAATAATTATTATTGGTAACGAAAGTGAATTAGAGTTGGCCAACGAAATAATTGCAGGCGTGGTGTATAAAGACAGGATTGTTTCGAAAAACAATTTGAGATTTATTGAAATATTAGCCGAGATTGAGAGATCAAATGCAATTGTTTGTGCATGTTCGGGGATGGCGCATGTCGCTTCGCTAACTAGTACAAAAATTATCGGACTATTTGGTCCGACGGATTATCGTGTTACAGGTCCCTATAGTACCAATGTTACGATAGTTAGTTCAGACATGTCCTGCTCACCATGTTATCCGAAAAAAAATTTGTGTATGACCAGTGGAGAGAGTGAGTGTATGAGGCGAATAGTAGCTACGGACGTATTTAACGTACTAGTTTCTAAAATTACGTATGAGGGGTGAGTTTGTTTTGAAGGGTATTTTTAATTATACTCCTAATTGTAGTAAATACTTTATATTGCTTCATCATGGATTGGGTGATGTGATAATGACGTTACCTTTGTTGGCTGGAATTATGAAAGCAAGTCGTGATGAAAATATTAAGTTTGTAATATATGTTGCCTCTGCAACAGAGTTTAAGTTTGTTAAGACTGTTATTGGAGATGTTGCTGGTATCATTGTGCGGCGGTTTGGGGCTACCGTTGGTACGATGCGGCTCAAACGAATTGTTGAGGCGATAAGGTTGTTTTTTATTTTAAACTTTCAAAAATCATGTTTAATATCGCCGTGTTTTGTCGATAATTATTTGACAGTTAGATTTTTATCATTACTACCTCATTCGCACATAATAGGAAATGATGGTATTGGATTGAAAAAGCAACTAACGGTTGCACTAAGAAAGGGCGATACTGAGCATAAAACTGATTATGCGATGAGATTTGGGGAAATTTGTGGTTTACTTGATAGGGATATGATCTATTATCTTAAACAAAACAAGTATTGCAGTGACTTTTTGTATAAGTATTTCAATTACTCAATTTCGAATGTCCCCTTATTGGATTACGTCGTTTTTAGTCCGGGAACGTGGCAATTTGAAAAGTATAAACAATGGCCGTTGGAAAAATATGCTGAACTATCAAACATTTTACTTGCAAATTATCCTTCGTTAAAGATCGTTATTATTGTTAGCAATCTTCAAAAAAAATATGGAGAGGAAATTATCCGAAATGTTTTCGATAGGGATAAGGTATCACTAAAAGTCGGTTTGGATTTTCCCGAATTGCTGTCCGAAATTAAAGGTGCTAAGGCAATTGTTTGCGCATGCTCTGGTATTGGTCATCTTGCTTCTTTGACTGATACTAGGATAATTGGTTTATATGGCCCTACGGATCATTTGGTCACTGGTCCTTATTCAAACAGCGCAGTGATTGTTAGCGCAAAACTTCCTTGTTCGCCTTGTTATCCTAAAAACAATCTTTGTAAAATTCGGAATGTAAGTGCGAATTGTATGAAAGAGATTCTTGTAGAAGACGTATATGCGTATCTTGTTAAAATTCTGCGATGCTTTAATTAAATCAAAAATATTGAAAAATTTATTGCAAAGTTAATATTGACTTCGAAGATTATCAAATTATTAGTTCATCGCACTGTTTTTAATTTTTTTGGAAGGTAGTATTATGAAATATCAAATCTGCACTAATTGTATTATGGACACAAGCGACCCAAGCATAAAGTTTGACAGTAAAGGTGTTTGTGATTACTGTAATAATTTTAAGAAAAACATTTTCCCTCAGTGGCAGACAGATACAGCCGGTGAAAAAAAGCTATTGAAAATAGCCGAAGGAATTCGACTTGAAGGAAAAGGGAAAGATTTTGATTGTATTATCGGTTTAAGCGGTGGTCTAGATAGTTCATATTGCACATATATTACGAAAGAGATAATGGGATTAAGGCCATTGCTTTTTCACGTTGACGCCGGCTGGAATACTGATCACGCTGTGAAAAACATCGAAAAACTTGTCGACGGCCTTGGGCTTGATTTATATACAGAAGTTATTAATTGGGAAGAGATGAAGGATTTGCAGGTTTCTTTCTTGAAAGCTCAGATCCCAGATGTTGATTTGCCTCAGGATATTGCTTTTTTTTCTACCCTTTATCAATTTGCTAGAAAGAACGGAATAAAGTATGTTATCACAGGCGGTAATTATTCAACAGAGTGCTGTAAAGAACCTGAAGAATGGGGTGGTTATGGTTGTATTGACAAATTACTAATCACGGACATTCATTCTAAATATGGTGAAAAACCTTTGAAATCATTTCCAGTTGTTGATGTATTTAAAAGCAGAATATTATATAAATTATTTTATGGTTTCAGAGTTTTAAATCCACTGAATTTCGTTCCATTCGTTAAGGCAGATGCAGAAAACAAGTTGAACCAACTTTTTGGCTGGGAGAAATTTACTCATAAGCATCACGAGTCCAGATTTACTAGATTTTACGAGGACTACTGGTTGCCGAGAAAATTTGGATTCGAAAAACGACGCGCGCATTTTTCGAGTTTGATAATGACTGGACAAATGACTCGAGAAGACGCGATAACTAGAATTTCCAAGCCCGAACTTGACGAGCATTTTTTAAAACAAGAATTTAGATATGTGGCCAATAAACTTGGTTTGTCGGTTGAGGAATTGGAACAGATTTTCGGCGGAACTAACCGCACATACAAAGACTATAAGAACAATCGAAAAATGATTGATTTTGGAGCAAATATTTTTCGTTTTCTTGGTTTGGAAAAAAGGAGTTTCAGGTGATTGCAATTGTTGATTACGGAGTTGGAAATATTCGAGCTTTTGCTAATATCTATAGTAGTTTGGGTATTTCGTTTAAAATAGCCAGCAAATTAAGCGATTTCGACTCTGTTACAAAGATAATTCTTCCCGGCGTAGGCGCTTTCGATTACGCGATGAGCCGACTTCACCTTTCAGGATTGCGGGATAAGCTGAACGAACTGGTTCTGGAAAGGAAAATGCCAGTTCTTGGGGTTTGTGTTGGTATGCAAATGTTGGCCCGATCTAGTGAAGAGGGGACGCTTTCAGGGTTGGGATGGATTGATGGAGAAGTCAAAAAATTCGATTCATCTTTGTTGAATCAGGGCTTAAATATACCGCATATGGGTTGGAATAATATTGTCTTGAGCAAGTACAATAAGATCACCAAGGATTTGGAAACAGCTCCGCGTTTTTATTTTCTTCATTCCTATTATTTTTGTTGCAGTTGCGCTGATGATGTAGTCGCAATCACTGAGTATGGTGACAAATTTGCGAGTGTAGTAAATTCTGACAATGTTTATGGAATTCAATGTCATCCGGAAAAAAGTCATAATAACGGAATTACTCTTTTGAAAAACTTTTGGGAGTTATAAATGTTGTATCCAAGAATTATTCCTTGTTTACTTGTGAAGAACAAGGGATTGGTAAAGACGGTTAAGTTTAGAGAGCCGAAATATGTTGGAGATCCTATCAATGCAGTTAGAATATTTAACGAGAAAAAAGTTGATGAACTGATTGTACTCGACATAGACGCTACGGAGCAAGATCGCGAACCGGATTATAGGATGATTGAAAATCTCGCAATTGAATGCAGAATGCCTTTGTGCTATGGCGGTGGAATAAAAACTTTTGAACAGGCTAGCAATATTTTCAGCTTGGGAGTTGAAAAAATTGCTGTAAGCTCGTCTGCAGTAAATAATCCTCAGCTAATTTCACAAATATCTGCACAAGTCGGAAGTCAAAGTATGGTAGTCGTGTTGGATGTGAAGAAATCTTTTAGCGGTTACGATATATATATCAGTAACGGGCGAAAGAAAGTGAATAGAAATTTGATAGAATTTGTTGTAGAACTGCAGGAACTGGGAATCGGCGAACTTGTAATAAATTCTATAGATATAGACGGTGTGATGAAAGGATACGACTTGTATCTAGTAGAATTACTCAGAAAAATTGTCAGAGTTCCTCTTACAATTATGGGCGGTGCAGGTTCTCTTACAGATATCGGTGCATTAATTAACAGATTTGGGATAATTGGTGCAGCGGCGGGTAGTCTCTTTGTTTTCAAGGGCAAATATAAGGCAGTGCTGATAAATTATCCTACTTCGCGCGAAAAAGAACTATTAATAGCAGAAAACGCACTATTTCTATAAGTTTCGATCCGAAAAAATCGAAACAAGAATGTCAATTTGAAAATAGAGTTGGTTTTGTTGCTTTTCATTCTTACAGTAACGCTGCTAAAGAAGGCTTAATGTAAAAAAATCTCAAAGTGGATTTCGTGATATTTTTATTGGAGAAAAAGTTGATATGAAACAATTACTACAAAACTTCGCGAGCGGGGAAACCGTTCTTGAAGACGTTCCTTGTCCACAGGTTCGCAAGGGCAGTTTGTTAATTAAGACCGTCCGAAGCGTGGTATCGGTTGGTACAGAAAAAATGCTGGTTGATTTTGGAAAGTCGAGTATGTTTTCTAAGGTGTGCAAGCAGCCAGAAAAAGTAAAACAGGTTTTGGACAAAGTCAGAACCGATGGGATATTGGCTACTTACAGCGCCGTTATGTCAAAATTACACCAACCGATTCCACTGGGTTACAGCAACGCTGGTGTTGTAGTCGCTGTTGGTGAAGGTGTAGCTGGTTTTGCAGTTGGCGACAGGGTTCTCTCTAACGGAAGTCATGCCGAGTATGTATGTGTTCCGCAAAACTTGTGCGCTAGAATACCGAACAATGTTTCTTATGACCAGGCAGCGTTTGGTGTAATTGCCTCAATTGCGTTGCAAGGAATAAGGTTAGCTAACCCGACCATCGGAGAAACTTTTGTAGTATTTGGTTTGGGGTTGGTCGGTTTGTTTGCGGTGCAATTACTTGTTGCAAATGGTTGCAAAGTTATCGGATTTGATTTTGCCAGCGATAAGGTTGCTTTGGCAAAATTGTTCGGAGCTGACGCCTATGTTATATCGGAATTCGAAAACCCAGTTGGTCTGGTTCAGTCACTTACCGGTGGAAATGGTGCTGATGCATCAATAATTACGGCGTCGACCATCAGCAACGAGCCAATAGAGCTGTCGGCGAAAATGTGTCGTAAACGCGGGCGAATTGTTTTGGTTGGCGTAGCTGGTCTGAATATCAATCGCGCTGATTTTTATGAAAAGGAGCTGACATTTCAAGTATCCTGTTCATATGGACCGGGCAGATATGATAATAACTATGAGGAAAAAGGCCAGGATTATCCGGTTGGATTTGTTAGATGGACCGAGCAAAGAAATTTTGCCACGGTTTTGGCCTTGATGAGTTCGAAGAAAGTCGATGTTAGTGCATTAATTACCAACAGGTACAGTTTTGCTGAAGCTGATAAAGCTTATAAAAATTTGTTGTCAGATGCTAAGTCGGTCGGGGTTATCTTTGAATACCCGACCGAAGAAAATCAAACCAAGATGATTTTGCTTGAAAATGGAAATAGTGCTGCATGCTCGGATAATGCAGTTGTCGGGCTAATCGGTGCTGGTAATTTTACTTCTCAGATATTGTTGCCTGCGATTAAAAAATCCGGTGCATGTTTAAATACCATTGTGTCAAACAGCGGAATTACCGCAGTCGTGAACGGAAAAAAATTCGGGTTTTCTGCGATTTCGACAGATAGTGAGAGCGTGTTTTCTGACGCCAGCGTAAACACGGTATTTGTGACTACCAGGCACAATAGCCATGCTGAGTTTGTATGTCGGGGATTGCAAAGTGGCAAGAATGTTTTTGTGGAAAAACCGTTGGCGATTTCGCGAACCCAGCTTGAGGCTGTTCAAAATCAATACTTCAACATTCCCGAAGGACGAAGACCAAGATTGATGGTTGGCTTCAATCGTCGATTTGCGCCGCTAGCAAAAAAACTTAAAAAGCTTGTTGATTCAATGACGGAAGCAAAATGCATCATAGTTACCGTCAATGCCGGTGAGATACCGGCGGAACATTGGACGCAGGATAAAGAAATTGGTGGAGGCAGAATTGTTGGCGAAGCATGTCATTTTATTGACTTCATGCGATTTTTGACAGGAAGTGAGATCGTTGATGCTAGCGTGGTTTCTGTGGGTAAAGACCGCAATAATATATGTAGTGATAAGGCTACGATAAGTATCGGTTTTGCAGATGGTTCGATTGGAACTATACATTATTTTGCAAATGGCAGCAAAGCCTTTCCAAAAGAGCGTATTGAGGTGTTTTGTTCTGGCAGAGTGGCGGTTCTGGATAATTTTATCAGTTTACGGGGTTACGGTTTTAACCAATTTTCTCGTAAGAAGTTATGGTCACAAGACAAAGGACACGCAGGTGAAATAGCCGAATTTGTAGATAGTATCCGAACTGGCAAATCTTCACCGATACCTGCAAATGAGATTTTTGAGGTGACCGATTGGACAATAAAAATTGCGGAAATGTTGGGAAACCGCTAGAGAATAATAATCAAAGTGGTGAGTATGTGAAAAGAGTTATTGTTACAGGTGCAACCGGTTTCACCGGCGAGCAAGTTGTTCGTCAATTAATCAAAGAAAATTATCAGGTTACCTGCTTTGTAAGAAAAACAAGTAATTTAAGCAGATTGGAAAAGCTTCCGGTAATATTGTGCTATGGTGATTTAAGCGATGTTGATTCAATGCTGGCAGCATTTTCTGGTAATGATTATTTGATAAACACTGCTTCAATCGGTTTTGGTCACGCCCAGAACATTGTGGCCGCGGCAGAACAGTTGTGTTTTAAGCATTGCGTTTTTTTTAGCACTACCGCAATTTTCACGTCTCTGTCGGCTCAAACAAAAAGTATTCGGTTAAAAGCAGAAGAAAGTATTATCCAAAGCAGTCTCAATTACACGATCGTCCGCCCTACGATGATATACGGCTCAAGAAGAGATCGGAACATGGTTAAGCTCATAAAATGTGTCAGATGGCTTCCGATAATCCCAATATTTGGAAGTGGTACGTATCTGCAGCAGCCGGTTTTTGTTGTTGACCTAGCTAAAGCGGTAACTGCGATTTTTGGCACGGACAAGACGTTAGGTAAGGCATATAATCTATCTGGAAAAAAGCCATTGTCTTACAACGAAATTATCGATATTGTAGCTGAAACATTGAATAGAAGAATATTAAAACTACATATACCTTTGAAGCTGTCGCTCAGCCTAGTACGTTTACTATATGTATCTGGAATATTTAAAAAAATATCGGTTGAGCAGATACTTCGGTTAAACGAAAACAAGGATTTTTCGCATGCTGAAGCTACACTTGATTTTGGATACAGTCCGGTAGATTTTCGCGAAGGCATTCGAAAAGAATGTTTTGGAATGCGTAATGTCGATTAGAAAAACGTTACTATTGATCAATACCGTGAGGTATTTGAGAATCGAACAAATCTACTATAGAATTAGGAATACAGTCCTTAAGTGTTTATTTAAGCACGGAATATTGGACTGTACTGTAAAAAAAAAATTCAGTGATTTGAAGTTGTTCGAGAGCTATATTGAGGAGCTTGATTTTGTTATCGAAGAAAAAAATTCTTTTTCTCGTTTGCAAGAAGGTAAACTGTTTTTTTTAAACGATGAGCATGTTGTTGATTGGGAAACAGTGTGGCATGATAGCAAATTGACACATTTGTGGCGTTATAACGTGCACTACTTTGATTATATTAAGGAGCTATGTTCTGAGTATCGTAGCAGTACCAGCGAATCAGTATATCTGCTATTCAGAAAATTGGTGTTGGCATGGATAGATAATAACAGAGAATGTTGCGGAGATGGTTGGCATCAATATACTGTTTCTTTGCGTTTAACTAACTGGATTAGTGCAGCATATGTATTTCGCAACGCAATTCGATCTGATAGTAGTTTTGGTGAACGTTTTGCAACATCGCTTTATAGACAATACTGCTTTCTTATGGCAGTTTTAGAAAAAGATGTGCTTGGCAACCATTATTTAGAAAATCTGAAATCCTTGATTATCTGTTCGCTGGTATTTGGTGAGTCCAAGATAAATAACTGGGCTGAAAACGCCTTGATCAGTCAAATTGATGAGCAAATTCATGACGACGGAATGCATTTTGAGCTCAGTCCTATGTACCATAAAATTGTTTTTGAAGATTTGTTGAAAATTGCGTTTTGGCAAAGAACAGTATCAAGCCAGTTTTTGGCGATGGTTTTAGACAAGTTAACTAGCATGGCGGATTGTATCTATTCTTTCGAGCACGGTCTTGAAACAACGCCATTGTTTAATGATTCAGCAGATAATGTTGCAAAGAGCGCCGATGTATTATTAGCTGTAGCATATCGTCTGTTTTCTATTGTGCCCCGGTTTAAAAGCGAATTTTCTCATAGCGGCTATTATGTTCTCGAAAGCGGAGCGCGTAAGATAATTTTTGATATCGGCAAGCTTTGTCCTGATTATTTACCGGCGCACGCTCATTGTGACACTTTGAGTTTCGAAATGTATCGTTCCGGCAAACCAGTTGTCTCTAATTCGGGAACTTATTCTTATTCTGAGTGGCCGTGGCGGGGATATTTTCGCAGTACGGCAGCTCACAATACCGTTGTTATAAACAACCATCAACAGGCTGAATGCTGGAGTAGCTTTCGTGTAGCTCGCAGAACAAGCAATATCTGTTTTGGATCATTTGGTTATGACGGCTATAATGTTTTTTGGGGTGAGTATCACAATTATCGCGGCGATCTGCATCGCCGATACTTGTTGGACATATCAGAAAAACTGTTTATTGTGCTGGATTATGGCGATTGTCCGATTTGTAAATCTATGAATAGTTTTTTGCATTTTGATCAACGAATAAGGATTGATAAGATTTCGAAAGATGGTTTTTGGGCAATTGATGAAGATTTTTTATATAGGATTGGATTGATTAATTTTGATGATGTGAAAGTTCATTTTGGCGAACCCGAGTCGGGGTGGTGCGCAAAAGAATTTGGAAAGAAACAGGCTCGTAATACGGTCGAAATGTCGAGGAATTTTGCTATTCAAGAAAAACGACTGACAGGATATGTTGTTAGTTTGGGATCAGAAGAACTGTACTCAAATATTCTGGCAGATTCGTTGAGTATTGACGGAATCGGCAAACAAAGGGCTATCGATTTAGCTGAACTAGATAAACTTCGTTTGGAGAGCATATGCGTATAGTAATAATTTGCCACTATTTTTGGCCGGAAATCGGCGCTCCGTCTGCCCGATTGTTGGCTTTTGCCAGAAGGTGGGTGGATATGGGGCACGACGTACAGGTAGTGACTTGTTTTCCTAACCATCCAACGGGAGAGATACCGACCGAATATCGCGGAAAACTGTATTTAAAAGAAAGGTTTGAAGGAATTACGATTCATCGCACCTACGTATTTGCGACGCCAAATCAAGGATTTTTCAAAAAGATTTTAGGACATATCTCTTTTATGGCATCATCCTTTATTTCCATTAATAAACTTGGTAAGGTAGATGTAGTTGTCGCAAGCTCGCCAACCTTTTTTTCGATTCTGTCAGGTTTGTTGATTAGTAAATTTAAAAAAGCGAAATTTGTACTGGAAATTCGTGATTTGTGGCCAGATGCCATTGTTGCGTTAGGTGTATTGAAAAACAAATTAGCAATAAATGTGTTGGAAAAAATCGAGCATTTTTTTTACAGAAGTTGCGATAAGCTCGTCGTGGTTTCGAATGCGTTTAAAAACATTATTGTTAATAGCAATATCGGTATTACTCCTGAAAAAATTACGGTAATAACCAATGGCTATGATGCAAATGTTTTTAGTGCGGGATTTGAAAAAAATTATGATAGAGAAATCTCTTTTGCCGAGAGATTTATTGTTACCTATTTGGGTGCTTTTGGGATGTCGCAAAATTTAATGACAATTATGGAAGTTGCGTTGAAGCTCAAAGACGAGAACATTCAATTCGTGTTGGTAGGAGAAGGAACGGACAAAAAAAAGCTGCAAGAATATGTAAAAATAAATGCACTTAGTAATGTTACTTTCGTAAGCGAGCAGCCCAAAGAAAAAGTGGTAGAATGTTATCGTGAATCCGATATTTGTCTAGTTCCACTAAAGAAAGTTGAGCTGTTCAATTCATTTATTCCCTCAAAAATTTTCGAAATAATGGGTTGCGGCGTGCCTATAGTAGCAAGCTTAGAAGGCGAAAGCGCGGAAATAATTATTGAATCTTGTTCAGGAGTTACTGTCGAGCCTGATAATGTGAACGAAATTTCCGGTGCTATATTGAAGTTGATGAAGGCTCCCGAATTGCGCAAGAGTATGTCGGAAAATGGAAAAATATTTGCGAAAACGAAATATGACCGGGCGAAATTGGCCGAAAGATATTTCGATGAAGTGTTGAGCATATGAGGAGCTATGTTAGCTCGCGGAAAATGTCAAAAGGTATTATAGTTGTTATTGTGGAGTGATTTATGAAAAAAGTGTGTGTTATCGGATTAGGATATATTGGCTTGCCGACCGCAACTATTTTGGCGGACAACGGCTATGATGTTGTCGGTTGTGATGTAAATAATCGTGTCGTTGAATCGCTAAATTGTGGAAAAGTCATTATCACAGAGCCGGATTTGGACGAGATAGTGCTGCGTGTCGTAAAAAACGGAAAACTTAGAGCTTGTTCTGAGGCTATTGTTGCAGATGTATATGTTATTGCGGTACCAACCCCGTTTATGGAAGAGAAGAAGCCGGATTTGCGTTACGTTTTTTCTGCAGTTTCTGGGATAATTAATTTGTTGGCTGAAAGCAATTTGGTCGTACTCGAGTCGACTTCGCCGGTAGGCACTACAGAAGCCATTGCTGAACTGATATATGAAAGGCGCCCAGAATTAGTTGACAAATTGTCTATTGCATATTGCCCTGAACGAGTTTTGCCGGGTAAAATATTGCGGGAATTAGTTGAAAACGATAGAATAGTAGGCGGAATTGATGAGGAGTCTGCAACTGCTGCTTGCGAGTTTTACAAGACTTTTGTCAAAGGCGCCGTTATTCCTACCAGCGCTCGTACTGCAGAGATGTGTAAGCTCACAGAAAACGCTTATCGTGATGTAAATATCGCGTTTGCCAATGAGTTGTCAATTATTTGCGACGAAATAGCTATTGATGTAAGGAAGCTTATTAAATTGGCAAACCATCATCCCAGAGTAAACATTCTTTCGCCCGGACCAGGGGTAGGAGGACATTGTATTGCTGTTGATCCTTGGTTTATAGTAGATAAATCACCAAAGTCTTCGAGATTGATAAAAACTGCGCGACAAATTAATGATGCCAAACCGGAGTATATTGCTCGAAAAATAGCTGAAGCGTGTCAGCAAGTAAACAATCCCGTCATTGCATGCTTGGGATTGGCTTTCAAGGCTGATGTCGATGACTATCGTGAAAGCCCTTCGTTGGACGTTGTTAAACTTTTGTCAATTTATTCGCCAAATGCTCGGATTATTGCAAGCGATCCATACATTTCGAAATTGCCTGAGTCGCTTGTTGGGTTGAAAAATGTTGCTTTTATGCCAGGTTTTGTTGAACTATGTCAGATAGCGTCACATATTGTAGTGTTGACCGATCATAGTGTTTATAAAAAAATTGGAAGAGATTTGCTTGAAGGGAAAGTAATAATTGATACACGCGGAATTTTTGAGCGATAAAGGAAAATTTATGCAATTACGTGAAATGTGGAAAAGATTATTTGACACAGTTGTTTCGTTCTTTTCTTTGTTATTATTTTTTATTCCTATGTTAATAATTTATTTACTGATTATTAGTGAATCAAATGGTGCGTCCTTCTTTATTCAGAAGCGTGTTGGCAAAGGTAATATTGAGTTCAATATGTACAAGTTTCGTTCCATGGTTGTTGGTACGCCGAATGTTGCAACTGATAAGCTTTTAGACAGCAATAACTATGTTACCAGAATTGGAAAAATTATCAGGAAATATAGCTTAGACGAATTGCCGCAGTTGTGGAATATTTTTAAAGGCGATATGTCAATAGTTGGTCCGCGGCCAGCGTTGTATAACCAGTATGATCTACGTGACACGCGGAACAAACTGGGAATTTCGATTTTGAAACCCGGATTGACCGGCTGGGCGCAAATTAATGGACGGGATGATATTTCGTTAGATAAAAAAATCGAGTTGGACTACTATTATCTTCGTAATCAATCGCTCTGGTTCGACTTTAAGATTATTGTTTTGACGTTTTTGACGGTTTTTAGCGGTACCGGCACAAATCCGCGTTAATCATACATTACATTGACGAAAGCGCAAATCGCGCTTTTTTTGTGCTATAATGTCTGGGATTGAAATTTGCGGGGTAATTGTGAAAAAAATAGCTTTAATTACTGGCGTTACTGGTCAAGATGGTGCGTATCTAGCGGAATTATTGTTGAATAAAGGTTACGAAGTGCATGGTATTAAGCGGCGCAGTTCATTATTTAATACTGCGCGTGTTGATCATCTTTACCGCGATTTACACGAAACTGATGTGAAATTTAAAATGCATTATGGCGACCTTACTGATGCAACAAATTTAATTCGTATCGTTCAGCAGGTGCAACCGGATGAGATTTATAATTTGGCCGCCCAGAGCCATGTACAAGTGTCGTTTGAAACGCCAGAGTATACCGCTAATTCTGATGCGCTCGGAACGTTACGGTTACTTGAAGCTATTCGTATTCTTGGTTTAGAAAACAAGACGAAATTTTATCAAGCCTCGACTAGCGAGCTGTATGGGAAAGCCCAAGAAACGCCGCAGTCAGAAACCACGCCGTTTTATCCGCGCAGTCCCTATGCTGCGGCCAAATTATATGCTTTTTGGATTACCGTAAACTACCGCGAAGCCTATAATATGTTTGCTTGTAACGGAATATTATTTAACCATGAATCGCCGTTGCGTGGCGAGACTTTTGTGACGCGCAAAATTACTCGCGCCGTTGCTCGTATTAAACTGGGGTTGCAGGAAAAACTCTACCTTGGGAATCTCGATGCCAAACGTGATTGGGGTTACGCCAAGGATTATGTCGAGGCAATGTGGCTAATGTTACAGCAGGATCAACCGGAGGATTTTGTGATCGCAACTGGCGAAACTCACAGCGTACGCAGTTTTGTTGCGCGGGCGTTTTCTGAAGTTGGTATTGCGGTTGGCTGGCGTGGAAATGGTATTGACGAGGTAGGTTATAATAAACAGACTGGCGTTGAGCTGGTGTGTATCGACAAAAAATATTTCCGGCCAACGGAAGTTGATTTGTTGTTGGGCGATCCCACTAAGGCGCAAAAATTGCTTGGCTGGCAAGCTAATACGTCGTTTGCTGAATTGGTGGCGATGATGGTGCGCGAAGATTTACTGGCGGCTGAACGTGATTTGTTGTGTCGCGAGGCTGGTTACAAGGTAGCGGATTACCATGAGTAGTTTTTTAAATAAGAGCGCAAAGATATTTATTGCCGGTGGGCGTGGTATGGTTGGCTCGGCAATTATTCGCAAACTTAAGGAAACCGGCTACAATAACATCTTGGTGCCGACCAGCGTAGAATTAGATTTGCGAAACCAGCAGGTGGTGGATGATTTTTTAAAATATCAAAACCCCGATTACGTTTTTCTGACGGCTGGAAAAGTTGGTGGCATTTATGCTAACGATAATTATCCGGCAGAGTTTATTTACGACAATTTAATGATTGCGGCTAATGTTATTCACGCCGCTTATAAGTCTGATGTAAAAAAGCTATTATTTCTTGGAAGTTCGTGTATCTACCCTAAAGATTGTCCGCAACCAATCAAAGAAGAATATTTACTGAACGGTTATTTGGAACCAACAAATGAGGCGTATGCCATCGCCAAAATTGCTGGTATTAAACTCTGTCAATATTACCGTAAGCAATATGGTTGTGATTTTATTGCGGCGATGCCGACGAATTTATTTGGGCCAAATGATAAATATGACTTGAATAATTCACACGTTTTACCGGCATTGATCAGAAAGTTTCATGAAGCGAAAGTGTCTAATGCAGAAGAAGTAGTGGTATGGGGAACCGGAATACCGCGCAGAGAGTTTCTTCATGTTGATGATTTAGCCGACGCTTGTGTTTTTTTGATGCACAAATATTCTTGTTCATCAATTATAAATATTGGTAGCGGAGTAGATATTACTATAAAAGCGTTGGCTGAATTGATAAAAGAAATAGTTGATTTCTCTGGTGAAATTATTTTTGATGATTCCAAACCAGATGGTACTATGAAAAAACTGCTTGATGTAACCCAGATTAACAATTTGGGTTGGTGCGCGTGTACTGACTTGAAAAGGGGGATAGAATCTACTTATTGCAGCTATCTTAATACATTATAATTTATCAAAATATTAATTGAGGTTATCATGAAAATATTGTTCAGATCAAGCCGGCTTGTACTGATCGACGCCGTTTTTGCGGTAGTAAGTATTTACGCCGCTTTATTTATTCGGCTGGAAGGTAAAGTAGCTTCACCGTATTTTGGATACATTAATGATCATTTTTGGCAGCTGATTATCGCACAAATATTTATATTTTGGTTCTTTGGATTATACCATGTATCCTGGCGCCATGCTTCAATAGTTGATGGTGTTAGAATATTCGCAGCAGCTATCGTTACTTGTATTGCCTATTTTATAATCTTCTCTGCTGTACAACGTCGGCTGCCACTTAGCACTTATTTTTTGTTTGGATGCCTTGATTTAATGTTCGTAACCGGCGCACGTTATCGATCCAGATTGATGAAGAGCCTGAATTATCGTTTGCAACGACGGAATTATTCTGCTCCCAAACGGGTTCTTATTGTCGGTGCAGGTGAAGCCGGCGCTATGCTGGTGCGTGAAATACAAAATCAACAAGATTCCGATTTGTATATAGTCGGGTTCATTGATGACGACGATAAAAAAGAAGGCAGACTAATTCTTGGCAATAAGGTGATCGGCAACCGCGAAATGATTAAGGATGTCGTTGGCAAATTTCGGGTCACTGATATATATATTGCGTTACCTTCGTCGTCGGGGGAAATTACTCGTGATATCGCCGAAATATGCCATGCGACTGGTGCCAACGTGAAAATTCTGCCATCGTTGTACGATATTGCCGGTGGAAAAGTAACTGTTAACCAATTGCGGAATATTGAGATTGAAGACTTGCTGCAGCGTGATCAAATAAATGTAGCAGACGAAAAACTGATGACGTTTTTTTCTGGAAAACGAATATTGGTTACTGGCGCTGGTGGTTCAATAGGTTCAGAAATATGTCGGCAGCTTGCTTGTATAGGGCCTGCGAGTTTATTGCTTGTTGGACGTGGTGAAAACAGTATTTACGAAATTGAACGTGAATTGCGGCGTGATTTCCCGGAAATAATGATATTTTCACGCATTGCCGATGTTCGCGATGAACAGCGCATGGAGAAAATATTTTCGATAATGAAGCCGCAGGTTGTTTTTCACGCCGCAGCACACAAACATGTACCACTCATGGAGCACCATCCTGAAGAGGCATACAACAATAATGTATTTGGAACATTTGTGGTAGGAAGGCTGGCACTTAAACACGGAGTGGATCGATTCGTGCAGGTGTCGACGGATAAAGCCGTTAATCCTACAAATATTATGGGTGCGAGTAAACGTTTAGCGGAATTGGTAATGAAAACGCTGGTCGCAAAATCAACCACGACCCGGTTTTGTGCTGTTCGCTTCGGAAATGTACTCGGCAGCCGTGGCAGTGTGGTTCCCCATTTTCGTCAACAAATAAAAAATGGTGGTCCGATAACCATCACTCACCCAGATATGAAACGTTATTTTATGACAATACCTGAAGCCTGTCAACTGGTGTTGCGTGCCGGAACCTTGACTGAAGGCGGGGAAATATTTCTTTTAAATATGGGTGAACCAATAAGGATTGTCGATTTGGCGCTTGATATGATATCGTTGTCCGGGTTAAAACCACATGTGGATATTGCCATTAAATACACCGGGCTGCGCCCTGGAGAGAAACTGTTTGAGGAACTCTGGAAGCAGTCGGATTCCAATGTCCGGATTATCGATGACAAGATATATATATTGTTGGAAGAAAATGATTTGGATTTCAAGTTGTTCGAAGAAAGCATAAAATTTTACTACGATTCAGAAGTTGTAATGCAGCAGATACGCCAATGGGTACCAGAGTACCAAAAACCATCAATAAAGAGTTGATAATTATTTGATTGTTAACTCCAAGGAGATATCAATGATTACCAAGGGAATAATTCTTGCCGGTGGATCTGGTTCGCGGCTGTGGCCGATTACCAAAGCGGTTAGTAAGCAATTGCTGCCGATTTTCGACAAGCCGATGATTTATTATCCACTGTCAGCGCTGATGCTTGCTGGTATTAAAAATATTTTGATTATTAATACGCCACACGAGCAAGAGCTGTTTAAGCGATTGTTGGGCGACGGTTCACAATGGGGAATAAACTTGCAATATGCGGTTCAACCCAGTCCTGACGGCTTGGCACAAGCTTTTATTATCGGTGAAGATTTTATTAACGGTGATGCCTGTGCGTTGGTTCTCGGCGACAATATTTTTTATGGTCACGGTTTCCCGGAAATGGTTAAGCGTGCGGCCAAGCAGGAGAGCGGTGCGACGGTATTCGCGTATTGGGTAAAAGATCCTGAGCGTTATGGCGTGGTTGCGTTTGATAAAGCGGGTAACGCTATTAGTCTTGAAGAAAAACCGGCGAAGCCGCAGTCGCATTACGCGGTTACCGGATTGTATTTTTATGATAACAAAGTTGTCGAATATGCCAAAGCCTTGAAACCGTCAATGCGCGGCGAACTGGAAATAACTGATTTGAACCGGGTTTATCTGGAGAACAGCAATCTGAGCGTTGAAACGATGGGACGAGGTTTTGCCTGGTTAGATACCGGTACTCAGGAATCGCTGCTTCAGGCTTCGATGTATATTGAGGCTATTCAAAACCGACAGGGAACATTAGTTAGCAGTCCGGAAGAGATTGCCTATAAATATGGCTATATTAGCCGCGAACAGTTGTTGGAACTAGGTAAGGCGATGCAGAAAAATGATTACGGAAAGTATTTGATACAAACGGCATCTGAATAGCAAAAAGCCAGTCTGCTGGATTATTCGCAGGCTGGCTTTTATTTTCTTGACTACTTTTCCAACGCCGCCCGTGCCCGGTCGGGATAATTGGTAATTACGCCGGTTAGGTTAAATTGCTTGACGTATTCTAGTTGTTCAACAGTATTCACGGTCCAGGTGTTTACACCAATGTCGGCTGATTTTGCAGCAGCAATCATCGCGTTATCCAGAGAACTATAGCAGGGATGGATATATTCGGAAGGTCCTGACTGCTTGCACATTGATACAACGTCTACCGGAGTTCCTTCAAACAGTAGTGCGGTTTTTATCTGAGCGTCGACCGCCTTAACTTTATTAAGCGTGTTATGGTGAAAGCAGGAAACAATTATTCGGTCATAAGGGTTTTTGATTGGTTTGCTATAAATAATGTCCAATAATTTTTGCTCAATACCGTGATGAATATAGGGGCCGTTCTTGATTTCGATGTTGACGATAAAGTTTTCATCAGTGGTAACGAACCAATCCCAAAATTCAGCAAAGCTGGGAATTTTTTCACCGCTGAATTGTGTGCCAAACCAGCTGCCAAAATCGTAGCGCTTGAGTTCGGCCAAAGTTTTCTTTCTGAGTTCACCGCGACAGTTGCTGGTACGCTCCAGCGCATCGTCATGACAGATTACGATTTCACCGTCAGCGGTCAGATGGACATCCAGTTCAACGCCGTCCGCTTTTTGTTGATAGGCGAGCAGGAATGCCACCATTGTGTTTTCCGGCGCATAGCCGCTCGCGCCCCGGTGAGCAATTATTAGCATAAACCCTCCGCTAATTGATAATATTTAATAAAAATAATAATTCGACAAATTCAGTTGAAATCCTGCCATAATTTCAAGTAGCCACTAAAAAAATATTTATTTTAATATGGTGTTGCAGTTGAAAAAAAACAATTAATAATGTAAAATACGCAGGCGGAGAAATACTGCAAATAGTTTAGTTCGGAAAAAGGGGAATTATTAATGCAAAGGTTGGAAGCTATTGTCCATAGTACTATCAAAGAGGCTAATGAAAAACGGGTGTTGAATACTGCGATACAATTGCGCAAGTTTACCAAAAACGAGTTAGTTCGACAATCAGGCGTCAGTATGACTACTGTGTCAAAAATTGTCGATGAATATACTGGCCGCGGGATATTAAAGGTAATTGGACAAGGTGAGTTGATTACTGCTGGAAGAAAGCCCAGTCTGTATGTTTTTGTCAGTGATTCAGTCTATTCGGTCGGCGTAAGTTTTCGTCGTGGAGTAATGGAGTTTATCATTGTTGATTTGGATTTAAATATCGTATTCGAGCGTGATTGTGAATATAAAATGGATCAAATAACTAATCACGGTGAGCATTTTTCAGTTATTGTATCCGATTACATTAAAGAAAGCGGCATAGATGCAACGCGAATTGCCGGAATCGGATTTACCTTCCCGTGGCTGGAACAGTTTGACTTCGACGCGCTTTCTAAGTCTGTAGTTTTTAAGACCGAAGTGTTTGCTTATGAAGGACGAAATATACCGGTTATTTTTGAAAACCGTGCTAATGCCGCGATTTTTGCAGAAATGCGTGCCCGCGACATTCTTCAGGGGAACGGCGTTTATGTTTCAGTAGCCGATGGCATTGATATTGGCGTGTTGATCAATGGCAGTATTTTTAATAGCCGCAGTGTCGGCGCAAAAACGCTAGCTCATATGACCGTTGCAGTTGACGGTCGGCCATGCCGCTGTGGCGGCAAGGGCTGCTGGGATAGCTATGTGTCGATTCCGGCATTGGTGAAAGACTGTCAAGCCGTTGTTGGCAAAAAAGTGAAAGATTTCGTTGATGTTATTGAGTTATGTGGCGGCGGTGATGCAAAAGTTGGCGCAGTTTGTGAAAACTATGGCAAGATGCTAGCTGTGGGCATTACCAACATCATATTAGCTTATGCGCCTGAACATGTGGTTATCGGCGGTAAGCTAATGCGTCATGCCGAAAAGCTGTTGCCGCGCTTGAAGCAATATCTTTCAGCAGAGGATTTTGCGAAAGTATCGTTTTCTAAACTTGATCAAAAAACACCGATAATGGGGGCGGCGATGTTGCCGATTCAAAAAGTGTTGTATATGGGACAAATGACGATTTAATTATGCTCGATTTTGGTCAGAATTCGGTCAATTCAGCAGTGTACAATTGGTTTCAGTTGGAGTATAATACTTTCAGATACAAATCTATAAAATTTTTTGGAGGTTTCATTCAATGGCAGTTAAAGTTGGTATTAACGGTTTTGGCAGAATTGGAAGAATGGTTTTCCAGGCGATTTGCGACCAAGGGTTATTGGGTAAAGAAATTGATGTAGTAGCGGTTGTCGATGTTTCAACCGATGCTGATTATTTTGCATACCAAATTAAGTATGATTCAATTCAGGGACGATTCAAGCACGAAGTTAGCGCGAAGAAAAGCTCGCCGGATAAAACCGAGAACGACGTTATTGTTGTAAACGGTCATGAGATTCACTGCGTAGCAGCTACCCGTACTCCGGCTGAATTGCCTTGGGGTAAATATGGTGTTGATTTGGTTATCGAGTCCACCGGATTGTTTACTGAAAGTGAAAAAGCTAAAGGGCATCTGGAGGCTGGCGCGAAACGTGTTATTATTTCGGCACCGGGCAAAGGTGATGTTAAGACGATTGTTATGGGCGTTAATCAACATGAATACGATGCTTCCAAGCATTTTATTATCTCGAACGCTTCATGTACTACCAACTGCTTGGCTCCGGTTGTTCACACAATCCTTAAAGCCGGCATTGGCATCGAAAAAGGTTTGATGAGCACAATTCATGCTTATACAGCAACACAAAAAACTGTTGACGGTCCGTCGAAAAAAGACTGGCGCGGTGGCCGTGCAGCGGCTATCAATATTATTCCGTCGACTACCGGTGCAGCTAAAGCGGTTGGTGAAGTATTGCCGTCCACTAAAGGCAAATTGACTGGTATGGCGTTCCGCGTACCGACTCCGACAGTATCGGTTGTTGACTTGACTTTCACTGCTGAACGCGATACTTCAATCGAAGAAATCGACGCTGCTTTGAAAGAAGCCAGCAAAACTTATCTTAAAGGTATTTTGGGCGTAACTGATGAAGAACTGGTGTCGTCTGATTTCATCCACGATTCTCGTTCGTCAATCTATGACAGCCTTGCTACTTTGCAAAACAATTTGAAAGGCGAAAAGCGTTTCTTCAAAGTTGTTAGCTGGTATGACAATGAGTGGGGTTATTCCAACCGTGTGGTTGACTTGGTAAAATATATCTCAAGCAAATAAGCTAATTTTAGGAAGTAGCAGTAGGGGGTAGGAGAAATTCTGCATCTGGCTTGCTACTTCCTTTTTTTTCCTAAAACCTGATTACTTAACTATTTATATTAACGGAGGAACAATGAGCAAGAAGACTATTCGCGATATTGATGTAAAAGGCAAACGCGTTTTTGTGCGTGTGGATTTTAACGTACCGATGAAAGATGGTGTGATCACTGACGATACCCGTATTCGTGCAACATTACCGACAATAAAATATTTGTTGGATAACGGCGCTGCAGTAATACTCGCTGCCCACTTCGGCAGGCCAAAAGGTGAATGTGTCCCTAAGTATAGTTTGGAACCGGTTGCGAAATATTTGGGCGGTTTGTTGGGAATGAATGTGAAATTTGCTGCCGACTGTGTTGGCCCGGTTGCGGAAGCGGCCTCGGCGGCGCTCAAACCCGGTGAAGTATTACTGTTGGAAAACCTGCGCTTTCATAAAGAAGAAGAAAAAAATGGCGAAGAGTTTAGTGCCGGATTGGCAAAATTGGCAGATATTGTTGTCAACGACGCTTTCGGCGTGTCGCATCGCGCACACGCTTCGGTAGAAGGTATTACTAAATATATTCCCAGTGTTGCCGGCTTTTTGATGGAAAAAGAAATTGAATTTTTGGGAAAAGTTACTCATAATCCGCCGCACCCCTATGTAGCAATCATTGGTGGAGCGAAAGTATCGGATAAAATCGGCGTTATCGAGAATTTGCTTGGTAAAGTTGATACGATGATTATCGGTGGCGGTATGGCAAATACCTTTATGGCAGCGCAAGGCTACGGAGTTGGTAAATCGTTGTTAGAAGCTGATAAAATCGAATTGGCAAAAAATCTTATCGATAGCGCGGCAAAGGGTGGCGCAAAATTATTGTTGCCAGTGGACGTAATTGTTGCCGATAAATTCGCGGCTGACGCTGAGTGGAAAGCTGTAGCGTTGGATGCGGTACCTGCGGACTGGATGATTCTTGATATCGGTCCTAAGACTGCCGACTTATATGCAGCTGCGCTGAAAGGCGCAGCTGCGGTATGTTGGAATGGCCCGATGGGCGTGTTTGAAATGGATAACTTTGCCAAAGGGACTTTCAAAGTAGCTGAGGCGGTTGCTAATTGTGGTGCAATAACCGTCGTTGGTGGCGGCGACAGCGTAGCGGCTATTGAAAAGGCTGGTTTGGCAGATAAAATCACCCACATTTCCACCGGTGGCGGTGCCAGCCTGGAATTCCTCGAAGGCAAAAATCTTCCGGGGATTGCCGCGATTCAAGATACTTGCTGCGGCCAATGTTGCTGCAGTAAAGGAAGTTGCTAGTTATATTAAGTTGAAAAAATAAACATATGAGGTAAGAATGAGAACACCAATTATTGCCGGAAACTGGAAAATGCACAAAACCGTTGCTGAAACTAAAGCTACCGTGAAAGCGTTGGCCGCGTTAGTAGCTGATGTGAAAAATGTAGAAATCGTAGTTTGTCCGCCGTTTACGGCGTTGGCAGCGGCTGCTGAGGCAGCTTGCTGCACGAATATTGCAATTGGTTCGCAAAATATTTTTTGGGAAGAGAAAGGCGCTTTCACTGGGGAAATCGCGCCGAATATGCTTGTTGAAGCTGGCTGTAAATACGCAGTCGTTGGTCATAGTGAACGTCGTCAATATTTTGGCGAAACAGATGAGACGGTGAATAAACGCGTAAAAGCGGCGCTAAAACACAATCTTATTCCGATTCTTTGTGTAGGTGAAACCTTGGCGCAGCGTGAAGCCGGAATTACCCAGGAAATTTGTGCGACTCAAACCCGTGGCGGCTTGAGCGGACTTACTGCTGAAGAAGTAGCCGGATTGGTTA
The DNA here is from genome assembly GCA_041666525.1 of Negativicutes bacterium. GTDB lineage: Bacteria > Bacillota > Negativicutes > JBAXTZ01 > JBAXTZ01 > JBAXTZ01. The sequence continues at coordinate 133,610 of JBAYGT010000004.1, forward strand.
TTGCTTATGAGCCGGTTTGGGCTATCGGCACCGGAAAAACCGCTACCAGTAAAGACGCTAATGATGTGTGTGCGTTCATTCGCCGCGAAGTGGCAACTGTTTTTGGGCAAACTGCCGCTGATGCGGTACGTGTTCAGTACGGCGGTAGCGTAAAAGCCGATAACGCCAGCGAATTGATGGCGATGAGCGATATCGACGGTGCATTGGTTGGCGGCGCCAGCCTTAATGCCGAAGATTTTGCGAAGATAGTTAAATTTTAATATTGGAGGAACGAAGTTGGAGGTTGGGAGTTGGATGACGGGGCGATTTGCTCTGCTATCTAACTCCTGACCTTTGAGTTCATTTATATATGTCAAAAATTAACAAACCGCAGACATTGATCATTCTGGATGGTTTTGGTTGTGGGAAAATGGATGATAAATTCAATGCTGTTGTTGGCGCTTGTCCGGAAAACATTATGGCGCTGCGGGCAAAATATCCGCACACGCGACTTGGGTGTTCAGGTGAAGATGTTGGCTTACCCGAAGGACAGATGGGCAATAGTGAAGTTGGTCATTTGAACATGGGCGCGGGCCGGGTAGTTTACCAGGAGTTGACGCGGATTTCAAAAGCCATTCGCACCGGTGATTTTTTTCAAAACCCGGTGTTGATTAAAACGATTGAAGACACTAAAGCAGCCGGCGGGGCGTTGCATTTATGCGGGTTGTTGTCTGACGGTGGTGTGCATAGTCATATTAGTCATGTGTATGCTTTAGTAGAGTTGGCAAAAAAACTTGGCCAGCAAAAAGTATATATTCACGCGTTTTTAGATGGACGCGATGTTCCGCCGCAGTCGGCATTGGAATTCATTGATGCATTGGAAGCGAAGCTTGCGGAAATCGGCGTTGGAAAAATCGCAACTATTTCAGGCCGTTTTTATGCTATGGATCGTGACAAACGCTGGGAACGCCTGGAACGGGCTTATTCGGCGTTGGTTTATCGTGAAGGCGATAGTGCGCCGACCGCGCGCTCGGCAGTTGAGCAAGCTTATGCTAATGATGTGGTTGATGAATTTGTGCCGCCGACGATTATTGAATCAGCGCGTGAAGGCGGTATTAAAGCTAATGATGGTGTAATTTTCTTCAACTTCCGCCCGGATCGGGCGCGGGAAATAACCTGGGCATTTGTAAAACCGGATTTTGACGGATTCAAACGCCGTGGCGGTTATTTTCCGTTGTTCTATACCTGCATGACGCAATATGATGAATCGTTAACGGTGCCGGTGGCTTATCGCCCGCAGACGTTGACCGATACTTTCAGCGAATACATCTCACGCTTGGGCTATACACAATTGCGCATTGCTGAAACTGAAAAATATGCACATGTTACCTTCTTCTTTGATGGTGGTGTGGAAAAGAAGAATACTGGTGAAGAGCGGATTCTTATTCCTTCACCCAAGGTTAATACTTACGATATGCAACCGTCCATGAGCGCACTAGAAGTGACAGAAAAAGTAATTGCAGAAATCAACGCGCAGAAGTATGATTTCATTATTATTAATTATGCCAACTGCGACATGGTTGGGCATACCGGAGTTTTTGATGCGGCAGTTACAGCGGTAAAGACGGTGGATCAGTGCGTGGAGCGGGTTGTGGCGGCTGTTAAAGCAAATGGCGGCACAGCGCTTATTACTGCTGATCACGGTAATGCTGATGAAATGTGGGATTACGCTAATAATTGTCCGCATACTGCGCATACCTTGAACAAAGTGCCGTTAATAATCGTAGATGATGAACTTATCGGTAAAAGTCTCCGTGAAGACGGTGTATTGGCCGATATTGCGCCGACAATGTTGAAACTGGCTAATATTGAACAGCCGGAATCAATGAGCGGTAAGCCGTTGCTATAATCATCTGATTTTGTGGTGTATATGAAAATACGCGTTGCACGGTTCTCAGAGGAGTTGCAGGAATCAATAATGAACTCGCCGCGAGTATGGTTGTTAGCCGTATTCGTGGCTTGTTTTGGTTTTTTTTCACCAAACTTTGCGAGTGCAATTGACGAAAACAGTTTAGAAATTGATGTTCAGAGTTTCTTTTTTAATTATCAAGAGAATTCCGGCGGTATGGTTAACGGGCAAGCGTTTAGTGGTCAGGAAAACGGGTTGTTGAACGGACTTAGGCTGAGCTATATGCGCACCAATGTGAATGCCGATCGGGATTTTCGTATAAACGCCTTTATTACGAAAGGCAATACCGATTATAATGGAACTTGTCCTGGTTTACCGGCAACCGGGGTTAGCGATAATTTGATGATGGAAATTGAAGTACTGACGATGTATGATTATATTAAAATTATTGAGTCACAACTTTATTTTGGATTAGGTTATCGGCGCTGGCAGATCGGGGTATGTTCATCCAGTAATAACGGCGGAATTAACGAAGTGTATAGTTGGTTATACGTGCCAGTTGGTTTGCGTCACGAATACGAATTTTCGGCAGACTTGAATTGCGAGATGGATTTGTCGGTACGAATGATGCTGGCAGGTAATTTTACTGCTGATAATCTGCCAATTAACGGGCAAACTTATAGTGTTAACATGACTTTAGGCAGTCAATTCGGCGTTGATTTGCGGGTTCCCTTTACCTACAAATTAAACAAGCAATTTGCGTTAGTTGTTACGCCCTGGGCGGATTATTCGCAAATGGGTACAAGCAGCGGAGCCAATGTCTCCGGCACTTCTTATCAAGTTGTCGAACCGTCCAACTGTACTTGGCAATTTGGATCGGATTTCGGAGTGCGCTATACTTTTTAGCAAAGGCTGTATTATGATTATTGAAAAAGCTTATGCCAAGATAAACCTGTTATTGGATATATTGCATAAACGTACTGATGGTTATCATGAAGTTGATATGATCATGCAGACGATTAGTTTGCATGATGAAGTGCGGTTGTTGGAAACGGCCAAGGGAATTGTGCTGCGGGTGGCCGGTGCTGAGCTTGCAGCCGATGAAAGCAATCTGGCGTACAAAGCGGCGAGGCTGTTTTTCAATGAAACGACGATTGAACGCGGTGTAGAAATTGATTTGATAAAATATATTCCGATGGAAGCCGGTCTGGCTGGTGGCAGCGCTGATGCGGCGGCGGTACTGCGTGGTTTGAATAAATTGTTTGCCACTAATCTGTCAATAACCGAATTGCAGTATATGAGTGCTAAAATTGGTTCAGATGTCGCGTTTTGCGTTGCCGGCGGTACTGCTCGCGCAGTTGGGCGGGGCGAGAAAATTTTGCCAGTTTCTTCGCTGCCGGAATGCTCAATTGTTATTTTCAAACCTGATTTCGGAATATCGACGGCTTGGGCCTATGGTCAGTTTGCGTTACATGCTGAAAAAATAGTTCATCCAAACATCAATAAGATGTTGGCTGCGTTAGTTGCAGAAAACCTTGCCGGAATTGCGGATTGCATGGGAAATGTTTTGGAAGCAGTATCGGTGGGAAGATATGTGCAGATTGAAGATATAAAATCAAGTTTACGCATAAACGGGGCATTGAATTCGCTAATGTCCGGCAGCGGAACGGCGGTGTTTGGAATTTTTGAAGACGAGCGGCGTGCTAATGCTGCAAAAGCTGTCTTGCAAAAAGATTTTTCAGGCGCGGCCTATGTTTGTAAAAATCAAAAATTATATTTTTAAAGGAGAACAATCATGAAATTGGTAACTCTGGAAGAAATCAAGGCAGCGGCCGAGCGGATCAAAGGGGTGGCCTATCAAACAGCGCTGGAGCAGAGCCGTAGTTTTTCAGCGATGACAGGAGCTGACGTGTATCTCAAACTTGAAAATCGTCAAAAAACCGGTTCATTTAAATTGCGTGGTGCTTACAATAAGATTGCGACATTAAGTGAAGCTGAGCGGGCTTGCGGAGTTGTGGCATCAAGTGCCGGTAACCATGCGCAAGGTGTGGCCTACGGTGCAACCGCTGCCGGAATTAAAGCGACGATAGTTATGCCAAAAACGGCGCCATTGGCGAAGGTGGAAGCAACCAAAGGCTACGGTGCTGAGGTGGTTCAATTCGGCGCGGTTTACGATGATGCTTATGGTAAAGCTCGGGAAATTTGCGAGCAACAGGGGGCTACTTTTATTCATCCGTTCAACGACCCTGCGGTTATCGCCGGACAAGGAACTATTGGACTGGAAATCATGCAAGTTTTGCCGGATGTCGATGCGGTTGTTGTGCCCATCGGTGGTGGCGGGATTTTGTCCGGTATTGCAGCTGCGATAAAAGAACTAAATCCGCAAGTCAAAGTTTATGGTGTTCAGGCGGAGGGAGCCCCGGCGATGTACCGTTCAGTACGTGAAGGACGATTACTGACCACGGACAGCGCTACAACAATTGCTGACGGAATCGCAGTAAAAATTCCCGGTGAGTATTGTTTTAAACATATTGAACACTATGTTGATGATGTTTTTGTTGTAAGTGACGATAAAATCGCCGCAACAATCTTTATGCTTATGGAGCGTAGCCGGATTATTGCCGAGGGCGCCGGTGCAACAGCGTTAGCAGCAGTGTTGAACGGAATAATTCCGCGACACAAAAAAATCGTTTCGGTGGTTTCCGGCGGAAATATCGATATAAATCTTATCAGCAGAATCATTGACCGCGGCTTGATTCGCAGCGGACGCATGGTGCGAATAGCGATGACTGCGCAGGATCGTCCGGGAATTTTGCGGGATTGTTTGAGTATTATCGCAACAACCGGTGCGAATATAACTTCGATTTCGCAAGACCGGTTGGAGCGCGATTTGCCGCTGGGGTTTGTTTTGGTTGAAGTTGCGGTGGAAACCCGTAATCGTGACCATATTGAAGAAGTGCTGGCTAAACTGCAGGCATCCGGCTTTGATGCGCGTATTGATGATCATATACACTAAGCGCAATTAATGATTTGAATCACAATAAATAATTACCAAGTTTGGAGAGTTTATGTTACAAAATGAGTTTGCAACGATAATATTAGCGGCCGGTAAAGGAACCAGGATGAAATCGGTGCTGCCGAAAGTGATGCATTGCGCAGCCGGGAAACCGATGTTGCAGCATGTGCTGGATGCTGCAATTATTGCCGGAGCTGTCAGAAATGTTGTGGTAGTCGGATTTGGTGCAGATGCTGTCCGAACAGCCATTGGCGAGCAGGCGGATTATGCCGAACAAAATGAACAAAAAGGCACCGGCCATGCCGTGATGATGGCAGAAAGCCGCTTGGACGATTTTGCCGGAGTGGTTATGGTGTTGTGCGGCGATACGCCGTTACTAACACCGGATACTTTGAAGCAATTATGCAAACATCACATTGAAACTAAAGCGGCGGCAACAGTTTTGACTGCGAAAATGCCGGATGCCGGTTATGGACGTGTAATCAGAAACGACGAAGGCCAGGTGTTGCGTATCGTTGAAAAAAAAGATTGCAATGCTGAGGAACTGGCTGTTGATGAATACAACAGCGGAATCTATTGTTTTGACTGCAAAAAACTATTTGCGGCATTAAAAAAACTCACTCCGAACAATGCCCAGGGCGAGTTCTATCTTACCGATGCCATCAGCATCTTAAACAGCCAAAACGAAAAAGTCCGGGCAATTGTTGTGGCTGACTGGCAAGAGACCATTGGTGTTAATTCCAGAGTCGAACTTGCACAGGCCGATAAAATCATTCGTGATCGTGTCCGGGAAAAACACCTGGTTAACGGTGTGACAATGATTGATCCGGCAACAACTTATATTGATTGCGATGTTTCAATCGGCTATGACACAATTATTTATCCTAACACCTATCTGGAAGGTGCAACTGATATTGGCGATAATTGTGAAATCGGGCCGAATGCGCGGTTGATAAACACCGAAATCGGAAATGATGTAAAAATTCATAATGTCCATGCCGTTTTAGCCGAGGTGCATAACGGCGCGACGGTTGGCCCTTATGTTCATTTACGGCCGGGCTCGGTTATTGGCGAACTTGCGCATCTGGGCAATTTCGTCGAAGTTAAAAATTCCAATATCGGCGTAAAAAGCAAAGTTTCGCATTTAACTTATATTGGCGACACCGACATGGGCGATGGTGTTAATATCGGCTGTGGTGTGGTAACTGTTAACTACGACGGTTTCAACAAACACCGTACGACTATTGAAGACCGGGCGTTCGTCGGCTGTAACGTAAATCTGCTGGCGCCGGTTACTGTCGGTGAAGGCGCTTATGTTGCTGCCGGATCCACAATAAACAGGGATATACCGAAAGATGCGCTTGGACTGGCGCGTGCTAAACAGGAAAACAAACCGGAATGGGCAACGCGATTTCGGAGGCTGAATGAAAGGTGATCGTCATGATTTAGAGCTGCTGTCACAGCGGTTCAGAATTGCCGGAGAGTTTTTTAATGCGCGGCCGTTTGGCAATGGTCATATCAATGACACTTATTTAGCCGAATACAAACGTGACGGTAAAATTGCCCGTTATGTACATCAGCGCATCAATGCTAATGTATTTAAAGAGCCGTGGAAAGTAATGGATAATGTAGAGCGGGTGCTGCGACATGTGCGCGCAAAGCTGCGGGCAGAAAATCAGGTTGATCCGGACCGCTATGCGCTAAAGCTTGTTCCGGCAGTGACTGAAGATTTTTGGATAAGCGATGAAGACGGCAACTATTGGCGTACCTATCTGTTTATTGAAAATGCGTGCACTTATGATGCGGCGCAATCGCCGGCAATGGCTCGTGAAGCAGCGCGGGCGTTTGGCAGATTTCAAGCATTGATTGCCGATTTAACCGGACCGCGTTTACACGACACCATTCCCGATTTTCACAACACCCGCAAGCGGTTCAGAACGTTTTTGGAAAAACTGGAACAAGACCAATATAACCGTGCAGAAAATTGCCGCGAGGAAATCGACTTTGCGTTGCGCCATGAAAGTTTGGCAAACGCATTGCTGGATTTACTGGATGCCGGCAAGATTCCTGAACGCATTACCCATAACGATACCAAGCTTAATAATGTAATGTTTGATAAAAACACTGGCGAAGCCATTTGTGTAATTGACCTTGACACGATAATGCCCGGGTTGGCGGCTTATGACTTTGGCGACATGGTGCGTACGTCGACTTGTTTTGCCGAAGAAGATGAGCGCGACTTAGCCAAGGTTAAATTTGAATTGCCAATGTTTGATGCAATCGCGGATGGCTATTTTAGCGAAGCCAGCAAGTATCTGAATGCAGTTGAACAAGATAGTATGAGTATCGCCGGTCAGGTAATAACTTTTGAAACAGGGATACGCTTCTTGACCGATCATCTGGATGGCGACAATTATTTTCGAATTCACCGCGAGGGTCACAATTTAGACCGTTGTCGTACACAGTTTCAATTGGTGCGGGAAATGGAAAACAATTTTGAAAAAATCAAAAAAAGTATTAGTGCTGCTCGTTTGCGGTATGAATAAATGAATTGATTGGTTTTTTTATAGCGCGATTTGTGGTAAAATCTTCATGTAATTTATGTTGGGAGATAAAAACAACTGATGAATGCAGCTAAACGGAAGTTGAAACTTTTCAGCGGTAGCGCCCACCCGGAGCTTTCACAAGAGATTGCCAGTTATTTGGGAATTGAATTAGGTAAGGCTCAGGTTAGTAAATTTAAAAATGGCGAAACGCAGGTTCTGATCGAAGAAACTGTGCGGGGAGCTGATTGCTTTATCGTGCAATCGACCTGTAATCCGGTGAACGACAACGTAATCGAGCTGTTGATAATGGCTGATGCGATGAAACGGGCATCTTGTCGGGCGATTACCGCAATAATCCCCTACTATGCCTACGCCCGACAAGACCGCAAAACACGGGGGCGTGAACCGATATCGGCGAAATTAATGGCTGATTTATATACAACAGCCGGGATTTCACGGGTAATAACTATGGATTTGCACGCTGATCAAATTCAAGGATTTTTCAATATCCCCGTCGATCATTTGCGCGGTGTGCCGACTTTGGCAAAACATATTGCGCACAAAAAAATCGACAATTTAGTGGTCGTATCGCCGGACTTGGGCGGAGTAACACGCGCCCGGATTATGGCAGATATGTTGCATGCGTCGATTGCGATTATTGAAAAACGCCGTCCGCGTCCCGGTGTTGCTGAAGTGGCTAATTTGATTGGTGACGTTGAAGGCAAAACCGCAGTATTGATTGATGATATGGTCGATAGTGCCGGATCATTGTGTGAAGCCGCGGTTGCGCTCAAAAAAATGGGTGCAAAGGACGTGTATGCTTGTGCAACGCACGCGATACTAAGCGACCCGGCAATAGAAAACATTCAAAAGTCGGTATTGAAAGAAGTAATTGTTACCAATACCATTCCGCTTGAGGCTTATAAACGCATTCCTAAAATAGTTTCGTTGTCGGTAGCGCCGATAATTGCGAAGTCGATAACGCGAATTTTTGGTGAATTGTCAATGAGTGAATTGTTTGCGGAAGAGCAGTTGCTAAAATAAATAATCGAGAAATGCCGGTGTAGCTCAGTTGGCAGAGCGGTTCATTCGTAATGAATAGGTCAGGAGTTCGAATCTCCTCATCGGCTCCAATAATTATAAGGGTTTATGGCTTCGGTCGTAGACCTTTTTTTATTTTTGTAAACGATTTGATAATCAAAACGAAAAATATGGTGAAAATAGTTGACCAGCCGGAAGTAGAGCAGTACTGGATCGTCAACGCTTAATGATACAAAAATTATAAGGACAATGATCTGAATTCAGCCGGTGTTAGATAATTCAGCGACCCGTGAATTCTGCTGTTGTTGAACCAAGTTACATACTCATCC
>JBAYGT010000005.1:0-140024 GCA_041666525.1 Negativicutes bacterium
ACCTGTCGCAACAATCCGTTTTCTTGCCCGGACTGCGCTTCGCACCCTGACACTCGCTTACTGGTGTCCCGGTGGTTGCAGGCTCCTCTCTCCGTACAACACGCTACTTTTTGGTCACGTGCGTTCTTGCTGTTCGATGTCGTTGCTACGATCATCTTATGTTAGTGATTAACCTATCATCACCAACAGCAGTTGCGGAGCGGATACTTCCAGCGAACAGCTCGCAAACGCAATGTTTACAAGGCTTCAACCCGCTGGTCGGCTCTCTGGTTTTCGGTTACTGTCAGCAACCTGTCCCTGAGGGCGAGGGGTATTGTATCACGATAATCAATATCCGTCAAGAGGGTAAATGCAAATAATTCGAAAAAGCAAATAATTCGAAACGGAAGAATTATATATAGCCAAACAGCAGCAGGTAATTCTGATCAAAAAATCTCTGGAAGCCGGACTAACCCGCTCCAGAGATTTTCTTATTTAAACAATCGCTCTTCAATTTCTTGTTGCACCGAATAAATATCGCGGGTTCCGGCTTCCAGCGCTTTCACTGTTTCTGCCAATGCTTCAGTCGCGATAATCGCCTGTACACGTTTGGCGGCATAATCACGAATCCGCTCGACCAACTCCTGTCTTCGCCGCCGCGAACGCCGTAATGCCAATTCACCACTTTGCCGGCTTTCAGCAAAAAAACCGTCAATCATCAGATTTAATTCGGCTACGCCGGCATCAGTGGTTGCGACGGTTTTGCAAATTGGGATAATCCGGCCGCCAAGCGAATGGTTGAGTTCCACCAACATCTGTAATTCACGCATCAGCTTATCCACGCCCTCACGGTCCGCCTTGTTTACTACCAAGATATCGGCTATTTCCATTATTCCGGCTTTTATTGCCTGAATATCGTCACCCATCCCCGGCACACAAACGACTGCGGTAACATCAGCGTGTTTCATAATCTCGGTTTCCGATTGCCCGACACCGACCGTTTCGACAATGATAATGTCTTTGCCAAAAGCGTCCATCAATTTTATCGCGTCTGCGGTTTTGATACTCACACCGCCCAGGCTGCCGCGGGTTCCCATGCTGCGGATGAACACCGCCTTGTCGGTGGACAACGAAGACATCCGCAACCGGTCACCGAGAATGGCGCCACCGGTGAACGGACTGGTCGGATCAACCGCAATAATGCCAATAGTCTTGCCTTGCTTACGGTACTCAAGGGCAATTTTGTCAACCAGCGTGCTTTTTCCGGCACCCGGCGAACCGGTTATACCGATAACAATTGCCTTGCCACAATGCGGATAAACGGCTTGCATGATGCTTTCAGCGTCCACCCGCTCATTTTCCACGATGGTAATAGCGCGGGAGAGCGCCAGTCGATCTCCCGCGAGTAATTTTTCAACCAATTCCATGTCAACCTGCTAATTCGCAGCCGCAAGCTGCTTTCTTATTTGTCGGCAAAAAAGTTTTTGATAAACGCAATCGGCTCGGCCGTCGGCGTACCCGGTGTGAAGATTGCCGCCACTCCGGCCGCTTTCAGCCCGGGAATATCTTCTTCAGGAATAACACCGCCACCGATTACCAAAACATCGTTCATGCCGGCAGCATGCAGCATTTTCACAATTTTCGGGAACAAGGTATTATGCGCCCCGGACAGCAAGCTTAAAGCAACAACATTGGCATCTTCTTGCAGCGCTGCTTCAACAATTTCTTCCGGCGTCTGCCGCAAACCGGTATAAATAACTTCAAAACCGGCATCACGAAACGAACGGGCAATAATTTTGGCACCGCGGTCATGACCATCCAGACCCGGTTTAGCAACAAGTACTCGTATGTTTTCCATTGAATTCAATCCTCCAAAATATCTTTCTTTTCTGACATTTACAGATGCGCATTTTTCAGCAGAGCTCTAGATTTTATACAGGCCAAAAACCGACCGCATCGTATTACAAATCTCACCCAGCGTTGCGTACACCCGCACTGCATCAAGAATGACCGGCATCATGTTGGCATTTTCGTCTTCGCAAGCCGCTTTAAGTGCCGCAAGTTTGGCGGCAACTGCTTCGTTGTCACGGTTAGCGCGCAATTCCTTCAGCCGGGCGGCTTGTGCCACACCAATCGACGGATCGACACGCAACAGCCCGGTAACCGGCCCTTCTTTGACCACGAATTCATTCACGCCAACAATAATGCGCTCTTTGCGCTCGACTTCCTGTTGATATTTATAAGAACTGTCTTCGATTTCCCGCTGAATATAACCTTTATCAATGGCAACTGCCGCGCCGCCCATATCATCAATTTTCTTAATATAATCCCAAGCCTTCTCTTCAAGATCGTTCGTGAGCGCTTCGACATAATAAGAACCGGCTAAGGGATCAATTGTATCACCGGCGCCGCTCTCATAAGCGACGATTTGCTGAGTCCGCAACGCCACCATTACTGCGGCTTCGTTCGGCAACGCCATCGCTTCATCTTTGGAGTTGGTATGCAGCGACTGAGTACCACCCAGACAGGCCGCCATTGTTTGAATCGCCACCCGCACAATATTGTTTTCCGGTTGCTGCGCAGTCAGCGTACTGCCGGCGGTTTGGGTATGAAAGCGCATCATCATTGATTTTGCCGACTTGGCATTGAAGCGTTCTTTCATAATCTTCGCCCACATCCGGCGGGCAGCGCGGAACTTGCAAACTTCTTCCAGCATATCGTTATGCGCATTCCAAAAGAAACTCAGCCGTCCGGCAAAATCGTCAACATCCATACCGGCTTTGATCGCCGCTTCCACGTAAGCGATACCATCCGCCAGCGTAAAGGCAATTTCCTGTGCCGCAGTCGAACCAGCTTCCCGAATATGGTAACCGGATATAGAAATTGTGTTCCAGCTCGGTACATTCTTGGAACAGAATTCAAAAATGTTAGTAATCAGCCGCATCGATGGCTTGGTCGGAAAAATATAAGTACCACGGGCGGAATATTCTTTCAAAATATCATTCTGGATTGTCCCCTCAAGTTGATCCATGGTAACGCCCTGCTTTTCCGCAACGGCAATATACATCGCCAACAACACCGCGGCCGGGGCGTTGATCGTCATCGAGGTGGAAACTTTATCCAGGGGAATACCATCAAACAACACTTCCATATCAGCGAGCGAATCAATCGCAACGCCGACTTTGCCCACTTCGCCTTCACTGATTTGATCGTCACTGTCGTAACCGATTTGGGTCGGTAAATCAAAGGCTATCGACAAATTACCCCGGGCGCCTTTTTTCGCCAGTGACAGCAGATATTTATAACGCTCATTAGACTCTTTGGCGTTACCAAATCCGGCGTACATCCGCATTGTCCAGAACCGGCCGCGATACATCGTCGGCTGCGGCCCACGAGTAAACGGATATTCACCGGGAAACCCGAGCTTTTCCATGTAATCAAAGCCCTCAAGGTCAAGCGGTGTGAATAACCGGTTGTGGCGTAAATTTGTCCGCTCCGGCCGCTTTGCGGTAATTTTTGCCACCAGTTCGTCGTATTTCGCCCGGTTTGCACGTAACTTTTCGTTCATCGTTCCTCCTACACTGCCTTGTTAATTATTAATTGTTTAATAAACTCATCCGAATAACCAAGATATTGTTTCAAGATTTCCGCGGTATGTTGACCAAGCAACGGCGCCGGTGCCGTAATTGCGGCCGGCGTTTCAGTAAATTTCACTGCCGGACCGACTATCGTATGCTTGCCGATTGTGGGGTGAGTAACTTCAACAAGCATCCCCCGCGCTATTGCCTGTTCATTAGCACAAACTTGTTCCATATTATTAATCGGCGCCGCCGGAATGCCTGCATTATCAAAGGCCTTTAACCAATATTCGGTCGGCCTAATTGCAAATATACCGCTGATAATAGTTTTGAGTTGCTTCTGGTGCGCTGTCCGCAAGGGGTTAGTCGCAAACCGCTCATCGGTGGTCAGTTCTTCGTGTTTGATAAGTTTGCAGAATTTTACCCAAAGGTTGTCATTACCAACAGCAATTACGAAGTGATTGCCATCGCCACCCTGAAAAGACTCAAACGGCGTAATCGATGCGTGACGGTTGCCAATCGGTCCGGGATTTTCGCCGTTGCACAAAAACCGCATAATCCCGTTTTCCAGTATCGACATTCCGCCATCGAGCATCGCTACGTCAACTTTTTGACCAATTCCGTGACGCTCACGCACAAATAGCGCCGCAAATATTCCTTCGGCAAGTAATATTCCCGATAATAAATCCATTATCGACGGTCCGGATTTTGTCGGTTCGCCATCCTCGGGACCAGTGATGCTCATAAACCCGCTCAATGCCTGAATAACTAAATCATAGGCCGGTTTTTTGGACCACGGGCCGGTATGTCCAAATCCCGAACTCGCGCCGTAAATGATTTTGGGATTAATTTCCTTCAGAACATCATAACCTAAACCAAGCTTTTCCATTGTCCCCGGACGGAAATTTTCCACGACGACATCAACCTGCTTAACCAATTCAAAAATAATTTTTTTGGCTTCCGGATGTTTCATGTTTAGCGTCATCGATTTTTTGCCACGGTTGATATTGGCGTAATACATACTGTCGCCATTGCGATAAGGCCCAAACGACCGGGAATCGTCACCGGTTTCCGGCATTTCCACCTTGATTATTTCTGCGCCATAATCCGCCATAATCATCGTACAATACGGCCCTGCCAGTACCCTGGACAAATCAAGAACTCTTATTCCTTCTAAAGGACGCATGTTCTCCTCCTCGGTTGTGTTTATTCGCCGCGGAATATTGGCTTGCGTTTTTCCTTGAACGACTGCACGCCCTCGGCATAATCATAGCTATCATAACATTTTCGACGCAAACCCTGAATCCGCTCGAAATTGTCCGGACTGAGCGGCCGTGCTTCGGCCAACACCCGTATTTGTTCTTTGATTATCGCAATCGACATTGGCGAGTTGTTCAAAATCGCTTTTAACATCGTATCGATAGTTGCGTCCAATTCCGCTTCTTCCACAAGATGATTTACGATCATCCAGCGTTCGGCGGTAGCGGCATCGACCGGTGTCGCCGTAAAAAACATTTCCTTGGCAATATTCAAATTCAACCGGCTCAAAAAATGTACTATGCCGGAGGCATTGTATGGTATCCCCAGTTTTGCCGGAGTGATCGCAAAGGTTGCCGAATTGTCAGCAACTACCATATCACAGCACATTGTAAGATCGCACGCACCACCCCAGACGCTGCCGTGAATCCGCGCAATAATCGGTGCCGGAAACGCCTGAATCGCCCGCAACAGTATTTCGAGATGATCAAAATACCCCAACGGGTCGCGACGGCCGGTCGGCAACTCGGAAACATCATGGCCGGCTGACCAGACATTGTGTTTGTTCGGCGCCGCCGTGAGTACCACCGCGCGAACTTTTTGAACTTTGTAGTCCTCAAGCGCAGCCACCAACTCATTGACCAATTGCGCACTCAAAGCGTTTAGTTTCGCCGGATTGTTTAACGATAAATAACCGACGCTGTCCCTTATTTCGGATAGTATCATGTTGTCCTCCGTAATGTTATTTTTGCAAACGTAAATTAGCGACACGCGCCAAAGTAGTTTTTCCGATTTCTTCAGGGTTGCGAAGTATTTGCGCGATGCCCGATTTTATTGCCTGATCAGCTACTGCCGCTGCAACCGCCGGCGCAATCCGTTCGTCAAAGCAGCCGGGAATAACATAATCATCCCGAAGCTCGGCAACAGAAATGCTGTCAGCGATAGCGTGTGCAGCCGCCACTTTCATTTTTGTGGTTATCCGGCTGGCGCGTACATCAAGCGCGCCGCGAAACACTCCGGGAAACACCAGCACATTGTTAATCTGATTGGGATAATCCGAGCGCCCGGTACAAATTACCCGGGCACCGCCAGCCAGCGCTTCTTCCGGCATTATCTCCGGTGTCGGATTGGCAAGCGCAAAAACAATTGAATCACTGTTCATTGACCGGACCATTTCAGTAGTGACTAATCCAGCGGCTGACACGCCAATGAAGACATCGGCGCCAACCAGCATTTCCGCGAGAACACCGCTACGATTGTCGAGATTGGTCAAAGTTGCAAGTTCCGCCTGTGCCGGATTAGCGGCATTAGCTTTAGTAACTGCACCCTGGCGGTCACAGGCAATAATGTTTTTTGCGCCCGCATGGAGTAGCAATTTCATAATCGAAATTCCGGCTGCGCCGGAGCCGTTGGCGACGATTTTCACTTCTCCCAAATTTTTATCCACCAGTTTGAGCGCATTCAACAAACCAGCCAGCACGACAATCGCCGTGCCGTGCTGATCATCATGAAAAACCGGAATGTCCAGCTGCTCAATCAGCTTTTTTTCAATATAAAAACATTCCGGCGCTTTGAT
Organism: Negativicutes bacterium; assembly: GCA_041666525.1. Lineage (GTDB taxonomy): Bacteria > Bacillota > Negativicutes > JBAXTZ01 > JBAXTZ01 > JBAXTZ01. Next base: position 6,391 of record JBAYGT010000005.1, read on the forward strand.
GTCCTCAAGATTGATTGCGCCAAACGACGCGCGGATGAGTTTTACCGTGCGGATTATTTCATCAGAATCCAGGCTGTCAATACAAATCGGAAAAGCATCAATGTCAGCAAAACTCTTAAATAAAATCGCTTTACCTTCCATTACCGGCAATCCGGCCGCCGCGCCAATGTTTCCCAGACCCAATACCGCCGTACCGTTGGTCACTACAGCAACCATATTGCCTTTAGCGGTATAGTCATAGATTGTTTCGGGTTGTTCTTCAATTTCCAAACAAGGACGTGCCACGCCCGGCGAATAGGCTAACGCCAAGTCCTCACGATTACGCACCGGCATTTTGCAATTAATACCGATTTTTCCCTGATATTTTTTGTGCAAGTCCAGCGCCGTTTGATAAACCGGCTGCTCTTTATAGATTTTATCCACCCTGTACCATCCCTATTAATATTTTACAGCTCATCTATCCAGCAATTTGCCGCACAATGTTGCCGTTCCACAAGTAAGCACATTGATAGCACCGCAATAGAATTGCAACGCCGGTGCAACCAAAAAACATACTGCCGCACCAACCATAAACACCAGCGCAAACCCGAGAATAATACGGCCACGATATAGCTCTGCGTGAAATTCTTCCGGAGTTTCCCGATGCCGCCCGGTAAATCTTAACCAAACAGCATTAAAAATTGAAGCTGCCAGTGCATGCAGATTGCCACTCATCATGTTCGACCGAAATGGCACATCGTTCCAACTAGATACCGCCTGAAACTGCCAGCCGCCGCTAAAAAACACCCCCGAGGCCAATAAAAATACCAGCCAGTCCGATTTCGGCGCCCCATTATACTGATATATCGCCGCACCAATTGCAAACACCGCCATGCAAATCGTCTCAATCCACGCCATCCGCCATAATGATTGATATGGCAGCAAGTTGCGTTTACGGTATTTGTTCATTACTACACTACCGATGCCACCGCCGACAAACGCCAGCAACACTGCATACAGTTTCAGTAACGCCGCCGGATCCAATCCGCGAATCGTAATAACATCATAGGTAAATAACACAAGATTGGCAGTGAAAAAACCGGGGAAGCATTTGTCGAACATCAGAAAAGAAAACGCACAAACAAAACCGCCGTGAAAAACGTATAAAATTACACCCGGCAAATGAAATTTTATGTGTCTGTGCATCGCAAACGCTCCAAAACTAAATTCGCGGTTTCCGTCCGTCTAGTAACAACGCCGGAAACATCACTCCGCCGAGAATCGCGGCAACAATCAGAAAGGCTCGTACCAGTGTCTGCGCTGTATGCGCAATAAACTCCAGGGTAATCGCTTCCACCGGCAAACGCGCCAGTAAGAAACAATCTTTCAAACCGGCAATCAACAAAAATCCGGGTATGAGCATTACCGAACAGACGACGCCATATATTGAAATCGGCAAGCGCGAATTTTTTACCAAAAAATAGCCGAGAATCGTGACACTTAGCGCTCCACAAAAGGCTGCGGTCACATTATCCGCGCCACAATACAACAACAAAACCGCGCGCACGCCGCGCGCCAATGCGCCGCCGAGCGCAAACAACAAAAACAAATTTTTCGGTGCGTCAAAAATCTTCGCGATTACAACAGCGCCGATACCGCCCAAAATCAAATCTTGCACCAAATAATAGCCATTACTGTGTATTACGAGTTGTGTCTTTGCAATCAGTTGCGGAAACAAGGCAACCGGCAGACAGACTGCCGCAACGAGCACCCCGACCATCATCGCGGCGAAAGCCATTCGCGCCAATCCGACCGAGTTGTGGTTGCGCAAAATATCGGTACCGCCGTTTATCAAAGGCAGCCCCGGCACCAGCGGCAACAGCGGTGAAATCAACGCCAGCAGCGCCGTCTGCGTCGGCACGAAACTAATCAATGCACAGGCAGTCAGCATTCCGGTGGTTGCTGCAACCAGTGTTGAGACATACAAATTGAAATGACGCTCCACCAGCGCTGTCTTGCAGACGCTAACAACCAGCGCCGCCGGAAACACAACGGCAATAAACCACCAATCCCCACGATTGAGTAATCCGAATAGCACGCCAGCCAGCGCAAAGACAACGTGATTGACCAGTTGCGACCCGGTTTTCGGCGCATCAATTTTTCGAAGTTTTTCCGCAACCAGCGCCGCTGAAACTGTCTGTTGCTCCAAACTACTTAACAGTTTGCTTACATTTACAATCGCTTCAATATTAACCGAAGAGAAACCGTGTGCCCGGTCGACTTTGGTCTCAAACTTGTCGCCGTTAATATCGGTAATTATAATTGCATCATACTCCACCAGCACATGCAACTGATCTTCACCAAAATATTTATGCAGGTAAGCAATTGACTGTTGAATACGTTTGACCGTTGCACCGTTATGAAAAAGGATCCGGCCCAACAATAAATAAACATCCATCAATGATGTCTTTGTTTCACAGTCAATCAGAGTTTTTGCACTCATATTCGCTCCTGCTCATTATTTGCGCGCGTTATAAACGTACTTATTCATGTCACGGAACCGCTTAAAAGTTGTCAGCGCCTCGTCGCGCAACACGTTATTTATGACCGCAATGCCACGATTATTAAGCTGCTGCTCCCAGTCTTCCGGGCGCGGCCCTTCGTCGAATCCGGTTATTTCTTCGAGTTCCGGGCCGTTTCCGGCGATAACAAGCCGCTTCACGCCTGACCAGATAACCGCACCGTAACACATCGTGCATGGCAGCCAGTTAACAACCAATTCATGCTCCGGCAAATCACTGCGCCCCAAATCAAATGTTCCAAGGCGGGCTTGTGCAAGTGACAACGCCACAACTTCACCATGAGCGCTCGAACAGTTATGCGGCATTACCCTGTTAACGCCAATCGAGACAACTTTGCCGGATGCCGATTCAAACACTGCCGCCGCAAAAGGGCCGCCAGTATTGTTAATAATATTTTTATCAGCCAGTTCATGCACCAACCGCATCCGATCCTCACGCGACTCAATACACTCCGGTAACTGCTCAGCTAGTTCGCACGCCCACTGCGGCAATTCAACAGTAAAGCTCGTACTGAATTTTTTCACAACTATCACCTCAACAATATAATTACTACTATATTCTACATTTTTCTTTTTTCACCTGCAAAAAAACCGATTCCGACGAAAATATCGCCGAAACCGGTTTTAATTATGAATTCGAATTCAGCGTTTTCACAAACCACCTGCTAATTTGCTTATTTTTTTACAACGACTGATTGTCCGTATATTTGACACTTAATCCCGTGCGGCGTACAAATATCTTTTATTGCCTGCATCATCGGTTCCGGACCGACAACTACACACTTATTAATTACTTTTCCGTTGGTTATCATCCGCTCGAGTACGTCGGTCACCCGGCCGCTCTCGCCCTTGCTGCCGTCGCTGGTTACAACAATATACTCATTGGCAACCGAGGCAATTTCTTTGTCAAAGAACACCAATTCCGCCGAGCGCGCGCCACTAATAACAATCACATTGTTTCCGGTTGCCCGCAAACCGCGGGCCATGTCATAGATGGCCGCGATCCCCGAACCACCGCCAATCAACACTTGTGTACCGATGTTGGTCAAATCCAGGGGCGGCAGTAGCGGCCCCTTAATGTCCGCAACCACTTCTCCAGCGCTCAGCGAACCCAGAAGCCGGGTTTTTTCGCCCACTTCCTGACAGACGACAACAATCCAACCGGCATCGGCATCATAATCAGCCAATGATAGCGGAAACGGCTTGAGTTGTTCGTTAATTTTGACTTGAATTATTTGACCGGGTTGGGCTTTTTTAGCAATCTCCGGCGCTGCGAATTTTATATAATTTGCGACAGGCGTAACCCGGTGTTTTTCTAAAATTTTAAACATCTTAACTCCTTAGTTTTTTTATAGTTCTATTGTACCATGTTTTTCGCTCCGGTATTTAACTAAAAAAAGTTGGGAAAAATTTTTCAAAAAAAGGATTTTTAGAAAAATTGGAGAATTGTTATATTATAAATACAATATCAATAAAGGAGAATTTTATGCATTACGAAAACATTAACCACAAATTTCTCGATGGCGTCATTAATGGCGAGTATTCAGATTATTACTACCATCTGGGTGTAAGCAGCGCCGACCCGATTTTGGAAAAATTTCGTGATGTCCGCGCAATAGTTGTTGCCGGTTCAGGCGATCGTATCAAAGAATTTGCGGAAATTTGGTCAAAAAAGCGCAACGCCGAAATCATCGCTTTACCTAAAGAAGAACGGTTTGTTACCCGTTATGTTGACGGCGTAATCTTCGCTTCCCACGGCATGGGGATGCCGAGCGCCGGTATGTGTATACAAGAACTTATGCGGATGATATTTTTCTTAAAAAATGGTGACATGGAAGAAATGAACAAGATTTTTTGGACACGCGTCGGCACCAGTGGCGGTGTAGGTCTCGAAGGCGGTACAGTTGTCGTTTGTACCGAAGGCATAATGGCAGACATGAAGCCTTACCGGGTGCTTATCGGTGAGCGTGAGCAATATTTTGATGGTACTTTCCCGATAGACATTGCTCAAGCAATTGTTGACGCCAGCAAAGACAGCGGCATCAACATTGTAATGGGTAAAACTGTTGCCGGTAACGAGTTCTTCCTCGAACAAATGCGTCTGGACGGCGCGATTGTTTTGGCTGAGGAATCTTGGAAATACGGCTGGCTGAACTGGATTTTTGAAAAAGGCGTGCGCAACATCGAAATGGAAGGCGCGCAATTAGCCGGATTTTTGAATTATTGGGGATTCTCGCGATTTGCAATGATTTGCACCGTTATCCTCAACCGTATGAACGGCGATCAGGTTACCTCAACTCCGGAAGAACTGCACAAGTTTGGCGAAAATTCCGGAGCCGTATTATTCAACTATTTAGACACAATTTTTGCATAAATATTGCCAAACAAAAAACCTGCGAATATTCGCAGGTTTTTTGTTTGTTTCCTATGACTTTGTAGTATTTATTTTTCCATTTCACCTAATTTTCTCAGAGCTTTTCCAGCTTTTAGATTAATTTCAATTTCTTCCAGAGTAATACCTTTTGTTTCCGGAACAAATGCTGCCACGAAAACAATTGCAATTACGCAGAAAATCGCGAACAAATAAAATATTGAAGCATTGCCGTAAGTTTGCATGAACGTAAGTGAATTCGCCATCAACAATCCGGCAAATGTCCAGTTAACCATGGTAGTTATCGTCATACCGACTTCACGTCCGGCTAACGGGAATATTTCTGAACACACCAGCCAGGCAACCGGCCCCCAGGACATTGCAAATCCGAAGATATAGCAAATGACAGCAGCCAACAATACACCTTTCGCCATACCAGGTATCTGCGCCGGATCAACCTGATTACCAATACTGGAAAATACCAACCCTGCCGCCAGCATTGACACCAGCATTATTACTGCGCCGGCATACAATAATTTTTTTCGTCCCCATTTATCTACCCACTTAATCGCCGGAAAGGTAAACAACATATTTACCGTTGGTACCGTCAACATTGCAACCAATCCAGTCATGCCGGCATAGCCGAAAATTTTCGGCGCGTAATAAATCATAACATTAATGCCGACCAGTTGCTGAAACATCTGCAACGCCACACCAACCAGCAACACCTTGAAAAAATAACCTTTAAAAACAATGCCGATTCCGGCGCTTTTCGGACCACGCAAAGTTTCTTCGATTTCATTGATTTCAAAATCAACTTCTTCTTTAGTCGCTAATGTTCTGTTCAATGCGGCTATCGCCTGAGGTTTTTTACCCGCAAGCATTAGCCAACGCGGACTTTCCGGAAGAAACAACGAACCGATGAACATTAACAACGCAAAGAAAACAATTACGCCAAACATTCTTGGCAACGACATTTCCGGTGCCGAGTAAAGTGAATCAATAAATACATCCGTTACCGAGATAAGAAATATACCAATAGTTATCAGCAACTGAAACAACGTTCCCATGGCGCCACGAATTCTCGCCGGAGCGGTTTCTGCCAGATACAATGGTACGATAAACGACGCAATTCCGACCGCAAATCCGAGAATAAACCGGCAAACCGTTAAAGTGTCAATCGGCGGTAAAAACGCCGAAACCAGCGATGCTGTACAAAACAAAAATCCCGCAAAAACCAGCGAACGTTTTCGCCCCAGATAGCGCGCAAAAATACCCGATAGCAACGCGCCAAAAACGCCGCCGGTTGCCAATATCGCCGAATATCTTTCCGCCGCAGCCGTATCCATGTGATAAACTTTGCTGATAGTATCCAAGGCATTAGCGATAAATCCCTGATCCAGACCAAATAACAGACCGCCGGTTGCCGCCACCAGACAGATAAAATAAACAACCGGTTTGAATTTGCCCAACTTGTTGGGCATTGCATTTTTCATTTTCACGCCTCCTAACGAAACAATATATTAATATAATAATACTATAGTACGCTCTTTTGTCAACAATTTTTGCCAATAGTCAATCAGAGATATATAACTACATCCGCAATCCAGATGATTTTTTTACACATAACCATATAATTCACCTTAACTTTTTTTCATAATTTAAGCACAAAAAAGTTGTGTCAAAATTTATATTTCAACACAACTTTTTTCACAAACTTATTTTTGGTTATTTACTGAACCAGCACCGCTTTGACAATTTTCTGTAAATCCGGTACGTTTTTGGCACGTTCATCCAGCACTGCCATATATGCCAGACAATGGATTTTTGAAAATGGTGTTTTCTTGGTTTCGATGTTTACGATTGTCTGACGCGACACACCGAGTTCAGCGGCAGCCTGCTGGGCTGTCCAACCGGCGGCCTGCCGCAATAATTTAAACCGGTTATAAACTGTTTCAATTGTTTGTTTACTTACACACATAATATTCTCCAAGTTATTAATTTAGCAAAAAGCTTTTACGTTCTGCAGCTTATCTGCTTATTATGAATTATAACAGGCCAATGTTACGGTTTGGTGACGGTTGTGTGACGGTTTCGAGAATGTTTTGCGGCTTTTGTGTCAGTTGTGTGACGATTGCAACAAAAAACCTTCTATCGCAGATATTTCTGCGACAGAAGGTTTTTATATCGCTTGGCTTTCTTTCCAAGATTATTAACTTAACTAGTTCTTTGGATAACAATAGGTTCGGCTGGCCCGCTAGCGGTAATCGTTACCGGGTTATTTGGAGCAGCATATATTAAATTGGGCGCCTTCGCTCCGCCGAGTAACTGTGGCACATTTTCCCAAATAGCAAGTGACGCCAGTCCGGTAGTATAATCCGTGGTTACCAGTGGCGACGTTAATGTTCCAGCAACCGAAATCCCCACTCCGCCGTCAACCGTTGTTCCGTCGGCAGTTGTTGTTTTCACACTAACATTTCGATAATACGCCGATAGTGTCACAGGCGACACGTTGTTGGAAACAACAACAATATTCGAAGAATATGGCAGAGTGCCATAAACACCTGTAGTTGCGTCTTGTAATGCCACCGTGTAACTTCCCGGCATCAAATTCGTGAAACTTACTACACCACCAGCTCCTGTTACTTGACCTGTCGCTGAGCCGGCCCCGGATAATCTGACATTAGTGCCCGCAGGTGCAAGTATACCCTGAATCATAATAACAGCCCTAATCGAACCGGGATCACCCATAAGGTAACCATACGAGTTGTTATTGATTGCATTTGCTGTAACCGTAAAACTTTGTGCTGAAGGCACAACTATTGCGTTAGCGTTTCCATTATATGGCGAACGCGCTACGATATATGTTCCCGGCGCAACTGCATCAAAGATTACTCCTCCGGAGGCATAAGGTATAGTTGCCAGTACATTACTGTGGGAAATGTCATCACTTCTAAACAGTGAAACCTGACTACCGGCCGAAATTTCAGCAGAATGAGTGTAGTCAGTATATATATGTTCAAAAACTAACCGCCCAGTTCCTGACGGTGGCATCGCATTAATTTTCGTAAACCGCTCTACAACAATATTATTGTTGCGGTACACCGGCTGCAACATTTTGTAAATCAGCTGCGACGATGCATCACGATTTACAACATCGGTTGTTATATTGACATTGTTGAATAACGACGGGCCGACGTTTTGATTCAGATTATAGCTCACTTGAACAACACCGCCCGCCCCGTTGCTGCCATTACTGTTGTTGTTATATATTGCCTCGATTTTTAATTCCGGCAGAACATTAATTCCCAGTTTGACGTTGTAGCCGGTATAGTTGCTGTTAAGCACGTTGTTATAGGATTGATTGAATGTATATTGATAACCTTGGGCCGCTAAATTCAGCCAGGATGCGCCTAAATAACTGAAGTTGGTGCCAATCTCGTAATCCATACCGGCAGCCGCTCGTTCATAAATATTCCAGCCACTCGTAGCATCGACACCAATTTTCTGCTCTCCCGACATTGGAATATACTGATTCGCGCGAAACTCCAACGGACCGACAAATAATTCCAAACCGGCACCGCTGCGCATATGGTTGGGACTCATCGTTGCATCAAAAAAACCATTCACGCCAACCAAGGCCCAACTGCCGGGAAACAAGTATCTGTAGCCCAACCCTACGTTTGCGGTATTTTGCGCAATCGATTGATTGCCATAATTTACCACATTGTTAGTCGCTGAACCGCTAGCACCATTATAATTATAGCTCAACTGCCAAAACACCGTGTTGCGAGTAGTTTCCTGGATTTCGCCAAAAAACGGCTGAATTGTACTAAAGCCGCCCTGAAAAGTCATCTTGTTAGCATAATTTACTCCGGCATTGATTTGTGTCCGTGCCAGATAAGACATGCCGCAATTTTTGTAAAAGTTAATATAATACTCAGTCAACGAACTTGCGGCATTTAGTAATTTATTTACTGCCGCCTGCTGCGCAAACACATCTTCGCCATAGAATCCGCTACGGTCATTGGAATCATAGGTGTCTTTGGGCAACTGAGACTGTGCAGTGCCTGGCTGAAGGGTATATTCAAACGCATTTGGCGCCGCAAAACAATGGACGCCAAATATCATACAAACTATCATCAACACAATTGTTTTTTTCACACTGCCCCCTGATTGCAAGTGCCATAGCAAAAATATTGTACAGCAACGCTTTTAATGTTATCATTATACTATAAATCGCATCGGAGCGTGATGGTTATGCAAAAAAAACAATGGATGGATCCGGAAATTCAAGAAATCGAAATTGTGCAAACAGGTAGTGGTGGTGGAACCAGCACTGATCATACCGGTTTTTCGAGTCCTACTTCATAAACAGCTAAATAGTTGATGCCGAAACTTACGTTTCGGCATCAACTATTTTTACGTATTCATATTCACTATTTCATTTTCTCCATTAGTCACTTTGTTCAGTTTTTCGTTGGCCGGGAGTTCGGTTTTTATATTATATTGCGTACCACCGTTAACTATTAGCACTTTGTTAAAACGGTTGTGTATACTGCCATTTAAGTATACTATACCACCAACATTCAGGGCGATTTTTGGGTCTCCGGTTGCACTATCATCCACATACCAGGGATAATTCCATGCCGAATTAGTTGGATCTACCTGCGTCAAATCACCGCCACAGGTTATCACAATATTGCTAAATTTTGCGCATGAACCAGGCTGATTTATTCCTGAAAAACTTGTTGCCAAGCCGCGATCAGGAACATTAGCATTCAACGAAACCATACCAGTCGCCGAACTTGTAGACACCCATAACGACATCAAGGAGGGCCACTGTGAAAGATTAGTGAACGAAACACTATGCACTCCTGTGCCGTTTGAATTTAGCACCATCCCACCGACAATATCATTGGCGGCATTCAAAATAATGCTGTTGCTAGCATCCATTGAATTCAATTCTGAGAAAGCACTGCTTTCGGTAATTATCATCGCGCCGTCTTGGGAAATATTGCCATGGGCAATTATTCTCAAAGCAGTAGCTGAATTCTGCCCGGCAATATTTATTGCGCCTAATACAATGTTGCTATTCGTTGCAACCGCAACCCTGCCGCCTGTGATAACTGCCAGTCTCGCAATCATATTTAATGATTTGCTAAGATATTTATTTTCATTGGTTAATACTGCTCCGCCAGCCAAATTTATCGTTCCCGCAGTTCCGCCGCTAAGAGTCAACGTACCATATTGCACAGTAATCCCCGCAGTCGGCGCTGCCGCCTGGCTGATGCTGTCACCAGCGAGCAATGTCAAATTACCTGAAGCGCCAATCCCTGACGAATCAACAGCAAAACTGTTAATATCATTGAAAACAATATTTCCGCCATTCGCCGCAAACGTTCCTATATCATTATTCCCGTCCAAAGTAGTATCGCCATTAGACGTGAGCGACAACAAGCCACCAGTGGCGATAATAGCGCCTGATTGAGTGATTTTACCACCGGAAAGAACAGTCAAAGTATTGTTAAACGCTGACGCGCCGATAATTGTATCACCGCTATTCCAAACCGAAACGCTGTTTCCGCTTGCACAAACGACACCTAGCACATTCGTGGAGTTAAGCATTGAAACATTACCACTCGTCCCGGCATTCAACGTAGTCGTTCCGCTAACATTCAAGGCAGCGCTGTTAGCCTGCACTACCGTTCCATTCGATGCAAGCGTCATATTCGACAAAGTTGTCGCGCCCAGCGTGAAGCCCCCCGCTGAGACCTGTCCGTTCGCGCCGGACATACTAAGCATGGCAAAACTGTTGCCACTGCCAGTCAGTGTTACATCACCGCTCCCGGCGTTGAATGTCGCAGTTTTGCCGCTGCCGTTGGCGGTCATCGCTCCAGTCTGGGTAATGCTACCGGAAGTAGTAACATTAAGATTACCGCTGGCACTAACCGCCGTAAAATCCAAAGTGCCTGCTGTACTGGTCAGAGTTACATCACCGCCAGTCATGCCAATTGATGCATAACTGCCGCCACTGCTAATCGTCAGATTATGTGTCCCGTTATTCAGCGTTACCGCGTTGCCGCTGACCACAACCGCTCCGCCAAAATTATTCGCGGTTGCTAATGTAACATTGTTGCTACCAGCAGCAATCGTCGACGCGCCACTCACCGTCAACCCGCCGCCGCTGATTGCGCCGGTCGCAGTTATGTCTAGCGTGCCGGTTACGTTCGATGCCGCAAACGTCATCGCCCCGCCAGTAACAGTTGTACTGCCCGCAGTAAACCCTAATGAACTGGTATTAGTGTTAGTAAACGTCAACGGGTTAGTGCCGTTATTGATGGTCACCGCCCCCGCCGTAATGATATCAATAATGCTAAACGTGTTTCCGCTGTTTCCAAAATTGATTGTTTGACCGGAAGCGTTAATATAAGTAGTCGCGCCGGTGCCCATATTAATGTGTTTTCCGGCTACTTGCGTTATGGCGCCGCCGGCATTCAGCGTCAAGCTGCCGTTTGCCGCAATGTTAATGTCTCCCAAGGTTGCACCGCTAACGAAATCATATACAAGGTTTTTGAAGCTGCCATTTTCAGCGGTAACCGTTGGAGCCGCGTGATTTATGGCGCTGATATTTTTGTAGCCCAGAGTTAGTTCTCCACTGCCCAAATAAACGAAATTAACCGCGCCGTCAAAAATATTGTCTGCGGTGCCTACATCAATCAAGCCATTACTTTTTTCAGTTTTCAAAGTCAAAGCGCTACCTGTAGGCGTTGAAATTGCACCGGTCTGACTGATATCACCGCCAGTTGTCCAGATCAGCGAACTGCCGCTAATGCTCGACTGTCCTAGTGTGAAGTTGTTGCCGGATTTTACGCTCACAATATTACCGGTCAGTTGCAACTCGCCCGAGGCAAAGTCATTTGCCACATTGTTCAGGGTTATCGCATTACCGTTGGCGCTCAGCAACAACGTCCTGCCACTCGCAAGCGTTATCGCTCCGCCTGTTTGCGTTATTCCGGCTCCGGCGGTCAGATTGAGGTTGCTACCGATAATACCGGAAAGATCAACCGCGGCATTTGCCAAATTCACCGTCTCGGTCGTAGCCGAGCCACCGCTAATCGTTGGCATCACCGCTGAACTAGATATGTTTTTGAAACTTACTATATTCTCTGTTGAACCACTGACCAAATTAAATACAACCGCGCCACCGCCAAAATTATTACTGTAACCGCCAAGATCAATTGTCGAATCGGATGTTGTTGTTGTTAACGTCATGCCTGAAGCGTTGTTTTTAGTCAATACACCGGTTTGTGTTACATTACCGTCGGTAGATAAGGCTAATGCGCCTGTTGCCGTTGAAGCGCCCATTTCAACCCCGTTTAAAGGAGTATCACTCGCGGCAATATAAGCGCTTGACAGTACTGTAACATCTGTGCCGGTAAACACCAGATTCTTAAAGTATAATCCGGTATCAATTGAACCTGTGGCAGTATATTCGAGATCAACATTGCCGCCGGCGTTAATTACCGCATTGCCGTAAACAAACATGCCCCTGGTTCCAGGCGCGGTCGCCGAATGGATTATATTGCCGGTTGCACCAAGCGTAAGGTTCCCATCTATTCTTTCGCCGTTTCCATAGTAACCTGCCGACACTGTGTTAAGGTTCAAATCTCCAACATAGCCGGTAAGCGTTACATTTCTCTGCCCCTGCAAACTAATCGTGGCATCAGCTTGTGTTGCCAAGCTGTTTCCCGTATTCGTCAAAATCACGCTGCCCCAATTTGAAAGAATATTCACATTTCCGGACGCGGTTATCGCCGCGCTTTGCGTAATATCAAAAGGTGCGGTAAAACTGAAATTGTTCGTAACATCATAACTCCCAAGCGTATAATTGCTGGTATGGTTAAACGCTCCTGGCAAATGTATCTCCAAATCATGTAGTTTAACCAACGGCACCAATGTGAAACTGGGGAGTTGCGCATCCAGCGTACTGTTACCATAATAGAAATCGTGTTCGCCGGTACCGGTGAATACCGCCGAAACTGAGCCGGTACCTAGCGGACTGTTGTATGAACCAATTGCAATATTGCCACTGGCAGTCATACTTATTGCCGAATTGCTCAGCATCGTCGTGACGGCATCACCCGTTTTGACAATGCTGCCAGATACAGCATTTACAGTCAAATTTCCAGACGCATTTACCGTGCCTAATGTTATGTCGCCAGTGCTGGCTTTCACGCTAATCGCCCTTCCGGACAAGGTCATCGCGCCGCCACTGAACACGTTGTTGTCGTTCGTTAAAGTAATGTCTCTGCCGGTTATACTAACCGTGTTAGAGGTAATTGCTGTTCCGTCACTCTGTGAAATATCTCTATTGCTAAAATTAAGAGAAAGTGCGGCATTCCCGACATTGCCAATCAAATAAGTTCCTGGCGAATTCGGCATATTAATGTACATTTGTCCCATGGTGCCGGTGACATCCAACGTTGGTGCTGCCGCCTCTGCGTCCGTAATATTTGTATAACCGATATCATGTGTTCCGCCGCCGGTGAAATCGTAAATAACTGCTGCGGTTTCGAAGTTGCTCAACTCATTAGTAATCCAGATTGATGAACCGCTGCCAGTAACCGTAAAGGTTGCGTGTTTACCAACGCCTGCGCTCATATCCACCATGCTGGTATTTTCCGAGCCAATTGAACTGTCTGAAGTTATTTCAACATTACCGGATGCAACTAGTGCAACGTCTACAGTTGCACCGGAAATTGCCGCATTATTTACAAACATATTCTGTGCAACCAAATCTAGTGTATGGGATCTAACGTTCAGCTGATTACCGGATGAACCGAGGTCAGTATCAGCTTTCGGACGCAGTGTCAAACTCCACGCTGACCACACTGCGCCGGGATCTTGAGTAATTGCCCCGTTCGTCGTTAGGCTCATAGTTTGGTTTCCGTCGCCAAAACTCGGCAAAGAAACTGTTGCTGTCCGATTAGGTAAGAGTATCTGCGAGCCTACTCCATAAACAATATCGCCGCGTTTTGTCATCGGCATAGCTGCAGCAGTGTTAATATTTTCGAACAATACGGAAGGTTGCGTCACTTGATAATTCAAGTCAACATTAAGGTTAACGGCACCGGAACCAAAATCATTCAAACCAATAGCAGAATAGTTTGCCCCTCGCGATTCTACCAATACTTCGCTATGTCCGGTAAAGTTTGCGGCGTAAGCGTTGTTTTTAGTTATTCCGGCTCCAATTGCCTGATGGATATTGCCATAGGTGTGATCACCGCTTCCGTACGCGGTGACAGTCACTGCGCCGTTCGCAGTAGACATCGAGGCCCCGGACGCTCCGGTTTTTCCCAATACTATATTGCTGCCGGCAATCGTAACGTTGTTGCCAGTAAACTCAAATCCGCCAACGTCAGCGCTGCCTGTTGTAATTTGACCAAAAACATTGCCGGATTGATTGAGTGAAATATCACTCAGCCCACCCTGCGCGCTTACTGCGGCATTTAGCACTTTTATTGTTGTGCTGGTCAATTGGGCTATGGCTCCGCCGGCGGTAAGTGTAAAATCGCTCATAGAACTACCGGACCAACCGATATTACCGAGTGTTATTCCGTTTAAATCTTGAATAGTCGCTGTACTCGCCGAAATGTTCAAGATGCTAAAATCGTTGCTAGCGGTATTCATCATAATGGTGCCCGGCGCTTTGAAAGTTGCTGTGCCTCCGACCGTAATTGTGCCTGATTGTTGCCACATCGCTTTGGCGCCTCCGCCGCAATTGGTGGTAAGCGTATAGTTTCCGGTAGCTACCGAATCGCCCAAACTCAGCGTTTCGCCGAATTGTTCAGCAAGTCGCGGCGTGTGCGTGATATTAACATCTTTTCCGGTTACTGCAAGAATACCTGTAAAAGAATTGGCGCTGGTCAGACTGACTCCGGCATTGGTAAGCGTAATGTCATAATAAGTAGCGCCGTTCTTGGCTACGAAAGTAAACGTCGGCGAAAAATCGCCCTTACCGAGGTTGAGGGCGGTACCGCTGGTTTGGGTAATATTGCCACCGGCAGCCACACTCAAAGTACCCGTACCGAGATTGTAATTTGTGATGTTTCCAAGCACAATAGCGTTGCTGTCAACGACGGTTATCGCATTTCCAGTCGCGCCAAAACTGTTAAAGTTGTTGCCGCTGTTACCGAGTGTAATATCATAATAATTACTGCCATTGTTTGCCCTCACGGTTGTCGCGCTGGTAACTACCAACGACGCACCAGCTGCCTGCGTTATAGCTCCATTAGATGTGGCCGTCAAATTGGCCGCAGTAATGTTAGCCAATTCTAATGTCCCACTTGAGTAATCTGAATACAACGTCACGTTTTGCAAACTACCACTTACCGTTCCAAACGTGGGTGACTTGACTAGAGTCCCCCATCCCTTGTATGCTGCAGTATGCGCACCGGTGGCTGAATAATTATATGTTGCAACGCCAGACACAACATTTTCACTGGCAGACAAATCAATATCTGTAGCAGCAGTGAACACACCGGCGCCTAGATTTAAACTTCCATTTTGCGTTATTGAACCACTACCGGCAGCTCCAGCTGTCGCAGTCAATGTTCCGCCACCTAAATTAGTAGCGCTTAATATCAAGCTGTTTTTATCTACAACCGTTGTATTAAAAGACACCGCTGCCGAAGGAGAAGCGCCAAAAATATTGAAATCATTATTGACGTTATCCAAAACCACATTATTACCCGCACTGGATGGTACAACGCTGAAGGTCTTTCCACTGCCATTAGCAATAATCGCGTCAGTCTGTGTTACCGTACCGTTAGCGGCTATAATCGCATTACCACCGATAGTCGTCGCGCCGAACGCCACTGCTCCGCCGGTCAGACTCAAGTCGCCGGTTATCTCCGACAGATTAGTACCGCCCAAAGTTATCGCCGTGGCGGTATTAAAATTCAGTGCCAAATTAACCAAGCTACCGCTCAGTGTGCCAATCGCAAATCCAGCGCCATTTACCGTATTTCTTATTAAAGCGTTATGTGCTCCGGTTTGACTAAAATTATAGGTCGCACCACCGCTTAAGCTGTTGGCGCTGGTACTCAAATCAATGGTTTTTGCGACCCCGCTAGTCGATATCGTTGCTAAACCTGTCGCACTCAACAGCCCGGACTGTGTTACCGTTCCGCCAGCATTCACACGATATGTACCCGTTGCAGTTGTCGTGCCCAATATAATGTCATTAGTATCAGCAACTGAAATTGCACCGCCGGCTGCTGCAAATGTTGTGAAATCATTTGTTGCAGTTTCTAAAGTAACGTTGTTCGCTCCGGCAGATACTGTGAATGTTTTGCCGCTACCATTCGCTGTTATCACCGCTGTTTGTGTAACCGCGCCGCTTGCAACAACAATTGTATCTCCATTGATAGTTGTTGCTCCTGTGAATGCCACGGCTCCGCTGGTAAAAGTTGCGTTACCACTTATGGTTGACGCACCGATTGACAATGTATTCGCATCCTTGACTGACACAATGGCACCAGTAAGCGAAGCCGTAGCAAAATCATTGCTATAACTATTTAAAGTAATATTATTTGCTCCGGCGGATACGGTAAAAGTTTTGCCGCTACCATTCGCAGTTATCACACCGCTCTGCGTCAGCGCTCCGCCAACATTTATCGTGGTGTTCCCGGAAATGCTTGATATTCCAAACATTAAAGCATTAGCATCTTTAATCGATAAATTCGCCGACGTTACCGCAATAGTGTCAAAGTCATTGTTTCCAGCGTTTGTCAAAAAATCAATATTGGTTCCAGCAGTTATTGTCGATAACCCGGAAACGGTCAGCGCCGAGCCGCTGATTTGACTAATCGATCCTCCAGCTGTTGCATTTAATGTTGCCATATTAGTCATGTTCGTTCCGCCAAGCGTGATACCTGAATTAGGATTTATGATTGTCAGATTGCCTAGCGAACCGCTGCCCAGTGTGGAAATACTAAATGCCGTGCTATTGGTGCTATAAATCTTAGCGTTATGCGCACCTGCTCCGCCCGAAAAACTATAAATCGCTCCCACTCCAAAGTCATTGGCGATGGTGCTAAGATCAATTCCAGCGCCGCTACCACTGGTAGAAATTGTTGTCGCGCTATCAAAATGCAACAACCCGGACTGTGTAACTGTTCCGCCAGCAGTCAAACTATATGTTCCATAGGCACGAGTCGTGCCAAGGATGACACCGTTTGTATCTGTTACTGATATCGCGCCGCCGGTCGCTGCAAAAGTTGTGAAATCATTAGTCGCTGTGGTTAAGGTTATCGCATTGGTACCTGCGTTAATTGTTGCTGTACCGGCGGTTAGTGCCCCGCTCTGGCTTACAGCGCCGCCGACTGATACTGTTAAACTACCCGAGCTTGCATTAATTTTTCCGATGGTCACACCACCGCCAGCGGTTAGTGTAATGTTTAATGGACTCGCTGATGCATCGATAGTTGCATTGCTCAACATTTCGATAGCGCTTCCAGCGCCGGTGGCGACTAAACTAAGCGATCTGGTGCTCACACCAGTATATGTTATAGTTTGATCACCAAGCATTGTCAACGATCCGTTAGTTACTTGAAAACTAACGTCTTGAGTTGTAAGAGAAGCGTTAAATGCATTTATGTCGCTAGTGGCCAATGTATAATTTCCAGTAGGGTCTATTAACCAAGTTCCAACTTTCCCGTTTATCGCCCCAGCTTGAATTATTGATCCGGAAAACAACACCTTTTTACCACTCGTTTCTACAAAACCACCATCGCCGCTCGCACTGCCGCCGCGGGCATAGAGCTTCGCACCGCTGACATCAGCGGTGTTATCGGCAAAAACAATGATTTTGCCACCGTCGCCAGTTGCATCGGCGCTGGCAGATATCGTTCCGCTTACCGTTATATTATCAATATTGTTCAGCGTTATCGCTCCGCCATTGCCGTTGAGCGCTGTCGCTTTTATTATTCCGCCGATGTTGATTGCTGTAGCACCTTTGATCTCCACCAGCCCACCGGAAGCAAAAATACTGCCTTGCATATTGATTGCGCCGTTGCGTTCGCTGGTATTAATCGTGCCGTTTTGCAGAAACGCAAGCGGGTCGACGTGCGAGGTTGTTGCAATTAATCCGGCAACGTTTACCTGCGCTCCGGGTGCGAAATATATACCGTTAGGATTGGCTAAATATACTATACCGTTAGCATTCAGCTGTCCGTAAATAGCACTAGGGTTGTTGCCCAATATCCGGTTGAGCGCAACAGCACTGGCATTCGGTTGCTGAAAGTTGACCGTCTCGTGTTTGGCAATATCAAAGCTAGTCCAATCAATCGCCGCGCGCTGACTGGTCTGCGCAATATTGGTAACATCGCCGGCTTGCGTAATCGTTGCTTGCCCGCCGACCACTGCTCCACCTTGAGGAGCGGCAGTTGCAGCATAAGGCGCAGCAACAAGGCCGGCAGCAAGCGCCGCGGCCACCCATTCTTTGGTATGCAAACGAATACCGTCGCCAAATTTTGAAATTTGCGACTTAAGATTTGTATGAAAACAGTTAAGACCTTTGACCGCTTTGCGGCTTTGCACCTTTGCAACCTTAATAATTGTCCGCGCAAAGCACTTCATCCACTCCGGAACATATCGCAACCAATTACGCCGGATTTTTCTCGACTGTTTCATAGCGCACCCACCCTTTACAAAAGCAGAAATGAAATACTAAACGCATGGCTGTTCGTTTGAGATTTTCACCATTTTAGTACAACTCTCTATTGTACATTATAGCAAGCGCGCCTTATCAAAGCTATCTATTTTCAAAAACGCTGGTATTAATTTTACTTCTTGCAAAATCATTTTGCTAAACTCAGAACGTCACGCTGGCGTTTATCCAAAGCTGTTCGCTATTATGATTAATCAAGTTTTTGGAAAAACCTTCCCAGTACTACCAACTGCATTATCTCCCGAACATCAGCCGACTGATGTTCAAAAACATCGAGTTTGGCATTGCGTTCAATACACTTAACAAATGCATTTTCATTTACCAACTCGCCAATTTGTGGCTGCCTCAATGCGATTCGCGCAGCATCCAAAACTTTTGGCCAATCCGGTGCCAGTTGTTTCAACCAGTCCGTTCCCTGCAACCCGCGCGAGTTGCTCAAACGCTTTTCATCTGGCAATAAACCAATGCTGCTGCGACGAATAAGTGAGCGGTCATTATAATCAAGCGCCCATTGTTCCGGCGGCATACTCCGGGCAAACTCAAATACTTTTCGACTTTGCAACGGATCACGCACAATAATTCCACTTTCAGCCATCTGCAGCATTGCCGACGGTTTATTACCATATATTGATGCGTAAACATATAACCGCAAGTAATCGTCAAAGGTTTTGCAGTACTCGTCTAATTGCGCAAATTTCGCAACCGAACCGCACAGATCGCGCCACAACGGTGATTCATCTGTTATGACTTTGCGTTTCGGTTTATAGTAACGCAGCAGCGGAGCAACCGCTACTTTGAACCCCGTCCAGGATAGCGGAGTATGTGCAAACCGATTAGCTACTAATCCGGTAAGTGTCATTAATCGTCGTTCTTTTAACAGCTGCCCAACTGAACGGCTATAATTACCGCAAGAAATAATCATATTGCCCATACTGGCATTGAGTATAATTTTTGCACCGTCTTTGGCGGCACGACGGCGGATGTTCAGAATCCAACCCATGTTGCAAAAATTATACACCGGAGTTTCCAACCAATCGAGACAATCGTCAATCAGCGCGTAGGCGTTGCCTTCCCCTTGAACACAGGCGGTCAAATCGATATTGCCATTAAAATCCGCGATGATTTTCGCCAACGGAAATTCGTCGACCAAATGCTGCGCACTAATTGGTTGCAGTCCGTTCTTGTCTGAGGGCGAAAAAACATAAGAATTCAGACGAACGCCGCTTTTCTTTAATTCATCAGCGGCAAGGCAACTAACAACACTCGAGTCAAATCCACTCGACATCTCGCTTGCGACCGCCGTTTGCCCGCCCAGCGCCGTCAGTACAGCTGAGTTAATACAATCTAAATAAGCTTCTTCATATTCGCGGTTAGTCTTTAGCCGCAGCAGTTTGACATTATCCTCAAGATCGTAGTACTTCGTCAGCTTCAAAGCCGCAAAATCACAAAACTTCAGAGTAGCAAAATGACCGGGTGGCAGCTTTAAAATGTTTTCATAAATCGTCTTATGATATTCGGATTCAGGAATCGGATATATCCCCTTTTCCTTAATCAGCCGCGAAATTGCCATAACATTCACTTCACGGTATTTTTCACCTAAAACCAGTAGTTGTTTTTGCGTAGAAGCAAATGCAAAAAAGTCTTCATTCCAAACATAGTACAACGAGCCGTTTCCCGCCTGGTCCCGTGCTAAATATAGCAACTCACGGTTATTGTCCCACACGGCAAAAGCAAACATCCCATCCAGACGCTGTGCACAATCTTTACCCCATCGCAAATAGGCCCGACGAATCAGTTCACTATCCGAAAACTGTGGTAAATCAACACGTTTAATCCCAAACACATCGGCCAGTTCTACCCGATTATCCAACAGCGACGACGAAACAACAACCAAACCAGAACTTTCAACCAATTTGTTTTCGTTGTGCAAACCAGGAATTTCGAAAAATTTGTGTTTACCCAGTAATATATTTTTGTCCGCATATCGCATAAGCGGGTAATTATATTTATCGCCGACAGACTGGATCAAGCGGCTTTTTGAAAAAACATCCCGACCGTCTCTGCCGACTATCCCAAACATCAACCCCATGCTTCCTCACACCAACCAGCTTTCCGCCCGGTTAATCGGCTTCAAAAACAACATCACCCAGCCGTTCGTCCCAAATCGCAGCATCGGCATAGGACCACAGCCAGCCGTTCTCCGCCATATATCCGTCTTTAAACAACAATTTGATCTGAGAAGAATTGCCCGTGATATTTTTGCTCAACACTTGCATTTCTTGCAAATCACTGGAAAACTCCGGCATTACCAATTGATAGCCATCGTTGTTATAAGTAATTTTAATATTGCCGCCGGAATCGGCAAGCGACTGCCGGGCTCGCGACGCAGTGCTTTGGATGTTAATCAATGAATTTTTTTCTTCGATATCAGGATACAGTGCTTCACAAATAACGTGTTTCTGCGCGGATTTACTCGGACGTGAAAGCAAAAACGCCACAAATTCCTGCGCCTTGCGGCTACGCCAGCGAACGGTGTTGCCACTAATCAATAATTCGAACCGTCCGAAAAACTGAACATGCACATCTTGTTTCTCAACCACCGGTTTTTTTATCGCCATCGCGCGCCGAAGTTTATCGATTGTTTTTTCGATCCGGTCTTCTTCAACAGGTTTCAGCAAATAATCAAATGCGTTGAGTTCAAAGGCCTTTATAGCGTATTCATCATAAGCGGTAATGAAGACAATTTCCACATCCGGCCTGACTTCCAAAATTTTTTCCGCCAAATCGATACCGGTTATTTCCGGCATATTTATGTCGATAAAAGCAACATCCGGCGGACTGATGCAAACATATCTTAATGCCGCAAGCGAACTGGTAAACTGTTCAACTATTTCAACATCTTTATAGACCGACATAATTTGTGCCAAATCTTTCAGTAATAATCGCTCGTCATCCACCAAAATTACTTTCATACAAACAGCTCCAAAAAGAATTTTAAAAAATTATTTCAATATTAATAATCATTATTGACTCAGGGTAATTATTGCTTTAAATCCGGTACTTGTCGTTTCAAAACGCAAATCGCCCCCGGCGTGTTTTATGCGGGCAACAGTATTGCTAATACCTATTCCTAAACTTTTTCCGGACATTATTTCCCGCAATTTATTATCCGTTATACCCGAGCCGTTGTCTTGGACAATAATCAGTGTTTTTTTGTCCAAAATCATTCCCATTATCGAAATTCGCACAGTATTATCACCTTTGGATTTAAAACCGTGTTTGACGCAATTTTCAGCCAATGGTTGAAGCGTAAGGGGCGGGATGTTCTTTTGGCGCACAGTTTCCGGAACATCAATTTCTACTACCAGCCGCTCGCCGTAACGAACTGCCTCGATGCGTAAATAATATTCCGTAAGCTGAAGTTCTTCTTCAACCGAAACATAACCGCGTCGATTTTCCTTACTGAACATGGCCCGAAGATAACGACTAAAATCCGACAACGTTTTTCGCGCTTTGCCAACATCTTCAAGCATCAATCCACCAATTGAGCCGAGTGCATTGAAAATAAAGTGCGGCTTTATCTGCGCCCGTAAATATTCTAATTCAAACGCTTCCCGTTGCCGTTTTAGCAAAGTCAAACGGTAGCGATCATTAATAAACAGTAATTGTGCTATCAAAAACATTCCGCAGACAATAGCAATATACCAAACAGAATCAAGCAACCCCATATAATCAAGCAACGTTGCGAGATACATCATTACAAAACACACCACACATAAAGTCAGATAATCATATCCGTCTGTCCGTTTGACTATTCCGTAACCAGCGAATGCAATTATAACTAAGCCGACAAACAAATCCCACAATAACATATATTGAAAATATTTTGTGAACAACGGCAGCGGCAAAAACAAAATCAACGCAGTAAGAATAATCATCACTCCGGTCATACCGCTGATTAGGTATTTTTGTTTGATTTTTAGTGCCACCCGCACGTACATCAATAGCGAAAAAATCGACCAATTAACCGCATTGTAAGAAATCATCGCAAAATTTTCATACGGTAATTCGGCGTCAAGATAAAAAATCAATCGATGATTCAACGTCAGATACATCATCAACGAAAATAAACAATAATTTGAAAACCACAACAATTCAAATTCTTTATTGCGTTGAAAGTACTGCCCCGCAAAAATTGCCAACACCACGGCAAATAATACCGCTAATATTACATCGGCGACAATCGAACTGATTTTATCACCGTTGATCGCCGTACTCGTACCAAAAACAATCGGCGAAATAATACCACCCCTGTTACTGTTGACAAAGTTTGCTGCCTGAATGATTATTTCGTTTTCTGGGCGGGCAATAAATAAGTATGTTGACGGCCGGACGCTCGAAACCGTAGTCGCGGGCGTCACGCCCGGGTTTCCGGTTAGCCCGGCACTTACGCCATTAATATAAACATGATTTGACGACCGGACGGCACCAAGAGATATTCCCATAATTTGTCCGGCACTCTGCGGAGTTTTTATAACGATTCGATATGTTCCGTATAAATTGTAGGGAAATTTTACACCATCAGCGTCTTGTCCGGTCCAACTGCCGGGAACGCGTAAATAATGAAATTGCGCCGGTTGATGCGCTATATCATACGGAGTCAACAACTTGTCCGGATAAAATTCCCAATCACCATTAAGGTCGATCACTTCATCTGTCAGTTGAGTCGGAAAAATCTCAACCACACCCCGATGTACGCTATCGGGCTTTTGATTCAATTTTACAGTGAAAACAAATCCGGCTATCACAGCAATAATGATTAGCATATAGCCTATTCGCACAAAAATTTTTTTTGCCACGGCGTTCCTCAATTATTCCCAGTATTATTTTTCATCATCGTCCCGCCAAATAAATCAGTAATATCGACACATCTGCCGGACTAACTCCGCTAATACGTGTTGCCTGTCCAATAGAAACGGGCCGAACCTGTTTAAGTTTTTGCCGCGCTTCGTGGGAAAGATGCGGCACATCCATATAATCGATGTGCTCTGGTAATTTTTTATTTTCCAATTTGCGTTGCTGTTCAACCTGCTCCAACTGCCGGTTGATATAACCCTCATATTTAACGCTAATTTCCAGCTGCTGGCAAACTTCCGGTCCATAGTCAGGCGCTGCAAAATATTCTATCAATATTTTATAGGTTATTTCAGGGCGTTTAAGCAATTCATACAGACTAATACCGGTAGTAAGTTTCGCCGTTTGCAATAGTTCTAACAGCCGCAAGGTTTCCGGCTGCGGAGATATTTTGGTATCGCGAAGCCATTGCAAACCAGTTTGCACTAACGTCTGCTTTTCGCAAAACCGCTGCCAGCGTAAATCATCAACCAAACCACAACTCCTGCCAAGCGGCGTAAGCCGTGCATCGGCGTTGTCTTGCCGCAATACCAAGCGATATTCGGACCGCGAAGTCATCATCCGATAAGGTTCGTTTGTACCTTTGGTCGTCAAGTCATCGATCAGCACGCCGATATAAGCATCCGCACGGGTTAGCACCAGCGGTTGCTCGCCTTTCACCATAAGTGCCGCGTTAATGCCAGCAATCAATCCTTGTCCGGCGGCCTCTTCATACCCGGATGTTCCGTTGAATTGTCCGGCGGAATACAAACCGCAAACGGACTTGAATTCCAGTGTCGGCAACAGTTGCAACGGATCAACGCAATCATATTCAATCGCATAGCCCGGACGGACTATCTCGACCTGCTCCATCCCGGGAATTGTCCGTAAAAATTCCAGTTGTACGTCCACCGGCAAACTGGTGCTCATTCCCTGGACATACATTTCATTAGTATGTCGTCCTTCCGGTTCAACAAACAACTGATGCCGGTCTTTGTCGGCAAACCGATTGACTTTGTCCTCAATCGACGGACAATATCGCGGCCCCGTCCCCTCAATCGTGCCAGAAAACAATGGCGCCCGATGAAAATTGTTGCGAATAACTTCGTGAGTGCGCGCATTAGTATAAGTTAACCAACAAGGCATATTGCAAACTGATGACCAATGGTTGGCTGGCGTCATAAACGAAAAACTGTGTCCTTCGCTATCGCCTAGTTGAATGACCATTTTAGAAAAATCCAGCGTACGGGCATCAACCCGAGCCGGAGTTCCGGTTTTGAAACGCCGTAATTCGATACCGAGTTCTTTTAAACTATCGGCAAGCTTTATTGCTGTTCGCTGCCCATTAGGACCCGAAGCGTAGATCAGCTCGCCTAAGATAATCCGGCCGCACAAAAATGTGCCGCTACAAATAATCACCGCCCGAGCCGAAAAATATTCACCGGTTTCGGATCGAACTCCCCGCACTACTACCTTACCATCGACAACATCCGTGTCTAATTCGTCAATCAACAGCTGTTTAACCTGAAGATTAGCTTGGTTTTCAACGGTCTCTTTCATAATTTGATGGTAAAGAAATTTGTCAGCCTGAGCTCGCAGCGCGTGCACCGCCGGCCCTTTGCCAAGATTCAACATTCGCATTTGAATACAGGCTTTATCAGCGGCAATCCCCATTTCGCCACCGAGCGCGTCGATTTCACAAACAATGTGGCTCTTCGCCGGGCCGCCAATCGCCGGATTACAAGGCATCTGGGCAATATTGTCCATATTGAGTGTTGTCAAAAGCGTCTTGCATCCCAACCGCGCCGCCGCAAGTCCGGCTTCAACTCCGGCGTGTCCGGCACCGATTATAATTACATCATAGTTATTGTTCAAAATTATCATCCTTGTTAATACTAACTTTCAGTGTTCTATTTTACTACATAGCGTACAAAAACAAAAGCACCGCGCATGCGGTGCTTTTGTAATCATCAATGATGTTTTTTATGAGCCTAGCCTTGGGCTAATTTTTTATAACCTTCCAGACGCTCTTTAGCATCGCGTTCGGTTTTTTCGAACAATGCCTCAGCAGTATCTGGTGATTGTTTTACCAGCGCCGAATAGCGAACTTCACCCATCAGGAACTCGCGGAAGCTGGCAGTCGGTTCTTTAGAGTCAAGGATAAAGGCATTTTTGCCTTCGGCCTTCAACGCCGGATTGTAACGATACATTCCCCAGTAACCGGCCTCAACCGCACGCTTGGTTTCCAGTTGGCTTTGTCCCATCCCCACACGTAGTCCGTGGTTGATACACGGAGCATAAGCGACGATTAGTGACGGACCCGGATAAGCTTCAGCTTCGGCAATCGCCTTGAGCGTTTGGTTTTTATCAGCGCCCATTGCAATTTGTGCAACATACACATAGCCATAACTCATAGCCATCATACCGAGGTCTTTTTTCTTGGTATGTTTACCGCTGGCGGCGAACTTGGCAATTGCCGCAGTCGGCGTGGACTTCGAAGCCTGACCGCCGGTATTGGAATACACTTCGGTATCAAACACTAAGACATTTACGTCTTCACCGCTTGCCAAAACATGATCCAGGCCGCCGTAACCAATATCATAAGCCCAGCCGTCGCCACCAAATATCCACTGCGAACGTTTGATCAGCATATCGCGCTGTGCATATACTGCTTCCAGACAAGGCCGACCAGCGCGGTTGGCTTCCAACATTGCAATAACTTTGTCCGAACGCTCACGAGTACCGGTACCCTGATCTTTATTCGCCAGCCACTCTTCCAATGTCGCACGGATTTCGCCGTCGGTATTCTCAATGGCTTTTTTTACATCTGCAGTCAAACGATCACGTTGCTGAGTTGTTCCAAGAATCATACCTAATCCAAACTCGGCATTATCTTCAAACAAGGAGTTGGCCCAGGCCGGACCGTGCCCTAAATGGTTTTTGCAATAAGGAATGCTCGGCGCACTGGCACCCCAAATCGACGAACAACCAGTAGCGTTGGCAAGCATCATCCGGTCACCATACAATTGCGTAACAAGTTTGGCATAAGGGGTCTCGCCGCAACCTGCGCAAGCGCCGGAAAACTCGAGCAACGGTTGTTCAAATTGGCTGCCTTTTACAGTAGCTTTGTTCATTGGATTGTTTTTCGGCGAAAGCGCTACGGAGTAATCCCAAAGTGGAATTTCACCGTGCTGCGATTCTTGCGGTTCCATAACCAGCGCTTTTTCTTTTGCCGGGCAAACATCGGCACAGTTTCCGCAGCCGGCGCAATCCAGCGGCGAAATTGCCATCCGGAAATTCAAGCCGGGGGCTCCGGTTGCCGGTTTAACGGTAAATCCTTTTGGTGCAGCCGCCACTTCCTCGTCGCTGGCTAAAACCGGACGAATTGCAGCATGCGGGCAAACGTATGAACACTGATTACATTGGATACACTTGTCAGCCAGCCACATCGGTACGTTCATCGCGATTCCGCGTTTCTCATAAGCTGCCGTTCCCAACGGGAACGTTCCGTCTTCATTGGCAATAAAAGCGCTGACTGGAAGACTGTCACCTTCTTGGCGATTCATCGGCACAAGAATATTTTTGATGAAGTCTGGACAATTGGATATATCAGCAACTTTATCAACAGCGGTTGCCCAAGATGCCGGAACATCAACTTTAACAATCGCGCCGCCGCCCTGATCGATAGCCGCATTATTCATATCAATGACTTTTTGGCCTTTTTTGCCATATGATTTTACTACGGCCTCTTTTAAGTGTTGTAACGCCGTAGCTACCGGAATGATATCTGCAATTTTGAAGAATGCCGATTGCATAATCATGTTGATGCGGCCGCCTAATCCGATTTCCTGAGCAATCTTTCCGGCGTCAATGATATAGAAGTTGATATTGTTTTTGGCAATATAACGTTTCATCGAAGCGGGCAAATGCGAATCAAGGCTGGCTGCGTCCCAAGTGCAGTTAAGCAAGAAATTACCATTTGGAATCAAACCAACTAGTACATCATACTTATCAACATAAGATTGATTGTGACAAGCAACAAAATTAGCTTTATTGATAAGATATGGTGATTTGATCGGCTTTGGTCCAAAACGCAAGTGTGAACAAGTAATACCGCCGGATTTTTTCGAATCATAAGCAAAATATGCCTGCGCATACAAGTCGGTGTAATCACCGATGATTTTGATCGCCGATTTGTTGGCACCGACAGTACCATCCGAACCAAGTCCCCAGAACTTACAAGCTTTTGTGCCAGCCGGAATTGTATCAATATTTGAAGTAGTTTCCGGTAACGACAAGTTAGTAAGGTCATCGTTGATGCTTACGGTAAAGCCGTTTTTAGGGCTGGCTAGTTTCAAGTTCTCGTATATTGCCAATACATGACTTGGTAAAAAGTCCTTGGATCCCAATCCATAGCGGCCACCAACGATAGTTGGCTGCCAGTCGCTGCCATAAAACGCGGAACGAACATCAAGATATAGCGGCTCAGCAAGCGCGCCCGGCTCTTTAGTGCGATCCAAAACAGCGATTGATTTGACAGTACGCGGAATATATTTCAGGAAGTGTTTCACCGAGAACGGACGATAGAGGTGAACTGACAACATACCAACTTTTTCACCATTGGCGTTCATTGCGTCAATAGTCTCTTCAATCGTATCACAAGCTGATCCCATAGCAATAACCAGACGCTCAGCATCCGGCGCACCATGATAATTAAACAGATGATATTCACGACCGGTAATCTTGCCGATTTCTGCCATATAACGTTCAACGATTTCCGGAAGTTCTTCATAATATTTATTGCTTACTTCACGGGTTTGGAAGTAAATATCCGAGTTCTGCGCGGTACCACGACAAACCGGATGATTCGGGCTAAGCGCCCGGGCACGGAAAGTTTCGACTGCTTTTTGGTCAATTAGTTTAGCAAGGTCGTCATAGTCAATTACTTCGATTTTTTGGATTTCTGCCGAAGTACGGAAACCGTCGAAGAAATGCATAAACGGCAACCGGCCAGTCAGTGCTGACAAATGGGCCACTGCCGCTAAATCCATAACTTGCTGAACACTATTGGAAGCGAGCATTGCAAATCCGGTCTGACGGGCAGCCATTACGTCCTGATGATCGCCGAAAATATTCAGCGAGCTTGCCGCCAGCGCGCGGGCGCTGACATGAAATACGCTCGGCAATAATTCGCCGGCGATTCTATACATATTAGGAATCATCAGCAACAAACCTTGTGATGCT
This sequence comes from Negativicutes bacterium, assembly GCA_041666525.1. Lineage (GTDB taxonomy): Bacteria > Bacillota > Negativicutes > JBAXTZ01 > JBAXTZ01 > JBAXTZ01. The sequence goes on from JBAYGT010000005.1 coordinate 35,194, forward strand.
GTATAGGTGGTAGTTAATGCTCCAGCTTGCAATGAACCGTGTACTGCGCCGGCTGCGCCGCCTTCGGATTGCAACTCGCAAACTTTGACTGTCTGGCCAAAAATATTTTTGCGGCCTGCGGCTGCCATTTCATCGACATATTCCGCCATTGTTGATGACGGAGTAATCGGAAAAATCGCTGCTACATCAGTGAATGCATAGGAAATGTGCGCTGCTGCGCCATTTCCATCCATGGTTTTGAATTTTTTTGCCATTTCTTCCCTCTTTCAGTTAAATTTGTATAAAATACGAGAACATTATAACACAAAATTGCGCCTGCAACTATTTGAATTGATTTTCCCTGTTGAAATTATTTCGTTTTAGTTACTTCATCAAAACAATACCATCATAAACCATCTCAATTCCCATACATAGCAACAAAAACATTAACATTTTTACGGCAACTTTGGTTCCAGTCGTACCCAGCGCCTTACTAATAACATTGACGTACCGATAAACTAGCCAGACACAAATCATCGCCATCAAAGCCGCGATTATCATTTCGACATAGTACAACGCCACTACTGAAAATTTACTGCCGTGATTTTCCGCGCGCGCCATTAAACCAAGCGTGACTGCTACACACCCCGGCCCCACCGTAAACGGAAAAGTAAGTGGCACAAAGGCCTTATCACGGACATTGCCGAGCGCAGGCTCTGCATCAACCGGCTTGGAATCGTTATTCATTAATATTTTCCAGGCGCTCGCCAAAATTACCATACCGCCGCCAATTTCGACAAATTTCAACTGCAGCCCAAAGAACGTCAAAATCGGATTTCCGGCAAATATTACTGCCAGCAAAAATAAAAATCCATATAGCGCAATCTTTTGCGCCAACATCCGCCGTTCGCCCGCAGTACATTGCGCTGTGTTTGCTAAAATTATCCCGGCGCTCCCTAATGGGTTTATGATCGAAACCAATGCCACAAAGCAATACATAATTTCTTGAATACTCATAGTTTCCCCTTACCTTCAGTAGTCAAGTTATTAACTATCAACTCTATTCAAATCACTATGCTTATAACCATAGACCGCATAAATTATCATTCCCAAAACGGCCCAAGCCAAAAAACATTTCCAGGTAAACGATTCGAGGCTGTACATCAGGAATCCGCACGAAATCACCGAAAGCGGCGCGATAATATACGGTGCCGGACAGCGAAAAGTACGCGGCAAATCCGGCTGGGTTATTCGTAACACCAACACTCCTAGCGACGCCGCAACAAAAGCAAATAATGTACCGATATTAACCAATTCGGCCAGCACTTCCAGTTTTACGAATCCGGTAATTGTACAAATCACAATTCCCGTCAGAACAGTAATTATATGCGGGGTGTGAAATTTTGGATGCACTTTATGAAAAACTTTTGGCAACAAACCATCGCGCCCCATCGAATAAAACAAACGGGTTTGCGAATAAAACAACACCAAAACGACCGACGTCAGACCGAATACGACACCGGTGCCAACGACCGCTGCGCCAAACTTGAACCCTAATACATCGAGAACATGTGCGACCGGCGCGCCGGTATCCAATTCTGGATATGGCAGCACTCCGGTCATTATTCCGGTAACAATAATATACAAAACAGTAACTACAAACAAACAACCCAAAATTCCAATCGGGAGATCCCGGGCCGGATTACGGGTTTCTTCCGAGCTGTTCGCAACCATGTCAAAACCGATATAAGCAAAAAAGGCGAACGATGCACCTTTAAACACACCCGCCCAACCAAACGGCATAAACGGTGTCCAATTGGCAGTATTAACGTACGGCGCTGCGCAAAAAATAAAAACAAATACTGCACACAATTTGATTATTACCAACACCCGGTTAAACTTGGCGCTTTCCCGCATACCGCGATACAGTACCCCGGTGAGAAACAGCACCAGTAAAATCGACGGCATGTTTATCAAACCGCCGTCAGCCGGAACCGCGGTAAACGCTTTGGGCAACGTGAAACCAAGCGAATCAATTACCGTCACCACGTAACTTGACCAACCGGACGCAATCGCTGCCGCGCCAACCGTATACTCCAGCACCAGACTCCAGCCAACTATCCAGGCAACGATTTCGCCCAGAGCCGAATAAGCATAGGTATAAGCGCTGCCGCTTACCGGAACCATCGACGCCAGTTCAGCATAGGCCAACGCCGCAAACGCACAGGCAATTCCTGACAGCACAAACGACAACATCAATGCCGGACCGGCGATTTTTGCCGCACCAATACCGGTAAACACAAAAATTCCGGTGCCGACAATAACGCCAACACCCATTAAAATCAAATCAAGCGCCGTAAGCGAACGGGTAAGTTGCGTTTTTTTTGCAGAATCCAGTAATTGCGCAACGGTTTTTGTGCGAAATAAATTCATTAAGCCTCCATTTTGCTACAGATACTTTCATGATAAAGCAGTGGCAAGTTTTTTTCAAGAAAAAACAACCCCGCAATTTTGACAGCATTTTTTGAAAACAATTCGAAAAATTTGCAAGTTTTTTATAAAACCAATGACAACCGGTAATAATTATTTGTTCGCCTTCGCATTTACCACAATCGAATACATCTTATCATCCGCTTTTGGCGCGAACGAGCGCTGATACACTAACTTCAGCCGACTCGATCCTTTCCGGCAATAAAACTCGAACCGCTCCACGCCACCTCCGCCGCAGAATCCCGACGGATAATCGGGAATAATATATTCATGCCCGGTTAAGGATAACAGCGCGGTATTATTTTCGACAACCTGCCAGGAATACCCGGTCGTGCCGTTGCTGAGCAATTCAACAATCAATTTTTTGCCAGCGAAAATAGCTATTGTATTGCCGTTATCACCATCCGTAACAACCCTCAGACCTTCGTCTCTGACAGCAAGCGCTTTTCTGGCATCCAGAAACAACCAAACCGTTTTCGGGCTGCGCGGCGCAACCTGCCAAAAAAACTATTACTGCTATAACTAAAACCGCCGCACGAATTTTCACAATCAGCCTCCTATTCAGCTTAACGCTGATTCCCATTCGACACTTTTCCTGTTCAATTCAACCTGACCATCTCATATGCCGGTGCACTCTCTTAGTATAACAATTGAACTGTCAGGTCAGTTGAAGCCGCAGGCCTTTAACCACGTCATCCATCCAGTCTCACTAGCAAAACTGGCAAATTTCATCGGGTACATGTTTTGCCAGTGAATCAGTCCCAGCCGGCTTAGCCGAAATCGTTATTGTTGTCAGCTGCAGGCGTTGCTGGTATCAAATTTGCGTTTGGCGCATCACACTGCGCAGTTGCCGACGAGACGATATTTTTGAGAAGAGCAAACGGAAAATAAATTCACACCCCATGCTGCTGTTTCTAAGCACGCTTCGAGAATTGAGTGTTCATGGTTGTATAGCAACCAGCAATTAGCGCGCAGCCGGTCATTATAATATCTTTCGGTAATGCAGTAGATATTTTCTTCTGTTCGGCTAATAGTGAACCAGTCATTAAGCTGCACGTTATTCACTCCAAGTTAATAAAAATTCCGTTGTCCAATTATTCGCTCTGCAATTCCCGGCAATAGCGCGTAAACAGATTTGCCAATCCGCTTTTCAAAATCAGCCTTGATTGCAAACATTGCCCGCCATTTTTCCAAAGAATATTCATTCAACCCATGCCGTAACGTTACATCGACTATCCGCTGTTCTACAATGCAAAATCCATCTGGCAATGCCAGCGCGTCGCACAGTTGAAATAAATAGTCATAGTCATCATATTGCACACTAAGCAAATATTTTTCCAAAAACACTCGCTCTTCGTCGTTTACATCATGTACCCCAATAAAGCTGTTCAGGTCTTTCAAAAAGAAAGAATGTGTAAGAGTATAACGTGCACATTCGCCAAAACCTAGCGATTGCAAATAACGAAACCCACTCACAACATGGCGCAAGTTACTTGGTCCTTCGTAGCGACCAATATCATGCAACAAACCAGCTACATAAGTCTTATTGGCATCCAGTCTCAATTCTCTGCCGATTAGCTCAGCCGCCTTACCGGCATATTGCGAATGATCATACCACGGTCCGGGATTGGACTGATTCGCTTTAACCAGCAACGCCTGCGCCTGTTCACGCGTTGGAAAAGACATATATATCAACCTCTTCAGCAATATTCTGAGAATAACCACAATAGTAATTTCGCCATGAAATGAAAAAATCCTGCACAAGCGATAAAGAAATATCGCATGCAGGATTTTGAATACGCAAACCGTTATATTCCATCATTGAAATGGTCGAAGTACAAAGCCATTGCAATGGCAATGTCTTCAGCCATCTGTTTCTTTTGGGCACTGTTCATGGCTTTTTCCAGTTCCAGGTAGCGCTCATAATCTTTCATAGCCAAATCAGTATCATGCTTAATCATTCCATAGTACTGATATCTCAAGTAGTAGCCTTCCGGATATTCCGGATCCATTTCGATAGCATGATTAATATCCGCCAGCCCCTTGACATCTTCTCTTGCCCGAAGATAACAGATACCCCGGTGCAAATAAGCCGGGATTATGTTTGGTTTGGCATTAATAAATATTGTGTAGTCATTTATCGCCGCTTTGTTCATATTGAGCATTTTCATCTCAGCTTCAGCCCTTATGTAATAAGCCGCAATATTTTTGGGATTCATAGCTATTACTTTATCGATATCGGCTTTTGCGTTATCATACTTGCCGAATTTGAAATAGGCACTACACCGGTTCAAATACAGTTCCTCAGATTTTTCTCCCAGCGTTTCGGCGTGTGTCAAATCATTTATCGCTTCCGGGTATTTGTTTAGCTTAAGATTTGCTTTCCCGCGACAAAAATAAGCGAATCTGCTTTGGGGTTTTATCGCCAACTCATTAGAAAAATCTTTCACTGCTTTGTCATTAAAACCTTGCAGCATATGTACTCCGCCAATACCGCCATAACAAGCAGCAAGAAGGCTCATTTCCGCGGTCTGACCATTGCTGACAGCATTGCTGGCATAGCCTTTGAGCCACCCGGCAAAGTCAGCGTATGTATTTTCGGCCTTATTATTTGTAAGAAAACCGATGGCGCTGGCATAATCTTTCTCAGCGAGACTGTAGCTGCCATTAGCAAAATAAGCATTGCCCCGTATGTAATAGGCCATCGCCCAATTGGGAAATTTCGTTATTGCGGCCCGCAAATCGGTAACAGCCTTGTTATTATCTCCGGTCGCATAATAAGCTTTACCGCGATAATACTTAATCCAGGCAACTGTGGCATCGTCCAGTTTGAATTTCAAAGCGGTGCCCAGTTGTTTGATTGCAACCGGATAATCACCGCTATTGTAACTGGCAATACCCATTTGATAATAGGACAAACCCTGATAAATCAGCACGTTCTTTTTGTTTTCGGCAGTTAACTCACTTGTTGCAGCTATTGAAAGCTGTTTTACCGCTTCAGAGTAATTTCCCTCATTGTAGGCTTTTACTCCCAAATAATACGCTTGCTGTCCGTCGATATCTTCAGAGGTTTGATCAGTACCATTTTGCGCCGGAATCTGGCTTAAAGTTTGTTGCGGCGGTGCGCCGGTTCGACTATAACCATCGACTCCGTTGTCAGTATCGGCGTGACACAAAAATGGCGTCATCAGCAGAATTATTACGAGGATTACAATTTTTCTCATATTTTCCTCCCAGCTTACTCACTAATTCTACTGCCATTTCGTTGCGCTAACAACAAAAAATGGGCAGCTTTGGCTTTTTCAAACAACATTTTAGCGGTTGATTCATCAATCATTAAGCTGCTCTCCTAATTTATTCAGCGTCGGCATAACCAGCATCGACAGCGACATTACAAACATCGCCAATCCAACCATAATCAACAGACTTTGCACCGACATTACTCCCGACAAAAAGCCGCTAATGGCAAAACCGGCCGGCAAGGTTGCCAGGCCTAATGCGCCAATCAGTGCAAAAAACCGCCCCTTGTATTCATCGCTCACCACCAACTGCAACTGGCTCATCAACAAAGTATTTACCAACTGTATTCCTACGCCGATCATAACCAACAGCACAACCGCGAATAATTTGCTACCTGCTAACCCTAAAACTGCTATTAGCAAACTGGATATTGCAAGCGCTATCATCATTGTAAAATGCAAATTCCGCTTCCAGACATAGTGCGCTAGGAAGATTCCCGTAACCAGTGAACCAACAGAAAATGCCCCCTGCAGAATTGCCACCCACATTACCGTTTCTTGGAATACAAATTTTACCAACAATGGTATTATCATCAAAAACGGGGCAGCGACAAAATTCAACGCCGCCGCAAAGATCACAAACCAAAAAATCGGTTTACGCGAATACACATAGCTCATACCCTGCTTGAATCCTACCCATGCCGAACTTTTATGCTCAGTTTGCGGTGCAGGCAACGGATTTTTTATCATGAGAACAAAGATATAGGACAACACAAACGAAGCGGCATTAAACCAAAACGCCGCCGTAACACCCACCATAGCGACAACCGATGCGCCGAGAAAATAACCGAAAAGATTGGAAAGATTGAATGCCGTCGAGTGCATCGCCGTCGCCCGGCCAACATACTCTTCGGACGTAATATTCATCAACGCCGCGCCTTCCGCCGCTTCAAACAACGGGGCAAAAACAGCAATGAGAAAGCAAAGCAGAAACATCAGCGGCACGGTCATCATACCCAGCTGCAACAACAATACCAGCACCACCGCCAATACCGCCCGGGCAGCATCGGCAAACAGCAGGCATTTTTTGCGGCTGATACGGTCGGCGAGCACCCCGAAATACGGTCCGAGCAGCGCTTTTGGCAAGACAATCGTCGCCATCATCAACCCCAGTTCCAGTTTACTATCTTCGGTGCCTTTGCTGACAATCCACCAAATCACGGCAATTGTTGAAAACGAATCACCGATGAGCGAAATCACCCGGGCAATAAAGAAATTGCGAAAATCCGGGAATTTATACAGAAGATTGTTTTTCAACACATACACTGTTTTTCCCTCCGGTTAACAGGAAATTTCTCAAACATTGCCAGTCAGTATAAAACAGCCTGACTGACAACGCTGTTGTGCAACCGCAAATTCGGCGCAACACCATTTTTCCATATTGTTTTATATTATATCACTATTCTCCTTGAATGTTTATCAACATTAACTAATTTCACCTTAATCAGAACCGTGATAAGTCCTGTACAATATTTATTCAGCACCGCACCCGCAACTTTTGCAACAACCCCCAGCTGCAACAGCCGGTTTTGTAGCACGGACAAACGCGCTTGCCAGCGCACCGTTGAATTGCTCATATTCTGAATATAGCAAATCTGGACAAAATTGCTTAGCTTCATCAAAAGAAAAATCATACGTTCTTGTCAGCTCGATATCAATATTTTCAAATCCCGCGCTTGCGAGCTTGCTGCGATAATCGGTATCACGAAGTGCGCCGGCAACACAACCGGCCCATGCAGTTAGATTGGTACGAACTTTCTCCGGCAATTCCCGTAAAACCACGATATCAGATACCGCAATTCTGCCGCCCGGCTTCAACACTCGAAAAGCTTCGGAAAACACTTGATCTTTGTCTGCAGATAAATTAATTACGCAGTTAGAAATAATAACATCGATAGTTCCGTCGGCTAACGGCAGTTCTTCAATATGTCCCTTAAGAAATTCAGCATTCGACAATCCCGATTTGACTTGGTTTTTCCGAGCTTCAGCCAACATTTCATCAGTCATGTCCAAACCATAAGCCTTACCAGTTGGCCCGACGCGACGAGCAGACAACAGCACATCTAGTCCGGCACCGCTGCCTAAATCAAGCACCGTTTCACCGGCTGACAAGGTTGCCAGCGCCGTAGGATTGCCACAACCAAAGGAAGATAATAGGGCGTCAGCAGGTATGCCCTCCATCTGTCCGGGATCATATAAATCTCCGGTTATCGCCTGTATCGCCTTGCCTTCTAGTTCGCTGCACCCACAGGATGAACCGCAGCAACTAGTTTTTTTAGTAATTGCATCTGCATATTTTTGTCGGACTTGCTCTCGTATTTCACTATTCATAATATCACCTCATTAATTTTTTCATTCGAACAACATAGTTTTTGCTTCTCGATTGCTTTGCCAAGTAATTGCATTGCTTCAACAACAAGGCTCCGCTTTTCATCAGGAATCGCTTTCATAATGTTTTTAAAATACTCATCCGTGACCTGTTCGATTTTTACACAAGCTGTTTTGCCCTGTTCAGTCAACGTAATATTTACTGTGCGCCGGTTGTCGGCAATTTCTTGACGCAACACCAATCCTCTGCTAACCAATCCCTCTACCGAACGGCTCATCGTGCTTTTGTCGAGATTCAAAACTTCGGCAAGCTCGTTAAGTGTAACGCCTTCGCGCCGCCCGATTTCCGTCAGCGAGTAACACTGCGCTACCGACACTCCGCAACATACTGCATCATTCTTGCGCAACAGCCCGAGTTTTCGCACCAGCAACCGCGATATATCACGTACCACTTGATAATTCTTCATTTTTCTCCTCCCTTCTTCAAAGGTTTAATCTTCACGCAACGAAATTGTATCACGCAATTGTTGCATATTGCAACAATTGTTTTTTGCATTGAATCATTTTTTATATTTCAAATATGACGACATAAAGACTGCACTGAAAATTTCAGTGCAGTCTTTTATTATCACTATTCATTAAAAACAAACTCTACTTCATCCGTACTTTTGACGAACCGCTGGTTTCAACACCATAACCTGATATTTCTCCCGAATAGGTCAGGTTACACGAACCACTCATGCTGCCGGTCATTTTGCCACCGACCATCTTATCAATAACAACGTTTGCCGAGCCCGCCAACGATATGTATAAGTCCTTTACTTTACCGTCAGTAAACGTGAACCGGCTCGAACCGGCAACATCTAACGACAGCCTTTCAACGGAGCAACCGCTCGCAGCAATTTTGGATGAACCGGCACAATCTACAAATAAATTATTCAGCACGCTCTGACCGATAACAACATCCGACGAACCTGAACAATAAATCGACATCTTTTGCAGCACACAATTTGTCACGTTCAAATCCGATGCCCCGCTGCTGTTTACCTGCAAATCAGCGCTTTTGAAACCGGAAACACTGCCGTCGGTTGAACCGGAAAAACTTATTTTTTTCATATCCGGTGCAGTTATCTGAATTTTATTTCTTCCGTCAAACGACCACTCCCAAAAACGCAGCCACGACCAGTTTGATTGCAGCTGCTGTACCGTCAGCTTTCTTCCATCCAACGTACAAACACTGTCAATATATTCCGACGGCGCAGTAACGGTGATTTTATATTGCGCACCTTGAACAATTTTTACATCCCAAGAACCGCCGATGCTCACGATATCAAATCCGTTCAGATTGATTTCCTTGGTCACCGTTGATGCCGATACCGTTGCACAGCCGTTTCCCAAAGTCAGGCAAATCACAACTGCCATAGCCAATAGCAGCGCAGCTTTATTCTTAAAGATTTTTTTCATTTTAACTCCATTCTTAACAGCGCTTACTATTTATTTTACCAAATCTTTCACACCGTTTAGTACATAATGCGGCCGATAAGCAAAGTTCGGTAAATCTTCAACCTTGGTAACGCCGCTCAATACCAGCACGGTTGTGATTTCCGCCTCGATACCGGCGAGAACATCGGTATCCATCCGGTCACCGATAATAACCGCATCATCCTTGTTGGCGCCAAGTTTTTTTAAGGCATTACGCATCATCAGCGGATTAGGCTTGCCGACAAAATACGCTTTGCGATTGGTCGCAAGCTCAATCGGCGCGATTAGCGCCCCAGTCGAAGGCATAATTCCATTTTCAATCGGCCCGGTCATATCCGGATTGGTCCCGATTAACTTGGCACCGCGCATAACCAAATTGACCGCTTTTTCCAGTTTTTCGTAATTATAATTACTGGAATCGCTTATCACCACATAATCCGGATTGGAATCGTTAATCGAAAAGCCTTCGTTATACAAGGCGTTGGTTATTCCGGCTTCGCCAATTACATAAGCACTGCCACCCGGACATTGCTGCGCCAAAAACGAAGCAGTTGCCAAAGCGCTGGTATAGAAATTATCTTCACAAATATCCAAACCCAACCGTTGCAACTTTTCGCTCAATTCCCGGGGCGTTTTGTTCGGATTGTTGGTCAAAAACAAGAATTTCTTCCTCTGCTTTTTTAGCCAGGCAACAAATTCAACCACGCCCGGCAACAGCATATTGCCATGATAAATAACGCCGTCCATATCACAAATGAATGATTCCGTTGCCAGCAACGGAGCAATATCCTGTTTTACCGCATTTCCGCTCATAACTCTGCCCTCCATATCTATTGACATTCTACCACGCTGAATGGGTATCAGCAATCAACTGCAAAATCCCGCGCCCAGTCCGGTACCGAGAACAACAACAGCCGTCTTTTTTTTCAACTCGTCCGTTATCGATAACGCCGCCGCGGTGCAATCGTGTACAAAACTTATTTCGACATCAACACCGGTGCGGTGTTTAATCTCATTTGTCAGATATTGGCAATAGTCATTGCTGATGAAATTCAGTTTGGCATAACCGCCGCGAGTGGCAAAATGCCGGCCATCGTAGTAATTGGCAATCGAAATTACCAGGCCGATTTTACGCAAACCAATTATCCGCTCGACGGCCGCGGTAACTGTTGCACAAGCAATTTCGACAATCCGGCCATTCAATATCTGAGCGACTTCGCGATTGTTGCTGGCGGCATCATAAGCCACTTCATTGCCTAATTCACATTTACTCAGCATTTCCAATTGTTCGTCGCGCGCAAAAATTGCCCGTTTGCAAGAGCTGTGGCCAAAATCCAGTATGCAGCCCGGCATTCCCATACTGATTAACTTATTACCCGCTCCAACCAACGGCATGTATTCGGCGCAGGCTGACAATTCCACACTAATATCGATTAAGCCGGTGTCAATAAAATGCCGGTTAATATATTCATAAACCTTTTCACCGACTGCTGCCGCCAGCACCCCGCCGCCGATAACAACCCGTTCCACGGATTGCCACCACGCCCACTGCGTAGCATCCCAATCTAACCGCGCAGCATTCTTGTTGATGTTCTGTTTGGTTAATATCAACAATAAACAACCAATGTTTAACGCAATTTCTTCACAAACTAATTCCGCCCTTTCCCGTACTTCAAACCGGTCTTCAACAAGCTGCCGGTGTAAAACGCCGATTGCAGCGCTTCGCGGCGTATCGTTCGGCAAGTCGAACGCTTCGCGCACTAATGTTGCTATCGCTTCACTGGACAAAACCGCCTGTGCCGAATGCCCGGCAATTTGCCGCGAATAGGGAAACCCCGGAATCTCCACCATAAGTATTTTATTCAATGAAGCGCTGATATCCAGATAATTCTTATTCATAAACGGATTTTTTGAATTCATAGCTACCTCAAAATTTCTTCCCCTTCAGCAACAACTTTTTCGCCAACTGCCGGAGTTCCGTTACCTGTTCTTGCTGCATGGCTTGCAACACAACCATCGCACAGGCGCGCGCATCTTCGAGCGCATCATGATGACGAAAATCAAATTCGATGTGTCCGGCAACGGTAGATAATTTGTGATTTATGAGTTTTGGCCAAACTTTACGGGCAATTGTGCACGAACAATAATATTCAAAATCGGCCTTGTCAAGATTGTAAGAACTCATCAGCGCTTTCAAAACGCTCATATCAAAAGTGGCATAATGCGCGATCACCGTCTGCCCGTCCAGCCATGGTTTTAATTCCGCCCAATATTTGTCGAATTTCGGCATGTTTTGCACGTCTTGCGAACGAATACCGTGAATGCTGGTATGAAACGGATTAAACTGCATTATGTATGGTTTTAGCAGCTGCTGTGCTGACGCTGTTATTTTGCCGTTCTCCACGCGCACCACTGCTACACTGCAGGCGCTGTTCATATAATTGTTCGCCGTCTCAAAATCTATTGCGGTAAAATTCATTTATTATTCCCTGTTCTATTTCCCGGCTTCCAGCAGCTCTTCAATTTCATTTTTGATAATTGTCACATGCGGTCCGTATACCACCTGAACACCGTTACCTTTGATGATAACGCCGCGCGCTCCGCTCCTGGAGAGCAGCGCCTGATCAATTTTCCCGGAACTAGCCACGGTAATCCGCAGGCGGGTCGCACAGCAGTCTGCTTCCTTAATGTTCGCTTTCCCGCCTAATGCAGAAATTATCATTTCTGCACGCGCTGAACCTTTGACGTTTTCAACGGCCTCAATTTCATCCTCGTCTTCCCGTCCGGGTGTCATGATATTAAATCTGACAATTAAGAACCTGAACGTGAAATAATACAGCGCAAACCAACATGCCCCGATAACCGGAACGTACATCCAATTGGTTTTTGTCTCGCCCTGCAAAATTCCAAATAAAATAAAATCAATACACCCGCCGGAAAAAGTTTGTCCGATGGTTATTTGGAACATATGCGCCAGCATAAATGCCAATCCGTCAAATACCGCATGTACTACATACAAAAACGGCGCTATAAACAAAAACATAAATTCCAACGGCTCGGTTATACCGGTCATAAATGACGTTAATGCCGCCGAAAAAATCAATCCGGCGATTTTCGCCTTGTTTTCCGACTTCGCGCAGTGGTAAATCGCCAACGCCGCGCCCGGCAATCCGAACATCATCGTTATGAACCGGCCGGACATAAACCGTGAAGTACCTACATAATATTTTACCGTCGAAGGGTCCGCCAATTGGGCAAAGAAAATTTTCTGGGTGCCTTCAACAAGTTTGCCAGCGATAACTTCCGAACCACCTAACCCGGTTGTCCAAAACGGCAAATAAAAAATATGATGCAATCCAAACGGACCTAACAACCGTAGAAAAGTTCCATAGAACAAGGTGCCGACATAACCGGTCTTGTCGACTATTCCGCCGGCATTTAAGATGGCGTGCTGCACCGGCGGCCAAATGAAATACATAACAACGCCGAGGATAACTGCTGCAAACGCCGTTACTATCGGCACAAACCGCGAACCGCCGAAGAATCCGAGGAATTGTGGCAACTCAATTTTATTATAACGATTATGCAGTAATGCCGCCATAATCCCGCAGATAATTCCGCCGAACACACCGGTTTCCAGCGTCTGCACCCCAAGAATCATTCCTTGTCCGACAGCTGACAGTCCGGTTTTTGCAAGCGTACCGGTGATGATCAAAATTGCCCGCACGGTCGCATTCATTACCAAATAACCAATTAATGAAGCTAATCCAGCGGTTCCTTTATCGGTTTTTGCCAACCCAATCGCAATACCGACGGCAAAAATCACACCGAGATTGGCAAAAACGATTTCACCGGCGTTTGCCATAACGACAAAAACAGCTTGCAGTAACGGAATGTTCAAAATCGGATAAGTAGCAACGGTGTTCGGATTCGATAACGCCCCGCCAATACCCAGTAATAATCCGGCCGCCGGCAACACCGCTATCGGCAACATAAACGATTTGCCCAATTTTTGGGCATGCGCAAACATCTTACTCATGAAATTCAATCCCTCTTTACAAAATTGGTTTTTTCTTGATCCTAATTTCAAGTTTAATATATTCGCCGTTATTAAGTTTTTTTCCTGCTGCGCAGCGTGAAATTCATCGCAAAAAAGAGCTCTTGGTTTTTCAAGAGCTCAATAAACATTCTTATTCCACCAGACTTGACGCTGTTACACTTTCTTTCGCGTTGCCCGGTAAATAAACCAGCAAGTTACCGCGGCGATAATAAGAGATACAAAATCGCCGATCAACCCGCTAAAGCGTGGATCCATAGATTTCGGCACAAATCCCAGCGCTACTAATCCGGCGATCAGCACTCCGGCCAGCCCTTCGCCGGCAACTAGCCCGGATGCCGCAAGCACCCCGGGATCAGCATCTTCACTAAGCGCTGATTTTGGGCTGTTTTTTCGGCCGCGGTTAACAAGAACACGCAAACAACCGCCTACAAAAATTGACATATTGAGTGAAATCGGCAGATAGACGCCCACCGCAAATGCCAATCCGGAAATTCCGCAGAGCATCACCATTGCCGAAATACCGCTGCCCATGAATATTAAATCCCACGGCATCGTACCGGACAGCACCCCTTCGACAATCGTTTTCATCAACGTCGCCTGCGGCGCCGGCAATTCTTTGCTGCCAAAGGCATAGGTACTGCCGAGCAACATAACAGTCGCAGCTACCGACCAGCAGGCAAACGCCGCGCCAATCAGCTGGCCGAATTGTTGTTTTGCCGGAGTGGCGCCGACCAGAAATCCGGTTTTTAAGTCTTGGGAAATATCACCGGCTTTTGAAGCCGCAATCGCCACAATCGTGCCGGTAGTTAATACCGCAATTTTTGCCGATGCATCAGTCCAGCCAAACAGCAAAAACAAACCGGACGTACCCATAATCGTCGCAATGGCGATGCCGGACGTCGGCTGCGAGGAAACGCCGACCAAACCGACAATCCGTGCTGCGACTGTAACAAACAAAAAGCCAAATATTGCCACGCCGCCGGCACAAACCAACCGCGCGCCGAAGTGAAGATTACCGGAGAATATTCCCGGCACCAACGCTGCCACACAAACTACGAACAGAATACCGGCAATAATAAATGTCGGCGGTACGTCGCGGTCGGTCCGCTCAATCGTTACCGGTGCCGCGTTGCGGTCGCCAATGTGTTTGCCGATACCGCGACTGACTGCCATAAAAGCGTTATACATCGTCGGAATACTGATTATCACGGTTACAATACCGGCAAAAGCTACCGCTCCGGCGCCGATATAGCGGATATACTTGCTCCAGATATCATCAGAACTCATCGTGCTGATTAATCCTTTAGTAGATGGTAATAACGGAACGGTCAAATTCATACCAAAATAATAAATCAGCGGAATAATAACAACTGCTGACAACAGTGAACCGGCCAGCAATATCCCTGAATAACGATAGCCGAGAATATAGCCGACCGCGATTAACGCCGGCGCAATTTCCAAAGCCAGTTGAGCTCTTGGCAGAAAGCTCAGATTCAGCGAAATAACCGCCGGTGACAGAAACACCACCGACAGCAGAATTTTTATAAACGCCCCCAATCCCAATCCATAGAAAATCCATTTGCCGCCGCTCATTCCCGAAGTTGTTGCCCGCAGCACTTCAGCGCAGGCCGTCCCTTCCGGGTAAGGCAGTTCAGCCGCCGATTCCACAATCAGCAACCGGCGTAACGGAATCATCGCCGATATTCCCAGCACGCCGCCGAGAAAACACAACGCAACTACTTGCCAATACGGCGGAATTACCCCCCACATGAACAACGCCGGAATCGTAAAAATCGTCCCGGTCGCGAGTGCCGTCGAGGCTGATGCGATTGTCTGGGAAATATTCGCTTCGAGCAGCGGATTCTCGGCTTTCATTAATTTAAACAGTGCAACCGTCATTACCGCAGCCGGTATCGATGCCGACACAGTCATACCGACGCGCAATCCAAGATAAGCGTTGGCGCTGCCGAATATAACCCCAAGCACTATTCCTGTAACAACTGCTTTTACAGTGAATTCAGCTACTCCCTTATCACGAGTTTTTTTCATCCTCTTCTCCTTCTATACCGACAAATTTATTCTGTTTCGGATTTTTTATCGCGCGCCATTAATTGCTGCAAAGTTGTCAACGTCACGGCTTGTTTGTAAATAACTTGATATGCAGCTTCCACGATCGGCATTTCCACACCATATTTATCTGCCAACCGCTTGGCCGCAAGCGTAGTTTTTAACCCTTCGGCAACCATTTGCAGTTTCTTGTTTATCTCTTCAACACTTTTGCCCTGTGCCAACATCCGTCCGGCGTTAAAATTCCGGCTATTAACGCTCGTGCAGGTGACTATCAAATCACCCAGCCCAGACAGACCGGCAAAAGTCTGTTGTTCAGCACCCAATGCTACGCCCATGCGAATCATCTCGGCCAAGCCGCGGGTCATAAAAGTTGCGCGCAGATTATCACCCAGCGCCAGTTCGTTGACAATTCCGGCGCCGATTGCCATTACATTTTTTAACGCGCCACCCAATTCTACGCCAATAACATCGGTAGCTGTATATACCCGAAAATTATCCGACACAAGAAGCTGCTGCACTTGTTCGCTAACTGCTAAATTCTTTGCAGCAACTACCGCCGCCGCCGGCAACCCCGCAGCGATTTCCTTGGCGATATTCGGGCCAGACAACACCGCAAGCGGATTATGCGGAAAAACACCAGCGATTACTTCGGACATCCGTTGCAGGCTATCGGTATCGATTCCCTTAATTGCCGAAACTAAAATCACCGCGGGTTTTATCGCGGTTTCCAGCTGACGCAGCACTTCCCGCAGTGTATGTGAGGGTACGGCGATAAACACAACATCAGCAGCCGCCGCAACAGCCACGATATCAGCGGAATATTCAATTGATTGGGCCAGAGTTTTCCCCGGCAAATAGCGTTCATTTTCGCCCGCTGCCTTAATCGCCACCAGTTGCTCGGCACGACGCACCCACAATTTTACCGGAAAACCATTACGGGCAATGAGATCGGCGATGGTTGTGCCCCAGCTGCCGGCACCAATAACTGCAGTTTTCATACTTTAACTCCACTTGCTTTAACTCACATTAAGCAATTCTGTCCTAGCTTTCCAATTAATACAATGCCTAAAATATACTCCTCGCAGCATTTGATTGCAATCATTTTCATTTGTACAATAATTCGCTGGTTTGCGGCAGGAGATTTTTGTTTAGCGTCGAATTAAGATTATGGTTATAGTTGTTTATAAATGCGGGAGGACGCAATGCAAATTATCGCTTGTTTCTTGGCTTTGCTGTTGCTGTTTGCCTCAACGGCATCAGCGGCCGCTTATCTGCCGCGGTTATATGAACATTCGCAAATTCTGTTTTGGGAAAAAATTGCTAAAGGTGTGGATTCAGAAGATTTCAAATTTGTGATTGCCGCCGACCCGCATAATGTTTATCCCCGGTTTACAAACCTGCTCAAGGCTGCTCAAGCTGACGGCGCTTTGTTTGTGTTGCTGGTCGGCGATTTTACCGTTTTTGGCGAGAAAGCTGAATTTGTCCAACTTTTAAACGAAATCTATTCTCAAGTTCCCAATTTGCCGGTATTTCCGGTAATCGGCAATCACGACCTGCTGAACATGGAAATGCCCTCACCTGAATCCTATGCAGATAAAGTCTCAACTCCGGCCAAACGAAAGGCAGCTTACGCCAACTATATTCGTTATGTCGGGCCAGCTGATTATGTTTTAGATTCTCCGGAACTGGGGTTGAAGATTGTTTCTGCCGACAGCGCCACTTATGTTATCGACAACCCGACTTTGCAGTGGGCGCGCGAGCAATTGACTGACCGTCAGCGCAGTACTTTTTTTGCCACGCACATGCCGCCGAAATGGGAAAATTGGGAATTTTCCGTAGGTAAAGGCAGCGCCGAAATGATTGCTGTAATAAAACAAACCCAGCCGGATGGAGCATTTTTCGGTCACATTCACACTTACGACCACAAGCAAATATTCAACGTGCAGTCATTTATTGCCGGAGTTGCCGGTTGCTCGAATATTGACTGGGATATCGGTGAACCGGGATTTGGCTATCTGATGTGTCATGTAGTTAACGGCGTACCAAATTATTCACGGGTTGATTTAGTAACAAAAGCAGTGTTCAAATCCGCTAATTATTAGAATTTAGCTTAAACTCATCGTGAAGCTGCACGTTGTTACCATACAGCCAATATTCCGCAGCAGTTATGGTATTATTATCATTAATTGTAATAATCATACAGCCCGGATGATTATCGGCACTGTTGACCGATTCTTGAGGAGATAAGTCGGCAATTCTTTTATCTGCATCTTTTGGATTATATGATTCGAGCGTTCCCAAATCGCCAATAACCAGCTGAGGTATACCCTCCACAACTCCGCGACAGTATAAATGTTTATGCCCTGAAATATAAGCCACTACATTACCGGCATTAACCAATGTTTTCCATAATTCATCCCTCAAATTCTGCTGCTGAAACATGTTCCAGTGATGCTTGCTCTCCATATCGTTCGGCGTATACATCGGACTGTGTCCAAATACAAACACATACTTTTCATTTTTTCCGTTATTGACTTCAGTTTTTATCCAATCAATGTTAAGCGTCGGCATTCTATCTTTGCCGTTAACAAACTGGTCAGCTAATATAAATTTTGCTCCATTATGCACAAAACTATATGTCAAACCTTTCTCAGCCTCTGGCCCGGTCTGCGGCATTTTATTTGCGATGATACTCATATATGCATGATAACAATTTGTGTCACGATTATCTCGGCCGTAATCATGATTACCACGGATAACATATAATGGAATGTTAGTTTCAGCCAATATTGCTACAGTTGCCATGTAATTGGAATACTGTTTTGAATATTTTTCATACACCGGCGACGTTGACTTGGTAAGTACACCAGTAATTAAATCGCCAGTTTCAATTACAAAATCCGGTTTTTGACTTACAATAAATTCTAAAATCGGGAGCAACGCCGGAGTTACTCCGGTCGGAGTATTTACTTTCTCACAATCATGCGTGTCACTAATCAGAGCAAAACTCCAACTTTTCGCATCACATTGCGGTATTTGGGCCAAACTTAAAACAACAAGAGTCACCACTGCCAAGGCAGCTTTTAAAGCCCAGTTTCTTATCATTTTTATCATTTCTCCTTAGTACGATTTAAGCAAAATTCTTAAAAAATATTATAGCAATTAATTTTTAAATAAGGAATATTTTGAAAGGTTAATGCAATGAAAAAACAGTTTAATCCCAAATGGCTAATCATCGCACTCATCGTTTTTCTGGCGGTACACAAAGTACATGGTGAATACATCTCGTTACACACCATTTTCGGCATCGGCGGCAATGTTTTGCTTTATTTCCCGTTGTTTGTATACGCACTGATCATCTATATCGGTTTGTCACTTATTAACAAATGGCGTCCGGCCGTTATCACCGTCAAGCGCCTGGCGTTTACACCGGTAATGTTCCTGATTCTTACTCTGCCCGCAGTAATTGGCGGCAAATATCACGACACCGCGCTACTGTGTTACATAACCGGCATGGTCGGTGTGTTTATTCTATCAATGCTGATACACAAAAGAATTGACATTCAAGCTGATAAGATCAAAAAATTGATTGCCATTCCGGCAGATCCAATAATAATCTTCGCAACACTGTTTTGCGTGGGCAACGGCATCGCAACCGGCTATCTCGGCGCAATAAATTCGCCGTTGATGAAATCCGGCTGGTTGGTACCAATAATGGCATTCGTTTCGGCTGCCATCGCCGGCCACCGGATCGCGAAATCGCTTAGTTTTTATTTGAAATACCGGCAAGCGCCACACACCAATCTGGAAAAAACGAAATAACCACAAAAAAAAAATCAGCCGCGCTATGCAAATTGCACAGTCGGCTGATTTTTTTATTTTTTGTATTTAGTGCCATCGCTCCAAGCTTTACCAATCGTTTCACCGCAAGAATAGTATTTCAAATCCGGCATTGTAAAAATCAGCTGATCGATCTTCGCCAGATCCGGTTTGCCGTCAGTCATGCATTCTTCTTTACAATAAGCATTTACGATTTCGCCAATGAACAAGGTATTGGTCGGCAAATCGATCGTCTGGGTCAACTTGCAAGTCAAGCTGTACGGTGCATCAGCAATCAGCGGCGCATTTTTCAAATCGCCATACACTGTTTCAAACAAAGCACCTTTATCAATCTTTCGGCCGGAATTCATGCCACAATAATCCGCAACATCTTTTTGCGCAGCGCTTACACCGTTAATGCTAAATTCTCCGGTCTTACGAATAGTTTCGTTAGTCAGATGGCCATTGTTTATAGCAATCGCAAACAACGGTGGTTGATTATTAACCCGCGCCACCCAGCCAACTGCCATAAAATTTACTTTGTCATCATCTTTTGTGCCAACTAACACCAATGGCATCGGATATATAAACGCATTTTTACCGATTTCTTTTTGCATCTTTTCTATCTCTTCTTTGAAATTTTGCGGCTTTATAGTTATTCCCAAATCTTAAACGGGTTGTAACGCACGCCGTAATCATAAGTATCCAGTTGTTCCTTCTTTTTAAGCCAGGCAATCACTCTGACGGTTACCGGCGAAATTAGCATTTCATAACCGGATTTGAAGCCCCATTGCACCAATACATAGATTTGCAGATCAACCAGCGGTATTGTTCCGCCAAAAGCGATAACTCCGAAAATTATCGAATCAAACAGTTGTCCGACAATCGTTGACAACACCACTCGCAGCCATAAAAAACGACCTTTGCAAGAAACTTTCAATTTTGATAATACGTAAGAATTCAAAAATTCACCAACCAGGTAAGCGCATAATGACGCCACAAAAATCCGCGGCATGAAACCCAATATACGCGAATAGGCAGCCTGCCCGTCCCAAAACGGCGCCGGCGGCAATATTTCGGCAATCATTAGCGTCAGCACCAAAAACAAATTCCCGGCAAATCCTAACCAAATAATCATCCGGCTACGCCGGAAACCATAAACCTCGGTCAACACATCACCAAAAATATAACTAAGCGGAAAAACAATCGTTCCGGCATCCATAAATACACCGAAAAAATCGAAAATCTTTACCGAGGCAATATTAGCGGTCAACAAAAAAACAATAAAACTTGCCGAAAATAACAAAAACCGGCGCGAATATTTCGTCTCTGCTTTCTTTTCCGGCATTAATCTTCTCGTCTTGAAAAAATAGCCCGGGCAACAACAAATCCAATCATTGCCGATAAGAAACAAAAAGTTACCGAAACAACCGTATGAAGAATTCGGCTGCGCTCTCTGCAGATTTTCGTTTCCGCCAAACGGGAAAACTCTTCAGAAAAATTGGTTTGATTTTCGGCAATAGTTGCTAATGATGGCTTTACTTCAACTCGCTCATCGGTATAGTAACGGATGGTAATCGTAGAACTTTTACCGCTCGGAGTAGTATGAATAACTCGGTCGCCCAGCCGCATAGAATTTTTCATTGCATCACAAACCAACGGCAAGCGGCTTTTCCAATTAAGCGCTTTGTGAACTTCTCCCGATACCAACTCAACAAAACTGTCGCCGCGCTCTTTCGCCGATTGCCGGGCTGCCTCAATAAACTGCCGCGCCACAACCGACGGGCGTTCCTGCGCGTCCTTTGCTGTTGTTTTTTGTTTCGCCATAGCTCCTCCTAGTTATTGACTTTTTACGTTTACTACTATACGTGCAGGTTAAATCGTATACGCAAAAAATCACGACGACAAGTTAACAACGAAATTAAGCCTGATTTTTTGCTTTGTCTGATATTATCCACGATTCTAAAGAAATATTCAATATGTGAGTAAACCGCAATTGATATTTTGCCTACCGCGCCATTGATTATATCGCTTTTTATTTGTAATAATACTATCCAACGAATATAATTTAGTATAAATGATTGTGGAGGCGCAGATGGTTAAATCTCCTGACACTAATTCTTTACCACGGAGCATGTATTATCTCTCCGGTACCGAGATGTGGGAACGTTTCAGTTACTATGGCATTATGTCAATGCTCATCCTCTATCTAACCAAAGGCTTGGGGATTCCCGATGAACGCGCCGGCCTGATTGTCGGAACCTATATTTCTTTTACCTGGATGTCGCCAGTACTGGGCGGCTGGTTGGCAGACAAATTTTTAGGGCAGGTTAACGCGATTTTAATTGGCGGTCTCGGAATTTTTCTGGGAAATCTGATTTTAGCAATCAACTTGGGCGGTTTAAATGGTTTTTTTCTCGGACTGTCCACAATAATCCTTGGTACCGGTCTGCTGAAATCTTCGATATCGGTAATTATCGGCGAACTTTTTACCGACGGCGACCCGCGGATAGACCGTGCTTACACAGTTTTCTATTTATTCATCAATATCGGATCGTTGTTATCAGCATCAATTGCCGAAATTGCACAGCGCAGCGACAACTTTGGTATCGGATTTGCATTTGCAACTATCGGAATGCTTTTTGGCTTGTTAATCTTCTGGCGCGGCATGCGTACTTTCAAAAAAATTGACCGCGTCAACGCCAAACCGGCGTTAGGCGGAACATCATTGGGTATCTCCAATAAAGTTTGGATCGGCTTGCTTTTGGTTGTTTCCTTACCAATTGTAGTTTTTTTCTTCCTCTTCTCAGAAATTACCAATTACTTTATGCTATTAAGCGGCGTAGTTGTTATTGCCACGATAATTGGCTACTGGATAAAATACAAGTCCCGGCGTGACCGGCTGGGTATAATGGCAATTTTGATATACGTCGTGTATCAAATCGGTTATTTTTCACTATATCAGCAAGTCAGCGATTCAATTATTTTGTTTATGGACCGCGTGGTTGATATGCAAGTTTTCGGAATATCAATTTCTTCCGGAGCGGCAAGTTTACTATTTAATAGCGGTTTTATTCTTTTTTTGGCACCGGCCTTGGCCTGGATTTATTCATTGCTCGGGAAA
The DNA here is from genome assembly GCA_041666525.1 of Negativicutes bacterium. Lineage (GTDB taxonomy): Bacteria > Bacillota > Negativicutes > JBAXTZ01 > JBAXTZ01 > JBAXTZ01. The sequence continues at coordinate 57,845 of JBAYGT010000005.1, forward strand.
ATAAAAAAAGAACCCGGGACGCCAGTGAAATTTTTCATCGCGTTACTGGCGATGGCTCTCAGTTTCTTGATCTTCGGTTTGGTTGCGCGAAGTTCAATGGGTGGAGCGATGGCATCAATTTGGCCGGTGATTTTAGGATTCTTTGTCTTTACAATTTCCGATGTACTCAGCGGCCCGATCTGTTTATCGCTAATCGTCCAGCTGTCACCCAAACAAATCACCGGTTTCATGATGGGCGCAATGTTTTTCTCGATGGCCGCTGGTGGCTATGTATCCGGATTATTGACTGCCTGGTCGGGAATGGATGCTAATGTAACCGCCTCGGTCGGATTATACGCCGGAAAATTTGCCGAATTATTTATGTATTGCGCGGCGGCGATGTTACTCATCGCAATTCTCTATATTTTTGCCATCCCGTTCCTGAAAAAAGCCCATCAAGCTTGCGCCGACGAATAAATTACAACTTAGCGCATACATTTTTTCAATATTTCAGCACATATTTCGCTAACACTTTTGCCGTCGACATCGATTGTGATGTCGGCGGCTTTTTTATATTTTTCAAGCCGCAAGTTGTTTAATTGCACCAATTCAGTTGCTTCAATCCCATCCGCCAATGGCCTCCCGCCAGACATTTTCAAACGTCTCATAACTTCAGTCAAGCCAAGTTTAAGCCAAACTAATTTACCGTTATTACGAAGTACACAAACATTACTATCATCCAAAACCAAGCCACCGCCACAAGCAATAATGCACTGCCGCCGTGCAGACAATTGTTTTACAACCGCGCGTTCATATTTCCTGAACGCAGCTTCCCCCTGCTCGATGAAAATAGCCTCAATTTTTTTTTGCTGCAAACGTTCAATTTCGCCGTCGGTATCAATAAAGCTGTAGCCAGTAATTTCTGACAATTCTTTGCCGACTGTAGTTTTTCCGCAGGCCATGAAGCCTGTTAAAACAATGTTGTCGTTTATGCACTGCTGCATCTGAATGTTTCTGCTCTGCTTCATTATAAAATTATACAACTCAACGATTTTGGCTGTTTTCTTGCCATCGGCAACCATATTAGCAATTCGTTCAATAATTGCTTGTTCACGCTCCGGCTGGTAAACCCCAAGTTTATTAAGTTTCTTATATTCACCGACAGCTTGAACCGCTGCCAACCGCCTGATCATGACTTGAACGATTTCCCGGTCACATTCGTTGATTTCGCGCCGCAACTCTTCCAATTCTGTCATAGTTCCTCACCATTCTACTAGATATTACTACAAAATTCTTCGACGATTCTAAGCGATAACTGTTGCTCCTGATACCTATCGTGACCGACCGGCAGAATAAAACTGATCTTACCGGTGGTGTTTTTTTTGTCACCGCTCATCAGCTTCGGCAATGTCCGCAAATTAACCTGTGTTAAGCTGACATCTATCCCGGTTTTTCCGATAACAGCAAAAATTTCATCCGCGTATTCAGCGTCGATTACTTTTAATTTTTTCGCCAACAGTGTTTCATAATACATCCCCAGCAACACTGCTTCACCATGCAAATAGTATTGATAGTTTGTAGCGACTTCCAGTGCATGCCCGAAAGTATGCCCAACGTTAAGGACTTTCCGCAAATTGGTCTCGGCCTCATCCTGGCTCACCACGCTGGCTTTTATCCGGCAACACTCCCTGATTAAAAAGGTCATTACTTCGTAATCGCAATTCATGATTTTTTTATAATTCTTATCAATATAACCCAGCAACCACGCTTCAATTAAACCATACTTGATTATTTCGCCCACTCCGGCTCGGTATTCCCGCCGTGGCAGGCTGTGTAACAAGTCAATATCGATATAAACGGCTTGCGGTTGATAAAAACTACCGACAAGATTTTTACCATATTCAGTGTTTATTCCGGTTTTTCCGCCAATACTGCTGTCCGTTTGCGCGAGCAATGTAGTTGGAACTTGAATGTAGCGCACACCGCGCATATAAATCGATGCACAAAAACCGGCAAGATCACCAATCACGCCGCCGCCAAAAGCGATAACCAAAGATTTTCGAGTCATGCAAAATTGCGTCATCGCTGTAATTATTTCAGCAACGCTATGGAAAGATTTTGCGGTTTCACCGGCACTAATTTCATGAATTCTATATTCTACCGCCGCCAATGCTTTTTCGATGTACTGATGCTGCAGCCGATTTACATTATTATCTGTCAACACAAATACTTTATCTGCTCCAGCAAAATTAATGCCGACGGTTTCCAATGTCTTTTGACCAATATGAATGTTATAGCTGTTTTTTCCTAGATTAACTGTGACTTTCTCCATCGCGCTTCCATCTCCTCTATGCTGTCACCGCCAAAGACACGCAAAAATTCCTCAGCAACAACTGTCGCCGCAACCGCAGCTCCAACGACAGCTGCAGCCGGAACAGCGCAAATGTCACTACGCTCACTGTTGGCAACAATGGCGCTATGATCAATAATATCTACTGACCGTAACGGATTTTTCAGTGTTGGTATCGGTTTCATAGCGCAACGAATTATTATCGATTCCCCGTTGCTCATCCCGCCCTCTATGCCGCCGGCATTATTAGTATTACGAGAATATCCCCGTGCTGCACTATAAAATATTTCATCGTGAACCGCTGATCCCGGAAGATCGGCACATTCAAAACCACAGCCAAATTCAACACCTTTTATTGCCTGAATGCTTTGTAAGGCAAACGCTAATTTGGCATCCAGCTTTCTATCCCAATGTACATAGCTCCCAAGCCCCGCAGGTACTCCGGTTATTACTATTTCAAAAATTCCGCCAACCGATTCACCACCAGCTTTGGCAGCATCAATCAATTCAATCGCTCGTTGCTCTGCTGCTTTGTCGCGCATGAATAATGGCGACTTTAACACTTCAAGCATGTTTTGCTCAACCTTGTTCTCAACTTGTACTTTTATGCCGCCAATGTTAACCACGTGAAAATAAACCTGAACGCCGAACCGCTCAAGCAACTGGCGGCAAATGCTGCCGACTACCACGCGGGTCGCAGTCTCGCGGGCGCTGGCGCGTTCCAAAACATTACGCGCATCATCAAACCGATACTTCAGCGCACCCGTCAAATCAGCGTGGCCAGGGCGCGGCGCCGTCACGCGTTTGTCATTCTTACTCTCTGCAACCGGATTCATATAATCTTGCCAATTTTCATAGTCGTTATTCTCAATCAAAAAACTTATCGGGCTGCCCAACGTCACCCCGCCGCGCATCCCCGATAGAATTCTAACGCGATCAGCCTCGATTGCCATCCGTTCACCGCGGCCATAACCCATCTGGCGTTGCGCAAGATCGCGATTAATTATCTCAATGTCAACATACAATCCGGCCGGCAAGCCTTCGATTATTCCCGTCAATGCCGGACCGTGCGATTCTCCGCCCGTTAGATATCTCAACATCTTATCTCTCCATTCACTATTGATCAGCGCCCGTTATCAAGCTTTTTCGTATGAACCAAATATTTTTAACCAAGCCGTCTGAGCCTGGATTGCCGAAAGCACCGCCAGGATTTCTGGTTGGTCTTGATGCCCGATAAAATCAATGAAGAAAATATATTCGCCCATGATCTGCTTTGCCGGCCGTGATTCAACTCTTGTCATATTAATGTTCATCTCGGCAAAAATCTTAAATACTTCATATAGACAACCAGCATGGTCTTCAGAAAAAGCAAAAGCTATCGAAGTTTTATCGTTTCCGGTCGGACGGGTCATCGCTTTGCCAATGTACAAAAATCTCGTCTGATTGCAGGGATTGTCCTGAATATTCCGCGCCAGAACATTCAGTGAATACATATCAGCAGCTTTAACACTTGCTACTGCACCGTGATAATCGCCACCGGCAAGCGCCAATTTGCAGGCTTGCGAAGTACTGGTACAGCTTACCAGCTCAATTCGCGGATGTTCGCGATGAAAAAAATTGCGGCATTGTTCCAACGCTTGTTCATGCGAATAGACATAACGGATTTCGTCTGCGGAATTACCGCTGCTCAATAAACAATGCTCAATATTTAAAACATACTCGCCACAAACTGTAGTTTTTTGCAAACCAAGCAATAAATCCATCGCCGTTGCTACTGCACCGTAAGTAGAATTCTCAACCGGCAGCATACCGCCGTCAATAGCGCCTGATTCTACACTTTCAATGATATCGGCAAAACTCGATAACGCTACTAATTTCACATCACTGCCTAAACGTTCGCCAAAAGCAACCGCCGCCTCATAAGTAAATGACCCAATCGGACCAAGATAACCCAGTTTCATAAACAAATTTCTCCCTCAAATATAATTCACTTAAGCCTAATTTTGATCTAGCGAATAACCGCTGCAAGCATTTTCGAAAATCCGGGAAAAGATATATCAATACAAGTGTCATTGACAATAATTGTCTGCCCGTCGGCAAATGATCCGGCAATTGCCGCCGCCATCGCAATCCGGTGATCGTGATAACTTTCAATCACTGCGCCACGCAGTTTTTTTCCGCCTTGAATTACCATTCCGTCGGATAATTCTTCAATATTCGCGCCCATTTTACGAAACTCCGTTACAATCGCAGTTATCCGGTCAGATTCCTTGACGCGCAATTCCTGCGCACCGGATATCGTGGTTTTTCCTTCGGCGAGCATTGCTAAAACGGCGATAACCGGAACTTCATCAATCAAGCGTGGCATAACATCTATGCCGATTTCTGTTCCCCGCAGCTTGCCGCCACGCACGATAATATCGCCATAGATTTCGGCATTACTTTCTGATATATTATCAAGTTCAATATTCGCGCCCATATTTTGCAACACATCAATTATTCCGGTACGCGTCGGATTTAATCCGACATTGCGAATAATTAATTCAGAGTTTGGCAGCAATGCTGCGGCCGCCAAAAAAAATGCCGCCGAAGAGATGTCTCCCGGAACAAACAATTTTTGGGCAACTAATTGCTTTGCAGTGACAACCGTTGCCTTGGTTCCCTCACTCCGGACATCGGCACCAAACGCCCGTAGCATCCGTTCAGTGTGATCACGTGACAACACCGGCTCGGTTACACTGGTTGCGCCGTCAGCATACAACCCGGCCAACAAAATCGCCGATTTCACCTGTGCACTGGCAATTGCCGACCGCCAATCAATCGCTTTGAGCTTTCCGCCGTTGATCGTAAGTGGCGCCAAACATTTTTCACCAATTCCCGCAATCTGCGCCCCCATCGACCGCAGCGGCTCAGCCACGCGGTTCATCGGACGCCGTTGCAATGAAACATCACCAACAAGCCGGCTGATAAATGGTTGCCCGGCGAGGATGCCACTCAACAACCGCATTGTAGTCCCGGAATTTCCGGCATCCAGCGCAGTTGCCGGTTGACTCAAACCAAATAGACCCTTGCCTTCCACTTCAATCAAGCCGCTGTGGTCACTGATAACTATTCCCATTTTTCGAAAACAAGCGATAGTACTCTTGCAATCCTCACCCTGCAAAAAACCGGAAATCTCACTCTTACCGTGGCTGATTGCTGCCAATATCACTGCACGGTGGGAAATTGATTTATCGCCCGGAACGGTAATATCCCCGTTAATAGCCGTTGCCCGCTTAACTGTCAACATGCTGCTCATCTCCGTCGCTGCTCACATTAAATCCCTGGTCGTTCAATAATTCCTTTGCAGAACACTGTTCACTTTCGCTTGCAAAAGCAATTCGAATTGCACCGTCAATGTTTTCCCGGACATGCAGAATTTCGATTTCGCAAATATTTAATTTGTTTTCGCCAATTATTTGCGTAAGTTTGGCGATTATCCCCGGCTGGTCTTTAACCGAAACAAAAATGTTAAACAAACTTGGTAAATAATCGCGGCTGTGCTTTGGCAAACCCTCGCGCACAAACTTGGCTTTTGCCAAAAAAGCACGTAACGCAACGCCATTTTCAGCCGCAATTATTTCGCGCAGCTCGCCAATGTAATGCTCCAACTGCGCCAATTCCGGCAGCACTTCCTGTTTATTCAGCAACAAAATGTCCCGCCAAAGGTCAGGATTACTGGCGGCGATGCGGGTTGTGTCGCGAAATCCGCCACCAGCAAAGGCCGCAAAATTAATACTGTCGCTAGTCGCCAACGCATTGGCAACCAACGCTGCCGCCAGGTGCGGCAAATGACTGATGCGCGCAACAATTTTATCGTGTTCGTCGGCTGAAATTGTTAACGGTATTGCACCAATGGCAGCTATTATCTGTTTTAATTTTTCAACATGACTACTGTTTACTTTTCCTGTGGGTGTCAGGAAATAATAAGCATTTTCAAATAAATACGGCGTAGCCGCCCAAAACCCATTTTTTTCCGAACCAGCCATCGGATGCCCGCCGATAAACGTTACTTCTGGCATAAATTCCGCTGCCAATTTTTCGGCATAACCTTTAACACTGCCAACATCGCTTACCAAAAATTGTCGTCCAGCCGTCAGCCTTCCAACGGCTCCAAATATTTCCTTATACGCGCCAAGCGGTGTCGCGACAAACACAATGCCCTCGTCGGCAAGCACTTCATCCAAGCTTGATGTAACAATATCAACCGCGCCTTTAGCAAGCGCCATATCAACGTTTTTGCTGTCCCGATCATAGCCGCGGATAATCCCTTTGAACCCTGAATTTTTCAGTGCCAACGCCAGTGATCCACCAATCAATCCCATTCCAATAATTATGATGTTATCTGTTCTCATAATCTCCCGCAGTTCCGCTTTTCGTTATAGTTGAAAACTACATTCTATATAACTTCCATAATTTTGCGCACTGAATTTACCAACAACCCGAATTTTTCCGGCTTGAGTGATTGTGCGCCATCGCAAAGTGCTTCTTTGGGACTGTGGTGCACTTCAATTATCAGTCCGTCTGCACCAACAGCTATCGCTGCTTTGGATAATGGCGCCACCATTTCCCACTTGCCGCAGGCATGGCTCGGATCAACGATAATTGGTAAATGGCTGAGTTCTTTAACTGCCGGAATAACGCTCAAATCCAGTGTGTTGCGGGTGTAAGTATCAAATGTGCGAATACCACGCTCACATAATACGACCTGATGATTTCCGCCGGCCATAATATACTCCGCCGACATCAACAACTCTTCCAGCGTCGCGCACAAACCGCGTTTCAATAGAATCGGCTTCCGACTCTTTCCGGCACGTTTAAGCAACGAAAAATTTTGCATATTGCGGGCGCCGATTTGAATCATATCGGCATATTTTTCAACGACATCAAAAGTCTCGACACACATCACTTCAGTTACAAACGGCAATCCGCTCGATTCTCTGGCCGCTGCCAAGATTGCCAACCCGGCTTCCTCTAATCCTTGAAAGCTGTACGGTGAAGTACGCGGTTTATAAGCACCGCCACGAAACATGGTAGCGCCCAAACTTTTCACCAAATTCGCAGTTAGTATCATCTGTTCAACACTTTCCACCGAACACGGACCGGCGATAAATGCCTTGTGGCCGCCACCGACTGCGAAATCGCCAACCTGTACGATTGTATCTTCCTGATGAAACGCCCGGCTCGCCAATTTGTACGGATATTGGATGCGCATTACCCGTTCAATGCTGGAATTCACACTTAAGGTTTGTATATCAATGCGGCTGGTATCGCCGATCAAATGCAGCGAATTCCAATGCTCGCCATGAATTTGTTTAACTTCCACACCCAAACGATGTAACTGTTTTTTTAATTCAGCAACCGATTTTTTCTCGGCATTCGGTTTCAAAATAATAATCATCTATTTACCCTCAACCCTCTTCTTGTATGGCCTATTGTATCACACTAACCAGTCGCAGAAAAACAATTAGCTTATTTCCCCAGCGCCGGTAACATCACTGCTAAAACGGCAACAATAAGCAGCGCAGTCATGAACGGCCGGGCGATATTTTTCCATTTTCGGTTACCGTCAATGATTGCCGACGCGGCATGATTAATGCCGGACATTCCATAGAATATCAAAACTGCCGTCATAAGCGCAAAATAGGCATTTATCCCCCAGTGGCACGCCCAGGCAATCACTGTAGTCAACGCGACGGCAAGATTGTTTAGACCGCTTTGTATTTGATAGCGTCGATTGCCGTTGCCGTAACCAGATACTTTGTTTGCAGTTTCACCAAAAAATACGCTCTCAATGCCGGTCAGACCAGATAGCGAAATAATTACCAACGGTGTCAGTATTTCAAACCGGCTGATTGCATCGTGCCCAAAAAAATATGCCAATTGAAAAGCCGCAACAATTAGCACCCAACGAGTAATTTCCAATATTCCGCAAATACGGTCAAACATCGCAGTTTTCCAACCTTTCCTTTTTCTCCTTTGCCAGACTCCGTTCGACCAATTCTTCGTATATCGGCCGCGTTCCCAAAAAGTCAGCAGTCAGCATCGCTGCAACACACACAACGGCCAATGGCAAAAAACATACAAACGAGTTAGTAAGTTCAGCGGTCAATGCAACGGCTGTAAGTGGCGCGCGTATTATCGCTGTAAAGTAACCACCCATAACCAAAACCATTATCATATTCAGATCAGTTGTAATGCCAAGCGCTGCACAGCTTTTAGCGGCAATTAACCCAAGCAACATTCCCAACCCTAACAACGGCACAAATATTCCACCCGGAGCATTTGACACCATACTCACCATGGTAAACAGCCATTTAAGCAAAAACAACACCACTACCCATAAAAGCAGCGAATTTTGAATTGCCGAAGTTGCAAAACAGCCTTCACGCACGCCCAGCAGTTGCGGAGTAGTTAAGCCAAAGATCCCGGCAATAAGGAAAATGCCGACAAATTTGAGTTTCCCGTCGATACTTTGGCAACGATCATATAACCAAAAATAGCTTTTACAAAAAAACGCTCCCAGCACGCCGGCAAGAACGCCGATCAAAATAATAATTCCGTACTCTGTGACTTTGGGAACGGGAAACTCGGCAATTTTTATCAACGGCGCGATGCCAAACAGTTTTTCTGTAACCATTGTAGAAGTTATCGACGCCAACAAGACACATACCAACGTTAACGGTGACAATTTTTTGTACAATTCCTCAATAGCAAACATCGCTCCGGCCAAAGGCGCATTCAGCGCTGCCGCCAATCCGGCGCCGGCGCCGCAACCAAATAACAGCTTAAAATCAATTTCAGTTTTGAACATTTTTTTTACACTGGCACCGACTAGTGATCCGATTTGCACGGACGGACCTTCACGTCCCAATGATAAACCGGCGCCCAAGCATAGTACTCCGCCAAAAATTTTATACGCAATGAGTTTTAGCCAATTTCGCTCGGAGGGATTAATAATCTCTTGCTGGGTCTGCGGTACACCGCTGCCGGAAATATAATTTTCATGTCGCACCAACCAGCCACACAACAATCCAGCACCTGCCAAAAACAAAAACAATACAATTAACAACCACCAGGTTTTGGCTGCATTTCGATAAAACACGTCCATAAATATAGCGGCATTTTCGACAAAATAGCGATATATCGAAATAGCGATACCGGCAGCCCCGCCAACTACAATACTCGCAGCAATAGTAATCCAGTAGCTTTTTTCTGTTTTTAACATACAACCTCGTCAACAAGCTTATTTTAGCGGCAAGCGTGAATCTTCTTTGACTAGTTTAAGATATTTTATCAGCGGCGCAACAGTCAGCCCCTGAACAATCAACGAAAATAATACTACCGCAAATGTATAAGAAAGTAAAATATCACGATAAGGAAAGTCCATGGCAACTCCCATTACCATTGCCATGGACAACGCACCGCGCAACCCGCTCCACACCAACATATGTTGCCAGCTGTGAAGAATTTCTTTGCCAAACAGCCGAAACATTCCCGACAATGCGTAAACTGAGACCGCTCTGCCAAATAAAACAACGACTGCCCCAAACAAAAGTTGTTGCCAAAACGAAGTAGTAATAACTTTTGCCACCTCAATACCAATCAACAAAAACACTAATGAATTTACGGCAAACGCCGCGTATTCCCAAAACGCCATTACCGCGGTATAGGCACCAGCTGACAGGCGCTTGGAAATGCCGTAATTCCCGACAACCAAGCTTGCCACCACCACTGCGATGACACCTGATACAGAAATCATCTCGGCGCAGAGATATGTTCCATAAGCTGCGATTGTTGTCAAAGTCGTGCAAAGCAAATGATCTTTGGTTTTCATCATCAAGAGCGCAACAAGTGATCCAATAATCAATCCGACGGCAATTCCTCCACAAACATTTTTGCCAAAAAGCAGCGTGCTGTCAAATAAAGAAAAGCTGTTTTGCACTATTATCTGCTGTACAACAATAAATAGCACTACTGCCACACCATCATTGAACAAGCTTTCGGCTTCTACCACCATTGTAAGCCGTTCATTCATGCCGCTTTTACGGAAAATTGCCAACACAGAAATCGGGTCAGTTGGAGAAATTATTGCACCGAACAATAGAGCAACAAATATCGGCATGCCGCACAGCAAACTCATCGACCAACCAATTGCACACATCGAAAGAATTGTACCACATAAAGCCAAAGCCAAAATCAGTTGCCATTTATGCTTCAAATATTGGATTTTGATGTTAATGCCACCTTCAAACAATAACGGCGGTAAGAATACGGCAAACAGCAGTTCGGGACTAAGATGCGCCCCCGGCAACAACTGCAACGAACCAAGAATCAAACCGGAAACTACCAGTGCTATCGTATACGGTATTCTTAGCACACGTCCTAACATACCGACGATGAATGACGCCAACATCAACGCGACATATGTAAAAACTTCTGAGTTATGCATAATTCTCCAAAAAAAAGTGGAATCCACGACAGACTCCACCTTAGATGATTATTCACTCTATCACACGCTGTTACTTTTCACACCATTCGTCAACATTACACTTTTGAATTATCTTTTGAATTAAACGCAATTATCGTAAATCCCTTAAAAATCAAATTGATTCCGAAAAAGGTTCCTAATACCCAGTCCGCTGAAAGTGGTTTGCTGACAAGCAACGATAACACTAAATAACCGAGAATAAGTGAAATGATACCATTAAAAGCATACCATATCCGATGATCGCTGTTTATGAAAAATGCCGCTACTGCTCTGAAAATACCGTCAACAATAAAATATCCGGCGAGAATGGCTACTATAAAAGAGATACCAATCAAAGGATGTAACCCCAACGAAAAACCACAGACAATAGTTATAATTCCCAATATAGCCCAAATCGACTTGTTACCAACGCCGTTACTACGAAACGCCTGCATCAACTCTACCGCTCCGCCAAATACCAAAGCCATGCTTATGTATAACACACTCGCTATTCCAGCCATTACCGGCCAAATAATTGCGGCTAACCCAAGTACTACTAATAATGCCCCTAATCCTTTAATCATAATGCTCCTAACACAATATTGTTGAATCGCGCTCAGCTGTGGTACTCTACTTATAGTTCATCCCATCAAGTTGCAATCAACCACCCTCAACTCGATACATAATATAGCACATCTTAACGAATTACTCAATTCAGTACCATCAACAACACTTTAGCCGAGTAGCTTCAACACCATCGCTTCATACGGCCGTAACTCAATTTTGTCTAAATCAGTAATTACACAGTCATGATAATTTGCCAATAGTATTTCTGCGCCGTAATAATTTTTGTTCAACTTCGGTTCAAACAGTATAGCTTGTTCATAGAAGTTAGCAACAACCAAAAGCGTTTCTCGCTCAGCTACTCGCAAATACGCAAACACTTGCGGACTATCCAACGCTATATCCTGATACTCACCGCTACAAATCGTCTCGCTATTACGCCGCAATTCACACAACATGCGATAATAATGAAAAACCGATTCGTTGTCAGCAACAGCCAGCTCAGCATTAATCTCATTATAGTTTTGTGGAATGCCAAGCCAAGGTATCCCGGTAGTGAACCCTGCGTTAGCAGAAGCGTTCCACTGCATTGGCGTACGCGAATTGTCGCGCGACTTGTCGCGCAGGATCGCCAGCATTTCCTCGGCTGACATCCCAGTCTCGGTTTTTAGCCGAAAGTTATTCGTTGATTCGACGTCTCGATATTGTTCAATTTTGTCATAATGAGCGTTGGTCATGCCAATTTCTTCACCTTGGTAAATATAAGGCGTGCCTTGCAAACAATGCAACACCGTCGCCAGCATTTTCGCCGACCGCACACGGTATTTCCCGTCATCCCCGAAGCGCGACACCACACGCGGTTGGTCGTGATTGCACCAAAACAGCGCGTTCCAGCCGTCACCTTGCTGCATCCCCAGTTGCCATTCGGAAATTATTTTTTTTAAGCGCAAAAAATCAAAAGGCATTTTCGTCCATTTGTCACCGTCTTTATAATCAACTTTCAAGTGGTGAAAACTAAACGTCATACTCAATTCGTGATTGTTCGGATTAGTATAACGAACACAATTCTCAATACTTGTCGAAGACATCTCTCCGACAGTGACCATATTATAAGGTGAAAAAACAGCAGCGTTCATTTCCTGCAAAAATTCGTGGACTCTCGGCCCGTCGGTGTAATACTTTCTGCCATCGGCCATAGCGTTTTCCAAGGTATCGTTCAAAAAATCCTGCTGTTTGGAAATTAAATTAATTACATCCAAGCGAAAACCATCAATACCTTTTTGCGCCCAAAAATTCATCATCGCGTAAATTTCCCGACGCAGTTCAGGGTTTTCCCAATTCAAATCGGCTTGCGTCACATCAAACAAATGCAGATAATAGTCATCAGTCGCAGGATTATACTCCCAGGCATTGCCGCCAAATTTCGACTGCCAGTTATTGGGTTGGTCGCGCCAGATATAATAATCGCGGAACTTGTTGTTATGCGATTTTTTTGCTTCCTGAAACCATTTATGTTCAGTAGACGTATGGTTAACAACGATATCCATAATTATCTTCAACCCGCGACGGTGCGCTTCGTTAAGCAATATTTCTAAATCTTCCATAGTGCCAAAATCCGGATTAACCGAATAATAATCACTAATATCATAACCATTGTCTCGCATCGGCGAATGATATACCGGCGTCAGCCAAACTATTTCTACGCCAAGCAATTTGATGTAATCCAATTTTGTTGTTATTCCCGGCAAATCCCCTTGACCATTGCCGGTAGTATCACAAAAACTCTTGGGATATATCTGATACACTACGGATTTTTTCCACCACTCAATCATCTTTTTATACCTCTGCTGATGCTTTGCGTTGTTTAGCCACAATAAGCGTCAATACGAATGGTACAATTATCGCGATCAGCATTCCGACCAGATAAACGCCCATTTTCGCCGGTTGAATTGAGAGAACAGCCGGAAGGCCGCCAACGCCGATACCTGTTGCCTGGGCGTGATTAAGAGTTATGAATAACGCGGCACAGGCCGAACCGATCATAGCGCAAACAAACGGAGATCTATAGCGCAAGTTAATTCCAAACATCGCCGGTTCGGTTACGCCGAAATAAGCTGAAATCGACGCTGCTGAAGCAACTTCCCTGGTTTTGACTTCTTTTGAAGCAAAGAACATTGCCGCACAAGCCGAGGCCTGTGCGATGTTAGACAAAGCCTCAATCGGCCACAAAAAAGTTGTTCCGGTTTGTGCCAATAATTGAATATTGATCGCTAAAAAAGTATAGTGCATGCCAGTAACAACCAACGGTGCAAAAACTGCGCCATAGATTAATGCGCCCAACACCGGGACATTGGTGAATATCCAAATCATTACCCAGGCAATACCATTGCCCAACTCACGGGTAAGCGGTCCGATGATTGTAAACGCCAGCACGCCGCTAATAACAATCGTAAATACCGGAACAACCAAGAGTTCGATATAGGACGGGGTGATTTTTTTCAGCCATTTTTCTACCTTGCTCATGGCATAGACCGAGAACAAACTTGGAAGCACAGAACCCTGATAGCCGACTTTGGGGATTTCCAGACCGAAAATGTTCCAATAAGGAATCTTTCCGGTCATAGAGGCCTGACCATAAGCCCAGCCATTAAGCAGATCCGGATGTACCAGTAGCGCACCAAGTACAATACCCAGCACCTGATTGGCGCCAAACCGCTTGGCAGCGCTCCAACTGATCAGAATCGGCAAAAACACGAACGCTGTATTGGCAAAAGTGTTGATCATTGCCGCCAAATCAGCAAAACTCGGATAAGCTTCAATAACTGTCTGATTCGGTATAAACATTCCTTTAGCAGTCAGCAAATTGTTGATACCCATCAACAAACCGGCAGTTATAATCGCCGGAATAATCGGGATGAAGACATCTGACAATATCTTAATCAGGTTCTGCACCGGGTGCAGGTTTTTTGCTCCTGCCTCTTTTACTGCGTCTTTATTACCGGCAATTTGTTCGCCGGCGATAGCAATAAATTCTTTGAACACTTTCTCGACCACACCCAAACCAAGAATAATTTGAAATTGCCCAGCGGTGCTAAACGAACCTTTGACCAACGCAATTTCTTCTAGGGCTTTCTTATTGATTTTGCAATCATCTTTGAGCGCCAGTCGTAACCGCGTTATACAATGTGCGGCCGATAACACATTTTCTTTCCCACCGATAGCGGCAATAATTTCTTCGGCTGTTTGTTTGTGCTGCATAATTATTTTTTTCTCCATTTTAAAAATTTTTTGCACTTGTTTGTTAATAATTTATATACTCTTCCTATAATATTATAAAATCGGTTTTTTGTCAGCATCATGTCAGCCTTTTGTCAGGGTTTTGTCAGGGTTGAGTTATATAATTAGGCCATAGTAACAAACGGCAAAACAAAATGACAAAAATTTTGAGGAGGACAACAATCATGTCAACAACAAATTCGACCTTTATCGTAACACCGGTAATTTCGGACAACGTCAAGGATGCCTGGAACAAATTAGTTAACGACGTAAGAGGCACTGGTGTTATCGCCGACGCAATCGTGGAGCTTCGTGAAGGAGTGACCGAAATAGCCGAAGCATTGAAAACTGATTTACAAGCAGCCGGTGCTACTGTCGGT
The DNA here is from genome assembly GCA_041666525.1 of Negativicutes bacterium. Taxonomy (GTDB): domain Bacteria; phylum Bacillota; class Negativicutes; order JBAXTZ01; family JBAXTZ01; genus JBAXTZ01. Next base: position 72,903 of record JBAYGT010000005.1, read on the forward strand.
AAAGATATTCACACACAATTTGCAGCGTTCGAAACAACTTCCAGTGCCGGCATGAATGACGCTACTAAAGCCATTTACCTCAAACTTCTGAATAACGCTGATGCCGACTTGACCAAAGTAACAAATCAAGCAGTAGCTGACGTTTGGAAAGAAACCAGTGATTTGTCTGCATCGATAAACAAAATTTTGGATAATGCAATAAGCAATCCAAAAACCGATATCACAACATTAGCAAACCAGGTATACACCGCTATAAAAACAGAGTTTGGTGATTTGGTTAATGATATGCAAAGCAACCTTACAGCAAATTATCAAAAAACTTTGGCCGATGTAACGTTGGCAGCCGGTGCAATCGGCATCTCAGTTGACAAAACAGCACTGACCACTCTGGGCAATAACATTGTTAGCGCCGTGGCTGCAGATATGGTTGTCAGCGGAGCGAAAATCGGAGTAGACGTTACCAGCGAACTCTTAGAAATGACCGCTGATGTTTCAAGCGCAGTTCTTGCCAAAAAAGATTCGTTGTTGAAAATCGCGATTGTCGACGGATTGAATCTTATTCAAGCAGTTGCTAAAGTAGCTTGGAAAGCCATTAAAAAATGGTTCAAATGGTAAAAATTTCGCGATAATTCATCAAAAGTCACTGATTATATAATCAGTGACTTTTGTTTGTATCTACTTCAATGTTATAATCAGCGTTAATAACATGTAAACCGGAGAAATTATGAATAGTGGAAACTTTATCGCCGGCATGCTGCTCTTTGCAACTTTGACCGGCATCGAACTAAACAAACAACAGAGCAATGCTATTGCTGAGTTGAACAAACAACGCTACGACGCTCGCGCCGTTGCCAAAATCGCCGGCTTGAAAATCAAGCCGTCTAAAGTCAGTCTGCGCAAACAACTGAAACAGTTACCGGTAATGTTAAGTTTCAGTAGCGGTGAAAGTTTAATTGTTACCGGTTATGCCGATAATTTATTACAGGTTTTTGATCCGGTAATGGATAAACCATATTCGGTTGAGTTGGCAGTTCTTGAGCGAAAATTCACCGGAGTTTTCTATCGGTTTACGCGCAAATTTGGCCCCAAAGAAATAATCCGGATGTTTAATCTCGGTTTTTTTCTACGCCCTGTCAAAAAATACCGCTGGCGTTTTTTCGAAATCATTACCGCCTCGATATTTTTGCAACTGATTTCTGTTTTCTTGCCGCTATCCATGCAAGTCGTAATTGACAAAGTTATGCCCAATCGCGGCTATTCGACTTTAGTAGTTATCGTTGTCATCCTGTTAATTGCGGTCAGCTGCCAAAGCATCTTAAGCTACGTTCGCCAATATCTGTATTCTCACACCGCGGCAAAAGCCGATTTGCTCTTGGGCGCCAAAATTTATCGAAAACTGTTAAGTCTGCCTTTTACCTATTTGGAAAAACGCCGAGTCGGCGACACCGTCCTGCGAATGAACTCTTTATCCGGTGTGCGTGAATTTTTGACCGGGCCAGCACTTAATTCTTTAATTGATACCATATTTGCAATTATTTTTTTGATTCTTATTTATCATATGTCGCCATTACTTACACTGGTGACTTTAATATTTTTCCCGATTCAGGGTATCATAACTTTGCGATCAATTCCGTTATTGCGCCGCAAACTGGAAAGAAACTGGGGCGCAGAAGCGGATATGAACGCTTTCGCGGTTGAAACAATAACCGGGATGCGGGTAATCAAGTCGTTTGCTGGTGAAAAATTATTCGCCCGCGGCTGGGAAAAACTCATTGCCGGCGTCGGTTCAACCGGATACGAAATGGGAATATCTTCGGTTTTGTTATCCAACACCGCAAACTTTTCGCAAAAATTGGGCGGTATGGCGATTTTGTGGACCGGCGCCCTGCTGGTAATTAACGGCGACATCAGCGTCGGACAACTGGTTGCAGTACAGATGCTGGCCCAATCCGCTGGCAATCCGATTGCAAATTTATTTGCCCTTTGGCCACAGTTCCAGCAAGCCGCTATTGCTGCAGAGCGAATCGGTGATATTCTCAATGAACCTTCCGAACGACAAGGCAAAGCGACAACCCGCTTGAGTGGTGGAACAATTGAATTCACCAATGTTTGTTTCGGTTATACACCCGATAGTAAGGTTCTGGAGAACTTTAATCTGCGCATTGAAGACGGCGAGCGCGTAGCGATAATCGGTAAAAGCGGTTCCGGCAAAAGTACCCTGGCGAAATTGATACAAGGTATTTACCAACCAGACAGCGGTTCGATAACAGTCGGCGGCCAAAACATTGATGATATTACCCCGGCGGTTTTACGTTCACATGCTACAGCCGTTTTACAAGATAATTATATTTTTCAAGGAACCGCGATGGAAAACATTGCATTATCCGGCAGCAGGCCGTTAGACGAAATTGTAAGAGCTGCCGAAACATCCGGTGCAGATGAATTTTTGCGCCAATTGCCGCAAAAATATGCCAGCGAACTCGGCGAGCAAGGTTCAAACCTTTCCGGCGGCCAACGCCAACGACTGGCTATCGCCCGCGCATTGTTGCAAAACGGGAAAATAATAATTTTTGACGAAGCAACCAGTGCACTCGATTCCATAAGCGAGAAATTATTTGAGAAAAAATTCCACGCTATTTGCGCAAATAGAACCGCCATCATCATCACCCATCGCCTGAGTTCAGTAAAAGATTGTGACCGGATAATTGTTTTGGATGATGGCAAAATATCCGAGCAAGGCACCCATGAACAGCTGCTGGAAAACAAAGGTATCTACAGTATGCTTTTAAATGCAACCAATAAAGAACAGTCGAACGGAGCTATATTATGAGCATTTTCAGAAAAATATTCAGCGATTTTTTGTCCGACACCGACAAACGGCGCGAACGTGAATTTTTGCCGTCTGCTGTCGAATTCATCCATAATCCGCCCCGCCCGTTCGCACGGCTGGCACTTTGGACCATCGTACTGTTGTTAACTTTCGGCATTATTTGGTCAATTGTCGGCTACGTTGACGAAGTAGCCGTTGCTCCGGGTAAAATCATTCCTAAGGGCTACGTTAAAACGATCCAATCTGAGGATGGCGGTGTTATCAAGAAGATCGCCGTAAATGAAGGACAATTCGTAAAAAAAGGCCAATTGTTGGTTGAACTGGATGCGACAATTAATCACGCCGACCTGAAACGGTTACGTGCCGATGCCGATTACTATCGCATGCAAATAGATTATTTGCGGGCGTTAATTACTGGCGGAAACTTCCATGCCACCAAAGAGAAATATCCGGCTCAAGATGTTTCAAATATTAGAGCCCAAAATATACTATTCGAAAATAAAAAAGATGCCATCCGCTCTAAACTAAGATTGTCCGATGCTGATATAGCGGCCGCGCAAGCTGGATTGACGGCCGAAATAGCTACGGAAAACAAGTATCGCGAATTGTTGAAAAACTCTACCTTCATCGAAGACCGCGCAAACACCAGTAATAAACAAGACGGTTTATCCTTGTTCCAATTATACGACTACAAAAATAAAAAAATTGAACTTCAGGAGAACTTTGCATCGCAAACAGCGCTGGTTGCCAAAGCTCACGCATCTGTTACCCAATCCGAAGCATCACGGGCAAACGTGCGGGAATCGCTGCTCGATGAGCTGAACACCAAACTCGTCGAGAACGAGCATACTTTGGATCAAAGCCAAGCCGAACTGGAAAAAATTGAACGCAAAAACTCCCAGGCAACAATTCTCTCGCCAATAGACGGCTATGTTTCACAAATATCCATACGCACTATCGGTGGTGTACTCACACAAGCACAGGCAATTATGACAATAGTCCCGGCAAACGATACGCTGGCCGCCGAATGCTGGGTTGCCAACAAAGATGTCGGATTTGTCAAAATCGGTCAGCGGGCTCAAATCAAGATGGATACCTTCAATTTCCAAAAGTTTGGTCTGATTAATGCTACGGTGGAATCAGTCAGTCCCGATGCCATCGAACACGATACTGGCAATGGTCAAAAAGAATACGCTTTTCGTGCAGTCTTGAAGCTGGAACGTGATTATGTAATGATTAACGATAAAAAGGCCCGGCTCACAGCCGGTATGGATTTGACCGGCGAAATCTTACTGCGTAAAAAACGAATAATTGATTTTTTCCTCGAACCCTTTCAAAAATACACAGGCGAAGCTTTCAGAGAGCGATAGGTTATTATGGAATGGAATTATGACAGCGGAATTTATAGTTTAGCCGTCGCCATGCAAATACTCGGCAAGCCGATTGAATATTCTGCACTAAAGCGCCAATTGGCTAAACCTACTGCATCTAGCTGCGATGATCTGGCACGTCTTGCCAACGCCAATGGATTTTCTACCGGACTTATCTGTCCGAAAAACCTGTCCACCTTGCCCATGCCTTGTATCCTTGAGTTAATTGACGGCAGCTTTTGCCTGATTGCGTATATCGAGAATGACCGGGCTAAAGTAACCCGCTCGAGCAACCCCGCTCCTCAACTAATACCAGTTTCCGAGCTGACAAAAATTTTCGCTGGCCGGGCATTATTATTAAAACAAACCCCGCTTTCCATTGCCGAGCCGCAGAAATTCGGTTATAAATGGTTTTGGAGCGAACTAAAAAAACACGGTAAGACTATTCGAATGGTGCTGCTACTAACTCTGCTGATTCAATTAATCGGTCTGATCATTCCGATAATTACGCAAAAAGTCGTTGATGACGTTCTGGTTCACAGAACCCGTGACACCCTCAATACGCTGCTTTTCGCCGGCATATGTGCCATTTCGTTTTCATATTTATTCGGCTTGTTTAGAACGCTGGCGTTTTCGTACGCTTCAGGTGTCATTGATTCGGTATTGGGTGCAAAACTTTTTGAGCGACTGCTTTCATTGCCGCTTAGCTATTTCGAAAAACGCAAGACCGGGGAAACTTTGGCTCGTTTAAATGAAATCAATCAAATTCGCCAGTTTTTATCCGGTTCTATGATAACGCTAATATTGGACTTACTGTTTGTGTTTGTCTATATTGCGATAATGGTCAAATATAGCGGCCTGTTAACTATTTTGGCACTTGGCGCAGCGCTCTGTTTTGCGATTTTAAGTGCTACACTTACGCCAATTTATTACCGTTTGCAACAGCGATCTTTTCTGGTTGAAACAGAAAATCAGTCTTTTCTTGTGCAAAGCGTCAACGGTATGCAATCAATAAAAGCCGCTAATGCGATAAAAACTTTTGTAGAAAAATATGACGAACGAATGAGTCAAGTTTCGCGCGCAGCCTTCAATGTGGCCAATCTGCGCGGTATCGCCGGCGGCATCGGCCAGTTCATCCAGCAAATATTCACAATCTCTTTGTTATGGTTGGGCGTCAACATGGTGTTGAACGGTTCTTTGTCGCTTGGCGAACTAATTGCCTTCCAGATGTTTTCCGGACTGGTCATAGAACCAATTATGCGATTGTCTAACATGTGGCAGGCACTGCAGCGGGCACGAATCGCGGTCGAACGTGTCGGAGATATTATGAACGAGAAATCAGAATCGCGCGGTCAGTTTAGCGAGCTGCGCATTTGTGGCGCACTGGAGCTCCACGGGGTAAATTTCTCTTATGCAGACCGGCCAATTCTCAAATCAATTAATCTCCTTTTTGAGGAAAACAAAAAAACCGCGATCGTTGGCCGTAGCGGTTCAGGAAAAAGTACTGTGGCAAAACTCCTGCAAAAATCTTACATTCCGAGAAACGGGCGCATTACCATCGGAAATTATGACCTGGAAGATTTCGATCTCACCGAATTGCGCCGCGCAGTTGGCCTGGTTACTCAAGAGACCCAGTTATTTCGCGGTACTATCCGCGAAAATGTTCTTATGGCAAAACCTGATGCCAATGAAGAAGAATTACTTCAGGCTTGCCGGTTAGCCGGTGTTCAAGGCTTTGTCGAAAAACTTCCGGACAAATTCGATACTGTTTTGGGTGAAAACGGAACCGGTTTATCGGGCGGACAACGTCAGCGTATAGCTATCGCACGAACACTGATCAATGATCCGCCAATCTTGTTGTTCGATGAAGCTACAGCAGCGCTGGACGCCGAAACCGAAAGCGAAATCACCGCTGCAATTGACGAATTGTCCGGTAATCGGACGATAATCGCCATCGCACATCGTCTGGCAACGATTAAAGATTACGACAAAATCTATGTATTGGACGATGGTATGGTCGTACAATCCGGCAATCATAATGATTTATTAGCACAACCTGGCGCCTATCGCGATTTATGGCAGGCTCAGACTCAATAGAATTTACTGGATGTTACACCTGCAAGATTGAACAAAATATCAATTTCCAATAATTCACATTTTTTTCCCTTGTCGGACACATTTTTGACACAGCAATACGCTATAATGAATTTAGGGAAATGATTTTGGAGGTGCTATATGTTACTGACAATGCAAAACGGTGCAACACGAGTCGTGGAATCTATGCCAAACAACATTATGGAAAAAGGTTGCAGAATGATGGAAGATGGTGGAAATGGCATGATGGGTGGTGGCCGGCAAGTAATGGAAAGAAATATGATCATGAATCAGGGAGGAGATATTATGCACATGGTACACGCGGGGTTTGCAATATTATTCGGGTTAGCGCTCTTGGCAATAGTAATTATTGCAGCAATCTGGATTTACCGGTTGATGAATAAGTACACCTGTGGAAAAGTTGCAATCAAACAAGCCGCGACTTTTGAAACGGCATTGGAAATTCTCAGCCGCCGCTATGCTGAAGGTGTTATTAACACTGAAGAATATCTCGAACGTAAACAACACTTAATTGAATAAATAAAAAAGCTGCTTCGATCGAAGCGGCTTTTTTTCATAATTTGTCGAACGCCGTCTTGTTTTTCACCAACGGACGAGCGCATATACACAATAATGCTAAATACATTAAACACAAAAATACCAAACACAACCCGATTCGCAATCCAGCGTAATCGGCGATTTTACCAACCAAAAACGGTACAAATGCTCCGCCGCAAACACCGGCGCAGAGAATTCCCGAAAACGCTTCCTGATGCTCACGCACCGAATTAAGCGCAAGCGAAAAAGTTATCGACCACATCACAGAAATGCAAATCCCCATTGCGGGAAAAGCGTAAACTGCGACTTCTTTTGAACCGAATAACGCCAGGCTAAACGACAAAAATGCTGCAAAAATATATCCAAATAAAACCTTTTGGGCATCAAAAAGCTTCATCAATATCATCCCCAGAAGACACCCCAGACAACCACCCGCCCAAAACAACGACAAGGCCTGAGCGCCTTCGGTCTGCGGATCCAATCCGTGATAAAGTTGCAAAAATTTTGACATCCAGGAAACACAGCTCTGCTCAACTCCGACATAAAAGAACGTGCCAAAGAAAAAGGCAATAACAGTTTTGTTTTTTAGCAAATACCATAATGTGACTAAAATTGACCGGTTATTCACCCGCCCAGCTTCTGGCTGGCGTGGCAATTTAATGCTCAGCAACAACACCACACCAGCCGCAAACGCCAGCGCCAACACCCAATACATCGAAACCCAGGGGAACGTCCCGGTCGTCAACCAGTCAACCGTTCTAATCAGATGATTCCCGGAAACATTATTGGCAAGCTCGCGATTGATATAAGAGTAAAGCAAAGGGTTTGCCGCAGACACCGCGCTAAACAACAACCCCATGATAACCGAATAGAACGCAAAATTTTCACTGCCACCGGCAACCCGCATCAGCGGAAATACCGAAACTTCAATAGCAGCCATGCAAATTCCAAAAACAAACTGCATCACTAAAGCAGTTATAAACGCTGGCGCAAGCGCAAACAGCGTCGAAGCGGCACAAGCCGTAGCGAAAGCCACAAACATTGTCCGACGCGCGCCAAAGCGTTCATTTAACATCCCCGCCGGCGCAGACATAAAAGCGTATGCCAAGAAGTAAGCAAACGGTAGCAATCCAGCGGCACCAAGTGTCAAAGAAAAATCCTTGATAACGTCCGGCAACAACGGGCCGAGCATATTCGCACACAGTGAGAGCACCCCCATCGCCAGCCAACAGAACACTACGATTTTAAAGTTTCTATTCATCTAGCCAACGTACACATCGCTTCAGCGATAACGCTGGTACCGAACATCAATTCATCCAAATAATAATTTTCATCGGCATTATGTTCGCGCCCGGATTTGCCACCGGGAATTCCCATGCCAAACGCTACGGTGTTCGGCAACTTTTTTGCATATGTGCCACCACCCATCGTGATTGGTTCTAACTCCTTTCCAAAATGTTTGCAGAAAATCGCATTAAGCGTCGTTACCAAATAACTGTCCTTCGGAAAATATAACGGATGGGTAAATTTTCCGATTTCCAGTTGCAATCCGTTATTTGCCGCAGTCAGAGCACAATCATCTGCGGCCTGCTCCGGTTTAAAGGTTACGGGAATGCGCACGTCACAGCCAATGGAGATAACATCGTTTTCGCAGCGAATTCGCGCCAAATTAAGCGTCAATTTACCGGACGGTATATCTTCATACCCGATACCAAGCAACTGTCCGTTCACTTCCCGACCGATAATTCTATTTATAATTCTAACAAATTCCGCAATTGAACCGGTTAACTCCTGCTTTGCCAAAAATTCCATAAGCTTAGTAATCGCATTGTCGCCCTTTTCCGGCGTCGACCCGTGCGCAGCCGTTCCCGAGGCAGTCAAAACTACTTTCCCTGGCTTAACTTCAGCTATGATTCCGGGAAAAGCACTAGCAGCTTTGGCAAAACCTGATGTATCTTCAGTAACAACAATTGCCGTGGCCGCAGTCGGCACGATATTCATTGTATCGCCGCCAAAAATACTCTCAATATAACTACCATTGCCTTTATCAACAATTTCCATAGAGAAAAAAGGATGAATTCCGCCTTTTTCACCATAAACAACCGGAAACCCGCCATCCGGTGTAAAGCCAAATGCCGGTGCCGGTTCATGCGCCACGTAGTACTCCATGTCTTTCATACCGCTTTCTTCATTACAACCAAAGATTATCCGCACGCGGCGCTTTAACTGAACGTCGGCATCTTTAATTGCTTTCAAAGCGTATAAAGCGGCAATTATCGGCCCCTTATTGTCAGTACAACCCCTTCCGATAATCTGATTATCGACAATCCGTCCTTCAAGCGGCGGCACGCTCCACCCTTCGCCCAGCGCCACAATATCCAGATGCCCAAGTACCGCAACATATTCTGCACCATCGCCATATTCCGCGTAGCCGCAATAACCGTCCAAATTCTTAGTTTGGAAGCCAAAACTTGCAGCCAAGGTCAAAGCGTGATCCAACGCTTTACGATTCTCAACCCCAAATGGCGCGCCTGGTTGCGGGTCAGCTTTGACACTCTCAAAGTGCATCGATTCTTGAATCGATGCGATCATTGCTGCTTTGTTTTCTTCAATCAATTTAAAAATTTTTTCCATAATTCGCTCCTCTAATTCATCTTAAGAAATTTAAAAAATAATTGCTCTTAATTGCCGTATCTGCTACTTCAAGCCCTTTAAGCACCCGTTGTTTTAATTGCTCGGTAATATTACCACCTACCACTTGGCGGTTGGCAAGCACCGCAAAATCTTCTTTGGTGTTCAACAGATTCCGGCCAACGGTCGAATGAGCGTACTCTTCCGCCGGAATGCCCAATAAATATGCCAATGTTGGCATAACGTCGATCTCGCCGCCGGTTATTGTTATCCGCTCACCGACTTTAGCTTCCTGATAAATAATAAACGGAACCCGCTTACCGTTATTTTTCCACCAGTCACGCTCTGGCTGAACGTTGGCAATACCGTCTTCGTAGTAGCGATGTACGCCTTCGTGATCACCATAAACCGCTATTATTGAATTATCCAGCAAATCATACCTCTGTAGCGCATTAAGAAAATTTCCCAGCATCCGGTCCGAATAATTTATACTCTGCAGGTAATCGCCCATCTTGGATTTCTCCAGCGATGGCGGTAATTTTAATTCGCGATACTTCTCCGGAATATCAAACGGTCCGTGACTGGACATAGTAACTATGAAAGCATAAAACGGTTCGGTAAATTTCGACAGTTTTTCTGCGGTTTGCTGCAGATACGGTCCATCGGCAAAGCCCATGCCAAAGGACTCGTTCATATTATATTCCGATACAGTAATAAATTTCTCAAAACCCATCGCCGCAAACGCCGGACGAACATTCCACATTGAGCCGTCGTCGCTTTGAAAAGCTGTTGCCGAATAGCCATGGCGTTTCAAAAGATTAGGTAACGTATTATAGTCGTTATTAGGGAACCGGAAGAAAGTACTGCCCTGTCGGAGCGGGTAAACCGAAGAATTTGCCATAAACTCGGCATCGCTGCTATTGCCTTCGTTCACCTGTTCATAGAAATTGTTAAAATAATAGCCATGGGCCGCCATCCGGTTCAGATTAGGAGTTATTTCCTGACCGTCAAATTCCTGATTAATGACAAAATTTTCCAATGACTCAAACTGGATCAATATCAAGTTTTTCCCGCGATAGGTTGCCCAGCGATTATTCTTGGGTAAAATTTCCGCATTTTCTTCCAGCCACTTGTAGATATCATTTTTTTCCAATTCACTTAAAATCATCGGTTGGCTATCGCGCCAATAGGTATATAAACTATATAAGTGAAAACCGCCCGGGGAAATATTACGTGCGGTTACATTATTGTCCCAAGGGAAAATGATAAAGTGATATTTTCCATACAACTCATATTTTACCGCTATAAATTGCGATGTTAGCAACACAATAACGATTAGCTGCGCCAGCAAAAACGATTTCCAACTAAAACGAAATCGCCGCAAATTGCTCCGCCGCCGAAAAACCAATGTCAAAATAATTGGAAAATCCAATACAAAAAAAATATCTACGGCACGCAGCAAGGAGATTGTTACATCAAATAAGCTCTCGGCGCCGGCAGTCTGCCCTAATGAGTGAACCGAGGGCATAGTCTTGAAACCGCGAAAATAAATCGCGTCCATCAATAGCACGATGGAAATTAACAAATACAACAACAATAAGAATAACGGACGACGCCAATTTCTAAGTAAATATGCAAACGACACCAGCACCAACGAGAACGCAAAATAAAACTGCCAATATTGCAACAAAAGCTCCCCAGTTTTTTGAATTGCTTCCCAATCAACTACCGGCGTAAAAGTTATCATTGTTACCAATGCGCTTTTCAACATTATTCCGATAATTACGTAGCATACCAACCAATGGGGCAACGCGGCGCGAATTTTTTCGAAATTCATAAACTTCCTCGCAAGCAATTGCTCGTGCACCTTCGTTTTTCTAAATATTACAATTCGCCATTGTTCACAATTTTCCTGCAAAAAAAGCGGATTGTTCAAAAAGAACAAGCCAATCAATTACATCACTGCAAGCGAAATAACTTACAACAACAATGTTTGCTCATAAATACTCGCCGTCCGAACGACTAATTTCGTCCGGACGGCGTTTAAATATGTTCATTTAATCGAAAATAATGGTAAAATAACAGCGAATAGTTACTATTCTCAAGGATGGTTCGAAATGTTATCATCATTAATGCCAGTCATAACAGGATTAATCCCAATCATAACAGGTTTTTTACTCGGACTATTTTCATCATTCATTATCGACTGGTATAAAAATAACAAGGTCAAGAAACAAAAGACTCGCGCACTTAAGTTAATCGTTGAAAAGGCTGGTCTAGAACTAAGCTCAATTCGAGCGATATCGCTTGCTGGCAAAAATTTGATATCAGAGAATAAAACTTCAGTTCATCTAAATTGGTTAACTCCAGATAACCTATCATTACTTGACGACAATGTCGCAAATTGGGCATACGAAGTAGCGCATTTGATAAATCGCATAGAAGAGATACGATTGCTTGCCTATACATTTTTGGGGCGTGAGGACGCTGTCAGCGTTAACAGATTAGCTTCGTATCAGTATGCTATAGATTGCTATCTGACAGCATTTTTAGAAAAATTAGACAACAAACCCAGAGAACTCAAATAGCCAATTCAATGAATCAGTCACAAATAAATTGACAATACGAGCACTACATAATATAATTACGTTGCAGGATATAATCCTGGATCCGTTAGCGGGTCGCCCACCTCCAGTTTACTGGACGGTGGTTTTTCTGCTTTTATGGGAAGATTTTCAATCCCTTATTGCTGTAGTTTGGCCAGCCGTGAAATTTCTCCTCAATAGCAATAAAACTTCTGTCCTTGTTACCACTGCGTGCGTACTTCATTATCGGATAAACCGCCAAATCGGCTATTTCCAGAGCGAAGTATGATTTCATTTCATCGCTTTTTTGGCAACGTTTTGGATTGAAATATACTCCGTCAATAAAACTGGACTCCTGCCGATTTGCTGTGCCAATGGCCCCATTACTCAACTCCTCAACCAAATATCTGAGAATATTGCGATCTTCTTTACCACCGCGCGCTTCGAAAACTATCGAACCGCGCTTTTTGTTTTTAGCCAGATAGTATTTACAAAATCGCTCAAGAATGAATGTTGAGCATAGATTATAGGCGTCATAAGACTTATCACCATATTTCTTCAAAAGCTCATATTTGTCGATACCAGCGGCAATAATATTGTACGGAAGATTTGTCATCATCACCGAAAGATCCTCTGTGAAACTATCGAAAGTTTCATTAGGCAAGTCAAATGGTGCAATCCGCTTTCTAACTTCTTCCGAATGGAAACATACCCGTTTTTCGCAACGTTGCTTCTTATAAAATCCAATACCATTATCCCAATATTTATTCTTTATTGACATAACTGCGTCCGAAACTTCTGGAAAATTATTGCGCTCAATAATAATTCCGGCTACCGCCAAGTGCCGTTCGCCAATACCCGGCTGCGTATTCATCGCTATTGCTTTTCTTACGTTTTTCAGCGTTCGTCCACCGCTTTCGTCAATAAAAATAATATAATCAGATTGATCCGGCCAATGGTCAAGAACCGTCGGACCTGCTTGCCAGTTTTGCACAATATTACTCTTTATCCTTTCGATACATAATTTCAACTCAGCGCTCCATTCAGCTTCCGTTTCCACTCGTCGCCGAACACCACTTCAAATACCGGTTTCTTGTCGGAAAACTGTCCGGCGAATTCATCGATGTGGACTTCATCGCTCTGAACCAACTCATTACATAACCTGAATATCGCTTGTTTGTAATCAGTATCTTCGTTTTTCAGATGCACGCCTTTGGTTTCAACTACATAGACTTTTTCATAATCCTCAACCCGCGCCGGGTCGGTTTGCGCGAATACAAAATCCGGATAAATGGCGTTACGCTGCCAGCCGCGCACAGAATATTCACGGCGGGCGAGATTCCGGAACCACCACAGCAATTTATCGTGCTCATCCAGATATAACGCTACCGGTATTTCCAGATCATTCAATCCGTCTTGCGGCACGTATTCAAACAGGCTGCGTTCAAGCTGGCTACCGTCGCCGCGCGTCAATCGTCTCGCGCCGGTTTTGGCGAAAGTTTTATCAGGAACACAGTAGCCAATACCTTCCGCCAAAAACAGCCTGATCATATCGTCACTGATCATTTTTCTGAATACCGCTTCCGCCAGCCGGTTTTCTTCGGCTTGCAACAGCTTCGCCAGTTCTTCAATGACAAAGACGATGTTGGCGGCGATCAACGGCTGCTTATAGCGTTTGCCCAAATTATCCACGGCTTTCTTCGACAATTCCCAAGCCAGCCAGGGATTCGGTACAATATCCTGAATATTTTTGGCAATTAACAACAAATCAACTGCGGCGGCCTGATAGTATTCCGACTTTTGCGCGTGGACTTCTACAATTTCATTGACATCATCTGATAACCCCACCGCAAATGTCTGCGATTTACCGGCTTCAGTCAGAACCAGCGAGTCGAACGCCTTTAAATCAGCATCCAGCCAGTTGATTTTACCGGCAATGTCCGTATGTTTCAGCTCGCGCCAACCGGCGACACCGTTAAATACTGCAAACCGTGGCAAATATATCTTGCCGCTGAATTTTTTGAATCGTTCGCGGTATTGCACCGCAACTGTTTGGCTGTTCGACTCGCCGTTCCCGGTGTCCAGCGTTACATTACCCGCGAGATCGCCCAAGCGCCGTTGGCACTCCGTTAATTACCCGCCGCACCCGCTCGGAGGTAATAGTATCGGCGTAATCTTCGCACTCGATCAAAATAAATTTGCGTTCACCGCCGTCTTCTTTATTTAAATCCAACACCGCGTGCGCCGTTGTTCCGGACCCGGCGAAGGAGTCGAGAACTATAGAATCCGTGTCGGTACCCAATTTAACACATTTCTTTATTAAATCCACAGATTTTGGAAAATCAAATAAAGTTTCCCAAAATATTTCTCTATTCATTTCTTTGCCGTTTTCGTTGTTAATTTCCTTTTCCATCCATAAAGCTTTGGCTTTTGTAACGGCTACAGAACCATCTTCTTTATTCAAATAATCTTTTCTAAATATCCGCCAATTTCCATTTACGGTCTGACGACCAATCAATAATCCATAGTTATTTTGAACTTTATCTCGACCCCAAGTCCAACAACCATCTAATTTTTCCAAATTGCGAGGGTACACCTCAACTGAATATTGTCCTGATAGTTCCAAAGAAACCTTATTAGTGTTCGGGTCAACAAATATCGGATAAAAAAGATTAGCACGATTTTCGCGATTAAATACAGGATTACGATTTCTCAACTCTAACTCACGGTGCAAACCGATTTCATCAATTTTGCTATATTCTTTTAGCGCCTTTCCTTCTTTATCAAGTAGATTAATAGAACCATCAAAATCAGTGTCTTTAGCATACAGCAAAACATACTCATGCGTTTTTGCAAGAAAACGATCAAGTGTACGTCCACGAGGATTCAACTGCACTATGATGCAACTGATAAAATTCTTTTCACCAAATATTTCGTCCATTAACATCTTCAAATTATACATTTCGTTATCATCGATGCTGACAAAAATCACGCCATCATCTGCCAGCAATTCGCGCAGCAGTTTCAACCGCGGCATCATCATACACAGCCACTTATCGTGCCGTGTCAAATCTTCTTTATCGACAATCGTACCCAGCCACTCCTTGATCATTGGCGAATTGACGCTGTCGTTATATACCCATTTTTCATTACCGGTATTGTATGGCGGGTCGATTTAGTATGTTTCATTCACAAATTATAAGGTAGTTATTCGCCATAAAACATAATAATCCTGCATAATCAAGAAATTTGTCGGTTTCGGCGGCCTTGACTTTGTTTAGTAGAGTTCAAATCCGCCAGCGCTGGCGGATATTCCCTGGCTAGGTTCATAAACCGCTGCGCAGTTCTCGCCGAAAATCCCACTTTGACACTCAGATATGGATACCACGCGCTATGCGCGAGCGTCTGCTTGACCGCTATCAGCCGCTTGCCGATCTCAACAATATTCCAGCGAACAAAAAAATTATATCGGTATTGTCTGTAAAAATACCGAAGCATATATAAATACCAAACGACCCCGCGAAAAGCGAGGCCGTCAAAAAAGAACAATGCTCATAAATCAATTTTCTACAATTCTACGCCATATTCTTTGGCAGTACGTTCAAACATATTAATCGCTTTGCGGACATATTTTCGTTTTTCCTGATACGGACGATAGAAAAACGACCGCTTGAATCCACAAATAATATTATCCAGCAATTTTTTTGGCGTGAAATCAAAACTATCGACCGCCAAGCGCAATTCAGTACAAATATTATTGTGTGACACCAAACGATTATCGGTACAAAAAGTTACCGACATATTCCGTTCCAACATTTTTTTCACCGGATGATTCCTGATATCTTTGATTTCCGGTAAAGTTTGCATATTGCTGGTCAGGCACACCTCCAAGGTAATCCGACGATCAGCAATATAATTTGCTAACCGCTCAATAAATCCGTTTTTGTCGGCATCCGTCTCATAACCATAGATTTTATTCAAATCAAACAAATTTGTCCCGTGCCCGACTCGCTCGGCATTCAGTTTTTCCAAAGCCCGGTATATTGATTCGGCGCCATAAGCTTCACCGGCGTGAACGGTGCGACTGATAAACGACTTGTGTACTTCGGCAAAAGCCGCAGCGTGTTTGTCTGCCGGATAGCCATCTTCCGCACCCGCTAAATCAAAGCCAACGATCTGACAATTCGTCTCGCTCCGCATTTTTGCCGTCGCCCGCGCAACTTCAAGACTTGCCAGTTGAGAGCGTTCGGCAACCGTAGCATAAGGCAACGCATCGACAACGCCTTTATAATACGGGGAATAATATTCGTTCCAACAACGCATGGCACAAATGATTATGCCATACTCAAACTCCGGATCATATTCAGGAACAGTGCGGTTAATTTCTGTTTGTGCCGTTCTGAAGCCACGATCAACCGCAGCAACAATCTGTTCAAAGGTCATGCCATAACCCATGTGCAGTTGCGGCGCGAATCGCGATTCCAAATAGCGTACCCCTTCGTTAAAACAATCCCAAGCCAGCTCGTATGCCACGCGTTCTAAAGCTTCTTCATCACGCATTACCGCGCCGGTATACATAAACCCCTTCAAGTATTCTACCAAAGAAACATACTCCGGTTTATAGACCAACGCGTTCATCCCTTCTTCAGTGTAGGAAGGTAATTCTACTTTGCGCTCTTTTGCCATTTCAATAAGCGATTTCAACCGCAGCGAACCATCTAAATGACAATGCAAATCGGTTTTTGGAATGGCACGCAAAAAATCATCAGAATACATTTTGCCCCCCTGTTCATCCTTATAAAGGCATGACCTTTTTACCATAAGTTTCGTTTACTATTTGTGCCATCGCCGTATACATTGCCGAGGCGCCGCAGAAGATTCCCACATATCCAGCCAAATGCGTGACCGCTGTTTTTTCCGTAAATTCACCGATAGCCAGCAAAGCGAACAGCAGTACCAAACTACCGAAAACTACTTGATTAGCTTTGGTTTGCCGCAAGGTGCAAAAAAACATGAACAGCGAAAAAATTCCCCACAACGTCAGAAACCAGCCGACAGTATCTGCCGATGCAGCATTAAACCCGGCTTTAGGCAGCCACCAAATACCGACTAGCGATATCCAAAAGGCTCCATACGAAGTAAATGCCGTTGCGCCAAAGGTATTGCCTTTTTTGTATTCCATAATTCCGGCAATTATTTGAGCAATACCGCCATAAAAAATGCCGATACTAATTATTGCCACGTTCAGCGGCGCCCAACCGGCATTGTGAATATTCAACAGAATGGTCGTCATACCAAAACCTAGCAATCCAAGAGGCGCCGGATTGGCGATCGTATCAGTCACTCTAACTTTTGTTTCGGTCATAGGTCGTTCTCCTTTTAATTTTTTCGTAATCTAGGCCAATTTTACACGTTTAGGCCGTTAGTCTGCAATCATTTTTTTATAAACAACGACCGATAATACAATAAGTCACCCACTTGCGTTATCGGTCCGCCAAAAATACTGGTAACTTGCCGGTTTTCGGTTCCGTCTAGTTTCATTTTCCACAAACCGGCGATACCAATTTTCGTATAATACAAATGCTCGCCGTCAACGCTGAGATAACCGCTGCCCTCATTGCTGATTTTACTGATTGTGCCTATGTTTGCGTCCAGCATGTAGATTTTATTCTCGTCATCATAGTTTGCAAAATACACCCGGCCGTTATTAACCACGAAAAACGCCGCACTGTTTTCACTTAGCCGTTCCGGCAACCCGCCGACAAGCGCCACGCGATAAATCCGATAGCCGTCGCTCCAATTAAGGTAATAAGCATAGCCATTATCCACACAGACGTTTTCCACGCCACCGTCAGCAATCTGGCTTTCAATACCGCTACGCAGATTGCGCTTAAACAAATTGTTGTCCTGCTTTAAACCGGTCTTCAGCTCCGATTTGGCATATACCAACCACCCGCCGCTGATTTGCAGCCAGCGCGCCGGGACGTCGGCAACTAACTGTTTTTTTGTCGTATCAGTCTTCATTCGGTAAATTTTTTGACCATCACTCCAATTTTCGTAGTAGATATATCCGTCATATAAACACAAGCCTGCTGCACTGTCGTTACAGAACGGCTCAATAAAAGTTTCACCTTTCACTTGACCGCCGCCGTCCGGCCGGACGCGATAAATCCTGCTGTCGCTACCGCCATAAGTATCCCCGGCCGCTTCAACATAATAAATCCATTCACCGTCATATACCGCGAGATTATGATTGGCGGCGTTGCTAGGTGAACTATCACAATCATTCGCAAGTTTGCCACCTGTCGGCAAAAAGGTTTGCAACCTCGGCTTATCCAGATAACTGGCAATCGTGTTGGCAATGGCTTCGGCGGCTTTCTGGCGATTGACCCGGTCGCTAATCATTTTGGCATCACCATTATTAGGAAACATTGAAATTTCGGCGAGTACTGCCGGCATCCAGGTAGAATTCAACACACTAAGACCCGGACGATCCTGTACCGGATACTCATGCGTGCGCAACGCATCAACTAAATTGTCGTTCATAGCTATCGCCAGGTCTTTTGCCGGTAATAGCGCCAGTGAATTATACAGTACGGTAGTACCTTTATACATTTTCGCCGCCTTGTCAGTAAACGCTTTGGTATCAAAAGCATTGTTGTGAATTGATACAAACACATCCGCACCCAATAAATTTGCCGCTTCGCCCCGCGGGCCAAGATCCAAATCAACGTCGGTCTCGCGGGTCATATATACACCAATTTTGCTTTTGCGCAAATAATCTCTGGTCATCAGCGCGATGTCTAAATTGGCATCTTTTTCGTAAATATTGTTACCGGTTGTACCGCGGTCTTCGGTCCCCCCATGTCCGGGATCAAGCGCCACCAGTTTTTTCGGATTGTCCTTATTGGTTGCGCGCACCGCTACAAAAGTCTGCAACATAACAGTTTTGTCGTCGGGATAACTGTAGCGGCGTTTTATAGGCAACACCTCGTACTTACAATCAGCACCAAGTTTTAGCGTGAAAATCACGTGATCGCCGAGACCCTCCCTCGATACACTGGTTATTAATTTGCCCAAATAATCATTTTGCCACCACGGCTGTACGACGGCAAAATTTGGCGCTCTCTCAACAGTAATAATCAGATCACCGTTTTGCTCACTAACACTGTATACCGGCTGCACAGTGTATTCGTTAATATCCGGCGCCGCATTTTTTTTGTAAGTCTCACCAACGGCAATACCATATACTTCGCGTCCGTCAACGGCGAAAAAAGCTGTGCGGTTAATCTGTTGCAGACTGGCGGCACCAACCAAACGCGTCGTTGCCGCCAAAACTAAAATCAGTACCACCAAAAATCTAATCATCCTGCCTCCAAAAAAAATAGTTAAGCATTCATGCGATTACGCGCCAAACACTTAACTATAAATAACACAACAATACGACCTAAACTAAATTCAACTCAGTTGTTTTAATAAAAATAATAGCTCAGACCATAGTACACACCGTTGTAATTCACCGAACCATTATCAACGGTAAGCAGAGCCGCACTCGCTATTGTTGTAACGATATCAGAGCCCCAGCCCATAGTGCGATAACCGGCATCAACATTCAGCCCTTCAAAAACATTTACCCGTAAGCCAATGCGCGCATCATAATAGTTCGCTATAATCGGTGTCGAATAATTGATTTGTCCATAAAGATCGACATGTCCCGGCACTACCGGAATTTCGGCACCGATACCGATGAACGGGAAAAAGTTTTCCACCGGTTGACCGGCATAGGCCATCAAATTATTGGCAGTAACCCCGCCGCCGCTGACGGTGTTGGTTGCGTCAAAATATTTAAAACCCACGCTGCCCCAAATATGTTTGCTGCCAAAATCATAAGCCAACCCAAAAATATTGGAATTACCGGAAATATTAACTTGTGTTCCCATAGGAATTGCAGCAATAGCCTTTGTCGTCGTCATTCCCCCGCCAAAATTCAAGCGGTCATAAGTAAACGTCAATCCGGAATTATAAAACTGATAATTCACGAGCACGCTCGGAGCAAAATTAGCTTGCGCGCCAAGATCAGAACCATAATTCAACGTTGTCTTGGGCAAGTTCGCAAAACTAAATTCCTCACTACCGTGCATATTCGGCACCCAAAAACTCAGCTCCGCAGTTAAACTAGTGTTGTAAGGATCAATATCGTCACTTACCCGGGCGAACACCGTGCTAGTTGAAATTAATAACAATGTTACCAAAACAATAATAAACAATTTTTTCATAAAAACTCTCCTTCGTTTTGCCACATTCTATCATACTTCTGGGGAAAAACAAAACTCTGTATAGCATTTTGTACAATCATTTTACCTTAAAATCAACGTTTCCGTGCCAACAATAACCCATCGGCAATCGGCACTATTGCCGAATCCACCCGCTCGTCTGCATTGACTTTAGCACAAAATGCAGCGGTCGTACGCGCAATTTTCTCGGTCGGTTCAACCACCCGGCCACCGCAAAACACATTATCTACTGCTACCAATCCACCGGCACGCAACAATACCAGCGCATGTTCATAATACAACTCATTAGCTAATTTATTGGCATCAACGAACACAAAATCGAAGCTGCCCGGTTCAAGTTCCGCCAAAGCCGCAAGCGTTTGCTCAGCCGGCGCAATTATCAGTTCGATTTTATCCGACACCCCGGCGAGCTGCCAGTGTCTTCTGGCAATAGCGCCGGTTTCTACATCAATATCACAAGCAATAAGTTTGCCGTCTGCCGGCATTGCCTGCGCCACGCACAATGCACTATAGCCGGTGAACACACCAACTTCCAGTGCTTTTTTAGCATTAACCAGTTTTGCGAGCAATGCCATAAATTGCCCCTGTTCCGGCGCTATTTGAAAGTTTGACCGCGGATGTTTCGCCGTCTCCTCGCGTAACGCCAATTGAACCTCGGTTTCATTCGTCGAGTGTTTTACCAAAAATTCATACAATCCGTCCGTCATCTCAATCGTCCTATTTGCCACAAGTTCCTCCAAAATATTCTAATTGTGCATTGCCGTTTCCACATGCTATAATCTTCGTAAAATTTCTGTAATATGTCAATACGCTTGTTGTTTTTTATATAATCGTTTGGTAAGGATGGTTTCTGATGAAAAAATTGTTACTTCTCTTAACGGCTTTGCTGATTTTAAGCACGTCTTCTGTCAGTCAGGCCTGGATTCCGGACTTTAACGAATCGTATAATGACGATATCAACCGCGGCGATTATGACAGCGCGATTGCACTAATTCCTACCAATGCCAAGGCCTATTGGTTTCGCGGGCGAAGTGAAGTTTGGCACAGTCAGTTTGACGCCGCCATCAGCGATATGAATTATAGCATAAAACGCGACTACAATCTTACTGACTCATATTTTTATCGTGGCCGTGCCTATGCCGGCAAGGCCGTTGCTTCAACTGATGCGGCAGCTTTGACCACACAGGCGATAGCTGATTTTAGCGAAACCATTAAGCGCGATCCTAACTACGGAAATGCCTATTTTTTCCGAGCCGGCGTTTACGAACAAACCGGTGAACTCAACTTGGCAATTGCCGACTATCAAAAATATCTGTCGCTAAAAAATGACAATACTGACCCGACACTTATTAACTATGCCAACCAAGCAATAGCATCTCTGCAAACTTGCTGTCAGGCAAATTAATCTCAAATTCGTGCCATAAAACTGAACTTTATCAGGAGGACAAATGAGCTCAACCCTAAAACAAATTGCCGAAGCAATGTTGGATGGCCTGACCAAAAAAACCAAAGAACTTACTGAAAAAGCGGTCGCCGAAGGTATTCCGGCAAAAATGATTTTAGATGACGGACTGCTTGCCGGAATGCAAGAAGTCGGGGTGTTGTTCAAAGAAGGTGAATTGTTCGTCCCCGAAGTTTTAATTGCCGCAAAAGCAATGAACATGGGCATGGAAGTATTGGCACCGCTTTTGGGTAGCGGCGATGTAAATCAACGCGGTATAGCTTTGCTCGCAACCGTTCAGGGGGACTTACACGACGTCGGTCTAAAACTGGTAGGTATGATGTTGAAGAGCAACGGTTATGAAATTATCAATCTCGGCATCGATGTCGCAACCGATGCCATCGTCGCTGCCGTAAAAGAACATCGCCCGAAAATCCTGGGGCTGTCGGCCATGTTAACTACTACAATGATTGTAACAAAAGACGTTATTGCTGCTTTGAAAACCGAAAAATTATACGATAACTTGGTCGTAATGGTTGGCGGTGCGCCGGTTACCGAACAATTCGCCAACAGTGTCGGTGCACTATATGCTGCCGATGCATCGACCGCAGTTGACGTTGCGAACGCGGCATTGGCATAGATTTTTTGAAAAAAAAGATATTTCTGCTAACCGGTTTTCTCGGTAGCGGCAAGACGACGTTTTTACAAAACTTACTGACACAGATTGCAGCAACACATAAAATCGGCGTTATTGTCAACGAATTTGGACGCGCCGGTATTGACGGCTCACTAATTGCCAGAGACGGTTTGGAGTTACACGAGCTTTCCGGCGGGTCAATTTTTTGCGCATGTTTGAAAAGCAATTTTGTTGCGGCGTTAGATGTTTTTCTGGATTTGCCGCTTGATTACCTATTCATCGAAAGCAGCGGCCTGGCTGATCCGGCCGGATTTCATAAAATTTCCAGTTTTATCGATAAGAATGACTGCATTGACACAATTACGGTACTATGCGTTGTCGACGGCAAATATTTTCTCGACCAGCTGGATATGTTTAATTCTGTAGAAACTCAAATTTGTGCTGCCGATATGGTGTTGGTAAACAAAATTGATTTAATTAGCGGCGAACTTTTAGCACAAATTGACGCAGCAATCGTCCAGCTGAACGCTACAGCCAAGATCGTCCATAGCTCGTTTGGTTCACTCAACTTAGCCGAATTCGAAGAAATCCGTTACCTGCATCCTAAATTATCCGTCAACGAACATCCGGCTTTTCGTCCGTTTACTCACACTTTGATTACCCAAAACAACCTTTCCCGTGAACAACTGCACAATTTTCTCGCAGAAATCACTCCGCTCGCGCTACGAATTAAAGGCTTTCTGCTAATCGACTCTGGTTGCGTAAAAATTGATGTGGTTGGAAAAACGATAAATATTGTCAAATATGACCTGCCTGTCGAACCTAAACTGGAAATCATCGCCACTCAATCACTACCAATCAACCGCGAAATTAAAGCGGCCTGGCAAAAGCATTGCGCAGGCGAAATCATACTTTGCTAAATAACTACACTCTCAATTAACCACAATAATTATTGGAGGCCTTTATGACTGGTACCCAAAAACGATTTCTCTGGATGATAATTTTTACGTCGGCGATCGCCGGCGTATTGTACGGTTACGATCTTGGCATAATTTCTGCCGCTTTTCTTGTTCTACCCAAGCACATTCCCATGAACGAAACAATGATGGGCTTTCTCGGCTCGGCAGTGCTTTTTGGCGGAGCGTTCACAATTCTTATTGCCGGGCCATTGGCTGATTTCATCGGCCGAAAAAAAATGATCGTGGCTGCCAATATAATCTTTCTCGTCGGCGTGGCGTTACTCGGTTTTGCGCAAACCTATATCGAGATTATCGCCGGCCGCCTCGTTCAAGGTGTCGGCGTCGGCATTATCACAATCGTTGTGCCGCTATACCTGGCCGAGGTCTTGCCGAGCAACTACCGCGGTCGCGGCATTTTGGCATTTCAATTACTCCTGGCTTGCGGCATCTTTTTTGCCAATCTTGTCGGATTGCATTTTACCGCTTCAGAAAACTGGCGGGGAATGTTCCTCTCGAGCGGTCTCCCGTGTTTGTTATTATTATTGCTTTGTTTTGGACTGCCGGAATCGCCGCGCTGGTTGGTAGCGAAAGGCAAGAAGGTCCGCGCACTGAACATTCTGCGCAGAATAAATCCGCCCGCGTTGGCACAATCCGAAGTGCTGGATATCGAGTCCAATCTTGAAATGACTAAAGGCGAAAGCAATTGGCGCGCCTTATTTGATAAACGCTACACCTGGGCGTTGTTCCTGGTTTTTTCAAATGCAATTCTTATTCAACTAACCGGCATTAATTCCATTCTGCAATATAGCGGCATTATTTTGAAAGAAGCCGGGCTTGGTTCAAATGAAGCAGCGATGCTTGGCAGCACCATCTTAACCAGCGTAATTATTGTTATTCCGCTGTTGGTAATGTTTATTATCGACAGCTTTGGACGAAAAAAAATCCTCTGTATCGGCACTGCCGGTGTTTTTGTTACCTTAGCGGCCGCCGCCACCGTATTTTTGACTATGGCGCCATCGACAAATCGCGGCATCGCTATGATTGTTTGCCTAACCGCCTTTCTTATCTCCTACAGTTTCGGACCTAGCGGCGTAATCTGGCTGATGCTCTCCGAATTACTCCCCAATAAAATCCGTAGCGTCGGTATGAGTGCAGCATTGTTTGCCAATTCAATGGTTTCGTCAATTTTTGCTATTGTGTTTTTGCAACTATCCACATATATCGCTTACTCCGGCGTGTTTTATATGTGCTCAATTTTCGGATTGCTGTATTTCTATATCGCCTACAAATACGTTCCAGAAACCAAAGGCAAATCACTTGAACAAATCGAACGGGAACTAGTCGGAGGTTTAAAATGACACCTAAACAAAGATATGAGGCGATGTTAAAAGGACAACCGTATGATATAGTGCCGCGCACCCCGATTCTGATGCGGCTAGCCGCTGAACAAATTGGTGCTGAATACATTGAATTTACCCGCAATCACAAAGTCATGGTTAAATCACAGATTTTTTGTGCCGAAAAATTTGGCATCGACCAACTGAGCGTTATTTCCGGCAGCTACGGTGAAACCCAGGGTTACGGCGGAGAAATCAGTTATCGCCCGCTCGGTCCGTACGTAAGCCATTTGCCGCTGGGTGATACGACTGATCTTAGCACGCTGCGCAATCCCGATCCGTTTACCACACCGTTGTTGATTGACCGTTTAGATGCTATCCGCGAATATCGTCGCCTGACCGGTGACAATTACTCGGTATGTGGTTGGATTGAAGGGCCGGCGGCGCAGTCGGCGGACATGCGCGGTATTGAGCAGTTTTTAATGGACTTAATTGAGGAACAGGAATTTTGCGCCGAGTGCATGGATCTGGTAACAGACAAAGCAATAATTTTTGCCAAAGCCCAGTGTGACGCCGGTGCCGATACCATCGGCGTAGGTGATGCGATTGCCAGCCAGATTTCTTTGCGCACTTACAAAAAGCTGGTTTTCCCGCGTGAAAAACGGCTATTTGACGCAATCAAAGCACTTGGTTGTTATACCAAACTGCATATTTGCGGCAACATTACTCACTTGCTGCCGGCTATCGCCGGGCTTGATGTCGATATCATTGACATCGACCATATGGTTGATATCAAAAAAGTCCGCGAAATTCTTGGCCAGCGAGTAACAATCACCGGCAATATCGATCCGGTATTAGTCATGACTTCTAATCCGGAAACAATCGAGCAAGCGATGCGCGAAACTTACACTGCTGTCGGGGCGCCCTATCTGCTGAACGCCGGTTGCGAAGTACCGCCGGGAACTCCTGATGATAATTTAAAAGCGCTGTGCTTGGAAATAACCATATGAAAAAGCTACTGGCACCGTTACTTGCCTTTACACTATTATGCGCAACTGCAGCGGCCGCGCCGCTGACCGATTTTCATAATAACACATTCCAGATTGACGTCGGATTTTGTCCCATAGTTAGCCAATCAGGCACAAACGCATCCGGTCCGGTAATTATGCCCAATGTTTCAGACTATAGCGGTAATTTGACTTATGCGTTTACTGATTTCGTTGCACTGCGGCTGGGCATGACGTCGCTCACTAACTCCACCGTTTCATGGAACAACATCGACACCGGAGTTTTAGGCCTGACACAGGCCAACTTGCAAGTAGTAGTCAATCCCAGTGAATATATCCAGCCGTTTTTTGGATTACAATATGCGGTTTCTAACTTCCAAAATCAAACCGGCGGCAATTGGAAAAATCTGGACTACAAGCAAACCGGAATTTGCGGCGGGCTACAATTGACTTTGCCGCTTACCGATTTGTTCAAGCTCAATGCGAACGGAATGTACGGAACATATTTCAGTTCGGCGTATGCCGGAATCACATTATGCCTGTTTGGACAATTAGACATCGATGGTGGTTATGTTTATGAATATTACAACACCGGCTCACTTGATGATTCACCGTTGGGCGCGCCAACATCTGTCTCCGCGCAAGGGCTGCGCATGGGTGTGAGCTTAAGAATATAGCCTTATCGAAAAATTTTCGATAGTTTCTGCATAATATATGTTATAATTATGCCAAGTTCAAAAATGGATAAAATAGTTTCGGAGGAACAAATGAAAAAGAGTTTAGTTATTCTACTTACCTTGTTGCTCGTGGTTTCATCCGGCGCGTTTTGTTTGGCCGACACAACGGTCAGTAGCACCAGTGGTTTGCAAGGCGATACCATCCAAGCTGACGGTTACGGCGTGGCAAAGCCCTCGATAAATCCGGCACAAGCTTCAATACTGGCGCAACGCGCCGCTAAAGCTGACGCATACCGCAATCTTGTTGAGCAGATTCAAGGTGTTCAAATCGATGCCACCACAACTGTTCAAGATGCAATGGTAACCAATGACACCATCGTTACCAAAGTTAATGGTTTTGTCAGAGGCGCAAAAGTTGTTTTATCAGAACCAATTGCCGGCGGCGGCTGGCATATAGTTCTTTCCATTCCGCTATATGGCGCCAACGGCCTGGCTCCGTTAGTAGCAGACACAATTCGCGCTAATGAACCAGCTGCCGAGGCTTACGCCCCGGTTACTTCCGACAACATCCCTCAAGCCAATCTGACTCCTGTTCCGGCAACTACTTTACCGGCAATTTCTGTGCCGGCCGTCAGCCAGGGTCCGGCAACCGGATTAATTCTCGACTGCCGCGGCACTTCGGCTGAACGAACAATGGCACCGGTAATTTACAACGAAAGCGGTCAGGTAATTTATTCCAGCCGTAATATTGCCTATGATGTGCTAATCAATTCAGGTTTATGCGACTATGTTGTCAAAAGTTCGACAGACTATTCACGGGCCGGAAATACTCCGCTCATGATCAGGCCGATCGCCCTAAGAGACTTTAACCGTAACTTTGTTGTTAGCAACGCCGATGGCGCAAGAATTTTGGCTGCTGACGCTCAAGGTGGCATGTTAGCAAAAGCAGCAATGGTTGTTTTAGTCAACTAATTTTGCATGATCCAAAAACGCAAATTGGATTTTCAAAGTTTTGCAAAAGACATTTTCGAAGATTTTTCGGAAGTGTCTTTTTTTATTTAAATAAATAATTTATTTTTCAGTAAATGCAGGATAATGCACCGATCACGGGGAATATTATATGTTCGAAGATGATTTGTAAAATACAGCTTCTATCGAACTTACGTAACGATAAATATTTTGTGAGAGGGATTACTTATTTTGAAAAACACAACAGCCTTTGATTTGTACCAACTGTTCCACCAGAACAACACACCGCGCAAATATCCGCAGCGACTTCATTTCCGCGGTGTGGACGGTTATGACGTTTACAATGCTTCAGCGCCGTTTCTTTCTATTGGAAAAGAGCTTATTGCCGGACGGGTGGAAAAACGCGACAGTGAACACTCCAAGGTAATGTTTTTCGAAAAAGTTAACCACGAATTTATTTTGCTTTCCGATGCTCCGGTATTTACATTGCAGGATCCTTGTATTACCCGCATTAACGGCGAACTGATTTTGAGCGGTGTAGAAATATTTCCACACCCGGATAACCCGGGCGCATTGTGGTGGCGTACGGCTTTTTACCGTGGCAAAGACGTATATTCACTTGAACGGTTTACCGCCGGGCCAAACGGCATGAAAGATATCCGGCTGTGCGAACTTAAAGATGGAAAAATTGCAGTATTCACCCGGCCGCGTCATCCGATGGGCGAAATGGGTTCTGAAGGTGGCCGCGGCGTAATCGGGTACGTTGAAATCGACAATCTTGCGGAATTAGTGCCGGACAAACTCAACCAGGCACAGCATCTGGATCAAATCTCCGGACACAGCTGGTTGGGCGCCAATGAAGTTTTTTGTCTGAACGACACACTGCTTGGCGTACTTTGCCACGTGGCGATGTTTGATTTCAATAGTAGCCGCCATTATTTTGCGGCAGTATTTACTTTTAACAGAAAGACGCTCCAACCCGGGCCATTGGAAATAATCGC
This sequence comes from Negativicutes bacterium, assembly GCA_041666525.1. Classification (GTDB taxonomy): domain Bacteria; phylum Bacillota; class Negativicutes; order JBAXTZ01; family JBAXTZ01; genus JBAXTZ01. The sequence continues at coordinate 101,293 of JBAYGT010000005.1, forward strand.
CGAACGCAATGACTATTTACCCGGACCGGCAAAATGTCCGGATTTGCATGATGTAATTTTCCCCGCATGTCTGCGCTTCAATGAAGACCGGGCCTGGTTAATCTGCGGCGTGAGTGATTGTGAAATGCAATCGCTGGAAATTGTCAATCCGTTCAAAAATCTATAAATTCAAACTTTAAGGCGAGGTGTATATGCTCGAAGGATTTACGACTGATTATTTACCAACCACGCTGCGCTGGGCAGGCGTTGCGATCGTGATGATCGCTTTAATGATAGCAACTTTCTGGACGCTGCGCCGCTTCAAAGTCCGGCATGAGGCAGCAATCGGTTTTGTATTTACGTTACCGATGACGCTAAACTTATTGATATTTACGCTGTACCCGTTCCTCTATTCGTTCTATTTGAGTTTTACGGAATTCAATATGTTTCAAGCACCGAAATGGGTCGGCCTAACCAACTACATAACAATGTTTACCAACGATACCTATTTTTGGCCATCCTGCAGCCTGACGCTAAAATATGCACTGTACAGTGTTCCGCTCAGCATTGTTGCCTCGGTTGCGGTTGCATTAATATTAAATCGTCCGATCAAAGCTGTCGGATTTTGGCGAACGCTGTATTATGTACCGGCGGTGCTGCCCGCTGCGGCAACTATGCTGCTCTGGCGCTGGATGTTCGCGCCTAATTCCGGATTGATAAATTACATGCTGTCACCGTTTTTGATGTTATTTGGCCTGCAACCGCCAGAGTGGTATACTGACCCCCAGCTCGTCTTGAGTGTGTTTGTAATCACGAGCCTGTGGGGGGTTTTTGGTGCCAACTCGGTAATTCTGCTGGCTGGATTGAAAAATGTTCCGACTGAACTGTATGAAGCTGCCAACCTCGACGGCGCTGGCGTACTGCAAAAATTCCGCCACATTACCCTGCCGATGATCAGCCCGGCCTTATTTTACACGTTGATTACCGGAATAATCGGCGCCCTGCAAATCTTCACCCAAGCCTTTTTCATGAAAATACCGGCAGAAATGGGCTCTTTTCTTAGCGTCCGTATTTATCAGGAAGCGTTTCAGTTCAGCCATTTCGGCTACGCCGCGGCGATGGCCTGGTTCATGCTAATCTGTATTTTCCTCCTGACAATTATTGTGTTTAAATCGTCATCCGCCTGGGTTTATTACGAAAACGAAGCTAAATAATTTAGCGTTTGATAAAATTATTTTGAGAGGTGGGTGCACCATGTCCCCAAAAATACGCGAGCTCATTATCCAACTACTTACTTACATAATTCTTGTGGCAGTCGGCCTGATTATCCTGTTTCCGTGCCTGATTATGTTGACGACTTCGTTAAAAGCCGACGTTAATTTATTTCAGGTTCCCATCCAATGGATTCCTGACCCGGTAAAGTGGAGTAACTACTCTGAGGCATTCGTCAAAATGGACCAAATTGCCCACGGACTAACCTTTGTCCGCGTGCTATCCAACACGCTGTTCGTAACGCTGTTGGGTATGGTTGCTGAACTTTGCGCAGTTTCGTTTGTAGCCTACGGATTTGCACGGTTTCGTTTTGCCGGCCGAAAAATAATTTTTTTCGCAATGCTCTCGACAATGATGCTGCCGGGCATCATCTTAATTATTCCCTCATTTATGATTTGGAAAGGCTTGGGTTTAATTGACACTTATGATCCGCTGGTAACTGCCGCATGGCTGGGTGGCGGCGCTTGGGCGGTGTTCTTGATGCGCCAATTCATGATGAATATTCCCCGAGAAATGGAAGAAGCGGCAACCATTGACGGCGCCAACACCATGCAAACTTTTTATTTGATAATTATCCCGATGATCAAGCCGGCGCTGCTGGCGTTGGGTGTGCTTATTTTCCAGGGCCGCTGGAACGACTTTATGAATCCGTTAATTTACTTAAATACCGCGGCTAAATTTCCGTTGGTAATGGCGATAAAATTTTTCCAGGAATCGCTCAGCCACGAAGCGCCAAAGTGGAACTATATGATGGCGGTATCCACGGTACTGGCGTTGCCGATACTTGTCTTGTATTTTTGCGCACAGCGATACTTTATTGAAGGCTTAAACGTCGGTGCCGTTAAGGGCTAAGGGGGAAAGAATGAATAACCGATCTTTGACTGCTATTTGCATTTTGCTGGTTTTTGTAAGCGCAATCGTTTTGGGCGGCTGCGGTAACAAAGCAGCCGAAAAAAAGACCATTCACTTTATGACCTGGGCCGGCGGTGGTGAGGCGGCAAAAATACAGGTAATCATCGACGCAATTAATGCTAAAAACAGCGATTTTCAAATTGTTCACGAGCCATCGCCTAACGATTATCCAACCAAACTGATGACTTCACTGTCCGGCGGCAGCGCCGCTGATTTACTGTGGATTGGCAGCGATGATGTACCGACGCTGTCCGAAAAAGGCGCGCTTATGGACATCACCGACCGGCTAAAAGCTGACAAAACCAACAAGGCCGCCAATTTGTCCGACTATTTCCCAAATGTTTTAAAAATCGCCGAATACAACGGCAAATATTACGGATTGCCCTGGATTGCCTCACCGTTATTGCTGTTTTATAACAAAGACTTATTCGACAAAGCCGGCGTAAGTTACCCGGATGACACCTGGACTTGGGCCGATTTTTCAGCAGCTGCGAAAAAACTTACCATCCCCGGCAAGCAATGGGGGTTTTCTATCAATAACGGCAGCCCACCTGTGCAGATGTATATCTGGCAAACCGACGGTAATGTTATTTCAGCCGATTTGAAACACTCACCGATAGATTCACCGCAAGCAATACAAGCTCTGGAGTATTATTTTGGCATGCAGGGTGACGGCATTCACTGTGTGCCAAAATCAGTCATACAAGAGCAAGGTTTCGACACGATGTTCTTCGACAGTCACAATGTCGCGATGTTTATTGGCGGCGCTTCTGATGACCTTGACAAGCAGGAACATCCGTTCAACATCGGCGTGGCGGCGCCGCCTAAGGGACCAACGGGAATCCGCGCAACTCAGGCCTGGTCAGCGCTGACCGCCATTAACGCCAAGACTCCGGAACCGGACTTGGCATATAAAGCCTTGCTGCAATTAACCGAAGCCCTTCATCATGTGCAGCCGCTGCCGCCGGTAAAATCACTCGCTAATAAAGAATCGCTAAAAGCTGCCGGTCCGCGCTCGCAGCAACAAATTGACGTAATGTTGCGAATTTTACCGGATATGCGTTGCTACGTTGCTGTTCCCAAACAACAAGAATGGAACGATACCTGGGCCAAAGAAGTGCTTGAGCCAATGTCGCTAAAGGGTGCCAACATTCCTGAAATTGCCAAACGCGCACGCATAAAACTCGAACAATTTTTGATCAAATAGTGAGGCTTTATGAAAATAATCGCAATAATTGTTGCCGCGTTAATACTCTGTACGATGTCAGCGGCATTTGCCGGGCAGAATAATCAAGCTGCAAACGCTTATGTAGATGGCTGGTCGGAGCTGCAAAACCCTGCCGCGCTCCGCGACTGGCAGGCTACTGCCACACAATATACCCAGCTGATTTTCGGGCGCAAAATGAAGGGAAAATATCTGCCGACAACCGGGTTAGTGGCTGTAAATGAACCAACCGCTGGCGGTTTTTTCGGCCAATCTTTTGGAATGCCTTCCTATCTGGGGCGTGAAGGCTGGAAGCTTGGCGACAATGGCGAAGGCTTATCCTGCCTGGGCGCAGTCCTTGGCGCCAGCTTAAACGGAAATGATATGACCGAGGCGTATGAACACGACTGGGTGGAAATGTGTGAGTACTTCTATACCGAAGTCCCTGTTAATGGCGGCGCAAAACGCGGCTATGTATCTAACGACGCCGCGGGCAGCAATAGCACCGGCAGTTGGTGGTACGATCTTGCTCCTGCCAGCCTGTTTTTTCAAATCGGCATGATCTATGACAAACCGTCCTACAATCTGAAAATGCGAACTACCGCCGATACCCTGGCAGATGCTGCTAAATTATTTGATAACAATTGGCGCCATACCGGCTTTGATCTGAAAAATTGGCAAGCTGTTGACCAGGGCTGGTTCGAGCCGGATGCCGCTATCGGCATTGCCTACATCGAATATCTGGCCTACAAAAAATTCCATGATCCAAAATATCTTGACGTTGCCAAGCGTTGTATGCAACAGATGCAAAATCATTTTGCCAACCCCTATTACGAATTGCTTGGTTCCTACGGCCCATACACTGCGGCCCGATTAAATGCTGAGGACGGCGGCAGTTATGATGTGGGGAGATTCCTTGGCTATATTTTAACCGATTCCTCAGATTCTCGCCCCGGTTGGGGTATAATGAATGAACAATGGGGCAAATACCCGGCCTACGGTCTGTGCGGCAGCACTACCGATTCCGATGGCTATGCCTTTTCAATGAACACGTTTTGGAACGCTGGCGCGGTAGCGCCGGTTGCCCGCTATGCGCCGGAATACAGCCGGGTTATCGGAAAATGGCTGACCAATGTTGCCTACAATTCAAATATTTATTATGCTGACGGCTTACCGGCGGCGATGCAAGAAGATTACGCCTGGAGTCGGGATACCGGAGTTACCTGTCTGGCTTATGAAGGCACCCGAAACAAGGGAAAAACTCAACCGTTTGGCACCGGCGACGATGAACATTTCTATAGTCTGTATAGTTCTGGCGGCGTCGGCGCTATGGCAGCGCTGTTTCAGCCGACAAACATTAATGGCATTGTCAGAATCGATTTGCTGAAAACCGATGTTCTCAATACCAATGCCTATCCGACATACTTGTACTACAATCCTTACAGCGCTCCGCAAACTGTCCGGTTTAATGTTGGCGTAAAACTAACCGATATTTATGATGCAGTCAGTAAAAAATTCATCGCCCATTCGGTCACCGGTGAAAGCGCCGCTACAATACCACCGCACAGCGCTGTACAACTGGTGTATACTCCGACAGGTAAACGCCTTGCTTATAGCGGCAATAAAATGCTTATCAATGGTGTCGTAGCCGACTACAATTACAAAGGTAAGTTGACACTAACACCAGCTACTCCGCCGGAAACTTTTAGCGACTGGTCCGGATTTACCAATACCGGTAAATGGACTAATGCGGCAAACGCAACTGTTCAGAAGCAACCGGTCGGTATGCGTTTCAATAACGTCAGCGATACCTGGGGCCTGATGGAACAAACAGTCACGCTTGATTTAACCAAGACACCGAAACTGGCAATAAATATAACAACCATCTCGAATAACGCCAAGTGGGCGCTGAAGGTTGACGACGGGAAAACCAGCTATTATATGCAGAGCGACAACTCCCGCACCGGCAAGTTCGTTTTCGATCTGCGCGCACGCACTGGTTGGAGCGGCAGCAAGACCTTCAAAATTCAAGTGTTCCCGCTCGGCGGTCCCGGCTGTTATCTGGATATCGAATATATGCGTTTCGGCAATTAAACCGGCAACGCATTATATAAAAAAATTGTGAGGAGAGAACCATGAGAAAACTACTCGCGCTTATTGCAGTGCTTGCATTATGCGTAGCCCTGTTCGCTGGTTGCGGCGGACCAAAAACCGGCGAAAAACTCACCATCCGGCTCACTACTTGGGCTGGCGGTGATGAAGCCAAAGAACTGCAGGTAATTATCGACAAAATCAATTCCGAAAACACCGATTTTCAAATTGTTCACGAGCCCTGTCCCGGCGAATATCCGACCAAACTTATGACCACACTGAGCGGCGGTTCGGGCGCTGATTTGATGTGGGTAGATCAGGCGCTGGTACCTGGCCTTGCCGTTAAAGGCGCGATACTAGATATCAGCGATTATCTCAAAAATGATAAAGAGCACGCTGCGGCAAAAATCGATGATTATTTCCCGAGTATATTGAAAATTGCAAGCTATCAGGATAAATATTACGGCCTGCCTTGGGTTGCCGGACCGGTCGTATTATATTACAACCCGGAAATGTTCAAAAAGGCCGGTATCCAGCCGCCTAACGCCAACTGGACCTGGAAAGAGTTTTTGGCCGCCAGCGCCAAACTGACCATCCCCGGACAACAATGGGGCTTCACTATCAATACCGACAACTGGCCGCCGCAGGCAATATTCGTCTGGCAGGCTGGCGGTGAAATCATGGATGTCACAGCCAAAACCTGCCCGATTGATTCGCCGCAAGCCATTGAAGCATTTAAATATTATTACAGTATGTACAGCGACAATAAACACTGCCCACCCGCCAGTGTTATCAAAGAGCAAGGCAACGAAGAGATGTTCAAATCCGGAAAAGTTGCAATGTTCATGGGCGGAGCTGCCGACAATATGTCTATCGACGGGAACCTTGACAACAAATTGTTCACACCGGAAATCGCCGCGCTGCCTAAAGGGCCAAGCGGCAAAGACGTTACCTTCGGCTGGTCGGCAATAACTGCGATAAACGCTAAAACCGCAAATCCGGCTATCGCCTACAAAGCTTTTATCCAACTGACCGAAGCAATTCACCACTGGAAAGTCGTTGCGCCGCGCAAATCACTGGCAACTATTGAAAGCATTGAAAAAGCGCCGCACAAAACAAAAGCTAACGCCGAAGCAATAATGACTGTTCTGCCTAACATGCGTTGCTTCAATAATATCGTGCGCCAATCCGAGTGGGACGATATGTATTACAAAGAAGTTCTCGAACCGATGCGCAATAACCCGAAAGATATCGAAGCCATCGCCAAAAAAATGCGGCCAAAACTCGAAGCCTTCCTGAAATAACTCGATTTCTGATAAATATCGATTAGATAAATACCGATATAACGGCATAAAACAGGCCTGCTCAAAAATGTACAGCTTCCAGGCGTTCCGAGTATTGTAACGCGCCGCGTACGAAAAGGTACGCAAGCAAGCAAACGCAGGAACAACGCAGAAGCTGTGCGCTTTTCAGCAGGCCTTAATGAGGTAATTTTGAAATTTCAAACTTTTAACAAACCCTTCGGGCAAATTGAAGTTGGTGGAAAATACGCCGGCCTGGCATTTCATGCCGGTTCGGCATTGCCGTCGCGCATCAGCTTTTTTTATCCTGTGGCTAACAGCATCAGCAACAGCACTGACTACTGGAAACGTTATGAATCACATTTATTCGACATGACGTTTACGATCGACGGAAAGGCGCGCGCCATCGGCTACGATGAACATCAAGCCGAGTACACACCGTGTATGTTCCGGGCAACAAAACAATATAATGATTGTTTAGCCAAATACGAATATCGCTTTGGCAATAATTTGCCGATAACTTCAATCAGAATCCTGTTGACCAACAGCGGCGAAAAATCAGCGGCGTTCGAGTTGGCGCTAAAACCTGAAACCGCACTTAATTCTTGTCACAGTTTTAAACGGTTTCAGCCGCAAAGCGTTGTTTCGGCATTCAACGGCGCGGCGCTGATTGCCGATTTTTCCGAAATTGTTGATCTGGGTCACAGTTCGTTATTTTTCCTGAACGCCGGTGATTTGCCACAAGCAACTGAAGCCGGCAACGGATTTTATTACGCCAAAACTCTGCAACCCGGCGAATCGTTAAACATTATTCTGCTTACCGGTTGTTGCCAGGCAACGGATCTTGGCGAAACACTCCAGCGCGTCCGCATCGGCTGGGTAGCTGACGTTGCCGCGAACGAAGCCCGCGTGGATGAATACATCGAAACAAGCGGCAAAGTGGTTATCAACGACCCGGCATTGTTGGAAACTATAGACTGGTCTAAGGCCGTTCATGCCTCGTTGCAACATTATTTGGACGGCTGGTATTTACCAATGCCTTGTCCGGCGGAATATAACTTCTTTTTCACACATGATTTTCTCGTACACGGACTGGGTTGGGGTTACTTTGATTTAGATTATTTGAAAAACGGCTATAAATATTTGTTATCGCTAAACGCCGGTGATGATGTTCTTTCTCACGCCTGCTACTGGAAGGATAACTCCTACTTTAGCGAACCCTGCCCGCCAACTGATTGGAATAACCTCTGGATAATCAACTCGGTCAGCTCCTACCTTAAGCACAGCGACGATAAGCTAACCGCCGAACATTTACTGCCAATGATGCAAACCAGTCTGGAGCGAATATTGTTAAATTTCGACAACGGTTTGATGAATGCTTATTTCCCGGATTGGTGGGATTTCGGCACCAACTACGGCGCCCGCGCCTATATTTCGATACTTACCTACCGCGCTATTCACAACTTTACATACATCGTCATGCAACTGGATAAACCTGAATTGGCGTCAAAATATTATCCGCTCGCCGAAATTATCCGCAACAAACTAAATGACCAGCTATGGGATAAAGAAAGCCGATACTTGCTAAACGAACTGTCAGACGGCAGCATGGATAAACACTACTATTCCGGTTCATTGCTCGCGCCGAATTTCGGTTTGTTGAACGAAGAGCGCGCCAACCAACTGCTCGACACCGCGCGCAACGTGTTATTGGATGATAATTGCGGTGTGCATAATGTTGCACCTGCAGATTTTGTCGGGCTTGAGGAAAAATACGGTTTTCATAACGTCGAACAATGTGAAAATGGCTACTACATCAACGGCGGCGTCTGGACACAATGCAATGCCTGGTATGCGCTCAGTTTGATAACACTAAATCGTGTCGAAGAAGCCTACGCGATACTGAAAAACCACTTATCACTGGACGGTATTAAGCGCGGCCACAACGGTCAACCATCGTTTTACGAGGCACGGATTACCGCAAAAGACGAAAACTATGGCAAAATCGATAAGCCGACCTTCCTCTGGCACGGTGGCTGGTATATGTTGACGCTATATCAGTTGCTGGGCATTCGTGAGACTCCCTGGAATATTGAATTCCATCCAATAACAGCAACAGAGCTTACTAATAGCGCTTGCGAAATAAAGAACCATGGTTGTGATTGCAATGTTAAATTCAGCAACGAGGGCACTTATTTTCAAGAAATATTGTTCAACGGGCAGCGCAGCTATAGCGCCATCCTTCCTGATCATATCAGCGATGCCAAACTGTTGCGGGGCGTGCCGGTGTATCCATATCTTTCCGAAGCCGATTGTATTGTTGATAGCGTTGCTTACAATGTAATCACCGGCGAATTTGCCATAGCCGCAAAACTTGCCGAAAATCAGCAACTGGATGTCACAATTACAATTCCGGCCCATTGCTCGTTAACGGCAAGCTGCCCGGATATCTCAATCAAACCGTTAGCAGTTAACGCACTCGCCAAAACAGTTACCATCTGCTCAAAACATGCTAAAATTATATTGAACGTAAACTAGAACAAGCGCAGGATAAACCAACAAGTTGTCCTGCGCTTGTTCTTTGTGCCGTTTCAAAAAATTAATGACAGCCAACGCAGAAATAGCGTAAAATGTTGGTGTATTGCATTGAGGTGAACATGAAAAAAATCCGTACGGCACTAATTGGCTTCGGACTATCGGGCGCGGTTTTTCACGCGCCCTACATCGAGCGGTCGGATAAATATGAACTGGCGGCAATCTGCTCCAGTCGTACCGAAGAAATTCTGCGGCAATATCCGGGGATTTTGGTAACTAACGACCAAACTGAGCTACTTAACGCAAAGGACATTGACCTGGTAGTCATAGCAACGCCGACAGCCACCCATTTTCCGTTGGCACATGCGGCGCTCAACAACGGCAAACACGTTGTCGTCGAAAAACCATTTGTGATTAATTCGGATGAGGGAAGAAAATTAGCCGAACTTGCCCTACGCCACAACCTTACTCTGAGTGTTTACCAAAACCGCCGTTATGACAACGACTATTTGGCACTGGTCAAGTGTATCTCCGACGGATTACTCGGAACCATCTACTCGGCAGAATTTCGTTTCGACCGGTTTCGGCCGCAAGCTACCCAACGCTGGAAAGATTGCGACATTCCCGGTGCCGGCTGTTTGTATGATATTGCGCCGCATATGATTGACCATAGTTTGGCGTTGTTTGGCTGGCCGGAAACAATTTATGCCGAAATCGACCGGCAGCGCCCGGATTCATGTGCCACAGACTATTTACACATACTGCTTGGGTATGGTAAACTGAAAGTCAATCTGCGCTTTTCCAACTTTGCGCTCCATAGTGGACCAAGAATGCTGATTTACGGCGACAAGGGTACTTTTATTAAATACGGTATGGATCCGCAGGAACGTTTGCAACCACTTATCAGTAGCGGTGTCACCTGCAGCAATGCCGCAGCCGTGAGCGCCTGCCTGGACAATACAACAGACTTATACTATCAACAAGGTTCTATCCAACAGCATCAGAAAATCGATTATCCAATCGGCAATTATGGCAAATATTATGACGATCTTTACGGCGCAATTGTTAACAATACTGCGCCGCCGGTCACCGCCGAAGAAGCTACTAATGTAATCAGGATTATCGAATTAGCAACACAAAGTGCAAATTTAGGAAAACGATTAGATATTCGCATTCAATAATTCGTTTCCCGGATATAATATTTTCACAACAGGGGGGCATATGATTTCAACTAAACAGTATTTGATAAAATTTAACGACACCGAGTGTGTTCGTATGGAAATATCGCCCACCGATTTTGTTAACATCCAGATTGAATTGGGCAGCACTTATTGGGTCCAAGTCTTTGGCGAAGGTGAGCGCGGTTATGACCAGTTCGAAAACGTCTGTACTAAATTTGTGAAATCTATTCCGCTAATTTACGATGATGATGCATCCACAATTCAGCGGCCATACATGAAAGTTGCCGATGAATACATCTTTTTATCACTTAAAAATATTTATCTGCAACCTACTGGCGAGATTACCGACCGCCAGTTGTGTTTTTTGCAGGGCAAAAATTATCTCATATCATATTCGGACCGTGAAACAGCCGAATATGGCCAAATATACCGTGATATGAAGGCTGCCAATGACCGGGAAAAATGGCAGGAAACCGACTATCTGATGTCGCAGGTAATCAATGACTCAGTCGACAACTACTTTGTTGTCGTGCATAATATTGGCCACCGCATTGACGCATTTGAACACAGTATTGTTGAAGCGGGAACCATAAAGCCCAGTCGCAGTGTCAACAATCTAAAAAAAGACATTTTGAAACTGCGCGGCATCGTATCGCCAACCCGTGAGGTTATTGCGCGGCTGCTCCGCACCGAAAGCAAGCTCATCAAACGCGAAAACAAAGACTATTTTCAACTGGGTTATGAAGATATTATGTACTTTATGGACTCACTGGATATCTACCGCGACATGCTTTCCGGATTGATGGAACTGCATCTGTCCTACATCAATAACCGCACCAACGATATCATGAAATTTTTGACGATGATATCCACGGTTTTTATTCCACTATCATTCATCACCGGACTATACGGCATGAATTTTGACAACATGATCGGGCTGCATACTGAATACGGCTACTTTATTGTCTGTTTTCTTATGATTGCAATACTCTTTGGCTTGCTGGTTTACTTCAAGAAGAAAAGCTGGTTCTGATTCTAACGCCCCGCATTTGCGGGGCGTTTTCTTTTATTTCTAATCCATTATTAATTTGTAACAGTATTTATCGAATTGTGTAGAGCTTGTCGATAATTGTATGATACAATTATATCAAAATCCGGATTCACGGATATAAGGAGAAAGAACATGAAAAAGACGTTTTCGTTGTTACTAATGGTCGCGTTGCTTTCACTTAGTTTGACCGCTTTTGCCGCAGGTTCCGATTACCAAAGCTGGGTTGGTATTGGCATAAACTACAATTTTCAACCGGGGATGAACCTGACTAGCACCGATCCCGATACTGGTATTGTTTCGAACGCAAAGTACAATCCATCGGTCGGGGGCGGTATTGAGGTCGGCTACAAAATGCAAAATTATGGGGTTCGCGCCCGCTACGATTACTATTCTGCTACCGGAAGCATGTCCTTTAACAATGTGCCCACGGGGATAAGTATTAGCTCCGGTTCTTTAAGCGGCAACGTCATGGACTACTACGCGCAGGTAATGGGTTTCATGCCGATTAACGCGGTAGCCGACTGTTACGTAGGCGTTGGCGTTGGCGGACTTCGCCAAACTGCTACGATTGGCAACACAACTATAACTACAGTAACACCCACTCCATCAACAACGACGGTTGCTGGCGAAACCATCACTTCAAACTGTGTGGGAATTCCAATATCAGTGGGCGGCAATTATTTTTTCGCCAAGCAATTTGGAGTCAACGTCGATCTTACTTATATGATTTCAACGAACACTAGCAATGTCGCGTCTTATTTCACACCACAAATCGGATTAAAATACACTTTCTAAAACAACCTGTTGAGCGAATTTGCAAATATCCAATTTTAGCGCCCCGCAGTTCGCGGGGCGTATTTTAATTGTACTCCAACGTAATCTTCAAATGCCTAACGTTCAACGTCGGACTATCCGTGTATAGAAATTTACAGCCAATACTCTGGATTAGCGTAACGCTTTCTGCTGCCTGATTAAAGGCATTGTTCAAATCGTAGCCTATCTTATCGGTATTCATCAAATCAACCGTAAGCATCGTTTCGTGGGCCGACAACGCCGCAGCAATTGTTTTTTGCAGTTCTTGCTGATTGATTATTTTTCGATAACTATTCCCAAATTTGTCTTTTGTGTTATAACCAAGATTATAGAATGAATATTGCATAGTGCCTGCCCGCGGATAATCGCTTGAGTACCAGCGATGGTCGCGGGCAATGATTTTATCCGACAGATTGAAATAATCGTGACTGACTATTCCCAGTTCCGATGCATTACCAACCGGATCATCATAAGTACAATCGAGATGACAATACATATTTTGAATTTTCACCAGATTCCAGGCATGCGCTTCACCGTTTTTGCCATAGCCGCTAATAATCATTGCCGGTACACCGGTCATGCCAAGCAACCGGGACGCCGCCTCGGCATAGCCCTCGCAAACCGCCGTGCCGTTTACGAACACCCCATATTCCGTATAATCTACTGCCGGAATAGTATCGTTATTATAATTCAGTTCATCATAATGGGTGTTATTAACGACATAGTCATGGATAGCCAACTCCAGCTCATAGTCATGCATCCCGGTTTTGGCAAGACTGTTCGCTATTTGCCGTGCCCGAAAACCCACCGCATTCTGCATCTTCACCAAATTATCTTTGGAAAATTTATATTGAAAAGTTAATTCGATTGTGGTGTCGTATTGTGAAGTAGTCGTTTTTATTTGTGACTGTTTATACCCAAAAGTCAACGATGGATAGGCATCACAAACTTCTTTGACAATATCGCCGCTATAATTTTGTGCATTTGAATCATTAATTGTCAGTGTCAAATTGGTTGCAAAGTTTTTGAGTGCGAATTTAACGCTTTCATAATAATCGTTATAGTTGTTAATGTCAGTCGGCGGTTGTTTGCTGATGGAAAAGTTTTCCCTGCGAACAAACCGTCCGTTTTTATCAAATAGTGTCAACCAATATTCACCGTCGCTATCAATCGCGGTTCCACTAACAATCGCCTGCGCCATCGCGTAATCACGACTGAGCAGCCCTCTGGCTTCGCTGAATTCTACCCGTTTCGCATTAGTTACACAATTCACGGCAATCAACAGGATTAACCCCAAGCAGAAAATGCGCAAATACAATCTCACAAGCATTCCTTTCTTCCCGCGAAATTTTCAGCTCAATGCCGAATTTCGCGCCAACCAACACGCCCCGCGTAGCGCTGTATCGTAACCAAACCGCGACAATTTGATTTTTGGAACGGCGACTATTTTTAAACCATCCCGCATATATTCGGCGGCGGCATTTAAGAAATCACTGCCACCACCAACTGCAACGCCGCCGCCCAGAACAATAAGTTCCGGCGACAGCAACGCCGCAATATTACGCAAGCCTTGACCAAAATTATACGCTACTTCATCCCATTCAAACCGGGTTAGCTCTTCGGCCGGTTTCAAGTATATCCTCCGGATGCCGCTGCCCGATACCAAAGCTTCCAGACAGGCTCCGGCACCGCAGTCGCAAATTACCCGTTCCGGATGCCGCAATCGAAAATCAACACTCTGATGGCCGATTTCCGGATGGCCTTTACCTTGATATATTTTCCCGTCAATTAAAAATCCGCCGCCCATCCCGGTGCTAAGCGTAATATACAAAAACGTCCGCTCACTGTAGCCACCCAGATGATATTCGCCCAACGCCGCCACATTAGTATCAACATCCACGGCGAACCGGCAACTCCAGCGACTCTCCATAATGCTTTTGAGCGGTACCGATCGCCACTCAGGTTGATGTAATGGTGACACTTCGCCGGTAGTTGGATTAAGCGGCCCGCCACAGGCGGCACCAATACCAAGCAGTTCACCGCCCGCTGATAATTCAGTTATCAGCGAATGCAGCAACTGTAATCCTGTGTCAAAATCTTCCGGAGTATCCGCCCGTAGCCGCTGTAATTCATTTCCTTGCTCGTCGGTCGCTGCGGCCATGGTTTTCGTGCCGCCGATGTCCAAACCAATGTAAATTTTTTTCACAAATTACTCCTTGATTTGTATTGGTAATTATTAATTCGCCACAAATTTTGTTTTTCCTGCAAGAGTTCTGCTGTGGTATTTATTGCCTAATACCGGCAATGATGCTAAAATTTATCATTATCTGTTTTGAGAGGCTGTTATGAAAAAACGAATTTTGACTGGTGACCGGCCTACGGGCAAACTTCACCTTGGACACTATGTTGGCAGTTTAGAAAACCGGGTTAACCTGCAGCATGAATTTGAATCATATATTATGGTCGCCGACGTACAAGCGTTGACCACTCATTTTGCCACACCGGAAGTATTGCGTGATCATATCTATCAAGTAGTCTTGGACTATCTGGCAGTTGGTATTGATCCAAACACCGCAACCATCCTGTTGCAATCACTTATTCCGGAAATTGCCGAACTAACGATTTTTTATTCAATGTTTGTAACTGTCAATTCATTGCGGCATAATCCGACAACCAAACAAGAAATTGAAGAAAAAGGCTTACAGGAATTATATTATGGATTCTTAGGCTATCCGGTCAGCCAGGCTGCCGATATCACAATTTTCAAGGCCCAGTGCGTACCGGTTGGCATTGACCAAGTACCGCATATCGAACAGACCCGCCGCATTGCCCGGCGCTTTAACGAACTATACAAACCGGTGCTGGTCGAACCGCAAGCCCTGCTCAGTGCGGTAAATAAATTGCCGGGGCTAGACGGCAAAGCAAAAATGAGCAAGTCGCTTAATAATTGCATCTATATTAGTGACTCCAGCGAAGAAATCCTCGCCAAAGTCAAGACCGCGGTCACTGATCCCAAACGCATTCACAAAACCGACCCCGGGCATCCGGATATTTGTATCGTTTTTGCTTATCATAAAGCTTTCAACAGCGCTGCCGTTTCTGAAATTGAAAGCAACTGTAAAGCCGGGTGTATTGGTTGCATGGACTGCAAAAAACTTTTGGCGGCCAAACTCGCTGAGAAGTTCAACCCGATGCGCGAGCGGCGGTTGCAATACGAAGCCACACCGGAACGGGTATGGGAAATTCTGCACAGCGGTACGGAAAAAGCCCGCAAGTTGGCAATCGAAACAATACGCGAAGTACGCGATGCGATGGGGCTGGTTACTTTTTAAATACAAAAAACAAATCTCCTGACGTTCAGATTATCTGAATATCAGGAGATTTGTTTTTTATTTCTCGCTGCCGATTGCTCCCAGCACTCCGTAGGACGCGCTAACCGTTCCGTAAAGTGCCTTGTTGTAATAAACCTTGGCATCGAACAGTTTTTTCTGAGCATCAAAAAAAGTTAGATTGTCGCTCTTGCCCAACACATAACTTTCTTGGGCAATATCATAGGCTTCCTGGGCATATGCCAACCCGTCTCTGGCCACTACCAACGCTTGGCTGGCATCACTTAAGTTATCATAACTTTGTTTAATCTCAGCATAGGCCTGGGCTTTGATAACTTCAAGCTGCTTTTTGTCATTATCCCGCGCTATTTGCGCGGCCTGAACTGCCGCCCGCGTCGCACCGCCGTCAGAAAACGCATAGTTGAGTGTACCGCCAATGCTCCAGGCATATTTGTTCGGATCGACATAACTGATATTTGTATCGCTGGTGCCGGCAGTTGCATTCAGACTTAACGACGGCCACCAGCCGGAATTTGCTGCTTGGATCGCGTAACTATCCGCTTGTAAGTTAACCGTACCTTGTCGAATATCCGGGCGAGTGTTCTGATAATCAGCAAGCGCCCGGTCCCTCGACGGTGTATCTAATGCTTTTGTAACATCATTCAGCTTGACCTGTACCGCATCCGACAGGCCGATTTGAATTTTCAGTTCAGTGGTCTTTTTGGACAAAGTATTTTCTGCTTTAATTAAATCCAGTTTGGCTTGTGATAATTGACTGATCGATTGCAGCAATGTCAATCGCGAGACTCTGCCCACATCATACTGATTGTGCACAAACTCCTCATGGGCTTGCAAATTTTTGACATTCTCACGATTGGCCTCAACATCACCCTTGGCATTTAAGCAATCCAAATAAGCAACCGATGTAGCTACCCGCGCTTGACGAATAGCATCATTTAGCCCGAAACCTGCAGCTACATAACCAGCAGTTGCAGCATCAATGTTGGCTTGATTTTCAAACCCAGTGAACAACGGATAGGCTGCTGTTATTGAATTTGAATACAGCGGATTATTTGTCGGAGTTTGCGCGTTCGCTTTGAATGGCGTCGCGGACAACTGCAATCCCAACGTTGGATTATCCGCCGTGGATTTGACCCAAATATTCGTTTTTGCCGCATCAAACGCGCCCTGGGCAGTAATAACCGCCGGACTTTGACTAAACGACATATTGAGTGCTTGCTCAAGTGTAAGCGTAATACTGCTAACCTCGTTATCGGCAAAAGCCAAACTGCCGCACAACACCAAGGCCGCAATAGTAGTTGTTATTAATCGTTTCATAGCGCCTCACAACAAAATTGATAGTTATTAACTGGGATCAATCGTCACTGAACATTTCATATTCCATTTGATTTTGGGATTGTTTTCGGCAATATCTACCAGTACTGTATAGGTCATATCACCATTTTTATTTTCACCATACGGCCTGATTGACGCCACCACCCCGTTTAGCTTCAAATCCGGCAACGCGTCAATAGTAATAACGGCGTTCGCCCCCACTCTTACTTTGGCAATATCCATTTCGCTCAAATCACTGGTCTGTGCCTGCCATTTTGAAGTATCGGCAAACTGCAATGAAGTGGACGTATCGGTAGAAGATGAATTGAGTGCATCGCCACCAGAACCCGAACGGTTGGCAAATTCGCCTTCGTGAAATTTTAGATAGGCCACCATCCCGTCAAAGGGCGCCCGTAATTGTAAATCACTCAATTTCCCCTGGGCATTGTTTAAATCAGTCTGCGCCGCATAAACATCGGACTTCAAACTTTCAACCTCTTCCGGACGTGAACCGGTCTGCGCCATGATTAAATCCTGTTTAGCACTTTCCAGTGCGCTTTCAGCATTAGCAAGGTTCGCGCGGGTAACATCCATATCCGCCGGTGACAAACCACCCTTGGCAAATAACGTTGATGACCGCTCAAAATCGGTTTTGGAATTGTCGTAGCCGACCTGATTTTTGCGCAATAACGCTTGCTTTTGCGCTATAATCTGCGGACGCTCACCGGCCCGGGCAATCTCCAGCGCGGCCTGCGCTTTGCGGAGCTTGGCGGCACAAGTAGCAGCTACCGCCAACTGATCGCGATTATCCAGTTGCACCATCAAAGTACCCGCCAACACCCGCTGGCCTTCTTTGACATAAATTTTTTGAATCAAACCGCTGCCGGCAAAAGTCAGCGCCGTATAACGAATTGGCACAACCGTTCCGGTCGCAACAATTTTTTTGTCGGCTTTTACCGGATTAGCCACTACCGGTGCGGCCGCTTTTTTGCCAAAGATTGCGTATCCGCCCCAACCGACAGCAATCAGCGCCGCGACAATGACAATAATTATAATCCGTTGTTTCTTTTTGGTAGCTGTTTTGAACTTAGTGATAAGACTCATAGCTCCTCCTGCTTTATCATTCATACGCTATCGCGTCGCGAACACTGATTTTTGATGCCTGTTTTGCCGGCGCAATCGACGCCAATGCCCCAAACGCCAGTGAGCAAACCAGCCAAATCAACGCGCCTTTTATGGAAAATACATAACTGAGCGGCGACTGAAACATTACCTTGCCGATAAAATAACAAGCAGGATAGCTGATCAGTAACGCGAATACTATCGAAAACATCCAGCTGATAAAGGAGATTAACATCCCTTCAAACAAAAAGATGTTAATTATCTGCCGGCTGTCGGCGCCGATTGCCCGCATGACGCCGATTTCACGAATCCGTTCAATGACGTTCATCCCCATCGTTCCGGCAATTCCCAGTGCGCCAATAAAGCCCATGAGAACGCTCATTATCGAGAAAATTCCCAACATGATCAGAAAAAACGTGTTCAACGATTCAATTTCCTGATCAAGTGTGAACACCCGTTGCACCTGCAATCCGGCGTCCTTCAATTTTTTTTCCAAATCCTTGGTAAAGTCAGCGGCCGTTTTCCCTTGCCTGTCCACCTTGAGCATAATACTGCGGACCGATTTGGGAATTGCCATTAATTTGCAATAATGATCGTACGGTACATAAGCCACGCCGGCACCATCCGGTTGTCCGAAGAAGCTTTTAACAACACCGACCAAAATCCATCTGGTTTTTTTGTTATCGTCTTTCATAATCACGGTGTCACCGATTTTTATGTCGGGATGGGCAGTTAGCGCCGCCTGGTCAAAGACGATGGCATTATCATCCTGATTCAACAACCAGCGTCCTTGTTCCACCGCCACTTCCATCATTTTCGAATCCGGCGGCACCGCCTGAACGCGGGTGTTTTTCATCGGATCGTTGACATCCTGGTTCACCGAGTATAACCGTGCCGACCCGCCTTCCCAGGCTTCTGCAGCTTTCACTTCCGGGATAAACCGCAGCGCTTCTTTTATCGCGCCCTGACGGTAGCTGCGTTGGAATCCAACTGAGGCATCAAAATTAAAATATTTTAATGCGTCTGCCACCGTCGCATTCATCGAATCATATGCACACATTACCGTGATAAATATCGAACCGCTGATGGTCATAACAGCTACCGTCAAAATCAACCGGCCCTTGCGGCGAAAAGTATTTCTAATCGATAACAACAATGGCCGCGACAGCGACTTGAAGCGTGCGGTAGCAAGATCAATCCATTTATCGCCGCCGTCTGATTGCTCCACGCCATAACTGGACATTGCTTCACGAGCAGTAATGCTGGTGCCGCGCCAAATCGGATGCAAAGCCGCTAGTTGGGGCACGATGATACCGATTCCTAATTGCATTATCAAAACTTGCCAGGGAATTGTCATACCCGACGATTCAACATTAAATTGAGTATTAATATACGTTGCCAATATTTTTGCCAAAATAAAACTGGCCGGTACCGCGATCAACAGTGCAATACAACTAAACATTAGCACCAAAAATATATACATAGTGGCAATTTGCGTACTGCCGCCGCCAATCGCCTTCATAATACCGATTTGCCGGGTTTGCTGAAGCAGCAGTGCCGAAATAGTGTTAAACAGCAAAAAACCACTTAACAACAACGCTCCGGCGCCGAGTCCGGCCAATACATTGGTCAATCCTTTAATAAACTTCATCGCGACGTGTTCATCCGAAGAATAGTACTGAGTATACCGTACTTCCTTTCCGGCTTGTTCAATACGTTTTTTTACATTTTCGCCGATTGCTTCGATTTTTTTTGTGTCCGTCGAATCAGCGTCATTAACCATTACAATCATCTGGGTATAAGGTTTTTGCAGATTCAAAAGATTTTTCGCGGCCGGGCCGATATAGACGCTGAGACTGCCCATCATCGCCGGGCCGGGCTGACTATCGTACACCGTTCCGGCAATTTTGAATTTTTCTTTCTTGCTCCACAAATCCACTTCAATGGTATCGCCGACTTTTAGTTTGGCGTATTTTAATGAAGCAGCTTCCATGAAAACTTCATCAGCCCGCGGCGGCCAATCGCCCGACAGCACACGGATTTTTTCCATCTTCTGCGTAGTAAGATCGCGCGGCGCCATCTTAAACGACATAAACCGGTCAACACCGTCGACTTTCATCCGCGCCCGCAGTTCAGTCAAACCTTGTGCCAGTTTTACGCCGGGAACTTTTTTAACCGAATTTACCAACTGATCATCAAAGCGGCCACAGTTAACGATGATATTCGGATAAACAATTTCTTTCCAGTTCTTGTCCAAATCGGCGCGCAAACCCTCTTGCAAATAAACCACCAAACCAATAGCAAAAATTCCGATTGCGATTGACAACACAACCAGAATTGAACGATTACGGTTACCGGTAAAGTCGGCCCAGACTTTGCGAAACATTGGCTTGTTTTTAAAATAGCGCATTTTAACCCAGCCTGTTTTCAATTGAAACAATCTCGCCGTCGGCCAGACGAATTATCCGCCCGGCACGGCTGGCAAGATCATTATCGTGCGTTACCATTACAAAAGTTTTTCCCTGTGCCGCCAACCGCTCAAACAATTCAAAAATCTCGTTAGCAGTACGGCTATCGAGATTTCCTGTTGGCTCGTCGGCAAGCACCACCGCCGGATCATTAGCTAACGACCGGGCAATTGCCACCCGCTGCTGTTGACCGCCAGACATTGTTGTCGGCAATTTATTTAATTGATCACCCAAGCCGACGGTCTCCAGTAAAAATTCGGCACGCTGTAACCGTTCCGCTGCAGTGTATTTGTTGCGAAAATCCATCGGCAACAATACATTTTCCATAGCTGTGAGCGTCGGTAATAATTGGAAAAACTGGTAAATTACACCAAGATTATTACCACGCCACACCGCCATCTGATTTTCACTAAAATTATGAATGGGCGAACCGGCCACCCAGCATTCACCGCCGGTCGGCCGGTCAATACCGGCAATCATATTTATCAGCGTCGATTTACCGCAGCCGGACTTCCCGACAACCGCGGCGAAAACCCCGGATTCAATTTGCAAATCCAGCCCCTTTAACGCCAAAAAATCTCCGGCTTCAGTGCGATAGGATTTGACCAAATTTCTCAGATCGATAACATATCCCGACATAAACACCTGCTATATAATGAATGCTTTTACCTGTGTACACAACATTATACACTACTTAAAAACATTTTCCTGAATATTTTAAATATTTCACAAAAAATTCACAGGCTAGTTTTGCTTGACCACAGCTAATCCGGAAGTTTTTATTTTGTTCGACGCGATGTTGCCACTGTAACGCAGCGACGCAACGCCATTGAGTTCTCCCGTCAACTCGCCACCGTTCATACGGTCTAACTCGACACTCGAAGCTCCGGCAATATTGACGTCGGCCGAATTAATTACGCAGCCGCGAAACTCAATACTCGACGCACCCTGACAAGCGATTTTAACATTTTCAAAAGTGGAACGGTCAGCACGAAAACTGGTCGCTCCTTCAACCGTCAGTACAAACGGTTGTTTTGGCGCTTTGAAGTCGCTGACACGTACTTCAGCCGCACCGAGAATATGCACATTTTGCAATTTTGGCATGGTGATTTCGATGCGCGGCGCCGAATTGAGATTATCCGCCAGTTTATTTATAATCAGCTCACCGTTTTGTACAGTACAGCTTTTGTCAGTCAAACCAGCAGGTGCTTTTACGCTTACGGAGTACTCATTTCCCTGTTTAATTCGCACGGCCCACGAACCAAAAACGGTTATTTTATCAAAATTATTCAGTTGCAACTCTTGCCAGTCACTCTCAGCGTTCAGCTGCACCGGCGTGAGCGTTAAGTGGTCTTTGAAAAAATAGGGCAACGCCACCGCTATCATCACAAATAATGTTATTGCTGCTAAAACGCCCAGCAATATCTTTGTAGTCCGTTTTTTCATCTTACCAATACTCCTTTTTCCAAATTTTGTTTATACAAAACTTGAAGCTCTTTCCAATCAATTCCCAACAGGTCCATTGCTCTGAACATTTGCGGCAATTGCTCTTTGATAAATTCAGCGCGACGGGCAGTTTTTGCAAGGTTCGCCGCGTTTGCAGTTATGAAGAAACCAATCCCGCGTTGCTGCTCAACGATGCCCTTTTCTTGCAGCGCCGTATACGCCCGCTGCACAGTATTAGGATTAACCAGCATTTTCTCGCCCATATCGCGCACCGACAGCACCCGCTCATTGGGCTGAAGCTCACCGCTCAGCAGTTTATCAATAATTACATCACAGATCTGCAAAAAAATCGGTTTGTTGCTGCTAAATTCCACGTTACGCCTCCGTCTCTCTCAATCGCAGCCAGGTCATTACCCAAAAGAACGGAATCGCTAAGATCTTGATAGCTCCGGAAATAATTGCCCCGACAAAATCAAACTTGCCCAATAGCGTCTGAATCAGCACATTTCCCTCGGCGGACAAATTAATATTCACATTATTCCAGCCATGATACAATACAACCGTTTCGATCATTAACAAAATACTGATTATGGCCATAAACACTCCGCCGCTTGCCACGAGCTTTAATAACGCCAGCCGGCGGAAGTAAACGCTGGCAAAGGCAGCCACTGCCATCAGCAAAACATAAACGTACCAATTAGCCAGCAGATTCATCGTCGTGGAATAAGTAACAGCTATCAATTGTCCGAAGCCAATTTGGGCGCCGCCGCTGTTCACGGCAAAAAAAGCCGCCAGCAACGCAATTTTCAGACAAATTATATATAAAACTGCGCTTCCCAGCGTGTAGGCAATGGTTTTCGCCACGACTTTTTCCGCGGTAGTCGCCGGAACCAACAGATACTGCTGCGCTGATTTCGCCTGTTTGAGTTCCTGATAAGAATTTGACGCTAAAAACAGCCCGGTGATAAAAAACAGAGACTGGATAACTCCGGGCGCCTCGGCCTTAACAAAGATATTCCCCGCTGCAGTTATCACGAACAGTACTACCGTCAGCGCAATACTAAACCACAGCAGCGATTTTTTGTTTTCACGTAATTCTTTATTCAGTAAATTGCCAATTATTTTTGTACGCAACATTTACTTCACATCCCTTCCAAACAATTGCTGCATCCGTGCTGGATTTTCTACCGTGGCGTTAAACAACAATTCCAAATCCGCTTTACTGCCGTAATCATCAACATTCGTCTTAACAACGGCAAAAGACCAGCCGGCGGGAACCTGCATTGAATACAACAAACGCTCCGTATCCGGTTCAACCGCGCCGAGCGAAAACATAATCTTATCTTCAATATTCGCAATCGATTCATTCAATACAATCTTGCCACTGTCAATGATAATTATCGGATCGATAAGTCCGTCCAAATCCCGAACCTGATGGCTGGAAATCACCAGCGCACTATTTTCGTCGACCGCTCCGGCGATGAGTTTGCGAAATACAGTTTTTGCAGGGATATCCAGACCGTTGCTCGGTTCATCCATTAATATCAGTTTGCAATTGGTAGCTAATGCAAACGCAATAAAGAATTTTTTGCGTTCACCTTGGGATAGTGTAGCAATTGATTGATCAACATTGATTTTCCATTCTTCGATAATTTTGGTAAATTTAGTGATTGAAAACCGCGGATAAAACGACGCGTAAATTTTAATATACTCTTTACCGCTATTCACCGGCGCCGCCGGCTCTTCCGGCAAAAAATAGACTTCACTAAGCATTTGCCATTCACGCAGCTCGGCGCGTCTGCCAAATAATTTACAGTCGCCGCCTTGCGCAAACAAAACTCCGCTGATAATTTTCAACAATGTCGTTTTGCCAGCGCCATTTTTGCCAAGCAACCCATAGATGTTTCCCGGCACCAGCTCCAAATTCAATCCTTCAAACAGTTTTCGTTTGGTGCCATAGCCAAACCGCAGGTTATTGATTGTTAACATTGTTCCTCCATTTTTAACGTAAGTGTATCATTGAACTATTACACCGAGATTGTAGCAAGTGTGAAAAGTGTTGTCAATAACAAAATATAAAATAATC
This sequence comes from Negativicutes bacterium, assembly GCA_041666525.1. Classification (GTDB taxonomy): domain Bacteria; phylum Bacillota; class Negativicutes; order JBAXTZ01; family JBAXTZ01; genus JBAXTZ01. Next base: position 125,418 of record JBAYGT010000005.1, read on the forward strand.
GTGCATTTACACATTAATTGACATTTTTTAAATGATAAAGTAAAATAAGGGCGCATCACGTACAAACGTGAAAGCTATTTACATTAAGGTTGTTTGTTAAACAAACTGCTTGATGTAAAAAATATGAGAGGAAGAGTATATGAGAAAAATCACAGTTTTACTTTTGTGCTTGGCTTTGATTCTTGTATCCAGCCTGGCCTTCGCGGCAACTACTGCACAGCAGCAAGCTCCGGTAGCTCCGGCGGCAACTACTCCAACAACAATTAATAACAACACCATCGACATTTTCAACCTGTCGCCGTTATGGCTGCCAACCTTCAGCGGCAACGTTGATATTCAGGCAATGCCAAGCGGCACAATGAGCACTTTTGCTTATGTACCTTCACAGCCGAACGGCGCGTTGGTTTCCAACCAACTATCCCGTCAATACGGCTTGTTGTTAAACATCAACATGGACGGCAGCGTAACCCGTAATACCGCTTATCATTTGAATGGTAACGGTTACGTCAACTATTATCAACCGGAAATCACCGATTCTGCCGGTCAATTTTCGCCGACGCTTGAAGGCAGCGGTTACATTTATAACATCGCGCCTTACCTCGGCTTCCTTAATTATCAAGCCGGACGCATGGCTTACGCGCCGGGCGCCGGATTGCTGTTGTACAGCAACATGGACGGCGTACAGCTAAATGCCGATTTCGGACAATTGCAATTTAACTTATATGGCGGTAATGACACTTCACCGGCGATGCAATCCGTAATCGCCGGCACCGATCCGAGAGTTGCCCCGGTATGGTTGTTTCAAAGTGCCGATTCTAATCCGTTTCCAAGCGGTGTTCCCCCATATGTTCCCGCATCTATAACTGGCTTGGGCGCCCGCGTGGTAGCAATCGACGCTACCTATAGTTTCAACAACCCCTTTACCGTCAAGGCTGGCTTTGCCGATGTTTTCGCCGCGCAATCCGGCTCAGGCCCTAATCCATATACCAATAACAACGCCAACCGCATTCAAATGGTCGACTTGGGCGTATTCTACGATGACGGCACCTGGTCCGGACAAATTCGCGCCGGTTTTAGTCCGTCTAACAATAATGATTATTACAAAACCGTGCTACAAGATAATATGTGCATGATGGGCGGCGATGTCAAGGTCCAGTACGGCAAGTATGATATTTCCGTTCCCGGAACTTATTCCGTTGCTGGCCGGGTCAGCAAAATGGGCCCGCTCGCCGGTTTCAGCCCGGACACTCCTCTGATTGCCAACAGTGGCACCGGTTATCGCATCTACGGCGACTACGTCCTCGATACTAACTTCAAAGCCAATGTTGGTTATACTTTTATCCAGGGATTGCAACCAACAACAACGGCTCAACTATATTCACTCTACCAAGGCGTTAAACCCGCCTACTCCACTTCCAGTTTTGCTAATATTGGTTTGACTTACTACTTCTAATCATAATAGCCGTAATCAAAAACCCCGTTCATAAAACGTTCTGTTTTATGAACGGGGTTTATTTTGTTTATGTTTCCAACCGCTTAGCTTTCGAAAAGGCTTTCCTGCTCCTGATCGGCAGCCTCTTCTTCCGGTTCACTGGCCAGATGCGCCATCGACGCCAGTAAATCGCCCTCTTCGAGGTTGATGAGTTTAACTCCCTGGGTTACCCGGCTGATAACCCGGATGCCTTTTACGGTTATCCGGATGATAATGCCGTTCTTGGTAACCAGCATAATCTGGTCCTCAGGTTTTACCATGCACATTCCGACCACTTCGCCGGTTTTAGGAGTAATTTTGAGATTCATCACACCTTTGCCGCCACGGGTCTGGTCACGGTAACTTTCGATATCGGTGCGTTTACCATAACCATTCTCGGCAATCGTCAGCAAGGTTGCACCTTCAAACGCCGTATCCACCGCCACGATATAATCGCCGTCGTTGAGCCGGATACCGCGCACCCCGCGTGTTCCGCGGCCGGTTGAACGCACATCCGCTTCACTGAATTGAATCGCCATCCCATGGCGTGTACCCATAAAAATGTTATGCTCGCCATTGGTCAGTTTGACATCAATCAAGTCGTCGCCATCGTCGATATTGATTGCAATCAAACCGGCTTTACGGTCATTGGAGAAATCACACAACTCGGTTTTTTTGACCACTCCGTTACGGGTTGACATAAACAGATACTGTCCCTGACAAAATTCCTTAATCGGAATAGTCGCGGTAACCCGTTCGTTCTCTTCCATCGCCAGTAAATTAACAATTGCTGTACCTTTGGCGGTGCGCCCGGCCTCGGGAATCTGATAGCCCTTGACGCGGTATACCCGTCCGCGGTTGGTAAAGAACATTATGTATTGATGAGTACTCGCGGAAAACATATTGACAACAACATCTTCTTCGCGGGTAGTCATGCCGGTCACTCCGCGCCCGCCGCGTTTCTGTGTACGATAAGTGTCCACCGTTTGCCGCTTAATATAACCGCGCAACGACATCGTAATTATAATATCTTCGACCTGGATCAGGTCTTCGGTGTCAATCGCGCCGCTGTATTCAGTAATCACAGTACGACGCTCATCACTGAACCGGCGTTTCATCTCCAGCAATTCGTCTTTAATTATCGACAACACCTTCTGTTCGTCGGCCAACACTTCCTGCAAATAAGTAATCAGTTCAAGAATATCGCTGTATTCCAAATCGATTTTGTCGCGTTCCAGTCCGGTCAGGCGCTGCAGGCGCATTTCCATAATTGCCTGGGCCTGCTTTTCCGAGAGGGAAAAGGTTTCCATTAAGCCGGTTTTGGCAATCTCCGCCGTTTTCGACGCCCGGATAAGCGCGATTACCTGTTCAATATGATCGAGGGCGATTTTCAGACCTTCCAAAATATGCGCGCGGTCCCGGGCTTTTTTGAGATCAAACTGTGTCCGCCGGATGATAACTTCTTTTTGATGCTCAATATAATACACCAGCACTTCTTTGAGTACCATGACTTTTGGACGGCCCTCGTGCAGTGCCAGCATAATTATGCCGAACGAATCCTGCATCTTGGTATGTTTGTATAATTGATTGAGAATTACTTCGCCATTAGCGTCACGCCGCAATTCGATAACAATCCGCATACCGTTACGGTCTGACTCATCGCGTAAATCGGTGATACCGTCAATAGTTTTTTCGCGTACCAAATCAGCGATTGCCTCGATTACCTTCGCCTTGTTAACCTGATAAGGCAATTCGTTGACAATAATCCGGTCTTTGCCGCTGTTAGATGTTTCGCAGTGCGCCTTGGCGCGCATTTTTACGATGCCGCGGCCAGTAGTATATGCCGAGCGAATTCCTTCGCGGCCAAGAATATAACCGCCAGTCGGAAAATCCGGGCCTTTGATATAATCCATGAGCATCAAACTGTCAATTTCCGGATTATCAATTACCTGAATGACGCCGTCAATTACTTCACCCATGTTATGCGGCGGAATATTAGTCGCCATGCCGACCGCGATACCGGACGAGCCGTTAACCAGCAAATTAGGCACCTTGGCTGGCAATACCAACGGCTCCTCTAGTGATTCATCATAGTTAGGCCCGTAATCAACCGTGTTTTTATCAATATCATCCAATATTGCTTCGGCGATTTTCGACATCCGCACTTCGGTATAACGCATAGCTGCCGCTGAATCGCCGTCTACCGAACCAAAGTTTCCGTGACCATCCACCAGCATGTAACGCGTGGAAAAATCCTGCGCCAACCGCACAATTGCGTCATATATCGAGCTGTCACCGTGCGGATGAAATTTACCCATCACTTCACCGACAATCCGTGCCGATTTTTTGTAGGCTTTATTATGCGACATACCGGCTTCATGCATACCATACAGAATGCGCCGATGTACCGGCTTTAAGCCGTCGCGCACATCTGGCAACGCCCGGGATACGATGACGCTCATCGCGTAGTCGATATAAGACTTTTTCATCTCATCATAAATGTCGACATTAATTATTTTGCTGGATTCAATCTCTAAACTCATTCACTACCTCGGGAATTTATTGCCACTGGCACTTTCGCGCTTCCGGCTTATAAAACTAGACGCTATATTATACCACGATATATGACTTTTTTCAGCTCAATAATAATATTTGCAGGTGTTGCAGGATTTTTCCCGGTACGCGTAGAAAGTATTATAATAGATAATCGCAATTAATACTTATGAGGTGCAGCATGTACAAAATCTTAACTATTAACCCCGGCTCAACATCAACTAAAATTGCCGTGTTCAAAGAAGAAAAAGAATTGTTTGTCGTAAACATCAGCCACAGTTCTGAAGCACTGGCAAAATATCCCTCAATAATCGACCAGGAGCAATTTCGCTTTGATGAAATAAGCAATACACTAATTTCTAACGGCATCGACATTCAATCGCTGTCAGCAGTTGTCGGACGCGGCGGTTTGCTGCATCCGCTGGAAAGCGGCACCTACGCCGTCAGCGCCAGTATGCTCACCGATTTGCGCAACTGTAACTACGGCGCGCACGCCTCAAATCTTGGCGCCATTTTAGCCGTGCGCTTTGCCAAAACCGCAGGTAATATTCCGGCATTTATCGTCGACCCGGTAGTTGTTGATGAATTGATGGACATCGCCCGTATTGGCGGACGCGCCGACAATCCCCGCCGCTGCATTTTTCATGCACTCAATCAAAAAGCCGTCGCCAAGCGCTTTGCCATCAATCACAACAAAAACTACAATGATCTCAATCTGGTAGTTGCCCACCTTGGCGGCGGTATTTCTGTTGCCTGTCATCTCAAAGGCCGCATCGTCGATGTTAACAACGCGCTTGACGGCGACGGGCCGTTCTCGCCGGAACGCGCCGGAACAATGCAGGCAGGCGCCTTCGCCAAAAATATTATCGAAAACCAGCTGGATATACCAACCGTCGCCAAAATGCTCGCCGGCAAAGGTGGTTTAGTTTCACATCTGGGCGTTAACGATGCCCGCGAAGTCGAAAAAATGATCCGGGAAGGCGATGAACACGCCCGGCTGGTATATGACGCGATGATTTACAATATCGCCAAAAACATTGGCGCTTATTCAATCGCCGCCAAAGGCGAAATTGATTATGTTCTCCTGACCGGCGGTATTGCCTACAGCAAATATCTTACCGAAAAACTCAAAGAATATGTAGAATTCTTGGCTCCGGTAGTAATTATTCCCGGCGAAAACGAACTGCAGGCGCTCTGTGAAGGCGCGCTGCGCGTACTGCGCGGCGAGGAACAGGCGCGGGTTTATTGATTACAAAAATTACTCGACTACATTAAGTCACAGGAGAAACTATGTTCAAAAAAATCGGCCTGACCTCAAAAATTTCCTTTGCCTTGGTCGCCGGAGCGTTGTTTGGCCACTTCTTCCCGGACTGGGCGGTTTCACTCAAATTTATCGGCGATATGTTTCTCAACTTGATAAAACTCATCGTTGTACCGTTGATTTTCAGCACCTTGGTCATCGGTATTGCCGGAACCGGCGATTTCAAAAAACTCGGAAAACTGGGACTGAAAGCGATAATATTTTTTGAAATTGCGACAACCATAGCACTATTTCTCGGTCTAGTGGCCGCACACCTGCTCCAGCCGGGCGCCGGCGTCACACCAATGCAGGCGAGCGGATCGGCATTGGCGATAGCTGACAAACATTTGAGTATGTTAGATTTTCTGGTCAACATTGTGCCGGCAAATATCGTGGCGGCAATGGCCAAGGGCGATATGCTGCAAATCGTGGTATTCTCGGTACTGTTTGGCGTTGCCGCAGCGGCCGTCGGTCGAAAATCCGAACCGGTCATGAATCTCTGCAATGGCGTTGCCGAAGTCATGTTTAAATTCACACACTTTGTCATGCGGCTTGCACCTTACGGCGTGTTCTCCTTTATCGCTTTTACCGTCGGACAAAATGGCATAAAGATGCTGTTACCACTATTTAAACTGGTTGGCTCATTATATCTTTCTATCGCAGTTTTCTTGATTTTATTGGTTTTTCTGTGTTCAATGATTATGCGCGTCAATTTGTTTAAACTTTGCCGGGTACTGCGCGAAGCTATTCTACTAGCCTTCACAACTGCCTCAAGCGAGGCCGCACTGCCCATGACCATGGAGCGGTTGGAGAAAATCGGCATCCCAAAATTTATCGTCTCATTTGTGTTGCCGGTCGGTTACAGCTTTAATCTTTGCGGCTCAACACTGTACTGTACTCTGGCCGCAATGTTTATTGCTCAGGTTTATCAGGTCGACCTGACCTGGCAATCGCAGCTGTTCATGTGTTTCATGTTTGCACTGTCCAGCAAGGGTATCGCCGGCGTTCCCGGCGCCTCGATAATGATCATCGCCGGAACCGGCGCCGCTTTTGGCCTGCCGCTGGAAGGAATCGCGCTGATTATGGGCGTTGACCGGATTATGGACATGGCACGCACCGTCTGCAACCTGTTTGGCAATGCTGTAGCCACAGTCTACGTTGCCCATTGGGAAAAAGAAATCAGCAGCGCCCAGCTGCGGGTTGCACTCGATAAAAAATATCTCGACAACGATATGTAAGGAGTCGCGCTATGTTCAAACCCGGTTTAACGGCAAAAATTTTTATCGCGCTGATTCTCGGCGTGTTGTTCGGAACAATCGCGCCGGAATGGGCAGTTTCAATTAAGTTTCTCGGCGATATGTTTATCCGGATGATTAAACTTATCGTAATACCCTTGGTATTCAGTTCGCTTATTGTCGGCATCACCGAAATTGGCGATTTTAGCAAAATGGGCCGGTTGGGTATTAAAACTATTATCTGGTTTGAAGCAGCAACCGCTATTGCACTTGTTTTCGGCCTGCTTGCCGGGAATCTTTTACAGCCCGGAGCTGGAATTCATTTAGCTAATGTGGACTTAACGGTTGCCAGCGAACTGGCAAAGAAAAGCGTCAATCTGCACGATTTCATTGTCGGCGTTATTCCCTCGAATATCATCGCTGCAATGTCGGGTGGTGATATGCTGCAAGTCGTGGTATTTTCCTGCGTTTTCGGCGTCGCCATGGCCGCCATCGGCAAAAAGGCGCAACCGGTTTTGGACATTGCCACAAGCGTCTCGGCAATCATGTTCCAATTTACGCATTACGTCATGCGACTCGCACCGTTTGGCGTGTTCGCGTATATTGCGTACACTGTCGGAAAACACGGCGTATACATGCTGTTACCACTGGCAAAACTTATCGGTGTGCTATATCTGGCGGTCTTCGTCTTCATTGCAGCAATATTATTCACGATTTCGGCTTTTGCCAAAGTAAATTTTTTCCAATTGCTGCGCGCTTTAAGGGAACCACTCATGTTAGCGTTCTCAACCGCCGCCGGTGAAGCGGCCTTCCCGCTTGCAATGGAGCGCTTGGAAAAATTCGGCGTTCCGAACAAAATTGCCGCGTTTGTTTTTCCAATCGGATTCAGCTTCAACCTCAACGGCTCGGCGTTGTTCTGTACGCTGTCCACGTTATTTGTCGCCCAGGTCTACCACGTTGATTTGTCTTGGCTGCAACAACTGACGTTGTTTTTCATGTTTATGTTATCCAGTAAAGGTATCGCTGCCGTTCCCGGCGCCTCACTAATCATTATCGCCGGAACCGCAATTCACTTCGGACTGCCGGTCGAGGGCGTTGCCCTCATCCTCGGTGTTGACCGGATAATGGATATGGCACGCACCGTCTGCAATCTGCTGGGAAATTGTGTGGCAACCGTGGTCATCGCCCGTTGGGAAGGTGCACTGCCGCAATCGGTACTCAAGGAAGCCTATAAGCTGTCATACAACGATGCTGAAGAATAGTTTTTTTCCCATTCGGTCATTTTTTGCATCGTCTCCGCACGATAGTGCTCCAGCATTGTGTATAACTCGCCGATGCGTTCCTGATCACCCGTGGCGCTGGCACGCATCAATTCGCGTTCCAGCACTGCCGTTTCAGTTTCCAGCTGCTTTATTCGCTCTTCAAGTTGGGCGATTTTTTGCTCGGCGTTCTTAATTTTCGGAGTGCTGCAGCTGGTTGCTCCTGATTGCTTAGACTCCGCTGCCGTTTCAACTTTGTCGGTTTTTGGCAACAGACGCTCCCGCTCTTTGCGTTCGTGATATTCGGAAAATCCGCCGCTATAAATCGTCGCCCGGCCATCGGAAATTTCCAGAACTCTTGTTGCCAACTTGTCAATAAAATAGCGGTCATGTGACACAAAAATTATCGTTCCGGCGTAATCCGCCAGCGTTTCTTCCAGCACTTCACGGCAATAGATATCGATATGATTGGTCGGTTCATCCAACACCAGCGTGTTGGTGTTGGTTAACAACAACTTGGCAATCGCAATCCGGGCTTTTTCGCCGCCGGATAACACTTCAACCTGCTTGAAAACATCATCACCGGAAAACAACAACCGTCCGAGCAATGAGCGCACCCGGACTTCATCCAGGCGCGGATAATCATCCCACAATTCATTTAGCACCGTCTTACCCGGGCTAAGGCAAGTCTGTTCCTGGTCATAATAATAGGTTTTTACGTTTTCACCCCAGCGGATTCTGCCGCTGTGCTCGCGATGTTTACCGGCCAGGGTTTTGAGCAAGGTGGTTTTTCCGGCGCCGTTCGGGCCGATAACTGCAATCCGCTCGCCGCGTTTGACCAGCAACTGCAAATCCCGAATCAATTCACGGCTGCCGTTGCCGACTGAAACTTTAAGGTCACGCAGCGTCAGCACATCATTGCCGCTGGGCGGTCCGGCAATCATCTTAAATTTGATCTGCTTTTGATTGACCGGTTTGTCTAGCAGTTGAATTTTTTCCAAAGCCTTCAGCTTGCTTTTGGCCCGCGTAGATGTCGACGCCCGCGCCATATTGCGCGCGACAAAATCGCGCATCGCTTCCATTTCTTCTTTTTGCGCCAGATAGGCTTTTTCCGCAGCTTCCCGTTCCATGGTTTTTTGCACAATATACTGGCTGTAATTGCCGGTAAAAGTTTTGATTTTTTTGTTTTCCACTTCGACGATTTCCCGGCAAGTGCGGTCAAGAAAATAGCGGTCGTGGGTTACTATCAGCACTCCGCCCCGGTAGTCACGCAAATATTTTTCCAACCACTCAATCATGTCCATATCCAAATGGTTGGTCGGTTCGTCTAACAGCAACAACTCCGGTTCATCAACCAGCAGCAGTGCCAAGCCCAGCCGGGTTTTCTCGCCGCCGGATAACACCTTTACCTGTTTTTCTTTGGCACTGCCAAACCCCAGTCCGTTTAACACGGCATTGGCACGCGCATCGACTGTATAGCCGTCCAATCGCTCAAATTCCGCAATCAGGCGCGCATAATCCGCCTCGGCGGCAACATCCACCGCCATTTTCGCTTCCAGTTCCCGCAGCTTCTTCTCAATCCGGATGATATCGGCAAAATGTGCCAACACGGTTTCGAAAATCGTCAGCTCACCGTCAAAATCATGCTGTTGCGTGAGTGTGCCAATTGTCAGATTTTTCTTTTTGAATATTTCGCCGTCATCATAGCTTTCCGCGCCATTGATGATCTTCAACAGCGTGGTCTTGCCGGCGCCGTTCATGCCGACGACACCAATACGGGCATCATCGTTTACCATAATGTCAGCATTGGCAAAAACACAATTTGTAACGAAGTATTTGGAAATATTTTTTAGTTGAATTAACATTTTTATCCTCAAAAATGACCAGATACCCGCGACTATTAACTAGCGCCGGTATCTTTTGTTTTGCTCATGCAATTAACGTAATCTATAAGCGCATCGATTTCAATTTCCGTAAATAAACTAGCTTTTTTTGTTGCGCAGATTTTTCACTTGCCGCACGATGATGGCAAACATTCCGCGTTTGACCAATAACACAATCAACATAACTACGATTGCAAGCGGCATGGCAATCAGTGTAAACAAGCCGATTTTGCTTTTTGGATTATTCACTCTTTTTTTCCCTCGCTTTAAATTCTATCAACACCAACCCCCGGTTGCTTTCAAAACTAAACCACGGATTGACAGTTTTTATCCGGTCGCCAAAACCCAGCTCCACAACCGCGCTTTTCATCGCTGCCGCCATCAAATCGGCATTTTCTTCACGCCAGGGTTTGCTTTTCAGCCACTCCAACTCATATTCTGAATAGAAACCTTGGAAAACCAGTAACGAGAACCGGCTGTCAAAGACATATACATCGGTAGCTTGCGGTACTCGGTTGGAAAATTTCTTTAACTGCGCGGTCACCGCTTTAAACGAATCATGTTCCAATTCCTCGTACGCTGAACCCGCCTCAAAATTCTTATCAAACAATAGCGCCTGCTCAAAAATCACACCCTTGCGCCCGATACGGCGCGGTGTTATTAATTCGTCAACTACGTTTAGATTATACTGACTTTTAGCCAGTTCACAAACAAATTTTACTTCATTGGCATTGCGGCGCAAGTATATTTCCGGCCGCAAAACTTCTTTTTCGTTCGGCGAAGTAATCCGCATTACTATCGCATTTTTTCGAACCGCAAGATGGCTGATTAATTCGCGCGGCAAATCACACTTGTGATTATACTGATCACGCAATCGTTGCAATGTTCGCCTGAGTCTGTCAATATTCATGCTAACCTCATTTCTCGGAAACCCATTCTATCCAGCTTCCCTTATAACCGGTGGTCAGACGCGCGCGGGCAAAATTATAGAATTTCTTTACAGCCGCGGAACGCTCTTTGAATAACGCTTCAACAGCAGGGCGCGCTTCATTATCGTCCACAGCTCCCAAATCGGCCTTCGTCAATATATTATAATTCGGCGGCACAGCTGCCTGCCGCTCAATAATATCATACAAACTGACCTTGTCGGCGTTTTTCAACGCATCATACAACACCATAAACGTGGTCGTGCGTCCGTCGCCGCCGCGACAATGAAAATGCAGCCAGGAATTTTTCGGAAGGGCATCACAAAATTTTACGAACGCATCTATTGTATCATTATTCGGCGCCATGTGATCGGATACAAAAAACCGCTTATAGGCAACCTGAAACGAACGGACAAAAGCCTCTTCATCGGTTGCCGATATCACTTCCACGTGCAACGCTCTGGACTGTTTTTTGTCGGTGTATATAGTGACATTGCCCTGCGTCGCCAGCCAATCGATCCGTTTTTTGTCGGACTCTGCCGCCTGTTTGTCGGTAAGGCCTTTGTTTATCCAGTCATTGTCCGCATACCAGGTTATCGGCGCGCTATTTAAGTAAGCATGCGCTTCCTGCCGCAAATCAACAACATACAACTTGTATCCGGCCGTGTTCTGCACAAGTTTGCTTAATTGTGTGCGATCAAATGGCGCACTGCCCGAAATATGCAAATCCGTCAATCCCTTTGTTGATATTGCGTTGTCCGGGTTCATTTGTGCCTGTTTACTGTTCAGCGCATCGCTCATCATATCGCTGGAACGGTAATTGGCAAGTGCATCGGAAAAATTAGTGTCGAACACCATGAATACACCGTTACCGGCAGCCAAAGCGCCCGATGCGCCAAAAAGCACAATCGTCATTATTAAACAATAAAATATTTTTCTCATTCTTTTTTTCATCAGAACACCCTCATCTGGTTCAACGGCCAGTATGCAAATAACGCCTCACCCTTGATCAAATCATAACTTACCAAATCAACATCCGAATACCGGCTGTCTTTAGAATGATTGCGGTTGTCGCCCATAACAAAAACATAGCCTTTGGGAATTTGAATTTTCGGATAGTTATTGGCAATCCGCATCGGCTCGTTGATATACGGTTCATTAACCGCAACACCATTCACCAGCACCGATCCGTCGATAATTTCCAGCGTATCACCTGATCTGGCGATAATACGCTTAATGAAATCTTTACTGGTGTCACTGGGATATTTCAAAACGATGATATCGCCCGACTTTGGTTCGCGAAACCGGTAGATAAACTTGTTTACAAACAGCCGCTCGGAATTTTGCAGCGTCGGAACCATCGACGTTCCCTCTACCTGATACGATTCAATCACAAAATAGCGGATAATCATCGCCAAAATAACGGCAATAACAATACTCTTTGCCCAACTTATTGCTTCACGCTTTAGTTTTTCTTTATTCATCTTTTCTCCGTTTAATTCAATAATGGCTTATCTATGATACTAGATTCAACAAATAATTAAAATATCCTGCCAGCAATAGCAGGATATTTGCTGTTTTCAGCGAATAATTAATAACTAATAACCAAAGGAGGACTCTGTTCATGAGATTTCCAAAAGATTTTTTGTTTGGCGCGGCTTCCGCGTCTTATCAGGTAGAGGGTGCGTGGAATGAAGACGGTAAAGGTTTGACTAACTGGGATGTCTTTTCCAAAATTCCCGGCAAAACTTTTGAAAACACTAACGGTGACGTGGCAATCGATCACTATCACCGTTACAAAGAAGATATCCGCTTAATGCATGAAATGGGGCTGGAGTCTTATCGTTTCTCGATTTCCTGGGCCCGTATAATTCCCGACGGCACCGGTGAGATCAATGAAAAAGGCATAGAATTCTATAATAATATCATCAACGAATGTTTGCATTACGGAATTGTTCCGTTCGTAACCTTGTACCACTGGGATATGCCGCAACCGCTCGAAGCCAATGGCGGCTGGACAAACAAAGCCATTATTCCGGCGTTTGAACGCTACGCGCAAATCTGTTTTGAGGCCTTTGGCGACCGCGTAAAACATTGGATCACCTTTAACGAAACAGTAATCTTCGCCGGCCTTGCCTACCTTGCCGGTGCCCATCCGCCCGGTATTGTCAACGACGCCAAAAAATATTTTCAGGTAACCCATAACGTATTTTTAACTCACGCCATCTGTGTCGAAAATTATAAACGCTTGAAACAGTTCGGTGAAATCGGCATCACCCATGTTTTCGTACCGGCATTTTCTATCGACAACACCAATGATAATTTATTTGCAGCGACCCATGCCAACGCCTACAACACCCACTGGTTCTATGACCCGGTTTTGCTCGGCGAGTATCCGGAATATGTGACCAAGCAGTTGACAGCGAAAGGTTTCCTGCCGGACTGGGATGAAAACGAACTGGACATTATCCGCAATGCCGCTGACAAAAATGATTTTGTCGGCCTGAATTACTATCAACCGCAGCGGGTTATGAAAAATACCATTAGCGACAAGATTGCACCGACCCGTGAAACCTCCACCGGTGCTCCCGGTAACGCCTCATTCGACGGCGTTTATCGTTCCGTCGCCATGAATGACAAAAAATATACCAAATGGGGCTGGGAAATTTCTCCCGAAGGCTTTCTCGACGGTTTACGAATGTTGAAAGAACGCTACGGCGACATCAAAATGTACATCACCGAAAATGGCCTGGGTGACGAAGATCCGATCATCGACGGCGAAATTTGCGACGTTCCGCGCATAAAATATATTGAAGAACATCTTAAAGCCGTGAAAGTCGCGATAAGGGAAGGAATTAACCTCAAAGGTTACTTCGCCTGGTCGGTAATCGACCTGCTCAGCTGGTTAAACGGTTACAAAAAACAATACGGCTTCATCTTTGTTGATCACAAAAACAATCTGGCGCGCAAGAAAAAATTATCATTCTACTGGTATAAAGAGGTTATTGCGACACGGGGTGAAAATTTATGAACAAGATTAATACCATTCTTTTCGACCTTGGCGGGGTGCTGATTGACTGGAATCCCCGCTATTTGTACCGTAAAGTCTGGCCCGAAGATGACAAAAAAATCGAATATTTTTTGGAAAACATCTGCAACGGCGAATGGAACATAAAAATGGACGCCGGTAAACCAATGGATGAAGCAATTGCTGAATGTCAGCTATTGCACTCCGAAGACTGGCACGAGTACATCGATATGTGGCGTCACCGCTGGCAGGAAATGCTTGGCGACGAAATAACCGCAACAGCTGATTTGTTACGGGCTTTTCATAAAGAACAAAACTTCCGGTTGCTGGCGTTGACCAACTGGTCAGCCGAGACCTTCCCCTACGCGCTCAAACGCTATCACTTTCTCCGCGATTGTTTTGAAGACATAGTAGTATCCGGTGAAATCTTCATGGCCAAACCCGACCGCGACATCTTTGAATATACCATTAATCACTTCAAACTCGATCCCAAACGCACTTTGTTTATTGACGACTCGGCAGCAAATGTCGCCACCGCCAAAGAAGTTGGACTTAATGCGATTCGCTATCTGAATCCTGAGCAATTAAAGAAAGACCTGACCGAGTACGGCGTACTGCCAAAAAATTCTTAATAATTATATTACTTACCTACGCGCAACAAAAAGAGTCCGGCTGCAAAAACCGGACTCTTTTTGTTTATTTTTATACTAATCATTTTAGAAACGACAACAATTATTTCTTCTCCGTCCAAAACTGATTGAGTACCGTCTGTGTCTCGTTAGGTGCGGAACTAATCAACTCATTCCAGGACATTCCTTTTTGCGCCTGAAGTTGAACCATCGCAGCCATGAGGCTATCAATCTGAGTAGATAAAATCCGCTTGCCGTTGCCAGCCTCGATTGTTTCAACTTTGTTGCTGTCGTTTTTATACCAATCCTTGACCGTTACCTGA
>JBAYGT010000006.1:0-130293 GCA_041666525.1 Negativicutes bacterium
GCAACGAAAGTCCCGCGACCATCTATGAAGCGAGCAAAGAAAGCAGTAGATGAGTAGAACCGACCGAGAGATAAGCGTCCGGCGGTGACAACGGAACACAAACTAACAACGGTTTGTGTAGACACTGAGGATACATCAAGACCTCGGAGCGTATCTTGGTGAAGCGCAAGCTTCTGCCAAGATAACCCCGCAGGACAGGAACCCGCGATGCGCAGAAATGTGTGTTGGCGGGATTTTTTGTGTCTGTGATGAAATATTAATTTGGCAGCGACGCTTTTGGCGGTCGCTGCTTTTTGTTTTGGTGCTGTGCAGGATAATAGTTAGTTATGGCGAATGTAATAATAAAAGAAGTTGTCGAGGTGAAATATGACCAAAGAAAAGTTGAAAATTTTGAAAGAACCTCTCGGCGAATTGGCACTAAGAACCATTGCCATGCCAGCGAACACTAATGGTCAGGGAGATGTTTTTGGCGGCTGGTTAATGTCGCAAATGGATTTAGCTGGCGGCATAGCCTGTTCGAATGTGACTAAAGCTCATTTTACGACTGTTGCAGTTAATAGTATGCGGTTTTGGCATCCGGTGCAAGTCGGTTCGATTATAAGTGTATTTTGCAAGTTAAAACGAATAGGCAGAACTTCAATGGCTTTTTTGGTGAATGTTTGGGCAACCGATTTATTTACAACTAATGAACAATTGTTTGTTACAGAAGCTGAATTTGTTTACGTAGCTATTGATGAAAACGGTGTTCCGAAGGCTATAAGTGAAGTTGATAAAGCGAAAGCAGCGGTGTTGTAGGTAAAAAGGAGCTATTATTTCATGAAACGCACATTAGTTTTATGTCTGGCACTGATTGTGTTGCTGACGGGGTTGTCGGCAACGGTGCTTGCGGCGACACAATATGACCGGGCGATTGAAATTGCGCGGGATGAGTTAACCAAAGCTATTGAGTCCCGTGCCGCGTCGGCAACTGTAGCAATCATGGATGGCGACAAAATAGTTTATTCAGAAGCGTTTGGCTTGGTTGACGGAAAGCATAATATCCCGGCGAACACCGATACTCAATTCAATGTGAACTCGGTCAGCAAGATCTTTGCGGCTGCGGCAATTTTATTGTTA
Source organism: Negativicutes bacterium (assembly GCA_041666525.1). Classification (GTDB taxonomy): domain Bacteria; phylum Bacillota; class Negativicutes; order JBAXTZ01; family JBAXTZ01; genus JBAXTZ01. The sequence goes on from JBAYGT010000006.1 coordinate 1,117, forward strand.
TGCGAAGACGGTAAGCTGGACTTGGACAAGCCGGTCACAACCTATCTGCCCGAGTTTAAAATGGCTGACCAACGCTACAAGCAAATTACTGTGCGGATGCTGCTCAACAGCGCCTCCGGAATGCCGGGCTTTAGTTGGGTTAACGAATGCGCCAGCGTGAAGAACCCTGATTACGTCAGCCAAGTGTTGGGCGAACTGGCTGAGAGCGGGTTGAAATCTCCGCCCGGAGCAGTTAGCGAATATTGCACTGATGGTTTTACATTAGCGCAAGCAGTAGTTGAGAAGACCGCTGGTATGAGCTATGCCGATTTTCTGAGTAAACGAGTATTCAGCAAGGCCGGGATGATCAATACCAGTTGTAACTTCAAAAATGGTAACAAAAATATTGCGGTTAGTTATGACAAAACAGACGGACACGCTTTTCCAGTTGCGTATGGCAGTTCTTTGGGCGGTGCCGGGGTTTCGTCTAACGCGCTGGACTTGTGCCGCTACGCACAGGCGGTGTGGTCCGGAAAAATACTCAACGACAAATCACTTGGGGAATATACGCGACCCCAATATGGGCCGCTAACCACTCCGCCACTGGCTGGTGCGGTAATCATGAAATATGGTTTGGGATGGGATTCGGTGGCGGTCAATAAGTTTGCTGACCAGGGAATAACCGTTCTGGCCAAAAATGGTGCTACTGCGTCCGAGCTTTATGTTGCGCCGAAAGAAGGATTAATTGTGGCGGTCTGTATCTGCGGCCCGGTCGATGTCGAAGCTATAAATGCCAAAATAATGCAGGCATTACTCGAAGATAAAGGCTATCTTAAACCAGCGGCAGCGACTAAACCGCCAGCGGAATTAGCCGATGCGTCTATTCCCGAGAGTGCTTACCAGTATGAAGGAACGTATATACTCTATGGATATGTGCTGAAAATTAATTTCGACCGGGAACACGATGTTGTCAACATATCGGCTATACAGAGTGATGGCAGTTTCGCATTGCCGGATTCGCTCAAATATAAAACGGACGGGTTCATTCATGGTGGTTCGTCAAAACTTGGTTTTGGTGAAAACAGTTTGGGGGAATTTTTGACTGTTGAAAACGATTATTTTCTGCACTCGCTTGTTTATCAAAAGATATCGTCAGACGGAAACCGATTTGACACAGCAAGATTTGCCGACAAATTATGGCTGAGACGGAATCTTGCGTATAGTGATTTTACTTGCTATACCTTCTTGAAAACCCGGTCGCTAAAAACTATGCCGGGCTATTTTATGGTGGATAGTAACTATACAATTTATGGTGGAGCAATGGTTTTGAATACCGTATGCTGGCAGACCAGCGAAAAAACGGCGACATCCGGACTGGCGTATGCGGAAAACACCATAGAGTTATCAGTTCATGAAAGTAACGGCAAACAATGGCTCAAGAAATTCGCCAGCTTGTTCTCGGACGGAAAAGACACTGCAGTACTGAAACTGTTGGAAAAAATCAGAATAGACAAAGACGGTTACAATGAATGGCGGATTGCCGATAAAGAGTTCATTCTTGATTGTGCTGTTTCGACTCACTCGCGAATCGTAATACTCTCTCCTGATATGAAAGTAGTTTATGACAGTCTGATGAACGGCGTGAAACCGGTTACTGTTGCCAAAGGCAGCTATATCGATTTCATCGGCAGTCCTGGCGCGGAGTTTGTATTGAAATAGTAATTGGAGCGCGAAGAAATGAAAAAAACATTGCTAATCGGCGTCATGGTTTTGTTGAGTGCGGTGACTACCTGTTTTGCTGATAGTGCGCCGGGCGCATATACGCAAATCGCCCCCGAAACAAATATTTACTCTGAATACTATCCAAACAACCAAAGCGCGTTCAAAGGCACGATTATTTTTGAAAACGGTGGTGGTTGTGATATTGACGAGTGGCAAGTTACGACTGACAAACAAATCTCGTTATTTAATTATGCCCGGACATTGGGCGCGGTTTTTGTATACGCCAGACCGGGGATTGGCAACAGCAGCCCGGATTATCGTATCTCCGCCACTAGCCCGATAACAGCCGAATATACGGTTAATAATCTGTTGCAGGTGTTGAAACAACGCAACGTCAAGCCGCCCTATATAATTGTTGCACATTCTTACGGCGGAGTGTTCGCGCAATATTTTGTCCGTAAATATCCGGGATTGGTTGCCGGGGTATTATATATGGATGTAACCGTTAGTGATCCAAAAAGTTTCGTGAATTTTTACTCAAAGCAGATTGAACTTGCCAAAGCACATTCGTCAAAATGGATGTATAAGAACGATAGTTCGGTTGCTGATACTGCTTACCAGGCTTTGGGTTATCCCGTTTCTATGGAGCAGATAAACAGTTTGCCGCCAATAAGTCCGGCTATCCCGATTATTGTATTGGAAGCATCCGCATCAAATTCAATAATTCCTAACTGGCATCAACGTCAACAGGCATTAGCCTCGCAAACATCAAACAGCAAGTTGGTTGTTGTTGATTGCGGACATTACATCATGCAAGACAAGCCGGAAATTTGCTGTCAGCAGCTTTTGGAATTAGTGAACAGGATTAAACAGTAATGGACTGAAACCATAAAAAATCCCGCGCGGTGATGAACCGGAGCGGGATTTTTTGCGTTTGCGTATTTTAAAGCCTTGACATAATGTAAGTTGACATAGTAAAATCCAGGCTATAGTAATTCTATGGGAGAGTGTATAGGGTTCCGGTCGGTGTGCCGATGCTGGACCGAGTTGCACTAAATCATTTATAGTGATTTACACCGTGGGTATAAAATGCCCCAGCGGAAAGTCCTGTCCATTCATGGGCAGACTGACGGCTGGGGCATTTACTATTTTTATTACGGAGGACTTGGATGAAACGAAAATTTCTCGCGTTATGCAGTTTGGTTGTTGCCGAACTATTAATTCCCGGGTTAGCTTCGGCGAGTACTGCCGGCGATGCTGCTGCGATTAACACCGGCGATACGGCTTTTATGTTTGTGGCGACCGGATTAGTTTTTTTGATGACACCGGGGTTGGCGCTGTTCTACGGCGGGATGGTACGCAAGAAGAATGTACTTAACACCATGCTCTGTTCTTTTGTGTTGATCGGACTGGTTACGATACAGTGGGTATTGTTCGGCTATAGTCTGGCATTCGGTGCGGATGCTTTTGGCGGATTGATTGGCGGGTTAGAGTATCTGGGGTTTTCCGGCGTCGGCGGCGCGCCGTGCGCGTACGCGGCGACGATACCGCAGGGATTGTTTGCGATGTATCAACTGATGTTTGCGATAATCACACCGGCGATTATCACCGGAGCGTTTGTTGAACGGTTCCGGTTTCCGGTATATATGGCGTTCGCGCTTATCTGGACAACTTTGGTTTACGATCCGCTGGCGCATTGGGTATGGGGAGCAGGTGGCTGGCTGATGGAAATGGGAGCGCTGGACTTTGCCGGCGGCACTGTCGTTCATGTCAGTTCCGGTGTTGCGGGACTCGTCGCGGTGCTGGTAATTGGTAAACGCAAAGACTACAAACTCATTCCGATGTTTCCGCATAATACGCCGTTTATAATGCTTGGTGCGGCGATGCTGTGGTTCGGTTGGTTTGGTTTTAATGCCGGCAGTGCTTTAGGGTTGTCCACGAGCAGCCTGGCGGTGATTGCGTTTATTACCACTAATGTTTCGGCGGCTGCGGCAATGCTGTCCTGGTTAGCAGTGGAGTGGATCCATAACAAAAAACCCACTTTGCTCGGCGCATCTACAGGCGCGATAGTCGGCTTGGTTGCGATAACGCCGGCAGCCGGATTTGTCAGCGTAGCGTCTGCGATAGCAATCGGCTTGATAACCGCACCGCTTTGTTATTTTGGCATCAGTTTTCTGAAAGTTCGATTGGGGTATGATGATTCGTTGGATGCCTTTGGTTGCCACGGTATCGGCGGAATCTGGGGCGCGATGGCGACCGGATTGTTTTGCGATCCCGCGATAAACTCGGCAGTTAAGCACAGCGGATTATTTCTCGGTGGGGGGCTGCATCAATTGGGCGTGCAGTTATTGTCTGTTGTGGTTACTTTGGCTTTGTCCGGTGTTGTAACCTTTGGTGCGCTAAAATTAATTGCGCGGGTTACAGCGTTGCGGGTATCGGCAAACGATGAAATTATGGGATTGGATATCTCCGTACACGGTGAAGATGCTTATCGTGATTTAGTGACAGAATAAACATAATGTGATTGATTTTCACGCTAAAGAGATTATAATTAACTCGTCGAGGTGAATGATTGTGAAAATGGTAATTGCTGTTGTGCGGCCGGAAGCCGCAGATGCAGTGCGGCAAGCCCTGCTTGCTGTGGATATCCATAAAATGACGGTGTCGAATGTTAAAGGTTGTGGTGAGCAGCCGGGCTATGTAGAAAGCCATCGCGGCATAGTTGTCGAGGTGAATTTGCTGAGCAAGGTGCGCTTTGAAATTGCGGTCAATGAAAGTTTTGTCAAGAAGGCTGTCGATGCGATAATTCAAGGTGCGCGAACCAATAACATCGGCGACGGTAAAATTTTCGTGCTGCCAATCGAGCAATGTTATCGGATTCGCACCGGTGAGTCCGGTAATGACGCAATCGGTTAGTGTCAGCCGTTTGCTGTCAGCAACTTTTGGAATTAGTGAACAGGATTAAACAGTAATGGACTGAAACCATAAAAAAATCCCGCGCGGTGATGAACCGGAGCGGGATTTTTTGCGTTTGCGCTTAAGCGCCGTAAGCGTCATGATGAATTTCTGAAAATATTGTGTTTATTTATGAATAAGGGTACAATGTTATTATATTTAACGGGAGGTTACGAAATGAATTTGGTTAAAACTATTCTATCGGTAATTACCCTATTGGTGGGTTTGACTTTCTGTGTATACGCTGATGATGCAAACACTGCAGCCACATACCCGATTGCGGATGATATTATTACGACAAATCAACGAACAGTCACACCGGACACTTTGCCGGCTAGTACGCCACAAATCTATCCTTATGAAATAGCTAAGTACAAAGATTATGGCTATGGCAACTGGCATTATGGCAAGGGTCTTCCTTATATTAAGCGTCTCGACATTATGGCGACTGATTATAGCGGTAAATCCGCGACTAAGTCGACAAAATTATTAAAATTTTTCACTATATCTGATATCCATATCTCGGACAAAGAATCTCCGGCTCAGGCGATTCTTTATGGCTACAAGGGCGGCACTTCTTCGGGCTATTCAGGAGTTATGCTATATACGACACAAGTCCTGGATGCAGCTGTCCAAACGGTAAACGCCATGCACAAAAAATCTCCGTTTGATTTCGGCATCTCGCTGGGCGATACTTGCAACAGCACTCAATATAACGAACTTAGATGGTATATCGATGTCCTGGATGGCAAGGCCATCACCCCAAGTTCCGGCAATCACGCCGGAGCCGATACCATTGATTATCAAAAACCTTACCAGGCGGCAGGTCTGAATAAAGCGATTCCCTGGTATCAGACCCGCGGCAACCACGATCATTTCTGGATGGGCTACCTGCCACCAAACGATTATCTTCGTCAAACGCTTATCGGTAAAGATATTCTTAACCTGGGCAATCCATTCGTTGATCCTCGCGGCGCGGATAGCCGGGGGGCTTATATCGGCGCAATCAACGGCAGCACGCCTTACGGCGATATTATCGGTGTCGGGCCGGTCAAAGATTTTGCTCAGCCACCGCAGGTACTTGCTGCCGATCCTAATCGTCGTTCACTTTCACGCTCGGAATGGGTAAGTGAATTCTTTAATACAACTTCTAGTCCGAAAGGACATGGATTTAGTCAGACTGATGCGACAATGGGATCTGCCTGCTATACTTTTGAACCGAAAGCCAATGTTCCGCTCAAGGTAATTGTGCTGGATGATACTCAAAAGGAAGACGAGCAGAACGATCCGGCTTCCCTTGGCTATGGACACGGATCGCTGGACAGCGAACGCTATGCCTGGCTGGTAAAAGAGCTTGATAAGGGACAGGCTGAAGGCAAGCTTATGATTATTTCCGCGCATATACCGATAGGAGTAGAGCCGGAGGGTTCGATGGCGGGCTGGGATCTTCATGCTTCGCTAACCGAAGCCCAGTTGCTTGCCAAGCTTCATACCTATCCGAATCTCATTCTTTGGATTGCCGGACATCGTCACGTTAATGCGATTACCGCGTTTGCATCGCCTAGTTCCGGCCATCCGGAGCTGGGTTTCTGGCAGGTTGAAACATCTTCACTAAGAGATTTCCCGCAGCAGTTCCGCACCTTCGAGATTGTCTGCAACAGTGATAAGACCATTTCCATCTTTACCACCGACGTTGATCCGGCAGTCAAAGCCGGTTCGCCGGCCGCGACATCGCGTTCTTATGCTGTCGCCGCGCAAGAGCTGTTCCAGAATCCAATAAGTTATTTGCCTACCGGTTCGTGCAATGCCGAGCTTGTCAAACAATTGACACCAGAGATGCAGGCAAAATTATGAAATCCAGAACCAAAATTCTAACGTTATGTTTTCTGTTGCTGTTTACCGTCAGTATTTACGCACAGGAAACGCTGGTGTACTCGGTCTGCCTGGTGCGGCATGGTGATCGCACGCCTTGTCAGGATGTCGGATTCACAAATGTTCATTATCAGTGGCAGTATAGTCTCGGTGAGTTAACGCCGTTGGGAATGAATCAGGAGTACCAGAACGGTAAACTTTACCGCGAGAAATATGTCGACCGTCTGCATTTGCTGCCTGCCGAATATCAATCCGGCTCGATATCCGCCGTGTCCACGGAAATGAATCGTACAGTTATGAGCGGTATGAGCCTGCTTACCGGATTGTATCCACCCGGTACCGGGCCAAAGCTGACAAACGGACAGCCGGCGCTCCCGGATGCACTGCAACCCATTCCAATTTTTACGATTCCCGCCGGTGACAAGAATTTTATTCTCCGGGAATTTGAAGATCCGGCAATTTTGGCAACAAAAATTGAACAGACTTTAAAAACGCCAAAATATGTGGCGCTATATCAAAAATATCAACCTGATCTCAAGCGTTGGGCCGGACTGCTTGGCGTTACTAAAAAACCCGATCTCGTGGATCTGGTTAACTGGGCAGACTACTTAAATTGTATGCTGCAATATAACGCGCCGCTACCGGCCGGATTAACCAGAGCCGAGGCTGAACGGATTGTCAATATCGGTTTCACGCTGATGGCGGACATGTTTTCCGACGACGATATTACCCGCTATATGGCCAGTGAATTCATGACCAAGCTAAATAATGACCTGCATGCCGCCGTTAATGGCAAGCAGAGCTGCAAGTTGGCGCTGTATTTCGGTCACGACATTTGTTTGCTGGGAGTGATGTCGGCATTAAAATCGCCGCTTCCAATCGATCCGCCTTATGCTTCACACCTGGAATTTGACTTGTTTCGCGAAGAGGATAACAGCTATATAGTGAAAGCTACTTACAATAATCAACCGGTGAAATTTGCCAACACCAATAAAGACTATTGCACGCTGGACCAGTTCTCGGCACTAATTCAGCCGATAATCGCGCAATAATCACAAAAAAAGCCGTGGGAAATATAAATTTCCTGCGGCTCTTTGTTATATAGTCAACCAACGTCCGCAAAGCGCTGAACCAAGTGCTATGTGCGGTACAATAACAATGATTTGTTGACTGATATTTTCGTGCAATGCTATACTTGCATTAGTAAGAAAGCGGAGGTTGGAGTTTGTTTAAAAATTTGCTACTACGCGAGCTAAGATATACCAATCTTGTCACTTTAATTGCCGAGCATCCCGAACATTTGAGCGCTTGGGCAATTTTGGTTTTAATCCTTGGTTTTATGCCGGTTTTCGCGTTGAACGATAAAAACATAACACTGTTTTTTTGCGGTCACAAGTACATAATACTTATTCTATCGGCCGTATTATATGTGTGGCTGACGACGACTGTTGTGAAGATTTGTTTTATTAAGAATATTGTCACGTTTAACAAAATGCGGTCGATTGTTGTCGCTTACGCATTGTTGATATTTTTATTCGCTAACTGTTATTATTGCATTCATACCATGCACAGTTTTGAATTGGCGCTGCAGAAAGCTTATCCAACAGAACAACTGGCCGCAGAACAGGAAGACCCTTTTACCGGAAAGATATCCCAGACTTGGAGGGCGCTGCCGCCCGTCACACAAAACGATGGTGACCGGGTGGTACCGTCCAGCCAGATCAGAGTTTATTTTGATTGTTTATATTTGAGCATCGCTACGATAACGACGACCGGCTATGGCGATATTACGCCGCTTACAATGTTAACCCGCCTGATTTGTTGTCTGGAGATGTTATCCGGGCAAACAATAGTTGTGTTGGCGCTGGGAATGTGGTTTAGCAGCCGAAGAAAATAGGGTGTTGTATTACATGCGGCTTAGTAGTCCTCCAATCGTATTGTCAGATTTCATTTTGTCCCGAGTAATATTGCTGGATGCAGGGATCGTGGCGAAATTGGAGAAGTTGAAGGAAATTGTATGAAATATGAAATAATGAATGCGGGTGTCATTGAACGGATTAAAACGATAATCACGGAGGCGCAATCCAATGCGTTACGCGCGGTGGATTTTCAGCGGGTGTTGATGTATTGGAATGTCGGCCGGGAGATTTTTGAAGAAGAGCAGCGCGGCGCTGAACGTGCGGAATATGGGGCTTATCTTATCCAAAGATTATCGCGTGAACTACAACCTGAATACGGTTCGAGTGTTTCTTCCAGGCAGCTTTATTTGAGTTTGCAGTTTTATAGAGAATTTCCAATTGTGAACGCACTGCGTTCACAATTGAACTGGACACAGTATCGTCTGCTAATTCGAATTGAAGATAATAGCAAACGCGAGTATTACATTTCCGAGGCGACAAAAAACAACTGGTCGGCACGGCAACTGGAGCGACAGATAAACAGCCAGCTATATGAGCGGCTATTGCTGAGCAGCGATAAGGAACGAGTGTTGGCGGTAGCGCGAGGTGAGCAACAACCTGAAAAACCGACGGATATTATTAAGGACCCGATGTACTTGGAGTTTTTGGGCTTAAAGCGCGAAGCGGCCTATTATGAGAAGGATGTTGAACAGGCGATAGTAACGCATTTACAGGAATTCCTGCTGGAAATCGGCAACGGCTTTACTTTCGTTGCCCGGCAACAGCGGATTCATTTGGGCGGGGATGACTTTTTTGCCGATTTGGTGTTTTACAACCGGTTACTACGTTGTTTTGTGATACTTGAGTTAAAAACGCATAAACTCACGCACCAAGATTTAGGGCAACTACAGATGTATGTCAATTACTATGATCGCACGCAAAAATTGCCGGACGAGAATCCGACCATCGGAATTTTGCTGTCATCGGATAAAAACGATACCGTAGTCAGATTTACTTTGCCGGAAGACAACCAGTCGATATTGGCTAGTCAGTACAAGCTGTACCTGCCAAGCGAAGACCTTTTGAAACGTGAAATTGTCAAGGAGATCGCTGAATTCGAAGAAATCCGAGAGCGTTGCTTAAATGAATACCGGTAGATTTATAGAACCTCATTTACGGGTCATCCGGCTGCCGGTGTTATCAGAAGCAACTCGAACTTAAACTTACGGACTTGGGGGGCAGATGCGCAGATTCGATAAATCAACTGAAACCAAGTATCGTGATTATTGTCACGGTGGCGACAGTTTGCTGCTTGGGGTGGCGGTAATCTTAACTGTTGCGTTGTCAATTACTTACGCCTTGTTCGACAGTTCCATTTATGTATGGAGCGGCAAAATGATCAGCGTTTTTCTTAAGCGCGGTCTGTTGGTGCTAATTGCGGCCGCTCTCTGGTTTGTATTTTGGAAAAAAATCATACGCGACCGGTGGTGGGATCATTTTGTATTAGGCGTAGGTATCCTGGTGTCAACAAACTATTATTTTATCGCTGTCGAACGTAAGCTTTATGATCCGCAGTTTTATCAACATCCGGTGTTTGTCTCGGCGAGTTTGTTCTGGCTCGTTTTGTATACTTTTATGGTGCCGATATACAGGGATTTGCCGAAAATCGTTATCGCTGTTTTGTTTACAACTATTGTTACAGCCCGAATGGCGCCTGAAATTATGGCAAGTTATGAGGGTATGGCTTTGGTTGTATCTTATGTCCTGATAAGTGCAATATGCCTGCTGATTTCCCTGCGCAGCGAGCGATACCGCAGGCAAATATTTCTGCAATACCAGCAAGAGCTGTCCACCCGCAGCGCGCTGGAAAAAGCTTTGATTGTTGAGGAAAAACTCAACCGGACTGAACAGATGATGTTAAAAACATCTGCCGAACTAAAATTGTTGAGCGCACAAATAAAACCGCATTTTCTTTATAACGTAATCGGTACAATCGCGGTATTGTGCCGGTCCAACCCGGAACTTGCCGCGGCAGTCGTAGATTCTCTGGCATTGTATTTGCGCGGCTCGGTAAATATTGACCGGGAATTTGTTTCACTGGAAGAAGAACTAAAAGTTGTTAATGCCTATCTTTATATCCAGTCGGTACGGATGGGCGAACGAATGACTTATGAAATCCGAAATGATATTGACAGCAACCTTGCTTCCAGCGTAGTCTTGCCGGTTTTTGCCATTCAGACGCTGGTGGAAAACGCCATCATTCACGGCTTATGTGATTATGAGCAATATGGCAAAGTTGTTGTGGTTGTAAGGGTTGACGGAAATAATTTGCTGATTGCTGTTTCGGATAATGGCGCCGGAATGTCGGGAATTGAGATTGCTGCGGTATTTGCAACCGCAAACGAAAATAGCGATACTGCGGAGCGCCGCATCGGATTGCGGAACGTTAACCGCCGGTTGGTGCTAATGGGTACGGAAGGATTAAAGTTTGATAGTGCTCCGGGCAGCGGCACTACTGTAAGTTTTTTGCTTCCAGCAAAGGTTGATTTCGCGGGGAAAAAATGATTAGAGTAATGGTTGTCGATGATGAAAAGTATATGCTGCAAAGCATTGTGAATATTCTGCAACAGTGCGGTGTGTTTGTTGCAGCTGAATTTACACGTTCAACCGACGCGCTCAACTGGGTCAAGGATAACTATAAAACTGTAGACGCAGTATTTTTGGATGTCAGTATGCCGATCATAAACGGCTTTGCGCTGGCCGATGTTGTATTGAGCCTGGATGATAAAATGCCGGTAGTCTTTGTTACAGCTTATGATTCATATGCGGTAATGGCTTTCGAGAAAGATGCAATCGATTACGTGCTAAAACCCACATCAGTTGAACGGATTAGTTTGACATTGAAACGAATTGAAGCGTTGATGCAGCTGCGTGCCGAAAAAGCGGATAAAGCAGAGAAAAAGCCTTTGGACAATTTACGGTTGCGTGATTTGAAACGCGACGAATTGTGGGAAAAAAAACGGATACGGTCGGCAATGCTCAAAAAACTATCCGGCGCCAAACATGCCGACGAAGTATTGTTGTTTAATGCAGGAAATTGGAAATGGATGAAAAAGGATTTTATCAGTTGTTTTAACAAAGACAAATTCGACAAGTACGTTCAGGTACTGGTTGGCGATGAAGTTTATGAAACAACCGAGAATCTGGCTGACTTTAAAGAATGTTTCCGTGAAAAAAATTGGGTTAACTGTTTTCGGGCAACCTTTGTCAATGTTAATCAGGTAACTAAACTTGAGAAAACGCCTGGTGGCGAAGGTGGTTGGCTGTGCCTGAAAAACACGGATAAAAAAATACCGGTAAGCCGGGGTTATCTTGATGATGTTTTTGTTCGTTTGAATTCCGATGAGCATGACGCGAATCAGTAATTGTAAAATCTACTCACAACAAAATATATAATAATTGCGAAACAGCACGAAGCTCAATATTCCGTGCTGTTTCGTATTTTAAATGCGAATTCGTATTTCAGCGCGAATATCTTGAATGCCTGGATTTCGATGATAAAATGAGGTCGGTTTATTTTTTAAAAACCATTTCCTGGCAGTTGCAGGAACTAATGAATAAAATTAACTAATTTTGAGGAGAGCAATGAAAAAACTACGTATTCTACTGGCGCTGGCGCTGTGTTTAACAGTGTTGGGCGCGCAAACGGCCGGGCAGGCGTTTTGGCCGTTCTCGACGGCAGCGGCGAGCAAATCCGGTATTGACGTTAGCCAGTATCCGGCCAGTGACAAAAAAGAGTTTGGTCAACTGAAATGGGTTATGGATTTAGCCAATCAGGACTTGGGTGATTTCAAAAATTTTGAAGATATGGATGAGCAGGGTGCGAGCGCTTGCCGCTATGAAATCGCTTTTTCCAATTATTTTTTGGCAGCCGAGCAGTATCATAAATTTCCGGCATGGCAGGGACCGATCCAAAACGCCTTTGACCGGATGAACCAAAGGATGCTGCAAAAGCGAGTCTGGCAGTATTGGAACACCGAAAGCCCGGGCGTAACCAAGTATGAACCGAAAATGAACCGGCCTTATCCGGCGGAAAAAGACCCGGTTGCTCACCGCAACATCATGTATTCCGGACATCTGGGGATGATGATTAACCTGTATCAGATGCTCTACAATGACCGTAAATGGGATAAACCTGGTTCGATTGTCTTCCAATGGGATGACAAAACCAAATTTGTGTATGATAACAAGACTTTGCAGGAAGCAATGTTCCTGCAACTGATCAACAATCCGGTACCGGGCGTGGAATGTGAACCAAATGCAATTTTCCCGGCTTGCAACACTCACCCGATGCTCAGCTGGCGGGAGTATGATCAGCAACATGGCACACGCTACTTTGAAGCCGCGCATCCGGCATTCGACAAATTTTTTGCCGACAAATTTATCAATCCGCAAACTCACGAAATAGGTGCTTTTTACCTGATAAAGCAAGGCTGGGTATTCTCCGGCTGGAATCCGCGCTTTGGCAACAAAATGGATCCGCTAATGGCGGAAATGGTCAAAAAAGGCGCTAATTTCAACTCGTCCGCTAACGACGGCTGGGTTGGTACCTTTATGCACGCCTGGAATCCGCAGTTAATCAATGAATTGTGGCCGTATATGAAAAAGTCGCAAGTGAAGATGAATGCCGATGGCAGTGCGACCCTCACCAACGATTCGCTGGCGCCGGATGCCTACTACGGTTTTTTCACAACGCTGGCAGCCGAAGTCGGTGACGAACAGGTGAAAAACGGCTTGCTGAAAACAATGGATAACCTGTTCCAGCCGCAATGGAGCGCTGATGGCGCCTACCACTATCCGTTTATCGATGCTGTGCCGACGGTTAATTTGATTTCTGCCGATTCGGACAAAGCCAAACCGGTTGCACCGGCAGCTGCAACCGCGCAAGTAACGACTACCGCACCAGTCGCTAACCGCGGCACCGGCGCGCTGTGCTGTCAAAATACTAAAATGGACGGCGAAGGTGTCGCGAACAACATGAAAACACTGCCCCAGCACTCAAATGTTGTTGACCGCCTTGCCGGATTGGCACGGGCGCTGCCCAAAGACGGACTGCTAAAGATGTACACGCAGCCGTTCGATGAAAAACATTTTACTGAACCAGCAATTACCGGTGTGGATATTGCCCGGGTAACACTGACAAGAGCGCAATATGACCGTAGTAAACAGGCGCTCGTCATATCGCTTCTGCCCGGAACGATACAGGAATCCAGCAGCTTCAATATCATCAACCTTGACCCGGCGAAAACCTATTTGTTGTATAACAACATTTACAAGACTGACGCTAGCGGCAAAACTACGATAACCGACAACGACCCGATAACCGTCAGCAACTGTAGCGAATACCCGGTCACCGTCTGCGGTAAAATGACCCACGATATTATTTTGAAACAAAAATAACCGGAGGAGAAACATGATGAATAAGACGACCTTCAAATCAATCGTCCTGTTACTGGCGTTAATATTTATAATCAGCGGTATTGCTTGCGCTGGTGGTAAAGTTAGCCAGGATGATACCACGGCGACTATATTGCAGCGGATCAGCGATCTGCAAAACAGATACGAAATTTGCAAAACTCAATGGTATGATATTTACCAGGACGGGCTAGTGTCGCAAGCTGACGATGCGGCGAAACTTATTATCGATGCCCGTAGCGACTTGAGCGCCGGCAATGCCGTAAGCGCCCAAAAACTGCTGGATGCGGCTGAAGTAATGCTAAACACCTACAGCAAAGCCAATATGCCAGTTTATCAGCCGAGTACGCCGATGAAGGACCCGGGTAATTTGGGTAATATTCATTTTGGCACTATCGATGATTTGAAAGCATTGTCTTTGTATAGCGGTGATAACGCGATTCCCCGCTGGAACTACTGGTACAATTTTGTTGGTACCGGCAGCGATGGCAACCAGTATATGGCTTATGCTTACCTCAATCATCATGGTACCGGCCATGTTACACCGCCGACAGTGTTTGCTTATTCCAGCTCCGCTAATCCGTCAGTTGTGACGAAAATCGAATTCAAGACCATTCCCACATACACCCCGGAAAACGACAAAATTACCTGGTCGATTCAGGAAGACGGCAAATCATTTACTTATTCTTTGAAGCAAGGTAAGGTGTTCCTGGAATACAAAGATGCCAATGTCCAGATTCAAACCACCGGCTACTACAAATACTCGTTTTGGTATAACAAAAACATCAACGGCGGCGCGCTGATGATGCCCGGAGCAATTTCGGCCGGATTTGAACAGCCGGGCGCAGGCGAAGCCACCTTCCGGTTTAAGGACAAGACTGTGACGTGCAAAAACGGCTTTTCTGAACAAGAAAATCTGTTCTGCGGCGGACCGCGCAGCGCGGATTACCGTTCAGCGCTGATTAAATACGGTAACGAGTGGTGGGTTGCGTTTCATTCCGACCAAATCAGCGGTTTAATTTGTGTTTCCGGCCGCTACAAAGACGGCGGTATCTACTACAAAGATAAATATTATGTACCAAAATCGATTAATATCACACCAATAGTTGCCAATGATTCATTCTGGCTGGATGTTGAGTTTGGCGATAACAACAAACTTCACTTCAAGGCGGATGCCTGGGGGTGGGACCCCAAGTTGTATGAACATTGGGGCGATGGCAGCGGAGATGTTAACGGTACGAAGTTAACCAACGGCTATGTTTGGCTGGAGCACATTCCTCAAGGCGGCGTGAACGCCAGCCCGCCGACCGCGGCGCAGAAAAACAAATAGCAAAATTACTGAATATTTATGCGGAGGATGTGTGATATAGCTCGTCTGTATCATAAAATAAATTTGTGAAAAACGGCTTAAAGATTATACTGACAGTGGTTATGGTTTTGCTGTTATCTCTGACGATTTTCGCCAACGGAAACGCGGCAAAAAGCAATGGAAGTGAACCGGGATTCTCGTTTGTTGTGTACGGGGATTCCCGGACAGAGATGTACCTTCCATATAAGGAAGACGAACAAAACAAAATATATGACCGGTCATTTGACTTGTTTCAGTTGTTTATGGCGGATAACGTCGCTAAAGAAATGATAAAAGATTATGTAAAACTCAAGTTTGATCCGGTTACAAAAGACCTTTCGGAAATGAGGATTACTACGCCGAAAGGCACAGGAGTATTCAAAGTGAATAACGGTTGGGTGGTCGAGACTTATCTTGAATCGCCCAAAAATCCTGAGCTCCGTCTGACTATTTTCCGGTTGTATGCCGGTGACTGGGTAAACAATGCCTTGGCCGAGGAAGTAAACACCGGCAATGCCAAATTTGTAGTCAACACCGGCGATTTTGTTTGGTGGGAACTGCAGGGAAAAACGCTGAAAGACAGCCCGTACTGGCAGCGGTTCTATGAGCTGATGATCAAAAAACTGTCGCCCGCAGATAAAGAGCTGAAAGCTGCCGGATTGAATGCTCGTTTCTTTCCGAGCGTCGGCAACCATGAAGTATGGGGTGATTTGAGTGCGTCCGGCGTAATAACTACATTCCCTTATTTGAAAGACATGGGGGTTAAGTCCGACCGCCTGATCTACAAATTTGACTTCAAGGGCGCCCGGTTCATGTTCCTGTGGACTGGCAGTTATGACTACAAGTCACCCTCAAATTGGGATTCCACCCAACCGACGTATGCCATTCAGATGAAACAGCTGAGAGCCTGGCTGGATGAAGCCAAGGCCAGCGGTGTCAAAAAGGCGTTCATCTTCTTCCACGATCCGGTTTTCTGCCGTTCGAGCCTGGGACCGATTCCCGAGCCGAACAACCCGCACAAAATCATCGCCAGCTATGCCAAAGACTTTGAAGACCTGATTGTATTCAACGGCCACATCCACACCACCGAAGTCTATGAGGTGGACGGCGTAAAATACATCATGCAAGGCAGTGGCGGCGCTGAACAGGCGCCAATAATTCCCGGCTCCAACAAACTGGTAATGCCGAAAGACTATCCGCAAGAACTTTACTGGAAAGGCGAACCGATGGTCGAGGACTATAACTACGCGCTGGTCGAAGTGAACCCGGGTGAAAAAACTAAAATCATCATCAAACGGTTTCGGCCGGAATCGGCAACACCGTTTGAATCGGTAGAGCTGTTTGCTTCGGAAAAATAATGTCGAGTATATCCCAATTAAAAATAAAAAAAGAGGGAAAAAATGAAAAAAATTGCGATTATTCTGACCATTCTAATGCTGGGCTGCGCAGCAGTCAGCGCCGCGCCGCTGACAAACTATGACTTTGGCCACGCTTCATTTGATATCGGTCTGACGTTGCCGTGCACCGTCGGACAACCTAATCCTAATCCGGGTCCGGGTTGTTTGGCACTACTGCCGGAATCGAGTATGGCGCAACTGTCGGCTTGGGTGCCGGGTTGGCAATCCGCGTCAACCACAACGAAATTTACGGACCACTGGGATCCGCGCTGAATAGCGGTGATGTGACGATGTATTATAACAGTTCGCAGAACAATTACGACATGATGTTTGGTTCGCCAATACCTAACATGCCGGTATTCGGGTCGTTTTACCTTGGGCTGCAGAGTTATTCGCCGGGTGTAATTGCCCGGGATGGTAGTGGGAACAAGGACGTTATAGGCGCACAAGCTTATGGCTTCCACGGCGGTATCCAGAGTGTGCATCAAATAACCACCAACACATCAGCGTTCTATGATGTATCCTACGGTACACTGGATTTTGACGCTAAGCTTGGTGTGGCTTATTCCTTTACGCCAAATGTCGATCTAAACTTATCCTTCGAGTACAATAACCTGCGTTTGAATCAGTTTGGCCTCAATATTGCTAACTGCAACACAGTAGAGTCCTGGATTCCGGCACTGACTGCTACGCTGAAATTCTAATTTGTTTTGTCACAAAAAGAACCGTGGAGTTTGCCGGGGTTGTCTGATTTGGTGGCGGTTTGTATCTGCCGGTTCTCGTGTTTTTTGGAAGCAATGGTAATTGTTGGCAAAAAGCCGTGGTGCGGTTATAATGATAACTGTATTTTATCCGTTGGTTTACATTCAGATGCTATGGAAGCTGACTTTATTAGACTACAATACACAAGTTTTGGAGAAGTTACAATGAAGAAAATTCTATTTGCGCTGCTAATGGCGCTGTTGGTGTCGGTAACAGTGTTTGCCGATACCGCGTCAACCGATCCGGTACTGACCAAGGCTGAACAGGAAACGGCAATATCCGTTGTCCGGGTTGATTCTGATTCCGATTCAGTTCAATTACGACCCCAATATTGGGCCGAGTAACAAGCACTCAAGTGAGGTTTTTATCGAACCAACTTTTCCAATTAAAATTAATGATGATTGGAGAATCCTCACGCATACGGTTATCCCGATTGTCAGTGTTCCGCAACTGGCTACGAATAATACCAACACCGGCCTGAGCAATATCATGCTATCGGCGCTGGTTTCGCCGACTAACGATGCAGGCAGCAAATTTTCCTGGGGCGTCGGAGGCGGATTGATGTTGCCGACTGCCAGTGATACCAACCCGGTTACCTATACCAACACTCCGACCGGTTATGATTGCTGGGCCGCCGGGCCTGCGGTAGTTGGTGTTTACAAGAACGGCCATTGGGTAGCCGGGGCATTGTTCAATCAGTTGTGGTCTTTTAATGGTTCAGCGCAGACTAACATCAACGCCATGCAAATCCAGGGTTTTGCTTTTTACAACATTGGCAGTGGGTACTCGCTCGGCTACATGCCGCTGATTAATATCAACTGGCAAAAAGAAGCCAGCCAAAGCACTACTTTGCCGGTCGGTTTGCAATTTGGCAAGCTGTTCATGATCGACGGGTTTTTCCCGCTCGGTGTTTCTGTCGGCGGCTATTACAATGCAATCCGTCCCGATGACGCGCCAACTGCCCAGTACCGGGCGCAGTTATCATTTGTATTGCCGGAGAGTATGTTCTAATAATCAGCTGATGATGGTGCAATAAATATAAAAGAGCCGCAGGAAATGTTAATTTCCTGCGGCTCTTTTATATGTTTTTGACTTGTATCTTGGAAGGAAGTTTACTCTTCAATTTATAAAAAATGGTTTTTGTACTACTTGTTTTTATGCTACCATACAGACTAAATATAGTAAATATGATGAAAAATTCGACTATAAACACCACTGGCTATGCCGATCGTGTTGTCTTCGCATTTCACAAAAACCGCAGCGAAAAAGTGCAATAGAAGTTAAATGAACTTTTTGCCATTTCGCTGCGGTTTTTGCCATTTGGGTGATTAGCTGTTGTTTTAGGCAACAGTATTTGATAGATTTACCTTGTTCAGCTTCAGCTTTGATAACTCAAGAGAAGGAAACATATAGGTGAGCTAGGTGAGCTTGAATACTACTTGGAAGTCGGAAGAAAGGAAAACGGGAGTGCCAAAAGTTTTGGCTTCTCAAATGAGGTGAAATCACAAATGGCAGGTACAGCAGAATTTATTCGTTTCTCGGCCACCGAGATCCGGGAGCTGATTGGACGGAAAGAAATTTCCCCGTCAGAGGTAATTGAAAGTTCCCTGACGCAAATTGAACGCTATAACAAGAAAATCAACGCCGTTGTTACTATTTCCGAGCAGGCGTTGGATGACGCCCGGAAACTAGAGCGAGAGGCTTCCAAATCAGGCAAGATGGGGTTGCTGCATGGATTGCCGGCGGGGATTAAGGACGTCACCCCGGTCGCCGGGCTGCGCACCACCTACGGCTCGCTACTTTACAAGGACAATATTCCAAACGAAGATGCCCTGGTGGTTCAGCGCCTGCGGGCGGCGGGCTCGATCATTCTTGGCAAAACCAATACCCCGGAGTTTGCGACCGGCGCAAACACCTTCAATGATGTGTTTGGCTGCACCCGCAACCCGTGGGATTCCCGACTCAGCGTGGGCGGTTCCACCGGCGGCGGAGCAGCGGCGCTGGTTACCGGGATGATTTCCCTGGCCGAGGGTACCGACCTTGGCGGCTCGCTGCGTATTCCCGCTTCCTTTTGCGGAGTAGTAGGACTTCGGCCTTCGCCGGGATTGATTCCTACCTATCCATCCGATTACCTGTGGGACAACATGCAGGTAACCGGCCCCATGGCGCGCACCGCCGAAGATGTGGCGCTGATGCTGCAGGCTTGCAGCGGACCCAGCCCGCTCTCTCCGATGTGCCAGCCGACTGAAGGCCGGGATTTTGTCGCGGCGGTCCGCAAGGGCGTTAAAGGATTACGGGTAGCTTATTGCCGGAGTATTTCCGGTATCAGCATTGACGAAGAAGTGGAAGCGATTTGTCGCAAGGCTGCTTTTGAACTGGCGCAGGCGGGAGCGGTGGTGGAAGAAGTTAACCTGGATCTTTCCGCCGACAGTAAATCGTACGCGTCGATCCGCAGCTTCTGGATGGTCGCCCAGCAATATCATCGCCTGGATAAAGTTGAAGAATTCGGCGTCAACCTGAAAGGCAATGTTAAAGCCGGGTTGAAGCTCAGCATGGAAGAGTTAGGCGCCGCCGAGCAGGCACGCGGAAAGATGTGGCACACCTTCTATACGTTCTTCCAAAAATATGACATCGTTTTGACACCTTGCGTAGCCGTCCCGCCGTTCCCGGTAGAACAAAACTATCCGGAAACTATTGGTGGACGCAAAATGAACACTTACATGGACTGGGTGGCGCAAACCTTTATTCTCAGTTTGACCGGACTGCCGTGCGGCTGCGTTCCCGCCGGGCTGAATAAAGATAATTTGCCGGTAGGCCTGGAGATTATCGGGCGGCCGCGGGACGAGGAGACAGTGCTGGCTTTGGCAAAACAGGTACAGTCTGCCTGTCCGGTCGGGCTTCCGTCGTTATCAGGCTTTTAACAATTTGTTTACTGTTGGCAACACTCAATAAAAATTCCCGAAAGGAGGGTTAGTCCTGCTTACACTGACCAAAAGCGAAAATCCAAAGTCACATTAATAAAATTAAGAGAGGTACCATGAACAATAACGATTTAATCAAGACTATGTCCAACGCCAAGTTGTTTGACTTAACTCAGCAGTTAAGTATTTTTACGCCGCCATTCCCGTTGGAAATGCCGCTTCAGGTGCATTTTTTCAAACGCGTAACCGGCGCTTTCGGCGGCGGAACAGGCGCCAATGGCCAGATTATTGAATGGAGCAACAACACCGGTACGCACCTTGTCGGCCCGACGGCATTTCATTCCGGTATGCGCGCCATAAGTGATATTCCGCTGTCTGATTTGTGCGGCGAAGGCGTAATAGTTGATATTTCTGACGAAGTGTCCGATTACAGCCTGTACACTCCGGAAATGATTACCAAACGCGTAAATGTTAAAAAAGGCGATATTCTTATAATCAACACCGGTTACCATAAATACGGCTATGATCAACCTGATATACACAATCCGAAGGCCCAGGGCGGTGTTGAAAATAAAGAATTCGGCTCTTATATCCGTCATCCGGGTCCGTCACCTGAATTTTTCGACTGGGCGCTGGACATGGAGTTTAAATTAATCGGTGTTGATTGCGGCTGCGCCGAACATCCGATGAATACGAATATCCGCTATGTGCATGCCCACGAATTTGACAAAGCCGAAGCCAAGCTGAAAGAGACTTACAATAAAACCTGGGACGAAATGTTTCCGCAGACATGGTATCATGAGCTGACACATATCAGGATGCCCAAAGCCGGTTTGCTGCTCGCCGAAGCTCTCGGCGGGCAAATCAATGAATTAAGCAACCAGCGCGCCTGGATAATGGTTCCGCCGCTCCCGTTCAAGGAAGTTGAATCTTCCTGGTCGCGCATTGTAGCAATGCAGGCTCCGGACGGAATGAGCAATGATGAGTTCTTTGCTATAATGAAATCTGCCCACATGCACGATATGAGTGTCCCTTTCAGTGTACAGACTCCGCAATGGGCAAACTACGAACCGCTGTCGGTCAAATATACCAAACGTGTCGGCGGGCAATATTTCGGACTCGGGCGTAATAACGCCCACTGCCGCGCCAGTTTTCACTTGAGCAGCCACATGGACGGTGAAAGACACTTCTGGGTGAGCGGCAGGACAATCGGCGAGACGCCGATCGACTTCTGGACTGGCGCTGGAGCGGTCGCGGACATTTCCAGCCTTGTAAGCGATTCAAGCGTTTATACGCCAGCCATGATTGAAAGCGTGGTAAAAGTCAACGAAGGCGATATTCTGGTAATAAAAACCGGTTATGGTAAATACGGTTGGTGCAGCGAGGATTCCGACGAGTTCCGCTATATGGTAAAACATCCGGGACCGTCGCCGGATTTCGCCGACTGGTGCATTGAGAAAAAAATCAAATGGATTGCTATCGACTGCGTGGCCTGTGAGCATCCGATGAATACCATTCAAAGAAACTGGCATCCAAAAACCTTCGCTGAAGCTAATGCAAAATTGATAAGGGATTTTGGCAAAGACTGGGATGAAATGTATCCGTTTGATCAATATTATCAAGACATGCATTTTAACCTTTTCCCGCACCACATAATTCACGCCGAAAATCTCTGGAAAGACCTTGCCGGAATGGAGAGCGGGCGTTATTTTCTGGGCTGCTTCATTCAAAAGGGGATGGAACTGGCATCCTGCTGGGCAAGATTTATTGCCTGGAATGCCGAAGGACAAAAATAATAACTACTGATATTAACAACAAAGCAGCGCAAGGCGAATATTTTATTAAGCAGAAAAGCTCCGTTGCAAGCGGCGCTTTTCTGCTATTAATCCAAATAATGTGTTAGAAAGTGGATGAAAATGATATTATCTGAAATCAGAAACAATGTCGGCTATCTGGCATTGAACAATCCCGCCAAACTCAACGCCCTGAGCGCGCAGCTTGTCACCGAGTTGATGGCCGCGCTGGAAAACTTTGAGGCGCAAAAAGTGCGGGCGGTCGTACTCTCGGCTGCGCCGAACAAACACAACGTCTGGTCTGCCGGCCATGACATCAACGAGCTGCCAGTCGGCCGCCGTGATCCGCTCGGTTATTTTGACCATCTCGAAGTGCTGTTGCGGGCAATCCAGGCGTTCCCGGCGCCGGTAATCGCCAAAATCCATGGCAGCGTCTGGGGTGGCGCTTGTGACCTGACCATGTGCTGCGACATCGTGGTAGCTGACAAAACCGCAACTTTTGCGATCACTCCGGCAAAGCTTGGCATCCCCTACAACGCGTCCGGTATCACGCACTTTTTGAGCCGGCTGAGCCTGAACGTCGCCAAAGAAATGTTCTTCACGGCGGCGCCGGTTGACGCTGTTACTGCCGAACGCTGGATGATAATTAATCATCTGGTTGACGAAACCGAGCTGGATGCTACTATCGACAAAATGCTGGCGGCTATTCTCAAAAATTCCTCATTGTCGATAGCAATCATCAAGGAACAAATTCGGATGCTTGCCGATGCCCGTCCGCTCAGCCCCGATAATTTCGAACGGGTACAGGGCTTGCGCCGGGCGGTCTATGACAGCCACGACTACGCCGAGGGCGTACAATCGTTCAAAGAAAAACGCAAACCGGTATTCCGGGGAGAATAAACTAACAATTGATAATGAATAATTGAAATCCGACGCAAGGTGATGCAATAATTTTCAAAGACGTGGAAGTTATCAACTATCAGTTGTAAATTATAAGTTATAAGTTGGAGGAAAATAATGCGTCCATTAGAAGGCTACAAAGTTCTGGATTTTTCCCGGGTGCTTGCCGGGCCGTATTGCACAATGATTCTCGCCGATTACGGCGCTGAGGTCATCAAGGTCGAGATGCCAAACACCGGTGATGACTCACGGGAGTTTGGGCCATTTAAAAACGGCGAAAGCATGTACTATGCCAACATAAACCGCGGCAAACGGTCGATGACCGCGAACCTGAAGAATCCGGAAACGAAAAAGATCATTCTCGATCTGGTCAAGCAGGTTGACGTAGTGATCGAAAATTTCCGTCCGGGGACGATGGAAAAACTCGGCTTCGGTTACGAAGCTTTGAAAAAAATCAATCCGAAGCTAATTTATGGCGCCAGCTCCGGCTACGGCCATACCGGCCCGTGGTCCAAAAAACCGGCATACGATCTGGTAATCCAGGCAGTCAGCGGCTTCATGAGCATCTCCGGCCAGGAAGGCGGCCCGCCAACCAAGTCCGGCGCCTCGATCATGGATTTGTTGTCGGGAATACTGCTTGCCAAAGGCATCATCACTGCTTTGCTGGTACGCGAACGTCAGGGTGTTGGCCAGAAAGTCGACGTTTCGATGATGGACGGCGGCGTTTCGATACTGGAAAACGCTATCCTGCGCTATCTGGTTAACGGCGAGAACCCCGGTCCGATTGGCAACCGCCATCCGTCAATCACACCATTCGAATCGTTTCAGGGCGGCGACGGCAAGTACTTTGTAATCGTCGTTGGCAACGACCATCTCTGGAGTAAATTCTGCGCGCTGATTAAACATGAAGAACTGATTAACGATTCGCGCTTTAGCGACAATCCGCTGCGAAACAAAAACCAAAAGCAGCTACACACGATTCTTAACGGTATTTTTGCCATCCGCACGGCCGACGAGTGGCTGCAGGCGCTGGACGGTGCCGGCATCCCCTGCGCACCGATCAACAACATGGAAGCAGTTTGCAAAAACGAGCAACTGCGCAGCCGCGATATGTTTGTCGATGTCGTGCATCCGCTCAAAGGCGCGTACACGGTTATCGGCCCGGCAGTCAAATTCTCCGAAACTCCGGCGGCTGTCAGCGCCGCCGCGCCGACATTAGGTGAACACACTGCCGCGCTGCTGAAAGAATATCTCGGTTATACCGAAGAGACAGTTGCCCGCCTGGTCGCCGAGAAGGCGCTATAACAGAAATTGCCTGCAAGGCTGACGATCTCGTCAGCGCAAATAGTAAAAATAATTTACGCCGCCCGGACGAAAGTCGACCGGGCGGCGTAAATAGCGATTACAGCAGCCTCGCGCAGCGATAACATAGTGAAGGGGGTTAGAAACAGTATGTCCAGCCAAGCGCTTACCCTGATATTGTCTTCGGCAGCGTTGCATGCTGTCTGGAATTATTACATGAAACGCGACGGCGGCGGCAAAACCCTGCTGTGGTTGTTTAATCTGGTGGGTATCGGCCTGTATCTGCCGGTTCTCGCGGTTTTTTGGAAATTTGACATTATCGGCAACTATCAATGGCATTGGTATATTCCGCTGGTAGCGTTGGTTAGTGGCGGGTTGAATGCGATATTTTTCATCACACTGGTTAAAGCTTACCGGCTGGCGGAATTTTCTTTTGTGTATGCTACCTGCCGCGGTGTTGGTCCGCTGACAGTGTTTTTGCTGGCGGGAATATTTTTGGGTGAGCGGCTGGGCTGGCTGGCGATAGCAGGAATATTTTTGATTATTTCTGGCGTTGCGCTGATGGCGGTCAATCCGCGCCGGCTGCGGCAGCTACCACCGAGAAATGCGGTTCTATTTGCCACGCTGTCCGGAGTTTGTCTCGGGTTATTTTCACTTTGGGACAAATATTCGGTCGGAATGCTGCACATACCGCCGGTGTTGTCGTATATGGGTACAATGGTAATTACGTTAATGATTTTTTCGCCGTTGACCATGCGTGCGCGTGCAGAAGTAGCCCGATGTTGGCGAAGAAGCCGTAGTTCGGTTATAATAATAGCTATATTTTGTCCACTGGCTTACATTTTGATACTATGGACGCTGACTTTTACTCCGGTAAGTTATGTTGCGCCGCTACGCGAAGTCAGTATTATATTCAGCGTATTAATCGGCGCCGGAAGCTTCCAGGAAAAAGATACCACGAGAAAAATTATTGCAACGCTAATGATTATTCTAGGGGTCAACGGTATTGCTTTTGGCAGCTGAGCGTGGGTCATCTAAAAACATTAATAAGGCGACATAAAACAATCAACCGGTGATAGCGCAATAACTACAAAAAGAGCCGCAGGAAATATTAATTTCCTGCGGCTCTTTGTTGTATAGGAAGCAGATAAAAATGTGGCACAAAATTATTTTTCAAGGCGTTATAAAACTATATAAATATATACAAAAAAATAATGCCGTGTTATGTTGTTATGGTAACTAATAATATTTCGTTTTGGACTTGCGTAATTTTGGAGAATATATGAAAAAAGTATTTTTAATCGTTTTGGCATTGCTGCTTTGTTTATGCTCATATGCAATCGGCGCTGCGCCGGCGGTGAGTACGGCCGATGGAACTTTTATCGGTCAAACCAACATCGAAGTGTTTTTGGGGATTCCTTACGCGCGGCCGCCAATCGGTGAGTTGCGGTGGTTACCGCCGCAGGAACTACCAGCGCAACACGGCACCTATTATGCCGATAAATACGGTAAAAATTCGTTGCAGCAGTCGCCGTTTTTTGAAGACGTTTCTGAAGACTGTCTATATTTGAACATCCGTACCCCGGCACTGGACGGAGTGTTGCGTCCGGTATGTGTCTTTATTCATGGCGGCGGCTACACTTCACTCAGCGGTTCCGAACCGCTGTGGCAGGGAGTTTCGTTTGTCAAGGATGGCATTGTCTTCGTGACAATTAACTATCGTCTTGGTGCAACCGGTTTCTTGTATCTCGATGAAATTGATCCCAAATTCAAACAAACCGGTTACCTGGGATTGCTGGATCAAATTGCGGCGTTGAAATGGATTAAAAAAAATATCGCAACTTTTGGCGGTGACCCGGATAACGTCACCATCATGGGCGAGTCGGCGGGTGCTGCTTCAGTAAGTTTGCTTATGTCAATGCCGCAGGCGCGCGGGCTGTTTAGCAAGGCGATAGCGGAGAGCGGAACGACTAACTTGCGCCAGACCCGCACCGGCGCTATAATTATTGCCAAACGATTTATTGAACTTGCCAAAGTCAAGCAGCCGGCAGAATTGCGGAAATTGAGCTCTGAGCAACTGTTAGCCGTTCAAAACAAATTAATGGATGAATATGGAAGTATGGCGGGCGAAGTGCTGTTTGCACCGGTTTCTGATAATGTGCAATTGCCGGATGAGCCGCTTAAAGCTATCCGCAATGGTTCGGCGCGCGGCGTGCCGCTGCTTGCCGGCACCAATCGCGACGAGATGAACATGTTTAAGTTGTTTGCGCCAGCCGACTTGGTCAACTTTACGACGTTTCGCTGGTTCACACCGCGGGCGGTTGAAGCATTATTTGGACGACTAGATGGTAATGCGGCAGATTATTATGCGAAACTCTATCCGAATCTGAATGATTCAGATCGATTCTTTAAGGCCGGAACCGGCGCGGTATTCTTTGCGCCTCAAGTAGATTTGTGTGACGCGCAGCAGGGAAATGCTCCGGTATATTTTTATAGTTTTGCCTGGGGCGGAACGCTGGGTGCCTTTCACGGAATTGAATTATATTTTGTATTCAATGAGGTAGATGGCAAATATATGGAAAAGTGGCTGGGCGCGCGCCCGCCGGAAGCGCTGCGGCAAGCGGTACATAATGCCTGGGCGGAATTTATCAAGACCGGCTCACCGGCAGTAGATGCCACGCTGTTATGGTTTCCTTATAACATCAAACAACGTCCGACGATGGTGTTTGACGACAAACTGCGCCTGCGCAGCGATCCGGACAAAACGATCCGCGAGTACTGGCAAGGGCATGATAACAGCAACGAGAACGAGTTGTATCGGTAAAGGCGGGAGCTGCTGCATACTCAATGATGGCTTAGTTTTTAATAATCGGGGTGAAATATGTCAAACCGCCAGATATCTCAGGATGACTTGTATTTATTTCATCAGGGAACCAATTTTCATTCATACCGAATGTTCGGCGCGCATCCCGGTAATGAAAACAATGCCGATGGCGTGTGGTTTTCGCTATGGGCGCCGCAGGCGGCGGCGGTTTATCTTATTGGTGACTGGAATGACTGGCAACATTCCGAGGACTGCCGGTTGCAGCAGCTGGACAATTCCGGCGTTTGGACAATCTTCAAGCCGGGATTTACGGTTGGTTACAGCTATAAATATGAAATTCAGACAACCAGTGGCTCTATATTAAAAAAAGCCGACCCTTATGCGTTCTGGTCTGAATTGCGGCCGGGAACTGCTTCGGTGGTAGCCGAACTTGAGGGTTATTACTGGCAGGATGGCAGTTGGTATGAACAATTGGCGGCGCAGCGCGCCCAGCCGCGGCCGCTGAACATCTATGAAGTACATCTTGGTTCGTGGAAACGGCACCCGGACCGGAATTATTATTTATTTCGCGAGTTAGCGGAAGATTTGGTGAACTACGTGCAGCGAATGGGTTATAGCCACATCGAAATTATGCCCATCGCCGAGCATCCGCTCGATGAATCATGGGGGTATCAGGCTACCGGGTTTTATTCAGTGACCAGCCGGTTTGGCCATCCGCAGGATTTTATGTACTTTGTCGATTGCTGTCATCAGCGTGGAATTGGTGTAATCCTGGACTGGACACCGGGGCAGTTTTGTCGTGACAGTCATGGTTTGTTTCAGTTTGACGGCACCCCGGTCTATGAATATCCGGTCGCCTGGCGGGCGGATAATTATGAATGGGGCACAGCCAGTTTTGATCATGGCAAGCCGGAAATTCAGTCGTTTCTGATATCAAATGCCCTGTTTTGGGTGGAAATGTTTCATATCGACGGGTTACGGCTGGACGCGGTGTCAAATATGCTGTATCTTAGCTACAATAAGCAGCCCGGTGAATGGACGCCCAATACCTATGGCGGTGAAGAAAATCTTGAAGCAATCGCCTTTTTGCGTAAATTAAATATCGTTGTTCATGACTATCATCCGGATGTATTAATCATCGCCGAGGATGCCACGATGCGCCCGCAAATGACCACTCCGGTATATTCCGGCGGCCTGGGTTTTGATTATAAGTGGAATCTTGGCTGGATGCATGACTTACTTAACTACATGCAATACGATCCGATTGAGCGTAAGAATTATCATAATTTAATGACCTATGCCTTGACCTATGCTCATGCCGAAAATTATATTCTGCCGTTATCCCATGATGAAGTAGTCCACGGAAAGCGGTCGTTGATTTCCCGGCAATACGGTGATTACTGGAGCCAGTTTGCCAATTTGCGGGCGATGCTGGGCTATGTGCTGACGATTCCCGGAAAAAAACTGCTGTTCATGGGCAATGACATCGGCCAATTTATTGAATGGCGGTTTTACGACGGATTGGAATGGAGCTTGTTGCAATATGAACAACATTGGAAGTTTAATGATTGTGTCCGTGATTTAAATCACATTTACAAACATCATCGCTGCCTGTGGGAAATCGAAAAGAGCTGGTCCGGTTTCCGCTGGGTTGATGTAAATGATTGGAATGGCAGTACTTTTAGCTATATCCGGATGGCGGCTGATGGCGATTATCTGCTGGTAATCATTAATTTTACGCCGGTGGTACGTCACAATTACAAACTGGAAGTACCGGACAACGCCAGCTATGTAGAAATATTCAACAGCGATTGTGAAAAATACGGCGGCTCCAATGTGACAAACAGTCAAGCAATTGAAGCCAACCCCCATGAATGGAAAGACAATGCCTGGCAAATAGAATTAACCCTGCCGCCGCTAGCCGCAATTATTTTGCAGCTGCAGGCAAAAAAATAACCTGTCGTGAGCAAAAGCTTACGACAGGTTATTGATTGCCTTTATACAGGCGGCAGTACATTTCCAGCACTCGCTGATAATATTCTTTTGTTATCATTAATTTCTCCTTTCAGTTCAAATTTTTCTAAACCACTTACTTCAAGTTCATCGTCAGTGCAAGATAAGCCATGTGCATCATTGTGTTGTTCATAGTAACCTCCGGTTTATTAGTTGTCTGGTACATTGACAGTTCCTGACAACGCAGATTATACGCCGTTAGCCGCTGAATGTCATTCCGGCCTATGCGTGGTGGTTACATATGAAAGACAGTGGTTGTGTGTTGTTCCGCTCAAGCTGATTGATTCTCATCGATGCTCGTGTTTCATCAGTTATCGTCAGCTATACTCACTGTTGCGAAAAAAGCTGAATAATTATCCAAGCGCTTTCCTTAATTCGGCGGCAGTGTCGGCCGGATTGGCGCCGATTTGTCCGGGGAAATCCATTGCCAGACCTCTCAGCCAATCGTTTTTGTAGCGGGGAAACACATGAATATGGAAATGCAGCGTATCGCGGAACTTGCCGCTGTTTTGAATCAAGCCGACGCCGTCCGGTTCGTAAACTTTTTTTATGGCTTTGGTAACGGCCTGCAGCGCTTTCATAACTGCTGCGGCAGTTAAGTCGTCCAGCTCGTCGATGTCAAAATAATGTTTTTTGGTTGCAACAACAATGCTGCCGGTACTAACCGGATTAGGCTCCATAAAGGCGGCGACATATTCGTTTTCAAAGACAAAATTACTGGGTTGGATACCGTTTGCTAACAAACAAAACTCGCATTTTTCATTAATTTCGTTACTCATTTTTCGTCTCCTTTAATCAAGTTGCTGTTTTTTGTGCGGACTGCCAGCCAGTAAGCCGGAAACATCAGCACGGTCAAAATACTGGAAACTACAATCAATGCTGTTATTACGTCGTCTCCGAACGATGATACCCAGGCGCAGGACATTGAACTGAATACAAATTGTACGAAAAACAACATTCCGACTGCTTCGCCGCTTTTGTCCTGGTGGATATTCAGCAGTCTTATCTGTACCGGCGAGTTCATAATACCCAAGCCGGCCCGCATTATGAAAATCGCTATCGTTAAAATAACGATAATTTCGGTATGGGTTTTAAAAATCGCGTGTGCGTTCAACAGCAGGGCGCCGACGAATGTGAGCGCCATGCCGGTATAAATGATTTTGTCGATATTATAATCACGTTTGTTCATCATTTGGTTAATGCTGTTTCCGACAAGATAGGCGATCGCCAGCAGCAGATAGACCCAGGTGTAGGCGGTCGGGCTGACTTTTAGAACGTTAATATATACGAAACTGGAAATACTTATGAAAGCAAAAAAACTGGCGTAGCCGAAGCCGTACTGGAGAACAAAACCCAAAAAGGCGCGTGACTTAAACAAGGAAAAGTATTTTGCTGCGAACTGCCAGGGCGTAGGCAATGAAGTGAGTTTCTTTGCTGCCGGCAATGACTCTTCAAATTTGAAATAGAGGTACAGCCAGAGTGCAATGCCAAACAATGAACTGAAATAAAAACAGTATTTCCAGCCGAACCATAGTGCGATGTATGCGCCGACGGTTGGTGCCAGTGCCGGCGACAGAACTGCCCCGGAGGCCATGATGCTGTTAGCGCTGACCTGTTCCCTGATCGGAAATTTATCTTTGATTATTTGCCGGGACAGGACGAAGTTGAATGATACTGAACCCATTTGCAGAAACCGCAGTGCAATCATCACCCAGATGTTGTCAGTATAGCCGATTAAAAACGAAAAGATGATATATGCGCCGTTGGACCACAACAACGTTGCCCGGCGGCCAAAGCGGTCGCTGAACATCGCCGCCAACAATGAGCCGATGGCAACCCCTGCGGTTGCAGCGCTCAAAGTCATGGTTACGACATCAATGCTGACCTGGTAATGTTTGGCAATCGCCGGTAGCGAAGAAATAAATATGTCGGTTGACGAAATACCCAGAACCAGCAGCATTGATAAAGCGTATATCAACATATTTCCTCCTGAAATCGAACAAATCCCCGAAGTATTTAAAAGGAAGCGCTAAGTGCATTATAGCAACTAAGCGAATGATTGACAATATTTTGCCGGGCTGGCAGGAATCACACCCGTTGTTGTCGAATTGATAGTCAATTAAAGCAGCGTTTGGTTTATAGCCGGCTCGATTGCATAATAAAAGGGGGTTGGTATGCGGCTAGTAGATATGCTCGCACAACAGCGGATTGTAGCGAATCAGGCAGCCGATGATTGGCGCGAAGCGCTTGGTATCAGTGCGGGGTTGTTGCTTAAAGACGGATATATTACGGATAATTATCTGCAAGCCATCTGCGCTAATCACGAGCAGCTCGGACCCTATATGGTAATCGCGCCGGGAATTTGTTTGGCGCATGCCCGTTCGGAAGACGGGGCGCTAAAAACCGGAGCGAGTTTGCTGACGTTGAACCCGCCGGTTGCATTTGGCAATGAAATGAATGATCCGGTGTGGTTTTTACTCTGTCTTGCAGCCGAAGACAGCGCCGGACATTTGCAAGCGTTGATGGAGTTGACCGAGTTGTTGATGGATGAAGCTAAAATGGCGCAAATCAGACTGGCAGACACCAGCGAAAGCATTTGGACGATTATTGCTCAATAAATATTCTAAGGGGTAATCATGAACGATTCAAAACTGATTGACATCAAAACGCTAAAAACCGCTGCGGCAGATGTTGCCCGGCATTTCGCCGGCGCGAAACCGTTTGGCGCATTTGTGCTAGGCTCAGGCTGGAGCGACGCCATCAAAATTTTCAATATCAAAAAAGAAATTTCTTACGCCGACATCTGCGGACTGGGGATGACGACTATTGTCGGGCATGCCGGAAAATTATCGCTGGCCGAAGTAGACGGTAAAGAATTTTTGGTTTTTCAAGGCCGCAAGCACTATTATGAAGGTATGGGCTGGACGCCGGTAGTGATGCCTGCCTATATTGCCAAAGCGCTGGGTGCGGAGTTGTTTTTCGCCAGTAACGCCTGTGGCGGCATTAACCATAAGCCCGGCGATTTGATGATTATAACTGATCATATTAACTTTATGGGCAGCAATCCGTTGCAAGGAAAACATCACCCGGAACTGGGGCCGCGGTTTTGTGATATGACGACCGTTTATAACCGGGATTTAAACAGTATTATTGAACGCGCAGGCGCCAAAACCGGCGTACCGTTGGTAAAAGGCGTGTACATGGCGTTTTGGGGGCCGACTTATGAAACTCCGGCGGAAGTGCGGCTCGCCAAAATCGTCGGCGCTGATGCGGTCGGTATGTCCACTGTTCCTGAAGCGACCGTTGCAAATTCCATGGGGATGAAAGTTGCCGCACTGTCCTGCATTACCAATTATGCGGCCGGCATGACCGGAAACCCGTTATCCCATAAAGAAGTCGTCGAAACACTGGATGCCACCATGGACAAAATTCACAAAGTATTGCCGGAAATCGTCCGGGAGTTTTCGCAGATGAAAGCAGGAGGCCCTTTATGAAAATTATGGTAGTATGCGGCAGCGGGCTGGGCAGCAGTTTTATGCTGGAGCTCAATATCAAAAAAGTATTGAAAGAATTGCAGATAACTGCTGATGTCGATCATTGCGATTTATCTTCGGCGAGCGGAGAACATGCCGATATTTTCGTTGCAACCCGGGATATTGCCGGGCAATTATCGGGTAAAAAAGTAGTGTCACTGAATAATATGATTGACCTCAAAGAAATAAAAGAAAAATTAAGCGAAGCGCTATAAGGCAGGGTGTGATGAAATTTAAATTTTTGCATAACAATTTGAACGTACTGGATCTCAATAAAAGTCTGGAATTTTACAAAACGGCGCTCGGGTTGCGCGAAGTGCGCCGTATTGACGCCGGTGATTTTGTGCTGGTATTTATGGATGACGGAACCAGCGCGCACCAGCTGGAACTGACCTGGATCAAGGAGCGCACCGACCCTTATGAGTTGGGTGACAACGAAGTCCATCTGGCGTTCCAGGTGGATGATTATGCCGCGGCTTATGCGTTGCATGAAAAAATGAATTGTATCTGCTATGACAATCCGGCATTGCGGTTGTATTTTATCAGCGATCCGGACGGATACTGGATTGAGATTATACCGGCCTGATTGTGCCAGATAACATGCGGAGGTGGATGTGAAAATTATTCTTGATGTTCTCAGCTCACCGGCGATTCTGGTCGGGTTGATCGCCTTAATCGGCCTGGTTTTGCAAAAAAAACCGTTATCCGATGTACTCAAGGGCACGATCAAGACGATAATGGGGTTTATGGTGCTAAGCGCCGGTGCGGCGTTGGCAGTAACCACGCTGACCAGCTTTGGTATCATGTTTCAACAGGGGTTCGGTATTCAGGGAGTTGTACCGAATAACGAAGCAATCGTGGCGCTCAGTCTGAAACAATTAGGGTCTTCGACGGCACTGATAATGGCTGGAGCCATGGTGTTCAATATACTGCTGGCCCGGTTCACGCCGTTAAAATACATCTTTCTTACCGGCCATCACACGCTCTATATGGCTTGTATGATGGCGGCGCTGATGACGGCGGTCGGGATTGGCGGCTGGAAACTGGTAATCGGTGGTTCGGTAGTGCTCGGGTTTTTCATGGCGCTGATGCCGGCGCTGGCGCAACCGATTATGCGGCGGATAACCGGCTCGGACGATGTTGCCTTCGGGCACTTTGGTACCGTCGGTTATTTGGTTTCGGCGGGTGTGGGCGCATTATTTGGCAACAAGGGTAAATCCACTGAAGATATTAAATTCCCGCAAGGGTTGGCTTTTCTGCGCGACACTTCGGTGGCGATTGCGCTGGTTATGGCAATACTTTTTGTTATCGTGGCGGTTGCCAGCGGTGAGACATTCGTGGAAAGCACATTGAGCGGCGGGCAAAACTACATTCTTTATTCGTTGCTGCAGGCCATCGGCTTTGCCGGTGGTGTATTCATTATTTTGGCCGGCGTCCGCTTGATTTTGGCGGAAATCGTACCGGCTTTTACCGGCATTGCCACCCGGCTGGTACCAAATGCTAAACCGGCGCTCGATTGCCCGGTTGTATATCCCTATGCGCCAAATGCGGTGCTGATCGGCTTTTTATCGAGCTTTGCCGGCGGCATTATCGGAATGTTGATTTTATTATGGTTGAACCTTAAAGGGATAGCGGTGCCGGTTATTTTGCCGGGCGTTGTTCCGCATTTCTTTTGCGGTGCGACCGCCGGGGTGTTTGGCAATGCGACCGGAGGAGTCAAGGGGGCGGTTTTCGGAGCATTGACACACGGGCTGCTGATTACCTTTTTGCCGGTGCTGCTGATGCCATTGCTTGGCGCCTTTGGGTTTGCGAATACGACTTATAGCGACTCGGATTTTTGCGTAATCGGCATTCTGTTTGGCAATTTTTTGCATATTGCTTTTTAGAGACATAGCATAAAAACCGTTATATCAGACAGGAAAATCAGTTAATGGCAGGAGGCAATGATGAAGCGGGATAAAATCTTTGGTGCCTTATTTGGCGCAGCCATCGGCGACGCGCTTGGCGCGCCGGTAGCATTTTTGAGCAAAGATGAAATCAAAAAGAAATACGGTAAGGTTACTACGATGCTGGGTGGCGGCCGGTTGCATCTGGAACCGGGTGAGATTACTGACGACACGCAAATTGCATTGTGCGTTGCCGAAGGCATTGTTATTGCGCCGGACAATCCGGTGGCTGAAGTCGGCGTCCGGCTTATCGAGTGGTACAATGACCATCCGGCGGACATTGGTAGAATTTGCGCTTATTCGATTAGAAACGCCCTGAGAAATTCGCGTAAGAGCGGCAAAATTCCCAACACCAACGCCTGGTTTGAAGCAGCAAGAGAGGCGGCCGGTTCAACCGAGGGGTTGTCCTGCGGCAACGGCGCGTTGAAGCGGACGGTTTATACCGGGGTATTCTATGGTAACCAGCACGAAACAATAACTGCCAATATTGCGCAGATGACCCATTGGAATACGGAAAGCACCGAAGCCTGCATACTCTATTCACGGCTTATTGCGCGATTTACCGAAGGTGCGGCGAGCGAGGTAATAGCGGAAGTGCTGCGGGATACCGGCTACTCGGGTTCGGACAAACTGTACCAACCGACTAATTATGTCGTTGACAGTCTGGGCTGTGCGTTGAATAGTTTGCGTGCAACCGACAGTTTTGAAACTGCAGTGGTTGCCGCGGTTAACCTCGGCGGTAATGCCAATACCATCGGCGCTATTACCGGCGGGCTGGCGGGGGCGCTCTATGGCTATTCGGCGATTCCCAAAAAATGGCTGGAACAGCTTCCGGAATCTGTTAGCAAACAGCTCAATAGATTGGCAGAAATTGCCTGCAAGCGGCGTGATTAACGCTACCAAAACAATATTAATAATAAACATACTGGACTTTATGTAAAAGATTTTTAACGCGGCACCGACGGCATTAACCGCCCCTGTTAGCGCAATATCGTACTCGATGCCGCAGATGGTGACATTCACGCCGGATGTCGCCTCGGCCACCGTTGCCGCTAGCTTGGTAAGCGTCTGCGACGGTTAATGGGCTTAGACTTGTAATCAAACAAAAAACGGGCTCCGGAATTATCCGGCGCCCGTTTTTTGTGCAGACGAAGGTGTTGCCAATTATCGGTCGATGTGGCATAATAATGTCATCTTAACGTACAATTTGATTATATGAAGGAGTAGTTATGCCGCAAATAAGACCGATTACTGATTTGAGAAACACTAATGAAATTTCCGAACTTTGCCATTCTTTACGTGAGCCGATTTTTATTACCAAAAACGGTTGCGGTGATTTGGTTTTGATGAGTATGGAAACATATGATCGTGATATGGCGCAAGTGGAGCTTTTTAAAAAAATATTCGAAGCCGAAAGACAAGTTTCTGCCGGTAAGGTGACTATTGATGGAAGAAAGGCGTTGAAGCGATTGCGAGACAAATATGCAGAATAAATATGCATTGCGAATAACGCATGTCGCCGAAGCCGATATTGAAGACATATTTGCGTATATCTTCAATAGTTTATCTGCATCTGGCGCAGCGAAAAGTCTAATCGACAAAATTCACGATTCGATAATCGGTCTGTGCGAATATCCTTTTGCTGGTAGTATGGTGGATGACGAGGTGCTGCGTATGCGCGGATATAGAAAAATTATTGTGGAAAGATATATTGTGTTGTATAGAGTGAATGATAACGAGCAAATCGTTACCATTATGCGCGTTATATTCGGCGCAAGAAATTATTTGGAAATACTATAAAACAACGGGTGTCGGGAATTCTCCGGCACTCGTTGTTTTAGTGTGGTACCGGACGGCGCCAGCGGATTAAAGTCCTACCCCGGTAACTGCCAAGATGTGGGATGCAGTAAAAGTACTTTAAAATAGTTTGTGCAGGAATGTAATAATTTTGTAGTATCAATTGGCAATATTTGGCAAAATATTGTTAACAGAGTAACAATACTTTCGACAGGAAGTAAACCTTCTCTCCGGCCCCGCTTTTTGGTGTGCTTATATGCTGCATCCAACAACATAATCTGCAGTATATTTAATAAACATACTGGACTTTATGTAAAAGATTTTTAATGCTTTTTTTTCCGTGCGGGTATATAATTTTCCTACCAATATATATTGGCAATTCATTTTGAGGGAGAGGCACATGAGAAACTATCGAAACAGTCTGACGTGGTTGCTGCTGGTCGTATTCCTGTTTGCGCAGGTTATTCCGGTAACCGCCGCGGGTACGACACAGTATCAGGACCCGAACGTCACCGCGGCGCCAGTAGCGCCGACATTTACGAACAACAGTTCGAGCGCTGTCAACAGCGCGACGGATCAGTTGGCGAACTACTATTTTACCCAGTACAAAAACGGCATGGGTTGGGATTGGTTAAAAACCACCAACATCAATTTCAGCGCTTTTTCCGGCAATACGCCGCAATGGAATCTTAATACGTTCCAGCCGCTGACATTGAAAGGCAATCTTGATAATTTCCTGTTTGCCCAGGGCCAGTACGGCACCGGCAACAATACCATCAACGTCGGTTTGGGTTATCGCTCGATGAACCCCAAACATAGTTCGTTGTATGGTTTTAACTTGTTCTATGACTGGCAGACCTCGGTTTCGGGCGAAGGCGGCTACAACCCGAACGGTACGCACATGCGGGTTGGTGCCGGATTAGAGTATTTTACCGGCAGTATCGAAACCCGTATTAACGGTTATTACGGGGTGTCCGACGATGTACAGGTCGGTGCTTTGGATGCAAACGGGCTAACAGCTTATCAGCACGTAGCCCCTGGTTTGGATTTATCGATAGGTACCGATTTCTCGTTCTGGAATGCGCCGTGGCTGAAACTTACCGCCACCGGCAATTATTATGAACAAACTCAGGGCGGCACGATCAACGGTTATCAGGGCAGCCCGCTCAACGCCAACCTGACCGCGCAATTGCAGGTAACACCGCAACTGTCGATCAATGGCGGCGGCACGGTGGGCAACGGCGGACAGTCAACTGGAAACATCGGTTTCCAGTTAAACTTGTTGGCACTGCCGGTGCCGGCGTTGTTCCTGGCTGACCCGACGGTAAATCAGCTGGCAGCTACCGATATTAGTTACAAAATGCTCCAGCCGGTACAACGGAACAATACCATCACTGTTGAAAGATATACAAAACACACCAGCAATAACAGCCAAGCAATCGTTGTTACGGCACTTAACAGCAACGGCGATCCCGTACCCGGTGTGCTTGTGACGTTGACGCCTTCAAATCCCACGGCAGCAGTTGGCGATGGTAACACTCAGGCAACAACCAATGCAAGCGGTGTTGCTTCTTTCAGCGTTGCTGCCGGCAACTATGATGCACTCTACGCAATCGGCGCGACTACAGCAACTCAAGCAGTATCTACCAGTACTCCGCCTCTTCCAAAAGCACTTCCGCAATATGGTGCTATGGTATTGACAGGGACGGCAGTTGACGCCTTGACTAGCGGTAATGCCACTCTTGTTGATCAATACGGTACGGCAGTACCGTTTACCTATGATTTGGCTAACCCGCTGTATCGCAGTAACGGCAATATCGTTCTCCTCGGATTAGAGCCCGGTCAAAAATATGTGATACAGTTAGCGCATGACGGAGTTACTGATGTAGTAGCTCCTGTCAATCCGGCATCTAACTCGCCGAGCGTAAATGATGCAACGGTTGATGAACCAACCAGCGAACAAATAACTCCGCCTACCGCAACGAAAGGTTCGGTAACGGCGCAGATTAACTACAAGGATTCTACCATGCCGCAAGCCGGAATACTGGTAACGCTCACGCCACCGGCGGGCGGAACCGTCAAAACGGCTACTACCGGTAATGA
This sequence comes from Negativicutes bacterium, assembly GCA_041666525.1. Classification (GTDB taxonomy): domain Bacteria; phylum Bacillota; class Negativicutes; order JBAXTZ01; family JBAXTZ01; genus JBAXTZ01. Next base: position 39,657 of record JBAYGT010000006.1, read on the forward strand.
TGGTCTGGTAAATTTCACCAATTTGGATTATGCTGCATACACCCTGTCTTTTGACGCTACGTTTGGAATTGCTGATGATACAGCGGTAATCGACAGCACAACCCGTGGTTTTAAGAAAACTTATCATTCAACAACCACAGCACCTGGTCCGACGGACTTTGGCACAATCACGCTTACCGCGATTACTTATCTAGCTGATGACAGCGCATTGGAAAATGGTGCGAACCTTAGACTTACTAATGGAACAAATAGTTACACGCTCCCTTATAAAGCCAATGCCATCTTCCCAAAATTGCCTTTAGACAAAACCTACACCTTAACAGCAGCGGTGCCCGGATACAGCGATATGCAAGCAGTTACAACCGCGGCTTCACTGACCTTAACTTCGACCAACAAAACTGTTTCTACGTCCGGAACAATTGATGGCGCTAAGCCGGCAGTCGGGTCTGCACTGATCACTGCTACTGCAAACGGTGCAAATGTAACCGCCGGAACAAAAGTATATTATGACACTATTACGAACGTTAATATAATCAGCAGTGGTAATAAAGTAGCGCTAAGCAATCTGACCGCAGGTGAACACATGTTCGCTTTGGGCGCGACGAATGCTGCAGGACAAACGATTCCCGGGGCCTACTGGGTGACAAGCGCAACGATAGTTGCCGGGGCAACGACAAATGTTGCTCTCAACGGACTGTATAATACTGCGACTATTACAACACAGAACACGGACAGTTCTGTTGCAGCAAATATTCCGGTGACTATTTCTATGGAAGAGCCGGCTGCAGGATTGTCTGCTTCAGAGACAAGCATACGAGTTACTACCAACTCCAGCGGTGCAGCGACAGTTAACCTTTGGAAAAGTTCTGTCGGTGGTCCTATGGGCACATATCGGTTTGTTGCCACGATTCAAGGAACTGGGGTTGCTGGTACGGCAAACATGGACGATACCAGACCAAGCGTAATCCTGAAACCTCAAACCGCAGGCTGTCAGCTGAGCGGAACGGTTTCGACACTTGACCAAACTCTTCTTGTCGGCGCAACGGTAACGGCTACACTAAGCGGCAGTTCGAGCGGAACTTCTACAACAACCGATGATCACGGAGCGTACTCGTTCACCGGACTGGCAGAAGGTCAGTATACGGTGACCGCCGCATTATCCGGCTATCAAACAGGTTCATACGATGCGACTTTAGCTATTGGCACACCTGTAGTCTATAACTTTGTGCTTAACCCTTCGGTTGCTACCGGAATAATCAGCGGCGTAGTTTCTTCCGCCACCGGGACTGAAGGCGGAGCTACTGTAAACTTGTGCTCCATGTCCAGCGGAACTCCGGTTGTTGTAGCAACAACAACTTCGAATACTCAAGGCGCTTATTCGTTCAGTTCAGTTGTTGCCGGAACATATTCTGTAGCAGCAACAAAGGGCTCTACGCTCGCCGGTTCCACCACGTCGTTCGTATTTACAGCCGGCCAGCAAAAAACCGACGCAGATGTTACCCTGTATTCAGTAGCACCGGTGGGCGGGTCCATCAGCGGGACAACACGTGATCAGGATGGCGCACCGCTGGGTGATGTAAGCGTAACTATTACGTCTCTTGTCCATCCGGAACAGGCAACGACCGTTCACAGCAATTCAACTACCGGTGCCTATTCGCTTGCCGGACTGTCGTTAGATACCTATGGGGTTTCAGCCAGCAAAACCGGCTATACCGCGTCGGCAGCGCTGACGGTCACTCTCTCCTCAACCAGTCCCAATGCCACCGGCAAAAACTTCACTATGACTCCGGCGGGCGCGGCCACAGTGACAATAACGCCTACAACCACGCTTGGCACTGATGTATTCTTCGGTGCGCTGTCAGAACGGCAGGAGCCTTCGGGCAGCCTTAGATCATTACGTACCGGTTCGGTTACTTTTTCTGCAACGGCTGGTGCGAAAGCAACTTTTACGGTTGGTATGTACAACGAAAGCGGAGTGTTATTGGCACCGCATCTTGGTACTATAAGCAATGTCCAGATAAATGCTGGCGCCAACGCCTTTAGTATTCCTCTTACTAGTTGCGGAGGATTGAATGTAGGCAAAGTTTATTGGGTCAACACGGATACTACTTTAACGGAACTTACCGCCAATGAACTTGCCAGCACTTCGGTAAATGTGAGCTTCTCTGGACAAGTTTTACATAACGGTACAGTGCTCTCGGACTTGGTAGGTGTAAAGTACGTATTAGCTTCCGGAGACTATTCCATGACCCTTGCCGACGGCACAGAGGTCACACCTTCACAGAGCGGACCGAATATTCTAACCATCGGCACCGCGATCGTTAACCCCAGCTTGTACATCCACAAACCTCGTCCTACTACCGGCGCTATTACCGGCATAATAAAATCCATCACCGGTTCGCCGGTAAGCGGCGTAGAAGTAAGGCTTCACGGTCCAATAGCGCTGCCATCTGTATATACTGACAATAATGGCCGCTACCTTTTCTCAAACCTTGAATTTGGGCATTACGAGTTGGATGCATACAATCCTGCTGATAACTCGCACGGCCATGCAGCTTTTGAGTTGACTAGCGATCAAAATATTATCGTATCACCGGCCGGCGACGTAACTTTGATACCGCTCAATCTCGCCGTTACCTCGACCGGACTCAGCGGAGAGTCGTGGACGTTTACTTTGATGAAAAATAGTGCTGAATATTTTAGCTATCCAGAAAATGGTAACATCAACAGTCGCATGACCGTGCCTGTCGGCACCGGTTATTCCGTTCAAGTGACTGCGCCTGCGGGATATACTGCAACGATTTCACAAAGTCTTCAAGCTTTTGATGTCGTTAATCAAACCAACATTATTTCCGGCACCATCGCTTTTACCGCGATCAGCAGTACGTCGGTTCCTGCGCCAACCACCCCGGCGCCGTAAAAATTAGTAACCGACAAATTTAATATTGCTCAAAAGAACGGGGCTTTTTACACGGCTCCGTTCTTTGCTTTTTATTTGCTGCACTTGATAATACAATTCCGCGAAAAAGCTTGCGGAAAATTGGCCGATGTTTTACCATGATGTTTGTAATATAAATTTGGAGGCCGTTTTGTCCGAAATTATCTTTATGTCCGTACCACTGGCGCTGGCGGCGTCGATTAGCCCGGGCTGTTTTGTATTATTTATTAAAGTGTTGTTCGAAAAGCAGCATCCACGGCGAAACGGGCTGACGTATCTTATCGGTGCGATTATTGCCAACATCGCAATACTGGCGTTTGCTTTGGCAACCTTTGGCTATACCGCACCGGTGCGGATGCCACATCCGCTGCTGCACGCAATTATCGATTTTATTTTAGCCGGGCTTTCGGTAACAATGTTAATCAAAATGTTTGCGAAAAAACCGGAACACGTCAAAGCCACGTCTAAGAAACCGGCTGGTGTAGTAGGCTATTTGCTGACAGGTTTCATGATGAAACTGCTTGAAGCGAGCAATCTGCCGCCGCTGATTGGCGCGGTTCATTCTGTTCGCGGCGCCGGAGTGGTCTTTACTGTGGCGCTGCCGGCGTATATTCTAGTGCTTGCCTTGTCGGTTTTGCCGCTGCTCGCAACCTATGCAGTATTTATCGCGAACAAACAATTGGCGTTGACGCTGATTGCGCCAATCGGAAATTTCATCGAAAAGTACAAAGACCGAATGGTCAAGATTGCGTTAACCCTGGTTACGATTCTGCTCGCACTAAGCGGCGTGTTGCATCTTGCAAAATTATAATTTTTTGGAGTTTGCTATGATATTAGAGCCAGTGGTTCGCCAGTCGATTCTTATTGTTGATGATGATTTGGTGAGTGCCCGTAAGTTGTCAATTCTGTTGAGTGATGAATATGAAACGGTTGTTGCGCATAACGGCGAAGACGCATTGCGATTAGCGTTGGCAGATACGCCGCCGGATTTGATTTTACTCGATGTGATATTGCCGGATATTAATGGCTATGATATTTGCCGGCGGCTAAAGGCGGACGCTCGCAGTCTGAAAATTCCAATAATATTCATCACCGGCAAAGATAGTGAAAGCGATGAAATTAAGGGTTTGGAAGCAGGCGCGGTTGATTATGTGACCAAACCGTTTCGGTTACCGATTATTAAGTCGCGGGTGCGGACTCATCTGAAATTAAAACGTCAACAAGATATTCTGGAAAACCTGTCGATGATCGACGGGTTGACGGGAATCGCCAATCGGCGCAAATTCGACGAATATTTGCTGATTGCCGGGGAGTTTGCCGCGCGTAATGCGACTCCGCTGTCGCTCATTATGATAGATCTTGACTATTTCAAGGCCTATAACGATTGCTACGGGCATTATGAAGGTGATGTCTGTCTGATTCGTGTTGCCAAAACTATTGCCGAGAGTATCAACCGCAAGAATGATTTGGCCGCCCGCTATGGCGGCGAAGAATTTGTCTGTGTTTTGCCGGGCGCAGGCTATCAGGCGGCTTTGGCGTTTGCCGAGCATATTCGCGAAAATGTTGCAAAATTGAAACTGCCGCATCGTCAGTCAGCAGCGCTGGATTGGGTTACAGTCAGCCTCGGTGTGGCAACTTTAGATAATGTTGCCGGAGGCGAGATTGCTGAAAAGTTAATAACTGCCGCCGATCAGGCGTTGTATCGTGCCAAGGCGCAGGGACGCAACCAGGTTGCAGGAATCGAATAGCTGCTGGAAAATCGGCTGGTAAGATAATATTAGGCAAGGAGGCATACTTGATGGAAGCGCAAGAAAAAATGAGCGATACGGCATGGTATAAAGCGGATTATCATTGGTTCAACCGTTATTTATTTTCGCTGATTGTTGTGGCGGTCGGATATCTCGCGCGGGTATTGCTGGATTCGAGCGGAGATACGCTGCATGTATTGCCTTATGTTACCTATTTTCCGGCAATAGCAGTTGCCGCACTCTATGGACGGCTGGCCGGCGGAGTTCTGGCGTCGATACTCTCTTCGCTACTGGTGCTTTCTTCAGTTGTTTTTCAATCATCGCTAATGCAAAAAATTAGTTATGATGATGTATTTGGTTTAAGTGTGTTTATTTTTGGTGGTATATTAGTGTCAATCGTTGCCGAAAGAATGTTTCGGTTTCGTACGCGATTGATAGCAAGCCTGGCAGAAACCAGTGCTGTCCGCGAAAAATTGCTCAAAGTAAGTGAAGACCGGTTTGAAAAATTGTTTATCGGCGCACCGCTCGGCATTGCGCAGGTTGACTCGCTCACAGGTCGGCTACTTGAGGTTAATCCAAAGTTTGCCGAGCTTATCGGCACGACCATGGAAGAGGCGATTCAGGTTGACTGGATGAGTATTACCCATCCGGACGATGTGCAGAGGAATCTCGATTTTTCGAAACAGATGAATAATGGTGCAATTGACGGATTTCAAATGGAAAAACGCTATTTGCACAAAGACGGAACGATTGTCTGGATTGACATGACGGTTGCGAAAATCGCAGTTGCCGACGTTGTCCATCCGCGGCATTTTTGTATGGTGCAGGACATTAGTGAACGGAAACTGGCCGAAGAACGGCAAAACAGATATCTGACGCTTATTGATGAAGCGCTGGATATGACGGCTGACGGTATTTTGCTGGTAGATACCGCAGTGCATATTACGCGGTATAACAAAAAATTTGTCGCGATGTGGGGTGTTTCCGCCGAATTGCTAAAATTCGGCGAGGAAGAAGCTTTAATCAACTTTATAGCCAGTCAGCTAACTAATCCGGGGGAGTTTCATGATAAAGTTCGGAAATTGAATTCTCATCCGCAAGCAGCAAGTAACGAAATTATTGAATTTGCCGATGGACGGTTTTTTGAATGCTATACCCAACCGCAGTTTATCGACAATAAGATCGCCGGCCGGGTATGGTCGTTTAGAGATATCAGCATGCAAAAACAGGCGGAAAACAAACTGCTTGAAGTTAATGAACAGCTTGGAAAATCGGTAATCAAGGCCAACGAACTTGCCGTGCAGGCCGATGCCGCCAATGCCGCGAAGAGTAGTTTTGTAGCAAGTGTATCTCATGAAATCCGTACGCCGATGAACGGCATCCTCGGTTTTGTGCAACTGCTGGAGCAAACGGAAATCGATGACGAGCAAATGGACATCATCCGGACGATAAAGGAATCTTCTGATTCATTGCTTACTGTCGTTAATGATATTCTGGATTTTTCAAAAATTGAAGCCGGAAAAATTGATGTCGACAGTATTCCGTTTGATTTACGTTCGGTTGTCGAAAGCGCAGCGTTGCCGATTTTGGCACGAGCGCGGGAACGGGAACTGGAAGTCAGCGTATTGGTATCCGCCGATGTACCGCAATTTGTTGCCGGTGATCCGGCACGGCTCAAACAAGTGTTGATGAATCTGGTGAGTAACGCTGTGAAATTCACGCACGAAGGCGAAATCTGTGTCGAGGTCCGCCGCGATGCTTCGGACGATTCCGTAAACAAAATCCGGTTTATGGTAAAAGATACTGGCATTGGTATTACCGCTGCGGCGCTTACCCGGCTGTTCAGGCCGTTTGAGCAAGCCGACAGTTCGACTACCAGAAAATATGGCGGAACCGGATTGGGGCTGGTAATCAGCAAGTCGTTAGTCGAGGCGATGGGTGGTGAAATCAGCGTGGAAAGTACTGAAGGAAGGGGTTCGGCTTTTTCCTTTTCATTGCCGCTGAGTATTGTGGTGGATATGCCGGTTTTTGAGCAACCGGATTATTCAGTGTTGACCGGCCGGAAAATTATGGTTGTTGATGATAATTTCAATAATCGGGAAATCGCAAAAACTTATCTTGAAGAGAATGGTTGCCGGGTTATCGAAGCCGAAAGCGGATTGATCGCTATAAATAAGATTTTGTGCAATGAAAACGGCACTTTTGACGCGATTTTAATTGATTTTAAAATGCCGGTCATGAATGGAAATGAACTGTCCGCGGCGTTGCAAGCCGTAGAAATTTCTGCCAATATTCCACGAATTCTTTTGACATCGGATCCGGTGTTTGGCGCCGGCAAAACTACCAGAGAAACCGGATTTTCGGGTTATTTGTCTAAACCTTACCGAAAGGCCGAGTTGCTGCAGGTTGTTTCTAACGTACTCAGAGGAGTGACTGTTAACAAGACTAAAAACAAAGCGCTGAAAACAAACAATAAGGCGTTTGATGCAGAATTCAGCAGTAACATAAAAATACTATTAGCCGAAGACAACGAAGTTAACCGGAAACTAATTCTTAAACTATTGCAGCTAAAAAAAATAAATTGCGATATTGCGATAAACGGCGCGGAGGCGGTCAATGCCTGCCGGAAAACCGATTATGATTTGATCTTCATGGATTGCCAGATGCCGGTGATGGACGGCTATGAAGCAACCCGGCAGATCAGACGACTGGAAGCTGGTCGGAGACATGCGACGATTGTCGCGATGACGGCATTTGCAATGACCGGTGATGCCGGTAAATGCAAAGCAGCCGGGATGGACGAGTATCTCAGCAAGCCTGTAGAAGTTGATGCGATAATGTCAATTGTGCTTAGACATTCTCAAGCGGCTGATAAGGCGGCTTGTACTAATTTTCGTTGTGTAATATTAGAGAGAATTATCCAGGCGGACAGATTTGCGGTCGAGACGGCTAAAGAGTTTCTTGAGGAAGGCATAGCGATAATTACCGCAAATTTCCTGGAGCTGGAAGCGGCTTTGACCGCCGGTGATTTTGAAGCACTGGTTAAACTGTTGCACCAATTTAAAGGTGCTACCGGCAATTTGCGGATGAGTGAAATAGCGGAACTTGTCGCAAAAGCCGAAAATTATGCAAAATCCGGGAATGGCAGTGAATTAAAAAAACTGTTAATGGTCATTAAAAATCTTTTGCAGGCGCTATAAACAGTTAGTTAACGCTACATTAAACTAAAATTGTTCTTTCGTAGTAGATAAAAAAATAAACGGAGCGTATATTTTGGAAGGGCATAAAAAACCGGCATTAAAACCTAGTTTAGGATTGTTTTCGACAATGGCTCTGGTTGTTGGTTCAGTACTTGGTGCGGGCGCTTTTATGAAGCCGCCGGCGGTACTCCTGGCGGCCGGTGACTCCAACTGGGCGATGGCCGCCTGGCTGGTGAGTGCTTTTTTTAGCATGGCCGGAGGTTTGACGCTGTGCGAACTGGGCGCGATGTTTCCCCGCGCCGGCGGTGTGTATATTTTCCTGGAAGAGATTTATGGGCCGAAAATGGCGTATTTGTACGGCTGGATGATAACCATCCTCTATGGTCCGGCGGTAGTCGGCGCAATGACCGGTTACTTCAGTTCGATTTTCTGTCTGCTATTCAATATTCCGGCGAACTATATACCACTGGTCGGCTTCTCGGTGTTGTTGTTCGTGTTGTTCGTAAATAGTATCGGTGTCAAAGAAGCCGGTTATCTGCAAATGATAGCTACGCTGTGCAAGTTGGTTCCGGTGGTGTTGCTGACGATATTCGGACTGTGGAAAGGCAATGGCCAGGTTTTTAATATGCCAATCGGTGACAGTCACCCGGCCGGGGTGTTTTCGCTTGCGGTTATTGCCACGCTATTTGCCTATGACGGCTGGGCGAATGTTTCGGCAATGGCCGGGGAAATTAAAGATCCGGCGCGCACTTTGCCGCGGGCGATTATCAGCGGGCTGTTGTTTTTGTCCGCGGTCTATATCCTGATTAACATTGCATTTATCAAAATCATTCCGCCGGAGCAGTTGGTTTCGCTCGGGCATGATGCCGCGGCGATTGTCGCGCAAAAACTGTTTGGATTGTATGGCGGCAATATTGTTTCCGTGGGTATTATGATTTCAGTGCTGGGCGGGTTGAACGGCTACGCGATGACCGTGTCGCGGATGATTTATGCCATGGGCGAGCAAGGGCAACTGCCCGGCAGCCGCTATATCGGCAAAATTGATTCGGACAGCAACACCCCGGTTAACGCGTTTTTGCTGTTGGTGGTTATGGCATTTGTTTATTTCCAGTTGCTCAATCCCGATCTGTTGACCGATATTGCGATGTTTTCAATCTGGATATTCTTTGCGATGACTTTTATTGGGGTTATTATTGCCCGCAAAAAGTTTGCCACGTTGCCGCGAATATTTAAGGTTCCGTTGTACCCTTACACGCCGATTGTCGCGATTGCCGGCGCGCTGTATATAATTGTCGGGATGTTGATGAACGAACCGGTTAACAGCCTGATTTCAATTTTGCTGACGTTGTCCGGGATACCGGTATTTTTGCTGTTCATCAGAAAACGCAAAAGCGTTTTCAAACTGCGGTTGCGGAAAAAATATGTTTTGCTGATTTGCGGATTGATGATTATCGGCCTGTTTTCCGCAGGCAACAAAGTGTTTGACAATCGTCCGGTACTGACCGTTGCCGTTGAAACGTCCAATCCGCCGATTGCGTTTGAAAATTCTGCCGGGCTGCCTGACGGACTGGATATCGAATTGATAAAAGCGATAGCCGAGCGAAACGGTTATCGCGTGAAGTTCCGTCCGACAAGTTTTGAACATTTGCTGGATGCGGTCGAACAGAAATTGGCGGACGTGGCGATTGGTGAAATAACCATTACTGAAGCCCGGCAACAGCGGGTGGATTTTACTGACAGTTATTATCGGAGCGGATTGGCGCTGGCGGTACATACCGAGGGTAAAATCAATACCGTGGCTGAACTTGACGGGCACATTCTCGGGGTAAAATCCCGCACGACGGGTGTGGATTACAGCGCTACGTTACACGGTAAAATCCGGATTGAAAAAATCGATACGACTTCCAATCTTATCAACTTATTCAACGATAACAAGATTGATGCAATATTGTATGATCGTCCGATCCTTGAACAATTAGTTGATAAGAATACCTTAAAATCAGCCAGGCTGATTAGTGTCACCGACAATGAACGATACGGTTTTGCTTACAGCAAAAACGACAAAGCGCTGGGGGTGAAACTGAATAACGGCTTACGCGAACTGAAAGACGGCGGAAAACTGCGCGAGCTGCTGCAAAAATGGTTGTAAAAACAAAAAGCCACCAAATGATTTTTCCATTTGGTGGCTTTAATATTTTAGTATTTAAGGTTGAAGTCTGGTAAACCATTTGTCGTAAATCATTTTCAATTCGCCACTTTGCTGCATTTCCATAAGCGCTTTGTTGAGTTTGTCGTTTAGCGGTTTGTTGCCCTTCTTTAACACCATTGCGAATTCCTCGGTTGAAGGCATGTTGACGATCCGCAGCTGATTCATTTTACGGTCTTTCAAACAATATTCGGCAGCCATTCTGTCCATTACGATTGCATCAAGATCACCGTTATACAGGTCAATGTACATTTCTGTTTGACTATGATAGCCTTTGAGTTTGACCCCTTTTGTGGCATTGGCTTGAGCAATCATCGTTGTGCCTAATTCAACACCGACCGTTTTTCCGGACAGATCGTTCGCGTTGTAGATCCGTGAACCTTTAGTTGTCAGGATGCAAGCGCCGCCCTTGGCGTAAGGAATCGTGAAATCTACCAGTTTTTTTCGGGCATCGGTGACTGAGATGCCGCCAATAGCGATATCAATTGCCGGCGCCGGGGTATAAGAGCTTTTAACTAAATATTGATTGATTTTTTTTCCGCGTTCAATTTGGTCGATCATTTCACCAAACGGAAGATTGCGATATTCAACGTTAAGTCCGGCTTTTTTTGCGGCCGCTTCGATTACATCAATATCAAAACCGATATAGGCGGTGGCCTGTTTAACCGGGGTGACCACGTTACCGTTGGTGTCGAGATTTACCGACACTGGTTGGTTGATAAAAGTGTACGGAGGATTATTGTCTATGCCAACGATGATTTTATTTGGATCCCACAAGTAATATGCCGTCACGGCTGCTGCCACAATAATAATTGCCAGCAAGATGAATAACAGCTTTTTCATGATGGTCATCTCCTCTCGTTTATTTTAGTTTCATATCTGCATACATATTCTATCATGTTATGCGTACTATTTACACTACTGAGACAGTGATTATGTGAGCAGAGTTTGATTTTATTTCAGCGGCGTTTAATATCTGGTGCAGATATGCTAGAATAGCGGTAATTATATAATCATTATTGGACCCCATGTTTTGATGTTTCAGTATGGAGGATGACGGTTGAGGCTGTTAGAGGTAATGAAAAAAACGGCGGTGCTTGATTTGTTGCGCCGGCAATTTTTTGAAATTGTACGTTGTAACGATAACCAGGAGCTAATCGCTATTGAACAAGCAATTGGCAGGAATTTGGCGGAGGCAATTTATGCTTCGGCAAATATGCCTGAATTTAAACGGTCCATGATGGACGGCTATGCGGTGCGGGCGGCAGATACAGTTGGTTGTTCCGAGTCGGCGCCGGTAATTCTTGAAGTAGTTGGCTCAAGTGCGATGGGTGAAAATGTCGATACCGTATTGAAGCCGGGGCAGGCATTGCGTATTTCTACCGGCGGGATGGTGCCGGACGGCGCAGATGCGGTAGTAATGGTTGAATATACAGAAGCGTTGGAATCAGAGTTGGCAATACTATGGCCGGTGGCGCCGCGCGAGAATGTGATTGATATCGGGGACGATGTCCGCGCGGATGAAAAATTGTTTAATGTAGGGAAAAAATTAGAAGCGCATAACATCGGCGTTTTAGCAATGCTAGGGGTGGACACAGTCTGGGTGCGAAAAAAACCGACGGTTGGTATTATTTCGACAGGCGACGAACTGGTGGGAATTGATGAACAACCAGGGATTGGTCAAGTGCGGGATGTGAACACCTTGAATTTAGCAGTATTCGCTTGTAAATATGGCTGTGAAGTCTTGCAGAAGCGTTGCGTTAAGGATAACAATGAGAAAATTCGTGCGGCGTTGCAGTTGATGCTGGCAACTTGTGATATTGTTTTAATTTCCGGGGGCAGCTCGGTAGGTGAGCAAGATTGCACTGCTGAAATCATTAACACGATGGGGAAACCGGGAGTACTGGTGCACGGAGTAGCGATAAAACCGGGCAAACCGACAATTGTTGCGAGGACTGGGGATAAAGCGATTTTTGGGTTGCCGGGGCATCCGGCGGCCTGTATCATGGCGTTTTTGGCGGTGGTTGCACCCTTTATTCAAGAAGTGCTATTAGGAAACAGCGACGCATTAGATAGCAAAAAAAATTGTGTCGAAGCAAAATCAGGGTTTCAATTGCATGGTGGGCAGGGACGGGATGTTTTTCAGCTGGTAAAAATTACAACGGCAAACAACGTGAATGTTGCCGTTCCGTTAACTGGCAAATCGGGAATGCTGTCGTTGTTGGCGCAAGCCGACGGCTATATTGAAATTTCGCTGGATAAAGAGGGGCTCGATATTGGTGAAGCGGTGTTGGTAAAATTGTTCTAAGAACAAAGATAGCAAGAATATGAAAGGGTACGGTTATTATGTATAAAAGATACCTGAATCTTGTTGAATTTGCTGATGCCAAAAAAATATTACAAGAACAAGCGGGAAAATTATTAAAGCCGGAAACAGAAACAATCGCCGTGCGTGACAGCCTGCATCGGGTACTGCACGCACCGGTTTTTGCCAGAATTTCGCATCCGAATTATAATGCGTCAGCCATGGATGGGGTAGCGATTAACGCCGAGTCATCTTTTGGTGCGCACGAACGCCATTCGCTAAAATTGACAAAGGGGATTGACTTCTGGCCGGTGGATACCGGCGATTGCCTGCCGGCTAATTGCAATGCCGTGGTGATGATTGAAGATGTTATAGAATTGGATCAGGACACGATAGAGCTATATAGCGCCGTCCATCCCTGGCAAAACGTGCGGGTGGTCGGCGAAGATATTATCGTCGGCGACATGATTGTGCCGGGCAATCATTGTATCCAGGCGGTGGATATCGGGGCAATTTTGTGTAGTGGCAACGCTGAGGTGACGGTGCGCAAAAAACTTCAAGTGGGCATTGTTCCGACCGGTACCGAACTTCGAACGGCGGCAACCGCGGACCGCTTACAACCCGGAGAGATTATTGACAGTAATTCGGAAATGCTCGCGGCGTTGATTAGAGAAGCGGGTGCTACGGCCAAGATTTACGATATCGTGCCGGACAACAAAGAATTGCTGCGTGCCGCTTTTTTGAACGTCGCGAATGAATCGGATATCGTGCTAATAATCGCCGGATCTTCGGCCGGTACTGAAGATTACACCCAACCGTTGGTGGCGGAGCTTGGCGAAGTGTTTGTGCATGGCATTGCCATTAAGCCCGGCAAACCGGTTGTATTTGGCAAAATCAGCGAAAAACTGGTACTGGGAATGCCGGGCTATCCGGTGGCAGCGTTTATGATTGCCCGGGAATTTTTGCAGCCGCTGTTGAGAAAACAGGCTGGTTTGGGAGAAAATATTCTGGAAAGTTGTCGGGTCGATAAAGTGGACGCGATATTGTCGCGGCGGTTGATATCGTCGTTAAAACATCAGGAATTTGTTCAGGTCAAACTGGGACGGATAAAAGATAAACTGATCGCCACACCGCTAAACCGCGGCGCCGGAGTTACGATGTCGCTGGTGAAAGCAGACGGAATATTGGACGTAGCGCGGGCCAGTGAAGGAATTGAGTCCGGTACAAAAGTGAAGGTGCAGTTAATCCGGCCACTGGAAATGATTAACAATGCGTTAATTTGTACCGGCAGTCACGATATTATCATTGATAAAATTAATGCTGAACTGACAAAAACCGCCGATGGCTGGACGCTGGCATCGGCACACGTGGGCAGCCTCGGTGGGATTATGGCAATCAAGCGCGGCGAAGCGCATATCGCACCGGCGCATTTGCTGGACGAGGCTACCGGCGAGTATAACATTTCGTATATAAAAAAATATCTCCGGGAGATACCGGTTGTATTGATTAGGGGAATTAAACGTCAGCAGGGCCTGTATTTCCGCCGCAATGAACAGCTGTCAGCACGGTCGCTTGCGGCGATTGCTGAACAGGGTTTATCGTTTGCTAACCGGCAAAAGGGTTCGGGCACACGGGTGTTGCTGGACTATTTGTTGAAGCAGGACGGGATTCCGGTTACGGCGATAAGCGGCTACGAGCAGGAGTTGTTGACGCATACTGCGGTGGCGTTGGCGGTGTTGTCGGGGAACTATGATACCGGTATGGGAATCGAAGCCGTGGCTAATTTGCTGGGATTGGATTTTGTTCCGGTGGGCGTGGAGAACTACGACTTAATTGTTCCGCAAGAGTACCTTGAAGATGTACGGATACAAAAATTGCTGGAGATACTACGATCTGGTGAATTCAAGAATAACATTGAAAGTATGGGCGGCTATGTAGTCGAAAATATTGAGCTGATTCCGCTGAATTCGGACTAAAATATATTGAAAATCATACAAATATTGCAAAATTATCCGAAAACTAACTCATAAATGTGTTGGTTTTTTATTTTGTACGTATTACACAACTTATTCATGTTTTCTTCAACAGTTCTTCACAACTTTAGTATATACTGAACCCGTAGAAAAAATTTGGAGGTTATCATGAAAAAGACAATTACGATTATTTTGGTAGTGATAAGTCTGCTGATGTTGTTATTCGTTTCCGGCTGCGGCGCAAACGCGTTCAAGGCGAACAAAACCACCGACAGCTACAATATCGAGTTGACAGCCGATCACAACCCGTTGACCACCGGCGAAAATCAGTTGCAAATCGCAATCAGTGACAAAAATGGTAACGCAGTTACTGACGCTCAAGTTAAAATTAACTACTCAATGGCAGCAATGCCGGGTATGCCAGCGATGAGTCACAACACCAAGGCGACGCTAAACAACAAACTCTATGAAGCTGACATTGACCTGATGTCAGCCGGGTCATGGACAATTAGCGTACAGATTACTCGTGACGGCAAAATGCAAAAGGCTGATTTTGCGGTCGACGCGCACTAATTGCTGTAGCTCTCCTTTGCAACCTTGTAACTTTATAAAGGAAAGGTGTCGATAATGAAACGGCTGAGTTTGCTCCTGATATTTGTGTTGGTCGGAATGAACGGTCTTGCGGCGGCTGACGATAATGTTTCCTTAGATTCACTGACAATCTTTGCGCTGAAGAACAGTCCGGAATTGACCGCGGCTAATGCTGCGGTCATCTCGGCGCAGCAGGTTGCGCCACAGGCGAATAGCTTGCCCGATCCGATGGTTGGTATAAATTACCAGAGTGATCAATTACAACCCAATCTTAGTGGCGAGTTGTCTTGGCTGATGCTGAGCGCGTCGCAGGAAATTACGTTGCCGGGCAAACTCAGCCTGCGCCGGCAAATCGCCGAAGCCAATGTTGAAAAAAGCAAGTTCGAGTTGCGGGCAGTGCAGAGTGAACTGGTCGGTAAAATTGCCGAGCAGTACATTGAATTGTGTCTGCTCGATAAAAAAATTCAAATAATAACCGGAAGAATAGCGCTCGCAGATGATCTAGTCACTGCGGCAACTATTCGCTACAAAACCGGCAGCGCCGAGCAGCAAGATGTATTGCTTGCTCAAAAAGCAAGCTATGAGTTGCAGCTGGAACGTGAACAATTGAAGCGGGATGAACAAACCGGTTCGGCACAATTGCTGGCAACGAGCGGAAAAACGGACAACGATGGCACCTTGCGCGTGCAAATACCGGAACAAGGGGTTATGCTTCCGGCTAATACCGAGTTGATTAAAACTGTTTTACAGCAATCGGCGGCGTTGGCAGCACTGAAACAACAATGGGATGTTCGTGTGCTGGAAACAAAACTTGCCGAGGAGGAGCGCTTTCCTGATTATACGGTCAGTGCCGGAATATCGGTTGCCGGCGGGATGCCGGGAATGTGGAATGCCGGTATGCAGTTAAGTGTTCCGATTAATCTCGCCAACAAACAAGAGCGTGCCGTCGCGCAGGCACAAGCCGGAGCTGTTATTGCTCAAGCGCAATATAGCACCCGTAAATTGGCATTGGTTTCAGAAGTTAAGGCGGACTACGCGGCGTATCTTGCTGCAAAACGTACCCTGAGTATATATAACGATCAACTGCTAGCGCTCGGAAAGCGGACTTATGCTGCCAGCCTTGCAGCTTATTCGACCGGCCGGAATACAATTGGTAATGTGCTTGAGCAGTTAAACACGGCGTTGGATTACGAAACCGGTTATTGGGAACAGTACGCCGCTGTTTTGAAAAATCAGGCGCAGTTACAAGCGCTCGCTAACAGCAATATCGACCGTTATCTGGAAAAGGAGCGTGGCAATCATGATTAGAGCCAAGTTAGTCAAAAACAAACGAGTACTTACGATTGCGGGGATCGCCACGCTGGCGCTGCTGGTTGCTGCCGTTGTAATATATGTCGTCATGCGCTCCGGCGGGCATCAGGCTGCTGGCAATGAACACGCCGGTCATCAAGGCGGAGCGGTGGCGCCAAATGTTGCAAGCGTTGGAATGATTGAACAGCCGCTGCTGATAGTGGATATTCCGCTGGAAAAGCAACAGCTGATCGGTGTGAAGTATGCTGCCGCCGCTAACCGGGCGCTGGATTATCCAATCCGCAGCGTCGCGCGGGTGAGTGTGGACGAAAATTCATTATTCATCATCAGTACCCGTTATTCCGGATTTGTCGAGCAGCTATATGCAGCCGAAACCGGCCAATATATCAATGCCGGTCAAAGCGTCGCGGCGGTTTACAGCCCGGAATTAGTCGCGGCACAAACCGAGTACGTCAATTTGTTAAACAATCCGGTAACAACAATGTCTGGTACAGATAGCACTGGCGGGGTGCTTGCAGCAGCCCGCGAACGGCTGAGTTTGCTGGGGCTGGATAGCGGCTATATTTCATCACTGGAAAAAACGCGAATAGTACCGAAAACAATTACTGTTAACAGTCCGGCAGCGGGTTATGTGATGCAGCGTCAGGTGCTGCCCGGTTCGCAGGTGCAAGCCGGACAGCCATTGCTGACCGTAGCTGATTTGTCGCAGGTGTGGGTTATTGCTGATATTTATGAACAGGATTTAGCGTTGATTGCCGCCGGGCAGGCGGTGACGCTGACGTTTGAAGCCTGGCCGGATTTGAAAGTCCACACCACAATTGATTATATTTATCCGATGCTGGACCCGACCACCCGGACTGCAAAAGCCCGGATGACCATTAATAACGCCGGTAACCGTTTTAAGCCGCAGATGTACGGTGCAGTGGCAATCACAGTCCGGTTGCCCGACGCAATAACCGTTCCTGAAGATGCGGTCATCAACACTGGCACCCGTAAACTGGTGTATGTTGATTTGGGTGAAGGTAAACTAAAACAGCGGTTGGTGACGACCGGATATTCCGCGAGCGGCTATGTGCAAGTTACCAGTGGTTTGCACGCCGGTGAACGGGTAGTCATCGCAGCGAATTTTCTGGTTGATGCCGAAACCCGGTTACACGGGGAGGTAGCGCCATGATTGCCGCAGTTATCGCCTGGAGTGTGCGCAATAAACTGCTGGTGCTGTTATTTGCACTGGCGCTGGTATTTTTTGGCTATTATTCGTTAAAAAATACACCGCTTGACGCTTTGCCTGATCTTAGCGATACGCAAGTCATTATTTACAGCGAATGGCCGGGAAAAAGTCCGGATATCATCGAAGACCAGGTCACCTATCCAATCGTATCAACGTTACTCGCCGCACCAAACGTACAGGCGGTACGCGGCTTTTCCTATCTCGGCAGTTCGTTTATCTATGTAATTTTCAAAGAAGGTACCGATCAATATTGGGCGCGTTCGCGCGTCAGTGAGTACCTGCAATCGGTAAAAGCCAAACTACCTGTGGATGTTACACCGCAGCTTGGTCCGGACGCCACGAGCCTCGGCTGGGGATTTTCCTACGCGTTGGTCGACAGGACCGGGAAATATGATCTCGCGCAACTGCGCAGTATGCAGGACTATAATCTCAAGCTAGCAATTGAAAGCGTGCCGGGCGTTTCTCAGGTTGCATCCATCGGCGGTTTCGTCAAACAATATCAGATTACCCTCGATCCGGTAAAGTTACAGGCTTATAACATCCCGCTTGGTAAAATTCTGCAGACGGTACGCGCCGGAAATCAGGATGTCGAAGGCCGGGTGCTGGATTTTAACGGTTTGGAATATATGATCCGCGGCCGTGGTTACATAAAAAGCATCAAGGACATCGAAAATATTGTGGTTGCCGCCGATAACAGCGGTACACCGGTATTAATCAAAAACATTGCCCAAGTCCAGCTTGGTCCGGAACAACGCCGGGGAATCGCCGACCTTAACGGTGAAGGCGAAGTCGCGGGTGGAATCGTGGTAGTTCGCTTCGGTCAAAACGTTTTGAGCGTTATCGACCGCGTTAAGGAAAAAATCGCCAATGATATCGCGCCCAGCCTGCCAAAAGGCGTGGAAGTGGTAACGACCTATGATCGCAGCGATTTGATTTATCGGGCAATCGACACGTTGAACTCCGAAATCATCAAATTGTGCATCGCGGTCGCCGTCGTCTGTCTGGTCTTTCTCTGGCACTTTCCCAGCGCCTTTGTCGTTATTTTGACATTGCCGGTTGCGATAATCGCATCGTTCATTATGATGCTCGGCCTGGGTGTAACTGCCAACATTATGAGTCTTTCCGGCATTGCCATCGCCATCGGCGCGATGGTCGATGCATCGATAATTATGGTTGAAAACGCCCATAAGCGGTTGCATCAGTGGGATGAGGCGCGGGCATTTGTTAAACAGCCGCAGAACGAAACTGCGCCGGAATACGCGGAGCAGTCGGCATTCGCCGCGCTCAACCGCACTCAGGTAATTGTGCAGGCGGCACAAGAAGTCGGGCCGTCATTGTTTTTCGCGTTGCTGGTAATTACCGTCGGTTTTCTGCCGGTATTTACGCTCGAAGCCCAAGCCGGCCGATTATTTAAACCACTGGCTTATACGAAAACTTTTGCAATGATGTTCGCGGCATTCTTGGCAGTGACGCTAACACCGGTAATGATGAGTATTTTCATCCGCGGCAAAGTAACACCGGAAGAGCGTAATCCGGTTACCCGGCTGTTGCAAAAAATTTACCATCCGGTTGTTGTCTTTGTACTGCGCTGGCCAAAATCAGTATTGGCAGCAGCAATAGTAGTTTTGCTAATCACACTCTTTCCTTTCTTAAAAATCGGCAGTGAGTTTATGCCGCCGCTCTATGAAGGCAGCCTGCTGTATATGCCGACCACGATGCCGGGAGCTTCAATAAATGAAGCGGCAAAACTGTTGCAGACTCAGGACAAAGCACTGAAATCGGTGCCGGAAGTAGCGCAGGTGTACGGTAAGGCCGGGCGGGCAGAAACCGCGACTGATCCGGCGCCGCTGGAAATGTTTGAAACGGTAATCACGCTTAAACCGGAAAGTGAGTGGCGTTCCGGTATGACAATCGAACGACTGACTCAGCAACTCAATGAAGCAGTCAGTTTGCCGGGAGTAAGCAATTCATTTACCATGCCAATCAAGGCGCGGATTGATATGCTGGCAACCGGTATCCGTACCCCGGTTGGTATCAAGATTTTTGGTGCAAATCTCAATGAGATTGAAAAAATCGGCGTACAGCTTGAACAACGGCTGCGCGATCTGCCGGGAACCCGCAATGTTTATGCCGAGCGGGTCAACGTCGGCTATTATCTGGATGTCACAGTCAACCGCGATCAGGCGGCACGCTATGGGCTGACCGTTCAGGATGTCGAAGAAGCTGTGCAAACTGCTGTTGGCGGCATGAATGTCGCAACGACGATAGAAGGCCGCGAGCGCTATCCGGTCAACATCCGTTACCAGCGCGACTGGCGTTCCGATGTCGAACAGTTGAAACGGATATTGGTACCGGTAATGATGGCGCAGACAATGCAAAACGCCGGGTTGCCGTCCGTGCCGCAGTCGTCATTGGCGCAGGACAATTTGTTGCTGCAGGTTATGCCGCAAATTGGCGCAACAGCTGCAACCGGCGGCCTTACGCAAGTGCCGCTCGGGCAATTGGCAGAAATTAAAATCCGTCCCGGCCCGACTGGCATCAAGAGTGAGCAGGGGTTGCTCTCGGCGTACGTTTATATTGATGTCTCAGACAAAGATATTGGCGGCTATGTCAAACGCGCCAAAGCGCAAATTGCAAATGTGGCGATACCGGCAGGCTACCGGCTGGAGTGGAGCGGCGAATACGAATTCATGCAAAAAACTGCATCGATGTTATGGATCGTGATACCATTGACGTTATTGCTGATCTTTTTGCTGCTGTATCTGAACACCAGGTCGTTTGCGAAAACTGCGATTGTATTGTTGGCGGTGCCGTTCTCGCTGGTCGGGTCATTTTGGTTGTTGTATCTGCTAAACTATAATATGAGCACGGCCGTTTGGGTGGGATTGATTGCCCTCGCCGGGTTGGATGCTGAAACCGGCGTGGTCATGCTACTGTATCTGGATCTTGCGTATAATGAAGCGCGCGCCCGCGGCGAACTCGATCACCGACAGCTGGATGAAGCGATCATGCACGGTGCGGTCAAACGGATTCGCCCCAAGATGATGACAGTATGCGTAATCATCGCCGGTTTGCTGCCGATAATGTTCAGCAGCGGCGCCGGATCGGACGTAATGAAGCGGATTGCCGCGCCGATGCTTGGCGGTGTCGCAACTTCAACCATTCTCGAGTTGGTCGTCTATCCGGTTATATACCGGTTGTGGCGCGGACGGGGACTAAAGCCATAATAGTATAACCGGGTTTCCAGAGTAAATTCGCTCAAAAATTCTTGTCCGGCAATTCTGCCTGGCAGGAATTTTTGCTTTGGCATAGAATTTACTCTTCAGAGGAGTTGCGGAGAGTAGTAGATGAATTGGTTGGGAATCTGCCTGATAACTGCCGGGGTGATTTTAACACTTTTATAAAACTATAATTTTGGTTGTTTACAAGCCGATTTTTCCGTGCTATAGTTTATGCTGGACAAAAAAAACGGAGGAGAAATTATATGAAAAAACTAATACTCGTCGCCTTGATGGCAGCACTGCTCGTCGTTTCGGCTACGGCCTTTGCCGCGCCGGCGCCCTTTACCTTGCCTGGCGCGGTTACGCTGGATTTTTCGACGTCAGCAGTGACTGATTTGGCGTTTACTGGCGCAGTCGGACTAGGACAAGGCTTTGCGTTGAGTATTTCCAATGACCCGGATGTTCAGTTGAACATCGATTACAAATTCAGCAATTTGGGTGATACGCCGTTGAAATTAATGGTGTTCGCCGGGATCCAGTCGAATTGCGGGTTTGGTTCCAGTAACAGCGGAAGAACCTACAATAATAGTTTTGGCGGCCAAGTTGGTGTGCAATTCGGGATTCCACTGGGTGATGGTTGGCAGGCTTATGTCATGGGAAATATCGGGTCCCCGGCGTATAAATTCAACGGTGGCGTTGCATATACCTTAAACGAAAAAGTGGATATGTATGTTGATGTAAACTATGTCAATATGTGGCATAATAATGACTGGAATAATGATAACGGCGTGTTTTATCCGTCAGTTGGTATGGCGATCAAACTGTAAATAGAAGCTTGTTTTTATGATGAAAACCAGAATAAGTTGCGCTTTGACAATAATATGCTATAATCGGGGTATCTCTTTGCACTGCAAATAATTTACAGTACAAACTGAGCAGGCGGTTAACTTTAGTTAATGCGGCTGGGCCGATGACGGCAGCAGGATTGATATCAACCTGTGGGACAGTAAAATGTTTCACAGGTTGTTTTTGTTTAAACGGAGGCGCTGTTAATGACAGATCAGCAAAATCAAAAACTATATGGGCTTACATCGGCGCGCGCAACGGAACTTCAGGAGCAATTTGGCAAAAATGAACTTGTCAAAGAGAAAAAATCAAATTTTTTTCATAAAATCCTGCACGTTATTAGCGAACCGATGTTTGTGTTGCTTATTGTTGCGGCAATAATCTATTTTATCCTTGGCGAGCCCAAAGACGGCGCAATAATGTTGGTATTTGTATTGGCGATTATCAGCATAGAAGTTGTTCAAGAATGGAAAACGGATAAAACCCTAAGGGCATTAAAAGATTTGTCGGCGCCCCATATAGCTGTATTAAGAGATGGAGCACAAGTCATAATTAACAGCGCGGATTTAGTGCCAAATGATGTGATGTTTGTCGCAGAAGGAGTCAAAGTTCCGGCGGATGGCTTCGTTGTGAAAGCCAGCACCCTGCGTATCGATGAATCATCGCTTACCGGCGAATCGGAGGCGGTATTCAAAGTCGTGGAACTAGATATAGCTGAAAAAGCTAAAGATTATTGGCGGCGCGATTATTGTTATGCCGGTACGCTGGTTACGCAGGGCACAGGAACTATTTTGGTAGACAAAATTGGTACAGCTACTGAATATGGGAAAATTGGCAAAGATGTTATGGCAGCGCCGGATGAGCCAACACCGCTCCAGTTGCAAACCGGAAAACTGGTCAAGTTATGTGCGGGAATTGCTGCCGTGTTATTTTCGCTGGTCGGAGTTGTGACCTACATAAATATTCCCGATCATCTGTTCGGTGACCGGATAATTGAGAGTATTCTATCGGGAATAACCTTGGCGATGGCGATGTTACCGGAAGAGTTTCCGGTAATATTGACCGTATTTTTATCGATGGGCGCCTGGCGGTTGGCAAAAAAACAGTCGTTAGTACGCAATCTAGCCTCGGTGGAAACACTAGGGGCAGTATCGGTGTTGTGCGTTGACAAGACCGGCACGATAACGATGAACCAAATGACGGTGCAAGCTAGTTGGAGTTTTACTGATGACATCCCGGCGTTGATTAAGATAATGGGCATGGGCTGTGAGCCGGATGCTTATGATCCGATGGAAAAAGCGATGATTGCCCATTGTGATGCCCAAGGAATTACCAGGACGAATATTTTTGGTGGTGAATTAATTCAAGATTACGCGTTTACCGATGAAAACAAAATGATGGGACATGTCTGGAAAAACAGCGGAGAGATTATTGTCGCGGCCAAGGGCTCGCCGGAGCGGCTGCTTGCGCTTTGTCAACTTAAGGCAGATGAGCTAACGCTTGCGGAAAGCAAAGCCGGCGAAATGTCCAGCCGCGGGTTGCGGGTTATTGCTGTCGGACAAATGCAGCTCGCTAATATAAGCGCTGTTCCAAAAACATTGCGGGAGTGCAGGTTGCAATTTTGCGGGCTGATTGGCCTTGCCGACCCGCCCCGGGAGTCGATTAAACAGGATATCGAAATCTGCACCCGGGCCGGGGTACGGGTGGTCATGATCACTGGCGATAACGGCATTACTGCCAGTGCGATTGCCAAGCAAATAAATATGCCCGATAATGACAAAATTATTACCGGTGATGAGCTCAATAAAATGAGTGATGAAGAATTGCGTGAGCGAGTCAAAATAGTTAGTATTTTTTCGCGGGTTCTTCCCGAACATAAAATGCGGATCGTTCGAGCCTTTAAGAGCAATGGCGAAGTGGTAGCGATGACTGGCGACGGCGTTAACGACGCTCCGGCGTTGAAGTATGCTGATATTGGAATTGCAATGGGCAAACGCGGGTCGGAAGTTTCGCGGGAGGCAGCCGACTTAATTTTGCTCGATGATAATTTTTCAACGATTGTCCATACCATCGAAGACGGCCGGCGAATTTATGATAATATCAAAAAGGCGGTTGGCTATGTATTTACTATCCATATTCCGATTGCACTTTCAGCGTTATTGGCGCCGTTGCTGGGTATCAGCCCGATAAATTTATTGCTGTTGCCGCTGCATGTGGTATTATTGGAGCTGGTAATCGATCCTACTTGCTCGGTAGTGTTGGAACGGCAACCGGCTGAACAAGATATCATGAACCGTCCACCCCGCAGTCCAAAAGCGAAACTGATTACGCTGGCTTCACTGCTAAAGAGCGTAGTGCAGGGTTTGATGATATTTGTTGCGGCCTTTGGCGCTTATATTATGTTTTTGAATCAACAACCGGATAATGCGCCGCAAGCGCGGTCGATGGGCTTGACGATAATATTATTGGCGAATATTCTGTTGGTGCAAGTTAATAGTTCAAATTCTGAATATGCCGTAAAATCATTTATGCGTCTGATGAAAGACAAAGTAATGCTGACGGTTGTTTTTGCTACAATAGCCGGTTTGTTTATCATGTTATATACACCGCTTAGCGGATTTTTGAAATTGGCGCCGTTATCGCCGGGGCAGTTAGGACTGGCTGCGGTAATCGCCGGTGTCGCGGTGCTGTGGTATGAGCTGGTGAAAGTCTATCGCAGATGTGCAGGTTAAAGGTCGGAGCTGAGATGGGGAGATGTGAATGAATCAGGATTCGATACAAAAGTGGATTAAGATTACGGCGTTGGGAATGTTGCTGGGTGCGACCGCTGCCATTGAATTATTTGTGCCGCGGTTTTTCTCCGAACTCTACGCTTTGATTAAAACCGGACATATTCAGGAAGTTGCTGATTATCTGGCATCTTATGAGATGTTTGCCGCATTGTTGAGTATTTACGTTAACACGTTGATAAACATCCTGGGGTTTCCGCCGTCGATAATTCTGTCTACAGCTAACGGTATTGTTTTTGGGATTGTTGGCGGTACATTTGTTTCGTGGATTGCCGAGTGTTTTGGAACGATTATCGGCTTTGTTTTGATGAAATCTTTACTGCGCCCGACGGCAATAGCGTTGGTTGAGAAAAGCAAATATATCAAAAAAATTGATGAGAAATGCGGCGCTAATGGTTTCAAGCTGGTGCTGTTTATGCGGATGATACCGTATTTTCCCTCCGTGGTGATTACGGCACTGGCTGCCGTCAGCAGCATCAGTTTACGGAACTACGTTATTGCTACGATTATTGGCAAATTTCCTTCAACCGCCATTGAAGTCATTGTTGGACATGATTTGGTGAATTATCACGAACATCTATTGAGGCTGACTATAATTGGAATAGCTTTGATTGTCGGGTATATTACAGTAGCGTGGGTTATGCGCCGCAAAAAATAAATAGTCGATTTGTCTGGAAGAGCCGTCCGATAGAAATAGCGGGCGGTTTTTGTTTTTTTGAGCGTGTTTCTAACAAAAATCTAACATTACGCTAAGGTTGTGCAAACTATGTCGACAAAGTTATCAAGTATAATTAACACCAGGAAGAGGATAAATCACTCGTTCAACCAAAATATTGGAAATATATATTTTGATTTTTATAACTATTGTTGTTTTTGTAAATTGTTTTGTCAAATATTGTCAGGATACTGTCAGAGTTGTGGAATAAACTGATAGTAAGCAAAATTTTACCGCTATTCATCTTTCCTCCACAATTGCTTGGTACAATCCGAGCATTGAAAAAATTGTGTCACAAACTATTTTGCAATAGAACAGGAGGGTATTATCATGGCAACAAAAACTGTACCAACAACACCAACAATTGGTTGGCCGAGCGCGACTAGCGGTAATTCTGTAACAATTGCCTGGAACATGTGGTGGGGAACCACTGGTACCAGTTGGGAAGTATGGGATAACGGTGTAAAAATTTATACCAGTTCGACATTTACCAGCAGCAACGCTAATACTCAGGCTGGTACCGTGACTTTGAACGGCATTGCAAACGGAGCTCATAATTACGTTATAAAACTCGTCAACAGCGCTGGATCGACGGCGTCAGCGGCTTACGCGCTGAACGTTGCCGGTGCAACCACTACTCCGACGCCGACACCAACGGCGACGGTTACACCAACTCCGACTGTCACGGCAACGCCAACCCCGGTGGCTATAAATATTGTTGCACCAACTGCACCAAGTATCGCGTGGATGCCAACGACTTCGGATGGTAAATCGGTTGCGGTATCCTGGAATATTTGGTGGGGTACGCCGGCGCAACGGTGGGAGCTCTATGATAATGGTAGCAAAGTTTATTCGAGCAGTAGTTTCACGGCCAAAGATACCAACACTGAATCCGGCACGGTCACGCTTACCAATGTTGCTAACGGAGCACACAGCTATGTTGTAAAATTATATAATGAAGGTACTGACACGTCAGGAAACGCGACGGCGCTTTCGGCAACGAGTGCGGCGTATACCGTAACGGTCAGTGGTGTAGCAACGCAAACTCCGACAGCGACGGTAACGCCGACGCCAACTGCAACCGTAACACCTACTCCGACAGCGACAGTAACGCCGACACCGACGGCAACGGCTACACCCACGCCGAGCGTTGTGTCTTCCGGGACGATATATTTTCACGCAGCGGTGCCGCAAACTTCAACGAGCGCCTTCGCTCAGGCTGATTCGCTGGATTTGACCGGCGACAATTATACTGACCTGATCATGTCCAACTATCTGGCCGGAGTAATGCTTGGACATACTTTGGAAGAAGCATTGCCGGGAATCAAATACAACAAAGACTATATGTATGGAACCATTTTTGCCCAACTGCTACAGGAAAATTTGGCAACGGAGCATTATGATAAAACCAGCAATCTAATCAATTCCAATCCTAATCAACAAGCAGTTATGGGCGTTGGTCAAGGCGGACCTTACCAGATAAACAATTATGCTGCTGATCTGGTTGCAGAATCTGCATCTGTTGGTTCACTGAATAATTACATTGCAATTCAGAGTAATATCGGGTACACAATGGACACTCAGGTTGCGCAAGTAAAAAAAGCTACCCCTGTGTCTTTCAATGACAAATACTACAGTCCGATGTTGACGGCATTTTTTCAGCTTAACGATATGGTTTCACTACAAGCGCTGGAAGATGGTTCTGTCGGCTGGGTATCCAGCGCTGCACCGAATTATATCGCCGCGCTTCAAAAAATTGCGGCAATGCCCAACAGTCCATTTGAAATTCTGGTAAATTATGCTTACAATCAGGGATTCTATGGCGGTTTGTGCGATCAATTCTGTGATGATGCGGTTAATCTGACTGCGGAAGCGTTTTTGACAAAATATAATAGTTATAGTAACGCCAGCGGCGATACCTATAAGCAGTATCCTTACCAGGTGCGGTTCTACCTCGATGAATTGTATAATCAATCAAGTTTGGGAACTACTGTGCACTGTGCCTGGAACATGACGCAATTACGTACAGTTACCGAGAATGTTTTTGCCAAGATGGCCTATACTGACAGCAGCGGAAAATATTTGAACTATACTGCAGCTCAGATTGACAGCGCCTTTGCTAGCGCATTGACTAGTGCCGGTGTGAGTTCGACGGCAATACTGGACCTTAGCGATGCGACCCAGCGCGCTAAAATTTTTGCGGTAATGGAAAGCATTCTTACTAATCTCGAAAATGCGACAGGTATGAAGTTTTCTGCCACTACCAATAATCAATTGACAATTGGCGCAACCACGCCGACAGTAACGCCGACACCAACGGCTACTGTTACACCGACACCGGTGGCTACCACCACT
The DNA here is from genome assembly GCA_041666525.1 of Negativicutes bacterium. Lineage (GTDB taxonomy): Bacteria > Bacillota > Negativicutes > JBAXTZ01 > JBAXTZ01 > JBAXTZ01. The sequence continues at coordinate 67,086 of JBAYGT010000006.1, forward strand.
GTCATCACACCAACAGCCCCGGATATTGCCTGGATGTCAACAACATCTGATGGCAGTTCGATAAAAGTCGGCTGGAATATTTGGTGGGGTACGCCGGCACAGCGCTGGGAATTATATGATAACGGTGAAAAAATATATACGAGCAGTTCGTTTGATACAAAAACTGCCACTACCGAGTCAGGCAGTGTAACTCTTACCAGTGTTGCCAACGGTGCGCACAGTTATGTTGTCAAATTATATAACGAAGGCAAAGATACGGCAGGAAATGCTATAGCGCTTTCGGCAACAAGCGCAGCATATGCTGTAACGGTCAGTGGTGCGGTAACGCCGACGCCAACAGCTACGGTAACACCTACGCCAACGGCAACGGTTACGCCTACCCCGACTGCGACTGCGACACCAACTCCGGTTGGCACTGGTGCGATTTCAACCGGAACCGACTTGACGGATGTCAAGATCGGCGAAACTCTTAATTCCGCGCAAATGACGCAGCTAAACGCTATGAATTTTGGCGGTGAACTGGGAAGTCCGGGCACCGATAAAACCGTTGCAACTTACTATGGTGATTGGTTTACTTATGGTCGTGATTTTCAACCGTCCGATATACCGGCAGCGAAATACAATCGTATCTATTATAGCTTTATGAATATGGATACGGCGGGAAATGTTTTGATGGCTGATACTTATGCCGGGTTGGATAAAAAGTTCGATACTGATGGTTGGGAAACGGATGACCAACGTGGTTTGCTAAAACAATTCTGGTTGCTGAAACAACGGTTTACAAGTCTCGAAACCTATATGTCCATCGGCGGTTGGACGTATTCCGGCGGTTTTGCGCAAATGGCAAGTACCGATGAAGGACGCAAGAATTTTGCTAAAAATGCGGTTGCGCTGGCAAAAAAATATGGGTTTGATGGCGTGGATATCGATTGGGAATATCCGGGAGTGACAACGGAAAACAGCAAGCCTACTGCTCAGGACAAAGAGAATTTCACGTTGTTGATGCAAGCCTTGCGCACGGAACTCGACAGCGCCGGGCTGAGCTTGAGTGGCCGGAAGATGGGCTTGACGATGTGTGCCGGTATCGATCAAAATTGTATCAACAACATCGATTATGATTCAGTCAAGCAGTACGTCAATCAGATTAATATTATGGCGTATGATGCGCACGGCGCCTGGGATAACAACGTTGGAGCAGTTGCGCCGCTATACAATTCAGAAACGACTCAAACAGCATCGGACAGCACCTGGAACGTCAATGATGCGACAATTGAAATATTAGCAGCGATGCAGGGTGTTGCCTGCCCGGCAAAAGATGGAACAGCTGCTACACTTGCGGCGCGTGAAGCAATTCTCGCCAACGCTTCAGCTTCCGATAAGGCGCAATTGAACATCGGAATGGAAAACGCGGCGCGCGGCTGGAAGATTGCTGAAGGAACCACGGTTACTGCCGAAAACTTTTCTTCACTCGTTGGACAAGGGGCGGCGGCCGGTTCGTGGGACGCCGGAGTTGCCGATTACAAAGATATTGTTTTGGCAGCAAGTGGTAAAGGAAAACTGGCGTCAACTTTGTCATCGGATTACAAAATGATATGGGATGCATATAGTGGCGAAGCGATAGTTTATGACAATGATGAAGTCTATTCAGTTGACACTCAGCAATCGGTAGCGCTCAAGGCCCAGTATGTTGCCGAAAATGGCTTGGGCGGGACGTTCAGCTGGGATTGCAGCGCCGATTATCAAGGTCAGTTGGCGCAAGCAGTAATTGATGGTCTAAATGGTAACACTTATCTTGCAACGATAATAAAAGGCGGCAAGGGATAGGGAGTGCGAGTTACCGAGTAGTCGAGTTGTCAAGTTATCAGGTAGTCATTAGTCAAGTAGCTGGAACGCCGGAAACGCACATGCTATAATAGTCATGCTAAAGAAATAGTACAGGCCCGCTTTATGCGGGCTTGTATTGTATAAATCAGGAGCATTTATGAAAAAAACGCTGAACTGGTTAGAGCGCAAGTTCAATGCGAAATGGTTTCTTTTATCTATTTTTCGCTACAAGCGCTACTTTTTTGAATGTATGGCCGGTGCACTGATTCTGCAAATACTTGGTCTCGCGCTGCCGGCGATTACGCAAGTTGTTGTGGACAAAGTTTTGCCAAACAAAGCCGATACTACGCTGACCGTACTTGCGGTTGGTTATATATTTGTGGCGGTATTTCAGTTTGCAATTTTTTTCTTAAGAGGGCTGGTTTCCAATCAAACGACGAACAAAATTGACATTTTATTAGGTGGCCGGTTGTTCCGTCATATCATGCGGTTGCCGCTGGTTTTTTTTGAATCGCGGCGCGTCGGCGATACATTAATGCGGGTGATTTCGCTAAACAGTATTCGCGAATTTCTTACCGGTCAAGCGTTAAATTCATTACTCGACAGCGTGTTTGCTGTGGTCTATTTTGCATTGATGTATTGGTATAGCCCGGGATTGACACTGGTAGCCTTTGCATCAGTGCCGCTGCAGGTGTTTTTTGCTATCCGCTATCAGCCTGGCTATTTAAAACGGGTTGAGGAAATGTGGACGATTGAAAGTAATTCGAAATCATTTTTGGTTGAAGCGACTAATTCGATTCAAACTATCAAGGCAATGGCTGCTGAACCGCTATTTAACCGGCGCTGGGAAGAAATCAGCAATAAAACGGCGCAAGCGTCATTTGCTGTCGGTATGACCGGTAATGCAATTGAGAACACCACACAGATGATTCAACGGGTGACCGGGGTATTGATTTTGTGGTATGGCGGTTATCTGGTAATAATGCAGCAAATGTCACTTGGCCAATTAATCGCTTTTTCAATGCTGTTTAGCCAAATTAGTCAGCCGCTTGGCAATTTATTCAATCTTTGGCCGCAAGCTCAGCAGGCGTTAATGGCGGCGCATCGTATGAGTGATATTTTGCATACGCCGCGGGAATTTATGAATAACAAGCTGCAACAACGGGTGCCGTTTCGCGGCAGCATAGTTTTTGAGGATATCAGTTTCGGTTATAATCCCGAGAAAAAAATGGTTATCGAGAATTTTTCTTTTGGTATGATGCCCGGCGAACGGATTGGTTTTGTCGGCCGTTCCGGTTCGGGCAAAAGTACGCTGGCAAAATTGATACAACGCTTGTACTTGCCGCAAAAAGGCAAAATTTGCATTGACGGAATCGATATTGCCACGCTGGACCCGGAGCATTTGCGTTCGCAAATCGGTGTGGTGCTGCAGGAAAATTACTTATTCAAAGGCAGCATCCGCGACAATATCGCGGTAAGTTTCCCTGGTGCGACGATGGCGGATATTTGCCGGGCGGCAGAAATCGCCGGCGCGCATGAGTTTATTCTGGAATTGCCGGAAGGTTATGATACCGATGTGGGTGAGCGTGGCGCGCAGCTCAGCGGTGGTCAGCGTCAGCGTATCGCCATTGCCAGAGCGTTGTTAACCAATCCGCGGATTTTAATATTTGACGAAGCAACAAGCGCGCTTGATTATCAGTCCGAGCGGATAATCCTGAACAATCTTGACGAAATTTGCCGTGACCGCACGGTAATTATTATTGCCCACCGTTTGAGTACAGTGCACAATTGCAGCCGGATTGTAACGCTCGATCAGGGTAAAATTGTAGAATGCGGTTCGCACGAACAGTTGCTCGGCTATGGCGGTTTCTACGCCTGGTTGAACGAACAGCAGCGCTGATAGTTTTGTAGAATTTTTATAGAATTACTTAGTAAAATTGGGCAAATAACACGAGGTGGAATATGAAGCTGTTAAACAAACTATTAAAGAGCAGGGGTCGTGACAATTACGGCGAATTTCTGCCGGCTGCGATAGAAGTATTGGAAACTCCGCCATCACCAGCCGGACGGTTGACTCTTTGTCTGTTGATTGTTTTTGTAGTTGCCGCAATTTCCTGGATGATTATCGGCAAGGTTGACGAAGTTGCATCGGCGACGGGCAGTATTGTCCCGCAGGGATACGTCAAGGCCATTCAAAGCGAGCGTGATGGTGTTATTAATAAAATATTGGTAACCGACGGTCAACTGGTGAAAAAGGGCGATATTTTGGTTGAACTCGACGGTAAAGTTGATCGGGCAGAAGTCAAAAAATTGCATGAGGATCTTGATTATTACAACATGGCGATTGATTCAATGGAAGCATTGCTTTTGGGAATACCGTTTCAACCGACACAGGACAAGTATAAGTATTTACGCCCCGAGGATATGAAAGAGCAGCAGGACTGGTTTAGCAACAAGCAAGCTACTTTAAGGGCGCGTGAAAATGTGGCAATCGCCCAAATTGATGCAGCGAAGGCCAAAGTTACCGCTGAAGAGGCCACCCGTGATAAATACGCCGCGTTATTAACCGATGTTCGGGAGCAGGAGCGGCGGATGCAGGAACTTAATAAAAACAATTCTATCGAAGAATTTCAGGTGTTTCAATACCGCAAAGAGCGGGTGAATACCCAACAGTCACTGGCAACTGAGCACGCGGCGATTCTGGCAGTAAAGGCAGCGGTTGTTGAAGGCAAGGCGCGCCTTATTGATGCCCGGGTAGAATTTTTTGATGAAATCAACTCCAAGATTATGGAAGATTGGGAAGCACGCGATAAAATTGAATTGAGTTTGATTCGTGCCGAGCGTGTCAATCAGGCGAATATCGTTCGAGCGCCGGTTGATGGCCGGATTTCGACGATGGCGGTACATAACGAAGGAGTGGTCGTAAAAACTGGAGAGCCGTTGCTGACCGTAGTGCCGAGCGGACAAAAACTTCAGGTTGAAGCCTGGATTGGAAACCGTGATATTGGTTTTATTCGCGTTGGTCAAGTCGCTGATATCAAAATTGCCACCTTTGATTTCCAGAAATACGGTGTAATCCGTGGTAAAGTTTTGCGGATATCACCCGATGCCGGTGAAGTTGGTGTTTCCCGTCAGGAAAATGCCGGATCGACTGGCGAAGCTACTAATATTCCTGAGAAAAAATATAGTTATCGGGCGACGATCGAGTTGGATCAGGATTATATGATGATTGACGGGCAAAAGGTAATGTTTGCTCCGGGAATGGTTGTGACCGCAGAGGTTAAGACCGGTAAAAGACGCATTATTCAGTATTTTCTCGATACTTTCCGCAAGTATGCCAATGATTCGTTGAGGGAGCGTTGATATGAACGACGTAAAGGTTGACAGCGGCTTGATGTGTCTCGCCGAGGCCGCCCGGTTGCTCGAAGTATCAACGGACTATTTACAGTTGGAACGGGTATATGGCAATAGTGGTTCGGATTGCGCCGAATTAGATATTGTTCGCGCTGCCAAAGCGCACGGACTGCGTGCCGGACTGCGTCATATAAAGCCGGATGATTTGGATGTAATTCCACTACCGGTAATAATCAAAATTAATAATGGCGGATTTTGTCTGTTCTATCGCCGTGATGCCGGTTATCATGTATTTGATCCGGAGATTAACGCCAGTGTTGAAATAACCAGGGAAGTTTTGTTGAACCGCTGGCTTGGTATCGGTGTGGTGCTGGCAAAAGGCGCACCGTCGGCCGCAATAAAAGCTGAGTCGTTTGCAATGCGGCGGATGCTGCCGGTAATCTGGAAGCATAAAAAACAATTGTACCGGGTACTGGCGTTTACATTACTGGTGCAATTACTCGGTTTGATAGCGCCATTGTTTTCTAAAGAAATTATTGACAATGTGCTGGTGCATCACAGCGTGGCCACACTCAACGTATTGCTGTCGGGTATGCTTTTCACGGCGATATTTATTGTTGTGTTTGAAATGTTGCGTGTTTATGTGTTTGCTTACGCCGCAACGCGAATCGATACGTTATTATCGGCTGACGTGTTCAACCACGTGTTACGGTTGCCGATGAAAACACTGACGCGCTGGCAGTCCGGCGACGTCGTCAGCCGGATGGGGGAGCTCGCCAATATCCGTCAATTTATCACCGGTACTTCGGTGACATTGGTGTTGGATTTTGTCTTTGCACTGATTTATCTGGCGATACTGGTGGTCTATAGTTGGCAACTGACGTTGATTACACTGTTTACTGTAGCAATTTATGTTGTGGTTAACCTGATTATTGCACCGGTTTTCAAGCGGATATTGCGTGAAAAATTTCAAAAAAATGCCGATAATATTTCCTTTGTAATTGAGGCGCTTGGCGGTATTCAAACGGTAAAGGCTGCGGCAATCGAAGACCGGCTGATTGAAAAACGTGATGACCTGCTGGCCGGATATGTAAAAGCCAGTTTTTATTCATCAACTTTGCAGGTTTTTTGTCAGGCGCTGGGAACGTTTATCTATCAGATTTTTACCATCGGAGTGTTGGTGGTAGGTGCAATTCTGATTATGGGTGACAAGATGAGCGTGGGTACGCTGGTGGCGGTACAAATGCTTGCTGGTCAGGTAATGCAGCCGCTGCTAAGAATCGTGTCCGTATGGCAAAGTTTTCAACAGACCAGAGTCAGCTTTGAGCGGGTGAGCGACATTGTCGACAGTGATGCCGAACCCAGTTTCAATCCCAACCGCGCAACTTTGCCGTCTATCAGTGGCCATATCACGTTTGACAAAGTCGTATTCAGTTATAAAAATGATGGCGCAGAGATTATCAAAGGTCTGGATCTGGAGATTCAGCCCGGACAAAAAATTGGTATCGTCGGCCGCTCCGGTTCCGGGAAAAGCACCTTGGTAAAACTGTTGCAACGATTATATATACCAAACGGCGGGCGAGTGTTGATTGATGGCGTGGATTTAGCTCAGGTCGATACCGGTTGGCTGCGACGGCAAATCGGTGTGGTACTGCAGGAAAACGTATTATTTACTGGTACGATTGCGGATAATATTGCGCTCGGTGATGCCAAGGCTACCCGTAAAGAAATAGTGGAAACGGCAAAACTCGCCGGCGCCCATGAATTCATTGCTGAATTGCCTGAACATTACGATACGGAGCTTGGCGAAAACGGCACCGGCCTGTCCGGTGGGCAAAAACAGCGGGTGGCGATTGCCCGGGCGCTGGTAGCTGATCCGAGAATCCTGATATTTGACGAGGCGACCAGCGCACTGGATTATGAATCGGAAAAAATTATTATGGATAATTTGGAAACGATAACCAAAGGCCGTACGGCGGTGTTCGTCGCGCATCGTCTGAGTACTATTCGCAACTGTGATAAGATCATTGTCATGGAACGGGGACGGATTGTCGAACAAGGCAAGTGGGACGAATTACTTGCCAACCGCGGTGTGTTCTACGAAATGCATTCGGCACAATAATAAAAAGCCCGACCGCTAAAACCGGTCGGGCTTAGTTGTGATTGTCATTACAAAAGTTCCGGGAAATGGAGTTGTAGAAATTTAACGTCGGCACTGTTGCCGGAATCGTATATGGCGCCAAAAATTGAAACCGGCGGCTGACCGGAGAGACTGACCAGTTCCATCAGCCATTTTAGGGTGGCAACATCTTGCTTGTTGCGGCGCATGAACTGTATCAGAGCTTCGATTGCCTGATTAACATTACCGGTTTGGCTGCATAATAAACCAAGACGCCAATATATGGTCGGCTCTTTCCATTTGAAATCCAACCACTGGTCGCCGCTATATTCGCTGTTCAAGCGGAGACTTTTTTGAAAATTAGCAATTGCCGCGTGCGGATTGCCGCGACGCTCATCATACAATGCCCGCCAATAATAAATTTCCGGATGGTCGGGAAAGCGGCGGATAACGTCGGCAAATTCCGCCTCGATTTCTGCAGCACAAAATTTCTCCGGATTATTGTGCATATATTCAAGGATTAATAACGGCGGCCGTACGGCAAGCGTATAACCCTGGTTGCGTTCGATATCACGTTTTTTGGCTAGTACCGCAAATTCGTGGGCTTTATCCCATTGACCGAAACTGACGTATTCATTAGCCAGTGTGATATACAGGTAATCAGTTATTTTACCTGCATTCAGATTTTTTTCCAATAGCTTGAGATTGCGGCCGGACTTGTCTTTCAGTTTTTCCGGCGCAAAACCGTAGTGATGGATAATTATTTCCTTGTGCAGATAACCGGATAAATATTGCTCGCCGAAAAAAAGCATTTCGTGGATGTTACCGACCCACTGGATATCAGGGCGGTTGCGATAAATTTTGCCGGTGATCGTGTCGGCAAAATTAGTGGCATCATAGTGATTGATTTCGCGCACCATAATCATGTTGACGTCGGGTTGGTTGTGATATTGCTCAATCAGCGCCCGCACTTTTGGGATGCTGTTCTCGTCAAACCACTGGTCGGCATCTAAAAAAACAATCCAGTCGCCCTTGACTTGGGACACGGCGAAGTTGCGGGCGGCGGCAAAATCGTCCATCCAGTCAAAATAGCGGACATCGGCGCCGAGTGCTTGGGCAAGGGCGACGGTTTCGTCAGTAGAACCGGTATCGACTAAAACCATTTCATCTAAAAACGGCAACATGCTTTGCAGGCATTTGCCGATGGCCTGTTGCTCGTTTTTTGTAATAACCAGTCCGCTTACAAACATTTTCACCTCATATGCCGATTGCGTAGAATATTCATAAATTATACTATAATTGCAGCGACTTTGAGTACTTGTGTTTTTTCAGCACCGGTATGCAGGAGAAAACTGGTGTTTTGGCGAATTTAGTTTATGTGAAACGAGGTGGCAGCATGCCGATAAAGATTGTCTATGGCGCCGCCGGAACGGGCAAAACCCACCGTTGTCTTAGTGAAATATCCCAACTATGCAAAGCCGATCCCCTGGGATCGCCGCTCTATTTAATTGTGCCTGAACAGGCATCGTTCGAAGCTGAAAAACAATTGGCCGAAATGTGCGGGGGCGGTTTTATGCGTGCGCAGGCGTTTGGGTTTAAGCGATTTGCCTACCGGCTGATGAACGAGCAGGGCCGAACAGGACAGGCGCTGAGCGATACAGCACGCAGGCTGGTGGTCAAACGGTTGTTACAGTTGAATGCGCCGAATTTGAAAATCTATGGCGGCGTGAGTAATGAGCATAATTTCGCGGCTGAACTTTCGCAGTTATTTCGGGAGTTAAAGAATTCCGGTATTATGCCAACCGATTTTTCCGGTAAAAATTTTTGCCAGGCGCAAGGAAAATTAGCTGATTTGGCGTTGTTATATCGAGAATGGGAAGATTTCAAAACCGCCAACGGATTTCTCGACCCGGAAGATTATCTCAATGAGTTGCCACAAATAATTTTATCAACCGCCGGATGGTCCGGTGCAAAATTTTGGTTTGACGGCTTTAGCTTTTTTTCCAATACGGAACTAAATGTGATAGCGGCTTTGCTAACCGCAGGGTGCGAGGTAGTTGTTACACTGTGTATTGATGATATTGCGGCTGACTATTCCGAAATCAGTGAATTGTTTTACCAGCAATGGACTACCATCCGGCGCTTAAAAAGCTTGCAAAATGCTGTTGAGTTGGAAGAACTAAGTCTGGCGCGGCGGTTCGATAATGACGATATTATTGCCGCCGGATTGGCGCTGCGCGATGTCGCGTCAACGAAAGAAGCGCGGACTTCTGTACAAGTCATCAAAGCAGCTAGCGTTAATGAAGAGGCGGCGTGGATTGCGCGAAAAATCATTGAACTTGTGCGGACAGGGTTTTTTCGGTTTCGCGATATTGCTGTTGTTGGCAGGAGCGTTGAGGAATATCGAAATGCTTTTGAAACAGCGTTCCGTGATGCTGAGATTAATTTTGCCTTTGATCAGCCGCCGGTAGTTGCCCGCCATTTTTTGACCGATTTTGTGCGAGCCTTGCTGGAAATTAAATTACATGGCCGTGATTACCGTTCGATGTTTACGGCAATCAAAACCGGTTTGTTTGAGCAAAACGGCTATACCGTTGATGACTATGATTTGCTTGAAAATTATGTTTTGAAATATGGTATCCGCGGTGCAACGTGGATGCAGGCCGCGCCTTGGGATTTTGCGGCAAAAGAAGCAGAATTTACAGGGAGAGAAGCAGCGTTTGCTGATGTGCGCATGGATGAATTGCGGCAGTATATCAACAGCGCACTTGAACCGTTTACAACCTATCGCGATGGAACATTGACTGTGGGTGATTATATTGCCAGGATTGATGCTGTACTGGAAAAGCTCAATGTTGCCGGGCGGATGAAACTGCTCGCCGATAATGCCGCCGACAGCCACGATGTCAGCAGAAGTAATATTCATCAACAAATTCAGCGTTATGTCGAAGAATTGTTTTTGGAACTAAACGGATTGTGTGGCACGGATAAAATTAAACTCGAGGATTTTGCAGCGTTATTGGCAGAGGGCTTTGATTCGGTTCAAATCAAGGCCACGCCGCCGGGTTTGGATTACATCGCGGTGTGTTCACTTGACCGGATGAAAATGCCTGAACGCAAAGCATTGTTTTTATTCGGATTAAATGAAGGAGTAATTCCGGCGCGCGGGGCGGGCAGCACGTTACTAAATGATGATGATTTGAATATGTTAAACAGTGTCGGACTTGATATGAGCGCCGCCCGCAATAAATTATTCACTGACCGGTTTACGTTGTATGCGGCAATGTCTCAGGCTAAAGAACAGCTGTACCTCAGCTATGCTTTGGCTAATAATGCCGGCAAACCGCGCGCGGTATCAATGTATTTAGAGAAAATCAGCCGTATGTTAAGGCTGCCGGAATGTACTGCCGCCAGCTATGCTTCGCTGCGCGAGCGTATCGCGCCCGGACAGTTGCTGATTACCGGCTATTTGAGCAGTTTGCGTAGTATCGAGAAAACGCTTGCCACAATATATTCTTCAAAAATAGATGTCAAAGCGGATTTGCCGTACTGGACGGCGGTGAGCGAAAAGATATTTGCCGACGGCAAAAACATTATCGAAAAAGCTGCGGCGCGGCTGGACGGCAGAAAAAAATTGCCGGAAGCAATTGCGCTGTCGCTGCACGTTAAAGATGGCGAATTTACCTGTAGTATCAGTAAACTTGAGACTTTTGCCAACTGTCCGTTTAAATTTTTTGCTGATTACGGATTGAAATTACGCGAACGTGAGATTAACGAACTGGATATTCTTGATGTCGGCAATCTCTTCCACGGAGTATTGCAAAAACTGGGTATGAAGCTTGCGAATATGGACGATGCAGCACTGACGGCGCTTTGTCGGCAAGAGTTTACCGAAATCCAGAGTAAAATTAAAAATCAATTGTTTTCCAAGGCCGCGTATAATGAAAACTTGGCGGAGCGTTTGTATAAGCGGTTTGAAAAGGCGGTGTTGCGATTCGCCGGATTTTCCCGTAACAGCGCGTTGAAACCGGAATATTTCGAGCGGGAATTCGGCAGGAATTCTGACTGGCCGCCGATAGTTGTAGCTGCGCCTACCCGGATAATTATCGAAGGCAAAATTGACCGTGTGGATTGTGGAAGCGTGGACGGTCAGGAATATGCGTTGCTTGTTGACTACAAAAACGGCCGCGCGGTTGCGGATTTCACTAAAATCTATAATGGTGTTTCACTACAGCTACCGGTATATTTAACAGCATTGCGCCAAACATTAAAAACCGTTGAAATTGCCGGGATGTTGTATTTGGGGATGAAAGACGACCGGGTGAGTGCAGGAATTGCCGCAGACGGTGACGATATTAATAATGAGCGATATGACAAGACGTCGTTCACCGGGATAGTGAACGATAATGGCATCATGGACAACCTGGACAAAAAAACCGGGAAGCATTATGAATATATCGCTATCAAAAATAGTCTGTTTGATAGCGGAAGCTTGGAGTTGCTCCGGCAAAACGCACTGACACAAGCCGCCAACCATGTTGCTGCGATTACCGGTGGCAATATCGAAGTTAAACCGGTGCAAAGCGCGGGGAGAATGGCGTGCGATTATTGCAAGTTTGCAGAAGTTTGTCATTTTGAACAAGGGCTGGGAGATCAACCGCGGGAGTTGAAAAAAATAAACGCTCAGGCGGTGCTGGATGAATTGCAGCAACGCTTTTTGACCGGCGACAAGGAGGGCAGCAATGAGTGCCGATAATAATCTTATTGATTATATTGCGATTGACGAGCGGGATCGCGTTGCTGCGCAGACAATCTTTGCGGGTAATATTTTGGTATCGGCGGCTGCCGGCTCCGGCAAAACCTCATCGCTTACTAAACGCGTTATCAATTGCCTGCGGCAAAAAAATGCGGATGGCAGCTATGTTGGTATCGAGCAAATCATGATGGTGACTTTTACCGATGCCGCGACAATAGAAATGCGCAGCCGGATAGCGACTGAGCTTGACGTTATGGCGCAAGAATGTCAAGATGCAGTGTTGAAGCGGCATTTCCGCCGGCAACAGGCGCTTCTGGGTAATGCGTACATATCAACAATTCATTCGCTTTGCGCCCGTTTGGTGCGTGAAAATTTTCATCTGCTTGCTATCGATCCGAAAATGAAACTGCTGGATGCTGCGGCTGCTAAAATGTTGCAGCAGGATTGTATTGAGGAATTGTTTGAGCAGCATTATCAGAATAAGGCTGCAAATTTTTTGCAATTGGTTGAATGGTTTTGTTCCGATAAAAACGATGAACAATTGCATGAAGCGATTATTGATTTATATAATTTCGCGGCTAACCGGCTTGATGACCGCGGCTGGCTTAACAATCTTGCGGAATTGTTTTGGCCGCAATCAGCAAGATGTCTGTTGGATTGTGCCTGGGGGAAAAAATTATTTGAAATTGTTATAACAGACTTGCAACAAGCGGTTGCGTTATATAATCAAGCTTATGTTGCTGGTGAAAACAATGGCCAGCTTTCGGAAGTGACCGGAGTTGCCGCTGGTGAACTTGCTCAAGCAGAGCTTGTTTTGGCACAGGCTGAAGCTTGTGATTATGATGCACTGTTTGAAACCTTGCCGCAAGCCGGGTTTTCCGGTTGGAGTGCGAAGGGTTTGAGTAAAAAAAGTCTGAATGTAAAAGCTAATATGGCGGACTTCGACTTTATTAAAACCAATATTGACAATGCCCGTAAATTGGTTAAAAAACAGCAGGAGCGTTTTGCGTTACCATTGACGGCGTTGGTTGACCGCAACGAAAAAACCAGGCAGATGGTCAGTGCGCTTGCCGAATTGGTATTGGCGTTTTCAGAAAAGTACGCCGTTCTCAAACGTGAGCGCGCCAAAATGGACTTTAGTGATTTGGAACGCTTTTGTGTGACGTTGTTGCAAAAACCGGAAGCAGAACTGCTGCTTGACGGGATTCAGCAGCGGTTTGTGGAAATCATGACTGACGAATATCAGGACACCAATGAAGTACAGGAGCAGATTCTGGAATTGCTCGCCGGTGGCAAAATCCGCCGGTTTATGGTTGGCGACGTTAAGCAGAGCGTGTATGGTTTCCGGCAAGCCGATCCAACGATTTTTACCGGTAAATTGAAGGCCTATGAGAAAAATATCGGCGGCAAAGCGTTAAAACTAACGCGCAATTTTCGCAGCCGTAGTGCGGTGCTGGAATCGGCCAACTTTGTGTTTGAACGAATCATGAGTGATAGCTGCGGCGGAATAGATTATGATGAATTGGCAGCGTTACGCTATGGTGCCGCGAAAATATATGACGATGAAGATAACAAAAGAATTACTATCGATCCGGTTACGGAGTTGATAATAATTAATAAAGACAGCAAAAAAGCTGCCGTAAATGAGTTTGCCGAAGGCGCGGCTGCCGAAGCGCAACTGATTGCCGGCAAAATCAAAGAGTTAATGAAAGACAGCCCAGTGGTTTTTGATAAAGAAAATAACCAGTGGCGCACGCTTTCATATCGTGATTGCGCCATTATTCTGCGCAAAAAAAGTTCCGCCCCGGAAATACAGAATGTATTGCGTAATAATAGCATCCCTAGCTATAGTGATATCGGTGACGGCTATTTTTTGGCTTATGAGGTTCGGTTGATGCTGTCGTTGTTGGCAGTAATTGATAATCCGTTGCAGGATATTCCGTTGGCAGGCGTGCTGCGTTCGCCGATTTTTGAATTCACCGACGTGGAGCTGGCACAGATTCGTTTGCTGCAGCCCGCTGGCTGTTTTTGGCAGGCGTTGAAAATGTGTGAATCCGAAGACGTGTACTTGAATGAAAAAATAATCAACACTGTTACGCGTATCCAACAATGGCGGGATTTAAACAAACAATTGCAAATTCATGAACTGTTGCAGGACATCTATGATAATTCACGGTTCTTTGACTATGTTGCAGCGCTGCCGTCGGGAAACATTCGTCAAGCCAACCTGCGGATGCTTTCTGAGCACGCAGTAATTTTTGAGCGGGCGGATTTTAAGGGATTGTTTCGTTTTTTGAAATACATCGAATTACTAAAAAAACGGCAGCAGGAACTGGAAGAGGGGAAAGCGCTATCGGCTAATGATGATGTAGTGCGGATAATCACCGCGCATGGTAGCAAAGGGTTGGAGTATCCGGTGGTGTTTGTACCGGAAATCGGAAAGAAATTTGGCGCCGGTCCGGATTTACAGTTGTTTAATCTGCATAAAAATTTTGGTATTGGTCCTAAATTTGTCGATATTGCCGAAAATGTTGTTTATGACTCGCTACCGGCACTGGTAAACCGCGAAGCCAAACGGTTGGATGAATTGGCTGAAGAAATGCGGATACTATATGTTGCGATGACCCGGGCGCGCGAGAAACTTATTATGATTGGCAGTTTGCCGGGAAATACCGGTTGGTCAAAGCGCAGCGAAGAGTGGGCAAATCATGCCGGACAAATTAAATTGCCGATAAATTGGGTTACGGAGCAGAGCAGTTGGTTGGACTGGATTGGTGCGGCGTTAAGCACTGATTGCGAGTTGGCAAAAATTTTGTTGAATGCGGAAGTGGAAAGTGAACCGGTGAACGGTTGGAAAATTACTATAAAACCAATTGAACAAATACCGGTTGTCGAATTGGAAGTCGAACGCGGTTATTTCGCAGATACGCTCAACAACAGCGTCACTACGGATGAAATTCGCAAAACCGTTAATACCATTCTTGACTGGAACTATGAAAAAAAGTATAAAAAAGTTGATCTTTCGCCCAAGCTCACGGTAACTGAACTCAAACGTCAGGCGCTGGCAGGTGAAGAAGAACCGGAAGCGGGAGCGCTGTTGCCGGACGAACGGGCAGATATTTTAGATATCAGCTTGCGGAAGCCGGATTTTAAACGATTACTGGGCATTGCTTATCATGAGATATTTCAGCGGATTAGTTTTCAGGCAACCAGCCATATTGAAAACGTTGACCGGATAATTGTTGAATTAGTGCAGCAAACGATTATTACGGCGGCTGTTGCGGACGAGGTGGACCGAAATAAAATTGCAGCCTTTTTGCTCAGTCCGCTTGCCAACCGGGTGCGTGAATCAAAGACTGTTCGGCGTGAGCAGGCGTTTGTGTTGTTGCAGGATGCAAAAGAGCTGGGCGAAAAAATCGGTAAAGACTATCCGGCTGATGAAAAAGTTTTACTGCAAGGTATTATTGATTTACTGTTTGCGGAACGGGACGGAAGTTTTGTAATCGTTGATTACAAAACTGATAATGTATCCGACAAAAACATTTTGCGTGAACGTTATGAAACACAGTTAGGCTGTTATGCCGCCGCGGTAGAACGAATTACCGGACGGACAGTGAGCGAGAAAATAATTTGGCATGTGCCGTCAGCGACTATGTTGGTTTGTTAATTGGTATTGAGCAACGGTTTTGCCGGGTATTTTTAATAGCAGGCAGGTATTATTGGTTATGTGTCGAACTACTTACCAACAGAAGCCGCTTTAATTGGTGGTTTAGCGCTAAAATTGAGCAAGTCGGGACATTTGATCGCTGTGAGGTCGATATGAGTATAGCAACAATCCTGTTGGTTGAAGATGATGCTAACATTTCTAGCATGATAAAAGAATATCTTGAAAACAACAACTTCAAAGTGGTTGTTGCCGCGGATGGCGAAGCGGCACTCTGTTTGTTTGCGTCTGTTAAACCGCGGTTAGTGATTTTGGATGTTTTGTTGCCAAAAATTACGGGAACGGAAGTTTGCCGAATTATTCGCAAAACATCGGACGTGCCGATAATTATGGCGACTGCTCTCAATGATGATATTGACCGTATTGTTGGTTTGGAAATTGGTGCGGACGATTATCTTTCCAAGCCGTTCCACCCGCGCGAGTTGCTGGCACGGGTGCGTAATTTGTTGAAACGTTGCTATACAGGCGATGCGGCAGACGGGCCACGGTCAAAAAACAGCCGGTTAACACTGGACCGCGAAGCGCGGGTAGTCGAGATAGACGGTGCAATTGTTAAACTTACGCCAACGGAATATAAGATCATCGAAACATTAGTTGCAAATGGCAATCGTGCGCTTAGTCGTACCCAGCTTGCCAATTTGGTGTTGGGTTATGCGTTTGATGGTTGTGAACGGACTATCGATACGCACATTAAACGAATTCGCGGCAAATTTTTTGAATTCGATAAACAAGTCGACTTCATTGAAACAGTAAGGGGTTTTGGTTACAAAATTGCAATTGACGGTATTGCCAAAAATGATTAAATTAAGTGAATTGCCACTGGTTCAACGAATTAGGATATTGATGCAGGTTGCGATAATGATTAATATGGCGCTTAGCTGCATAGTACTTGGTATAATTGCGCTAAGTTTTTATCTGCATCGAATTTCGTTTTCCGTTGTTGAAGAAATTGTTTTGCGTGATTATCTGGATTTACCGTTGCTGGTTATCGCAGCCATCAGTATCGGGATTTCGCTAGTTGTTGTTAAAAAATTATTACCGATTATTGACTCATCGTTGCGGCGGATTAATCGGGCAATTACGCTGATCAAAACCGGTAAATATATTCCCAACCGAACAAAGTGGCAGGACCCGGGTATTGCCGAATTGTTTAGAAATATTGATACCTTAGTCGTGCAGTTGGAAAGCAGCCGCAAAGCACAAAAAAATCTGATTGCCGGGATTGCGCATGAGTTGAACACCCCGCTCACGACGATGCGCGGACACATTGAAGGAATAGCTGAGGGGACGTTTTCAGTTACGTCAAAGCGGATTGAGACACTGGAAGCACAAATTGAGCATATGCAAAAGTTGGTACGTGATTTGCTGGATATTTCCCAGGCCGAGGCCGGAACGCTGAGATTGCAGAAAACATTGATAGATAGCAATGCAGTTCTGATGCAATTAGTTGAATTTTTTGAGCCGCTGCTGCAAGAAAAAGCAATTTCGCTAAAGTGTTTATTGACTGCAGTTCCGGGAATTATCCAAGCGGATGAGCAGCGGTTAAAGCAGATATTTATTAATCTTTTGACCAACGCCATTCGTTATTCAAACACCAACGGCACTATTCTTGTGGAAAACAGGACCAGGACGCTGTTTGGCAAAAGTTATTTGGTAGTCGTGATTAAAGATGATGGAATCGGAATTGCGCCGGCGGATTTGCCGCGGGTATTTGATTATTTCTTTCGTGTCGAACGGTCGCGCAGCCGCGACAGCGGTGGCCGCGGTATCGGGTTGGCGTTGGTAAAACAATTGGTTGCAGCGCATCAGGGAAGAATTTTCGTGCGAAGCGAACTGGGACGAGGCTCGAGTTTTATAGTGATATTGCCACAATAAAAAAACTCCGCATCGCTGCGGAGTGATTTTTAGAGGAGAGAGATCTATATTGAGAGGTTATTTGAGGAGAAAGCTATATGAAAAACTATTATGTAATTTTATAATTCAGACCGATTGTACTTAGTATGTTTGCTGTCCGAACCTTATGACTAGATTATATAACATCATTCTGACCAGATTCTGACCAAAATAGCTATAATTTTTTATTTTTTTGAGGTGACCGATGCAAAATTCAAACGTCTTTAGAAATTTCAGTCTGGGGCTGCAGCATGTGTTGGCGATGTACGCGGGTTCAGTGGCAGTGCCGTTGATTATTGGCGCAGCATTAAAATTTAATGTGCTGCAAATGACAATTTTGGTGTCGGCCGATTTATTGGCATCAGGGATAGCAACGCTGTTGCAGGCGTCAAAACTAAAAGGCATCGGCATCCGGTTGCCGGTGGTTTTAGGGACGGCGTTTCCGGTGGTATCGCCGCTGATTGCAATCGGCCTGCAGTATGACTTTCAAACGGCGATTGGTGCGACAATGGTTGCCGGGGTATTTGTGTTTTTAAATGCTTCCTACTTCGGTAAACTTTCAATATTATTTCCACCGGTAGTAATTGGTTCGGTGGTCGCGATTATTGGGTTATCCTTAGCGCCGGTTGCTATTAACAGTTCCGCAGGCGGTGTCGGTTCGGCAAATTACGGTGACCCGGTTAATTTCTTGTTTGCGGCAATAACGCTGCTGGTGATCGTGTTATTTAGCCGTTATGCTAAAGGGTTTATGCAGACGATTTCGGTGTTGCTGGGCATCGTTGCGGGTACTGTCGTTGCTGCAATCGGCGGCTATGTTGATATGAGCGCGATGCAAAGTGCACAATGGATTCACGCGGTGCGGCCGCTGGCGTTTGGTTGGCCGAAATTTGAAATTATTCCGATAATTACAATGTGCATCGTGGCATTGGTATCGCAGGTGGAATCGGCCGGGGTATTTATGATTTTGAGTGAAATCTGCGGCAAAAAAGTAACCAAAGAGTCGTTGGCACGTGGTTTTCGTGCCGAAGGCTTGGCGTTGATTTTTTCCGGACTATTCAATTCGTTTTCAAAAACCACCTATTCACAGAATGTAGGCTTGATTGAATTAACCAAGGTCAAGAAAACGCTAATTGTGGTTTATTCAGGAGTGATTCTCGCCGGTTTGAGCTTCTTGCCGAAATTTGCGGCGTTGGTGCTGGCAGTTCCGAGTGCTGTTTTGGGCGGGGCAATGATTGCGATGTTTGGCATGGTGGCGGTTGCGGGAATAAATACAATGGCCAAAGCGGACATGACAAATATCTATAATATGCTGATAGTAGCCTGTTCACTGACGATCGGAGTGGGAATTTCGGTGACCCCGGCGGCCTTCGAAAAACTGCCGCTATGGGCAGGCGTATTTACCGGTAGCGGCATTGTCATGGGCGCGGCGACGGCAATTATACTAAACGTAGTGTTTAACCATAAGAAAAAAACAGCCGGTAAACAAAAAATCGAATCAGAAGAAATTTTACGGCATTAATTTTAACCGAAAAATAATCCGAATCAATAATGCGGAGGAGAAGATGGTTAAGTTTATTAGAAAATCAGTGTTATGCATAGCTATCATAACGTTTATGTCGGCAACGGTGTTTGCAGCCTCGCCGGTTGCGAAAATTGAAACCCGGCAGATCGCCAGCACGTTGCTAAACCGCACGGTGAATTATGATGTAATTTTGCCGGCTGGTTATGATGAAAGCAACTGGCGTTATCCGGTGTTGTACTTGATGCAAGGGCTGGGCGGACATTATGACAGCTGGATAATCGCTACGAACGTTGCAACATTTGCTGCCAAACACAAAATGATAATCGTGACGCCGGAAGGCAATGATGGTTGGTGGACGGATAGTGCTACCGATAAAAATGATAAATATGAAAGCTATATCGTAAGCGAGATGTTGCCGGTAATCGATAAAAACTATCGTACGCTGCCATTTCAAAAATATCGCGGGATTGCCGGAGCATCAATGGGTGGTTATGGCGCATTGAAATTTGGCGTTAAATATCCGGACAAGTTTGCCTTTGCGGCTTCCTTGAGTGGTGCGCTGGACGCGGCGACTGCGGTCGAAACGGCTACGAACCAGCCCTGGACGCCGGGAATGTGGTCATTTTGCAAGCCGTCCTTGATGCAAGTGTTTGGCGCGGCCGGAAGTTTGACGCGTAAAAACAATGATGTTCTAGGCTTATATCGCGATTATCCGGCCGATAAGTTGGTTGGACTACCATATATTTATGCCGATTGCGGCGTGGATGATCCGTTCTTTTCCGCTAATCTTGAATTCGTAGCAATTCTGCGTGATCGGAAAATTCCCCATGAATTCCGCGAGCGACCGGGTTCACATACCTGGTATTATTGGAATGAGCAAATTGGCGATGTACTGACTATCGCTGAAAAGACTTTGAAGAGCTAACAAAAAGACCGCTTCTGCAAACGCAGGAGCGGTTTTTTGTCGCTATCGCTATTCGCTGGCAACCCATTTCAGTGCTTTTATAAAGCGGCTGCCCCAGGCTTCTTCACAGTGATAGCATTGAATTTTGTCCACAAATAATAATACATTTTCTCTGCCAAAATAGTCGCTGAAAATTGTTTTGATTTTGTTGCATCTTTGTACCATTTCGACATCATTGAGCCAATTGAGACCTTGACAAGAGGCTTCTTTGGTGCCAATGTCCATGTATACGCGGACACGGTCATTGGCAGCCAGTGCTTTGACATAAGCTAAGTGGCTGTCGTAGTCAACTTCGGCAGCAAAAGAGAATAATAAAAATTTGGAAAAAACATCGCGGTGCTGGATGCCGGCGATTGCACCGTTTGCACCCAACGATGAGCCGCCGAGAATGCGTTGCTGCGCGGTCTGCACGCCGATAAGGTTCTGCTCGACATAGGGAATAACTTCATCAATAATTCTTTCAAGCGTGGTGTCGGCGTTTTGTGCCAAGGAGTAGTCGAATTCGCGTAACCAACCGTGTTGAATGGCAACGATGACCGTGGTGCTGTCGTTGATAGCATCTAACCGATTTTCTAATGCCCAGGTGCCATAGGCGGAAGTGCCAATATCAAACATGTTCTGTCCGTCCAGCATATATACAGTTTTGTTATCCAAACTGTCTTTTTCCCAGCCTTCAGGAATATAAACCCAAATTTTTAGGCGTAAGGCCATGGCGTTGCCGTGATAGATGAGCGAACCACGTGGGGTGATGTAGAGGAGTTTGAATTTATCAGTGGCTAGTAGCCAATAAAAGAAATATTCAAGGTGGTTTAACCAATATTTTATCATGCGCTTAAGTTCTCCTGCTTGCCAAATTGTTCACGAGCTGTTATTCTACAACAAAAGACTTAACGAGTAAAGGCAGATAACACCGGTAATAGTTAAAAAAATAAAAAACAATAGGTGAGATAATCTTGAAATTTATAAAGACAAAATTCGCCAGTGCCTGGTTGATTGAGCCAAATTATTTTGCTGACAACCGCGGCGCGTTTATGGTGCCATATGAAAAACGTGAATTTGCCGCGCAGGGTATAACCGGAGAATTCGTCCAGGATAATTATTCGGTTTCGGTGCCAAAAGGAACTTTGCGCGGGTTGCATTTGCAAAAATCGCCGTTCGCACAGGCTAAGCTGGTACGAGTGACACGCGGTGTGGTGTATGATGTTATTGTCGATGTCCGTGCTGCTTCCCCGACTTATTTGCAATGGCAGGGATTTAAACTGACTGCGGATAATCGCCTGATGCTGTACGTACCACGTGGTTTTTTGCACGGATTCTGTACGCTGACGGAGAACACGGAATTTACCTACAAAGTTGACAATTTTTATAGTCCCGCACATGAGGCGGGGGTGATTTGGAATGATCCGGCATTAAACATCAATTGGCCGGTGGCCGTACCAATATTATCCGCGAAAGACGCGTTACTTGGCAAGCTGGCAGATCTGAACATTTGAACGTGATTTCAAATAACAATTAAAACCGGCAGAGTTGTATTTAGTACAACTCTGCCGGTTTTTTTCATAAAAAACAAAAACTTTCATAACTTAAAATCGGAATGATGTTATAATGTTCGGATAAATTACCAATTGTTGAGGTGCCATGAGTGGATTATCGATAAAAACAATTCAAGCTACGGCCCAAAATGGGGCTGTTTTTACGCGCGGGATGTTGTATTTTCAAAAAAAAGCCGTTCGCGGTTTGCGGGAAAGCAATCAGGGCAAATCGTATTCAGCCAGTGTTGTCGGCGTGGAAGTGTACGCTGTCAGCATTTCGCTGGATGAGAACGACAAGCCAGACGGTTACTTTTGTGATTGTCCGGCCTACAAAGGTTTTAAAAATGGCGCTTGCAAACATATTGTGGCGACATTGTTTGCAATTTTGGAAATTGACAAACCGGCTATCTATGCCGGTGAGGCAGTTAAAACTGAACCACTGGCCAATCAGATATCGCGTAAAACAGACAGCAACGCACGGATGTTTTTGCGATTTTTTTCAAATTTGGCACAAACCGAAAATCGGGTGGAAGAGCCGGAAAATTCGCCGGTGTCTGCAATACCGCTTCGTGAATATTCATTAATTCCCAAGCTAAATATTATTGCCGGGCGCTGGATAAATCCGATAATGTATGTTGAGTTTAGTTATGGCTGCGAGCGTCAATATCCATTGCATGATATCGGGCAGTTTGCTGAAGTGCTGCATCGCAACAATGATGAAGAATTGTCTTTTGGTAAATTCGGTGATTTTAACCCGACGCTTACCAAGTTTGATCCGGTAAGCAAAAAACTTATGAATTGGCTGGAACGCTACTATATTGAAGAAATTGGCCGTAATCAAGCTTTGCAAACATTTGGTGCGAACGGTGCGATTCAAAAAGACCGGGTTCGATTGACACCCTATTGGTTAAACGAGTTTTTGCAATGCCTGGCCGGTCAGCCGCTCGAAATTGTAATTGCCGGCAATGCAATGACAGTTGAAATTACGGATGAACTTCCAAAACTCAACTTGACGGTCAACCAAGTGGCAGGCGGGATTGCTTTGGGCTGTTCCGAAGAAACGGCAGCGATGCGGGTGCTTGATGTAAATTACGGCTATGTTCTGGCTGAAAACACTGTTGCTAAAATCCCGGTCGATAGAATCGGAATATTTGAAACCATGATTAACAATTTTTATCTGCGCAGCAATCGGCAAATTGAAATTGCCAACAATGATGTTTCGATATTTCTCGCAGAGGTGTTGCCGGTACTAAGCCAGGTAGCGGATGTTAAGGTTTCTCAACTGATATTGGATAACTACTGTGAATATCCGCTGGAGAGTAAAGCATATCTCGCGAACAGCGGAAATTTTATCGAGTGCAGTCTGCAGTTTGTTTACAATAATCAGGAAATAAATCCGCTCGCTACTCGTGATGAAGTGACAATCGGTGGCAAGATCCTTGTTCGCAACAAAACAGCTGAAGCGAAAAGCGTCAATCTCTTAAAAAGATACGGATTTTATGAAAACAACTCCCTGTATTTGTTAGTCGACGAAGATAAAATGCTGAGATTTCTGGAATATGGAATTGCTGAATTAAACGAGTTCGCTGAAGTATATGGGGATGAAAGTTTGGCGAAGTTACGGCCGCGTCCGCCTAAGACGATTCGTACGGCAGTCAGCGTAGGTGATGGAAATCTGCTGGAACTGGCTATAGATTATGAAGATTCGGAAATTGCCGAATTGCTTGCGCTGTTAAATGCGTTGCGGCAAAAGAAAAAGTATTACCGGCTAAAAACCGGTGAATTTATATCGCTGGATTCCGAAGAGTTGCAACAATTCGCCGATTTTTTGCATGGACTGAACATTAGCGCCAAAAGTTTAGCGTCCGGGAAAGTTTCGCTTGCCAAACGTCAGGCATTGTATCTCGATTCATTGGCCAACGACCGTGGCGGTTTGAGTCTGGAACGCGCCGGCAGTTTCAAAAAACTTATCTGCGAGGTAACTTCGCCACAGCAGCTTGAATATCGCATACCGGAGGGAATTAACGGCACATTGCGTGAATATCAGCAAACCGGCTTCAAGTGGTTGAAGACGCTAAAAAATTATGGATTTGGCGGAATTCTTGCCGATGATATGGGACTTGGGAAAACTTTGCAGGCAATAACACTTATGCAGTACGACGTTCTGGAAAACAATAGTTTACCGTCGCTGGTTGTAGCGCCGACATCGCTTATTTATAACTGGCAAAACGAGATCGCCAAGTTTGCGCCAGGCCTGCGAACATTGGTAGTTGCCGGGACCCGTGCCGGACGCCAGGAGTTGCTGCGGCATATTGCTGATTATGACACAGTTATCACGACTTACGGCTTATTGCGCTCGGATATTCAGGATTATGAAGATGTTGTTTTTGGTAAATGCTTTATCGATGAGGCGCAGCACATAAAAAATCCTTCCACATTAAGCGCCAAGGCGGTCAAGCGGATCAAAGCGCAGGGCTATTTTGCGCTAACGGGCACACCGATTGAAAATTCGCTTACTGAATTATGGTCGATATTTGATTTTCTGATGCCCGGCTATCTGGGGCAGCATCATGATTTTGTGGAGAAGTATGAAGCGCCGATTGTCAAAGAAAACTGTACCAAAGCATTAGCGGATTTGAAAATCAAAGTTCAGCCGTTCATCATGCGGCGTTTAAAAAAACAGGTACTAAAAGAGTTGCCGGATAAAATCGAGAGCATATCGATAAATGAAATGACCAAAGAGCAGCGTAAAATTTATAAGGCGTTCATGCTTCATGCCCGCAGGGAACTTGATAGTGAAATCCAAAAAAATGGCTTCGCCAAAAGCCAGATTGCAATTTTAACGTTGCTGATGCGATTGCGGCAGATTTGTTGCCATCCGGGATTGTTTATGGATAATTTTCAGGGCGCGAGCGGTAAACTCGAGCAGTTATCGGAGATTCTTGAAGACGCATTAAGCGGCGGACATCGGATATTATTGTTTTCGCAATTTACTTCAATGCATCAAATTATCAAAGCAAAACTGCAGGAGCAAGGACTGGCGTTTTTCTATCTGGACGGCAGTACTCCGGCGAAGGAGCGAATGGAGTTGGTAAACCGCTTTAACGGCGGTGAATGCAGTGTGTTTTTGATATCGCTCAAAGCTGGCGGCACCGGTTTGAACTTAACCGGCGCCGACGTGGTTATTCATTATGATCCGTGGTGGAACCCGGCGGTCGAAGATCAGGCAACTGACCGCGCTCATCGCATCGGCCAGAAAAATGTTGTGCAAGTTTATAAAATGATTACTAAAGATAGTATCGAAGAGAAAATTTTTGAATTACAACAAAAAAAGCGCCGATTAATCGACGCTGTTATTGAACCGGGTGAAACAATGCTAAACAAGTTAACCGAAACTGAAATCCGGGCGTTGTTCGAGTGATTATTGTTCATATTCGCTGACGAATTCCCGCCATTCCGGCGCGATTGCGATTTCGACGGCAACGCCTTCATCGATGTATTCAACGCTTTTCACCAAAGCTATTTCATACAGCCGATTCAAGAAGGCAGTTTTATCGTAGGGTAGCAGAAGTGTTAGGCTGATTGCCCGGCGTTCACAGAATTGTTCGATTTTTTTGGTCAATTTATCAATGTTGGCACCGGTCAGTGCCGAGATGACAACAGAATCCGGGCGGGCGGCCAACCGCGCAATATGTTCCGGGCTCAAATTTTTGTCAATTTTGTTGTAAACGGTAAGTATCGGCTTATCGGCAATTTTCAGATCCTGCAAGGTCTTAATGACCGCGGCGCATTGTTCGTCGCTCTCGCTACTTGCGCTGTCGACAATGTGGAGCAACAGGTCAGCGTGAATGGTTTCCTCGAGGGTTGCGCGAAAGGCTTTGATTAAACCATGCGGCAGTTTGGTGATAAAACCGACAGTGTCGGTTACCAGTATCGGCGTATTGTTGGGGAGCAGATATTTTCGGGTCGTCGGATCTAATGTTGCAAACAACTTGTCCTCGGCCAGCACGCCGGCCTGAGTTAATTTGTTCATCAAGGTAGATTTTCCGGTATTGGTATAACCGATGAGTGCAACGGTAGTAATATTGGTTTCTACCCGCCGCGCGCGCAACAATTCGCGCCGCTCAACAAATTGTTTGGTTTCTTTTTCTAAATCGCTGATGCGGCCACGAATTTTTCGGCGGTCAACTTCGAGTTTGGTTTCACCCGGGCCGCGAGTGCCGATGCCGCCGCCTAGCCGTGACAACACCAAACCCATGCCGGTCAGTCTTGTCAGGCGGTAGCGCAGTTGCGCCAGTTCTACTTGAATTTTTCCTTCATGGGAACGGGCGTGCTGGGCAAAAATATCCAGAATAAGTGCGGTGCGGTCGATGATTTTGATGCCGAGTACTTCTTCGAGATTACGCTGTTGTGCCGGAGATAATTCATCATCAAAAATCGCAGTGGTGGCGCGCAGATTTTGGCAAAGCGCGTGTAATTCCTCGGCTTTGCCCATACCGATATATAAACCTGAATCGATTTTGGCGCGTTTTTGCACCAGGCGGCCGACAACTTCGGCACCGGCGGTATCGGTAAGCAACGCCAGCTCATCAAGGCTGGCCTCGGTATCGTGTCCGGAGGTGTCGACGGCTACGAGGATGGCGCGTTCGTGGTCGAATTCGTCGTTGCTATAAGTATGTTTTTGAAACTGGCTATCCAAAGTTTGTGCTATCCGGGGCATATTAAGCTGACAAAAATCTTCAAGCGTCAGGTAGCCGCCCTCGGTCGGAGCAAATTCGCTATCCAGATAAGCAAAGGCAACAACCGGCTTCGTTTCGTGCAGGGCGAGCGCTGCCATCAGGTCATAGCGGTTAGCGGCAAGTGAGCTCAAATCTTGCGGGCTGAGGAGCGCCGAACCTGACGGATGGGTGTGGATACAGCGCACTCCGCTCAAGCTTTGTTCGCTGCGCCGGCCGCTGACATCCGGCAAACTTACTTTGGCGTTGTCGCCGATAGCGATGGCCTTGATGATGCCGCCGCGATTGATAATCAGGGCGATTTCTTTATTTATTTCCAGGCTTATTTCCAATATCCGTTTTGCCAAATCGTAATCACACGGACTATCTTTGGGTATCGCCAGATCGAGCAGGCTCTTTAATTCGTCTAACAGATATTTTTTTATACCCTGTGTTTCACCTAATAAGTTCATAAAAACTCCTTCACTGGAAAAACGCTATAACCATTCCAATATTTTGTGCGGCAGCTGGCAGTAAAATGTACCAACGCGATTAGGGAAGCGATCTGGTTTTCCGTGGCAGTCTGAGCCGCCGCTGCAGACTAAGTTATGTTTTTTACATAACGACAAATAGTATTCGGTTTGTGCTTTGCTGTGCCGGGGATAATATACCTCCAGGCCGCGGACTCCGGCTTCGATTGCCATGTTGACTACGCCGTTGTCGAAACAGAGCGCCGGATGTGCCATGATTGGTGTGCCGCCGGCTTGGAGTATTACCGCAACCGCCTGCTCAATCGTCAGTTTATAGCGTTTCACATAGGCCGGGCCGGTTATGCCAATAAGTTTTTCGAAAGCATAAGCAATTGTCGGGATAAGTTGCTTCTCCAGCAATGCCTCGGCAATATGCCGTCTGCCAATGGCGGTGTTCGCCGGAACCCGGCAAAAAACTTCCGCCGCAACCAACGGGTAACCCAACTTTGTCAGCTGGCTACAAATTTCGCTGATACGGTTGATGCGGGCGCTTTTCAGTTTGCCGATAAGACCATCGGCGGTCCAGGCCGGGCTGCGCGGATCAATTCCCAAACCGAGAATATGCACTTCGTTGCCCGGGACATCGATACTCAATTCGATACCGTTTATAATTTTTAGGGGTAGGGAGTGATTTATATCAGATAATCCGTCGAGGGTGTCGTGGTCGGTGATTGCGATAACATCAAGCCCGGCGGTTGTGGCATCGGCAATTAATTCATGAGTTTGCTTGCTGCCGTCCGAGGCAGTGGTGTGAATGTGCAAATCGCAACGCATTAATCTAGCCATAATAACCTCATTTTGAATAAATATAGCATAATTTACGAAATAAGTGAAAGAATAAAACAAAAAAGCCTCGCAATTGCTCGCGAGACATTTTTGAGGAGAGAGTCTATATTGTATGCGAATTTACAAATTAATCTGTATTTGATATGAGCTAATTATAGCACGGTTTCAGCCAAAGATGTGTCAAAAATGTGTCATAACGACAAAAGATTTGTGAAATAGTGATATTAGGATAGTCATCGCTCATGTCATCGCTTATAATGAATCGAAAAATCAGTATTAATTGGGATGAATGGTAGCAAACAATGAAAACAATAACCAAAATTAATAATAACACTTTGTATCAAGACGAGTTTTTTGAAAGAATCAATGTCGTTGCAAAAGTCGTTGCTACGGCCGTATTTAGCGGTTGCCGGTTTAGGGGTTGTGATTTTAGCGATTCGTTGTTTGGCGATTGTGAATTTCGTAATTGCTGGTTTGAGAATTGTAAAATGAATTTATGGCGGTTATCGGGCAGTGAATTTGCCGGTTGTGAATTTACGGACTGTGACATGACGGGTATAGATTGGACTGCGGCTAGTTTGCCAAAACTGCGATTGTGCTGTCCGTTGACCTTTACCGGTTGCCGATTGGATCATGGCTCGTTCATCGGATTGGATTTGCAGGAACTCCGGGCAACGGATTGTCAGTTAAGAGAAACTGATTTTCGTAGCGCGTTATTGCGGCAGTCGGTTTTCGAAAATTGCGATTTTTCAAACAGCCTGTTTGGAAACACGGACCTGCGGGGGGCGGATTTTTCCGGCGCTCGCAATTACTTGATAAATCTTGCCGGAAACAAGTGCCAAAATGCCAAATTTTCATTGCCGGAAGCCTTGAATTTGTTGACATCAAGCGGTGTGAACATCTTGTAGCAAATATGGGTGAAAAGGCAGCAATTGACACGAGTAAATTTTATACAAAATATACTTCATAATGTGATATAATAGTGTAACTTTCCCCTGTCGGTTTTTTCACGGTGGTCGGCGGCGCGGGTTATTTTAATTGAGTTGATGAAAGCAAAAAATGTATGAATAATAATGAAAAGAACAATAAAGATTGTCCCGCCAGAAGCAACGCTCAATATCGGGCGTTGTTCGAACAAGCGCCGGTAGCGATATTTGAATTTGTTATCCGTGATATGTGGAAAGCCGTTGACGATTTACGCAAGCAAAATATCGAAGATATTGGTGAATATTGCAAGAAACAGCCTGGATTTGTCGAACGGTTGAGCAAAGGCTGCCGAATAATCCGCGCCAATAAAAAAGCCGTTGATTTGTTTGAGGCTGCCAATGAAAATAAATTAATTACGAGGTTTGATCCGACTGCCGGCAGTAAGAGCGCCGCGCAGTTTACGGCTAATTTATTGCGGATAATCAACGGCGAAACTAATTTTACTTTCAATGGCCGCGAACTGCACACAATTAAACACAAACGCGTGATTGTTGACATTTCCTATGCGGTAAATACCGAAAATCGGGACTATCTGTACGTGACGATGCAAGACGTTACCGCACGCGTTGAGGTAGCAAAAAAGCTCAAAAAAAGCGAAAATTTATATCATCGCCTGTTCGAAAATTCTCCGGTTGCGCTCTGGCAGATGGATGTCAGAGCGGTTATTGAGAGCCTCGATGAGCTAAAAGCCGGTGGAATAAAAGATGTGGCAAGTTATCTTGCAAAAAACAAGACGCTGGTGAATGAGACTGTTTTACCTAAAATTAAAGTAGTGGATGTTAATGCCGCGGCGATTGCGTTGCATAAGGCCGATAGCCGTCAACATCTGATTGATAATTTCGCACGTATTTATACGCAGCCGGATGTAACAGAGTTGATTTTTTATAAACTTATTTTACCGTTTTGGCTGGGCGAAGCCACTTTAATTGCCGCAGATGTGCACACTTTTACTTTAAAAGAAGAAAAAATTGCCGTTCGTATTGAAGGCAGTGTTACGGACTTGCAAAAGCAAATCCTGGTAATCGGGTTTGTAAATATGAATGAGCAAGAGCTGCTGCGCAAGGAGTTGCAGACCGCGAACGCGACATTGAAGCAAAACGTCAGTGAGCGTGAAGCGCAGCTGGAATTGTCGCTGCAAAATTATAAATGCCTGGTATATGAACTCGATGCGATATTGGCAGCACTACCGGTAGCGTTGCTGGTGAAGAACAAACACAGTGTCATTACCAGGGTCAATAAATATTATTTGGACTTATACGCGCAGAAAAAAGAACAAGTGCTTGGCAAAACCGGCTATGAAGGCAGTAGCGAGCAAGAACGGGCAGAAAGTTTGGCGCAAGACCAGTTGATTTTAAAAAACAATTTTTCTTTGAACAGCTATGAACTGACCGCACACACCGCAACTGGTGATTATTCGCTGCAGTTAAGCAAACTGCCGTTTTATGATATCAACGGCAAAGCCCAGGGAATAATTTCGGTTGCCAGCGATGTTACCGATTTGTTAAATACCAAAAAAGCACTGCTGGAGGGTGAGCGCCGTTTTCGGGCAATCTTTGAACAGGCGGCGTTTGGCATGGCGGTTTGTGAAACGGAAACCGGAAAATTTGTTGAAGTAAATAAGTTTTATTGTGATATGCTCGGGTTTAGCGTGGATGAATTGCTGCAAATGAGCTGGCGCGATGTGACCCGGGCGGACGAGCAAAGTATTGACGATGCTAAAAGCCGGTTGTTGACCGAGGGTAAACTGGATAAGTTTGAAATTGAAAAGCACTATATTTGCAAAAATGGTCAGGAAATATTGGCGCGGGTCACTTGTTCACCATTATGGAACGAAACGGATAGTTCAAACAAACACTATCATATCTCATTTGTAGAAGACGTTACTGAGCGTAAACAGCATGAAGAGCGAATCAGTTTTCTCAGCTATAATGATGTCTTGACCGATTTGTATAACCGCAACTTTTTCGAGATGGAATTTGAGCGTCTGAACGCCGCCCAGCAGTTGCCATTGTCGATTATAATGACGGACATCAACAATCTTAAACTGGTTAACGATGTATTTGGACATGCTGTTGGCGATCAGTTGCTGGTGACTGGCGCCAAAATAATAAAAAAAATGTGCCGCGACGGGGATATTGTTGTGCGTTATGGCGGGGATGAGTTTGTAGTATTGTTGCCGAACTGCACACAGGCGGTAGCGGAGAAGATCGTTGGCCGGATTAATGATTGTTTTGCCGCCACCGAAATAAGCGGTTTACCGCTTAGTATTTCGGTTGGTATTGCTGTAAAAATCAATCCCGAGCAGGATGCAAATTATACTTTGACGATTGCTGAAGACCGGATGTATCAGGATAAAATGGATCGCGCTGAAGCTGTGCTTGATCAAACAGTTGAGGCGCTGGAACGTATTCTCTATACGCGCGACTATCAGACCCAGCAGCATGTTGCGCGAACCGGAAAAATTTGTGAGGCGTTTGGCAAGTATCTGGAACTGGCGCCGGAAATAATACTGGATTTAGTCAATTTGGCGCGGATGCATGATATTGGCAAGATTGCTGTCCCAGAGTCAGTTTTGAAGAAAGAACACAAACTTACCCCTAAGGAATGGGAAACGGTAGCCCGTCATTCTGAAATCGGTTACAAGATAATTGCCGCTTTTCGCGGCCAACGTTACAAAAATGCCGAGGCGGTGTTGTTGCATCACGAACATTGGGATGGATCGGGATATCCGAAAGGGCTGGAAGGTGAAGAAATTCCTTTTGTTTGCCGGGTGCTGGCGATAATTGACGCTTACGATGCTATGACCAATGATCGGCCATACCGCGCGACGATCAGCAAAGAATTGGCAGTTGCCGAATTGCAGTTGTGCGCCGGTGCACAGTTTGACCCGGAGCTGGTTGCAAAATTTGTGGCGTTTCTCGATTCCGAATTATATCCATATAATTAAATGCTGAAAATTGGAAATAATCTTGTTGCAGAGGGCTTTGCAGCAGGATTATTTTTGTTTTTGTTGAATAATAATATATAGTAGAGAACTATAAAACCTTATTACTGGAGGAAACTTGAGAAAATTTAATATATTGGCAATTGTGGTTGTGGTTATTATTGTGCTGATAATCAGCGGTTGCGGCAGCCCAAAGGCTCAACCGATGCCAACGGCGGTGCCGGTAAAAACTGCCAAAGCCGTAAAAAAAGATGTGCCGGTTGAAGTAAAGACAATCGGACACGTTGAGGCGCTTAATACTGTAAATATCACGCCGCGGGTTACCGGCAAGATAATTGCTTTTAAATTCAAATCAGGCGATATGGTCAACAGTAACGACCTTATTGCCGTCATTGATCCGCAACCGTTTGAAATTGCGGTAGCTCAGGCGCAGGCTAATATCGACAAAATTTACGCTCAACAACAATTTGCTGCACTCGAATATACACGCAATCAGCCGCTGCTGGCGGCGGGCGCAATTACCAGTGAAGCGCTGTCTCAATTAAAGTCGCAAGCCGATTTTTCTGCAGCTGATCTGGTGACCGCAAAAACGCAAATGGAGCAAGCAAAAATTAATTTGGGATATTGTTATTTACGTTCGCCGCTCGCCGGGAAAATGGGTGACCGGCTGATTGATGTTGGCAACATTGTTACGGCAAACAGCTCGATACTTACTACTGTTAATCAATTTCAACCGCTACATGTTACTTTTTTTGCGCCGGAACGCTATGTAAATCAGATAAACGAGGCATTCAAGCAGGGAACGGTGCCGGTGAGCGCCAACGATGATAAAGAACGAAAAATCGCCAGCGGCAAACTGGTTTTTATCGATAACGTCATCAACAAAACAGCGGGAACGATTCAGTTGAAAGCTGAATTCGCCAATAATCCCGTGAAGTTGGTTCCCGGCCAGTATGTTACAGCCGTTGCTTCGATTAGTGTTTTAAAAGCGGCGCTCACGGTTCCGTCCGCGGCACTGCAGCCGCTTAATAATGGCGGCGTGGTGTTTACAGTGGAAACTGATAATAAAGTCAAAATGCATACGGTTAAAATTGTGCAATATTATGGCGACGATGTAGTAATTACCGGCGACATCCAAGCCGGTCAAACGGTAGTCGTTGACGGACAACTTAATTTGCGCGATGGCGCGCTGGTAAAAACACAACCATAAATACAAGGAGCGCTAGATGTCAGAAATATTTATCCGCCGGCCGGTAGCCACTGTATTATTGACGTTGTGTTTACTGCTGTTTGGTTTGATGAGTGCATTTCAGATGCCGATTAATAATCTGCCGAATGTCGAATATCCTACGATTCGGATTTCGGCAGCGCTGCCGGGCGCTAATTCCGAAACGATGGCGGCCTCAGTTGCGTTGCCGCTGGAAAAACAGTTTTCGCAAATTGACGGTGTAGATTCGATGTTGTCGAGTAGCACTCAGGGCAACACTACAATAACGATAGTTTTTTCCTTGTCGCGTGATATTGACGCTGCGGCGCAGGACGTTAACGCTGCGATATCAGCGGCTGCCAAGCAATTGCCGCCGGGAATGACGTCGCCACCGTCGTTAAAAAAAATCAATCCCTCGGAACAACCGGTAATGTATTTGTCGTTTTCGTCGAACTCAATTCCGCTACCGGACATTTATAAATATATCGATACTTATGTATCCGGAACGGTAGCCTCGATGCCGGGAGTATCTGAGGTCAATGTCTATGGTGGTAAAAAACCGGCGGTGCGGATCAAAATTAATCCGTTTAAAACTGCGGGGCTAGGTATCGGAACTGCCGATATCACAACCGCTACCGCTGGTACCAACGTAAATTCGCCGGCCGGTACCCAAAACGGCACCAATTATATTTTTGACATTGACGCTAATGATTCACTGCAGAATGCTAAACAATTTGGACAGGTAGTGGTTGCAGCAACTGCTGCTGGCAATACCAAACTTTCTGATGTCGCAACAGTCAAGGATAGTGTGGAAAACGAAAATTCAGTCATTCGTTTTGCGACCAAAAACAATGTGACCCCGGGAATAATGGTGGCAATTTCTAAACAGCCGGGTGCAAATATTGTGCAAGTAGCCGATGAAGTTAATGCCAAATTGCCGGAAATTCGCCGCAATATTCCCCAGGCGATTTTGATTGACACACTCAACGACCAATCATTGTTCGTGCGCGATTCAGTGCGCGATGTTTTCAACACGCTGATTTTAGCGCTGTTGCTGGTTGTTGCGGTAGTGTTCGTATTCCTCGGGCAGGCACGGGCAACGCTCATTCCGGCGATTGCCGCGCCGTTATCATTGATTGGAACATTTTCGGTAATGTATGCTTGCGGGTTTAGTTTGAACAACCTGTCGTTGATGGCCTTGACGTTAGCGGTTGGCTTCGTAGTTGACGACGCGATTGTTGTTATGGAAAACATTTTTCGGCGGATTGAGCTGGGTGAAAATGTCCTAGACGCTTCAATCCGCGGTTCAAAAGAAATATTTTCGACCGTGGTAACTATGACGGTGTCGCTGGTAGTGGTGTTTTTACCGATAATGTTGATGAGCGGCATCGTCGGGCGTTTGTTTCGCGAATTTGCCATCAGCATCGGTGTGGCAATTCTTATTTCCGGCGCATTGTCATTGATGTTAACGCCGATGATGTGCAACCGGATTCTAAAAGCCGGGCATCAACAACCGACCAGGTTGCAAAAATGGTTTGACAGTATTTTCGACCGAACCGTGGCCTTTTACGGGCGTATGCTGACGGTTACGCTTAACAGAAAACGCAGCGTTATGGTGTTTGTAGTGCTGGTTTGTATTGGTACCGGATTAATAGCCACTTTTATCGGTAAAGGGTTCATTCCGACGCAGGATCAGAGCTTTTTTATGATTAATATCAAGGCGCCTGAGTGGACTTCTTATGATTATATCGATAAACACGTTCAGGCGGTCGCCGACATTGTTCGTAAAAATGATGATGTGGATAAAATATCAATGGTTTCCGGAAACGGTGATCCGACCAGCGGTCAGATAATGGTGCGGTTAAAATCACTTGATCAGCGCAAACACAGCGTGGACGATATTATCAAACAATTGCGTCCGCAACTGGCAAACGTTGCCGGAGTGCGAGCTATTCCTATCAATCCGCCGTCGATTCCGACTGGCGGCCGCAGTTCGCCGACTACCGGACAGTTTACGCTGTATTGTCCTGATTTAAACCAACTTTACAAAGCTACGACAGATATGCAAAAAGCGATGAGCGAATTGCCATCGGTAACAGATATTGATTCTGATTTGCAGCTACGGCAGCCGAAGTTGCAGGTGCAGATTGATTATGAAAAAACCGCGGCGGTAAAATTAACGGTAAAACAAGTCATGGATGCCTTATATTCGGCTTTTGGCCCCAAGTATCTCACGCAAATTTATGCACCGAGTGATGAGTACAACGTCTATCTTGAGGCAGATAATGCGTTGCAAAATGATCCGCGGCTGTTGGAAAACATTTATATCAAAAACAGCAATGGCGATATGATACCGATTTTGGCAGTTGCAACGGTAAATAATGTTACCGCGGCAATCAGTGTTAATCATGTTGGCCAGTTACCGTCTTGCACGATATTCTTCAATTCGACCAAAGGCCAGGACGTAAGCGGTGCTTTGAACGATATCAGTGCACTTGCAGCGAAAACTATTCCTGTTGCCGTCGGCTGGAGGTTTGAAGGTGACTCCGGCAGCTTTCTGTCATCGTTTTCCAATCTGGGAATATTACTCTTGATAACTATTTTCATAATTTATGTAGTCTTGGGCATTCTTTATGAAAGCTATATTCATCCGCTGACGATTCTGACCGCACTGCCGCTCGCCGGGTTTGGTGCGTTGCTAAGCCTGTGGATTTGCGGCAAGACACTGGATATTTATGCTTATGTCGGAATTATTATGTTGGTTGGTTTGGTTAAGAAAAATGGTATTATGATGGTGGATTTTGCTGTGCAATTGGAGAAGGAAAACAATCTTTCGCCGCACGAATCAATATATCAGGCCTGTATGATCCGGTTCCGGCCGATTATGATGACAACGATGGCGGCGTTACTCGGATCCCTGCCGCTGGCCTTTGGCCTCGGCGCCGGTGGCGATGCCCGTCAGACTATGGGTATCGCAGTTGTTGGTGGCCTGTTGTTTTCGCAGGTGTTTACACTGTTGATTACGCCAGTGTTTTATTTGGTATTTGACAAACTTCAACAGCGGTTGAATCGAAAAAATTAATTTAGGAGGCAGCATGGAGTTTCGTTACGATCCGTGGCAAAATCTTAAAACCAAAAACGGTTTTAATGCCGATGAAATCATTTCCGGAATTCAAAAGAGCATTCGCCGGGGGCTGGTAGATGATGCGGTATTAATCGCTTGGGAAATGTATGTCACCAGTGAAGAAATGGAAGAATATCTTTGGAAACGGCTGCAGGTTATCAGTGTTGAAGATATCGGTTTTGGCGATACCAATGCGCCGGTATTAATCAGAACACTTAACGAAATGCGCCGCGAATACAGTTTTAGCGCGCCGGATCGGCCGCTGTTTTTCGTGCATGCTATCCGCTATTTATGCAAATGCCATAAAGACCGTTCCAGCGATATGTTGCGGAATATTGTCGAGAAAGAATTTGCGGCGGGCAAACGACCGGAAATTCGTGACTATATGCTGGATATGCACACCAAACGCGGTCAGGAATTAAATCGTGACGTTCGTTATTTTCTCGATGTTGCAAGCGTCGTCGAGCCGTTGCTCGAAGGCGCGCATGATGAGTATCTGCCGCGGTTGCACCGGCTTATTGATGAAGAGCTGGAGTAGGCTTATTGCTAGTTGCGGTGTTTTTAAGTTATAATAATCTAACTTTTCTCAAAAAGGAGTAACGAAGTGCCAAAAATATCGCAACGTGCTATAGATATACCTCAATCCGATATCCGGAAATTCGTGCCGTTGGCCGATGCCGCCCGCAAGCGCGGGCTAAAAGTTTTTCCACTTAATATCGGACAGCCGGATATAAAATCACCCAAACAGTTTTTGGATGAGTTGAAGAACCTTGATATCGATATCGTTGCCTATGATAAATCCCGCGGTAATGACCGTCTGGTCGAAGCTTGCCGCAATTATTATATGCGGACACTCGATATTGATTTAGTAACGGAAAACATCCAAATCACGGCTGGTGGCAGTGAAGGGATTTTATTCTCGCTCCTGACGGTTTGTAATCCGGGTGATGAAGTGCTGACGTTTGAGCCGTTTTTTGTAAACAACATTGGTAATGCTTATAAATCAGCCATAAAATTTGTACCGGTGCCGACTGTTGCTGAAAATGGTTTTCAGATTCCCTGGCCGGCTGATATCGAAAAATATCTCACACCGAAGACAAAAGCAATTCTTATTTGCAATCCAAACAATCCGACCGGAACGGCATATCCGAATGAAGTCATGGAAGCCTATATAAAATTTGCCGAAGAACATAAATTGTTTTTGTTGGTTGACGAAGTTTATCGCGATTTCGTTTATGATCAGGATGAACTATATACCGTATTAAAATACCGTTCAAATAACGTTGTTGTTATCGACAGCTTTTCCAAACGTTTCAGTCTGTGCGGCGCACGTTTGGGCGTGTTGTTGTCCTATAACGCAACTTTTATGGACGCGGTATTCCGTTTTGCCCAGACCCGGCAATGTTCGGCGACAATTGAGCAGTTAGCCCTTATTCCGGTACTCGAGCGTATCGAAGACAGCTATCTGCAAAATGTCAAAACCGAATATAAATGCCGCCGTGACGTTGTAGTAAGTGCGCTTCGTAAAATGGACGGCGTAGTATCGTATGAGCCGGAAGGCGCGTTCTATATCGTGGTAAAGTTACCGATTACTGACGCCAATCACTTTATTGCCTGGATGCTCAACGAATATTCTTATGAAGGCGGTACGGTGTTTGTGTCGCCGGCGTCTGGCTTCTATATCACGCCCAATACCGGAAGAAACGAAGTTCGCATTGCCTATGTAATTAACTGTGCGGAGCTGGAGCAGGCGATGGAAGTGCTTAAACACGGTTTGGTAGAATATAAACGGTTGGGTAATTGATATTGTTTTATGACGTTTGAGTCATCATAAATAAGGAGGGATAGAAAATGCAAATAGTGTGGGAAATATGGAATAAACTGCCGGACTATGTTGTGCAATTCGGAGTGCCAATTGTTTATGCGCTGCTTATCTTTGTTATCGGAAAACGGGTTGCAAAGTTTCTTTGTTCGCTCGTGGAAATGGCATTAAAAAAAGCTAAAGTTGATGAAACTCTAGCTGCTTTTGCAAAAAACATTGCTTATTATATTGTTATGCTATTTGTTTGTATCGCTGCTTTAAATAAAATTGGCATCGATACCAATTCATTCGTCGCGTTGCTCGGCGCCGCTGGTTTGGCTATCGGTTTTGCCCTGCAGGGTTCGCTTGCCAATTTTGCTGCCGGAGTTATGATTATTTTATTCCAGACTTTCAGAGTCGGCGATACGATTGAAACCACAGGCGTGCAAGGCGTAGTTCATGAAATCCAGATGTTTAATACGATACTTGATGCTCCGGACGGTAAACGAATAATTATTCCGAATGCTAAAATTACGTCGGACAAAGTTATCGTTTCCATAAAACCGAAAGCGTAGGTACATTTAGCTTATTTAACCATTTAGATAGCCCTGATTGGTTATTTTCTCTGCCTTGTTAACAAAAGGAACCAACAGCAGCGATGAAATTGCTATTGTTCCGGCAGCGAACCAGAGCGTTTCAAAAGAAAAAACGGCTGCCAGTCGGCCGCTGATCATCGGTCCGAGCCAGAAACCGATCATACCTATTGATGTAGCGGTTGCGCTCATCCGGCTGCGGTGCGATATTGGCGAGTGGTTGGCAATATATGAGCCGAAGTTGGAAAACAGCAGAATCTCGCCGAATGACCAAAAAATTGTGGCTACGACGAGCGCGCCCATTGTCGACACCAAACCATACATTGTGAATCCGAGCGCCATCAATATGATGGCTAAACTAATGTTTTTCAACGCGCCGAGTTTTTTGGTAGCGCCTACTACCGGGGCGGTGGCGAAAGCACACAGTATGGTATTGACGATCATCAATGAGCTGAAACCGGTTGCGCCGTGGCCGGGAAACAACCGCTGCATCTGCAGCGGCAGTAAAAACAGGTTCTGGCTGAATGCCAGCTCCAACACCATGAGCATTATTGAAATAATCAACAGATTTGGACGGCTTATCAATATGCGCAGCGCGCTTCCGGTTACCGCTTTTTCGGCGGCATTACCGGCGGTCGTGGCTGCGTTTTTATTATATAGTGTCTCTGATAAACCAAAATGTATTACCGCAACCATTCCCAAAATACAGACGATGTTGCATAAAAACAGCAGCGCCGGCGCGTGTTCAAATAGTAAACCGCCAAGCAGAGTACCGCAAGCCATGCCGAGGTTCGAACCCATATAAGGAAAAGAATAAGCGATTTGCCGGCTGTCGGCAGCGGCAAGATCAGCGACGATGGCATCGCAAGCCGGCTGGGTGCAGCTTTGAAATGCGCGAAACAATACCAGACACAGAGTCAGCTGAATATAACCAGAAGCAAACGCTGCTGCTGCCAGCCAAACGACGGCAATCAGGTTGCCGGTAATGAGCGTCGTTTTTCGGCCATATTTATCGGCAAATTTCCCGCCAATCAACGACCCTGGCAATATTGCGGCTTGCACCAGGCCGACACACAAACCGGTTGTTGGTAGGTCAATCTTTAATATTACGGTAAGATACAATGACAAAAATGGCACGACAAAAAACCCGCAGGCGTTGATAAACCGCGCCAGCGTCAAATAATATATTCCTTTTGGCAATGACAAATATTGTTTAAACATACAGACACCTACAATATAAGAACAAATATATAGCTGTGGCAAGGGTTAGTCAAGAATTTTTAAAAGTTTTTTGAATTATTTTTTTAAAAACTGTTGACAAGAAAAAAAGGGCATGATACAATACGTCTCACCTCAGCAAACGAGCGATGAAAATTGCCGCTTGAACTTGAGGGCAAGCCGAGTAGGCAAGAGCAATCTTGCAGACGGACAGGCGGCAATCGTCGGCAAAAATTCGGAAACGAGTTCTAGTCGAAAGCGCTAAGCGAGACCCGTAAGCGTTAAAGCGGATTTTGGGAAAAAGTTGGGCGACAGTCCGATTGCCAAGGTCAGACGATTGCGACAACCGTAAAGGTTAACGCCCCGCAACGACAGATGCGCAGCAAACGTAGACACCTGTCGAAGGAGCGCCGTGAAGTAAGCAATCACGGAAGGGCCACGGGGGACTGAGTCCGAAACCAGTTTGTGGTGAAAAGCGAAGCCACAAGGAAGAGTAGCGCCGAATTGAGAGCAGGAAACTCAACGGTAGCAACGGACGAGCGCGTTGAAGGCGCTCGGCGCAAGCCGGGACACGCCGAATGCGAGACACGAGCGTAATCATCGAGTAACTGAGCG
The DNA here is from genome assembly GCA_041666525.1 of Negativicutes bacterium. Lineage (GTDB taxonomy): Bacteria > Bacillota > Negativicutes > JBAXTZ01 > JBAXTZ01 > JBAXTZ01. The sequence continues at coordinate 107,294 of JBAYGT010000006.1, forward strand.
TTAAAATTTCTGAAACTTCAATTGGAAATCGAAAGCGGATCAGCTGCGTAGTTTGAAATTCGAACCGAAAACAAATGCGCGACCTAAGCCGGAAAGTTGGCGTTTACGTCAGTCGGAAAGCCGAAGTCAAACAAGCGTTAGTAAGTGAAAGTTTTGAGTGAAACAAAAGATTGGCTAGAGATAGAAAATTGTCGGTGTAAGAAATTCAGATGAAGCAAGAAAGACAGTTGCTCGGCCGAAAGCAAAATCGGCTCAGCTTTCGCAACAGACAACGACGGCAGGAAAAGTCATTGTTGGTAGAATAGACCGTCCAAAGCAACGGCTATGGCAACGAAAGTTACGCAACCACTGTAAACGCGAGCTAATGAAGCGAACAGTGAGTAGTTTTGGTCGGGAGATGCGCCCGATTGAATGCGACGGAAGTCAGGGTGAACAACCATCCTACTGATGAACGAGATGTGTCAAGAACCTCAGCGTATATCTTGACCGGAGCTTTGGCTCTGGCCAAGATAACACTAGGGGGCAGCGAAAAACCCGCACAGCGCGATGAGCGTTGGGGCGGTTTTTTGTTTTTTAAATACATAAAGATGCCATACTGAAACAGTTAGTTTCAGTATGGCATCTTGTTTGGTGGTTATTGTGCTGTGACCGGTTGAATAAGTGCGGTGAACTGGTCGAGCGTGCAATAAGCTTTGCCGGTATTGGCAAACTTAACCGGTGCGTTATTGTAAGTTGCTTTGACAACGTAACTACCATCATCTTCATGGAATAAATCAAATTCTACATGGGACGCATAGTCCGGATTGGTGGGCAGTGGCGCTTTGATTGCTGACATTATTCCGAGCAACGAGATGTCGTGTCCGATATATAGTGTCAGTTTATATTTCTGGTTGCCGCTAGCGGCAGCGCGTAGATCGAGATCCAGTTTGCGCATAAAAGCGCTGGCCATGTAACGGGTTATTTCATCAACAGCAAACATTTCAGCTTGAATTTTAAAGCCGCTGTTGATAATTCGCTCAGCTTCCGCTTTCGTCAGTCCGACTGGCAGTGGTGCGTTATATTGTAACATGCAATTTAAGTAATCCGACGAACCGATGAGATCACGAATGTTGGGGATGGTTGTGCCAAGCAGATTGCCCCAGCGTTTGAGATCGGGCTGATAGTTTTGGTTTAGCGCCGCAAACTTCGGCGTTGCCAAAACCTGTAGCATCATTGATTTTAAGATTGACGGGTCTTCTTGCTCCCGGCTGATGATGTTTTTGGCGCCGGCCGGGATGGTAAAGATGGGAATGGGTTGCAGTGCGTCCGGCAGCGCCGGTTGGCCGTTAGCCAGTTTCGGACCGGTGCCGGGCGGATATAATCCGGTAAGCAGACTTTGGCCGCTCATAACAGTGCGGTTCATTTCCGTGGATAACACAAACACCGAACCGTTCTGATATTGAGGGTTGAGTAAATGCCAGCGGTCGACATATTTTTCGCGATACAGTTTGCCAACCTGATACTCCTGGTTAATTCCGAGTGGCGTAAGTTCGCCGAGGCTATACGGCCACTTGTAATGAATATTAGTAAAACCGGCATCACTCCAAGGCGTGCGGTCGCCGTGACGAACCATACAGACCGAATAAACCAGTGTTTCTTGCGCGTAAACGTTTAGCGTAAACAATAACAGGAAGATAAACGACAAGGCTTTGATTCTGATTTTCATGAGCCACTCCTACAATTTATTTTGCATGAAACAATTGTAGCTGTCTTTGATGAAACGGGCAAGTGTCGGAACTATATAAAAAAATTTAATTTAACACAAATTTAACATAGACCGTAATTAGTTTTAACATTCAGCTGCTATAATGGCGGCGTAATCTAAAATTAACGAGGTGAAGATGAATAAAACGATTTATTTTATAGTAGCAGTGGCGCTTGTCATTACAGGCAGCTTTGTAGTTGCCGGTTGCGGCAGCAGTACAAAAAATATGGCAATGGTAGGCTCGACTTCGGTTCAGCCGCTGGCGCAGGAGCTCGCAGATGCTTACGAAAAAGCTAATCCGGGAGTGAAAATTGATGTGCAGGGAGTGGGTTCAACTGCCGGAGTGAATGCCGCCCATGACAAAACTGCCGATATCGGTATGTCATCACGGGAGTTGACTGCTGCAGAAAAGCAATGGAAAATGCAGGAAGTCGTGCTGGCGCTGGACGGAATATCAGTGGTTGTTAATCCGGCAAATCAGACCGTCGATCTTTCAGTAGAGCAGATTCGAAAAATATTCAAAGGTGAAATAACAAATTGGAAGCAAGTCGGCGGCAAAGATGCCCCGATATTAGTTGTCAGCCGTGAAGCGGGTTCAGGGACACGCACTGCGTTTGAAGAGCTGACTAAAGTAGCCGTGAAAAAAGATGGTAAAGAGATATCGTTGTTAAAGGCCGATGCTCTGATTGCAGACGGTAATGGTTCGGTTCAGGCCAATGTTGCGGCAAAAGACAATGCCATCGGCTATATGTCAATGGGAATGGTCGATAAAGCTGTAAAAGCGCTAAAAGTCGAAGGTGTCCAGGCAACGGATGCGAACGTTGTTGCCAAAAAATACTCATTGTCACGGCCATTTATCTTGCTGGTAAATGGCGAAGCAAGTGAAGCTGTAAAAGCGTTTCTGAAGTTTTCCACCAGCCCGGAGGCGAAAAAAATCATCGGCAAACACTACATACCTGTTGAATAGGAATAGTTATGCTCATCAAAACTGATCTGGTCACTCCCGCAACAAAGCGGCGCAATTTCGCGGAACAATCCGCGAAGGTTTGCTTTTTGGCGTGTGCGCTGACAGCGTTTGCATCATTGCTCGTAATAATTGCATTCTTGCTGATAAAAGGGTTGCCGGCAATAGGCAAAATCGGCTTGTGGGATTTTTTGACCGGCAGCGACTGGAATCCGTCGAATAATTTGTTTGGAATATTGCCGATGATTGCCGCAACTTTGCTCAGCTCGGCCGGTGCGCTGATAATCAGCGTTGTTATCGGGGTGCTGACGGCGGTATATCTTGCCGAACTGGCTAATGCGGCCGTTGCCCGTTGGCTGCGGTTTGCTATCGAGCTGCTGGCGGGAATTCCGTCGGTAGTGTTCGGGTTTTTTGGCTTGATTATTATTGTACCATTTATTGACCGGATAGCCGGTGGCGGCGGTAATAGTTTGCTGGCAGCAATCATTATTTTATCAATGATGATTTTACCGACAATTGTAAGTATTTCCGAGGTGTCGCTGCGGGCGGTGCCGCGGGAATACAAGGAAGGTTCACTGGCGTTGGGTGCAACCCGGATTCAGACAATTTTCCGGGTGTTGCTTCCGGCCGCCGGTTCAGGGGTCGCGGCAGCGGTAATGTTGGGGCTGGGGCGGGCAATTGGCGAAACAATGGCGGTCATTCTGGTGTCCGGAAATTCGCCGATAATGCCCGGCTCAATTTTTGACCGGGTGCGGACAATGACCGCAAATATTGCCTTAGAGATGGGGTATGCGTCCGGTTTGCAGCAGGAAGCACTGTTTGCAACCGGTGTGGTACTGTTCGTTTTTATCATGATTATTAATGGAGCAGTGACGGCTCTTGCGGCGCGTTCCGGGGTGAAACAATGAAAAAAACAAAGCTGTCTGAAAAACTGATTTATCTGGCGATATATCTATCCGCCGCATTGTCGTTGACAGCAATGCTTGCGATCATTGGCTACATTGTATTCAAAGGCGCACCAATTGTTGATTGGACGTTTTTGACCAGTCCATATAAAGGCGCGGAGCATGGCATCTATCCGATGATTGTCACAACATTGTATATGATTGTTGTATCGTTGGCGGTATCGGCGCCAATCGGAATTTGCTCGGCAATCTATCTTAATGAATATGCCAAAGCTGGCAAACTGGTACGCATTATTCGTTTTGCCACCGATTCATTGTCGGGAATACCGTCAATAATCTACGGTCTGTTCGGTTACATGTTCTTTGTTACCGCGTTGCAGTTGAAAATGTCAATTTTGTCTGGTTCGTTGACGCTGGCAATAATGGTGTTACCGTTAGTCATCCGGACGACTGAAGAAGCGTTGAAAACTGTCCCGATGGCTTATCGTGAAGGCAGCCTGGCACTTGGTGCCAGCAAAATCTCAACGATTTTCCGGATTGTATTACCGAGTGCTGCGCAGGGAATAATTACTGCGATTATTCTCAGTACCGGCCGGATCGTCGGTGAGACCGCAGCGGTATATCTGACCGCTGGAATGGTTACCAGAGTGCCGGGCGGAATAATGGAATCCGGACGGACGCTGGCGGTACACTTGTATGTGCTGGCCAAAGAAGGAATTTCGTTTGAGCAGGCCTACGCGTCAGCGACTGTGTTGCTGGTAATAATTGCGGTGTTAAATATTTTGGCGGTCCGGTTGGCATCCGGTATCCGAAAACGTATGCTTGGTAACTAATTCGCAAGAATGAGGATGAAATGCAAACATGTTTTGTAAAACCAATAATAACTGTTAATAATCTTGATTTGTTCTACGGTACGCATCAGGCGCTCAAGAATGTCAGTTTACCGGTGACAGTCAATGAGGTTGCGGCGTTGATTGGGCCGTCCGGTTGCGGCAAGTCGACTTTTTTAAAGACAATTAACCGTATGAATGATCTTGTAGCAGGTGTTACAATAAGAGGGCAAGTGTTATTTCATGAGCAGGATATTTATTGCAGCAGTTGTGATGTTGTGGAATTACGCAAGCGTGTCGGGATGGTGTTCCAAAAACCGAATCCGTTTCCAATGTCGATATTTGACAACGTGGCCTACGGTCCAAGAGTGCATGGTACGAAGAAAAAGGCTGAATTGGAACGGATAGTTGAATCCAGCTTGCGCAAGGCGGCGCTATGGGACGAAGTCAAAGACCGGTTGAAGAATAATGCGTTAGGTTTATCCGGTGGCCAGCAGCAACGGTTGTGCATCGCGCGGGTGCTTGCCGTCGAACCAGAAGTGATTTTGATGGATGAACCGACATCGGCGCTTGATCCATTATCGACGCTGAAAATTGAGGATTTGACACAAGAGCTGAAAGAACAGTATACAATCGTGATTGTTACTCATAACATGCAACAGGCCGGGCGGATTTCCGATAAAACAGTATTTTTTCTGAACGGCGAAATCGTTGAAGCCGGTGACACAGAGAGCATTTTTAACAAGCCTGCAGACAAGCGTACCGAAGATTATATTACCGGACGGTTTGGTTGATGAATCACCGGTTGAACAGGAGCAGTTTATGCTGAGAACATATTTTGAGAAGGAGCTAGAAAAGCTGAAAATCGATATGACAAGAATGGGTGCGTTGGTTGAAGAGGCAATGGGGCAGATGTTGATTGCCCTGAAAAACCAGGACATACAGATTGCCGAGCGAATTATTAGCGGCGATGATGAAGTCGATTTCATGGAAAAGAAGATTGAAAAGCAGTGTTTGGTGTTGCTGGCGCGTCAGCAACCACTGGCCGTCGATTTACGGGCGATCAGTGCGGCGCTGAAAATCATTACCGAGCTTGAGCGGATCGGCGATCACGCCGCCGATATTGCCGAAATCACCATGAAAATGGCTGGTGTTAAATATATGAAACCGCTCGTCGATATTCCGATCATGATCGGGCTGACGGTGGTTATGGTAAACCGGGCGATTGATGCCTACGTCCGGCAGGATGTTGAGCTGGCGCTGAATGTTTGCGCAAGTGACCGGGAAGTCAACGAGCTATATTTGAAAGTTTTGCTGGAATTGATAAATACTATGAAACGTGATTCGCAAACTATCGATCAGGCGATGAATTTGGTATTTATCGCCAAATATCTGGAGAAAATGGGTGATCATGCTACCAATATTGCCGAGTGGGTAATCTATAATGTGACTGGGGTTCACAACAGCGGCAAGAAAGTATTTGCGCAGTGAGTTGGAGGAATGATGAGTAAGCCGGCAATTTTCATTGTTGATGACGAACCGAATATTTTGGAGTTGCTGAGATTCAATCTTGGCAGAAACGGTTATGAAGTTCGTACTTTCGAAGCTGCTGCGCCGCTGCTTGCAGTAGTTGAAACAACTGTTCCGGATTTATTTATCTTGGATTTAATGCTGCCGAAAATCGATGGCTTGGAGCTGTGCCGGCGGTTACGTAATAATGCCGTGACTAAAGATGTGCCAATCATCATGTTGACTGCCAAAACTACTGAGCTTGACAAGATTGTCGGGCTGGAACTCGGTGCGGATGACTATATCACTAAACCTTTTAGTGTATTAGAGTTAGTTGCACGGGTCAAAGCATTGTTGCGGCGTCAGCAGCGAAATGTTTTGTCCGTTGACAAAATTTTGTCCTCAGGCGATTTATCGCTGGATGTGCCGCGTCGGGAAGTTTGGCGCGCCGGTCAGCTGATTGAGTTATCTTATAAAGAGTTTGAATTGCTGTTTATATTGATGAGCAATGACCGGCGGGTATTGACTCGGGATTTTTTGCTGGAGAAAATTTGGGGAATTGATTTTGACGGAGAAACGCGTACCGTAGATGTTCATATCCGTTTCTTACGGCAAAAACTGGAGAACTACAGTTCCAATCGTTATATTGAAACAGTGCGCGGAGTTGGTTACCGGTTTTCTTTCAGCCAGGGTGAAAACAATGAATAAACGAATATTTATCAGGATGTTTCTACTCGCGGCCGGGTTGTTGATATTAGCCACGGCGTTTACGGTAAAAACTGCCAGCGATGTCTATCAACGCGAAACTGTTCGCCAATTGGAAGGAATCGCGGCTTATACGGACGTGCTGATTGATGAAATTGGCAAAGCTCCGGATAATCTTAATCAGTTATCACGTAAAATGGCACAAGCTTATAACATTAAATTCCCCGAAGGCAATCAGGGGCTGCGGGTAACTTTTATTGACTATAGTGGCAAGGTTCTCGGTGACTCTGCGGTCGAACCGGCAAGCTTGGACAACCACAGCGAGCGGGTTGAAGTCAAGGCTGCGCTGCGCGGTGAAACCGGCGTTGATGTTCGTTATTCAACCTCAATTGCAGAAAAGTTAATGTATGTTGCAGTGCTTGATCGCAAGAATAAACTGGTAGTAAGAATGTCCGTGCCGATAAAACGTCAAGATCAGATAATCAATGGAATTCTCAAATGGGCGATGCTTGCGGCATTAATCGCGATCTTGCTTGCGGCATTAATATCACGGCGGGTTGCCCGAAAAATAACCCGGGATCTGGTTGAAGTAACCAATGGCGCTGAAGAAGTTGCCAACGGGAATTATAATCGCCGTATAATCGTTGCCCGGACGGATGAAAGCGGGCGGTTAGCGGCTGCGGTAAATAACATGTCTAACAGATTATTGGAAGACAACCGGCTGCTTCGTGAAAAGAAAGATTTGATCAAAGCTGTTGCTGACAATGTTGCCGGTGGAATTGTCGCAATTGATGCGAATGGCGCATTGCTTTTGGTCAACCGATTTGCGCGGACTTTATTTAATTTGCGCATTGATGAAGATATCAGCGGACAACCGTTGGGCGCTTGTATCCGCAATCGTCGTTTCAACGAACAGATTCAGGCGACGCTCGCCGATTGCCGGCGTTACGAAACCGAGATTGGCGATCTGGAGCGGGTGCTGCGGGTAGAAACTTCACCGGTGTTTTTTGAAGGCGCTCTAGTCGGCGCCTGCGCCTATATTGGCGATATCACCAAAATCAGCCGGTTGGAAAAACTGCGCGCCGAATTTGTAGCAAATGTCAGCCATGAGTTGCGCACGCCGCTCACATCAATTCGAGGCTTTATCGAAACCCTGCGGACGAGCGATATGGACAAAACCGACAGCAATCGATTTTTGCAGATAATTGAGTTGGAATCGGAACGGTTGCAGTTGTTGATTGATGATTTACTGACATTATCCGAGTTGGATACAACGATTGAACGGGTCGGGATCGAACACTTTGACCTGAAAATTGCGATTGACGAAGTACTGCAGCTTAATTGCCCAAGCGCTGTAGAAAAATCAGTGGTTTTGGAAAACAGGATCGATACCGGCATTATGCTTGATGCCAATAAAAATCGCATTAAGCAATTGCTGTATATTCTTACCGACAATGCGATAAAATATAACAAAACTAATGGTATGGTGGTTGTGACTGGAATCCGCAAGGGGAAAACGTTGACACTGGAAGTGAGTGACAGCGGTATCGGTATTACTACCGAACACCTACCGCGATTGTTTGAGCGGTTTTACCGGGTGGATAAGGACCGGTCACGTGCGACTGGTGGCACCGGACTGGGTCTCGCGATTGCCAAACACATTGTTCAGCTATATGACGGAAGTATTGAGATTGAAAGCGAACCCGGTCAGGGAACAAAAGTGATAGTGAGTTTGCCGGTATAAGAAAAAATTATTTTACATGTAACAGGAGTAAGAACAACTATGACTTTTGCTGATTATTGTGTTGAGTTTGGTATATTATCACGCGAGTTGGTCGATGAGGGTGACGGAATAGCGATATTAGTCATGTGGGATCGGTTTGGCGGCGATTACATTCAATATTGCACTGACCACCAATTGCAATATGAGGATTTATCGAATTGCATTTCCGAGGAAGAGCAAACGAAAAAAACAGCCGTATTCTGCGATGAGTGTTTCTATGAAACAGATTCATAGGCGGTGCTTGCGTTAGCAACCGTTGTAAGTTGTTAATATTTTAAAATAAAAAACGACTTCGCGAAAGCGGAGTCGTTTTTTTGTCGGCTTTTTTATACCTCGCTAACTTCTTTAATGATATTTAAATAATGTTTCACGTGAAACATTATTTAAATGACCAAAAAAAAGTTTGTAGATAATGCCGCTTTAATTTTCAAGTCAGAATTTTATTTTAGCCACAAATATTGATAGCCGGCCAAAACGAAATTTTGTCCGCAGTAGTTATCGCTGATAATATCATAACCTCTGATACCGGCCGGAATTTTGCGCGATTCTGCACAGACGTTGACAATGCAGATAACGGTTTCGTTTTCGCTAACACGTTTCAATACAAAAAAATCTGCGCCGCAGTCGATTACGATTTGTGTGCCATACGGTGAAAAAGCCGGTTGCTCGCTGCGTTTTGTTAAAAGCTGTTTCAGCGTTTCAAAGATAGTTTTCCGGGTGTAGTCAACGGCAATTTGTCCAACCAATTTCGAATATTCCAGTTTCTCACGGTTAATCCGGCGGTTGATGCCGGATTGTGTCAAACCCTCGTAGTCGTTGCGTGAGCCGAGCAATGAATGAATATAAATCGCCGGTACGCCGATCATCGACAACAGAATAAATTGGGCGGCGAGGAATTTGCGACATTGCTGTTCCATATCGCGGTCCTCGGCTTTGTTGATGAGTGCGTCAAAGTAATTGATATTCAGTTCATAAACAGTCTGGCTGCCATCGGGGTTGTTTTTGAAAGATATTTTTCCGCCATTCTCTACTACTTTGTCCACCAGGTATTGGCGCTCGGCATCGGTGAGGATGCCTTCACTCGGTCGCATACCGATGCCGTCGTGGCTGGCGAGAAAATTGAACCAAGTCGCGCTGTCGGACACGCGGCTGATGGTTTGGGCCCAACTACTCAGTTTTGTAGCAGCATGAGTGCTTAGTGTGTGCAACACCAACGGTGGCAGTGCGAATTGGTAGACCATGTGTGCTTCGTCGTTGCCGTCGCCGTAGTAGCTGATATTTTCGGGATGAGGAACGTTGGTTTCGGTGATTAATTGTGCGCCGCGGTTGAAGTGCTCGGTGATAGCGCGCCAGAGTTTGACGATTGCATGGGCCTGTGGCAAGTGCAGACAAGTTGTAGCGGATTGTTTCCAGATAAAACCGATCGCGTCAAGTCGGATGCTCGTCCCGCCGCGGTGCAAATAATCAAGCAGAATATCGCACATTTCCAGCAGTAGGGGAAACGAACCGAAGTTAACATCAACCTGATCTTCGCTGAAAGTTGTCCAGGCAGTTGTTTTGCCGTTGTTGCCATTGTATTCGTGAAACAATGGCGAAGTACGCGGTCGGACGACTACGCTGGCATCAAAATTCGGGTCGCATTTAATGAAATATTCAGTATAAGGTTGTTCACCTGCTAAGTATTTTTGAAACCAGACGCTTGATTTAGAAACATGGTTGGCAACGAAATCAAACATCAGCCGATAATCAGCGGACAGCGTGCTTATATCATCCCAACTGCCTAACTTCGGATCAATGGCGCGATAGTCGGTAACGGAAAAACCATCGTCCGAGGTGTAAGGAAACATTGGCAACAGGTGAACATCAGTTATTGCCTGTCCGACCTGTTCCTGCAAAAACTTGTTCAGGGTCGCCAGAGGCGTGGCGGCTGCTTCACTGATGCTGTCGCCGTAAGTAATCAGGTAAGCAGTTTTTGCATCCGGACGGCTGGATACTGCCGGTTTTGTTTTTTCGTAGCGGTTTAGCAGAGCCATAATCTGCTCGGTTTGGCTTTCAGAATATGTTTCACCATAGATGGATTTGAGATAGAATTCTATTTTCGTTTTAAGCATTATTACCTTCCTGTTCGTGAGTTAATCGCAATGTTACATAACCGCGTGCCGGAACCAGCTGGTCAAACGGCCGCGTTTGCAATTCGGTCAGATTAGTGACTGAAATCGAAAACAACGGCGCAGCAAGTCCGGCAGTTTGCGGGATCGCCGTCGGATTATAAAGTCGCAGGATAATGGTATTGTTGTCATAACCGCATTTCAGGGCGCTGACGAAAACACTATCGTTGCCGAGTTCCAATAGCGAAAAATGGTGCGGCGCCGAGTCGATGGGTTGTGGCAACATGAACCGGTCGAGTCGCTCCTCGAAACTGTTTAGCGTCTGGGTTTGGTAAGACAATGTTTGGTTGAGATAGTGTTCTTTTTCCGTGAATAATTCGGATTCCGAACTGGTTTGGTCAAAAAGCAGGGCATATTCGAAGGATAGCGGCTTGCATAGTTGTGCATCCGGAGTTTCGACAACTTTGTTGTTGATGCCTGATGCCCGTCCGGGACGCCAAAGCAAATCGTCGCGGCCAAGCAGGCCTACTGAACGAAACAGAGTGAGTGCCAGCCGCCGCTCATCGCCGAGCAATTGATATTCTTTCAGGCCGTTGGCAAAAACGGCAAAAGTTGCTGTTTCGTCGCCTGTTCCGCAGATGGACTGGAACGGATAAATTGCGACTGGAGCTTCGGCAAATTTGTTCTCGTGCCAGTCGCCTAGCCGTGGATTTTCCGCAGCCCGGGTGATCAACGAAAACCCCTGATCGGCAAATGATGTTTCCGCGCTCAAAGCCGGCAATAATACGCGCAACCGATGATCGCAAGCGCTATTAGTCAGCTGATGGCTAACGCGCAAGAATTTTTCGCCGGCGCGCAGCTCAAGCGTGCTCAACACCTCAATACTGATTGTGCAATCGCCGGCAGTCCGTGCGGACAACCCGGCAGGCACAGACAGCAGCTGTTTCACTAGCAGAATTTGCGTATGCTCGTGAATTTCTTGGGTTATTAGTTCGCATTGGTCAAAAAGTAATGTCCGGCCATTTGCCAGCGGTGAATAATCATAAGAATCTCCGGCATCGGCGCTGTCTTCGAATATCAGCAGGTTGTCAAAAATTCTGCCGGATGCTCTGTGCGTTAATTTAAGCCGTCCGGCGCACAATTCCAACGCCAGATTGGTGTTTTCGATAATCGTACAAGTTGCCGCGCGTCGAACCACTTGACTACTTGACAACTCATTTTTACTTGACATCGTCTCGTCACACGATAACTCTATTATCTCTAACGCTGTATAGCCGAAGTTGGGCAATTGAGTTTTGATTAGTAGTTCGTTGCGGTAATAATCGGGTGCAGCCGTTACTTGTTCACCGGCTGCGGTCACTGCGACCACTGTTCCGCCGCTTAACTGTTGTTGGTTTATTATTGAGAATTCTATTGTGCTGCCTGCGAAATCTTTGAGCTCAATATCCGGAGTACTGCTGAAAACCACAGCGTTATGAATCGCAAGCGGTTTGGCTGGAGCCAAGTTGAACAGCGTTAGAATATTGGTTTTTCCGTAAGTGCTTGCGATGGCGCGGCTAATTTGTTTCTTTAGTACGTTGAGCAGGCTGTCCGTGATGTTGCTTAGTTTATCTAACCGGTCAATAATCGTCTGGTTGGTTTCATCGGAATTACAGCCGCCGATGCTGTCGTGAGCATGAACATCGAATAGCTGGGTCCAGATTGAATCCAGCCAGGTATGCGGGTACTTCAAACCGAGTTGTACGGCAATTGTTGCCAATGGTTCGAGTTCGTGTGTTAGCTTATGTTCCAGCGCGCTATTTTTTTGCTTGATATCAACACGTTGGCTGCCAATGGTATGATGAACGCGTGATTTTTCTTCTGCGATTAGTTCACCTGTTATTGTCGTGGCATCAGTTTTTTTGTTCCAGGCTTGTTCCAGGTATTGTTCATAAGTGGAAAGCAGAAACTGATAATCTGTGGAATGAGTGTTCAATGTATTAACTACCTGTGGTAGTTCGGGACGCACCAGCATCTGATCGCCGCCGGACGGTAACAGCAACGGCGCGTCGGTTGGTTCGAAGGAGGCAAGTTTTGCCAATAGCGGCCGAAGTTTTTCATCCAGATATTTTCCGTCTTGTTGAATAAATTTTCCCGGCCCGTAGCCCAGGTAAATATTATTGGTTTTGATACTATAATCATCCGGCGAGCGCCAGAAGAAATTCAAACTGGTTTTGATCTGATCATTATAGACGCCGCGTTGAAAAACGGAATATTCCAAACCACAGTCGCAAAATAGCGAAGGCAGATAAGCGTTCTGGCCAAAAACATCCGGCAGGTAGCCGATGTTCATGCAGTTGCCATATTGTTTTGCGCGCCGGATTCCGTACAATAAATTACGGATAATTGATTCGATACCTACCAGTAGGGTGTCAGTTTGGGTGTACCAGGGGCCAATCAGCAGCTGCTGGTTTTTTATCAGAGTTTCGAGCCGTTCCCGATTCTCGGGACGGATTTTCAAATACTCGTCAATAACCGATACCTGGCCGTCGAAAGTATAAGCCGGAAAGTCCGGACTGGTTTCGAGCAATTCGATCAGAAAATCAAGATTTTCGACCAATAAAACGTTAGAATCTTCAATTGTAAAATACCACTCGCGATCCCAGTGGGAGTGCGGAACGACATGAACAGTTCTTGGCATCATTCAAGTTCTCCGTCCGGATTTTTTTTCAGCAAATAATAGCGGACAAAAATATTGCCAAAGGCAATGACCAGTACTCCGGAGATTAAACCAAGTGCGTAAGCCGGAAAGTTTTCCACGAGCGGCCAGCCCCAAATTGCCGGTAACGGGAACCACTGCACGGCGCCAAAAGCGACTGCGACATTTGCGCCGATAATGGCGCCAATAACGTTAATCGGAATGGTGATCAGCGGGTTGGCGAGCATGAACGGTATACCACCTTCACTGATTGCCAAAAAACCCAATAATAACGATGTGTTGCCGACAACACGAAGATCTTTGTTAAATACCCGGCGGCGAACCACATATTTGTCGATCAGGGTTGCCAAACCGAGGCCGATGGGCGGAATGACGATTGCCAGCACCCGTGCGGTAAGCGGGTAGATTTTATCAGCGGCCAGACCGATAGCAATTGCACCGGCGGCTTTGTTGACCGGTCCACCCAGGTCAAATGCAGTGGCGGCAGCAATTACGGTCGGCAGGATAAAACCGCCGGCGCCTTTAGTGGACATAATCAGTTCGCGCAGCCAAAGATTAATTGCGCCAAATACCGGATCGACAAAATACAGATTTACTAAGAACACTGAAACGATGCTAAGCGCCGGAACGATTAACATCGGTTTCATTGGCAACAGATTCTTGCTCAGTTTGACATTGCGATTGAGCCAGCGTGCACTGTAGCCGGCGACCATCGCCAAAATCAGCGCGCCGAGGAAACCGGAAGGAATGCCGCCTTTGATTCCCCAAAAGACATAATGTAAACCGGCTGCAAACGCGCCGCCGGCAAAACCGGCGATAAAGCCCGGACGGTCGGCGATTGCCATTGCCATAAATCCGGCAAACACCGGGTACATGAATTTGAAAATCATATCACCGAACATACCGGAAAAATATAATAAGCGGATAAAGCCATCCGGATTTTGCGCGTACTCCGGCTTGGCAATTTCGGTGGAAAGCCCGTAGGGCAGTGCCAGCAGTTTGGAAAGGCCGATCATAATACCGGCGGAGACAATAACCGGAATCATATAAGAAATACCGGTCAATATTGCTTTGCCAAGACCCTGCCAAAACCCGTCGTCTTGTGACGCGGACGAACCGGCCTGACTGGTTTCGTTGACAGTGCCATCCGGATTGTTAATAGCTTTTTCGAGCAGCGCGGCGGCATTGCGCAGCGGCTCAGCCACGCGGGTGCGGACGAACGGCAGGCCGTTGAAACGGGCGGTGTTTTTCGGGGCGATGTCGGTTGCGAAGATTATTGCCGAGGCCGCCCGGATATCAGCTGCCGAAATTGGATCTTCGATACCGTTAGCGCCCTGTTTTTCTACGACTACGCGGATACCTTTAGCGCGTCCGGCTTTTTCCAGCGCTTCAGCAGCCATATAAGTATGTGCCACGCCGGCGGCACAGGCTGTTATTGCCAAAATCGTAGTTTTTGCCGGATCGGCAGCTAGCGGTTGTTGTTTTTCGGAAGTCTGCGCCGATAAAATTGTCATTGCTTGTTCAGGAGATCCGGCGTGCATGAGCGCTGCACAAAAATCTTCATCTAACAGTTGGGTGCTGAGCGCTGCCAGAATATCTATGTGTGCGCCACCAGCTTCGGATTGCGGAATTGCCAGCATGAAAACCAGTTGCACTTTGTTATCCGGGTCGATGCTTTCCCATTCGGCAAGCGGAGTTTTCAACCGTGCGACCGCGAAAGCCGCTTTAGCTACGGCTGTCGATTTGCCGTGCGGAATTGCCAGCCCGCGCTCCAGTCCGGTTTCACCGATTGCTTCGCGTTCGAAAACGGCGGTAATATAGGCCTGTTTGTCGGTTAAAATACCGTTATCAAAAAAGGCTTGTGCGATGTTTTCGATGACGGCCTGTTTGGTCTGCCAATCGGCGTCCAAAAATATCAGGTTTTCATTAGTGACTGTAGCTAGATTCATCTTGCGCTCCTTCAAAATAATACGATAATGATATTATTACACCAAACGGTGCGGAAGTCTCATACAAAAATGGTATAATTATACAAAGATTGGAAACGGCAGGTTGCCAGCCGATAGCAGGAGGCAAAAAATGGGACGGTTGATGGAGCGGTTTGCCGACAAACAGAAACAGCTCAGCGAATCAGAGCGGTATGTTTTTTGCCATATCGACGCTGCGTTGGAGAAGTGCAGCGGCTATAATCTTACTCAACTTGCAGAAACCGCCGGAGTCAGCACTACCACGATTATCCGGATGTGTCACAAAATCGGTTGCGCGGGATTTTCGGAGTTTAAATATCTGCTAAAACAGTTGTGTGATAAACAGCTTGTGTATGGAGATTCCGCCGGGCAGCTGTGTCAAGCGTTAGAACAGTTGTTTCAGGAAGAAAAAATCGGTGATTATAAACTTATTGCCGACCGGATTGTTGCGGCAAGCCGGGTATATGTTTTCGCGCATGGGTTGTCAAAAACTGTTGCCGAATATTTTGTACAATTACTTTCGCAAACCGGAATTAACGCGATTGGAGCCTATGATTCGCACATGGTGGATTTGCTAGCGGCTAATGCCCGGCATGGTGAATATTGTGTATTTTTTTCATCGAGCGGCAATACCCGGACACTGGTTACTGCAGCAGAGAGTCTGGCGGCGAGGAATATCGCGTTTGCAGCGATTACTGCCAATTCTAATTCCCGGCTGGTTGCGCTTGCGCACAGCGCTCCGACGGTTGTATTAAACAAAAGCACAATTCATGGTTACGACGTCACGCCGCGGTCAACAATGATGGTAATAGTAGATCTGATTTTTGCTGAAATAAATCGGGAGCCAGAAAGATGAGTAAAGAATACATAGGTTGTTGCGGCGCATATTGCAGAACCTGCAAGGCTTTTACCGGTGGTAGCTGTAAGGGTTGTAAACTTGGCTACGATAGCGGCGGACGCGATTTTTCCAAAGCAAAATGCGTGATCAAGCGTTGTTGCATTGGCAAAAACCTGGCTACCTGTGCCGATTGTGAGCAATATCATAATTGTTCATTGATTAATGACTTGCTGGCACATACAGGTTATAAATACAAAAAATACCACCAGGCGTTGGAATTTATCCGTGAACATGGTTATGCTGAATTTCTGGCTTGTACGGACAATTGGAAAAATGCCTATGGAAAATTTTAAAGTGGTAATACTTGCATAGTTCGAATAGCTATTGATATAATTAGCATCTGAAAAACAGAAACCACTGACTTTGTTCATGTTTCTTATCGCTAATACCAACCGCAGACAGGGGGTAAAGCCCTGTCTGCGGCGTTTTGCATTGCGCAGGAAGGGAGAGGTTTTACGCGTAATGCCGGTGACGTTGAAAATGAATAGCCGCAAACCGCGGAAAGGCAGGAGGCAGAATGCAGCAAGAAAATCAAAAGACAGATTTGGCACAGGAACAGAAATATTTTGATGAAGTATTGGAAGTTGTTCGCCGACAAGGCGAGGAGTTAGAAATAATTGTCAATAAAAGAATTAGCATTGACAGCCATCATGAAATAGCGTTGCATCGGGTGAGCAGTCAGAATAATACGCGGCAGTTGAAAAAACTGACTGCGGCATTTTCGGAACCGTACTTTGCCCGTATGGATTATCATGACGAAGAAAAACAGCGCGAAACGATTTATATCGGCAAGGTCATGCAGATTGAAGAGGGTGACCGTTATTATGTCACCGACTGGCGCAAACCAATAGCCAACTTGTTTTATTCTAAACACCTGCGCGGGGTATCATTAGGTGAAAAGCAGGTAAGCGTCGAGTTAAAACGACGCTTTGATATAAGCGATAGCCGTTTTCTTGGATACAACGATGTTTTTGACGCGGCGATTAGCGAAGAACACTATGACGAAAATCTGGCGGCATTATTAAAACGCAATGCCGGTACGCATCTAAAAGACATTATCAGCACGATTCAGGAAAATCAGAACACAATAATCCGGCGTCCGCTGAATACCAGCATCAAGATTCAGGGAGTTGCCGGTTCTGGGAAAACTTCGGTGGTGCTGCATCGACTGTCTTATCTGCTGTATGACGGAAAACTGAATGTCGAAGACTGCTTGCTAGTGCTGCCTAACCCGATATTTCGCAACTATTTGGCAAAAATCATTCCGGAATTAGAGATCGAACGCATTGCTGCGATGACAACGACCGAGATTGCCAGCTCGGTATGGGATGAATTATGGGCGATAAAGCCACGGTTCGAAATCTATGATTACGAGTTGGAAGTCATTAACCATAACGTTGCTCCGGACAAGGATTATCTGGAAGGATACAAATATTTTAACGGCAAAAAAGCGATTGACGATATAATCAAAGCGTATAACTACTTTGTAACCACGACTTTAACGAGCTATCTTGCACTACTCGCCCGTGTTGCTGCTTCGATACAGCTTGAAAGAGCTTTGCAAATATTACTCGAACGGCTGGGCGGGCGGTTGGAAAAATTAATCGATGCCGTTTGTATTGGACGTTTCAACAATATTTCGCGGCTGGCTTATCAGCAATTTCTTGTTGATTTACGGGCTGAACTGGCGGAATTGCGTGCGGACTATCAGGCAACGTTGTCGCAATACGCTCGCGATACCGGCGGAACAAATGTCGAGCTTCTGGCAATAGATGAATTGGAACGGGCTCGAAAAAACCTGGAGATTAGAGACGTTACCAAACTGTACCGGCAATTGTTGAATTCTATCAAAGTGACACAGCCGCAACACGAACGCTACATCAAGTATAAGGACTACAATCTTAACCGCCGGCGGCTGGCGCGTGAGGACACCCAGTTATGTGCGGTGTTGGCGCTTAGTTTGTTTAGTGACTGCAAATGGTACAGGCGTTATGAAAATATTGTTATCGATGAAGTGCAGGACATTAGTGAGCTGGAGATGTATTTGCTGTGCCTGATGAGTAAAAATCAGTTATTTACTATTGCCGGCGACGAAAATCAAGGAATATTCAACTATCGCAACGCGAACGAATGGCGTGGTTTAGACTATATCCGCGATCATTTCAGTCTGTCGTATGTCGAGCCGCATATACTAAATAAATGCTATCGCTCGACGGCGGCAATAACCCGCGTCTGCAATGCGATTGCCGGAACCGCGATTGAAGCAGTTTTTGACAACAACGAGCAGGTGGATTTCTGCCGGTTGCCGGATGAACAGAGTATCGGCGCAAAAATTCTTGAATACGTCGAAAAATATCGTGCCAAGGGCTGCAAAACTATTGCGATAATTCCAAAGTATAAGAGCGAAAGCGATACGTTATATTTGGAGTTGATCAAGCCAGGAGGCCCACCGGAGATAAATTATATTAAAGGTACGCAAGATCGTTTTGTAGAGGGTGTTACACTTGTGTCTACACCGAATGCCAAGGGGCTAGAATTTGACGCAGTGATAATTTCCAATGCCAGCGCCAAAAATTATGATTCAAACGATAGTATCGACAGACGATTGTTATATGTTGCCGCGTCGCGGGCATTATCCAATCTCGCGATTATTTCGCGCGGTGACCCGACGGAATGTTTAACGGAATTTTTTGCATAGAAAAACAAAAAAGCGGACAGTGGTTGTAGAAGTTTGTGCTTTGTGAATATATAATTATAAAAAACAGTTAAGTGAGATGGACATGATTGACGCAATTTTAGCCGCCAAAATTAAGCCCAGGGAAAAAGAACGGCAAATAAAAACCTTGCAGAAGTTGGCGAAAAATGACTGCTAATCAACATTGTGATTATCCGGTAGAATTTGTAAGAAAATCTGTAAAACATCTTACATTAAGGGTTACCGGCAGTGGATCAGTTCGGGTAACTATTCCGCTGAAAGTGCCGCAACAATATGCAGTGGAGTTTCTGGAAAAGCGCCGTGGCTGGATTGAAAAACATATCCGCCGGATCAATATCGATAGCAACAATAGTGACCGTGGGTATTGCGATGGCCAAATGATCAGGGTGCAAGACGGGCAATATCTATTGAGCATCCGGCCGGGCAGTCCGCTGGTAATTGCCGAACAAACAGAGATTACTGTTTATTGTCCGGATTCGAAACAAGCGACCGGACTATTGGATGATTATTTTGCGTCGTATGCACAGCGGATTATCCGTGATGCATTTGATAACATTTGGTTAAGTATCGGCGAATTATTTTCGCCACAAAAACCAACGCTGGCAATTAAACCGGCAACCGGGCGGTGGGGCTCATATTCAAGGCGTACACATCGGGTAATGCTCAACGAAAAACTTATACGTTATCCGAAGCGGGCATTGGAGTTAATAATTATCCATGAGCTGTGCCACATTCGCGAACTCAACCATGGCGCCGGTTTTTATCGGCTGCTTGAGCAGTTACTGCCTGACTGGAGAGCGCGCAAAAAAATCCTGAAAAAGCAAAAAGCGCTTGACTTTGTGCCGGCTAATAGGTAAACTAAAGACCAATAAAAGAGCTAGGGAGCGTATTATACTAAAATTTAAACGAGTGCAGTATTGTTAAGCATTCGTTTTTTTGTTTAATTTTTTCAAGAGGTGTAAGAAAGGAGCTCAAATGTCGTATTTTCGAAGGAAAGATTTGTCGTTGTTAGGAAATGAAATGAAACTTCCGAAAACGCTCGGATCATTTGACTTGATAGCTCTCGGTGTCGGATCGACACTTGGGACCGGTATATTCGTGCTTACCGGAATCGAGGCGGCAACACACGGCGGACCGGCGGTTTCGGTTGCGTTCATTTTGGCGGGAATTGCTGCGGCCTGTGCGGCGATGAGTTACGCAGAGTTGGCGTCGATGGTTCCGGCAGCCGGAAGTTCGTACACTTATGCCTATTACACCATTGGCGAGTACATTGCCTGGCTGGTTGGCTGGAATTTGATTCTGGAGTATGCGGTCAGTCTGGCGGCAGTAGCGGTTGGTTGGTCGGCTTATATCCGCGGGGTTTTTGCCAGTCTTAATGACAAACTGGCTTTGCCGCCATGGTTGTCGAACGGCCCGAATTTTGATGGCAGCACTCCGGGCGGCGGAGTGGATTTGCCGGCAATGTTTATCGTTCTGGCGATGACCTGGCTGATGGCACGCGGGGTAAAAGAAAGCGCCCGTGCCAATAACTTCATGGTAATTATCAAAATTTGCGTGGTATTGTTTTTTATTATTATTGCCGGACCAAATGTTGATCCGAAAAACTGGATTCCGTTTATGCCGTTTGGCGTGAAGGGTGTAATTACAGCCGCTTCAATAGTGTTTTTTGCTTATTTGGGTTTTGATACCGTTTCAACCTCTGCGGAAGAATGTATTGATGCCAAAAAATCCCTGCCAATCGGAATTATTGGCACGTTGATAGTTTGTTCGACGTTGTATGTCATAGTTTCGCTGGTCTTGACCGGAGTGGTCCCGTATGATCAGCTGAATACGGCCGATCCTGTGGCGTATGCACTTGCGCATTTAGGTTATCGCTGGGGTGCGGCGATACTGGGTGTCGGCGTTGTTTTTGCGCTCACCTCGATAATTTTGGCGACGCTGTACGGACAGTCACGAATCTTTTTCGCGATGTCACGGGATGGTTTGATTCCGCACAAACTTTGCCGGTTGCACAAAAAACATCAGACTCCGTTCGTTATGACTTGGATGACGGGTATCTTTATTGCGCTGATCGCCGGCTTTGCGCCGATTAATGAGATTATCGAAATGTCCAATATCGGCACTTACTTTGCATTTATCACGACTTCAATCGCGGTGCTGATACTGCGGATAAAACGTCCGGAGCTAAAACGCAGTTTCAGATGTCCATTCGTTTGGGTTATCGCCGGCGCGGCGATTTTGATGTGCATATTCTTTGCGACACAATTGGTATGGGTTACCTGGGTGCGCTTTGTTGTCTGGTCGTTGATCGGTACGATAATTTATGCTTCCTATGGCAACAAACATAGCGAATTGGTAGTGCACAGCAAACCGTTTGAGGATTAAATATTGCGGTAGTTAAGTTGAATTATAATTTAATAGTTTAAAAAGATTTACCACAAGCATAACCGCTTGTGGTAAATCTTTTTAAACGTCGAAAATAAAAAGCTTGATTTGTTTTAACACACGGCTTATAATAACCGGACTAAAAAAAGTAATAAGGATGTATAAAATGTTTGTTGTAGAAAATATTAACCACGAAACAATGCGAGATGCAAATGTCAAGAAGGTGTTGGAGTGTATTCGCTCCAATAAAGAAACTACCAAAAAATCATTGGCGTATGAAACCAATTTGAGTTTGACATTGATTAATACCATTGTAAACAATCTTATTGAACGCAATCTGGTAGTTGAAGAGCGACTCGGCAAGTCTAGTGGCGGCCGGCGGCCAATGGTGCTGAAATTTGCCGCAGATACTTTTTATGCTGCCGGAATCGTTGTTTCAAGTGGTCGTGCATATTTCGGATTATGTGATTTAAACTTCAATATCGTGCATCAGGAATCGTTTGTTGTGCCAATCGGAATTGACGTTGAAACAGCAACGCAAGTTGTTAAAGAAAACGCTACCCGTATTCTGGATGCTCTTGCCATTCCAGGTGGAAAAATTTGCGGTGTGGGTGTTATTTCACCCTGGCTCGACGAATATGAACAACAGAAACTCCAGCACGGTGACTTGTTTCCGGGATTGGTTTTTGAATATAAGGGGCAGGAAATTCCCCTGTATTTCGAGAATGTTGCAACGTCAATTGCGCTTGCGGCGATAAAGGAATTGCGGCCGGATAGTAATAACGTAATATTTGTCTCAATCGCGCAGGCAGTTGATGCGCAGATGTTTCTAAACGGTGCACATTACGCCGGTGAATATGGTATGGCCGGAAATGTTGCGCACATGGCGGTTGTAGGTGATGGCCGGAAGTGTGTTTGCGGCCGCACCGGTTGTTGGGAAAGTTATGTTTCGGTTACTAATCTTCTCAAAGATTATAATGCCCTGACTACAAAAAAAATCAGCTCACATGTCGAGTTGGCCGAGCGGCTGAAATGCGCGGACGACACCGCGGTCAAATTGTTGAATAATTACGTCGAACAGCTTTGGTGGGGTATCCGCAATATCATAAATCTGCTTGATCCAAGCGCTATTGTTATCGGCGGGCCAGTATGCGATTTTCGGGATGAATTGCAGCCGGTCATTAACAGGCGCCTGAAATCAATGAACGTGCAAAATCGGGTGCTGTTTTCACCGGTGAGCGAAGGTGCGGAATTAAGAGGCGCATTGGCACTACCGATAATGCGAATGTTTAATGTCGGGAAGACGGTTTAGAGGACGGTTTAATAAAATAGTTAAAGAGAATAATTAATGAAAGATAAAGAGTGTTGGATAATTTCCGATGCTCTTTTATGTGTTTTATAATATGGCTTTTAAGATGAATAATCTGCTTTTATTAGCGGCGGCTACAGTGTATAATGGTGGTTATAATAATCTAAACAGCTTTGACACTGTATGCTGTATAGTGAGGTTGCCATGAGTGGATGGAGTAATATGTCGATAAAATATCGTTTGATAATCAGCGTTATGATTGTGCTGATTTTATTAATGAGTGCGTTTGTCTATGACTTTTATTCGCGCCAAAGCCGGTTTTTGGAGCGGGAAAACCGTGACAGTGCGATAACTTCTACTGGATCGTCAACGCTTAATGATACAAAAATTATAAGGACAATGATCTGAATTCAGCCGGTGTTAGATAATTCAGCGACCCGTGAATTCTGCTGTTGTTGAACCAAGTTACATACTCATCC